>CAWIGI010000010.1:0-319786 GCA_963835685.1 Miltoncostaeaceae bacterium
CCTCGAGGCCGATCCCGCGCTCGACGCACGCCCGCACCAGGCGCCCGACCGCCTCGTGCGCGCGCCGGAACGGCCAGCCGAGCCTCACGAGGTGGTCGGCGAGGTCGGTCGCCGCGAGCGAGCCCCCGGCCACCGCCGCGGCCATCCGGTCGCGGCGGAAGTCGGCCGTGGCGATCATCCCCGTCATCGCCGGCACGAG
Organism: Miltoncostaeaceae bacterium; assembly: GCA_963835685.1. Classification (GTDB taxonomy): domain Bacteria; phylum Actinomycetota; class Thermoleophilia; order Miltoncostaeales; family Miltoncostaeaceae; genus DATAGF01. Next base: position 200 of record CAWIGI010000010.1, read on the forward strand.
CAGGTCAACCGTGTCGATCGCGTCGAACAGGTAGGCCTTGTCCTCCTGGAGGTCCTTGTTGTAGGCCAGCGGCAGCCCGTGCAGCACGCCGAGGAGGCCGGCCAGGTCCGCCGTCAGGCGCGGCGCCTTGGCGCGGGCGAGCTCGGCCGCGTCGGGGTTCTTCTTCTGCGGCAGCATCGAGGATCCCGACGAGAAGGCGTCGTCGAGCACGACGAAGCCGTGCTCGTCGCCGGACCAGAGCACGATCTCGGCCCCGAGGCGCGACAGGTGCACGCCGAGCTGGGCGGCGAAGTGCAGGTAGTCGACGAGGGCGTCGCGGCTGGCGACGGCGTCGAGGCTGTTCGGGCTGGGCCGGTCGAAGCCGAGGTCGGACGCCACGGCGGCCCGGTCGATCGGGAAGCCCACGCCCGCCAGCGCGCCCGACCCCAGCGGGCACTCGGCCGTGGCGGCGATGACGTGCCCCAGGCGGGCGCGGTCGCGGCCGAGCATCCAGACGTAGGCCAGGAGGTGGTGGGCCAGGCGAACCGGCTGCGCCCGCTGGCCGTGCGTGTAGCCGGGCAGGAGCGTGTCAACGTGGGCCTCGGCCTGGCGCAGGAGCGCCTCGGCCAGCCCGCGCAGCAGCCCCCGCTGGGTCGTTGCACGCTCACGCAAGTAGAGCAGGACATCCGTGATGACCTGGTCGTTGCGGCTGCGCGCGGTGTGGAGGCGCCGCCCGGCGTCGCCGACCAACTCGGTGAGACGCCGCTCGACCGCCGTGTGGATGTCCTCGTCGGACTCGCGGAACGCGAAGTCGCCGCCGCGCAGCTCGTCCTCGATGCGGCCGAGGCCCGAGGCGATGGCGTCCGCGTCCTCGCCCGAGATGATCCCCTGCGCCGCCAGCATCCGGGCGTGCGCCCGCGAGGCGGCCAGGTCCTGCGGCCACAGGCGGCGGTCGATCTCGAGCGAGGAGTTGAGGCGGTCGAACGCGTCGGCCGGGCCGGCCGCGAAGCGCCCGCCCCAGAGGCGCGCGCCGTCGCTCATGCCCTCGCGGCCGCCCGCGACGCGAGGGCCCGCCGCGCCCGCACGACCTGGTCGAGCGCGGCGCAGACGCGGTCGACCTGCGCCTCGGCCATCTCCGGGAAGAAGGGCAGCGCGATCGTGGAGGAGCTGATCGCCTCCGTCACCGGGAGCTCCCCGGGCAGGTGCCCGTGGGCCTCCCGGTAGTAAGGCTGCAGGTGGATGCACGGCAGGTAGGGCTTGGCCGGCACCCCCAGGGCGCCGAGGTCGCCGATCACCTCGTCGCGCGGCAGCTCCGGCGCCAGGCGCGGCGCGTAGACGAACCACGAGCGCCGCTGGGGGCCCTCGTACATCGGCGTCACGCCGTCCAGCTCCCGCACCCGCTCCTGATACCAGCCGGCCACCCGCTCGCGTCCCGCCATCATCTCGTCCAGGCGCTCGAGCTGCGCGACGCCGATCGCGCAGTGGACGTCCGAGAGGCGGTAGTTGAAGCCCAGGCGCGAGTGCACGAGCCAGGCGCCGTCGTCCGAGCGGCCCTGGTTCCGCAGGCTCGAGAGCACGCGGGCGAGCTCGTCGTCGTCGGTCAGGACGATCCCGCCCTCGGCCGTGGTCAGCTGCTTGTTGGCGTAGAAGCCGTAGACCGCCGGGTGCCCGAACGTGCCGAGCTTGCGGCCGTCGTAGGCGCCGTCGATGGTCTGGCAGGCGTCCTCGACGCGCGCCAGGCCGTGGCGCTCGGCGATCTCGACCAGCGCCGGCACCTCGGCCGGGTACCCGAAGATGTCGACGATCAGGATGGCCCTGGTGCGGGGCGTGATCGCGGCCTCGACCGCGGCCGGATCCATATTGAACGTGAGCGGGTCGACCTCGGCGAAGACCGGCGTCGCTCCGGTGAAGAGCACCGCGTTGGCCGAGGCGACGAACGAGAAGGACGAGGTGACGACCTCGTCGCCCGGCCCGATCCCCAGCGCGTGCAGGCAGAGGTGCAGCCCGGCCGTGCCGCTCGAGACGGCGACCGCGTGGCGCACCCCGATGCGCTCGGCCCAGGCGCGCTCGAAGCGCGGGCCCATCGGGCCCAGGGAGAGCTCGCCCGAGCGCAGCACCTCGTCCACCAGCTCGCGCTCGCGCGAGCCGATGACCGGCTTGGCGAGCGGGATGCGGTCCTCGGCCGGGGTCAACCCGCGGAGGCCGTGGAGGCGGGCGCCCGCGCGGACCGGCGGACGCCGTGCTCGAGGCTGTCCAGCAACGCCTCCCACGAGGCCTCGATGATGTTCTCGCTCACGCCGATCGCGCCCCACGTGTCGCGGCCGTCGCCGGAGTCGATGAGGACCCGCGTCACCGCCCCGGTGCCCTTGGTCTCGTCGAGGATCCGGACCTTGAAGTTGACCAGCGAGATCGCGGCGAGCTCCGGCACCCGCGCCTCGAGCGCGAGCCGCAGGGCCGCGTCGAGCGCGTTGACCGGGCCGTTGCCTTCGGCGGTGGCCACCAGGCGCTCGCCGCGGTGGAAGAGCTTGACCGTCGCCTCGGTCTCCACGCGCCCGTCGGCGCGCTTCTCGGTGATGACGCGGAAGCTCTCGAGAGTGAACAGCGGCTCGTAGACGCCGGTCTCGCGCTCGAGCAGGAGCTCGAACGAGCCGTCGGCGACCTCGAAGTGGTAGCCCTCGTGCTCGAGCTCCTTCAGGCGCGCGAGGATCGCCGGCACCCGCTCCACGTCGTCGGAGAGGTCCACCCCGAGCTCGCGGGCCTTGGCGAGGATGGTGCCCCGGCCCGACAGCTCGGACACGAGGACGCGCCGCTCGTTGCCCACGGTCGCCGGATCGATGTGCTCGTACGCGCGGGCGTCCGCGTTCACGCCCTGCTGGTGCATCCCGCCCTTGTGGGCGAAGGCGTTGTGGCCGACGTACGGCGCCCAGGCGTCGGGCTGCAGGTTGGCGGTCTCGGCGACGAAGACGCTGAGGGCGCTCAGCTCGGCGAGCCGCTCGGGCGGCACCGTGTGGAAGCCCATCTTCAGGCTGAGGCTCGGGATGATCGACACCAGGTTGGCGTTCCCGCACCGCTCGCCGTACCCGTTGATCGTCCCCTGGACCATCCGGGCGCCCGCCTCGACGGCGGCGAGGCTGTTCGCGACCGCGCACTCCGCGTCGTTGTGCGTGTGGATGCCGAGCGCCGCGCCGGGGAGGGCCTCCCGCACCTCGCGCATCACCTCGGCGCAGCGCGCCGGCAGCGTCGCGCCGTTGGTGTCGCAGGGCGTGATCCACGCGGCGCCGCCGGCCTCGGCGGCGCGCAGGCAGTCGAGGGCGTAGCCCGGGTGCGCCTCGAACGCGTCGAAGAAGTGCTCGGCGTCGTAGACCACCTCCTTGCCCTCGGCGACGAGGAAGGCGACCGACTCGCCGATCATCCGCAGGTTCTCCTCGCGGGAGACCCGCGTGACCTTCTCGATGTGCAGGTCCCAGGTCTTGCCGACGATCGTCGCGACCGGCGCGGTGCTCTCGGCCAGGCCGCGCAGGGCGGGGTCCTCCGCCGTGCCCACCCCCCGGCGGCGCGTCATGCCGAAGGCCGCCAGCCGCGACGCGCCGAGGTCCTCGCGCTCCAGCAGCCGGAAGAGCTCCCCGTACTTCGGGTTGCTGGCGGGGAACCCGGCCTCGATGTAGTCGATGCCGTAGTCGGCGAGGCGCAGGGCGACGGCGAGCTGCTCCCCGACCGACAGGCTCAGCCCCTCGCGCTGCATGCCGTCGCGCAGGGTGGTGTCATAGATGGCGACGAGCTCGCTCACGGCGACAGGGACGCCTCCGGGGTCTCGACGTAGTCCAGCCACTCGGCCGAGCGCGGGTCCCGGCCCTCGGTGGCCGCGAAGAAGCGCTCCTGCATGCGCCGGGTGATCGGGCCGGGCGGGCCGAGCGCGTGGTCGTCGACCTCGTTGACCGGGCACACCTCCGCGGCGGTGCCGGTGATGAAGACCTCGTCGGCCGTGTAGAGCTCGCCCCGGGCGACCTCGCGCTCGACCACCGGGATGCCCTCGTCGGCGGCCAGGGCGATGATGCTGGCGCGGGTGATGCCCTCGAGGATCGACGCCTGGACCGGTGGCGTCACCAGCCTCCCGTCGCGCACGAGGAAGAGGTTCTCCCCCGAGCCGTCGGCCACGTAGCCGGCCTCGTTCAGGAGGATCGCCTCCTGGTAGCCGGCCTTGTGCGACTCGATCTTGGCGAGGATCGAGTTGAGGTACTGGCCCCCCGCCTTGGCCGTCGCCGGGATCGTCGTCGAGCCGATGCGGCGCCAGCTCGAGATCTTCGCCCGGATGCCCTTCCGCAGGCTCTCCTCGCCCAGGTACGCGCCCCACTCCCAGGCCGCCACCGCGACGTCCACCGGCGCCTCGAGCGGGAAGAGCCCCATGGTGCCGTAGCCGCGCAGGGCGATCGGCCGGACGTAGCAGCCGCCGAGGCCGTTGGCCGAGATCACCTGATGCACGGCGAGGCGCATCTCCGCGCGCGTGTAGGGCAGCGGCATGTGGTACATCGCCGCCGACCGCTCCAGCCGCTGGAGGTGGTCGTCGAGCCGGAAGACCGCGGTGCCGCCGTCGGCGTCGTACGAGCGGATGCCCTCGAAGACCGACGTCCCGTAGTGGAGCCCGTGCGAGAGCACGTGCACGCGGGCGTCGGCCCAGTTGACCAGGCCCCCGTTCATCCAGATCTTCTCGGCTTCCTGCACGCGGCGACGTCCTCGACGGGTCGGCGAAGGTTACCGGAGCGCCGCCAGCACCCGGTCGCGCACGTCGGCCGTGCCGAGGTCGCCGCCGAGGTCGCTCGTGCGGGCGCCGCCGGCGATGATCGAGTCGACCGCGGCGTCCATGCGGTCGGCCGCCTCGGGGGCGCCGAGCGAGTACCGCAGCATCATCGCCGCCGAGAGGCAGGCCGCGATGGGGTTGGCGATCCCCCGCCCCGCGATGTCCGGCGCCGAGCCGTGCACCGGCTCGTAGAGGCCGAGCGTCCCGGGTCCGAGGCTCGCCGAGGGCAGCAGGCCGATCGAGCCGGTGATCATGGCCGCCTCGTCCGAGAGGATGTCGCCGAAGAGGTTCTCGGTGACGATGACGTCGAAGTCGGCCGGCCGGCTCACCAGCTGCATCGCGGCGTTGTCGACCAGCATGTGCTCGAGCTCCACGTCGGGGTGGGCGGCGGCGGTGCGGGTGACCTGCTCGCGCCACAGCCGCGAGGTCTCCAGCACGTTCGCCTTGTCGACCGAGGTCACCTTCCCGCGCCGGCCTTCCGCCGCGCGGAAGCCCCACTCGGCCAGCCGCTCGACCTCGCCCAGCGTGTAGACGCAGGTGTCGAACGCGCGATCGGGCTCGCGTCCGCGCTCGCCGAAGTAGAGGCCGCCGGTGAGCTCGCGGACCACGAGCAGGTCGGTGCCCTCGATGCGCTCGCGGCGCAGGGGGCTGGCGTCGTAGAGCGACGGCCACGGGCGCACCGGGCGCAGGTTGGCGTAGAGGCCGAGGCCCGCGCGCAGCCCGAGCAGCCCCTGCTCGGGGCGGGGCTTGCCGGGGTCGGTCGTGTCCCACCTCGGACCCCCGACGGCGCCGAGCAGCACCGCGTCCGATCCCGCGCAGGCCGCGAGCACCTCGTCCGTCAGGGCGGTGTCGTGGGCGTCGATCGACGCGCCGCCCACGAGGTGCTCGTGCCAGGAGACGGAGAGGCCGTGGTCGGGCGCGACCGCGTCCACCAGCTCGCGCGCGACCGCCACGACCTCGGGGCCGATCCCGTCGCCCGGGAGCAGGGCGACCGACACCTCTCTCACCGCGCCTCCTCGCAGCCACCCCGCGGACCGCGCGGCACCCTACCGGGCGACGCCGCCGGCCGCGGCTCTCTCAGGAAGAGCTGCCCGCGAAGGGCGCCTCCCGGGTAGGTGCCGTTGTGGACGTTCAGGTAGTACGCCGAGGGCCGGCGGGCGATGTCCGAGACCACGGCCGCCGAGGCGGTCGCGCAGCCGCTAACCGTGCCCGCGGAGCCGCTCTTCGGCGGCGTCAGGGGCACGACGATGTCGCCGGCGACGCCGGTGCGCCCTTGTGGATGTGGGCGGCGTTGGGCTTCCCGATCCCCGAGACGAGGATCGCGTAGCAGACCTTGGTCGAGCTCGGGATCAGGATCGTGGCCGAGCCACGCCCGTCCGGGTCGCCCTTCGTCGGCGCCTCGCTGGAGCCGAGCAGCTTGGCGAACGCCGGAACACCTCCACGGATGCAAGACGCCTGGGCCGGGTGCCGAGGCTATCCCGTCCATTCCGCGGGGTCAGGCGAACCGGGTCGTGACGGGGCCCGCCCGCTCGCGCTCGGCCTCGTAGGCGGCGATCTCGTCCTCGTGGGCGAGGGTCAGGGCGATGTCGTCCCAGCCGTTCAGCAGCCGCTCGCGCACGACCGGATCGATCTCGAAGGCGAACTCGCGCCCGTCGGCGGCGACGACCACCTGGCGCTCGAGGTCCACCGCCGCGGCCGAGCCGGGCTCCCCCTCGGCCTGCTCAAGGAGCGCGCGCACGGCGCCCTCGTGCAGCTCGACCGGCAGCAGGCCGATCTTGGTGCAGTTGGTGCGGAAGATGTCCGCGAAGCTGGGCGCGACGACGGCGCGGAAGCCGTGGTCCTCGAGGGCCCAGGGGGCGTGCTCGCGCGAGGAGCCGCAGCCGAAGTTCCGGCCGGTCACCAGGATCGGCGCGCCCGCGTACTCGGGGCGGTCGAGCGGGAAGCCCGGCTCGCCGCGCCAGTCCCAGAACAGGAACTCGCCGAACCCGGTGCGCTCGACGCGCTTGAGGAACTGCTTTGGGATGATCTGGTCGGTGTCAACGTCGGCCCGGTCCAGCGGGCAGACCACGCCCTCGACGCGGGTGAAGGCGTCCATCAGCTCACCCGCGCCACGTCGGCGTCGAACGTCCGGACGTCAACGAGGTGCCCGGCGATCGCGGCGGCGGCGGCCATCGGGGGGCTGACGAGGTGGGTGCGCCCGCCCTTGCCCTGGCGGCCCTCGAAGTTCCGGTTCGACGTGGAGGCGCACCGCTCGCCGGGCTGGAGGACGTCGTCGTTCATGGCGAGGCACATCGAGCAGCCGGCGTCGCGCCACTCGAAGCCCGCCTCGCGGAAGACCCGGTCGAGGCCCTCGGCCTCGGCCTCGGCCTTCACGCTCATCGAGCCGGGCACGACCATGGCGCGCATCCCGTCGGCGACGCGGCGCCCGCGCACGACCTCGGCGGCGGCGCGCAGGTCGGCAAGGCGGCCGTTGGTGCACGAGCCGATGAAGACCGTGTCGAGGGCGATGTCCTCGATCGCCTCCCCGCCCCTCAGGCCCATGTACTCGAGCGCCCGGCGCACGCCGTCGCGGTCGGCGGGATCGTCGTAGTCCTCGGGCGTCGGCACGCGGCCGGTGACGGGCGCGACCATGCCGGGGGTGGTGCCCCAGGTGACCTGGGGGGCGAGCGAGGCCGCGTCGACGACGACCTCGCGGTCGAAGCGAGCGTCCCGGTCGCTCGGCAGCTCGCGCCAGCGGTCGACCGCCGCGGCGAAGTCGCGCGGCGCCCCGGGCCGGCCCTCCAGCCACGCGAAGGTGGCCTCGTCGGGGGCGATCATCCCGGCGCGGGCGCCGCCCTCGATCGACATGTTGCAGACCGTCATGCGGCCCTCCATCGACAGGGCCCGGACGGCCGATCCGGCGTATTCGATGACGTGGCCCTGGGCGCCGGCGACGCCGATCTGGCCGATCGTGCCCAGGATGAGGTCCTTGGCGCCCACCCCCACGCCGGTCTCGCCCTCGATGTCGATGCGCATCGTGCGCGGCGGTCCCTGGGTCAGGGTCTGGGTGGCCAGGACGTGCTCGACCTCGCTGGTGCCGATGCCGAAGGCCAGCGCCCCGAACGCGCCGTGCGTGGAGGTGTGGCTGTCCCCGCACACGATCGTCATGCCGGGCTGGGTGAGCCCGAGCTCGGGGCCGATGATGTGGACGATCCCCTGCCGGTTGCTGCGCAGCGAGAACAGCGGGATGCCGAACTCGGCGCAGTTGCGCTCGAGCGCCTCGATCTGGGCTGCCGAGAGGGGGTCCCGGACCCCGGCCTCGCGCCCGGTCGTGGGCACGTTGTGGTCGACCGTCGCCAGCGTGCGGTCCGGCCGCCGCACCCGCCGGCCGGCCATCCGCAGCCCGTCGAAGGCCTGCGGCGAGGTCACCTCGTGGACGAGGTGGAGGTCGACGAACAGGATGGCCGGCCCGGACGCGTCCGCGGGGCGCACCTCGTGGGCGTCCCAGACCTTCTCGAAGAGCGTCCGGGCGGCCATCAGACGCCCTCGGCCACGCGCTCGCCCTGCTCCGCGTGCCGGCTCGCGTCGACCGCCCGCAGGTAGGCGATCGCGCTCGCCTCGAGCACGTCGGTCGACACCGACTGGCCCGCGAAGCGGCGGCCGTCGATCTCGCAGACGACGCGGGCCTCGCCGAGCGCGTCCTTGCCGCTGGTGACGGCCGAGACGTGGTACTCGAGCAGCGTCCCCGCCGTGCCCGCGGCCGCGTCGATGGCCTTCATCAGGGCGTCAACCGGCCCGTCGCCGACGCCCTCCGCCGCGCGCAACCCGCCGTCCGGGTCGCGCACGACCACGCGCGCCCGCGGCTCGCCTCCGGTTCCGCCCGAGAAGTGGAGCTCCTCGAGCCGGTAGCCGGTGCCCTCGGCCTCGACGCGCATCTCGTCGCCCACGATCGCCTCGAGGTCCATCGCGGAGATGCGCCCCTTGCGGTCGGCGACCTCCTTGAAGCGGGCGAAGGCGTGGTCGAGCTGCTCGCGGTCCAGCTCGTAGCCGAGCTCCTCCAGCGCGTTGCGCAGCGCGTGGCGGCCCGAGTGCTTGCCGAGCACGATCTCGCTCTCGGACAGGCCCACCGAGGCGACGTCCATGATCTCGTAGGTCAGGGGGTTGCTGAGGACGCCGTGCTGGTGGATGCCGGCCTCGTGGGCGAAGGCGTTGCGGCCGACGATCGCCTTGTTGGGCTGCACCGGGTAGCCGACCATCCGGCTGACGAGCCGGCTGGTGCGGGTGATCTCGGGCGTGACGATGCCGCACCACAGCCCGCCGAGCGCGTCGGCGCGCGTCCGGAGGATCATGGCCAGCTCCTCGATGCTCATGTTGCCGGCCCGCTCCCCGATGCCGTTGATGCAGCCCTCCACCTGGCGCGCCCCGACCTGCACGCCGGCGAGCGAGTTGGCGACGGCGAGCCCCAGGTCGTTGTGGCAGTGCACCGACAGGATCACGTCCCGCAGGCTCGGGCAGCGCTCGCAGAGCTCCACCAGGAACCGCTGGAACTCGGTCGGCATCGTGTAGCCGACGGTGTCGGGGATGTTGATCGTGGACGCGCCCTCGGCGATGGCCGCCCCGACCACCTCGGCGACGAAGGCGACGTCCGAGCGGGTCGCGTCCTCGCAGGAGAACTCGACGTCGTCCACCATCGAGCGCGCCAGGCGGACGGCGTCCACGGCCGCGCCGAGCACCTGCGCCCGGTCCATCTTCAGCTTGTACCGGAGGTGGATGTCGCTGGTCGCGATGAACGTGTGGATGCGGGGGCGCTCGGCATCGCGCACGGCCTCGCCGGCCGTCGCGACGTCGCGCTCGTTGGCCCGGGCGAGCCCCGCCACGACCACCCCGGGCACCTCCTGCGCGACCGCGCGGGTCGCCTCGAAGTCGCCCGGCGACGCGATCGGGAAGCCCGCCTCGATGACGTCGACGCGAAGGCGCGCGAGCTGGTGCGCGATCTCGACCTTCTCCCGCGTGTTGAGGTGGATGCCCGGCGACTGCTCGCCGTCGCGAAGCGTGGTGTCGAAGATCGTCACCCGCTGGGCGGGGTGCTGGTGCGGTACCTGCTCGTCGGCGCTCACGGTGGGATCCTTCCTCACGAAGGGGCTTCGAGGACTCGGTGTCCGGCGCATCCGGACGTGGGTGTCGGCAAGCTCCCCCTAGCGGGGGAGGAGCCCACGAAGGCCCAGGGGGCCGCGCGACGGCGGAGCGGGGTGCGCGGCGTCCACGAGCATGGGCGGCAGGATAGCCGCGCGCGAGGGGGCGGGCAAACCGGCCGGCGACCGCTTGACGCGGGGCCGCCGGCTGTGGAGCGTCGACCGGTGCGTCTCACCCGGCCCGCGCCGCTCCTCGCGCTCGCCGCCCTCCTGGCGGCCGGCCTCCTCGCCCTGGCGCTCGCGCCGCGCGCCGGGGCGGTGCTGACGGCGACCGACCTGCGCATCTCGAGCAACCCCAGGGTCGTGCGGGTCGTCGTGGAGTTCGACGGGGCGACGCTGACCGGCCTGGAGCGTCAGGTCGACGCCACCGACCCGGAGATCTCCGACGGGCGCGGCGTCGTGAGGGTGAACGCGACCGGGATCGTGGCCCCCGCCTTTCCCAGGAGCGGCTTCGGCGTGATGGCGCGCATCCTGCAGCGCCCGGGCAGCATCCTCATCCGCATGGTCGCCCTGCCGGGCCGCTTCAAGTTCCTCGAGTACAACGTCTCCGTGCCGCGCAACGTCCTCGTCATCGACCTCTGGAAGTCGAGCGCCGCGGCGGCCGCGAAGGTCCTCGACGACGGCTGTCTCCGCCTCTCGAGCTGGAGCGGGGCGGACGGGCGCGCCCGGGCGCGGGGGCTCGAGCTGCAGCCGCTCTTCGAGCACGGCCTCGTGCTGTCCGCGCGCGCGCCCGGCGCGGGCGGCTCGACGCTGGCCGAGAGGCCGCTCGTCGCGACCGAGGGCACCTTCCTGCCCGACTTCTCGGGCTACGCCGTCCCCGGACGCTGGAGCGGCCGCACCCCGATCGTCCCGGGGCTGCCGCGCCGGGCCATGCTGGAGGCCTGGGCCACCTCGGCCAAGGACGGGTCGCTCGAGTGCCTCGTCCAGGTCCCGATCCGCGTGATCCCCTAGCGATCCGGTAGCGTCCCGGCGGTGCGCCGGGTCCCCCTGCTCCCCGCCCTGCTCGCGGGCGCCCTGGCCGCGGCGCTCATGGGGACCGTCCCGCAGCCCGCGGAGGCCGCCACCCTCGCCCAGGTCGGGGACTTCACCCGCCCCGTCCACGTCATGGCGCCGCCCCGCGACACCCGCAACGTGTTCGTGGTCGAGCGCGGCGGCACGGTGCGCCTGCTCGTCAACGGCGCGCTCCGCGCGCGGCCCTTCCTGGACATCCGCCACCTCGTCCAGACGTCCAGCTCGCGCGAGAGCGAGCGCGGGCTGCTGTCGATCGCGTTCGCCCCGGACTACTCGCTCAGCGGGCGCTTCTACGTCTACTACACGTCCCGCCGGCCGCCGGCGGCCCGGACCGGCGACATCGCCGTCGACGAGTTCCGTCGCGGCGCGACCGACCGGGAGGTCGCCGATCCGGCGACCCGGCGCCCGATCCTCGCGATCGACCACGGCGACTACGAGAACCACAACGGCGGCCAGCTCGCGTTCGGGCCGGACGGCGCGCTCTACGCCGGCACCGGCGACGGCGGGGGAGCCGGGGACCCGCTGCGGAGCGGGCAGAACCCCGCGAGCCCGCTGGGCAAGATCCTGCGGCTCGACCCGATCGGCGGCGGCCCCACGTCCGTCTGGTCGTCGGGGCTGCGCAACCCGTTCCGGTTCTCCTTCGACCGGCTGACGGGCGACCTCACCGTCGGCGACGTGGGCCAGGCCGACGTCGAGGAGATCGACTTCGTCCCCAGGGCGTCCGGCTGGGGGCGCGGCGCGAACTTCGGCTGGAGCATCCTCGAGGGCCGCGAGCGGTACGGCGCCGGGCGGCCGGCCCGCGCGGACGAGCTTCCCGGCGGCTACGTCGGCCCGGTGATCGAGCACGGCCACTCGGCGGGCTGGTGCTCGATCACCGGCGGGTTCGTGGTCCGCGACGCGGCCCTTCCCGAGCTCTACGGCCGCTACGTCTACGGCGACTACTGCAGGGGCGAGCTCTACGCGGCCGGCCTGGCGGCCTCCGGCGCGAGCCGCGTCGGGGCGGTCGGGCTGCGCGTGAACGGCCTCAGCTCCCTCGGCGAGGACGGCTGCGGCCGGCTCTACGCGTCGTCGATCGACGGCCCGGTCTACCGGCTCGTGACCACCGGGGCCTGCGCCGGTCCGGCGCCCGTGCCCTTCGCCGTCCCGGGCGACGGCCCCGCCGGGGCGATGCCCCGGGACACGCGCCGGCCCAAGGTCAAGCTCAGGGTGCCGCAGCGCCAGAAGGTGCTGCGAAAGGGCTACCTGCAGGTGCGCGTCGGCTGCAACGAGCTCTGCCGGGTGGCCGCCTCCGGCAAGGTCCTGGGCCCCCGGCGCGCCACGAGGACGGCGACGCTCCAGCGGGTGCGGCGCACCCTCGCCCCGAACGCGCGCGTGACCCTCAGGCTGCCGGTCTCCCTGCCGGCGCGGCGGGCCCTCCGGGCCCGCTTCGCCGCGGACCCGCTGGCGCTGGCGCGCGTGACCGTCGTCGCGAAGGACGTCACCGGCAACCGCCGGGTGGCGAGGACGCTGGCGGTACTCTCCCGCTGACCCGGCGTCAGCCGACGTCGAGGTCCACGAACCAGGCCGCGTCGAAGCCCTCGATGGCGCGGATCTGGCTCGCGACCTCGGGCGGGACCGGCGAGTCCACGGTCACCGCCATGACCGCCCCGCCCTCGGCGCGCGAGACGGCCATCGACGCGATGTTGACGTCGGCCAGGCCGAGGATGGTCCCCACGCGGCCGATCTGGCCGGGGATGTCGAGGTAGCGGAAGAGCCCCACGTGGGGCGCGAGCTCGATCTCGATGTCCTGGTCGAAGGCCTCCACGAGCCGTGGCCGCGAGGTGGTGCCGATGGTGGTGCCGCTGAGGCTGACGCCGGCCGCCCGGAGCGAGAGGCGGTTGGTGTAGTCCCGCGCTCGCGGCGTGGTGGTCTCGCGCCACTCGATGCCGCGGTCGGCGGCGAGCGAGCCGGCGTTCACCACGTTCACGTACTCCTCCACGTGGCCCTGGAGCACGCCGGCGAGGACGGCGGAGGTGAGCAGGCGGATGTCTTGCGTGCCGAGCTGCCCCTCGTAGGAGATCTCGAGCGGCGACACGGCGCCGCCGGCCAGCCCCCCGATGAGCTGCCCGAGCTGGCGCGCCAACGGCAGGAACGGCCCGAGGACGGCGAGCGCCTCGGGGCCGAGCGCCGGGATGTTGACCGCGGACGTCACGATCCCGCCGGTGAGCGCCGCCGCGACCTGCTCGGCGACGACCACCCCGGCGCGGTCCTGCGCCTCCTCGGTCGAGGCCCCGAGGTGGGGCGTGACGACGACGCCCGGCCGGCCGAACAGCGGGCTCTCGGTGACGGGCTCCTCCGGGAACACGTCGATCCCGGCGCCGCCGAGGCGCCCGCTCTCGAGCGCCTCCACCAGCGCTTCCTGGTCGACCACGTCGCCGCGGGCCGCGTTGATCAGGCGAGCGCCCGGCTTCATCGCGGCGAACGCGTCCCGCCCGACGAACCCGCGTGTCTCGGCCGTCGAGGCCAGGTGGAGGCTGACGAAGTCGCTCACCCGATAGAGGTCCTCGGGGGCCTCGGCCTTCTCCACCCCGAGCTCGCGGAAGCGGACGTCGGCCACGAACGGGTCGTAGGCGATCACGCGCATCCCCAGGCCCTTGGCCCGCTCGGCGACCATCTGGCCGATGCGGCCGAGGCCGAGCACGCCCAGGGTCTTGCCGGTGACCTCCACCCCGCCGAACTTCGACCGGTCCCAGCGCCCGGCCACGAGGCTGGAGTGCGCCTGCGGGATGTTCCGTGCTTGAGCGAGCAACAGGGCGATGGCGTGCTCCGCCGCCGACAAGGCGTTGGAGCCGGCGGCGTTGACCACCACGATGCCGCGGCGGGTGGCCGCCTCGACGTCGACGTTGTCGACCCCGGTGCCGGCCCGGCCGACCACCTTCAGCCGCTCCGCGCGCTCGATGAGATCGGCGCTGACGTCGGTCGCGCTGCGCACCACCAGCGCGTCGTAGCCGGCGACGCGCTCCATGAGCTCGTCGCGCGAGAGGCCGACGCCGCTGTCGACGGAGAAGCGCTCGGCCAGGTAGGCGACCCCGGCGTCGGCGATCGTCTCGCACACCAGCACCCGCAGGTCCGCGCGGAGCGTGGTCAAAGGGGCTCGTGGAGAACGGGCGGCGGCCAGCCCCGGCCACGCCGGTGCCGCCGCCTTCGTCCGCGCCGCTCGTCCCTCACGGTGTCTGCAGCGCCTCGTGCGCGACGCGCTGCGCAGCGGCCACCCCGGCGCCCAGCTCGACCGGCTGCCCGAGATCGGCGAGCACGATCTCCAGCGCGCCGAGCGCCGTCACGATGTCGCGGTAGTCGTAGTAGCCGCAGTGGCCGATGCGGCAGATCCTCCCGGCCAGCTTGCCCTGGCCGCCGGCGATCTGGATGCCGAAGCGGCGCTTCATCAGCCCCGGGATGACCGGGCCGTTGACCCCCTCGGGAACGTGGAACGCGGTGACGACGTTGGCCTCGGGGTTCTCCGGGCCCAGCAGCGACAGCCCGCAGGCGACGACCCCCGCGCGGCACATCCTCCCGAGCGTGCGGTGGCGGGCGAAGACGTTCTGCAGCCCCTCCGCCTCGATCAGGCGCAGGGCCTCCTGCAGCTGGCAGACGAGGGTGACCGGCGGCGTGAAGGGGCTGCGCGAGCCGCCCTTCCGGGTGCGCTCCCAGTCGAGGTAGAAGCCGCCGGGGCCGAGGGCGGCCGACCGCGCCACGGCCCGCTCGCCGGCCGCCACGAAGGCGAGCCCCGGCGGGGTCATCAGGCCCTTCTGCGATCCGGAGACGACGACGTTGACCCCCCAGCGGTCCATGGGCAGGTCCACGACGCCGAGCCCCGAGACGGCGTCGGCCACGAGGATGCGGTCGCCCGCGGCCTCGCGCAGGGCCGGCAGGTCCGAGACGACCCCGGTCGAGGTCTCGCTCTGGGTGACGAAGACCACCTCGATGCCGGGCTCGCCCTCCAGCGCCTCGGCGACCGCGGCGGGATCGATCGGCCGGCCCCACTCGCCCTCCAGGTGCACGGCGTCGACGCCGTGGTCGGCGCAGATCGCCGCCCAGCGGACCCCGAAGTTGCCGCACGAGGCCACCAGGACGCGCTCGCCGGGCGCGGCGAGGTTCGCCACCGCCGAGTCCATCGCCCCCGAGCCCGAGGCGCCGAAGACGAGCACCGTCCCCTCGGTCTGGAAGACGCCCCGCAGGCGCTCGATCACGTCCTCCCAGATGGCGACGAACTCGGCCGATCGCGAATAGAGGATGGGGCGGGCGCCCGCGGCGACGACCTCCGGCGGGAGTGCGGTCGGGCCGGGCACCATCAGGGCGCCCTTGAGGTTCCCGACCGAGGCGGGCGCGGCGGCGCGGGTCGATGCCGGCGAGGTGGTCATGCTCAGAACTCCGTGTCGATCCAGCTCATCATGCCGCGAAGGCGCTTGCCCACGTCCTCGACCTGGTGGGCGGCGTCGCGGCGGGCGATGGCGTTGAACACCGGCCGGCCCACCTGGTTCTCCTCGAGCCACTCCTTCGCGAAGCGCCCGGTCTGGATCTCCTCGAGGATGCGCTTCATCTCGGCCCGCGTCTCATCGGTGATGATGCGCCGGCCGCGCGTGAGGTCGCCGTACTCGGCCGTGTTCGAGATCGAGTAGCGCATCCCGCTGATGCCCTTCTCGTACATGAGGTGGACGATCAGCTTCAGCTCGTGGAGGCACTCGAAGTAGGCGAGGTCGGGGTTGTAGCCCGCCTCGACGAGCGTGTCGAATGCGGCGCGCACGAGCTCGGTGAGCCCGCCGCACAGCACGACCTGCTCGCCGAAGAGGTCGGTCTCGGTCTCCTCGGCGAAGGTCGTCTCGATGACCCCCGCCCGCGTGCAGCCGATGCCCCGCGCGTAGGCGAGCGCGAGCGCCCTCGCCTGGCCCGACGCGTCCTGCTGTACGGCCATCAGCCCCGGCACGCCCGCCCCCTCGACGTAGGTGCGCCGCAACAGGTGGCCGGGGCCCTTGGGCGCGACCATCAGCACGTCGACCCCCGGCGGCGGCACGACCTGGCCGTAGTGGATCGAGAAGCCGTGTGCGAACAGGAGCGCGTCGCCGTCCGCGAGCCCGGGCGCGATGTCCTCGGCGAAGATGCGGCCCTGGTGCTCGTCGGGCGCGAGGACCATGACCATGTCGCCCCGCGCCGCGGCCTCGGCGGGGGTCAGGACCTCCAGGCCCTCCTCGAGGGCGGCCTCGGTCGACGACGACCCGGGCCGCAGGCCGACCACCACCGAGACCCCCGAGTCGCGAAGGTTCAGCGCGTGGGCGTGGCCCTGGCTGCCGTAGCCGATCACGGCCGCGGTCCTGCCGCCGAGCAGGTCGAGGTCGGCGTCGGCGTCGTAGTACATCGGCACGGTGGCGCTCCGGGTCGGGTGTGGCCGGGGTCGGGCGACCCCGGTGTCAGGTGATCGACGCGCCGCGCCCGAGCGCGACCACGCCGGTCTTGACCAGCTCGATCAGCCCGAAGGGCCGCAGGAGCTGCTCGAAGTTCACGAGCTCGTCGCTCTCCCCGGTGACCTGGATGGTGAGCGAGTCGGAGGTGACGTCGATGATCCGCGCGTCGAAGATCTCGACGAGCTGGACGACCTCGCTCCGCGTGCGGGCGTCGGCCCTCACCTTCACGAGGGCGAGCTCGCGCGAGACCATGTTCTCGGGGTCGAGGTCGCGGATCTTGATGACGTTGACGAGCTTGTCGAGCTGCTTGGTCATCTGCTCGACCGGGAAGCGGCTCGTGTCGACCGCGATCGTCATGCGCGAGCGGTCGGGGTCCTCGGTCGGGCTGACGGCCAGCGAGTCGATGTTGAAGCCCCGCCGGGTGAAGAGGCCGGCGACGCGCGACAGGACCCCTGGCTTGTTCTCGACGAGGACCGAGAGGGTGTGCTTCACGGCGCGGCAGCATAGCGGTCCATAGGCCCCTCTCCCGGCTCCGCCTGACGGCGGGGCGCGCCGTCCGAGGGCGGTCATACGCCCCTCTCCCGGCTCCGCCTGGCGGCGGGGCGCGCCGTCCGAGGGGCTTGGGGGCAGGGGCTACCCTTATCCCCATGGAGGGGCGGCTCCTCGTGGTGGAGGACGATCCGCAGGTCCGGGCGATGCTCACGCGGGCGCTGCGGTACGAGGGCTTCGAGGTGGCGGCGGCGTGCGACGGGGCCGAGGCCATGGCGGCCCTGCGGGCGTCGCCTCCCGACCTGCTCCTGCTCGACCTGCTGCTCCCCGACGCCGACGGCGTCGACCTCTGCGGCCGGCTGCGCGCCGACGGCGATCCGGTGCCGATCCTGATGCTGACCGCGCGCGACACGGTGACCGACCGGGTGGCCGGCTTCGAGGCGGGCGCCGACGACTACCTCGTCAAGCCCTTCTCGACGGCCGAGCTCGTCGCCCGGGTGCGGGCGCTGCTGCGGCGCGCGCGCGAGCGGCCGGCGACCGCGACGCGCAGGGTCGGCGACCTCGTGCTGGACGCCTCCAGGCACGAGGTCCACCGCGGCGGCCGGGTGGTCCGGCTCACGCGGCGCGAGTTCGACCTGCTGGCGCTGTTCCTCGACAACCCGGGCACCGTCCTCGCGCGAGAGCGCCTCCTCACCGAGGCGTGGGGCTTCATGTCGCCGGTCGAGACCAACGCGGTCAACGTCTACGTCGGCTACCTGCGGCGCAAGCTGGAGGAGGGCGGCGAGCCCCGCCTCATCCACACCGTGCGGGGCGTCGGCTACGTGCTGAGGCAGCCGTGAGCCTCCGGACCCGGATCGCGCTGTCGGCGGCCGCGGCGGCGCTGGCCGCGGTCGCGCTCTTCGCCGTCGGCGCCTACCTGCTGATCTCCGAGCGGGCCTACGACCGGCTCGACCGATCGCTCTCGGAGACCGCCGACCGCGTGGCGGACGAGCTCGAGGCGCCCGACCTGGGCGGCCGCGACTTCGCCGAGCCCCCGACCCCGGGCGCGCCCGCGCGCCCCGCGCCCGACCCCGAGCCCGACCCGGCGGGGACGCGCGTCGAGCTCGACCCCGCCGGGGAGATGGACCCGAGCGGCCCGCGCACCGTGACGCTCGACGGCGAGCGCTACCGGCTGCTCGTGCGGGCGCTCGAGCCGTCCGGGGGCGGGAGCCCGAGCACGGTCGCGGTCGCCCGGCCCCTCACCGACGTCGAGGAGACGCTCGACGAGGTCGCCCTCGGCCTCGCCACCGCGGCGCTGGTCGCGGCGCTGATCGCGACGGGGCTCGCGCTCCTGGTCGTCCGCCCCGCCCTGCGCCCCCTGGCCCAGGCCCGCGCCGCCGCCGAGCGGGTCGCCGACAGCCAGGACCCCTCGCTCCGGGTCCCGGAGGGTCGCGCCGACGAGGTCGGCGGGCTCGCGCGGGCCATGAACCGGATGCTGGCCCGCCTCGAGTCCGCCCAGGGCCGGCTGCGCTCGACCCTGGGGGAGCAGCGGCGCTTCGCCGCGGACGCGTCCCACGAGATGCGGACGCCGATCACCGCCCTGCGCGGCGACATCGAGACCCTCAGCCGCCACGACCTCCCGCCGGCCGAGCGGAGCGAGACGCTCGCCGACATGGCCACGTCGGTCAACCGGCTCGACCGGCTGGTGGAGGGCCTGCTGGGCCTCGCCCGCGTGGACGGCGAGGCCGGTGAGGCGGAGCCGGTCGATCTGGGCGAGATGGTCGCCGAGATCGCGACGGCCGACGAGTGCGACGGCGTCAACCCGGGCGTCGTGGTGACCGGCGACCGGGCCGCCCTCCGCGGCATGCTCATGAACCTGATCGACAACGGCCGCACCCATGGCGGCCGCGTCAGGGTGGCGGTGGCGGCCGAGAGCGGGTCGGCCGTCGTGCGCGTGGAGGACGACGGGCCCGGCATTCCCGCCGCCGACCGCGAGCGGGTCTTCGACCGCTTCTACCGCGCTCCCGACCGCCGCGGGACGCCCGGCGCGGGCCTCGGCCTGCCGATCGCCAAGGCCACCGCCGAGCGCTGGGGCGGCAGCCTGAGGCTCCTGCCGACCGGCTCGGGGACGAGCTTCGAGGTGCGGCTCCCCCTCGCCTGACCCGCCATCGGGACGGCCCGCCGGCCGGGGTGGGCCGGGGTGTGCCAATTGGCCGCTCGGACGTCGGCCAAGTGGCACCTTCACAATTCAGCGGGCCAGTCGTCGGCATTCCCGGATGCCGAGATCGCCTTCATGGTCGCGATGTCGAGGATCGGCCAAATGGCCCACGAGCCCGTGGCCAATTGGCACGTTCACAATTCGCAGCCCGCTCAGCCCCTCAGCGCGAGGACCGCGGCGAGGTCGTCGGCCTCCCCGGCGGGCTTGTCGTCGCGGTGGCGGAGCACGCGGGCGAAGCGCAGGGCGACGCCGCCGGGGTAGCGCGGGGAGATCTGCACGCCGTCGAAGGCGACCTCCACGACCAGCTCGGGGCGGACCTCGACCGTGATCCCGCGCTGCCGCACCGCGAGCTCCTGAAGGCGCTCGGTCTGCCAGGCCAGCATCGCGTCCGTGAGCCCCTTGAACGTCTTGCCGAGCATCACGAAGCCGTCGCCGTCGGCGGCGCGCGCGCCGAGGTGGAGGTTGCTCAGCCAGCCCCGCCGCCGGCCGTGCCCCCAGTCGGCGGCCAGCACGACGAGGTCGAGCGTGTGGCGCGGCTTGACCTTGAGCCACCCGGCTCCCCGCCTGCCCGCGGCGTACGGGGCGTCGAGCGCCTTGACCACCACGCCCTCGTGGCCCGCGGCGAGCGCCGCGTCGAAGTGGGCCCGCGCCGCGGCCGGGTCGCCGGTCACCACCCTCGGCACCCGCAGCGCCTCGGGCGCCGCCGCGGCAAGGGCATCGGCCCGGTCCGCGAGCGGCGCGTCCAGCAGGTCCTCGCCCTCGAGGTGGAGCACGTCGAAGAGCAGCGGGGTGACCCCCGGCGCCCCCGACGCGATCCGCGACGAGGTGACCTGGAACGGCTCGGGCCGGCCGTCCGCGCGCAGGGCGATCGCCTCGCCGTCGAGCACGGCCCGCCGCACCGGGAGGCCGCGCGCGGCCGCGGCGACCTCGGGCAGCCGCGCCGTGAGGTCGTCGAGCGACCGGCTGAAGATCGCCACCCGGTCTCCGTCCCGGTGCACCTGGATGCGCGCGCCGTCGAGCTTCCAGTTGACCGCCCCCTCCCCCACCTTGGCCATCGCCTCCTCCAGGGTCGCGGCGGGCGCGGCGAGCATCGGCCCCAGCGGCCGCCCGATCTGGAGCCGGAACGCGGCCAGGCCGGCCTCCCCGTCCCGCAGCGCGGCCTCCGCCACGGCCCGGACGTCGCCGCACAGCGTGGTCGCGCGATCGACGGCGGCCTTCGGGATGCCGGTGGCGCGCGCGACCGCGTCGGCCATCACGCCCGCAAGCGCCCCCTGGCGCACCCCGCCAGACAGCAGCGCGCCGAGGAAGTCCTGCTCGGCCGCCGTGGCGCGCCCGAAGAGGTCGTCGATCTGCCGCCGCCGCGCCCCCTGGGACCCGGGCCCCGACAGCGCTGCGATGCGATCGAGGGCGGCGTCGACCTCGCCCACCTCCAGCGACGGCTCGCCGGCCGGCGGCGGCAGGTCCCGCAGCGAGGCCCAGCCCACCCCGGTGCGCCGCTGGCGCGGCTCGCCGCTGAGGTACGCCACGCCGGCCTCGACCTCGCCGGGCGACAGGCGCCGGAGGGCGCTGCCGAGCAGCTCGGCCTTCCGGGTGCGCGACCGCGTCTCGCCCACCGCGAGGGACACCGACGCGAGGTCGGCGAACAGCAATTACACGCCGGCCTTCTCGCGCACCAGCTCGCCGATCCGGGCGGGGTCGGCGCGGCCGCCGGTGGCCTTCATGGCCTGGCCGACGAAGTAGCCGACGAGCTTGTCCTTCCCGCCGCGGAGCTGGTCGGCCTGGGCCGGATTGTCGGCCAGCAGGCGCTCGACCAAGGCCGACAGCTCGCCGTCGTCGGAGATCTGCCCGAGCCCGCGCTCCTCGACGACGGCGCGGGGCGAGGCGCCGCTGCGGACGACCTCGGCGAGCACCTCCTTGGCGGCCGGCTCCGAGAGCGTCCGGTCCTCGCGCAGGCCGATGAGCTCCGCCAGCAGCTCCGGCGTCACCCTGCTCTCCCACGGCTCCTGCCCGGCCTCGCGCAACCGGGCGCGCAGCTCGCCGCGGATCCAGTTGGCCGCCGCCTTGGGGTCGGTCCGGGCGGCCACGGCCTCGAAGTAGTCGCCGAGCGCGGCAGACTCGGAGAGCACCTCGGCGTCCTCGTACGTCAGCCCCAGCTCGGCCGCCCACCGGCTGCGCCGGTGGACCGGCAGCTCGGGCAGCCCGGCGCGGAGCTCGTCGACCCAGGCCGGGTCGGGCGCCATCGGGACCAGGTCGGGCTCCGGGAAGTAGCGATAGTCGTGGGCCTCCTCCTTGCTGCGCAGCGGGTGGATCTCCCCGGTGTCGGGGTCGAAGTGCAGCGTCTCCTGCACGACCCGCCCGCCGGCGTCGAGGAGCGCCACCTGGCGGGCGATCTCGGCCTCGATGCCGCGCTCGAGGAAGCGGAAGCTGTTCATGTTCTTCAGCTCCGCCTTGGTGCCGAGGGCCTCCGAGCCCGCCGGCCGCACGCTGACGTTCGCGTCGGCCCGCAGCGAGCCCTCCTCCATGTTGCAGTCGCTGACGCCCAGCGCGCGCAGCGTCTGGCGCAGCTGGCGGAGGAACGCCCCGGCGTCTGCGGCCGAGCGCAGGTCGGGCTCGGTGACGATCTCGAGCAGCGGCGTGCCGCCGCGGTTGAAGTCGACCCCCGACGCCTCGGCCCCGGCGCGGCGGCCGCCGGCGCCCACGTGCACCAGCTTGGCCGCGTCCTCCTCGAGGTGGGCGCGCGTGATGCCGACCTCGAGGTCCCGGCCGTCCGGCAGCAGGACGGCGAAGCGCCCGTCCACGCAGAGCGGCTCGTCGTACTGGGAGATCTGGTACGCCTTCGAGAGGTCGGGATAGAAGTAGTTCTTGCGGTGGAACTCCGAGGCCGCCGGCACCGAGCAGCCCAGCGCCAGGCCCGCCAGCACCGCGAGCCGCACCGCCTCGCGATTGGCGACGGGCAGCGCCCCCGGGTGGGCGAGGCAGACCGGGCAGGTGTGGGTGTTGGGCGGGTCGCCGAAGCTCAGCTCGCACCCGCAGAACATCTTCGTGCGGGTGAGGAGCTGGACGTGGATCTCCAGCCCGATCACCGGCTCCCAGGGGGCGTCGCTCACAGGACCCCCGGCGGGGTCGGGTCGAAGCCGATCGCGCCCTCGAGGACATGGGCCACCTCGAGCAGCCGGTTCTCGCTGAAGGCCGGTCCGACGATCTGCAGCCCGACGGGCAGGCCGTCGGAGAGCCCGCAGGGGATGGACAGCGACGGCAGGCCGGCGAGGCTCGACGGGATCGTGCAGACGTCGGAGAGGTACATCGCCAAGGGGTCCTCGACGCGCTCGCCGATCGGGAAGGCGACCGTCGGCGACGTCGGCGAGACGATCACGTCGACGCGCTCGAAGGCGGCGTCGAAGTCGCGCCGTATAAGGGTCCTCACCTTCTGCGCCCGCAGGTAGTAGGCGTCGTAGTAGCCCGAGGCGAGCGCGAAGGTGCCCAGCATGACGCGGCGCTTCACCTCGGGCCCGAAGCCGGTGCCGCGCGTGGACTCGTAGTGCTCGAGGATGTCCTCCGGCTCGCCGAAGCGCGGGCCGTAGCGGATGCCGTCGAAGCGGGCGAGATTGGACGAGCACTCGGCCGGGGCGATCAGGTAGTAGGTCGCGATGCCGTGCTCGGTCGTCGCGAGGCTGACGCGCTCGACGCTCCCGCCGAGCTCCTCGACCCGGGCGAGCGCCGCGTCCACCGCACCCCGCACCCCGGGCTCCACGCCGTCGCCCATCAGCTCGTCGACGACGCCCACGCGCAGCCCGGCCAGGCCGGTCGCCTCGGGCAGCCGGATCGGCTCGTCCCACTCGAGCGAGGTGGAGTCGCGCTCGTCGTGGCCGACGATGTGGGACAGCAGCAGGGCAGCGTCGCGGACCGTCCGCGCGAAGGGGCCCACCTGGTCGAGCGACGAGGCGAAGGCGATCAGGCCGTAGCGCGACACCGCGCCGTAGGTCGGCTTGACGCCGACGATGCCGCACAGGGCCGCGGGCTGCCGGATCGAGCCGCCGGTGTCGCTGCCGAGCGCCCAGGGAGCCTGGTACGCGGCCACGGCCGCCGCCGAGCCGCCGCTGGATCCGCCCGGCACGCGCTCCTCGTCCCAGGGGTTGCGCGTGATCTGGTAGGCCGAGTTCTCGGTGCTCGACCCCATCGCGAACTCGTCCATGTTGGTCTTGCCGATCACGATCGCGCCGGCCCGCTCCAGCCGATCGACGCACGTCGCCGTGTAGAGGGGCCGGAACCCCTCGAGGATGCGCGAGCCCGCGGTCGTCGTGAGGTCGCGCGTCGAGAGGGCGTCCTTGATCGCGATCGGCACGCCGCCCAGCGGGGGGCGCTCGGCGGCCGAGTCGACCCGGCGGGCGCGCTCGCGGGCGCCCTCGGCGTTAACGGCCAGGAACGCCCCCCAGCGGTCGTCCTCGGCGCGCGCGAGGGCGGCGTCGACCAGATCGGCGGCGCTCGTCTCGCCGGCGTGCAGCGCCCGCACCGCATCCTCGGCCGTCAGCTCGTGGAGCGCCGTCATCAGTCGAATCTGACGACGGCGAACCTGTGCTCGATGACCTCGGGCGCCTCCCTCAGGGCCTCCTCCTGCGAGAGGCCGGGGCGCGGCTCGTCGTCGCGCATCACGTTCTGCCGCTCGATGACGTGGGTCGTCGGCGGCACGTCGTCGAGGTCGAGGGACTGGATGCGCTCGACGTGGCCGAGGATGCCCGACAGCTCCTCGCGCATGCGCTCCTCCTCGTCGGGCTCGAGGTGCAGGCGCGCGAGGCGCCCGACGTGGCGGACGGTGGCGTCGTCGATCACGCCGTCGACCCTAGCGCTGCGGGCCCGCCCTCACCCGGGCGGCGGCAGGCTGATCAGCACGGCGACGCTGACCATCAGCGCCGCGGCCAGGGCGAGCTCGGCGGCCACGCTGACGCGCAGGGCCGACGCCGCGCCGCGGTCGTCCGGCTCGAGCCCCAGGGCCGCCCGCTCGAGGCGCGGATGAGCCACGAAGCGGTTGTAGGCGCCGCCGACCAGGAGCACCGCGAAGAGCCCGAGCTTCACCAGGAGGGCCCGGCCGTAGGCCGTGTCGGCGACGTCCCCCACCGACCCCAGCTCGGCGAGGGCCCGGTACACGCCCGTGACCACCAGAACCGCGACGGCCGTCAGGGCCAGCGCCGAGAACCTCACCACGACCCCGGCGCCCAGCCGGACCCGGTCTCCGGACGGCAGCGCCCGCACGGCGGGCAGCGCGAGGACGGCGAGCCCCAGGAGCCCGCCCAGCCAGGCGGCCGTCGCGAGATTGTGGAGCGCGTCGATGACGATGTTGGCCGTCCGGTCCCCGCCGCTCGACGCGTGGCCGGCCCAGCTGATGGCCACCAGCGCGACCGCAGGGGGCAGGCCGAGCGCGAGCGCCGGCACCGCCCCGGCGGGGGGCGCCCTGCGGCCCAGGGCCGCGCCGGCCGCGACGGCGGCTGCGAGCGCGCCCGCCTGCACCCACCAGGCGGCGCCTGCCCGCGTGTCGAGCAGCAGCGTCCCGAGGCCGTCCGGCCCCTCGTGCAGGCCGCGGAGCAGCGCGACCGGCAGCAGCACGAGCCCGGCCGCGCCCGCCGCGACCAGGGCCCACCAGGCGGTCCACCATCGCGGGCCGCGGCGGCCGAGCGCCTCCCCGGCGCGGCTCCGGAAGCCCTCGGCCTCGGCGGGGGGCCGCCCGGGCGGCGCCACGCCGCCGGCGCGCACGGCCGGCTCCACGACGCCGGCGGCGAGGACGACCAGCCCCAGCAGGCCGATCGGCGCGATCAGGAGGAGCAGGCGGGCCGTCACGGCGAGCGGGCCGTCGTCGTCGCCGGCCGCCGGACCCGATGGGTGGCCGTCCCGCGAGAGCACCCGCCACTCGAGGGCGACGGGTCCCGTGGCCGGCCGGGGCAGCGGGGCGACGATCGCCCTCGTGTCGCGCGGGTCGCGGCGCGCCGGCCCGGAGAGGACGCGGCCGCCGGCGCCGACGACCTCCAGTCGCAGGAACGCCGCCTCGACCGGCGACGAGAGCACGACCCGCACCGCGCGGGGCCCGACCTCGACGGAGCGCTCCTCGGCGTGTCCCGACGCGGTCCCCGGCGCCGCGAGCGCGGCGACGAGCGCCAGGGCGCAGGCGCCCCACCCCACACGCCCGGTCACGGCGGCCGCGGCGGGCCGCCCGCGAGGTCGTAGAGCTCGCCGCGACCGACGCCGATCGCCGAGATCACCGTCGTGCGGCCGTCCTCGGTCCAGGTGACGGCCGTCCGCGGGCCGGCGTCGAAGCTGTGCAGCAGCACGCCGCGGCGGCCGGTCCGGCGCGCGCCGTCCGGCGGCACGACCGGGTCGCCCGGGACGACGGTGTGGGCGACCCGCCGCCCCTCCCTGCCCCAGAAGACCGTCGTGATCGCGAGCCCCTCGACGTCATCCGAGCGCGCGCCGACCGGGGCCCAGCCGGCCCGGGCGGCGAAGTCGTCGAAGCCGTCGCCCTCGGCCGCGTCCGCCGGGACGGCGGGCGCCGGCGCCTCGACCTCGCCGTCCTGGGCCGCCACCACGGCCGTGACGGTCCGGCCCGCCTCGCCGCCGTCCGAGAGCCCGAAGGCGACGGCCACGCCGATGGCGACGAGGATGATCGCGATGCCCGCGACGAGCCCGACGCGCCGGCGCCGGTCCGGGATCGCGGCCGGCGCCGCAGGAGGGTCGTCGGGCCGCGGCATCGGGGGAGTCTGACACCGCCGCCCTCGGCGGCGGCGGCACTACGATGTCCGCGATGCGCCTCATCCGGGCCCTGCGCGCCCCCCGCCCGTTCGCGCGCCTCACCCTCGTCGCCCTCGCCCTGCTGTGGCTCATCGTGCCGAGCGGGGCGGTGGTGCGGCTGACGGCCTCGGGGCTCGGCTGCCCGGACTGGCCGTTGTGCGACGGGGGCGTCGTGCCCGCCCAGGCCGGGCACGCCCTGATCGAGTACTCGAACCGGCTCCTGTCGGGGATCGTCATGGCGGTCGCGGTGCTGACGTGGGTGGTCGCGAGGCGCATGCCCGGCGCGCCCGCGGCGCTGCGGCGCTGGTCGGCGGGCATCGCGGGGGCGACCGCGCTCCAGGTCCCGCTGGGCGCGGTCACGGTGCTCACGGGGCTGCACCCCCTGGCCGTGGGCTCCCACTTCCTGCTGTCCATGGTTGCCCTGGCGTGCGGGACGGTCCTCGCGCTGCGGGCGCGCGACTGGGCGGCCGGCGTGGAGCGCGGGTGGGACCGGCGCCGTGGGCCCCTCGCCGGAGTCGTGACGGTGGCGGCGGCGGTCGTGCTCGTCACCGGCGCGGTCGTGACCGCCGCCGGACCCCACTCCGGCGACGACGACGTCACCGAGCGCTTCGGCGACCTGCTGCTGGCGATCCGGGTGCACGTCCGCGCGGCCGTGGTCTTCGCCGTCCTCGCCGCGGTGCTGGTCGCCTGGGTCTGGCGCGAGGGCGGGGCCGACCGCCTGACGCGCCGCCTCGCCCTCGCCGCCGTGCCCCTGATGGCGATCCAGATCGCGCTGGGCGAGTACCAGTACCGGAACGGGCTGCCCTGGGAGGTCGTCGTCTTCCACGTGACCGTGGCGGCCCTGCTCTGGGCCGTGATCGTCGCCGCGTGCTGGGGGGTCGCGCGCGTCGCCCCGGCCGGCGGGGAGGCCTACGGGCGGCGGGAGGCGAGCCTCTGGCAGGAGACGCAGCGAACGGCGTCCGGCAGCGCCCTCAGCCGTCCCTCCGGGATTTCCGAGCCGCAGTCGACGCAGACCCCGTAGGTCCCCGCCTCGATGGCCGCGAGGGCCGCCCGCAGGCGCTCCTCGCGCTGGCGCCAGCGCAGCTGCTCGCGCAGCTCCCGCTCGCGCAGGTCGGCGTCGGTGGCGGCCTCGGCGGGGTGGTGGTGCCCGTCGCCGCGCTCCTCGGCGTCGCGGGCGAGGTCGCGCTGCTCGAGCGCGGCCAGCACCTCGCCGTGGAGGCGCTCGAGGCGCGCGGCCGGGTCGGCGTCGCGTGAGGGCTCAACGGGCATCGGGCGATGGTAGCGGCCGGGCCCGCGAGGCGACGCCCGCGGGCCTCGCGCTAGCCTGCGCGGGCGCGAAGGGGAGGTGGCGAGAGTGGCCGAGGCCCGCGCCGTCGAGGCGGAGCGGCTCGTGCGGATCTTCAAGGGCGGCATCCGGGCGGTCAACGGCGTCAACCTGATCGTCGAGCGCGGCGAGGTCTACGGGTTCCTGGGGCCGAACGGCGCCGGCAAGAGCACGACCGTGCGCATGCTGGCCACGCTCCTGCGCCCCACCGGAGGGCGCGCCCTCGTGGCCGGGCGGGACGTCGTGTCCGAGGCCGCGGCCGTGCGCCGCAGCATCGGCGTCGCCCTGCAGGACGCCGCCATCGACCCGTACATGACCGGCCGCGAGCTGCTGCACCTGCAGGCGGTGCTCCACGCCTTCCCGCGGGCGGTCGGGCGCGCGCGCGCCGTGGAGCTCCTCGAGCGGGTCAACCTCACCGCGGCGGCCGACCGTCGCGTCGCCACGTACTCCGGCGGGATGCGGCGGCGGCTCGACCTCGCCCTGGCGCTGGTGCACGAGCCGGAGGTGCTGTTCCTCGACGAGCCCACGACCGGCCTCGACCCCATCTCGCGGCTCACCCTCTGGGAGGAGGTCCGGCGCCTGAACCGCGACTCCGGGACCACCGTCTTCCTCACGACCCAGTACCTGGAGGAGGCCGACCAGCTCGCCGGCCGCGTGGGCATCATCGACGGCGGCCGCATCGTGGCGGAGGGCACCCCGGCCGAGCTGAAGGCCCAGGTGGGCGACCCGACCCTGAACGTGTCGCTCGCACGCCCCGAGGACGCGGACGTCGCGGCCGTGGCCCTGCGGCCGCTCGGCGAGCTCGTCCCGGCCCGCCCGGGGTGCCTCGCCGTGCGCCTGCCCGCCGGCGCGGCCGCCCTGCCCGCGGCGGTGCGGGCCCTCGACGATGCGGGGGTCAACGTCGCGGGCCTCGACCTCGCGCTGCCCACGCTCGACGACGTCTTCGTGGCGAAGACCGGCCGGCGGCTCGAGGCCGAGGCCGCGGGGGGCCCGGCGGGCGCGCCGGCGCCGTCGGCGGCGTGACCCTCGCGCTGCGGCAGACCGGGGCGCTCGCCTGGCGCTCGGTGCTCGGCACCGTGCGCACGCCCCAGGCCCTCTTCCCCAGCCTCTTCTTCCCGCTGGTCCTGATGGCGATCTTCACCGGGTCCTTCGGCAACGCGCCGGGCACGATCCCCGGCTTCCCGCCGGTGCGCGGGTTCGTCAACTTCGCGGTCGCCGGGGCCATCGTCCAGGGCATCCTCATCGGCGGGACGAGCGCCGGCGCCGCCTTCGCCCTGGACATCGAGGGCGGGTTCTTCGACCGCCTGGTGGCCTCGCCGGTGTCGCGGCTGGCGATCCTGACGGGCCGTCTGGGCGGGGGGGTGACGCTCGCGATGGCCCAGGCCGTCCTCTTCCTCGGGGTCGCCGCGGCGTTCGGCGCGCGGGTCGAAGGCGGCGTCGCGGGCATCGCGATCCTGCTGGTGCTGGCCTGCCTGATGGCGGTCGCGGTGAGCGGGCTGGGGGTCGTGCTGGCGCTGCGCACCGGCTCGGCCGAGGCCGTGCAGGGCACGTTTCCGCTGTTCTTCGCGCTGCTCTTCTTCTCGTCGGCGTTCTTCCCCCGCGAGACCATGACCGGCTGGTTCCGGACCGTCGCCGACCTCAACCCGATCTCGTACCTCGTCGAGGCCATGCGCGACCTGGTGATCACCGGTGTGGAGCTGCGCCCGACGCTGATCGGCCTGGGCGTGGTGGTGGCGCTGGCGGCGGCGGCGGTGACCGCGAGCTACCTGGCGTTCCGACGTCGCCTGGCGGCGACCTGATGGGGCTCCGCCACGGGCTCGCGGTCAGCGCCGGGCTCGCCTGGCGCAGCCTGATCCTGGTGCGGCGCATGCCGTCGGTGTTCCTGCCGTCGCTGATCATGCCGCTCTTCATCCTCATCGCCACGGCCGGCGCGTTCCGCGGCATCTCGCTGCTGCCCCAGTTCGCGGGCGCCTCGTACCTGGCGTTCACGATCCCGCTCGCCCTGGTCATGGGCGCCGGCTTCGCCGGCATGAACGCCGGCATGACCCTCGCGCGCGACATCGAGGGCGGCTTCGCCGACCGCCTGGTGGTGAGCCCCGCGCCGCGCATCACGCTGATCGCCGGACCGCTGGTGGCGGCCGGCCTGCGGAGCCTCTTCACCACCACCGTGGTCCTCATCGCCGGCCTGATCGGCGGCGTCGGGCTGCCGGGGGTCGTCAACACCGCCGCGCTCTACCTGCTGGGGGTGGGGTTCTCGGCGGCCTCGGCCTGCTGGGCG
This sequence comes from Miltoncostaeaceae bacterium, assembly GCA_963835685.1. GTDB lineage: Bacteria > Actinomycetota > Thermoleophilia > Miltoncostaeales > Miltoncostaeaceae > DATAGF01. Next base: position 29,653 of record CAWIGI010000010.1, read on the forward strand.
ATGGGCGTCGCCCTGCGCACCCGCACGATCCAGGCCGCCCCCCTGATGCAGGTGGTGATCTTCCTGGCGGTGTTCACCTCCGTCGCGTACGCCCCCCGCGAGGTCCTGACGGGGTGGCTCGCGACGGTCGCGGACGTCAACCCGGTGACCTACCTGCTCGAGGCGGCCCGCGCCGCCGAGCTCACCGGCCTCGGCTGGGACGCCCTGTGGCCCGCGCTGGTCGCGCTCGCGGCCCTCCTGGCCCTGCTCGGCACCTGGGCCGTGACCGGCCTCGCCACCCTCGGACGGAGATAGGAGCAGAGGAGAAGCCATGGCACTCGACCGCCTGCCGATCGACGAGCCCCTCGCCGCCTACCTGGACGGGCTGGCCCGGGTGCCCCCGGACCTCGAGGAGCTCTACCGCGAGATGGAGGGCGACGAGTCGGCGCAGATGATGACCCACCCGGACCTCGGCGCGCTGCTCGAGGCGCTCGTGCGGGCGACGGGGGGCCGCGCCGTGCTCGAGGTCGGCACCTTCGTGGGGACGTCCGCCGCCTGGATGGCGCGGGCGCTCGCGCCGGAGGGCCGCATCGACACGCTGGAGGCCGACGACGATCGGGCCGACCGCGCCGAGGCCTTCCTGGCGCGCGCCGGGCTCGCCGCGCGGGTGCGCGTGCACCGCGGCCCCGCCGCCGAGACGCTCCCGCTCCTGCCCGACGGCGGCTACGACCTCTGCTACATCGACGCCGACAAGGCCGGCTACCCGGCCTACCTCCGCCACGCCGTGCGGCTCGTGCGCCCCGGCGGGTTGATCCTGGCCGACAACGTCCTGAGCGGCGGGCGGGTCGCCCAGCCGCAGGGCGAGCGGGGCGAGAGCGCCGACGCCCTCGCCGAGTTCACCCGCGCCGCCGTCGACCACCCGCGCCTGGTGACCACCGTGCTCACGATCGGCGACGGGGTGTCGCTCAGCGCGGTCCTGCCCTGAGGCGGACGCCTCAGACGCTCGTGCGGCGCTGGTACGAGCGCAGGGCGAACCATCCCGCGATGAAGATCACGAAGATCAGGGCGGCGACCTCGATCAGGCCGAACGCCAGCGCGACGAGCTCGACGATGAAGAGCACGATCGCGAGCGCGACCAGGGCGATCCCGATCCGCCGCCGCCGCGCCTCGTCCGCCGGTCGCTCCACAGGTCAGGGTACCTCAGCCCCTCGGACGGCGCGCCCCGCCGTAGGCGGACGGGAGAGGGGCGAGGGCAGCCGACCCGTGACATGGGCACGCGGGCTCCGCCCGCACGGTCGCCTACACTCCCCGCCGATGCGCGCCCGCCGCCTGCTCGCCGCCCTCGCCGGAGCCGCCGCCCTCGGCGCGGCCGGCGCCCCGGCCGCACCGGCCCAGGAGCTCGCCGGGGTGGTGCAGCACATGGCCTGCGTGGCGCCCGACGATGCGGCGGGCATCGACGCGATGCTGGCGCGCGCGTCCAGCCCCCTCGCCGGCGAGGGCGCGACGTTCGTCTCGGAGTCGCTCCGCGCCGGCATCGATCCCCGGGCGCTGGTGGCGATCGCGGCCCACGAGACGATGCTCGAGACCTACGGTCCCTCGCAGGAGATCAACAACGCCTTCGGCCTCGGCCCCGGGTGGGCCTTCGCTTCCGAGCGGGACGCGATCGCCCGCGCCGCGGCCGCGCTGGCCGAGCTCTACCTTCCCGAGGGCCGCACGACGCTGGCCGCGATCGGCTCCAAGTGGGCGCCGATCGGGGCGGCCAACGACCCGGCCGGCCTGAACCGGAACTGGACGCGGGGCGTCGGGACCTACTACGCCGCCCTGGGCGGCGACCCCGGCCTCCCGATCCTGGCGTCGGCGCAGGCGTCCTCGCCCGGTTGCGCCGGCGGGGCGGCCGCCCTCGGCGGCGCCGTCGCCGCACCGCAGCTCCCCGACGGGCCGCCGGTCGTCACGGCCTGGGGCGGCGCCCCGCCCGCGCGCGGCCCGTCCGCCCCCCACGGCTACGTCTTCCCGCTCGCGCTCCCGGTCGGCGGCGCGGCGGTCTACGGCGCCGCGATGCCGGGGGCATGCTCGGCCGGCGGCTCCCGCTGCGGCGTGACGGTCGCCTCGGCGGCCGGCGCCCACGTCGTCGCATCCGTCGCCGGGGCGCTGCGCGCCGCCGCGCCCGCCGAGGCCGAGGAGGGCATCGCGTTCTGGGTCGAGACCGCCGGAGGCGACCGGATCGGCTACGGCCCGCTCGCCGCCTACGCCTCCGGTATCGCCGAGGGCGCGGCCGTCGCCGCCGGGCAGCCGCTCGGCACGAGCGCGGGCACGGTGCGCATCGCCTGGGAGCGCCGGGGCGGGCGCCTCGACCCCTTCCCGCTCCTCGAGGCCACCCGCCCACCCTCGGGATGACCGGCGCGGCGGCGGACGCTCCGCCGCCGCAGCTCGCCGAGTTCGTGGCGCTCTACCGCGCCGGGCGCTTCTTCGACGCGCACGAGGTGCTGGAGGCGGCGTGGCGGCGATCGGACGAGCCGCCGATGCGCTTCCTGCACGGGCTCATCCAATGGGCCGTGGCCTTCGAGCACCACCGGCGTGGCAACGCGCACGGCGCGCGCGTCCTGCTCGACCGCGCGTGGAGCCGCCTCGACGGCGCCCCCGACGGCTACATGGGGCTCGACCTGTCCGCCTGGCGGGCGGCCCAGCCCGTCCTCGCCGATGCGTTCGCCCGCTGGGAGGCCGGGGGGCCCCGGCCGGCGGTGGTGGCGCCGCCGCTCGGCTCGGCCGGAGTAGGCTGAGGCCCGCCATGAACGCCGTCGTCCTGCGCGAGACCGGAGGCCCGGAGGTCCTGCGCCTCGACTCGGCTCCCGACCCCGAGGCCGGGCCCGGCGAGGTCGTCCTCGCCCTGCGGACCGCCGCCCTCAACCGGCGCGACGTCTTCCTGCGCAAGGGCATCGCCCCGAGCCCGCTGCCCGTGATCCCCGGATCGGACGGGGCGGGGGTCGTGCGGTCGCTCGGCGCCGGCGTCTCGGGCCTCTCGGAGGGCGACGAGGTCATCATCCTCCCGTCGCTGGGCTGGGGCGGCGGCGAGGACGCGCCCGAGCCCGGCTTCCGGATCCTCGGCGGTCCGGACGACGGCACCTACGCGGAGCTCATCGGCATCCCGGCCGCCAACGTCTTCCCGCGCCCGTCGCGGCTGTCCTGGGAGGAGTCGGCGGCGCTGCCGCTGGCCGGCCTGACGGCCTACCGCGCGCTCGTCAGCCGGGCCCGCATCCGCCCCGGTGAGACCGTCCTCGTGATCGGCATCGGCGGCGGGGTCGCGACCTTCGCCCTGCACATCGCGCGGTCCGCCGGCTGCCGCGTGATCGTCTCCTCCTCGTCCCGGGAGAAGCTCGACCGCGCCCGCGAGCTCGGCGCCGCCGGGGGCGTCGACTACACGGCGGGCGAGTGGCCGGCGGCCGTGCGGGAGCTGACGGGCGGCCGCGGCGCCGACGTCGTCGTGGACTCGGTCGGAACGACCTGGGCCGACAGCATCGCCTGCCTGCGCCCGGGCGGGCGCGTCGTGGTGTTCGGGGGCACGGGCGGTGGGGTGGTGGAGCTTGCCGTGCGCCCGGTGACGGTGGGCCAGGTCTCCCTGCTGGGGACGACCATGGGGAGCCCGCGCGACTTCGCCGGGCTGCTGGCCGCCATCGAGCACGCGTCGTGGACCCCCGTCATCGACAGCGTCCGCCCGCTCGCCGAGGCGGCCGAGGCCCACGCGCGCGAGGAGGCCGGCGACCACTTCGGCAAGCTCGTCCTCTCGATCGGGTAGGCCGCAGGGCGCCATCGCCGCCCTGGTCCTGGGCGCGGCGCGGCGCGAGATCGGCCGGCGGGCGGCCGCCGGCCGGGACGACCCCGCGCTCGAGCTCGAGGCCCTCGCCGCGGCGCTCGAGGCCGATCCCGCGGCGCGGGCGGCGCTGGCTGAGGCCGAGGCCGCCCGCCGTCCGGCCGAGCTCCTCGCGGCGGGGCCGCCGCCCGGCGCCCGCGCCCTTCGCGAGCGCCGCGCCGCGGAGGCCCATCGCGCGGCGGGCGAGCTCCTGCTGGCGGGGGAGCTGGTCGCCGACGGCGCCGGGCGGGTGAGGCTTCCCGGCTTCGGCGGGTCAACCTGGCGCGCGATCGCGCTGTTGCGCTCGGGGGCGGAGGGGCCGGAGCGGCGCCTGGCGGAGGCGCTCGCCGCGGAGCCGGCCTCGGACCTCGGCTCCGCGGCGCCCGGCTTCATGGGCGGCCTGCGCGCCGACCCGCGCCTCCTCGAGGCGGCCCGCCTGCTCCACGCCCTCGAGGCCGTGCGCCAGGACGCCCGCAACGCCCTCCTGGCCGCGGCGGCGGCCCTCGTCTCGGCCGTCGAACGCCGGCCACGAGGACAGCGCGGACATCCTGCGCGCCGACTGCGCCGCGCTCGAGGTCCGCATCGCCGAGATCGACGAGGCCATCGAGGATGCGTGGCGGGCCGGTGTGCGTCAGGCTGCCGCAACCGCCGACTGACCGGCTGCCCGAGAATTGGAGGCGCCGTGCCCGGACCCGCAGGCGTCGTCGTCGAGTGCTTCCGCCGCATGTACGGGGAGGGGGACCTCGACGCGGCCGATGAGCTCGTCGCCGAGGACTACGTCAACCACGAGGCCGCGGCGGGCCGCTCGGGGGGCCGGCAGGGGATGCGCGAGACGATGGCGTGGCTGCGCGAGGCGTTCGCCGACCTGACGTTCGACGTCGAGGACGTGATCGAGGACGGCGGCGTGGTCGTCATCCGCGCGACCATGAGCGGCAGGCACGTGGGGGCGGCGGGCCCCCTGGCCTCCTTCCCGGTCACGAACCGGGAGTTCTGCGTCCAGCACATCCACATCTTCCGCGTCGCCGGCGGGCTGATCGCCGAGCACTGGGCGTGCCGCGACGACCTCGGCCACCTGCGCCAGCTCGGCCTGCTGCCGGGAGGCTGACCGGCGCGATCGGGCGCGGCACTAGGATCGCCGCCGTGGACATGGACCTCCTCACCGCCCTGGCCGAGGCGGGCGGCCCGCCCGGGCGCGAGGAGCGGGTGCGCGCCGTCGTCGAGCCCGAGCTCTCCGTCCTGTGCGACCGGGTCGAGCGCGACCCGCTCGGGGGCCTCATCGGCGTGCGCGGCCAGGGCGAGCGGCGGCTGATGCTCGCCGCCCACATGGACGAGATCGGCCTGATGGTCACCCACGTCAACGACCGCGGCTTCGTGCGGGTCATCCCGCTCGGCGGCTGGGACGCCCGCACCCTACTGAGCCAGCGCGTGCTCGTCCACGGCCGCGAGGACCTCGAGGGCGTCGTCGGCACCACGCCGGTCCACCTGCTGGAGGTGGAGGACCGGCGCAAAGTGCCCGAGCTGGCCGATCTCGCCGTCGACGTCGGCCTGCCCGCGGAGCGCGTGCGCGAGCTCGTGCGGGCGGGGGACGTCGTCACGCGCGTGCGGGACGTCCGGCGCCTGGGCGACCTCGTCACGGGCAAGAGTCTCGACGACCGGGTCGGCCTGCTCGTGATGATCGAGGCCCTGCGCGCCGCGGGCCCGTCGCCCGCGCAGGTGATCGCCGCGGCGACGGTGCAGGAGGAGGTCGGCCTGCGCGGCGCGCGCGTGGCGGCGGCCCGCGTACGGCCCCACGTCGCGCTGGCGATCGACACGTGCCCCGCGAACGACGGCCCCGGCACCCCGCCCTCGGGCCCGACGACGCGCCTGGGCCAGGGCGCCGCCATCCGGGTCATGGACGCCAGCGCCATCGGCTCGCCGGCCCTGGTCGAGCTGCTGACGCGCATCGCCCAGGAGGCGGACATCCCCCACCAGTTCCACCTCGCCGACCGCGGAGGCACCGACACCGGGAGCCTCCAGCTCTCCGGCGACGGAGCGGTCGCCGGCTGCGTGTCGATCCCGGCCCGCTACGTCCACTCGAGCGTGGAGGCCGTCCACCCCGACGACGTGGACGCCTGCGTCCAGCTCGTCGCGGCCCTCATCGAGAGGGTCGGCGAGCTCCCCTAGACCGTATGGAGCGCCGGGCTCGTGCCGGCGCCCCGCTCATGCGTGATCGTGGGTTGCCGCCGGGACAGGCCCGGCGGTAGAGCCACAGTCATGGGAGGCGCCGGCATGGGCAACGGTACTTTCGTCGGCCTGGACGTGCACGCCAGGAGCGTGGTCGCCGGGCTGATCGACGAGGGCACGGGCGAGGCGAAGATCCGCCGTGCCGCTCACGACAACGCCGAGCTGGCCGACTGGCTGGCGGGGCTGGCCGGCCCGGTGCGGGTGGCCTACGAGGCCGGCCCCACCGGCTACGGCCTGGCGCGGGCGCTGCAGGGCGCGGGCATCGACTGCCTGGTGGCCGCGCCGGGCCGGATCCCGCGCGCGCCGGGGCAGCGGGTCAAGAACGATCGCCGTGACGCCGAGCGCCTTGCGCGCCTGCTGCGGGCGGGCGAGCTGGTGCCGGTGGCGGTGCCGAGCGGGCCCGACGAGGGCGCCCGCGACCTGGTGCGCGCCCGGGGAGGGGAGGGGGGGGGCGCGAGGACGCGCGCGCCGAGACCCTCGCCCACGATGCCTGGCTGCGCCGTCAGCGCCTGGGTGAGCCCGCCGCCCAGGGGCGCTGGACGACTACTACGACGCCGCCCTGCGAGCACGCCTGCGTCGCGATCGCCTCGACGGCGCGATCGGCGGCTGGCCGGCCGGCCGGATCTGGCGCCGGTGGTGGGGCGCCTGTCGTGCCTGCGGGGCGTGGGCACCCTCACCGCCGTCGCCCTGGCGGTCGAGATCGGCGACTGGCAGCGGCGGCGCCAGCATCGGCGCCTCCCTGGGCCTGGCCCCGAGCGAGCCCCAGTCCGGCGCCCGCCACAGCCGCGGCCCGATCACAACGACCGGCAACTCCCATGTGCGCCGCCTGTTGGTCGAGGCCGCCTGGCATCACCGGCGCCCGCAGCGCAGGAGCGCCGCGCTCGAGCGCCGGCGCGCCGGAGCCCGCCCCGCGGCGCGCGCCCGCGCCGAGGCGGCGGGGGCGCGCCTTCACCGCCGCTGGGTCCACCTGGAGACCCGCCGGGGCCTGCGCTCGACCATCGTGGCGGTGGCCGTCGCGCGCGAGCTGGCCGGCTGGTGCTGGAGCCTGGCCGTGATGGACGACTGAGGGCCCGGCCAGAGCCTGGGCGAGGAGAGCGCGCCGGACGGCCGGCTGACGCCGCGAGAGGCGATGCGCGACTGGCCTATGAGCAGCCCCGGCTCCCAGCCTGACCGCGCACCGTCGCAGCGCCCCCGGCGCGCTCTCCTGGCCCACGAGAAAGGCCCGCTCGCGCGGGCCTTCTCGGCATGCCTCTTGACAGGACTCACTCCATATCAGGCCACGAGCACCCCGACCACGACGGCTCCGACGAGCAGCGCGCCGACCGCCGCCCAGCCCTCCAGGCCCACCCGGCCGTAGGCGAGGTGACCGCGGCCGAACCCGGACAGGGCGAACGCGGCCGCGGCACCCCCGAGGATGCCGCCGACGTGCCCGCCGATGGAGACCCCCGGGAAGGCGAAGGTGAAGACCAGGTTCAACACCAGGAGCGCCCCCACCGACCCGCCCAGCAGCGCGATGCCCTTCTGGCGCTCGAGCAGGAAGAGGGCCGCCATCAGGCCGAAGACCGCCCCCGAGGCGCCCACCGTGCGGGAGTCGGGCGACAACAGGAGCGCCCCCGCCGAGCCCCACAGCAGGGCCGTGAAGTAGATGGCCAGGAACCGCACGGCGCCGGCGTACCGCTCGAGCGCCCCGCCGAGGATCCAGAGCAGGTACATGTTGAACGCGAGGTGGATGAGGCCGGCGTGGAGGAAGCCGCCGGTGACCATGCGCCACCACTCCCCGTCGGCGACCGCCGGGCCGTAGATCGCTCCGTCGTCGACGAGCTCCGAGCCGCCGACCCCGCGCACGGCGACGCCCTGCGCCATCTCGACGAGGAACACCAGGACGTTGATCGCGACGAGCGTCGTCGTCGCCACGGCGGTCCCGGTCATCCGCGCGCCGACCGGGCGCGAAGTCGTCGCCCTGCGCTTGCCCCCGGCGCACTCCGGGCAGCGCACGCCGACCGCCGCCTGGGTCATGCAGGAGGTGCAGATCGGCCGCTCGCAGTTCGAGCACGAGACGAGCGTCTCGCGGTCGGGATGGCGGTAGCAGTGGAGCGTCTCGGGGGCGCTCGCCTCGTGGCTTCCCATCGGGGCGGAATGGTAGCGGGGGGCCGCCGCGACTCCCTTGCAGAAGGCGGGCGGGTCGGGCACGCTCTCCCCGAGCCGCCGTCCCGGCGGCACGGCCGTAGGTCACTCGTCCGCCCTGACCCCCGCGGACCGTCGCGGAGGGGTGGAGGATGACGACAGCGGACCGGGACCGGGCCGAGCGCGCGGCCTCCGAGGCCCGTCTCGAGATCTCGGAGCGCGAGCGCGAGGGCGTGGTCGTACTGACCTTCGCCGGCGACATCGACGTCGAGGAGCGCGACCGGGTCGCGGCCGCGCTCGCCGACGCCGTCGGGACGGCGGGCTCCGGCGTGGTCGCCGACCTGCGCGACTGCACGCTCCTGGGGAGCACCGGGGCCCGGCTCCTGCTCGAGGCCCACGATTCGGCGGCGGCGCGGGGCGTGCGCCTGTCGTTGGTCCTCGGCGAGAGCCCGGCCCGGCGGGTCATCGACCTCCTGGGGATCCAGACCCGGGTCGATATCCTCGACCCGTCCTCGGTCTTGGAGTGGCCGATGCACATCGCCCCGCAGGCGCTCTCGGCCAGCATGGAGGGTCTCGCGTCCGTCGCCGCCGGGCCGACGTCCCTCGAGGACGGCCTCGGCCGAGTCATCCGGGCAGCCCGCCAGCTCTTCGCCGTGTCGGGCGCCGGGCTGATGATGGTCGACCGGGACGGCGCGCTGCGGTACGTGGTGGCGACGGATCCCGCCGCGGCGGCGCTCGAAGCGGCCCAGGAGGAGATCGGCGAAGGCCCGTGCGTCAACGCCTTCGTCCTCGCCCGTGAGATCAGGGCCGACGACCTCGCCGGAGACGCGCGCTACCCGCGCGTCGCCGAGCGGGTCGTACCACAGGGCGTCCGTGCGGTGCTCGGCGTCCCGACCCGGGTCGGGGGCACCCCGGTCGGCTCGCTCAACGTCTACCGGGACACCGCGTACTCCTGGGACGACAGCGACGCCGCCGCCATCGGCGCGTACAACGAGCTGGTGGAGAGCCTGCTCGTCAGCGCGGTCGCGGCCCGCAAGAGCGGCGAGCTCGCCGCCCAGCTCCAGGACGCGCTGGACCGGCGGGTGCTCATCGAGCGCGCCGTCGGGGTCCTGATGGGACGCCACGCGGCCGACGCCGTGACGGCCTTCAACGCCCTGCGCAGTCAGGCGCGGAACACGCGGCGCACGGTCCGGGACGTCGCGAGCGACGTCCTGGAGGGCGCCGACGTCGCGTCCCTCAGTCGATCGCGATCTTGACGGCCACGACCAGCCCGGCGACGGCCAGGACGATGAGGCCACCCACCAGCGAGCGCGTGAGGCCCGCGCCGCTGCGCCGCCCCACCGCGAAGCCCGCCGAGCCGAGGATGAGGGCCAGGACGAGCATCGCCACCTCGGCGGCGATGTCGTCGGGGGCGACGAGGAGCGGGACGCTGGTGACGAGGGCGACGGTCAGCGCGGCCGCCAGCGCGACCGGGCCCCCGAGCTTGTGGAGCCGGTCGAGGTGCGCGGTCCGGTAGAGGCGGGCGGCGACGTCGAACGCGACCCAGTGGGCGAGCGCCAGGCCGGCGGCGCCGCCCCAGACGAGCGCGGCCGTGCCCAGGGTGCCGGGCACGTCCTCGCTCGGGATCGCCACCAGCGCGGCCAGCAGCGTCAGGGAGACGTAGAGGGCCATCGTGACGGCCTCGCGCGCCAGCTCGCGGCGCACGAGCCGGTCGATCGCATCCTGGGAGTGGAGGTCGGTCGCGGCCACCGCAGAAAGCTATCCGGCCGGGGCGTTGACGGCGTCCGGGGCGGCTGCTCTACTCCAGGCTCGTGCCGCTCCCTGCCGGGAGCAGGCGACCTCCGGAGTCCGCCCCCCGACCGCCGCCCCGGACACGACCGGCTCACGGCCCGCAGCCGTGACGGTGACCGCCTGACGGTCCACTACCATGTTCTGCCGGACACTCGACCGAGAGGCCCGTGGATGACCGCTCCTCCGCCGTTCGCCGCCATCCCTCCGCGCGGGCTGCCCGAGTTGCTGGAGCACGACGCCTGCGCGCTGGCCGCGTTCGCCACCCGCGACGGGCGGCCGAGCCGCGCGATGCTGGAGCGGGCGCTCTCCTCGCTCGAGCTCATGGTGCACCGCTCGGGCAGCGTCAACGGCGAGGGCGACGGCAGCGGGCTGATGGTGGACCTGCCCCGGCCGACCTGGCGCCGCCGGCTGCAGGCCGCGGGACTCGACCCGGCCGCCGCCGACGACCGGCGCTTCACGGTCGCCCACATCTTCTTCGACTCGACCGCCGGCGCCGAGAGCCAGGTGCCGCGCATCGAGGCGCTGCTCGCCACGCACGGCTTCGAGGTGCTGTGGAGCGGCGAGGGGACGGTCAACCGCGGCGCGCTCGGGCCGCGCGCGGCCGAGACGCCGACGATCTTCTGGCAGATCGCCTGCTTCGCGCGCGAGCCTGGGGACCCCGCGTCCACCGCCTGCTACCGCGCGATGGTGGAGATCGAGCGCGACCTCGACTGCTCGGTCGCCTCGTTCTCGGCGAACGACGCGCTCTACAAGGTGCAGGGCCAGCCCGAGGTCATCCCGCGCTTCTACCCCGAGATGCAGGAGCCCGACTTCGGGTCGTCGCGCATCATCGCCCACAACCGCTACTCGACGAACACCTACCCGACCTTCAGCCGCGTCCAGCCGTTCTCGATCCTGGGGCACAACGGCGAGATCAACACGATCGCCCAGCTGCGCGAGCAGAGCGAGCAGCTCGGCCTGCCGATCACCCGCGACGGCTCGGACAGCCAGGACCTCAACCGGCTGCTCGAGGGCCTGATCTACGAGAAGGGCCTCTCGCTGCTCGAGGCCGTCGAGTTCGCGCTGCCGCCGATCCTGGGCGAGGTGCACCGGCTGCCGGCCAAGCTCCAGGACCTCTACGTGCACTACCGCGAGGCGCTCGGGCCCTACGCCCAGGGCCCGGTGGCCCTCGCCTGCCGGGCGGGCGACGAGATGGTGTTCGCCGTCGACGCGCTCGGCCTGCGGCCGCTGTGGTGGATCGAGACCGAGGACCTGTACGTCGTCTCGTCCGAGCCGGGGATCGTGGCGGTCGCCGAGCTCGCGCGCGACCCCGCCCCGCTGGCGCCGGGCGAGAAGGTGGCCCTCCTGACGGGCGAGGACGGCGTCCCGGTGGTGCTCGACTACTGGGAGGTCCAGCGCGAGGTCTACCGCCGGGCGAAGGGCCGCGGGGCCCTCCCGACGGCCGAGACCCGCGCCCGGCTGGCCGGCGGCCTCGACCCGGTCGCGGTCGAGGAGTACCCCGACGAGGACCTGCTGGAGCCCGAGCTCGAGCTCGAGACGCTGCTGGCCTCGGCCGGCTGGATCGAGAGCGACAAGCAGCAGCTCCAATTCCACGCGGATCGCGGCGCCGAGCCGATCGGCTCGCTCGGCTGGGACGGCCCCCTCGGGCCGTTCACGCCGGTCCCGATGCCGCTGTCGGACTACCTCCAGGAGACGGTCGCCGTCGTCACGAACCCCGCGATCGACCGCGAGCGCGAGGTCGAGCACTTCTCGACGCGCGTGGTGCTGGGCCGCCGGCCCCCGATCGAGGGCGTCGAGCCGGAGCCGCCCCAGCGCTGCGAGCTGCGGATGCCCATCATTCTCGGCGGCATGCGCGCGGGGGCGACCACGCTCTCGCTGCCCGAGATGCGGCGCGTCGCGGGCGGCCAGGGCGTCGCCTGCATGGAGGACGTCCTCGCCGCGTGGGACTGGCGCGCCGTGCGCCTGCCGCTGCACTTCTCCCGTGACCTGAGCCTGCGCCGGCACCTCGCCGGCCTGTCCGAGGCCGCCGTAGCGGCGGTCCGCGACGGCGCCGAGCTGATCGTGCTCCAGGACCTCGAGGCCGGCCCGGACGAGCGCGTCTGCGACCCCCACCTCGCCGTCGCGGCCGTTCAACAAGGCGCTCCGCGAGGCCCAGAAGGACGACGGCTCCTCCCTGCGCCGCAACGTCAGCCTGGTGCTGCAGGCGGCCGGGATCCGCAACGTCCACGACGTGATGGTGGCGCTCGGGTTCGGCGCCCAGGCGCTGTGCCCCTACGCGATGATGGAGAAGGCGATGGACGGCTCCCCCGAGCCGACCACGGCCGCCGCCAACGTGCTCCAGGGGCTCCAGAAGGGCATGGAGAAGGTCCTCTCCACCCTCGGCATCCACGAGCTGCGCGGCTACGGCCGCCTGGTGTCGGCGATCGGCGTCTCGCCCGAGGTGCTCGAGGTGCTCGCGATCCCCGGCTTCTGCGCCTCGGAGGGCCGCGGGCTGGGCGTCGACGACCTCGACGACCTGGCGGAGCAGGGCCGCCAGATCCGCGCCGGCGAGGAGAGCCCCGCGAAGGTGAAGCTGCCGCGCATGTACCCGAAGGTCTGGAAGGCGCTGGCCCGGGTGGCGACCTCCGAGCGCGGCTACGAGGAGCTGGCCGAGACCCTCGACAGGCTCGAGGACGAGCAGCCGGTGGCCCTGCGGCACGCGGTGCAGCCCCAGCTCGCGCCGCCGGAGCAGCGCATCGCCGCCGAGGGCGTCAGCTCGCGCGTCGGCGAGCAGACGCTGCCCTTCCTCATCAGCTCGATGAGCTTCGGCAGCCAGGGCGAGACGGCCTTCCGGGCGTACGCCGAGGCCGCGATGCGGGCCGACATGCTCTGCATGAACGGCGAGGGCGGCGAGATCCCGGACATGTACGGCCGCTACCCCAAGCACCGGGGCCAGCAGATCGCGAGCGGCCGCTTCGGCGTCTCGTCGCTGCTGCTCAACTCGTCCGAGTGGATCGAGATCAAGATCGGCCAGGGCGCCAAGCCCGGCGAGGGCGGCCACCTGCCCGGCTCGAAGGTGACGCAGGCGATCGCCCGCGCCCGGAATGCCCAGGTGGGCAGCGACCTCATCAGCCCGTCCAACAACCACGACCTCTACTCGATCGAGGACCTCGCCCAGCTCATCGACGAGCTGAAGACCTCGAACCCGCACGCGAAGGTGATCGTGAAGGTGCCCGTCGTGCCCGGCATCGGCACGATCGCCATCGGCATCGCCAAGGCGGGCGCGGACGTCATCAACATGTCCGGCTATGACGGCGGCACCGGCGCCGCCCGCCAGCACGCGCTGCGCCGCGCCGGCCTGCCCTGCGAGATCGGCACCGTGCTGGCCCACCACGCCCTCACCGAGGCGGGCATCCGCGACCGCGTGGAGCTGTGGGCCGACGGCGGCCTGCGCAGCGCCGCGGACTGCATCAAGCTCATCTGCATGGGGGCCAACCGGCTCGGCTTCGGCACCGCCTCGATGGTCGCCATCGGCTGCACGATCTGCCGAGGCTGCCAGCTCGACACCTGCCACGTGGGGATCGCGACCCAGATCGACGGCGAGGAGGAGGCCGCCCACCGCGGGCTGAAGCGCTTCGTGCCCCGGGTGCTGGAGCCGTCGGTCGTGGGCCTGGTCCGGTACTTCACCGAGATGGGGGCGGCCCTCCGCGAGCTGGCCGGTCAGATGGGGATCGCCGAGGTGCAGGAGCTGGTCGGCCAGGCCGACCGCCTGGTGCAGGTGTCGCACCACGAGCGCCTCGACCTGACGAGCCTGCTCACGCCGGTCCGCGAGCGCGTCATCACCTCGCCCGCCGGCACGCCGCGCTTCTTCCGGCCCTTCCACCCGCCGCCCCCGCACCGCGCCCCCGAGGTGGCCGCCGAGCGGCTCGCCGCCGGCGCCGCCCTGGCGGTGGAGGAGGAGGCCACCACGGCCGCCGACCGCAACCTGGGCACCGACCTCGCCGGCCTGATCGCCCGGGCGACGACCGGCGTGAACAACGCGTGGGTCAACGGCGCGGGCGTCTCGCCGACCAACGGCCACTCCGACGGCGCCGGCACGCCCGACGGCGACGGCAACGGCGGCGGGAACGGTCGCCTCGGGACCCTCGTCAACCTCGCCTTCACGAAGGGGGCGGCGGCCGGCAGCGGCCTGGCGGCCTTCACGCTCGACGGAGTGCGCGTCCGCGTCTTCGGCGGGGCCCAGGACGGCGTCGGCAAGTGCGCCCTCGGCGGCGAGATCCAGGTCCTGAAGGCCCAGAACGGGGCCGGCGAGTGGGTCGGCGGCCACGTGGGCAAGAGCTTCGCCTACGGCGCCCAGCGCGGCCTGTTCCTGATCCAGGGCGACGCCGACGCCCGCGCCGGCATCCGGCTGTCGGGCGCCGAGATGGTGCTGGGCGGCGAGCCCTCCCAGCCGCTCAACGACCGCCTCGGCACGCTGGCCGCACGCGCCAACTGCAAGGGCTTCGCGTTCGAGTACATGACCGGCGGACGCGTCGTCGTGCTCGGCGACCCCGGCCCGTGGCTGTGCAGCGGGATGACCGGCGGCGTCGTCTACGTGCGCCAGAACCCCGACTGGGGGCTCGACGAGGCCGCCGTCCGCCGGCGCCTCTCGAAGGCCGCGAAGGTGAGCCTCGTGCCCCTCGACGAGACGGACTCGGCGACGGTGATCCAGCTCCTCGGCGCCTACCAGGCCGCCCTGCGCGCCTCGGGCCAGGAGGAGACCGCCGAGGGCCTCGAGCCGCTCATCGAGGAGCCCGCCGAGCACTTCCTGGCCGTCGTCCCGGTCACCCAGCAGGCCGACCCGAACATCAGCACGGAATAGGCGACAGAGCGGATGAGCGCCTCTCTCTGAAGAGGGGCCTCGTGTCTAGTGATGGCTGGCGAGGCTCCTCAGGGGCTGCGTGATCGAGGGTCGAGCATGGCTCATCTCTCTCTTGCGCCCTCGGGGGGCGATAAGGCTGGATGGCGAGCCAGCTTGGGGATCAGGTAGCGGGCGAAGGCGGGCCGCCAGCACTCATCCAGCACCGTCAGCTGGGCCCGCTCGACAAAGCCGTTGGATTGGGGCCGGCCGGCATGGTTGCTCCGGTGCGCATCTCCGAGGGCCGCCAGGCGGCCGCGAACGCGCGGCGCCTGAACTCCGAGCCGTTGTTGCGGCTGATCGCCTCCAACCTCCAGCCGCCGCCGGCCAGGTCGGCCGCCACCCGATGGGCCAGGGCCGAGGTGAAGCGGGCAGCGGGGTTGCGGGCGCTGGCGTGCAGCTCGGCCCACAGGATAGGACGAGTAGGCGTCGATGGCGGTGTACTGCCAGACGCTGCCGCGGGTGCCCGACAGCCGTCCGATGAAGAAGCAGTCCATCTGCACCAGCTGTCCCGGCCGGCTCACGGCGATGTGGCGCACCGGCTGGGGGCGCGGGCGCACGGGCTCGGGCCGGTCGCTGTAGCCGGCCACGTGCGCCAGGCGCTTGGCCCGCGTGCCCAGGCCGTAGGCGGCGCAGCACCCCCCAGACCCCGTTGGCGCTGAGCCGAAGCCCGTCCGACTTGTCCGCCGCATCTCGGAGGCGATCCGCTGAGGGCCGTACCCGAGGTGAGCCAGCGCGAAGCCCAGGACCCGCCGCACGATCATCGGGCTGGTCTGGTTGGGCATCGCCGGTGCCCGGCGCTCTCTGGGGCGCAGCAGCTCCAGGCCGTGGCACTCGGCGACCTTCTTCCAGCGGTAGAAGGTCGAGTGGTCGATCCCCAGCGCCCGACAGGCGGCACGCACGTTGCCCAGCTCGGCGGGGAGGGCGAGGGCGCCCAGGCGGTAGCGATAGTGGGCGTCGATTGGGCCGAGGCCGACAACGACGTTCTGGTGATGGATCAGGCCGAGGGCGGTGCTGGAACGCGGACGCTTTGGGGTCGGGGTCGCCGGCCGCGCGGGGCTGCACGGCGCTGGTCGCCGAGCACGCCGAGCAGCCCGAGCAGGTGGTCGTCGGCATCGAGATCGACCGCGGCCTGCTCGTCGACTCGCTGGTGGGGGCCGGCTATGCGGTCTACGGGGTCAACGCCCTGGCGGCCAGCCGCTACCGCCAGCGCCACATCACCTCGGGCGCCAAGTCGGATGCCGGCGACGCCAAGCTGCTGGCCGACCTGGTGCGCACCGACGCCCACAACCACCGCCCGCTGGCCGGCGACTCGGAGCGAGGCGAGCGCGATCCGGGTGCTGGCGCGGGCGCATCAGGGCCTTGTCTGGAGCCGCCAGCGCCAGCTCGACGGGTTGCGCGCAGCCCTGCGCGACTACTTCCCGGCCGCGCTGTCGGCCTAAGGCAGCGACCTGGCCTCGCATCGACGCGATGGCGGTGCTCGCGATCGCACCGACGCCCGAGTGGGCCGCGCGCTCTCGCGCGCCAAGATCGCTGGCGCCCTGGCCCGCGCCGGTCGGCGGCGCAACCTGCAGCGGCGGGCGGCCGAGATTCAGCAGGCCCTCCGGGCCGACCACCCCGAGGCGCCGGGCGCCGTGGCCGATGCTTTTGGTGCGGCCTGTGCGGCGCGCGTTCGCCGTGCTCATCCCGCTCAATGACCAGATCGCTGCCCTGGAGGCCAGTAATGGGCGAGCGTTTTGATCGTCACCCGGACGCCGAGATCTTGCGCAGTCTGCCTGGACTCGGCACGGTCCTCGGCGAGGGTGTCGCCCTCGGCGGCGAGCACCCGCACGTCCAGCCGGCGACGGCTGAGATCCAATCCTGCATACACCATGATCGGGGAAGCCTCCTCGGCTTGGGCTCTCCGGTGGCAGGACGAGCCTGCCAGCCGGGGAGGCCCCTCTTCATGGCATTCTTGCGGGCGCTCATGCGCGCCTCCGGGCCCTGGCCGGGCCCTCCGGCAGACCGGCGCACCGGCTTCGCCGGGGCGGGCGCCGGAAAAAGCACTGCGGAACGGGCTGGCGCTGCGCGGTGCGTGATCGATCTCACAAACGCGCCCGACGCCACCCGCCCGAGGGACGCGTCATCCACAACCTCGGGTAGGTTCGGCCGATGGCGGGGCAGCCCACCCGCGGGTCGGTCGAGGGATCCGCCCGCACCGGCGCCGGCGTCGTGGAGCTGCGCGAGGTCACCAAGCGCTACACGCGGGACGGCCCCGCGGCGGTTGACCGCCTCTCGCTGACGGTCCCCGCGGGCGAGGTCTGCGTCCTGATCGGGCCGTCGGGCTGCGGCAAGACCACCGCGCTCAAGATGATCAACCGGCTGATCGAGCCGACCGCCGGCGAGATCCTCATCGACGGCCGCAGCGTCCGCGACCGCAACCCCGCGCAGCTGCGGCGCGAGATCGGATACGTGATCCAGCAGGTGGGCCTGCTCCCCCACCTCACGGTCTTCGCCAACGTCGCGACCGTCCCCAGGCTCCTCGGCTGGGAGAAGGAGCGGATCGCGGGTGCGGGTGCGCGAGCTGCTCGAGCTGATCGGCCTCGACCCGGACGAGTTCTCCGGCCGCTACCCCGCCCAGCTCTCGGGCGGCCAGCAGCAGCGCGTCGGCCTCGCCCGGGCGCTGGCGGGCGACCCGCCGGTGATGCTCATGGACGAGCCGTTCTCCGCGGTCGACCCGATCACGCGCGAGCGCCTGCAGAACGACTTCCTGCGCCTGCACCGCGCCGTCCCGAAGACCGTCGTCTTCGTGAGCCACGACATCGACGAGGCCGTCAAGATGGCCGACCGCATCGCGGTCATGCGCGAGGGCAGGCTGGTGCAGTACGCCACGCCGGCCGAGCTCCTCGCCAGCCCGGCCGACGACTTCGTCGCCGACTTCGTCGGCGCCGACCGGGCGCTCAAGAGCCTGTCGCTGACCCGGGTCGAGCAGATCGACCTGATCCCGCCGCCGCTCGTGCACGTCGGGGAGCCGGCCGAGGAGGTGCGCGCCCGTCTCGCGCGCGGCGAGCTCACCCCGGTCGCGGACCACCTGCTGGTGGCCACGGATGAGGGGCGCCCGCTCGACTGGCTGCCGGCCTCGCGACTGGACGGCGACATGGCGGAGATCCCCGGCTCGGCGCCGGGCGGCGCGGAGCCGGTGATCGACCACGTCACGACGCTGCGGGACGCCCTCTCGGCGCTCTTCGAGTCGAACGCCGCCTACGGCGCGGTCGTCGACGAGGCCGGGCGCTGCATCGGCCTCATCGGGGCGCACGAGATCTCGGCCGCGTTCCGGCAGGCGGGGGGAATCGCCGACGGCAGCGGCCCGTCCCGCGCCCCCACCGCGGTCGACGTCGGCGGGCCGGGGGGCGCGCGTGGCTGAGCTCGTCCGCTGGAGCTGGGTCGAGAACAACCTCGACGACATCCAGCAGGCCTCGATCGAGCACCTGGAGCTCGTCGGCGCCGCCCTCGGCCTCGCGATCGCGATCTCGATCCCCGTCGCGATCCTCGTGCGGCGGCGCCGGGCCCCGTTCATCGCGGTCAACGCGATCTCGGGCGCCCTCTACACGATCCCGAGCCTGGCGATGTTCGCCTTCCTGCTGTCGTTCGTGGGCATCGGCTTCGAGCCGGCGGTCATCGCGCTGGCGGTCTACTGCCTGCAGCTCATCATCCGCAACACGGTGGTCGGCCTGCGGGGCGTCTCGGGGCCGGTGCAGGAGGCGGCGCGCGGGATGGGACTGACGCGGCGTCAGACCCTGATGCGGGTCGAGCTGCCGCTGGCCCTGCCGGCGATCTTCGCCGGCATCCGGCTGGCCGCCGTGAGCACCGTCGGCATCGCCACGATCGCCGTCTACATCGGTGCCGGCGGCCTGGGGGTGCTCATCGTGAACGACGGCATCCAGCGGGGGCTCTTCGTGACGCCGATCTTCGTCGGCGCCGTCATCGCCACGGTCATGGCGATCGTCATCGACCTCGCGCTCGTGGGCCTGGAGCGCGCCCTGACGCCATGGCAGCGCGCCCGCGCCAAGGAGACGTGATGGGCGACGTCTGGGACGCCTTCCAGGCGAACGACGGGTGGGGGCAGACCGTCACGACGATCAAGCTCTCGCTCGCGGCGCTCGGCCTCGCGACGCTCGTCGGCCTCGTGCTCGGCATCATCTGCGCCAAGATCGGGCGCGGCGCGGCGTTCCTCGTCATCACGGTCTCCAACCTCGGGCGCACGGTCCCCACGTTCGCGCTGATCGCGCTGATCCTCGCCCTCACCTCGCTCGGCTTCTGGCCGGCCGTCCTGGGCCTCTTCCTGCTGGGGATCCCGCCCATCCTGCTCAACACCTACACGGGCGTGAAGGAGGTCGATCCCGGCGCGATCGAGGCGAGCCGCGGCATGGGCTTCACCCCCGCGCAGATCCTCGGCCGCGTCGAGCTCCCCATGGCGATGCCGCTGGTCTTCGCCGGCATCCGCACATCGTCGGTGCAGATCATCGCCACCGCGGCGCTCGCGGGGCTCGTCGGGGCGGGCGGCCTCGGCGTCATCGTGGCCAGCGGCCTCTCGAACAACCAGGACGACGTGATCCTGGCCGGCGCCATCCCCATCACCATCCTCGCGGCGCTCTCCGAAGTCGTGTTCGGCGGCGCGGAGCGGCTCGTGACCCCCCGCGGCCTGCGGATCAGCCGCAAGCCGATCACTGCATAGGAGGACGATGTGAGACCACGGCTCCAACGGCTCCCGGCGGCCCTGCTCGCCGCGCTGCTCGCCATGTCGCTGCTCGTGGCCGCCGCGTGCGGAGACGATGATGACGAGGGCGCGAGCGGGGCGGGCGACGGCGTCGCCGTCCGGATCGCCGACAAGGGCTTCGCCGAGAGCTTCATCGTGGCGCAGACCTATGCGCAGGCCCTGAACGCACAGGGCTTCGACGCCGACGTGACGAGCCTCGCCAGCACCGAGATCGCCGACCAGGCGATCCGCGACGGCGAGATCGACGTCTACCCCGAGTACGTGGGCACGTCCTACCAGACGGTGCTCGGGCTCGATGCGGCGGACGCGCCGGAATCCCGGGACGCCCAGTTCCAGGAGGTCAAGGCCGCCTACGAGATGCGGGGGCTCACCGCGCTCACGCCTGCGCCCTTCAACAACGGCAACGCCGTGGCCTGCACGCAGGAGGCCGTCAACCAGTACGGCATCACGACCCTCTCCGACCTCGGCGCGGCGTCCGAGAACATCACCTACTCGGCCAACGCCGAGCACCTCACCCGCCCCGACGGCCTGCCTCTGCTGAAGCGCGAGTACGGCTTCAACCCGAAGGAGACCAAGACCGTCAACATCAGCCTGCGCTACAAGCCCATCGAGGACGGCCAGGCGAACTGCGTCTACGCATTCGGGACCGACCCGAAGCTGGGCCAGCTCGACCTCGTCCTCATCGAGGACGACAAGGGCACCTACTCGGCCGGGCTCTCCTACCAGACCTTCCCGGTCGTCAACAAGGCGTTCTACGACGGCCTCACCGAGGAGCAGCGCACGGCCTTCACGGAGACGCTCGACGCCGTGAACGCGGCCCTCACCCAGGAGGCCATCATCCCGCTGATCTCGCGGGTCGAGTTCGACCAGGAGGACCCCGACGTCGTGGCCCAGGAGTTCCTCGCCGAGGCCGGGATCGTCGAGAACTGAGCTCCATGGCGCGCCGGCTTCGCTCGGGGCAAGTCGCCAGAAGGGTCAGCACCACCGTGAGGAGGGCTCCCCCCGCCGGGCCCTCCCCACTGGGGACGCACACAGTCTTCAGCCCGCCGCGGCCTCCGCGGCGCGCTCCCACTCGCGCATGAGCCAGGCGAGCTCCTCCTGGAGGCCCCGGTGCTCCTCGCCCCTCGCCGCGACGGCCTCGCGGTCGGCGAGCACCTTCGGGTCGCCCAAGGCGGCCTCGACCTCGGCGATCCCGGCCTCGACCCGTGCGATCTCGCCCTCCAGCCGGAGGACCTCGCCGTTCGGCGACCGCCGCCTCGCTGGGCGCGGCCTCGTCGGCCGGGGCGGGCGCGGCGCGGGCTGCGCTTGCGACTCGTCCCGGGCGCGCACCAGGTCGCCGTAGCCGCCGGCCCGGAGGACGGCGCGGCCGTCCTCGATGGCCAGGGTGTGGGTGGCGACGGCGTCGATCAGGGCGCGGTCGTGGGAGACGAGCAGCACGGTCCCGTCGAACGCCTCGAGGGCCGACTCGAGCGCCTCGCGGCTCTCGGTGTCCAGGTGGTTGGTCGGCTCGTCCAGCACCAGCAGGTTGCCGCCGCGGGCGATCAGCGCGACCAGCTCCAGCCGGCGCCGCTCGCCGCCCGACAGCCGCTCCACCGGCGCGTCGGCGGCCTCGCCGGAGAACAGGAAGCCGCCCAGCAGCGTGCGCGCCTGGGCCTGGGTGAGGTCGCCGGCCGCGAGGACGGTCTCGAGGACGCTGCGGTCGTCCCGCAGCCCGGCGCCGTGCTGCGAGAAGTAGGCGGCCTCCACGCGATGGCCCACGCTGACGCGGCCCCGCTGGGGCGGGCGTCGCCCGATCAGGGTCTCGACGAGGGTCGTCTTGCCCGCGCCGTTGGGGCCGACCACGGCCAGGCGCTGGCCCCGCTCGAGCGTGAGCCCCACGTCGGAGACCAGCGTCCTGCCCGGCACCGCGACGTCGACCCCATCGGCCTCGATGACCACGCGGCCGCTGCGCTCGGCCCTGGGGAAGCCGAACGCGAGATGAGCGGCCTTCCGCGGGACCTCGACCCTCGTCATGCGGTCGAGCCGCTTCTGGCGCGAGGCGGCCTGGCGAGAGCGCGTGCCGGCGCGGAACCGCTCCACGAAGCGCTCGAGTCGGGCGATCTCCGCGGCCTGCCGGGCGGCCTCGGCACCCTGGCGCTCGAGGGCGAGCGCCCGCTCGCGCCGGAAGGACGAGTACCGCATCGGCCACAGCCGGGCGCGACCGCGCTCCAGCTCGAGGATGCCGGTGGCCAGGGACTCGAGGAGCCAGCGGTCGTGGGAGACCAGGACCACCGCCGCGTCGAGGTCGCCGATCGCGCGCTCGAGCCACTCCACCGCGGCGAGGTCGAGGTGGTTGGTGGGCTCGTCGAGCAGCAGGACGTCCGGCCGCGACACGAGAGCGCGCGCCAGCGACGCCCGCGTGAGCTCGCCCCCCGAGAAGCCCGAGAGCGGGCGCGGCAGGTTGTCCTCGGAGATGCCGAGGCCCCGCAGCACGCGCTCCATCCAGGACCGCCAGGCGTACCCGCCGGCGCGCTCCAGGCGCGCCTGGGCCTCCTCGTAGGCGGCCAGCACGGGCGGCCCCGCGTCGCCGGAGGCCATCCGCGCCTCGAGCCCGGCCAGCTCCGCCTCGGCGCGCCGGGCGGCGTCCATGCCCTGGGCGACGTACCGCTCCAGGGTCAGGTCGGAGCCGAGCGGCGGGCGCTGCTCGTGCAGGGCGACCCTGGCCCCGCGCGGCAGGCTGACCCGGCCCGCGTCCGGGGCGAGCCGGCCGGCGAGGATGCGCAGCAGCGTGGTCTTGCCCTCGCCGTTGCGCCCGACGACCGCGAGGCGGTCGCCGGGGTCGACGCGGAAGCTCACGCCGTCGAGGACGTCGCGGGCACCGAACGCCACGCTCACCTGGATCGCCTGCATCGCAGGCTAGGCTAGCGGGGGATGTCAGCGCGCAAGCCACTCCACGACGCCGAGGGGGTCGTCGCCGTCGTGGCCGAGGCGCGGGCCGAGGGCATCGCCGCGATCGACCTCGAGTTCATGTGGGAGCGCACCTACGCCCCCGTGGCCTGCCTCGCCCAGGTGGCGACGCCGCGCGGGGTCCACCTCATCGACCCGATCGAGGGCGCGCCGCTCCTGCCGGTGGCCGAGCTGGTCGCCGACCCGGCCGTCGAGGTCGTCATGCACGCGCCGTCGGCCGACCTGACGCTGCTCGGCCTCGCCTACGGGCTGCGGCCGGCGCGGCTGCACGACGTCCAGATCACGGCCGGCTTCGTCGGGCTCGGCGCCGGACAGGGGCTCGGGGCCCTCCTCGAGCGGGTGTTGGGGGTGCGGCTCGACAAGGGCGAGCGCTACACCGACTGGACGCGGCGACCCCTGTCGGCCGCCCAGCTGGAGTACGCCGCCGGCGACGTCCGCCACCTCCTGCCGCTCCGCGACGAGCTCGCCCGCCGCGCCGAAGCGCTCGGCCGCACCGAGTGGGTCGCGGAGGAGCACGAGCGCCGGTACGGCTCCGACGCCCGCCTCGTGCCGGACCCGCAGACGGCGTGGCAGCGCGTGAAGGGCCAGGGCCGGCTCAGCCCCGCCGACCGCGCCGTGCTCGCGTCCCTGGCGGCCTGGCGCGAGGACGAGGCGCGGCGGCGGGACAAGCCCGCCTCCTGGGTCGTGCCCGACCGGACGCTGGTGGAGATCGCGCGCCGCCGGCCCGGCGACCGCCGCGCCCTGGAGTCCGAGCGGGGCCTGCCCGACCGCATCCAGGCGTCGGCGGCCGAGGGCCTGCTGGCGGCCGTTCGCGCGGGCGCGGGCGCGGAGCCCGTCGGCGCCCCCGCCCCCCCGTCCCCGGAGCTGCAGCAGCGCCTCGAGGTGCTCGGGCCGCTCGGCGCCGTGCTCGTCGGGGCCCGGGCCGCGGCGGTCAACCTCGCCCCGAGCCTCCTGGCGACGAGGGACGAGATCGTCGCGTTCCTGGCGGCGGCGATCCGCGGGGACGTGGACGGCCAGCCGCTCGCCTCGGGCTGGCGGCGAGAGATCGCGGGCGACGCGCTGGTCGAGCTGGCGCATGGGCGCCTCGCCCTCGCGGCCGCCGGCCGCCGGCCCTACCTCACGGAGCTTCCGCGGGACGGCGCCGGGGGCACCGGTAGAGTGCCGTCCGGCCCCCCGGAGGAGCCCGGCCCGCAGTGAGCGTCAGCTACGACCACATCGCGTGCTTCATCGACGACTCCGATGCGGCGTCGGGCGCGCTGAGCCACGCGGCCGCCCTGCGCGACGCCACCGGCGCACGCCTCAGCGTCGTGCACGTGCTGGCGCCGCCCGCCTTCCTCGTGTCGCTCGCCGCAGGCCTCGGCGGCGCCCCGGTACACGACGCCGAGGTCGAGCGCGACGCCGCGGAGATGTGGCTCGCCGAGGAGGCGCGCTCCGTCGAGGCCGAGGCGGTCCTGCTGGACGGGCAGCCCGCGCAAACGGCCTGTGACTGGGCGCGCGAGGCCGGGGTCGACATCATGGTGGCCGCGACGCACCGCGGCATGGTGGAGCGGGCGCTGCTCGGCAGCTTCGCCGGCCACCTGGCGCACCACGCCCCCTGCTCGGTGTTCCTCGTGCCCCCCGAGCAGGGCCCCTCCTGACCGGCGCGGGCGCGCCGCCCTACGCGGCGAGCGCGGGGAGGTCCTCCCGGGTCGTCGGCCCCTCGTGGATGTGCAGGCAGCCGGCGACGCGGCAGGTCCCGTCGTCGTCGGGCTCCAGACGGGAGAGCAGTGCCTCGATACGAGCGGTCTCGGAGCTGTTCGTGGTTCCCATGTCGTCTCCCGATACGGTGGGGGCGGATTCGCGGATCATCCAATCCCCTCTCCGTAACCGGCGGGTTGTGCGGACGTTAGGGATCGGCCAAGCCGCCCTCGTCAACCAGCGGGGCCAGGTCGGCCATCGCCGTGACGAGCGCGACCCGGGCCACCGAGGGCGCCGCGGCCGCGAGCGGCAGGACCTGCCAGACCGTGCGGCGGAGGTAGGCGCCGGCCCACCGGCGGTGGCGGTCCCCGGTGCGCATGACGAGCGCCTGGACGCTGCGCAGGTTGTCCACGCGGTCGGCCAGCTTGAGCAGCTGGACGTCGAACGGCGCGCTGGCCTGGAGGCGCTCGTAGTACTCGCGGAGGTCGTCCTCTCGGCGCGGGGCGGTCATCCAGTCGAACGAGGTCGGCGACCTCCTCGCCGAAGCCGACCCGGAGCTCGTCGAGCGTGGTGATCGTGTCCTCGACCGTGTCGTGCAGCAGCGCGGCCTGGAGCACCTCGGGGCGGCGCACCCCCCACTGCGACAGCTCCATCGCCACCCGCACGAGGTGCACCCAGTAGGGCGTGTCGCTGCCGTGGCGGCGCTGGTCGCCGTGGCGCGCGCGGGCGAAGGCGAGGGCCCGGCGCAGGGCCGTCCGGTGGTCCGGCTCCGGCAGGCCGGCGACGAAGTCGGTCCAGACCCGGTCGACGGTGTCGGGGGAGTCGAAGACGCCGGGCCAGGCGAGCGGCTCGGCGGACGGGTGCGCCGCGGCCCCCACCCCGTGCGGAGACGGAGGACGGAGCGGGGTCGACGTCATGGGGACTAGGTTAGCGCCGGCGCCGGCCCGAGCGCCGGCTCGCGGTGATCGACATGGGGTCGAACACCTTCCGGCTGGTGGTGTTCCGCTACCGCCCCGGGGGCTCGTTCCAGCTCGTGGACGAGATCCGCGACGTCGTCCGCCTGTCGAGCGGAGCCGGGCCCGACGGCCTGCGCCCCGAGGCGATCCAGCGCGCCGGGCACACGGTCCGGCTCTACGCGGCCTACTGCGAGGCGGCCGGCCTCGACGACGTGGCGCCCGTCGCGACCAGCGCGGTCCGCGACGCGGCCAACGCCGAGGAGGCCCTCGAGGCGCTGTCGGCGGGCGGCTCGCTCCCCGTGCGGATCCTGTCGGCCGAGGAGGAGGCCTGGTACGGCTACCTGGGCGCGGTCAACAGCACGACGCTCGGCGACGGGCACGTGCTCGACATCGGCGGCGGCAGCGTCCAGATCTCCCAGGTGGTCGGGCGCAAGCTCGGGCGCACCCTCTCCCGCCCGCTGGGCGCCGTCCGCATGACCGAGCGATTCCTCCCCCGGCAGCGCGCGTCGCGCGCCGACCTCAAGGTGCTGCGCAAGCACGTGGCGCGCGAGCTCGACGACGTTGCCTGGCTCGAGCGGTCGGGCGGGCGGATGGTGGGCATCGGCGGAACCATCCGGACGCTGGCGGCGATGCACCAGCGGCGGACGCGCTACGCGCTCGACGAGATCCACGGCTATCGCCTGAGCCGCGACGGCATCGAGGAGCTGATCGAGGCCATGGCCGAGCTGCCGGCGCGCGACCGCGGCCAGCTGCCGGGCCTGAAGCACGACCGCGCCGATATCACGCTGGCCGGGGCGACGGTCATCTCGACGGCTCTGGAGCGCCTCGGCGTCAACGGCATCGAGATCTGCGCCCAGGGCCTGCGGGAGGGGATCTTCTACGAGCGCTTCCTCGCGCCGGCCGACCCGCCGCTGATCGGGGACGTCCGCCGCCAGAGCGTCCTCAACCTGGTCAACATCTACCGCTGCGAGCGGCCCCACATCGAGCATGTCACCGAGCTCGCGCTGGCCGTCTACGACGAGCTCGCCCGGTTGGGCATCGTGGCGCTCGAGCACCCCGAGCGCGAGCTGCTCTGGGCGGCCGGGATGCTGCACGACGCGGGCGTGATGGTCAACTACAACGACCACCACAAGCACGGGTACTACCTGGTGCTGAACGCGGGCCTGCCCGGCTTCCGCCACCGCGAGCTGGCCCTCGTCGCGCTGCTCGTGCGGGCCCACCGCAAGGCCCTCCCGAGCACCGCCCCGCTCGAGGGCGTCCTCGACGCCGACGACCACGACCGCCTGATGCGCCTGGCGGCGTGCCTGCGGCTGGCGGAGCAGCTCGAGCGCGGCCGCGCGGGGGGCATCCGGCGGGTCAGGATCGAGGCCCCGGACGGGACCGTCCGGCTCGCCGTGCGCGCCGAGGGCGACCCCGCGGTCGCGCTCTGGTCGGCCGCCCTGGAGGCGCCGACGTTCGAGCGCGCCTTCGGCCGCCGCCTGGAGCTGGCGGTCAACGAGAGCTAGCCCCCGGCGGCCACCACGCGGTAGCGGGAGGAGAGGTGCTCGATGACCCGCGCGCGGTGGTCGCCCTGGATCTCGACGGTCCCCGCCTTGACGGCCCCGCCCGAGCCGCACATTCGCTTCAGCTCGGCGGCGACCGCCCGGAGGTCCGCCGGGGGGAGGCCGGTCACGAGCGTCACGGTCTTCCCGCGACGCCCCGACGAGGTCCGGCTGACACGGACGATGCCGTTGCGCGGCGCCCCGGCCGCGGCGCCCTCGCCCTCGCGTGATGAGCGCACGCGCCCTCCCTCGGTGGAGTAGACGCGACGGCTGTTGTCGGGAAACATCACCAGGTTTCGAATGTATCTCGCGGTCTTATCGGATCGATCCGGTTCTCTTTGATAGTGTCGCCCCCGTGAGCACCCTCGCGGTCTCCCCCGAGGACTGTCGCATCATCTCCGACGAGCTGGAGGACCGCCCGGCCGAGCACGTCCTGGCCTGGGCCGCGGACCGGTTCGCCGGCCGCATCGTCCTCACGTGCTCCTGGCAGATGCAGTCCTCGGTGCTCGTCAACATGATCGACCGCATCGGGGCCGAGGTCCGGATCGTGGAGCTCGACACGGGGCTGCTGTTCCCCGAGACCTACGAGACCCGGGACCGGCTGATCGAGCGCTACGGCCTCGAGGTCGAGCGCGTCGATCCCGAGCAGACCGTCGCCGAGCAGGAGCGCAGCGAGGGGGCCGAGCTCTGGCGGCGCGAACCCGACCGCTGCTGCGCCCTGCGCAAGGTCGCGCCGCTCGGTCGGGCCCTCATGGGCATGGACGCATGGATCACCGGCATCCGCCGCGCCCAGAGCCCCGGCCGGCTCACCGCTCGCAAGGTCAACCTCGACGAGAGCCGCGGCGTCGTCAAGATCCAGCCGCTCGTCGACTGGAGCGACGAGGACGTGAAGGGCTACCTCTACGCCCACGACGTCCCCTTCAACCCGCTCCACGACCAGGGGTACCCGTCGATCGGCTGTGTACCCTGCACCCGCGCGGTCCGCGAGGGCGAGGACCCCCGCGCCGGCCGCTGGGCGCACACCGGCAAGACCGAGTGCGGGATCCACCTGCCCTCGGGCCGGGCCGCCGACTGACGGCAACGAGGACCACCGGGGCGACGGGCCCCGAGGGAGGGCTCTCCGAGAGTGAGTGAGCGCGACGGCTTCACCCTGTGGTTCACCGGGCTCTCCGGCTCGGGCAAGACGACGGTCGCCGAGGCCGTCGGCTCCGAGCTCGAGCGCCGCGGCCTGCTGGTCGAGTACCTCGACGGCGACGTCGTCCGCACCCACCTCTCGAAGGGCCTCGGGTTCTCGAAGGAGGACCGCGACACCAACATCGAGCGCATCGGCTGGGTCGCCAGCCGCCTCACCCGCGCAGGGGTGGTCACGCTCGTCTCGGCGATCTCCCCGTACATCGAGACCCGCGCGGCCGCGCGCCGGATGGTCGAGGAGTTCGGGGCCTTCGTCGAGGTGTTCGTGGACGCGTCGGTGGAGGAGTGCGCTCGCCGCGACACGAAGGGGCTGTACGCGAAGGCGTTCGCCGGCGAGATCAAGGAGTTCACCGGCGTGAGCGATCCGTACGAGCCGCCGCCGGCCCCCGACGTGCACGTCCGCACCGAGCAGGAGTCGCCCGACGACAGCGCGGCGCGGGTCCTGGCCGAGCTGGAGGCCCGCGGCCTCGTCGGCCGCGCGGTGACCGCGTAGCCGCCGGCCGGGCCGACCTCCATCTCCACACCGTCGCCTCGGACGGGTCGCTCGAGCCCGAGGCGCTGGTCGGGCTGGCGGCGGCCTCGGGGGTCGGCGTCCTGGCCGTCACCGACCACGACACGATCGACGGCGTCGCCGTGGCGCTGCGCGCCGGCCGGCGCCTCGGCGTGCGGGTGGTCCCGGGGGTCGAGCTCTCCGTGAAGGCCCCGTCGGGGTCGCTGCACCTGCTCGGCTACTTCCGCGATCCGGCGCCACGGCCGCTCGTCGAGCGGCTCGCCGACCTGCGCGCGGCTCGCGAGGCGCGTGCGCGGGCCATGGTGGAGCGGCTCGCCTCGGCCGGAGCCCCGATCGCGTTCGAGGACGTGGCCGCCCGCGCGGCGGGGCCGATCGGCCGGCCCCACCTGGCCGACGCCGTCGTCGCCGCGGGTCACGCGCGCAACCGCCAGGAGGCCTTCGATCGCTTCCTCGCCGACGACGGGCCCGCGTTCGTCCCGCACCGGGTCCTGGCGCCCGAGGAGGCCGTTCGGCTGGTCGCCGACTCGGGCGGCGCGGCCGCGCTCGCCCACCCCGCGTCCCTCCGCATGGCGCCAGACCAGCTCGCGTCCCTCGTCGCGCGGCTCGCCTCCGCCGGCCTCGGGGGGATCGAGGTCCACCGGCCCGACCACACGCCCGAGCGCCGCGACGCCTACGCCGCCCTGGCCCGCCGCCACCGGCTGGTCGCGACGGGCGGCTCCGACTTCCACGGGCCCGAGGAGGAGCTGCGGCCCGGCGACACCGGGACGCCGCCCCTGCCGCCGGACGCGATCGACCGGCTGCTCCCGGCGTGACGCGGAGGCGATCCGCTACGTTGGCGGCATGACCACGACGGCCGACGCGCCGGTCCCGACCGGCCCGCGGGCCGCCGGGATCCACTGGGACCTGTCGCCGCTCGTGTCCGGCGCCGACGAGGCGCGGCGGCGCCTGGAGGCCGGCCTGGATCGCGCCCGCGCGTTCGAGGGCCGCTACCGCGGCAGGCTCGCGGCCATGGAGCCGCCCGTCCTCGCCGAGGCGCTCGAGGAGCTCTCCGCCATCGACAACGAGCTCTCCCGGGTGAGCTCGTACGTCAACCTGCGCGAGTCGGTCAACGTGACCTCACAGGAGAACAAGGACCTGTCGGCGGCGGTCAACCGCGCGCTCGTCGAGGCGGCCAACGCGCTGCGGTTCTTCGACCTGGAGTGGATCGCGTTGCCGGAGGAGCGCGCCCGGGAGCTGTACGACGCGCCCGAGGTGTCCCGCGACCGGCACTACCTCGTCGCGTTGCGCAGGTTCGCCCCGCACACGCTGTCCGAGCCCGAGGAGCGGATGCTCGCCGAGCGTGGGCCGGCCGCGGTCGGCGCCTGGCAGACGCTCTTCGGCCGCATCACCTCCACCCTGGAGGTGCCGTTCGACGCCGGGCAGGGCGAGGAGCCCCACACGATCGACCGGCTGCTCGCGCACGTCCGCGATCCCGACCGAGACCTCCGCCGCCGCGCGCTCGAGACGCTCTACGACGCCCTCGACCCGCTCGCCGACACCCTCGCCCACACCTACGACACGCTCGTGGGCGATCGCCTTGCGATGGACCGCCTGCGCCACTACGCGGCGCCGATGGACCCCACCCACCTTCGCAACGAGCTGCCCGGCGAGGTGGTCAACCGCATGCTCGACGCCGTGGAGCAGCACTATCCCGTCGCCCACCGCTGGTTCCGGGTGAAGGCCGGGCTCCTCGGCCTCGACCGCCTGGAGCTGCACGACCAGTACGCGCCGATCGGCGAGTTCCGGGCGGTGGACTACCCCGAGGCCCGGCGCCTGATCGACGAGTCGTTCGGGCGCTTCTCGCCGCGCGTCGCCGGCATCGCCGGCGCGTTCTTCGACGAGCGGCGCGTCAACGCCGAGCCGCGCGCGGGCAAGCGCGGCGGCGCCTTCTGCGCGCCGGTGGCCCAGGACGCGTCGCCCTATGTGCTCATGAACTTCACCGACCGGATGGACGACGTGATGACGCTGGCCCACGAGCTCGGCCACGGGATGCACTTCACGCTCGCCTCGGAGGAGCAGACCGCGCTGTCGGCGGGCACGGGCCTGGCGCTCGCGGAGGTCCCCTCGACGTTCGCCGAGCTGCTGACGTTCGACCACCTCATGGCCACCGAGACCGACCCGGCGACGCGCCGGGCGCTCGTCTCCGAGCGGGTCGAGGGCTCGTTCGCGACCGTCTTCCGCCAGACCGTGCTGACGCGCTACGAGCAGCGCGCCTACGCCCTGCGCGACGAGGGCCGCGCCCTCACCCCGGAGCGGCTCTCGGACATCTGGTTCGAGGAGAACCGGAAGTACTACGGCGACTCGCTCCTGCTGCCGGAGCGGTACCGGGTGGGGTGGTCCTACATCCCCCATTTCATCTCGACGCGCTTCTACACGTACGCCTACGTCTTCGCGCACCTCGCGACGCTCGCGCTCTACGCGCGCTACCGGGAGCGGGGCGCCGGGTTCGTCAACGACTACCTGGGGTTCCTGGCCGCGGGCGGGTCGATGGCCCCGGCCGAGCTGCTGGGCTCGCTGGGCGTCGACCTCGACGACCCGGCGGTCTGGGAGCCGGGCTTCGCCGAGATGGAGCGGATGGTCGAGGTGGCCGAGGCCGGCTGACGCGGACGGCGGCGGCCATACGCCCCTCTCCCGGCTCCGCCTGACAGCGGGCCGCGCCGTCCGAGGGGCTGAGGTCTACACCTTGGAGGCCTTCTTGGACGCCTTCAGCGGGTTGAGCGCCTTCTGCACCTGCTCGGGCAGATCGCCGATCGGGTAGAGCTGGCGGCCGCAGTCGCCGCCGCTGCGGGTGGGCCGGGCGTGGCAGGTCACCGGGGTGCTCCACACGGCGACGGTACGGTGGCCGCGGTCGCACACGAAGACCTTCGCCTGGCGCCCCGATGCCGGGCCCACCGGTGTCGGGATGGCCTCCTCGGCCAGCTCCTCCTCGGCCGCGATGATGGCCGGGTCGGGCTCCTCCTCGGCCTCGGCCGGCTCGGGGGCGGCATCCTCCGGAGCCTCGGGCTCGGGCTCGGATGCCGCGGCGGCCGCCGGCTCCACCTCGGCCGCGGGCTCCTCCGCCGGGGCCTCCGCCTCCTGCTCCTCGACCGCCTCTGCGGCCTCCTGGCTCTCGCTCATCGCTCCTCCGCCTGGCTCGGGACCCGGGGAGGATAGCGCGGCGGCCCCGCCTACCGGCCCTCCTCGACCAGGCCGGTCGCCCGGTGCCCGCGCAGCCGCTCGAAGTTCGCCATCGCGCGGTCGAAGCCCACGACGCCCGGGTCGAGCAGCGCCCGCGTCCGCCAGAGGCGGTACTCGGCGAAGTGGCTCGGTTTCACGCCGAGCACGCTCGCGAGGCGCTCGAGCTGCTCGGGCGTCGGGGGCGCGCCCGAGCCGGTGGAGAGCTGGTGCAGCCGCGTCCGGCTGATCGCGATCCCCTCGGCCCGGAGCAGGCCGGCCAGGGCGCCGACCGTCAGCCGCCTCTTGGCGAGGAGCGGGGGCAGGGCGACGCTGAGCGGCTCGTCGCTGACGCTCGGGAGCGCCTGCCGCCCGTCGGGCATGGGCTGCGGGGCCATCGGGAGGTTGAGCCTACGATCCCTGCCCGCCCGGGGGAAGAGCACGGCGGCGGAAGTTCCATTCCCGCGTGGCTAGCCTGGCGGATGTGGACGATTCGCTCTCCGCCTTCGATCCCATCCGCGATGACGTCGAGGTCGGGCCGGTCGTCCTCACGATCCTCCGGCCGCGGAGCGCCGAGGAGCTCATCGACGAGGACGACTACGCCCGGGACGAGCGCCTCCCGTACTGGGCCGACCTCTGGCCGAGCGGGATCGTCCTGGCGGAACGCCTGAGCGCCCGGCCGCTCGCCGGGACGAGGGCCGTCGAGCTGGGCTGCGGCGTCGGGGTGCCCGCCATCGTGGCGGCGCTCGGCGGCGCCGACGTGCTCGCCACGGACTGGTACCCGGAGGCCCTGGCGTTCACCCGCGCCAACGCGGCCGCCGCCGGCGCACGGGTGGAGACGATGTCGGTCAACTGGAGGGAGCCGCCGCCGGCGCTCCTCGCCCGCGAGCCGGCCGACCTCGTCATCGGCGCCGACCTCCTCTACGAGGAGCGCAACGGCGCCGCCCTCGCGGCCCTCCTCCCGCGGCTGCTCCGCCCGGGGGGCGAGGCCCTGATCGCCGACCCGCGGCGGCCCCATGCCGCCGCGCTGCTCGAGCCCCTCCGCGCCGCCGGCTGGGGCCACTCGCGCGAGGACGTCCGCTACGGCGGTCGCCCCGACGAGTCGGGCGCCGTCGTCTATCTGCACCGGCTCACCGTCCCGGGAGCCTGATGCGATTTCGGGTCTCGCCGCGGGGTGGGCTACACTGGCCCGCGAGCGATCCTCGGTAGCTCAATGGTAGAGCATCCGGCTGTTAACCGGAGGGTTGGGGGTTCGAGTCCCTCCCGAGGAGCTTCGCGAGAACGCCCTGCTCGTCGCGGGCTTCTGCTCCCGGTCTCGCCGGACCCCGAAAATGGCGACGGTTGCCAGAACGATACGTTCGGCCAGGGCCGATGCCAGACGTTCCTCCAGCCCTCGCCCTGCTCGCGCCGTCCGTCGCGACCGCGGGGATCGTGACCGCCACCGTGGAGGGCAGCGGAACCGTCTCCGCGACCGTCGCGGGGATCTCGGGCGCCGTGGTGTGTCCGCCCGACTGCGAGCGCTTCGTCCCCGACGGGACGACGATCGAGGTCTCGGCGCTGCCCGAGCGCGGCGCATCCTTCCTCGGGTGGGGCGGCGCATGTGCGCCGGCGAGCGGTTCGGCGTGCGCGCTCACGGTCATGGGAGACCTGGGGCTGACCGCGCGCTTCACCGCCGCTCCTCCCCCGCCCCCGCCGACGCCGGTGCTCGAGAGGCAGCGCCTCCCGTTCCTGGAGGAGGTGACGCTCGCGGGGAGCGCGCCCGAGTGCGTGCGCCCGCGCTTCGGCTCGTGCGACGAGCGCCTGCTGGGCGTCCTGCGCGACGGGCGCCTGCTCCTGCTCAGGGGCGTCGGCGGCGACGTGAGCACGGTGCGGGTCGTGGGACGCTCGGGGCTGGGTGCGAGAACGATCGGCCGCGTCCGCGTCGGCGATCTCAGCCCCTACTCGGCCCGCCTGTCCACCGACCGGCGCGTCGTGCTCTGGGAGGGTTCGTTTCGAATCAATCACCGCGTGGTCGGCCTCTCCGTGCCCTCCGGGCGGCGCGTGGCGTACCCGCCCGCGCGGACCGCGGCCGTCTACCCATACAGCGACTTCGACCGGCGGGCGGGCGTCTGCTCGTCCGCGCCGCGGTGGGGCCGGGGGGCGTGCGGGAGGCCCTGCTCGTGGGGCGCGCCGGACCCGGTCCCCGACGCCGCATCCCCACGCCGCGGAGCAGCGTCGGGCCACGGTTGTCACCGGATGGGCGCCGGGTCGCGTACATCGTCCGCGGACGCGTCGTCGTCCGATCCGTCCGGGGCGGGTCCCCGCGCACCGTGACACCGGCGTCCAGCGGTGCGGCGGACGGACGGTGGTTCGCGGGCGGCGTGCCACCGGGCGTACGGGTTGGGTGGAACGCGGAATCGATCGCCTGGAGCCGTGACGGACAGCGGATCGCGGCCGTCGTCGAGTTCAACGGCGCCGACCTCTCCGCGGCGATCGTGTCGGTTCGAGCCGATGGCGTGGAGCTTCGCCCTCTGGCGGTCCGGTCCGGCGCCATCGGGCACGTCAACTGGCTGCCGGACGGAGACGTCGCGTTCCAGGCGGCCTTGGCGCGTCGGGACGACGACTCGGAGTCCGTCTCGGCCATCGGCTTCGTCGACGCGGCGGCCGGGTCGGTCTCCTACCTCAGCCAGCCGGGCGTGACCTCCTCGGCGGAGTGACACAGGAGAGCTTCGCGCGCCGGCGCGGGGCGGGAGGAGGGGCGCCCGGGGGCGGGCGATGGCCCGCCTCAGGTGCTCTCGCAGCCCCAGCCGTCGCCGTCGCCGTCGAGGCGGTGCGGATCCGCCGCGACGACCCTGACCGGTCGCCCGATGTCCGCGCAGTCGAGGTCCGTCGATGTGAGCGGCACGCAGGCGCCCGAGTAATTCGGATCGCAGCCCGTCCGCGACGAGTCGGCGGGCGCGGCGGGCGTCCCGCGGCGGGCGCTCGCGGCGGCGCGGTCCGTGTCGCCGAAGCAGGGCCCGCCCCAGAGGCCCCGGTGAGCCCGGCGGGCCCGGTGCTGCGCGCGGAAGAAGGCCCCCGCGTGCTCGAAGCGGACGCCGCCGTAGACGTAGACCTTCGCGTGGCCGGTGCGGACCAGGTCGGCGTTGACCGACCCGGCCGCGCCGGAGCGGCCGGGCGTGTAGACGTAGGCGAGCAGGCGCCCGTACCGGTCGCGGACGTCCTGGGTGTGGTCGGTGACCAGGCGGACGCGCCGGCCGACCGGGAGCAGGCGCGCCGTGCGCGCGGAGGCCTGCGGGCCGAAGCACTGCACCGGCTTGGAGGGATGCCGGGTCTCCGGGGTGTCGATGCCGATCAGGCGCACGGGGGTCTCGAAGCCGCCCGAGACGACCGTGATCGTGTCGCCGTCGACCACGCGGGAGACCGTCCCGGACAGCGTGGCCCCGAGAGCCGGCGACGCGGATGCGCCCACGCAGGCCGCGGAGGCGACGGCCAGGAGCAGGCAGACGAACGGGCGGGCGCTGGCGATGCTCCTGAGAGGCGAGATGACGATCCTGACGGTCGCGGTTCGGCGGCACGCCCTCCCGGTCGGGAGGGCCATCGTGTCCATCGGCCGTTTTCGGGAGAGACTTGACCCTGGGATCGCC
Source organism: Miltoncostaeaceae bacterium (assembly GCA_963835685.1). GTDB lineage: Bacteria > Actinomycetota > Thermoleophilia > Miltoncostaeales > Miltoncostaeaceae > DATAGF01. The sequence goes on from CAWIGI010000010.1 coordinate 64,883, forward strand.
TCCACGATGCAGCTCAGAGGAGGAGGGCGTCATGGGTGAACGTGAACTGCTTTCCGCGGCGGCCGCGCACGCGGCGACCTACCTCGAGTCCCTGCCCGAGCGGCCGGTCGAGGCGGGCCGTGGCGCGTCCGAGGCGCGCGCGGCCCTCCACCCCACGCTGCCCGACGACCCCGTGGACCCCCTCCGGGTGCTCGAGGAGCTGGTCGCCGATGCGGAGCCGGGGATCACCGCGATGGGCTCGCCGCGCTACTTCGGCTTCGTCATCGGGGGCGCGCTTCCCGCTGCGCTCGTCGCGGACTGGATGGCGGCGACGTGGGACCAGAACGCGGGCCTCGCCAGCCCCACGCCCGCGGTCGCGGCGATCGAGGAGATCGCGGGCGCGTGGGTGCTCGACCTCCTGGGCCTGCCGGACGATGCCTCGTTCGCCTTCGTCACCGGCTGCCAGATGGCGCACGTGACGGCGCTCGCGGCGGCCAGGCACCGCGTGCTGGCCGACGCCGGCTGGGACGTGGAGCGCGACGGCCTCGTGGGCGCGCCCCCCGTGCGGGTCCTCGTCAGCCAGGAGCATCACGTGACCGTCGACCGCGCGCTGCGCTTCCTGGGGCTCGGCACCGCCTGCGCCGAGGTCGTGGCGGCCGACGAGCGCGGCGCGATGCGCTCGGACGCGCTCGCGCGCGCGCTGCGCGCGCAGGACGGCCCGACCATCGTGTGCGCGCAGGCCGGCGACGTGAACACCGGGGCCGTCGATCCGCTGGAGGAGATCTGCGATGCCGCGGAGCGCGCGGGCGCGTGGGTGCACGTGGACGGCGCGTTCGGGCTCTGGGCGGGCGCGAGCCCACAGCGGCGCGGGCTCCTGCGCGGCTGCGAGCGGGCCCGGTCGTGGGCGACCGACGCGCACAAGTGGCTGAACGTGCCGTACGACTGCGGGATCGCCGTCGTCGCCGATCGCGAGGCCCACCGGCGGGCCATGGCGGTCGAGGCGAGCTACCTCCAGCAGGGGGAGCCGGTGCGCGAGCCGCTGGACTGGAACCCGGAGTTCTCGCGCCGGGCGCGGTCGCTGCCGGTCTACGCGGCGCTGCGCTCGCTGGGTCGCAGCGGCGTGGCCGAGCTGGTGGACCGGCTCTGCGCGTGCGCCGAGCGCTTCGCCGTCCGGCTCGGCGCCCAGCCAGGGCTGGAGGTGGTCGCCCAGGGGCTCAACCAGGTGCTCGTGCGACCGCGCGGCTCGGCCGGGGTCACCGACCGGCTCGTCGCCCGGATCCAGCGCGACGGCACGTGCTGGACCAGCGCCACCACCTGGCGCGGCGTGCGGTGCATGCGCGTCTCGGTGTGCAACTGGCGGACCACGTTCGCCGACGTGGACCGCTCGGTCGAAGCGATCGCGCGCGCGCTCCAGGCCACATCGGAGGACGGCGCGAACGGCCAGCGCGCTCGCGCGTGAGCTGCCCGTCGGCTTCGCCCTCGCCCGCGGTCAGGAGCGGACGATCGCCCCCGGCATCGCGTGGACCTCGAAGGTCGCGAGCCCGGACCGGATCGCGGGTCGGCGGCCGCGAGGGCGCACGGCCCCCTCCGTCGGCCTCGACCACGGCGAGCCCCCACGAGCCCGCGGGATCGGCGACCGGCCCGAAGACCACCGCGGTGCCCCGATCGAGGAGCCCCTGCCAGTAGGCGACGTGCTCGCCCATGGTGGCGGCCTCGGCCTCGCTCATGTCCGCGGCGAAACTCGGGCGGGGCGGGATGAGCCTGTACGCGAAGTAGCTCGCCATCGTGCGGAACCTACCGCGCGCCGAAGTTCAGGGACCGACCTCGGGGAGCTCCCCGACGCGGCGAGGCGAGGCGCGCTCATACGGTCGGTGCAATGGAGGATCAGGCCCACCGGAACGATCGCGCGCTCACGGTGCGCCTCGACCTGTACCTCGACCGCGAGCCGATCTGCGGGCGGCTGCGCACGATGCGGGGCGCCGACGAGCGGTTCGTCGGCTGGCTCGGCTTCGCTCGACGCGTTGAAGAGGTTGCACGCCGCCGAGAGTCGCCGGCCCCCCTGAACGGAACCGGCGCGGGCCCCCCTCGCTGAGCGTCCGGACATGACTTCGGGCGATCCGGCCAGGGAGCGCTTCGGCACACCGATCCTCAATCGACATGAGGAATGGGAGGAGACCAGCATGAGCGATCACAACGGCCAGACCCTCGTCCTGGGAGGCACCGGCAAGACCGGCCGCCGGGTCGTGGAGCGGCTGACGGCCCGGGGCGTGACCACGCGGGTCGGCTCGCGCTCCGGCGAGCCGCCGTTCGACTGGGAGGACCCGGCCACCTGGGCGCCGGCGCTCGAAGGGGTCGGGTCGGTCTACGTCTCGTACTACCCGGACGTGGCGATCCAGGGGGCGCCGGAGGCGGTGAGCGCGTTCGCCGAGGTCGCGCTGGAGCAGCGGGGCGCGCAGGCTGGTGCTGCTGTCCGGCCGCGGCGAGGAGGAGGCGGAGCGCGCCGAGCGCGCCGTCGCGGACACGGGCGCCGAGTTGACGATCGTGCGCTGCGCATGGTTCATGCAGAACTTCAGCGAGGCCTTCATGCTGGGGCCGGTCCTCGACGGCGAGGTCGCCCTGCCCGGCGGCGACGCGCGCGAGCCGTTCGTCGACGCGGACGACATCGCCGACGTGGCGGTGGCGGCGCTCACCGAGAAGGGGCACGCCGGCGAGCTCTACGAGCTGACCAGCCCGCGGCTGCTCACCCTGGAGGAAGCGGTCGGCGAGATCGCGACGGCGACCGGGCGGGACATCCGCTACGTGCCGATCTCCGTCGAGGAGTACGCGGCCGGGGCGGCCGAGCACGGCGTGCCGCCCGAGTTCGTCGGGTTCCTGACCTACCTCTTCAGCGAGGTCTACGGCCGCAACGCGTACGTGACGGACGGCGTCCAGCGGGCGCTCGGGCGCGAGCCGCGCGATTTCCGCGACTACGCCCGCGCCACGGCCGCGACGGGCATCTGGGACCCGAACGGCGACGCGGGGCGATAAGCGCCGGGGTGCTGCGTGATGCCGCTTGAGCGCGACCTCGGGCTGCATCGGCCGGAGCCCACGGGTTACTGTCACCGCATGCTCGGGTCGCCGTTCGAGGCCGAGGGCGCCCGATGAGCGCCGACGACTGGATCCTGGCGCTCCATCTGCTGGCCGCGTTCGCGCTCGTCGCGGCGGTGCTCGGCGTGTGGGCGATGATCGCCGCCGGCTGGAACGTCGCCAGCCCGGGCGGCGTGCAGGCGATCTTCCGGCTCGGCCCGCTCCTCAACGCGCTCGCGGCGGTCGGTGCGGTGGGAACGCTCGTCCTGGGCATCTGGCTGGCGATCTCGCTCGACGCCTACGAGCCGTGGGACGGCTGGGTGATCGCGGCGATCGTGCTCTGGGCGATCATCGCCGCGGCCGGTCAGCGCGCCGGCGCGGAGTACGCCCGCGCCAGCGACCGGGCGCGGGAGCTGCTCCGGTCCGGCAGCGACGGTCCCAGCGAGGAGCTCCGGGGGCTCGTCCGGACGCGGCGCGGTCTCGCGATGCACGCGATCGCGACGGCCGCGACGGTGCTGATCCTCGCCGACATGATCTGGAAGCCCGGGGCCTGACGTGTTCGCCGCGATCCGCCCCGACAGCTGGGACCTCCCCCTCTTCCTCCACGTGGCCGGCGCGATGGTGCTCGTCGCGGGGCTCCTCGTGGGCGCCGCGGCGCTGTCGCTCGCCCGCGGGGAGGCGCGGCTGCTGCGACTGGGCTACTTCTCGCTCCTCGCCATGGCGCTGCCGGGGTGGATCCTCATGCGCGCCGGCGCGGAGTGGATCTACGACAAGGAGGGGTTCACCGGCGACGACGACCCGGCGTGGCTGGGCATCGGTTTCGTCACGGCCGACCTCGGGGGCCTGCTGCTCCTCGTCGCGCTGATCGGGGGCGGCGTCGGCGTTCGCCGCCTCAGGCGCGGGGGCGGGTCTGGCCTCCTCACGGCGGCCGCCATCCTCGCCCTCGTGGCCCTCGCGGCGTACCTCGTGGCCGTCTGGGCGATGGGCGCGAAGCCTGACTAGGCCGGCTCTGGCGATGCCGAGCCCCGCGACCCGGCACCGGTTCTACGGCGAGCTCGCCGTGTGGTGGCCGCTCGTCTCGCCGCCGGAGGAATACGCCGAGGAGGCCGCGTTCGTGGGGACACTGCTCGACTCGGCCACGATCCCGGTGCGCGAGGTCCTGGAGCTGGGCAGCGGCGGCGGCCACGTCGCGTCGCACCTCAGCGGCCGCTTCGCCATGACGCTCGTCGACCTCTCCGACGCGATGCTCGACCTATCGCGCCGTCTCAACCCGGGGTGCGAGCATCGCGAGGGCGACATGCGCACGATCCGCCTCGACAGGGCCTTCGACGCGGTCGTCGTCCACGACGCCGTGGACTACATGGTCACCGAAGCCGATCTCCGCCGGGTGATCGAGACGGCGTTCGCGCATTGCCGTCCCGGCGGGGTGGCCGTGTTCGTCCCGGACGCCACCGCGGAGTCGTTCGAGGCGGGCGCGGATCACGGCGGCACCGACGGCGCCGACGGCCGGGGAGTGCGCTACCTGGAATGGGCCTGGGATCCGGACCCCGAGGACTCGTGGACCGTGACCGAGTACGCCTTCCTGCTCCGCGAGGTGGACGGCTCGATCCGCGTGCTGCACGAGACGCACCGCACGGGGCTCCACGGCCGCGAGGTCTGGCTGCGGCTGCTGGCCGGAGCCGGCTTCGAGCCCGAGGCGGTCGCCGAGGAGACCGCCGACGAGCGGGAGCCGCGGGAGCTGTTCGTGGGCCGCCGCCCGCGCCGGTAGGCGTCGCCACGCGATGGGCTCCGCGCGCGGCATCGGCGACATCATCGTCAGCAGCCGGCCCTACGACGAGTACCTGGCGATGTTCGGGCTGGAGGAGCGCGAGGTCCTCGCCGGGGCGGTGCTCGACTGCCCAGGCGGCGCCGGGCCCTTCGCCGCGGCCGTGCGGGCCCGCGGCGGCGAGGCGGTGAGCGCCGACCCCGCCTACGCGCTCCCGCGGGCGGAGATCTTGGCCCAGTCCCGCGCGGGGCTGGACCACGCCATTCGCTACCTCGAGGAGAACCGGGCCTCGTACGTCTGGACCTTCTACGCGTCCTCCGACGACCTGCGCCGTCGCCGCCTCGCGGCGCTCGAGGAGTTCGCCCGCGACTTCACGGGGCCGGACCCCCGCTACGTGGTCGCCGCCCTCCCCCACCTCCCCTTCGACGACGGCGCGTTCCGGCTCGTCCTCTCGGCGTACCTCCTCTTCGCCTACCCGGACCACGTGGACGAGGCCGCCCACGAGCGCGCCCTCCGCGAGCTGGTGCGCGTCGCGCGGGAGGAGGTGCGCCTGTACCCCCTCATCGACACCTCCTACGTCCCCTACCCCGCGCTCGACGACCTGCGGCGGCGCCTCGGAGCCGAGGGGATCGACAGCGAGGTGCGGCGCATCGACTACGAGCTCCAGCGCGGCGGGCAACGAGGTGCTGATCCTCAGGCCGCCGCGGCCTTGAGCTCCTTCGAGAAGAAGTTCAGGGCGGTGCGGGTCTTGGTCTGCTGCTTGCCGCTGAGGTCGATCCCGCGCTCGGCGAGGAACGCCTTCGCCTGGAGGGCGACGGTCAGGGCCTCGCCGGGGGCGCACTTGGTTGACAGCTCGAGGATCCGCGCCCCGTCGGGGTAGAGCCACAGCTCGGCGACCAGCCTGCGGCCGAGCGTCTTCGGCGACATCTTCAGCTTGAGGAGCGGGATCGGGCCGAGCACCGCGAGGTCCGCGAACGTGACGCCCTTGGGCGCGTGCTCCTCGAACAGCGCGCGCTGCTCCTTGCTGAACAGCTTGCGCAGCGGGCGCTCGCCGGCCACCGTCGCCTTGACCGCATCGCGGTCCTTCGGCGCGCCCTTGAGCGACCCCGAGCAGACGAAGCCCCCGGGCATTGCGTCCACCTCGACCCCGAACATCGCCGACGTCCGCAGCTTCGCCGGCAGCTCGTCCGGCACGACCGGCCGCAGCTTCACCACGGTGTCGTCCCCCCGGCCCTGAACGCGCCGCGCCCGGACGACCACGCCGGCGCCGTCGAGCGCCAGGTCGGGCGTGTCGAAGAAGAAGACCTGCCGGATCTGGGCCTCGAGCGGGTCCATCCCGAGGGAGCGGACGGCCGAGCGCTGGTTGGACTCGGGCACCGTGAGCTTGAGCTCGACGCTGTCCGCGCCCTTCATGAGCCCGAGCATCTCCTGGAGACGGTCGTCGAGGATGGGTCGGACGGGCGCGGGGCGTGCCATGGGAGGGCTCCTGTTCGGGGAGGCGATCATCCTACGGGGCGGCGCCAGGGCGCCACCCGTGCACGGGATCGGGGATACTCCCAGCGTTGGACCCGCTGCTGCGCAAGCTCAACCTCAAGGACGAGCCCGAGATCGTGGTGCTCGGCGCGCCCCAGGGGCTGCGGCCCGTCCTGGAGCGGTTCGCCGAGGACGTCGGCGTCACGACGGTCGCGCCCTGAGCCCGGGCGGCGCGGCCGCCATGACCGATCCCCGTCGCGCCCTCCCCTCGGTCGATGCGGTCCTGCGCGGGGAGGACATGGCGGACCTCCTCGCCCGCGCGCCGCGCGCGGCCGTCGTCGACGCGGTCCGCGACGCCCTCGCCCGCCGCCGCGCACGGGGAGCCGGCGCGGAGGGACTCGCGGACGAGGTCGCGGCCGCCCTGCGGCCCTCGCTGCGGCGGGTCGTCAACGCCACCGGGGTGATCCTCCACACCAACCTCGGGCGGGCGCCGCTCGCGGCCGAGGCCCTCGACGCGGCCGTGGCGGCCGCGCGCTACGCGACGCTCGAGTGGGACCCCGCCAGCGGCGATCGGGGGTCGCGCCAGGACCATCTCGTCGGCCACCTGCGCGCCCTCACCGGCGCCGAGTCGGCCTGCGTGGCGACCTCGAACGCCGCGGCCGTCCTCCTCGCGCTCGTCGTCCTCGGTGGCGGTGGCGAGGTGATCGTCTCGCGCGGCCAGCTCGTCGAGATCGGCGGCGGCTTCCGCGTGCCCGAGGTGCTGGAGGCGTCCGGGTGCCGGCTGGTGGAGGTCGGCACGACCAACCGCACGCGGCTCGCCGACTATGAGCGGGCGATCGGCCCGGCCAGCCGGGCGATCCTGCGCGTGCACGCCTCGAACTTCCGCGTCGTGGGGTTCGCCGAGGAGGCGTCGATCGCGGAGCTCGCAGGCCTCGGCCGAGAGCGGGGCCTGGCCCTGGTGGACGACCTCGGCAGCGGGCTCCTGCGCCCCGATGCGGCGGTCGCGGGCGAGCCGGATGCCGCGGCGAGCGTCGCGGCCGGCTGCGACCTGGTGGCCTTCAGCGCCGACAAGCTGATCGGGGGCCCGCAGGCCGGCATCCTCGTGGGGACCAAGGTGGCGGTGGAGCGCGCCCGCGCTCACCCGCTGATGCGCGCGCTGCGTCCCGACAAGCTGATCCTCGCGGCGCTCGAGGCCACGCTGGCGCTCCACCGCGACCCCCAACTCGCGCGCGCGCGCATCCCGGCGCTCCGGGCGCTCCACCGGGCGCACCCCGAGCGGCGGGCCCGGGCCGAGCGCCTGGCGGGAGCCGTCGGGGCCGAGATCGTGGCCACCGCCGGCCGCATGGGGGGCGGAGCGCTCCCGCTCGCCGAGCTCCCGAGCTTCGCCGCGGCGCTCGACGCGCCGGATCCCGAGGCGCTCGCGGCGGCGCTCCGCGCCGGGGATCCCGCCGTGGCGACCCGGCTCCGGGACGGGCGCGTGCTGCTCGACGTGCTGGCGCTCAGCGACGAGGACCTCGCCGCCCTGCCCGCCCTCGTCGCCGAGGCGCGGCGGTGAGCGCGCCGCTCGTGCTCGGCACCGCGGGTCACGTTGACCACGGGAAGACGGCGCTGGTGCTGGCCCTCACCGGCCGCGACACCGACCGCCTCCCCGCCGAGAAGTCGCGCGGCATCTCGATCGAGCTGGGTTTCGCGCCGCTCGAGCTGCCGTCGGGGCGGAGGGTCGGCCTGGTCGACGTCCCCGGGCACGAGCGCTTCGTGCGCCACATGGTCGCGGGTGCGAGCGGAGTGGACGGCTACCTGCTGTGCGTGGCCGCCGACGACGGCGTCATGCCGCAGACGCGGGAGCACATGGCCGTGCTGCGCCTCCTCGGCGTCGGGGACGGCGTCGTCGCGGTGACCAAGGCCGACCTCGCCCCGCCGGAGCCGGCCGCGGCGGCCGCTCGCGAGCTGGTCGGGCGCGGGCCGGAGGTCGTGCCCGTCTCGGTCCTCACGGGCGAGGGCGTGGAGCGTCTCCGGGGCGCGCTCGACCGGCTGGCCGGCCGCCTGCGCCGGCGCACGGCCGGCGGCCGCCCGCGCCTGTTCGTGGACCGCGCGTTCTCGCTGCCCGGCGCCGGCACGATCGTGACCGGGACGCTGTGGGGAGAGGGGATCGTCCCCGGCGACCGGGTCGCCGCCCTGCCCGGGGGCGCCCGCGGGCGGGTGCGCGAGGTGCAGGCGCACGAGCGGACGATCGCCCGCGCCGGCGGCGGGCGGACGGCGCTCAACCTGGGGGGCGTGGCGCCGGCGGAGGCCCCGCGCGGGGCGTGCGTCGTCCGCGCCGGCGACGGGTGGGCCGGAACCGAGCTGCTCGACGTCGCCCTGGAGTGGCTGCCCGACGCCGGGCGGGGGCTGCGCACGCGGGAGCGGCTTCAGGCGTTCCTGGGGACGGCCGAGGTGCCGGCCGTCTGCGTGCTCCTGGCGGCGGACGCGCTCGAGCCGGGCGAGCGCGGCTACGCCCAGCTGCGACTGGGGCGGCCGGTGCCCGCGACGGCCGGTGACCGCGTGGTGCTGCGCTCCGCCGAGCGCCGCACGGTGGGCGGGGCCGTCGTCATCGACGCCGCGCCCGTCCGGCACGGCCGCGGCGGCGGGGCGGCCGAGCGTCTGGCGGTCCTCGAGCGGGGCGCGGACTCGCAGGTGCTCGCCCAGCGACTGGCCGACGCCGGCGCGGACGGCATCGCAGCGGGCTCCGAGCCCGCCGCGGTCGCCGCCGCCGGGGGCGTCGTCCTGCCGGGAGGGCTGGCCCTCGAGGCCGGCGTCGCCGCGCGCGCCCGCGAGCGGCTGCGCGAGGCGCTCGGCTCGCCCTTGTCGCTGGCGGCGGCGCGCGCCGCCACGGGGCTCGGGACCGCCGCGGCCCGCGCGCTCCTCGCCGACCTCGAGTCGCGGGGGGAGGTCGTGCGCGACGGCGGGCGGGTCCGGCTCCCGGCCGCCGCGCCGCCGTGCGGGCTCGAGGAGGTCGCCGAGGCCCTCGCCGCCGGCGGGCTGCGGCCCCCCTCCCCGGCGGACCTGGCCCGGCTCACCGGCCTGCCGCCGGCGCAGGTCGATGCCGCGCTGGGGCGCCTGCGCGAGGACGGCCGCGCCGTGCGGGCGGGCGACCTGTGGTTCGACGCCGCCGCGGCGGCCGGGGCGCGCGAGCACGCCCGCGAGGCGCTTGCCTCCGGGCCGATGACGATCGGCGCGCTGCGCGACCTCTGGGCCGTCGGGCGGCGCCAGGCGGTCGCGCTGGCCGCCCACCTCGACGCGAGCGGCCTCACGCGGCGGCAGGGCGATCGCCGCGCCCTGCGCCGGGGGCGCGCCTGAACCGACGAGAGGTCCCGGCGCTGGACGGTCCGGGATCCCCGGAATACCGTCTTGGAGACCTGGGAGGTGCCATGCCGGATCAGGCGGCTCGGCTCGAGGTGGTGCGGCGGTACTGGGAGTACGTCGGCGCGGACGTTGACCGCGCCGACGAGATCTACCACGACGACGCGGTGCTGGAGTTCCCGCAGTCGGGTGAGCGATTCGAGGGCGTCGCCAACTTCACGGAGTGGCGGCGCCAGTACACGGCCGACGTGCGCTACCGGGTCCGGCGGGTCACGGCACGTGAGGACCTTGTCGTCACCGAGGTCTCGGTCAGCTACGACGGCGGTCCGTGGACGTACGGGGTCCAACTGCTCGAGTTCCGCGACGACAAGGTGGCGCGCGAGCGGATCTACGTCATGGACGGGTGGGAGGCCCCCGCGTGGCGGGCCCCCTGGCGCGCGGACACCCCCGCCGACCCGCCGGAGTGACGCGCAGGCGGATGACCCTCGTCCGAGCGGCCAGGGCTTGCCACGGGCAGCGTCCCGGCCGCATGCTTGCGAATCGGTGGCGCGGTGGGCCGTGCCACCCTCGGAGCGGAAGGGGGCGAGGTGTCCGTGCAAGCACTCATCGACGGGTGGAACGCGCGGGACGGCGCGAAGGTGGCGGCAGCGTTCACGCCGGACGGCGTCCGAGTGGAGTACGCCAAGCCGGGGGCGCGTCTGGAGGGTCGCGACGCGATCGCGGCCCAGGCGCAGGCGTACATGACGGCGGTGCCCGACTGCGTCCTTGACGTGCGGGGGCTTGAGGAGCGGGAGGGAACCGCGACGCTCGAGTGGACTTACCGAGGCAACCACACGGGAGACATCCCCGGGCTCGAGGCGAGCGGCCGTGAGATCGAGCTCCCGGGGGTCAGCGTCTACCGGCTGGAAGGCGGTCTCATCGCCGAGGAGCGCGTCTACTGGGACGCCGCCACCCTCTACGGGCTCATGGACTAACTCCGGGCGTCGCCGGGGCGGCGGAGCGGCGTAGGAGTCGAACCTACCGGGCGGGGGTGGACCCCGCCCCGCTCGTTTTGAAGACGAGTCGGGCCACCGGGCCCCGGCCGCTCCCCGCCCGACCCTATCGGGGCGCGCGTGAGAGGATGCGCCGCCATGAGGATCGACCTCGAGCACGTCGTGGCGCACCCCGTCGAGCGCGTGTTCGCGTTCATGGCCGACGTCCGCAACCGGCCGCTGTGGCAGGAGAACACGCACGACGTCGAGGTGCTCAGCGACGGGGAGCCCGGCCTGGGGACGCGCTGGCGCGAGTCGGCCAAGGGCATCGGCACCTACGAGGCCGAGGTCGTCGCCTTCGAGCGCGACGAGCTCTGGGCCGAGGCCGCCGACCTCGAGGCCGGCCGCGCGCGGATCGACGTGGCCTTCGCCCCCGCGGACGGCGGCCGGGCCACCCGCCTTGGGGTCTCCGTCGAGATCAAGCTCCGCGGGACCAAGAGGCTCATGGAGCCCGTGCTCGGGCCCATGATCCGCCGGCAGATGCCGAGCGACCTGGGCCGGCTCGAGGCGCTGCTGGCCGGAGACGGCTGAGCCGGGCCGAGCAGACCTTCACGGGGTCTTGAGACGATCCTGAGAGAGGCCTCCTACCGTCGATGCACCGGACATCGACCGAGGAGGGGACGTGGAGTCACGCAGACGACGGATCGCGGTGGCGGGAGCCGCGCTCGCGGCGCTGGGGCTCGCCGCCGGCGGCGTCACCTACGCCGCCACGAGCGGCGGCCCGCAGGAGGACGCCAACGCGCTCGCCGAGGCGCTGAACGAGCGCGAGGGGACGAGCCTCACGGGCGAGGACATCCAGACCGCGCTCGAGGACGTGCTGAAGGAGCGCCTGGACGAGGCGGTGGCCAACGGCCGCCTGACGCAGGAGGAGGCCGACCGCATCCTCCAGCGGGCGGGCGAGCGGGGATTCCCGCTCGGCCCGGGGGGTCCCGGCTTCCACGTCGAGTTCCGCGGCGAGCCGTTCATGGAGGCCGCGGCCAAGGCGCTCGGCCTCTCGGAGGACGCGCTCAGGGCGCAGCTCGAGGACGGCAAGTCGCTCGCCGAGGTCGCCGCCGCCCGCAAGGTGGAGAAGTCGGCGGTCGTGGCCGCGGTCCGCGACGCCATCCTCGCCGACCCGCCGTCGCGGCACGAGGCACCGACCAGGGCCGAGGCGACCCGCATGGCGCAGCGCGTCGTGAACGCCGAGCCCGGCGAGCGCGTGCGCCACATCGGCCCCTTCGGGGGCCGGCCGCCCCGCCCCTGAGGGGGCGGACGAGCCTGGCCGGGCTCCGGCTGCTCGCCGGGGCGCGCCCGGCCAGGCGGAGGGGTCACCCGGCCGCGCCCTGTTAGCGTGGCCGGGGTGGCCCGCGTCCCCCTGTCCGTGCTCGACCTGACGCCGGTGCCCTCCGGGTCAACGTCGACCCAGGCGCTGCGCAACACCATCGACCTCGCCCGGGCCGCCGAGGGCTGGGGCTACCGCCGCTACTGGCTGGCCGAGCACCACAACACCCCGGGGCTCGCCAGCTCGTCGCCCGAGGTGATGATCGGGCAGGTCGCCGCCGCGACGTCGCGCATCCGGGTGGGCGCGGGGGGGATCATGCTGCCCAACCACTCGGCGCTGAAGGTCGCCGAGACCTTCCGGGTGCTGGAGGCGCTGCACCCCGGGCGCATCGACCTCGGCATCGGGCGCGCGCCCGGCACCGACGGCGTCACCGCGGTCGCCCTGCGCCGCTCGGCCGGCGCGCTCGGCGCCGAGGACTTCCCGGCCCAGCTCGGCGAGCTCCTGGCCTACGCCGGCGATGGGTTCCCCGAGGGGCACCCCTTCGAGTCGGTGCGGGCCATGCCGGCCGACGTGGCGCTTCCGCCGATCTGGATCCTCGGCTCGAGCGAGTACGGCGCCCAGGTGGCGGCCGCCCTCGGGGTGGGCTTCGCGTTCGCGCGGCACCTGAACCCGCGCGGCGCGGAGCCGGTCATGCAGGCGTATCGCGAGGCCTTCCGCCCCTCGCCCGCGATGGAGCGGCCGACGGCGATCCTGACCGTCTCGGCGATCGCCGCCGGCACCCCCGAGCGGGCCGAGGAGCTCGCGACGTCGATGGCCCTGGGGCTGGTGCGCATGCGCCAGGGCCGCCCGATCCCGCTGCCGAGCCCTGAGGAGGCCGCCGCCCACCGCTACACACCGGACGAGCAGGACCAGATCCGCCGCTACCGCCGCGCCCAGGTGCTGGGGGACGCGGACGGCGTGCGCGACGAGATCATGTCGCTCGCCCATCGTACGGCCGCCGACGAGGTCATGGTGATGACCCTGGTCCACGACCACGGCGAGCGGCTGCGCTCCTACGAGCTGATCGCGGGCGCCCTCGCGCCGGCGGCCGTCACGTAGCCCACCCGCCGGCCCTCACTGATCGCACCGACTCGGTCGTCACCTACGCCTGAGCCAGGACCTCGTAGGCGTCGACGGACTCCAAGGTCACGGGGACGCCTGGCGGCGGCCCCTGCGACCGGATCTCCTCGACCGCAGCCCGGGCGGCCTCCTCCGATTCGAAGAGCAGCACGCCCCGACCGCCGTCGCCCTCCAGGGCCCGGAGCCAGGTGCCACTCGAGAAGCCGGCCAACGCCTTGGCCCTGGGCACGATCACTTCAGTGAGCGCACTCCTGGCTTCCTCCTCGCGGTTCGAGTCGATCCTGACCTGGACGATGACTCCGTGCATCTCGACCTCCTACCGGTGCCCCTCGTGACGCAATACTAGAGCGGGTGTGAGCAAGCCCGGCGAGGGCTCAGCGGACCGGCGTGGGCCGCCCGCCGGCGTCGATCGCGACCAGCGTGAAGGTCCCGGCGGTGCAGAGCTCGCGGGCGCCGCTCGCCGGATCCTCGCGGTGAGCCTCCACCCGGACCCTCATGCTCGTCCGGCCCACCGACTCCACCCGGGCGAGGAGTTCGACCAGCTCGCCGTGGTGGATCGGCACGCGGAACTCCAGCGCGTCGACGGCGGCGGTCACCACGGCGGCCGCGCCCGCGCGCCGAAGCGCCGCGACGGCCGCCGCCTTGTCCATCCAGGCCATGAGCGTCCCGCCGTAGAGCGTGCCGAGGTGGTTGGTGTCCGACGGGAAGACGAACTCGCAGATGCGGGTCTCGCTCATCCGGCCACGATCTCCAGCAGTCGGGTCGCGTGGGCCTCCATCAGCCACGGCCCCACCCCGCGCACGGCCGCCAGCTCGGCCTCCGTGGCGGGCGCGGCGCGCGCGATGCCCGCGATCGTGCGGTTGGAGGCCACCCTGAACGCCGGCCAGCCGAGCTCCTGGGCCGCCTCCCACCGCCAGTCGCGCAGCGCGTCGTAGGTGCGGCGCTCGCGCGGCGACAGGTCGGCCTGCGGCTCCGGCGCGGCCGCCGCCGCGCCCGGTCCACGCACGGCCACGGCGGCCGCGGCCGCCGTGGCCGACGGCCGGGACGGCGAGGTCCGGGGCCGGCTCGCACGCGTCGCAGCAGCGCTCCTCGGGCGCGGGCTCGGAGGGGTCGCCGAAGTGGGTGAGGAACGCCGCCCGCCGGCACCCGTCCCCGCGGACGTACTCCGCCGCCTGGTCGAGGCTGCGGTGGCGCCGCCGCAGCTCGGCCCGCACCTGGCCGTCCAGCTCCTCGCGGGCGTCGGGCGAGAGCCGGGCGAGCGCGAGCCGCCCGCGGCGGCCGCCGCCCGGCGCGGCGTCCACCTCGAGCGCCCCGACGCGCTCGGCCATCGCCAGCCGGAACGCCGTCTCGTCGTCCACCTCGGCGCGCCCCATCTCGAAGGCGCCGTCGCCTCCGGCCCGCGCGGCGATCCCGGCGAGGAGGCGGTCGATCTCGGTCGCCTCCACGCGCGCGCGGGCGATGCGGCGGCGGATCGCGACCTCGTCGCCGGGCCCGGCCACGATGACGTGGCGCGCGGCGTCGCCGTCGCGGCCCGCGCGCCCGGCCTCCTGGTAGAGCTGCTCGAGCGAGTCGGGCAGCGCGGTGTGGACCACCAGGCGGACGTCGGGGACGTTCACGCCCATGCCGAAGGCGTTGGTCGCGGCCACCGCCTGCACCCGGCCGGCGGCGAAGGCCTCCTGGGCCTCGGCGCGATCGCCGCGGCCGGCGTGGTAGGCGACCGCCGGGTGCCCGGCGGCCTCCAGGAACGCCGCCGTCTCCTCCGAGGCCTTCCGGGTGCCGCAGTAGACGATCGCCTTGCCGCCGCCCAGCGAGCCCATCGCGGCGAGCAGCGCGCCGCGCTTGCGCGCGCCGGACCCCTTCCCCTCCACCCAGAGCGCGTCGAAGGTGAGGTTGGGCCGGTCGAACCCGCCGACGACCTCCACCGGGTCGCGCAGGCCCAGACGGCGCGCGACGTCGGCCCGGACCCGCGCCGTCGCGGTCGCGGTGAGGGCCATCGTCGCCCGCGGCCGCAGGCGCTCGCGGAAGCGGCCCACGCGGCGGTAGTCGGGGCGGAACTCGTGGCCCCACTCGGAGACGCAGTGGGCCTCGTCGATCACGAGCAGGGAGACGGGCGCGGCGTCGAGCGCGCTCAGGAACGCGGCCGAGCCGAATCGCTCGGGCGCGACGTAGAGCAGCGCGAGCTCCCCGGCGCGCGCGCGCCCCAGGGCCTCGCGCTGCGCCTCCTCGGGCATGTCGGAGTTGAGGGCGGCGGCCGCGATCCCCGCCCGGTCGAGGCCGGCGAGCTGGTCGGCCATCAGCGCGATGAGCGGTGACACGACGACGGTGAGGCCCGGCAGTGCCGCGGCGGGCGCCTGGTAGCAGAGCGACTTGCCCGAGCCGGTCGCCATCACCACAAGGGCGTCGCGGCCCGCGAGCCCGGCGGCGATGGCCCGGTCCTGGCCGGGGCGCAGCCGGCGCACACCCAGGCGTACGAGGACCGCCTCCAGGGGCTCGCGGGGCGCGGCCCGTGCCCCCGGGCGCGGCTCCTGCAGAAGCCCGTTCACCAGGCGGCCCAGGAGCCGCCGGTCGTCCGGCCCCAGCGCCGGCCAGGCGGCCCTCAGCGCGGCGAGCGCCCCTTCGCCGGCCTCGCCGGCGTCGAGCCTCCGGGCGAGCTCGGCCAGGGCGGCCAGCGGAAGGGTCGCGCCGGGGATCTCGGCCTGGGCGGTCGTCACCCGCCGAAGGGTGGCACGAGGGCCGGACGACCGCCGACCGACGTGAGAGGCTTGGGCCCACACCGCGGGCGACGAGGGACCGAATGGACGACGCGACGGTCGACGCGAGCCGGCGCACCCGGCTGGCCAACGAGCGGACCTACCTGGCCTGGTGGCGCGGGGGGCTGACGGCCCTCGCCGTCTCCCTCGGCGCCGGCGCCGTCGTCCCCGACCTCACCTCGGGGAGCCGCTGGCCGTTCGTCCTGCTCGGCATCGGCTTCGGTTTGCTCGCGGTCGGGTTCATCGCGTACGGGGTCGTGCGGTACCGCCAGGTGGAGGAGGCCATCGACCGCGGCCGCTTCGCGCCCCTGGGCAGCGGGGTCGCCGCCGTCTTCGGGGCGGTGGGCGTCGTGCTCGCCCTGCTGACCATCGTCGTGGTCGCGCTCGAGGGCTGACGTGCGGATCGCGCGCATCGTGTGCGGCATCGAGCCGGGCGGGCACGGCGTCGGCGCCGCGGCGCGGGCCGCGAGGATCGCGCCCGACGACGCGCCGCTGGTCCTGGTGGGCGCGGCGGACATCGGGGCCGCCGCCATGGCGCAGCCGTTGGGCGGCGACATCGACATGGGCCCGATGCCCGCCGGGCCCTGGACCTCGCTCGAGGACCTCGAGGCCGCCGTGCGGGAGGACCTGGAGCGCGCGGAGCGGGCGCTGGCCGGCCGGGCCGGCGTCGCGACCCGCATCGAGGTCGGGTCGCTGGCCTCGGCGCTCGAGGAGGTCGCGGGAGACGGCGAAGGGGTGCTCCTGGCGCTCGACGCGCCCCAGGAGGGGCGCATCCTCGGGATCATCGACGCCGATCCGGGCACCTGGCTGATGCACGAGTCCTCCCGGCCGCTGTTCCTGTCGCGGGGCCCTGAGGACCCAGGCGACTTCCCCCGGCTCGTGGTCGCGGGGGTCGACGGCTCGGCGCCCTCGGCGGTCGCCGCCGAGGCGGCCGGCGACATCGCCCGGCGGCGCGGCGCGGAGCTGCGGCTGGTCGTGGCGCGCGGCGGCCGCGGCGCCGACCGCGACGCCGTCGAGCAGCTGCGCGCGCGCCTTCCCGCCCACGAGCTGGTGGAGGACCGGCGCAGCCCCGTGCATGCCCTGACGGACGGCGGCGGCGACCTGATCGTCGTGGGCAGCCGTGGGCTGCACGGCATCCGAGCCCTCGGGAGCGTGAGCGAGCGCGTCGTCCACGGCGCCGAGGCCTCGGTGCTCGTCGCGCGCTGACGCCTTCCTCGGCCCGCGAGGAAGCGCGGGGTCGAGGGCGAACCTGACTCACCATGAGACTCGTTCCGGGCGAGGACTTCGGCCGTTATCGCGTCGAGGCCGAGATCGGCCGCGGCGGACAGGCGGTCGTGTACCGCGCCACGCAGGTCAACCTCGACCGCCAGGTGGCCCTCAAGGTGTTCCACGAGGGCTACCTCACGCGCGCCGGGGCGCTCGAGCGCTTCCGCCGCGAGGCCATCGCCGCCGGGCGCCTCGAGCACCCCCACATCGTCCCGGTCTACGACGCCGGCGAGGTCGAGGGGCGCGCGTTCATCTCCATGCGGCTCGTCCCGGGCGACACGCTGGCAGAGCGGATCGCGCGCGGCGGCGCGCTCGACCCGGCGGACGCCCTCGCGATCCTCGCGGACATCGCCGAGGCCATCGACTTCGCGCACGCCCAGGGAACGGTGCACCGCGACGTGAAGCCCGGCAACATCCTGCTCGACCCCGCCGGCTCGGCCTTCCTCAGCGACTTCGGCCTCGTGCTGCTGGACGACATGCCCGGCCTGACCCGCCGGGGCGACTGGCTCGGCACGGCCGAGTACGTCTCGCCGGAGCAGGTGGAGGGCGAGCCCGCCACGGCGAGCTCGGACGTCTACGCCCTCGCGGCGGTGGCCTTCGAGGCCCTCACCGGCCGGGCCCCGTACGTGCGCCGGGAGCCGAGCGCCGTGCTGCTCGCGCACGTGCGCGACACGGTGCCCGACGCGTCCGCGGTCGGCGCCGGCGTGCCGCGGCGGGTCGACCGCGTCCTCGCGCGGGGACTGGCCAAGTACCCAGCGGACCGCCCGGCGCAGGCCGGCGCGCTCGTCGACGAGCTCCGGCGGTCCATCGAGGCCCCCGAAGCCGGGGTCGCCGCGCCGACGGTCGCCGAGCGCATCACGGACACGGGCGGGGAGGCCCCCCTCCCTCGCCGTCCCAATCCCTGGGAGGCAGTCCTGGCGCGCTTCCGGCGCCCGGCGCCGGCCGGGCCGGGCGGCGACCGCCCCACGCAGGCCTTCGGCGACGCCGCGCGCCGCCGCGCGATGGCCCTGGGTCGCGACGTGGCCGTCACGGCGGCGGTCGCGGGCGCCATGCTGCTCGCCGGCGCCGGGTTGGGCGGGTGGATCATCGGCAGCTCGCAGGCCGACGCCTCGGGAGCCGAGGCGCGCGGCTACGCCCAGGGCGAGGAGACGGGCGAGAAGGCCGGCTTCGCCGCCGGAAAGCGCGAGGGCCTCGAGCAGGGCCGCGCGGCGGGCCTGAAGGCCGGGACGGCCAAGGGGCGCAAGGCGGGACTCAAGGAGGGCATGCAGGAGGGCGAGGAGCAGGGCCGCGCCGCCGGATACGCGTCCGGCTACGGCGAGGGCCGGGCGACGGCGCTCGGCGGCCTCGGCCCCGGGTGGTACGTCCTGCAGGTCGGCTCGGACGAGAACGGGCCGGTCGCCTCCGGCGCGACCGCGGTCGCCCCCGGAGCGTGCTACGCGCTCAACGGCGACTCGGTGCTGAGCGGGCCCTGCTGACCCCCTGACGGCGCGTGGGGGGTGCAGCGACGGCCCGCGGCTGAGCCGGGGCCGTCGCGAGCGACCTTCCTAGAGGGGCGCCACCTGCGAGGCCTGCGGCCCCTTGGGGCCCTCTTGGGGCTCGTAGCTGACCTTCTGACCCTCGTCGAGGCTCCGGTAGCCGGAGCCCTGGATCTCCGAGAAGTGGACGAAGAGGTCCTTCCCACCGTCGTCCGGTGTGATGAACCCGTACCCCTTCTCCGAGGAGAACCACTTTACGACGCCTTCGGCCATTCGACCTTCCTTTGTGCGGCGAGACCTGATCGAGATCGCCGAGCCTGGAGGCCGATCGACGTCGTTCGCATCCCGCGGTGTCCGCCTCGCCGAAGCCTTCCCAGCGAGGCGCGGCGGATGCTAGCGCACCTGCTGGACGGCGGCCGGGCCGTCGCCGGTCCTGTGTGCTCCCTCGCGGAGGGCCGCAATCGCCTCCGCGGCGAAGCCCTCGATGGCCCGCTCGGCGGCTGCCGGGTCGGCGGCCTCGTCGATCAGCCTGATGAGCTGGCTCGCCACGACCACGCCGTCGGCGATCCGGCCGATCGCCGCGACCTGGGCCGGCGTGCGGATGCCGAACCCCACGGCAAGCGGTGCGTCGATCTGCGCGCGGGCGCGCTCGAGGAACCCGCGCAGCTCGGAGCCGACCGCCACGTCGCCCCCCGTCACGCCCGTGACGGACACGCAGTACACGAAGCCGTCGGCAACCCGGCCGATCGCCGCCAGGCGCTCGTCGGCCGTGGTGGGCGCTGCGAGGGGGATGACGGCGACGCCCGCGCGGCGGGCCTGCTCGCGCAGGTCGTCGCCCTCGTCGATCGGCAGGTCGGGCAGGATCACGCCCGCCACCCCGGCCCGCGCGGCCCGCTCCATGAACGCCCGCGCTCCCGCCGCCAGGACGACGTTCACGTAGGTCAGGAGCACGACGGGCGGGGCGTCGTCGCCCAGCCCCTCGGCGATGGCGATCACGTCCTCCGGCGTCGTGCCGCCCTCGAGCGCGCGCTGGCCCGCGGCCTGGATCGTGGGGCCGTCCGCGAGCGGATCGGAGAACGGGATCCCCAGCTCGATCAGGTCCGCGTGGCGCGCGAGCGTCGCGACGTGCGCCGCGCTCGCCTCGAGGCCGGGGAAGCCGCCCATCACGTAGGGGATGAAGAGGGGCCGGCCGGCTTGCGCGAAGGCCGCCCGGATGCGGGCCGCGCCGTCAGTCACCGAGGCCCAGGGCGGCGCCCACCTCGTCAACGTCCTTGTCCCCGCGGCCGGACAGGCACACCAGCACGGGGCCGCCGTCCGGGGCCAGGTCGCCCCGCTCGCGCGCGACGAGCGCGAGCGCGTGCGCGCTCTCGAGCGCGGGGATGATGCCCTCGGCGCGCGAGCAGTCGCCGAAGGCCGCGAGGGCCTCCGCGTCGGTCGCGCTCTCGTAGCGCACGCGGCCCGACTCGCGCAGGAAGCTGTGCTCCGGCCCGACGCCCGGGTAGTCGAGCCCGGCCGACATCGAGTGCGGCTCGGCTACCTGGCCCTCCGGCGTCTGGAGCAGGTACGAGTAGGTGCCGTGCAGCACGCCGGGCTGCCCGTGCCCGAGCGAGGCGCCGTGGCGGCCGGTCTCGATCCCCTCGCCGCCGGCCTCGACGCCCACCAGGGCCACGCCGTCGTCGGCGAGGAAGGCGCGGAAGATCCCGATCGCGTTGGAGCCCCCGCCGACGCAGGCGACGATCGTCTCGGGCAGCCGGCCCTCCTCGGCGAGCATCTGCTCGCGGGCCTCGGCGCCGATCACCGACTGGAGCTCGGCCACGATCTCGGGATAGGGCGCGGGGCCGGCGGCCGTCCCGATGACGTAGTGGGTGTCGCGCACGTTCGTCACCCAGTCGCGGATGGCCTCGTTGAGCGCGTCCTTGAGCGTGGCGATGCCCGAGTCGACCGGTCGCACCTCGGCGCCGAGCATGCGCATGCGGATGACGTTGAGCCGCTGGCGCGCCATGTCAACGCGGCCCATGTAGACGCAGCACTCGAGGCCCAGCAGCGCGGCCGCGGTCGCCGTCGCGACCCCGTGCTGGCCCGCGCCGGTCTCGGCGATGATGCGGCGCTTGCCCATCCGGGACGCCAGCAGCACCTGCCCGAGCGCGTTGTTGATCTTGTGGGCGCCCGTGTGGCAGAGGTCCTCGCGCTTGAGGTAGAGGGGCGCGACGCCGTAGGCCCGCTCCAGCCCGGCGGCCCGGTACAGCGGCGTCGGGCGGCCCACGTACCGCGCCAGCAGCCCCTCGAGCTCGGCGCGGAAGGCGACGTCGTCCCGCTGGACGAGGTAGGCGGCCTCCAGCTCGTCGAGCGCGCCGATGACGGTCTCCGGGACGTAGCGTCCCCCGAACGGGCCGAAGCGGGCGGCGAGCGCGTCGTCCCTCACGCCGCCACCGTCCCCGCCGCCGCGACGGCCTCGACGAAGGCGCGGACCAGCTCGGGATCCTTGCGCCCCGGCGCCGACTCGACGCCGCTCGACACGTCCACGATCGCGGGGCGGAGGAGGCCGACCGCCTCGCCCACGTTGCCGGGGCGGAGGCCACCGGCGAGGACGAACGGGCGCTCCAGGGGGTGCTCTCGCAGCAGCCCCCAGTCGAAGCGGCGGCCCGTCCCGCCGTGGCGGCCGGGGACGGCGGCGTCGAGCATGACCATGTCCGCCGCGCTCGCGCGGGCGCGCTCGAGCGCGGCCCGGCCCGTCACCCGGACGCCCTCGATCACGGGCAGGCCGGCGGCCTGGCGGGCCTCGGCGGGGTCGCACTCGTGCACCTGGAGGTGGGTGAGGCCGGCCCGCCGCGCCACCGCGGCCATCTCCGCGGCGGGGGCCGCCACGAAGACGCCGACGCGGGCGACGCCCGCGGGCACCGCGGCCAGCACCTCGGCGGCGCGGGCGGCGTCCACCCGCCGGGGGCTCTCGGGGGCGAAGACCACGCCGATCCCCCAGACGCCGAGCTCCGCGCAGGCCCGCGCCTCCTCCGGCACCGTGAGGCCGCAGACCTTCACGGCCACGGGCGCATCAGCCGTCATCGGCGGCCACCCCGGGCGCGGCCTCATCGAAGCGCGGGAGGACGACCCGGATCGTCGTGCCGCGGCCCGGCGCGCTCGTCACGGCGAACGTCCCGCCGAGCATCTGTGCGCGCTCGCGCATGCCGTGGAGGCCGAAGCGCTGGAGCGGCACCCCGGGCCGGCGCTCCTGGACCGCCTCGGGGTCGAACCCGGCGCCATCGTCGGTCACCACGAGGGTCGTCAAGGCCTCCTCGTCGCGGCAGAGGACCGTGACGAGCGTGGCGCGGCCGTGGCGGTGGGCATTCGTGAGGGCCTCCTGCAGGATGCGGTAGAGGGTGATGCGCTGGGTCGCGGACACCCCGTTGACCGCGAACTCGCCCTCCCAGGTCGTCTCCACCCGGGCGTCGCTGCGCGACTCGAACCCGGCGATGGCCTGCTGCAGTATGTCGGTCAGGCGGCGGTCCTCGAACTGGGCCGGGCGGAGGTGCCCGATGAGCTCGCGCATCTCGTGCAGCGCCCCGCCGATCGTCTCGTAGATTCGCCCGATCGACGGGCGCAGCGACTCGGGCGCGGGACCGCCGGCCTCCTCGGCGTCGGCGAGGTCCGCCTCGAGCAGCTGCACCTCGAGCAGGGCCACCGAGAGCTGCTGGGTCGGGCCGTCGTGGATGTCGAGGCCGATGCGGCCGAGCATGCGCTCGTCCTTCTCGAGGATCTCCGCCATCGCGCGGTCGAGGTCGGCGCGCAGGCGGATCGCGTCGAGGACCGCCCCGATGCGCCGGGCTCCGACCCGGGCGGCCTCGCGGCGCACCGGGTCGGCGGCCGGGGGGTCCTCGGCCGCGAGCAGGAGGACGCCGTGGACGCCGCCGTCTGCGGCCAGCGGGAGGGTCAGCCCGGCGGGCGCGCCGAGGCCCGCCAGCGCGGCCGCGAGCGGTCCGCCGTCGCCCGGGCCGATCTCCACCTCGCCCGAATTCGCCGGAATCTCCCCGACCAGGGTCTCGAGGCGCCCCACAGCGCCGTCGGGGAGCCCCGCCGACGCGATCGCACGGCCCGCTCGGCCGGCTGGATCCGCGGTCCAGGTCATGGCGATGCTGGCGCCGGCCGCCCGCCCCACCGCCCGCGTCAGGTCGGCGATCGCCGCCTCCCCGCGCGACGGGCTCGCGTCGCACGAGGCGACCTCGACGAGCGCCGAAACCGCGTCGGGAAGGGGCTCATCGGCCGGCTCACTCATCGCGGATCATGGTACCGATCCGTCTCGCGGGCTCGCGATACGAGAAAAAGATCGCCTATACCTCCCGAAGGGCCGAACTCCCTAAGCGTCTAGGCGACCGATGGCGGGTTCGGGCGTAGTGTCCAGCGCGCGGACCGGACTCCGCGTGGACTCCCCCGGCGACGATGGAGGGCACGGCTCGGTGGTGAGGGTGCTGCTTGCCGACGACAACGCCCGCTTTCGCGGCACGTTGCGGCGACTGCTCGAGCGCGACCCCGACATCGTGGTCGTCGCGGAGGCGGCCGACGGCAACGAGGCCCTCGAGCTCGCCGATCAGGTCAGCCCCGACGTGGTCCTCATGGACGTCTCGATGCCGGGCCTCGACGGCCTCGAGGCCACCTTCGAGCTGAAGGCGCGCCTGCCCGACGTCACCGTGCTGATGCTGTCGGTCGGCGACAAGGAGCAGGAGATCGAGGCCGGGCTCGCCGGCGGAGCGTCCGAGTACCTGGTCAAGGGCGGTCCCGCGGGCGAGATCGTCGATGCCATCAAGCGATACGGACCGGTGCCGGGCCCGGCCTGACCGCTCGACGGCCGAGCCGCCGTCTAGGGTCCCGCCTATCTGCGGGGCCGGTCACGCGTTAGGCTGGCGCCGCCACGCTCAAGGAGGCACGCATCTCCGCCGATAGGGACAACGTGGCAACCACCGACGTGCCTGACACAGTCCAGACCAAGTCCCCGCTTCGCGTCGCCATCGCGGACGACCACCGCCTGATGCTGGACGGCATCAAGCGGGCCCTCGAGACGGCCCCCGACATCAAGGTCGTCGGCGAGGCCACCACGGGCGAGGAGATGCTGACCCTGGTCCCGCGCGTGCGGCCCGACGTGGTCATCCTCGACCTGCGGATGCCCAAGGGCGACGGCCTCCAGACGCTGGCCTCGCTGCGCAAGGACTACCCGGACCTCAAGATCATCATCCTGTCGATGTCCGAGGCCAACGAGCACATCGACCAGGCCTTCCACGGCGGCGCCTCGGGCTACGTCGCGAAGACGATCAACCCGCTCGACCTGCCCTCGACCATCCGCCAGGTCGTCGAGGGGACGGTCTTCACGCCGCGCGGGCGCGGCGGCGAGGGCGGAGGCGCACCGGCCGGCTCGAGCACGGGCCACCCGGGCGGCCTGACCGACCGCGAGCTGTCGATCCTGCGCCTCGTCGCCGAGGGGCTCTCGAACCTCGACATCGCCAGCAAGCTCTACGTCACCGAGCAGACGGTGAAGTTCCACCTGTCGAACATCTACCGCAAGCTCGGCGTCGGGAACCGCACCGAAGCCACGCGCTACGCCTACCGAAACGGACTCATCGAGTACGACGTGAATTCCGGCCGTCTCGCCCCGCCGAAGGCGGTAAGGCCGGATTAGTCCGCAATTGCGCAGATGGCGCGCCCCGGCGAAGCCGGAGCCATCTGCGCCGGCGCGCCCGGGGCGACCCGACCTCAGCGAGCGCTTCATCCCTGGAACGCCCGAAGCTCGCAAGCTTCGAAGCTCGCCAGCCCGGTCCGGCAGTTCGTGTGCCAGAATCACATTCATGATCGCGCTCGCCCTCACTGACGCCCTTCCTGATCGGCCGGACGATGGCGAACCTCCCGAAGATCCGCCGAGGCCAGTGGCGCGGGCGGGCGCCCGCGGACGAGCCGCGGGCTGACCGCACCGGGCCCGACGTCCAGCGCCTCGAGGCGCACGGGCTCACGTGGCTGAATATCGAGTCGCCGACCCAGCTCGAGACCGACTGGCTCGCCGAGCACTACGACTTCCACCCCCTCGACCTCGAGGACGTGCTGTCGCGCCGGCGCCAGCGGGCGAAGATCGACGAGTACGCCGACTACCTGTTCATCGTCCTGCACTTCCCGCGCTTCGACAAGCGCGCGGGACGGCTGCAGGCGGCGGAGCTGAACCTCTTCGTCGCCGAGGACCTCGTGATCACGCTTCCGAACGAGCCCCTGAAGCCGCTGAGCGCGCTCTGGTCGCGCTGCGAGCGCAGCGAGGCCGCGCGGGACCAGTACATGAGCAAGGGCTCGGGGTTCCTGCTCTACGAGATCGTCAACACGATGTACGACTACTGCTTCCCGATCCTCGACAAGATCGGCTTCAAGCTCGACTCGATCGAGGACGCCCTGTTCGAGGGCGAGAGCGACGACCTCGTCCGCGACATCTCCAACATCAAGCAGGAGATCATCAACTACCGCCGCATCGTGAAGCCGCAGCGCACGACGCTGCGCCTGCTCGACCGCAACAGCCAGCGCTTCGCGCCGCAGGACCTCGAGCTCTACTTCGACGACATCGTCAACAAGAGCGAGCGCATCTGGGACCTGCTCGAGAACTACAAGGAGGTCGCGGAGGCCCTCGAGGCCACCAACGAGTCGGTGATCTCGCACCGCGTCAACGACATCCTGCGGGCCCTGACCGCGATCAGCGTCATCGTGCTGCCCCTGACCCTGATCGCGAGCGTCTTCGGCATGAACGTGGGCCTGCCGGGCGGCGGGGACCCGATCTCCGGCGCGTCGGCCACGTTCTGGGCGGTGGTCGGGGTGATGCTCGCGATCCTCATCGGCATGGTGGCCTACTTCCGCTACAAGCGGTGGCTGTGAGCTGCTCCGCCCCTCGGAGGGCGCGCCCCGCCGTCAGGCGGAGCCCGGAGAGGGGCCGATGAGGGACAGTCGCGGCGGCGGCCCCGACATCATGTGGTCGCCCTGGCGGATGGCGTACATCTCCGCCGAGCACCGGGGGAGCTACGAGGGCGGCGCTGCGTGCGTCTTCTGCGACCTGCCGGCGCAGGACGACGACGCCCGCACGTACATCCTCCACCGCGGTGAGCGGGCCTACGTGATCATGAATCTGTACCCCTACAACAACGGCCACCTCATGATCGTCCCCTACGCCCACACCGACACCCTCGCGGGGCTCGACGAGGCCACCCTCGCGGAGATGATGGCCCTGGCGAAGCGGGCCCAGGCGGTGCTGGAGGACCGGATGCGGCCACAGGGCTTCAACATGGGCCTCAACCAGGGGCGGGCGGCGGGCGCCGGCATCGCCGACCACGTGCACATGCACCTGCTCCCGCGCTGGGTCGGCGACACGAACTTCATGCCGGCCCTCGGAGACGTGCGCGTGATGCCGCAGCACCTCGACGAGACCTACGCCCTGCTCGCCGGGGGGTTCGCCGAGTGACCCTCGACCCGGCGGTCTTCAAGGCCTACGACATCCGCGGCGTCTATCCGGACGAGATCGACGAGGAGGGCGGCCGGCGGGCCGGCGCGGCCTTCGTGGCGGTCACCGGCGCGAGGCGGATCGCGCTCGGACACGACGTGCGCCTGTCCTCGCCGTCGATGGCCGAGGCCGTCGCGGAGGGGGCGCTCGCCGCGGGTGCGGACGTCGTGGAGCTCGGGCTCTGCGCGACCGAGATGCTCTACTTCGCCGTCGCCGACGGCGGCCTCGAGGCCGGCGCATGCGTCACCGCCAGCCACAACCCGCCGCGCTACACGGGCCTCAAGATGGTCCGCGAGGGGGCGCTGCCCCTGTCCGGGGACTCCGGCATCGCGGAGGTGGGCAGGATCGCCGCCGACGGGCCGCCGGTCGCCGGCACGCCCGGGACGCGCGAGCGCGAGGAGGGCCTGCTCGGGCGCTACATCGAGCGCTGCATGTCGTTCGTGGACCCCGCGGCCGTGCGCGACCTGCGGGTCGTGATCGACGCCGCCAACGGCATGGCCGGGCTGTTCATGCCCCCAGCCCTCGAGCGGATCTCCATCGACGCCGTGCCCTTCTTCCTCGACCTCGACGGCACCTTCCCCAACCACGAGCCGAACCCGCTCCTGCCGGAGAACCGCGAGTTCGTCATCGGGAAGGTCCGCGACGAGGGCGCCGATCTCGGGATCGCGTTCGACGGCGACGCCGACCGCTGCTTCTTCATCGACGACGCGGGCGAGTTCGTGCCCGGCGACTTCCTCACGGCCCTGCTCGCGCGCCACCTGCTCGAGCGTGAGGGCCCGGCGACCGTCGTGTACGACCTGCGCGCCTCGTGGGCCGTGCGCGACACCATCGCGGCGGCGGGCGGCACGCCGGACATGTGGCGCGTCGGCCACGCCTTCATCAAGCGCCGGATGCGGGAGGTCAACGCCCTCTTCGCCGGCGAGGTCAGCGGCCACTACTACTTCCGCGAGTTCTCGTACGCGGACAGCGGCCTCATCCCCGCGCTCCTGGTGATGGAGATGATCGCGACCGCCGGGCGGCCCCTGTCGGAGATGGTCGCGGGCTTCCGCGAGCGCTACCACGTCTCGGGCGAGATCAACTCCACCGTCGAGGACGCCCCGGCGGCCATCCAGCGCCTGCGCGAGCGCTACGCCGACGCCCGCCAGGTCGAGATCGACGGCCTGTCGGTCGAGCACGACGACTGGCACTTCAACGTCCGCCCCTCCAACACCGAGCCCCTGCTGCGGCTCAACCTCGAGTCGCTGGTCTCCGAGCAGGACATGGAGCGCCGGCGCGACGAGGTGCTGGAGGTCATCCGCTCCGGGTGACCGGCGCGACAGACCTCCAGCCCCTCGTCGCGGCCGACGGCCTGGAGGTCCGGTATCACGGGGGTCCCGATCCGGCCGTGCGCGGCGTCTCGCTCCGCCTCGGCGCCGGTGAGGGGCTGCTGGTGAGCGGACCGTCCGGAGCCGGCAAGACGAGCCTGCTGCGGGGCCTGCTCGGCCTCGTGCCGCTCGCCGGGGAGGTGCGGGTGCCCGGCCGGGTCGGATACGGGCCCCAGGGTGGCGGCTTCGCCTCGGGCATGCGCGTCGACGAGGCCGTCCGGATGATCGCCGGCGCTCCGCGGGGCGTCATCCGCGACGCGCGACGGCCGAGGACGCGCTGGGCCGCGCGGGCCTCCAGTTCGTGACCCGCTGGCGCACCCACAGCCTCGACGCCGAGGGCTGGCGGCGCCTCAGCCTCGCGCTCGCCATCGCCGGCGACCCCTCGCTGGTCGTCCTCGACGACCCCTGGGTGCTCCGGGACACCCTGAGGGAGATCGCCCGGGCCCGCGAGCGCGGCGCCGCGGTGCTGGCCGCCTCGTCGCGCCCGGCGGGCCTCGCCCCGGCTCTGGGTCGCCGCCTCGACATGGCCGGCGGGGCGCCGCGGTGAGCCGCGCCGCCCGGCTCGCCTGGGGGCAGCTCCTGCGCCTGTCCCGGCGGCCCTGGCTGCGGGCGGCCGCCGGCGCGGGCGTCGTCGCGGCGGCCGTCGTCGCGGCGGTGGCCGCCGCCGACTCCGGCCTCGCGCGGGAGGACGCCCTGCGCAGCGGCGGTGCCTCGCTCCTGCTGCTGGGCGGGCTCGTCGTCGCGGTGCCCCTCGGCGCCGGCGCCCTCAACCGGGACGCCGCCTCGGGCCACCTCGGCCTGCTCGTGGGATCGGGCGCGTCGCGCGCGGAGGTCGCCGCCGCCGCCTGCGGCGCCCGGATCGCGGCCCTCGCCGCGATCCTCGCCGCCTGGGGGCTGGCCCTCCAGGCGGGGAGCCTGGCGCTCGGGCTGGGGCTCGACGGGCCCCTGGCGGTCCACGCCCTGGCGGTGGCCGTGGGCCTGCTGCTGACGCTCCTCGCGGCCGCGGCGGCGAGCTCGGTGGTCGGCCCGGTCGCGGCCGGCGCGTTCGGCCTCGTGGTCTTCATCGCGGCCCAGGCGGCGGTCAACCTGAAGGCGGCCGCCGACCAGGACCTCATCGGCACCGCCGACGCCGCGGTCGGCGCGCTGTACTACGTGGCGCCCCGCGCCATCGTCTCGCCGATGATCTCGGAGCTCCAGGGGCGCGACCAGGGCGGGCCGGCGGCGCCGTCGCTCGAGATCAACGACAACCTGGTGCTGGTGCCGGCGTCCGGCTGGGGCAGCGTCGCCTGGACGCTCGCGTGGTGCGCGCTGCTGTCGATCGCCTGTGTCGGGGGTCTGCGCAGGCGCCCGTTGCCTTGACGCGCACGGAGGGGCGGTGAAGGGTGGTCGCTCGGGCGACGAAAGGGGGCGGCGGTGCGCAGCGACGTCGAGTTCGACGCTGATGGTGTGACGCTCCGGGGGTGGCTCTACGTCCCCGACGGCGCGAGCGGGCCGGTGCCGACGGTCGTGATGGCCCACGGCTTCTCGGCCGTGAAGGAGATGTACCTCGACCGCTTCGCCGAGGCCTTCGCAGCGGCGGGGCTGGGGGCGCTGGTCTACGACCACCGGAACTTCGGCGCCAGCGACGGCGAGCCGCGGCTGGAGATCGACCCCTGGGAGCAGGTGCGCGACTACCGGGACGCGATCAGCTACGCGCAGACCCGGCCCGAGGTCAACGCCGAGCGGATCGGGGTCTGGGGGTCGAGCTACTCGGCCGGGCACGTCATCGTCGTCGGCGCCATCGACCGCCGGGTGAGCTGCGTGGCGTGCCAGGTGCCGCTGATCAGCGGCCACCGCAACTCCCGGCGCATCGTCCGCTCCGACTTCATCGCGGCGGTCGGGGGGATGTTCGACGCCGATCGCGCCGCCCGCTACGCGGGCGAGCCACCGGTGATGATCCCGGTGGTCAACGAGGACCCGCTGGCCCCGTCGGCGCTGCCCACGCCGGACTCGTACGAGTGGTTCACCACGACCGGGCAGACGCGGGCCCCCTCGTGGCGGAACGAGGTGACGCTGCGCAGCGTGGAGATGTTCTGGGAGTACGAGCCCGGCGCCTACATCGCCTGGATCTCCCCGACGCCGTTCCTCATGGTGGTCGCGGCGAAGGACCACCTGACGGTCTCCGACCTGGCCATCGAGGCCTACGAGCGGGCGCTCGAGCCCAAGCGGCTCGTCGTGCTCCCGGGCGCGCACTTCGACGCCTACACGGACGCCTTCGACGATGCCGCGGGCGCCGCGGCCGGCTGGTTCACGCAGCACCTGCTCGGCGGCTGACGGCAGGGCGGGGTCAGGGGATCGCGTCGTCCAGGGGCCGGCGCCCGGCGTAGCCGGCGTCGGTCTCGTGCCACCACTCGATCCGCTCCTCGCCCACCCGCCAGCAGAGGTAGACCTCCCGGCCCTCGCGGAGGGCCGGGAAGTCGCAGATGCCGGTGTCGAGGTCCCGCACGATCACGCCCCAGCGCTCGATCCGGGCGAGTCCGGCGGTGAACCGCAGGGCCGCCTCGGCGAAGACGCGGCCGTCCGCGCCGCCGCCGTTGCCCTCGGCGACGCCGCGCAGCCGCGCGGCGCGCTCGCGGTCGGCCATGACCTCGCGGGCCGCCCGCATCTCGGCGATCAGGGCGCCGAGCGCCTCGATGACCGCCGAGGCCTCCGCGACGGTGTAGAAGCGCTTAGGCGACGACCTCGTCGCGCCGGACGGGGCGGTAGAGCGTGTCGCGCTCCACCGGGACCTTGCCGCCCGCGCGGATCAGGGTCTCCATCCGCTCCTGCGAGAGCCCCAGCGGCGTCTGAACCGTCGTGGCGTGCGCGATGCGCTCCTCGGTGAGCGTGCCCGAGAGGTCGTCCAGGCCGAAGCAGAGGGCCTCCGAGGTGATCTCCTCGCCGAGCATCACCCAGTGGCCCTTGACGTGCGGGAACGAGTCCAGGAGCAGGCGCGCGACGGCGATCGTGCGCAGCTTCTCCTCGCGCGTGGGCCCGGGCAGGTAGGCGAAGTCGGTGTTGCCGGGCAGGAAGGGCAGGGGGATGAAGGCCTGGAAGCCGCCCGTCTCGTCCTGCAGGTCGCGGAGCCGGGACATGTGGTCAACCTGCTCCTCCGGGGTCTCGAAGTGGCCGAAGAGCAGGGTGGCGTTCGTCCTCAGCCCCTGGCGGTGCGCCTCGCGGTGGACGGCGAGCCACGTCTCCGCCGGCACCTTGCGGTCGGCGATGATCCTGCGCACGCGCGGGCTGAAGACCTCCGCCCCACCGCCCGGCATCGTGTCGTGCCCGGCCGCCCGCAGCCGCCGCAGGGCCTCGCCGCTGGAGACCTTCGCCAGGCGGGCGACGAAGTCCACCTCGACCGCGGTCAGCGCGGTCAGCGCGACGTGCGGCAGCGTCGCCTTCAGCTCGGTGAACAGCTCCTCGTAGTACGGGAGGTCGTACTCCTTGGTCATGCCGCCGACGATGTGGAGCTCGGTGATGCCGAGCTCGGCGAGCTGCGCCGCCCGGTCGACGAGCTGCTCGACGCTGTAGGCGTAGGCCCGCTCGTCCTTCTCGGTCCAGACGGCGAAGGCGCAGAAGCCGCACCCGACCACGCAGATGTTGGTCGGGTTGAGGTGGGCGTTGACGTTGTAGGTCACGTCGTCGCCGTAGCGGCGCCGCACGACCGCGTCGGCCGCCGCGCCCAGCTCGGCGAGCGGGGCCTGCCGGTAGAGGGCGACGGCCTCGTCCGGCGTGATCCGCCCTCCGTCGGCGGCGCGGGCGAGGATGGCGTCGGTCATCGAGGGCGAGGTTATCAGGGGCTCCCCCCACCTCACGCGCTAGGGTGGGCGCGGTGCCCGAGCATGCGCTGAAGGAGTGGGCGGTGACCGTCGCGGCCCTCGCGGCCGGCGACCAGGTGCTGATCGTCCGCAAGGGCGGCATCGGCGAGAAGCGCTTCGAGCTGCCCCATCCGCGCTTCTACCTCTTCCCCACGTACGCGCACCAGCGCCCCGAGCTCGTGAAGCCCGTCGGGCGCGAGCGCTTCGGCGACCCGCTGGCGCAGCGCGACGAGCCCGAGCGGCTCCCGCTGCCCGCCTACGCCGAGCTGCACTCGGCGCACCCGGTCGCCGATCCCGAGGCGCTCGCGGCGATCGACGCGCTGCACATCCTGGCGCCCTCGTACGCCGAGGAGCGCCTGCGCTGGCGCCGAGTGCACCCGCTCTGGGCGGCCGTGCTGCGCGTCTGGAGCCTGCCGGCCCCCCCGATGCTCGAGGACGCGTCGCGCTACGGGGGGTGCGTGAGCTGGGTGGAGCTCCCGGCGGCCGTGGGCGCCCCGGCCGAGCGGCGGCCCGCCCTCGACGACGAGGCCTTCGCGGAGGCCGCGGGGGCGGTCGAGGAGGCGCTGGCCTCGGCCGGGGCCGCCCGCTGATGCGGGCCCACGTCCTCGTCTGCCGCGGGCCGGACTGCTCGTCGCGCGGGGGGCAGGAGGTCTACACGGCGGTGGCCTGGGAGATCGAGCGCCAGGGCCTGTCGGACGAGGTCGTCCAGACCCAGTGCGGCTGCGTGGGGCCGCTCTGCGGCGGCGGCCCGGTGGTCTGCTGCTACCCCACCGGCGCCTGGTACGCCCCGGTGGCGCCCGGCGACGTGGCCGAGATCGTGGAGCGCGACCTCGGGCGCGGCGAGGCCGCCCGCGACCTGGTCGCGATCCGCCTCGAGGGAGCGGCGTGAACCACACGGACGCGTTCGACGAGATGCTCGCCGAGCAGCCCTCGGACTGGACCACCTTCGAGGTCTTCGTCACGCTCGACGACCCGCTGCGGCTGAACGAGGCCCGCGTGTCCCTGGCGCGGGCCAACGCCCGGCCGCTGAGGGTCCCGGCGGACCACGACTTCGAGATCACCGTGGCGAACACGCACGGCCACGGAGCCCGGGCGGGCGTCGTGCGCTCGGCGCTGCGCATCCTCGACGACCGCGCGATCACCGGCCGCACCTGGGCCGGCGCCACCCGCACCCTCGTCAGGCCCGCCCCGCCCCACCGCTTCGGCCCCTAGGACCTCCGGCGCGGGGATGGGCATGTACCGCGACGAGGACGACCTGCAGCTCCTCGCCGAGCTCGCCGGGGTGCTCGACCAGACCGTGACCGGCGCCGGGCTCTCACAGGGCCCGTACCTGGTGCTGCGCGAGCTGGTCGCCCACCCGGGCGCCAACGCCGTCACCGAGCTGGCGGAGCGGCTCGGGGGCGGGCCGGACGAGGTCGCCGCGCTCTGCGGCCGCCTGGTCGAGGCCGGGCTCGCCGAGGCGCGGCCGAACGGCGTCCAGGTCACGACGGAGGGCGCCGAGACGGCGGCGGCCCTGGAGGAGCGCGCGAACGAGGCGATGCTCGCCTACGTGATGGAGCGGCCCCACACGGCGACCGTCTACGGCCTCGTCGCCGCCATGCAGAGCGGGCGCTTCACCGTCGAGGACCTGCTGCGCTTCATCGCCGAGGGCCCGAGCGACGGCGACGAGGAGTCGTGACCGCCGCGGCGTGACCGGGAGAGCCGGCTAGTACTGCATGGCGCTCTCGCCGAGGGCCGCCCAGACGTCCAGCTTGGTGCGGACGCGCTTGATGACCTCGTCGGTGAACTCGTCGGTGCCGGCGTGGCCGCCGAGGTCGGCGGTGCGGACGTCCTCGGCAATCGCCTCGAGCGCCCCCTCGAAGATGGCCCGCGAGACCACCGAGGCGTGCTCGTCCTGCATGTAGGGGAGGACCGAGGCGCCGGCGAGGATCATCGCCAGCGGGTTGGCGACGTTCTTGCCCTGGAGCGTCGGCGCCGTCCCGTGGGGGGCCTCGGCGATCACCGCCGACGCCCGGAAGTCGTCGTCGAAGGCCAGCAGCTGCGACTCCGCCCCCGCGATCGAGCCGAACAGCTGCAGCACCATGTCGGAGAGACAGTCGCCGTCGCGGTTGAGCGCCGGCACGACCAGGGCGTCCCCGGTGTGGCTGATCAGCGCGGCGTAGAGGGCGTCGATCAGCATCGGCCGGTAGCGCACGTCCGGGTGGCGGGCGGCGGCAGCGTCGAGCTCCTCCTTCAGCATCCCCTCGTAGACCGGCGAGACGGTCCACTTGGGTCCGCCGAAGACCGTGGCGTGCATGCGCCGGGCCCGCAGGAACGAGAACTCCGCCACCGCCCGGCAGGTGCGGCGCGAGATGCGCTCGACGCGGCAGGCCACCTCGTCGTCGCCGTCGGCCTCGCGGTACTCGCGCGCGTTGTAGGCGTCGTCGACGGCCATCCGCACGATCGAGATCGGCGCGTGGATGCCGCCGATGGGCCGCACGCCGGAGAGCCGGCGGCCGCTGCGGATGATGACCTTGGCGCCGATGGCCTCGCGCAGGAGGGCGTTAGGGCTGCCGACGTCCCCGGCGCCCTCGGGGGTGATGGTGGCGGCCTTGAGGCCGAAGCCGTGGGTCACGACCGCCTCGGCGGCCGCGAAGACGGCCTGGTTGCGGGTGCGGCGCCGGTTCTCGAGCGACAGGTCGTGGCGCTCGAGCTCCAGCGGCAGGCCCGTGACGTCCGGGTGGAGGACCCGGAGCGCCTCCTCGAGCAGCTCCTGGCCGGTCTGGTCGCCCTCCATCACCACGATGGTCCGCGACCGGGTCAGGTCGGCCACGGTCCGGACTCCTCCATCGCGTAGAGGCGCACGCGCGGCGCCTTCCCCTGGCGCTCCTCCAGGAGCGAGATCTGCGCCCGGGCGGCCGGTCGCTCCGCGAACCCCTCCGCGTCCTCGCGCCGCTCCCACTCGGCCAGGCAGCCGTACTCGCCCGCGTCGGCGTCGAGGAACAGCACGTGGCGGCGGCAGCCGGCGGCCGCGGCGGCGAGCCGCTCCGCGAACCCGCGCGCCTCGTCGGCCGTGCCGGGGCCCAGCCGGAACGAGATCTCGGTGCCGTAGAGGGTCATCCGACACGGCAGGGTAGCGGCGGCGGCGCCGTGCGGGGCCGCTAGGATCGGCCCATGCGCTACCGGACCCTCCCCCGCACCGACGTGTCGGTCTCGGAGATCGGCTTCGGCGTCTGGACGCTCGCCACCGGCTGGTGGGGCGACAGGGACGACCGCGAGGCCGTCGCCCTGCTGCGGGCGGCGCTCGAGCGGGGCATCACGCTCTACGACACCGCCGACTCGTACGGCAACGGCCGCGGCGAGACCATCCTCGCCGAGGCCTTCGCCGGCCGGCGGGACGAGGTCGTCTACTCCACCAAGGTCGGCTACGACTGGTACTCGCACACCGGCCCGCGCGGTCAGCGCGAGCTGCCCCACGACTGGTCCCCCGCGTTCGTGCGGCGCTCGTGCGAGCGCAGCCTCGAGCGGCTCGGCACCGACCGCATCGACGTCTACCAGCTCCACAACCCGCGGATGGACGCGATCCGCTCGGACGAGCTGTTCGCGACGCTCGAGGACCTGGCGCGCGAGGGCAAGGTGCGCACGTACGGCGTGTCGCTGGGCCCCAAGATCGGCTGGCGCGACGAGGGGCTCGCGGCGCTCTCGCGCCGCCCGATCACGTCGCTGACCATGATCCACAACGTCCTGGAGCAGGAGCCGGGGCGCGACCTCATCGACGGCGCGCGCGACGCGGGCACCGGCCTGTTCGTGCGGGTGCCCCACTCCTCGGGGATGCTCGAGGGCAAGTACACGGCCGAGACCACCTTCCCGCCGGGCGACCACCGCAGCCACCGGCCGCGCTCGTGGCTGATCGAGGGCCTGCAGAAGATCGAGACGCTGCGCTTCCTCACCGACGAGCGCCCCCACACCCTGGGGCAGGCCGCGCTCAAGTGGCTGCTCGCCGAGCCGCTGGTGATGACGACGCTGCCGAACATCTACTCGCTGGAGCAGCTCGACGAGTTCGCGGCCGCGCCGGACCTCCCGGACCTGGCCGAGGAGGACCTCGCGCGCGTCTCCGAGCTCTACGCCGAGAACTTCGGCGTCGTCCCGGAGCCCGCGACCGCCTAGCTGGCGTGCCCACGCACGTTCCGAACGCCTGAGAGGTAGTCCGGGCTTCCCGAGAGGCTGTGGTTGTCTGACGCTCACGACCTCCGGGAGGTCCGGATGCAGCACCCTCAGGCCAGGCTCACGCTGCGCGGTCGCCTCGAGCTGGTGCTCTTCGTCGAGCACCGGGGAGCCGGCTTCCGCGCCGCGGCCACGGCCTTCAGATGCAGCCTCGCGACGGCCTTCGAGTGGGTGAGGCACTGGCGGGCCGCCTCGCTCGCCGAGCGCCGGGGACTGGCCTGCCTGGCCGATCGCTCCTCGCCCACGCCGCTCACCGCGCCTCATGAACGCCCTCGACCAGGCCCGCCCGGCCGCGGCGGGGCTCGACGAACTCGAGCCGCCAGTAGGCTCAGGAGACGGGAGACGTCCCCCGCGGCCGCCGGGCGCGGCTCAGGTCGTCAGCGCCGCGACGAGCAGAGCCACGGCGAGCAGACCGACAACCGCCACCACCACGACGTTTACGCGCAACGCGGCCGTGAGGAGGCGGGCGCGATCCGGTTGGGGATCCTCCCCGGGCGACTCCGGCGGGGCCGACGCCTCGCCGGCTTCGGGTGGACCGCCCGCCGACTTCGACGCCGGCGCCGGGGGCTGCCGCCATGCGACCGCGCCGCCGAGTATCCCGATGATGAGGGCGTTCAGGCTGACGTGCTCACGGTCGGCGATCCGGGCGAGATCGCCGTGGAGAGTCTGAGGCATCCGGACCAGGAGCCGCCCGCTGTGAGTCGCGGCTTCCCGCGGCGGTGGGATCGGCCGGTCGTGCTTGAGCGCGTCGGCGATCCAATCCGCCATGGCCGCCCGGGCAGCCGCGAGCGCCTCGCCCTCCGTCCGCGCCCGAACCTCGCACCCGGGGAGATCCACGACCTGCGCGCTCCACCGCATTCCGTCCTCGCCGCCGCGGCGGACGACGGCGACCTCGTAGGGCAGGTCGAGGTACCGGCTCACGTCTGACCGCGGCTGAGTGGCCATTCTCGAAAATGTATGCCGTCGCCGCCCGCCGCACAAACCCCGGTGGACCGCCGGGCCGTGGCGCCTGCCAGCCGGCGCGGAACGGCCGGCTCCGAGCCCGCCGGCCGGCGCCCTCGGGGCAGCCGGTGAAAAACAAATTCACACTTCCTCGATATACGTATTGACGCCGCCGCGTGAATGGGTGTGAATACGAGTGGAGCAATGCCGATTCACCACTCCTCATCCCACCCGTTGCCACCAGCCCGGCCTGGCGCGCCGACCACGCGCGGCGACCTGCCGGCCGCACGCCTCTGCCTCTGGCCGTGGGTCGCGCTGCTCGCGACCCTGATGGCCCTCGTCGTGGCGAGCCCTGCGCTCGCGAACGAGGAAGTACCTGCAAATCCGGTAGTATCAGAACAGGTTGAGCCAGTTGGTATCACCGCCCCGGCGGAGGACGCGGTGCCGCTTCCCGGAACCGGGGCCGGTGGCGGTGAACCGGTCGTCTCCGCGGGCGGGGGCGGGTCCACGCCAGCCGATGCCATCGCCACGGCGACAGACATCTCAGGTGATATTACGTTGCCGCGGACGGATATCACTTCCGAACCGGCGGTCGATGTTTTACCTGCGAATGACACTTCGGGTGTCGTCACTGATCAGCATGGGTCGGCGCCCTCGCCGGGTGAGGCGACGAACGGGGCGGCGCCGCCCGCGGCGACCCACATGCCGGCCGCCTCCCTCTCCGCAGAGGGGGCCGACGTTCCTCCGAACGCCGTCCTGCCCGCCGTCGAGGCGCAGCAGGCTCCGCAGGGACCCCCCGCGGGGACCACGCCGCTGAACGTCGCGGAAGCCTCGTCAGCGGCCGGAGGAGGCCCGGAGGCGCCGATCGCCGCCGAGGTCCCCACGACGGTCGCGACGACGCCGGCCACCCCGGCCAACGTCAACGTCAGCGTCCGGGTGTTCAGCCCCGGCGATAACGGCCCGGTCGTGCAGACCGTGGCCTCGGGGGCGCCTGGCGCAGGCCCGCCTTCGGGCGCGACGCCCGCGGCCTCCGCGGCCGTCGCCGCGTACGTGGTGCCGGCGGTCTGGAACTGGACCTGGAGCTGGACGTGGACGGCCGGCGACGGCCCGGCCTGCGACTCCCCGGGGGCAGCCGCCGGCCCCGGCTCGGCAGGACCCGGTGGGACGTGGAACTGGACGTGGAACTGGTCGTGCGCGGCTCCAAGGCTTCCGATCGCCTGGCCTCGGCTGGCCGGCGACCTTTCCACCATCGCGACCGTGACGCCCCCGGCGACGGAAATCGTGTCCGATGCGCTCGCGGCCACCGATCCGCCCTCCCCCCGGACCTCGACGACCAGGGCGGTGCCCAGCCGCCGCGCCGCGCCCGCGCCGGTCCTCGACTGGCGCGATGGCGCCACGCTCGCGCCCGACGCGGTGATATCACCGCCACGCGAGCCACCCGTCGCCGCGTCCGCGCCCCCACCGCCGCGGCCGGCCGCGGTTCAGGCCGACCCACCGTACTCATTCGTTCAGCATCTCACCTCTCCGGCGGTCAGCGCCGCCGCGGGCGGCGCCGCCGGCGCCGGCGCGGCGGGCCTCGCCATCGCAGCCGTCCTCTTCGCTTTCGCGCTCCTCTCGCCGGGGACCATCTCCTGGTCCGCCGCGGCGCTCGCCGTGCGCCGCCCGAGCCCGGAGAGGGCCCGGCTCGAGCGACCGGGATAGGGCGTCCTCGGACGCCATGTCCCGATCCGGGCGTCATCGCCCGGATCTCGTGTCGAGCAAGGAGCATCCATGCAGCGCTTCAAGCGCGCGCTGATCGGAGGGGCGCTCTGCCTCCTCCTCTCAGCCGGCGCGGGCACCGCGATGGCGAGCCCCGGCGAGCAGGCCGTGGGCCAGACGGCCCAGAGCCAGCAGTCGGCCACCTCGTCCGCGACGTCCACGCAGACCAACCCGACCAACGAGAACATCGCGGTCCGGATCCACAGCCCCGGCGACGACGGCTCGGTCACCCAGACCAACGCCGCGGTGGCCGCGGCGCCCGCGGTGAACGCCAACGCGACCGACCAGTCCGCCAGCCAGCAGCAGTCCGGCGGCGGCGGCACGCAGGCGGCCGGCCAGACGGCCAAGAGCGACCAGGACGCCGACGCGACCGCCGAGGCGACCCAGAAGAACCCGACCAACAAGAACGTGTCGGTCCGCATCGGGAGCCCGGGCGACGGCGGCTCGGTCACCCAGACGAACGCCGCGGTGGCCGCGGCGCCCGCGGTGAACGCCAACGCGACCGGCCAGTCCGCCAGCCAGCAGCAGTCCGGCGGCGGCGGCACGCAGGCGGCCGGCCAGACGGCCAAGAGCGACCAGGACGCCGACGCGACCGCCGAGGCGACCCAGAAGAACCCGACCAACAAGAACGTGTCGGTCCGGATCCACAGCCCCGGCGACGACGGTGACGTGACGCAGACCAACGCGTCCGTGGCCCTGGCCCCGGCGATCAACCTCAACGGGACCAACCAGTCCGCCACCCAGAGCCAGGGCTACGGCTCGGGCGGCGGGGGCGTGCAGGCGATCGGCCAGGAGGCCAAGAGCGACCAGTACGCCGACGCCGACGCCACCTCGAAGCAGTCCGGCGCGACCAACAGCAACACCCCCGTCCGGATCGGCAGCCCCGGCGACGACGGCTCGGTGAGCCAGACCAACCTCTCGCTGGCCGGCGCGCTCGCGCTCAACGCCAACGAGACCAACCAGGCCGCGTCCCAGCAGCAGGGCTACGACGGCAAGGACAAGTACGGCGACAAGCCCAAGGACGACGGCAAGCGCAAGCACGACGACAAGGACAAGTACGGCGACAAGCCCAAGGACGACGGCTACTCCGGCGGCGGCGTGCAGGCGATCGGCCAGACGGCCAAGAACGACCAGGACGCCTTCGCCGACGCCACGTCGAA
This sequence comes from Miltoncostaeaceae bacterium, assembly GCA_963835685.1. GTDB lineage: Bacteria > Actinomycetota > Thermoleophilia > Miltoncostaeales > Miltoncostaeaceae > DATAGF01. Next base: position 104,174 of record CAWIGI010000010.1, read on the forward strand.
GCAGTACGACCCGACCAACAGCAACACCCCGGTCCGGATCGGCAGCCGCGGCGACGACGGTGACGTGACGCAGACCAACGCGTCCGTGGCCCTGGCCCCGGCGATCAACCTCAACGGGACCAACCAGTCCGCCACCCAGAGCCAGGGCTACGGCTCGGGCGGCGGGGGCGTGCAGGCGATCGGCCAGGAGGCCAAGAGCGACCAGTACGCCGACGCCGACGCCACCTCGAAGCAGTCCGGCGCGACCAACAGCAACACCCCCGTCCGGATCGGCAGCCCCGGCGACGACGGCTCGGTGAGCCAGACCAACCTCTCGCTGGCCGGCGCGCTCGCGCTCAACGCCAACGAGACCAACCAGGCCGCGTCCCAGCAGCAGGGCTACGACGGCAAGGACAAGTACGGCGACAAGCCCAAGGACGACGGCAAGCGCAAGCACGACGACAAGGACAAGTACGGCGACAAGCCCAAGGACGACGGCTACTCCGGCGGCGGCGTGCAGGCGATCGGCCAGACGGCCAAGAACGACCAGGACGCCTTCGCCGACGCCACGTCGAAGCAGTACGACCCGACCAACAGCAACACCCCGGTCCGGATCGGCAGCCGCGGCGACGACGGTGACGTGACGCAGACCAACGCGTCCGTGGCCCTGGCCCCGGCGATCAACCTCAACGGGACCAACCAGTCCGCCACCCAGAGCCAGGGCTACGGCTCGGGCGGCGGGGGCGTGCAGGCGATCGGCCAGGAGGCCAAGAGCGACCAGTACGCCGACGCCGACGCCACCTCGAAGCAGTCCGGCGCGACCAACAGCAACACCCCCGTCCGGATCGGCAGCCCCGGCGACGACGGCTCGGTGAGCCAGACCAACCTCTCGCTGGCCGGCGCGCTCGCGCTCAACGCCAACGAGACCAACCAGGCCGCGTCCCAGCAGCAGGGCTACGACGGCAAGGACAAGTACGGCGACAAGCCCAAGGACGACGGCAAGCGCAAGCACGACGACAAGGACAAGTACGGCGACAAGCCCAAGGACGACGGCTACTCCGGCGGCGGCGTGCAGGCGATCGGCCAGACGGCCAAGAACGACCAGGACGCCTTCGCCGACGCCACGTCGAAGCAGTACGACCCGACCAACAGCAACACCCCGGTCCGGATCGGCAGCCGCGGCGACGACGGTGACGTGACGCAGACCAACGCGTCCGTGGCCCTGGCCCCGGCGATCAACCTCAACCTGCTCACGCAGTCCGCCACGCAGACCCAGTAAGGAGGTGCGACACCGACGCCATAGCCCGGAGAGCCGCGATCGGTTCGACCTGATCGCGGCTTTGCAAGCCCATGACAGGCCCAGGGGGACGTGCGCCTTTGACCGGCGCACGTTCCCCCGGGTACCGTCGCAGGAAAGTTAAGGTGAGCAGGATGAACTGCGTGGGACGGGCCACGAGGACAATGGCGAGCCCTTGGGGGCGGATGCTGGTCTGCCTCCTGGCTCTCGCGGGGTTCGCGGCGACCGCGCAGGCGGTCGAGCCCGATCGGCCTCCGATCAGGAGCCAGCCCGCACCCGATCCGCATCCGGGCGCGCTCCAGAGTCGCCCGGCACCGACGCCGCCGGCAGCCGTCGCGACGCCGGCGACGCCATCGCGAGCCGCGCCGGCGGAGCCGGCGCCCGCCCCCGAATCGGGCTCGACGTTGACCGCCCCCCCGACGAGTGCCTCCGAGGTCGCGCCAAGCACCCCGCCGCGACGATCCGCGGCGCCGGCGACGACCCGCGCGGAGCCGACTCCGGCGCCGCGCGCTCGGGCGAAGGCGACTCGCTCCACGCCGGCGGCCGCGACCACGACGGCCCGGCAGACGATTCCGCCGGCGCGCGGGCAGGCTCCATCCGCCGAGCCGGTCGCCCAGATCGGCCCGATCGCCGAGGGGAGCGCCAACCGTCCGCTGATGCCGGCGGCGATCGCCCTCGCGGTGCTGGCCCTCGCGAGCCTGCTGCTTCTGCTGCTGGTCCGGCGTCTGCGCGGGCGGGCCCCGGGCCGGGACGCGCGCCCGCTGTACCCCCTTCTGCTGGCGGCCCTCCTTGCGATGGCCGTACCCGACGCCCTGGGGGACGGCCGCGCCGAGGCAGCGGTGCCGACCGTCACGCCCGTCTGCAACGGGCTGGCCAACGGGTGCACAGGGTGGTGGACAGCGCCGGTGGCGCTCAACTGGCTGGTGACCCCCGCCGACGCGGACCGCGTGGGATGCACCCCCAGGGCCTTTGAGGCCGACGGCGTTCATGAGCAGACTTGCACCGCATCCTTCCCCTCCCCTCCGGCGAGCGCCTCCGTGAAGGTGACGATCCTCGTCGACCGGACCCCTCCCCAGGGGATCACGGCGGCGTTCTCCCGCCCGCCCGACCCATCCGGCTGGTACACGAGCCCGGTCGCGGTCTCGTTCGGGGGGACGGACGGCACCTCGGGGATCGCGTCCTGCCCGTCCGTGGTCTACGCCGGGCCCGACTCGACCACGGCGCTTGCCCAGGGCGGCTGTCGCGATCACGCCGGCAACCAGAGTCCCCCGCTCGCCGTCCCGCTCCGTTACGACGCGACGCCGCCCGTGCTGCGGATCGTCCCCGCCCAGCCGGGAGACGGCTTCTCGGTCATCCGGTGGACGGCTTCGTCCGACGCGAGGCTCCGGGTCTCGCGCAGCCCGGGGCTGGGAGGCGCGAGGAAGAGCGTCGTCTTCCGGGGCCGCGCGAGCGCATTCGTTAACAGTAGGGTCGAGAACGGCCGCGCCTATCGGTACGAGGTGCAGGCGGTCGACCAGGCAGGCAACGTCTCCACCCTGCCGGTCATGACGCGTCCGGGGCGTCGCGTTCTGCAGCCGGCGCGCGGAGCGCACGTCTCGGGCGCACCGCTGCTGCGCTGGACCGCCGTCTCGCGGACCCGGTACTACAACGTGCAGCTGCGCCGCGACGGCCGCAAGGTCATGACCGCCTGGCCCACGCGGCCGATGCTCCGGCTCAAGTCGGGCTGGCAATACGCCGGATCGCTGCAGGGCCTGGTCCCCGGCTTTTACCGGTGGGACGTCTGGCCGGGCATCGGCCGGCGGGAGGCCGGGCGATTCGGCTCGAGGATCGGGACCGGCACGTTCATCGTCAACCCCCCCGCGCTTGCCGCGCGGGCGCGGTGAAGCGCGCGGCGCCGGGCGCGGGCGGCTGCGGGGGTCAACGAACGAGATGCCTGGATCCCCGGCCGATGTCGGGCACGACCCGCGGAGCCGGTGCTCGGGCGCCATTCCGCAGCAACGCCGTGCGAGTTGAAAGGTGACGACCAGGAGCGTCGGCGACTCGCAAGCGGGACCGGTCGGGCGGACTCCCGGGGTCACGCCCGCGCCCCGGCCCGCCAGGTGACGCGGGCAAGGGTCGCGATCATGACCATCCGCTGGTCCAGGCTGAGCCGGCCGAGGCGCCGCCATGCCTCAGCCGGCGGGATGTCGGGCAGCTCGCGCGTCTCCGAGCTCTACGCCGAGAACTTCGGCGTCGTCCCGGAGCCCGCGGTCACCTAGCCGGCCAGCCGCGTGAGGTGCGCCCTCACGACCTGGTCGGCGCCGTCCTCGGTCTCGGGCATGGCCGCCGCGAGACGGTCGGCCAGCCGCTCGGCGGCCCCCGCCGGCCCCGCGCTCTGCTCCACGTCGCGCAGCGCCTCCACCAGGCCGGCGTCGAGCCGGTCCTGCACCTCCACGAGCGGCTCGGAGGCCCGCAGGAAGCGGCGGTAGGCGCCGACCAGCCGCTCCTGGAGGGCCGTCGCCCTGTCGAGATCGGGGACCGAGGCGACCGCCCGCCGCGGGTCGTCGCGCCAGCGCGCCAGGTCGAGCGCCCGGGCCGCCACGACCTCGAGGCTCTCGGCGACCTCGGGCGGATCGCCGCGCCGGGCCAGGAGGCGGCCGATGGCGGCGGCCAGGTCGCGCAGGGAGGCGGCGTCCACCAGCGCCTCGACCTGCTCCCAGAGCAGGCTCGCCGACGCCGCCTCCCGGACGCGCCGGGCGTCGCGCTCGGCGGCGAGCCCGTCGTCCAGGCACAGGAACGCGGGGCCCTCGAAGGCGCAGAGGTAGCTGCGGCGGCCGTGAGCCGGCTCGACCGCCCGCACACCGATCGCGGGGCGCCCCGCGATGGCGGCGGCCGCGTCGCGGGCGGCCCCGAGGCGCTCGACCAGGTGCCTGAGGGCGGCCTCGTCGGGGGCGCCCGTCACGCGGCCTCGATGAGGGCCCGCGCCTCCGCCTCGGCGCCCTCGGCCATCGCCTGCAGGTCGTCAACGATGCCCGGGTCGGCGCACAGGCCGAGGCCCAGGGTGTCGGCGAGCGACACCACCCCGACCCGCAGCGCGTGGCGCTGCCCGATCTCGGCCAGCGAGTAGAGGCCGCGGACGGGCGCTCCCAGGACCGTGACCGGCGACCGCGGGCCGACGACGTTCGACACGGCGACGGCGAACGCGCGGGGGCTCGCCTCGAGCCGGGCGGCGAGGGCCCGCAGTGCGGGCGACCGGCTCGCGAGCGCGCGCATCATCTCGTCCTGCGTCCGCGCGTCGTCGTCGGCCTTGCGGGCCGCGGTGGCCGCGTGGACCGCCCGGAGCCGGGCCACGGCGTCCGGCTCGGCGAGGGGCACGGCGAGGGAGAAGAACGAGTCGCGGTTCCCGGGATCGTCGCCCTCGTGGTGCAGGCTGACCGGCACACGCACCCGGATGGTCCCGAGCGGTCCGTGACGGGCCTCCAGCCAGCGGCGGATCCCGCCGGCGACCACCGTGAGGACGGCATCGTTGACCGTCGCCGCGCCGGCCGACCGCGCGGCGTCGTGCAACGGCCCCAGCGCGACGGCGGCGAACGCCACCTGCCGGCGGGTGCCGATGCGCCCGTCGAAGGGCGAGGGATGGCCGGGCGGCCCGATCTCGCGACGCATGAAGCCGAGGAGATGGCCGCGGCGGCGCTCGTCGTCGGCCGCCGCGGACGCGCCGTGGGCGTCCGCCCCACCCGCGGGCTCCGGCTGCGGGTCCCACAGGATCGCCCGCGCGTAGCGCATGGCCGTCGTCCCGTCGGCGAGCGCGTGGTGGGTCCTCCAGACGAGCGCCTGCCACCCGCCCTCGAGGGGCGCGACGTCGATGCGCCAGAGCGGGCGCGAGCGGTCGAGGCGCTCGGCGAAGAGCCGGGCCACCTCCCGCCGCAGCCCCGCGCCGTCGAGCGGCTCGCGGGCGGGGCTCGCGACGACGTGGGCGGCCAGGTCGAAGCCCTCGTCCGGCACCCAGGCCGCGGCGCCGCCGGCCTCGCCGAGGCGGCGGGTCAGCTCGGGGGCGTCGGCGATGCGCCGTGCGATGGCCCGGCGGAGCGCCGCCAGACCGGGCGCCCCGTCACCCACCAGCACGACCTTGCAGGCGTGGCCGGCGACCGTCTCGCTCTCCAGCGCGAGGATGGCGAGATCCTGCGGCTGGAGGAGGATCGGGTCCCGCGTGCCCACGTCAGCGCAGGATAGAGCGCGCGCGGACCGCTCCTGCGCCGCGGGCGTAGACTCCCGCCGGTGTCCGGCGGAGCCGACTGCCCCCCGCCCGCGCGCGAATCGGCGACCCGGGTGCCGCGCGCCGGCGACCTCGCGGCGGCGCTCGCCGCGACGCTGCGCGGCCGCGAGCCGGTCGAGCTCCCCGGTCCCGGCCGGCGGGCGGCGGTGCTGCTCGTGCTGTACGACCGCGGCGGCGAGGCCCATCTCCTGCTCACCAAGCGGAGCGAGAGCGTGCCGTCGCACCCGGGCCAGATCTCGCTGCCCGGCGGCGTCGTCGAGCCCGATGACCCGTCGCCGAGGGACGCCGCCCTGCGCGAGACCGAGGAGGAGGTCGGCATCCCCGCCGCCGCGCTGCGCCTGGTCGGTGAGCTCGACGACGTCAGCACGATGGTCTCGGGCTTCATCGTCCGGCCGTTCGTGGCCGTGGCCGACGGCCCGCTCGCGCCGGTCCCCAGCGACGCCGAGGTCGCCCGGATCCTCGAGGTGCCGGTCGCCGACGTGCTCCGGGCCGACGCCGCGCTGCCGGCGGAGCCGGCGCCGCTCGCGCTGCGCTATCCGCTGGCGGGCGAGGACGTCTGGGGCGCGACCGCGCGGATCCTGCGGATCTTCAGCCGGGCGGCGCGCTGCGCCCTTGCGCCAGCCCGCTGAGCGACGCCCGGGGGGGCAGGTCGGGCTGCGCCACCCCGGCGGTCTCGCCCTCGTAGCCCAGCCGGTCGAGGTACTCGAGGTGGGCCGCCAGCTCCGCCTGGCGCGGATGGTCCGGCGGCAGGGCGGCCGCGAGCTGGGCGATCCGCTCCCGCGCCTGGAACGCGAAGTGCGGGGTCGCCGCCCCGACGAGCTGGGCCAGCTCGTCCTCGGTCGGGAGGTCGTGGACGCGCTCGTGCAGCGACACCGCCGATGAGGGTACCAGCCGCCCCCTCCCTGGGGTTAGGGTGGCCCATGGCCGGCCTTCGGCGGGTGCTGCTGGGCCTGTGGCTGGAGCTCCGGGTGATCCCGGTGCTCCTGTGGTCGTTCACCGCGATCACCCTCGGCACGGCGCTCGCCTGGCGCGACGGGGACGGCATCTCGACCTGGGGCTACCTGACCGCGGTCGCGATCGGCGTGTTGCTGCAGGGCCTCGTCGCGCACTGCGTGAACGAGATCGCCGACTGGCGCTCCGGGACCGACCGCGACCCGTCGCCCCGGGTCATCAGCGGCGGCAGCAAGGTGATCGCCTCCGGGCTGCTGGGGACCCGCGAGCTCCGCGCCACCGGCATCGCCGCGGCGCTGGCGGCGACGGTCGTGGGGATCGCCGCCGCCGCGACCTGGGGCTGGGTCCTGCTCGCCTACGGCGCGGCGGGCCTCGCCGGGGCGGTGCTCTACACGCTGCCGCCCGTGCGGGCCTCCTACCGCCCCTTCAGCGGCGAGGCGATCGCGTTCGCCTGCATCTGGGGCTGCACCACCGGCGCCTACGTCCTGCAGCGGGGCGAGCTCTCCGGCGGCGCCGCCCTGGCCGGGATCGCCTACGCCGCCTCGTGCGTCGCGATGCTGATGATGCACCACTACCTCGACCGGATCCCGGACAGCCGGGCGCTCCCGCCCAAGACGACGACGATCGTCCTCCTCGGCCGCGCCGGGCGTCGCTATGCGGTGCTGTGGGCGGCGATCGCCCTGGTGGGCGCGATCCTGCTGACCGCGCTCGTCAACGGCCGCTTCGCCATCGCGGCGGTCGCCTTCGCGGCCGCGCTCGCCGTCCACGCGGGCGTCAACCCCTCCGACCCGGCCTCGGTGACGCGGGGCGAGCTCGCGGTGATCCTCCTCGGCATGGCGGGGGGGCTCGGGACCGCGGCGGCCCTCGCCCCGCCGCTCCTGTGGGCGCTCGCGGCGGCCGCGGTGCTGGTCCCGGTCGAGCTCGCCCTCTCGGGCCTGGCCCACCGCGACCTCATGGCGGCCCGCTCCGAGCGACCTTCGCCGGCCCCCGGCGAGGGTCCGGCGGACACCCCTGGGATATCATGAGGCAACCCGGACGGGCCGTGATGTCGGAGCGACCATGGCGATGAGAGACGACGACAAGCTGGTCCGGCAGCTCTCGCTGGTCGCCTTCCTGATGGCCCAGCAGCGGCCGGTCACCGCCGACGAGATCCACGAGGCCGTCGAGGGCTACGGCGGCATGAGCGAGCAGGCGTTCCTGCGCCGCTTCTACGCCGACCGGGCCGAGATCGAGAGCATGGGCCTGCGCCTCGCCGTCGAGCGGCCCGGCGACGACCCCTTCCAGGGCGACCTCTACGCGCTGCCGCCCGAGAACTACTACCTGCCGGAGCTCGACTTCGACCCCGCCGAGCTGTCGGCGCTGCAGACCTGCCTCTACCTGCTCGAGGGGCAGTTCGCCTACGCCGAGCCGCTCCGCCTGGCCCTCCAGCACCTCACCCTCGGCCGTCCGAGCCCCCTGGACGACCACGCGGCGCGCACCGTCTCCCTGAACCTCCTCGGGGGGGACTACTCGCCGGAGGTCGCCGCGCACCTGACCAAGATCGAGTCGGCGATCGGCCGGCGCAAGACGATCCGGTTCACGTACTACTCGATCGGCCGCGACGAGCGGTCCGACCGCGAGGTCAACCCGTACAGCCTCCTCTACTCGGCCGGGAACTGGTACGTGGTGGGCTGGTCGCACGAGCGCCAGGACACGCGCATGTTCCGCCTGTCGCGGATCGAGGGGCGCATCACCTTCAAGACGCGGGCCGAGCACGACTTCCCCGCGCCCCAGGACTTCGACCTCTCCCGCTATCGCGACCGCGCCCCCTGGCAGCTCGACGAGGCCGACCGCACGGCCACGATCTCCCTCACCCCCACGATCGCGTGGTGGGTGGAGCAGATGTTCGGCGGATACGGCGAGACGGCCATCGGCGCCGACGGGGCGGGCGTCTACACGACGCCGTACGCGAACCGGCACGAGCTGGTGTCGTGGATCCTCGGCCTGGGCGCCGAGGCCCAGGCGCTCGACCCGCCCGACCTGCGGGACGCCGTCGTGTCGGCGCTCGAGCTGGTCGGGGACCGCCACCAGGCCGACGGGGGACGCGTGCCGCCGCCCGCCGAGGTCGCCGCCTCGCCGCCGCCGGAGGAGCCGGCGCCCGCCCAGGGCTCGGGCTCCGGCGCCGCCCAGCCTCCCGAGCGGGTCGTCCCGGCCGAGCGCTTCGCGCGCCTGCTGGCCCTCATGACGCGGCTGCTGTCGGCCTGCGGCGAGTCCGCGGAGGCCCAGATCCCGGTCTCCGAGCTGCGGAAGGCCCTCAATCTCGACAAGAAGGTGCTCGAGGACGACATCGGCCTGCTGAACCTCATCAACTTCGGCGGCGGCTGCTACGCGCTCTATGCGCAGATCGAGGGCGACACCGTCGTCGTGCAGAAGGAGACCTACGGCGACCGCTTCAGCCGCCCCGCCCGGCTCTCCCCCCTCGAGGCGAAGGCGCTCCTGTGGGCGCTCGAGTTCATCGGCGACCGGCTGCCCACCGAGGACGGTGGGTCCCTCAGCTCGGTGCGGGCGAAGCTCGAGGCGGCCATCGGCGAGGACGACCTGCCGACCGTCGAGCTCGGGAGGGCCCAGGTCGCCGACACGGGCGTCGCGGCCGCCGTCAGCCACGCCATCCGCGAGGACCGGGTGCTGGAGATCGACTACTGGACCGAGTCGCGCGGCGCCATCACCCGGCGCGCGATCGAGCCGCACCTGCTCGTCAACGCCCAGGACGCCTGGTACGTCGTCGCGCACTGCCGGCGCGCCGGCGGCCAGCGCACGTTCCGGCTCGACCGCATCCGCAGCGCCAGTCTGATGGACGAGCGCTTCGAGCGCCGGCCCGAGATCACGAGCGCCGGCCCCTACATGCCCTGGGGCGCACGGCCGCAGCCCGGCGGCACCGTCGCCCAGAGCGCGTCGGTCTGGTGCACCCCGGCCCTGGCGCGCTGGATGCTCGAGAAGCACGGCTCGCGCGAGCGCTTCGCCGACGGGTCGGTCCTGGTGGAGATCCCCTACGCCAGCGAGGACTGGCTGGTGAAGGAGCTCCTGAAGTACCAGGGCGAGGCCGTGCTGTTCGAGCCGGTCTCGCTGCGGCGCACGGTCGCCGAGCTCGCGGAGCAGGTGCTGGACCGCTACGGCGCCGACCGCCCGAGCGGCGGGCGCCGGCGCGCGCCTACCCGGTAGCCCTCACCGCACCAGCCGTTTCGGCGGACGGCGATGGCGCCGACCGGCGCAGCTCACTTCTCGCACGCGCGCGCCCGGCGGAGCATCGCGGCCCGCTCGGCGAGCTGGGCCTCCGAGCCCGGCTGGTCGAGGGACGCCTCAAGGTGAGGGATCGCGTCCTCGCACTCGCCCAGGTCCAGGAGCCCGCGACCGAGGTTGTAGTACGCGTAGCCCTCGTAGAGATCGCCCGACCCCGCGAGCACCGGAACGGCCCGCTCCATGAGCCGGACGGCCTTGTCGGGGCGGCCGCGGGTGATCTCCTGCCAGGCGTCGTCGGTCATGCGTCGGGCCCGCTCGAACGACGGCGCCCCCTTGACCTTCGGCGCCTTTCCAGCCTTCGGCGCCGCCGCCGCCGGCGGGGGCGCCGGCGGGGGCGCCGGCGCGGGCGCCGTGCGGACGACGGTCGTCGCCGGGCCCGGCTCGGTGACGGTCCTCACCTCTGCGGTCGTCGCCGGGGCCTGCGCCGCCGGACCCGGATCACCGTCCCCCCCCGATCCGAAGACCCCCACCGCGGCCGCGCCCAGCGCGCCCACGACGAGAGCGAGCACCGCGATGCCAGCGATGGCAAGCGCCCGGCGCGGCCGCCGGCGAACCTCGGGGACGATCGGCGCGGTGACCGTGGCCACGCGCCCCATCGCGGTCCGGAGCTCGTCCGCGAAGGCGGCGGCGCTCGCCTGGCGGCGCTCGGGCGGTACCGCCAGGGCCCGGGCGAAGACCGGGTCGATGGCCAGGGGCAGCCCCGGTCGCCGCCCGGAGGGCCGCGGCGGCGCCTCGCTCAGCCGGGCGGCCATCTCGGCTGGAGGCGAGCGGCCGCCGAAAGGCCGGACGCCCGTGAGCAGCTCGTGGGCGACGACCGCGAGGGCGTAGACGTCGCTCGCCGGACCGCCCCGCTCCCCGCGCGCCTGCTCCGGCGAGATATAGCCGGCCGTTCCGAGCGCCATGCCGGCGCGTGTGATGGTGGCCGATGTCTCGCCCTCGAGCACGCGGGCGATGCCGAAGTTGACGACCTTCACGACACCGTCGGGCGTCAGCATGAGGTTCGAGGGGGTCACGTCGCGATGGACGACCCCGTGGGCGTGCGCCGCGTCGATGGCCGCGGCCGCGTCGGCGATCCATCCGAGAGCCTCCTCGGCGGCGACGGGCCCCTCGCTCATGCGGTCGGCCAGCGTTCCGCCCGCGATGAACTCCATCACGATGAACGGCCTCCCTCGCCACTCGCCGACGTCGTAGATCGCCGCGACCTGCGGGCAAGGGATGCGGGCGGCCGCTCGCGCTTCACGCGCGAACCGCCGCCGGTGGTCCGCATCGCTCGCGAGCGCGGCCGAGAGCACCTTCACCGCCACGGTCCGCCCCAGCTCGGCGTCCGTTGCGCGGTAGACCTCGGCCATCCCGCCGACCCCGATCAGCACGGCCTCGGCGTACCGGCCGGGCACCGGCGGCGTCGAACCGGTCATCCGTGCAACCTACCCCGGCCTGGGGCGTCACGCCCCTCGGGGGCGCGCCGACAGCGCCGACGGCTCGGTCTACGTCTCGCCGAGGGGTGGGCCACGCAGCGGCGCCGCCCAGAAGCGCTGCCCCTCCCCGCGCACGGCGAGCCCCTCGACCTCGAGCAGTGCGAGCGCCGCGGACACCGCCGCCGCCTCCTCGGCCAGCTCGTCCGCGAGCCGGTCGGCACCCATCGGCTCGCGCTGGAGCAGCCCGTGGATCCGCCCCCCGAGCCCGCCGAGGGCGGCCGCGGCCGCCGGCGCCGCGTCGCTCCAGCCGGCCTCCGCCATCTCGGCGACCACGTCCTCCGGCCCCTCGAGCAGCGCCGCGCCGGCCCGGAGCAGCCCGTTGCAGCCCTCCGAGGCGAGCGCCCCCGGCCAGCCCGGCACCGCCAGCACGGGCCGCCCCAGCTCGAGGGCGAAGTCGGCGGTGATCAGGGCGCCCGACCGCCGCCCGGCCTCGACGACGGCCACCGCCTGGGCGAGCCCGGCCACGATGCGGTTGCGAGCCGGGAACCGCCACGGGGCGGGCGCCGTGCCGGGCCAGTACTCGGACACCAGCGCCCCTCGCTCGGCCACCCGCCGGGCGAGGTCGCGGTTGCGCCGCGGGTACGGCACGTCGACGCCGCAGCCGAGCACGGCGATGGTCGTCCCGCCCGCCGCGAGCGCGCCCTCGTGCGCGGCGGCGTCGATCCCGTGCGCCAGCCCGCTGACGATCACGGCGCCCCGCTCGGCCAGCCGGCCGGCCAGCCCGCGCGCGAAGGCCCGTCCCTGGGCGGTCGCGCGGCGGCTGCCCACGATCGCGACCACGGGCGCGCCGGCGATCGCCGCGAGCGCGCGCTCCACCGACCCGCGGGCGAAGAGGCCGAAGGGCGGGTCGTGGAGCTCGACGAGGCGGCTCGGGTAGCGGCGGTCCGGGGTGCCGACGTGGACGATCGCCGCCTCCGCCAGCCGGCGCCGCTCGGCGGAGGCGTCGAAGCGCCGCCGCGCCGCGTCCGCGGCGGCGAGCTCCGCCCCGGCGAGGCCGAGCGCCCGGCCGAGCGCCTCGCGGTCGGCGCGCCACAGCGCCCGGCCTCCCCCCGCACGCCCCGCCGCGCGCTGGAGGTCCCGCCCCAATGCCTGAGCGAGCAGGGCGAGGCCCAGGGGCCACTCGGCCGGCCCGGTCACGCCGCCGCCCCGGCGCCTCCGGCCGCCACGCGGTAGCCGAGCGCCTCGGCGAGGTGGTGCTCCGCCACGCGCTCGTCACCGGCCAGATCGGCGATGGTGCGGCCGACGCGCAGCAGGCGGTCATGGGCGCGCGCCGACAGGCCCAGCCGGTCGATCGCCCGCCCGAGCAGCGCCCGCCCAGCCGGGTCGAGGGCGGCGGCGCGCCGCGCCGCGGCGGGGCCGAGCCGGGCGTTGGGCTCGGCCTGGCCCCGGCCCGCCGCGACCTGCCGCGCCGCCCCGACCCGGGCCCGGACCGCGGCGCTGGGCTCGCTCGAGCCCCCGGCGAGGACCTCGTCCCGCGCGAGGCGCGGCACGTCGATGTGGAGGTCGATCCGGTCCAGGACGGGCCCCGAGAGGCGCGCCCGGTACGCCTCGGCGCGCCCGGGCGGGCAGACGCAGCGACGCACCGGATCGCCGTCGAAGCCGCACGGGCAGGGGTTTCCCGCGCACACGAGCAGCGCCCGGGCCGGGAAGCGCGCGCTGACCATCGCCCGGGCCACGTCGATCCGCCCCTCCTCGAGGGGCTGGCGCAGCGCGTCCAGCGCCGACGGCGCGAAGGCGCACACCTCGTCGAGGAACAGCACCCCGCCGTGGGCGAGGCTCACCTCCCCGGGCCGCGGGATGCGCCCGCCGCCCACGAGGCCCGCGGCCGAGATGGTGTGGTGCGGGGCACGGAACGGGCGCCGGGTCACCAGGGGGCATCCCGCGTCGAGCAGCCCCGCCACGGAGTGGATGCGGGTGACCTCGATCGCCTCGTCCAGGGCGAGCGGCGGCAGGAGGCCGGGGAGCCGGCGCGCGAGCATCGTCTTGCCGCCGCCCGGAGGCCCCAGCATGAGCATCGAGTGGCCGCCGGCGGCCGCCACCTCCAGTGCCCGCCGCGCCGCGCCCTGCCCGCGCACCTCGGCCAGATCGGGGCCGCGGGCGCGCTCGCCGGTCGCGAGGAGGGCGGTGGCGTCGAGCCGCACCAGGGTCGGCTCCGCCCGCCCCTCGAGGAGGTCCACGGCCGCCCGGAGGGTCGCCGGGCCGAGGACCTCGACGCCGGGCACGAGCGCGGCCTCGGCGGCGTTGCCCCGCGGCACGACGAGCCGCCTCCACCCCTGGCGGGCGGCGTGCTCGGCCATCGCCAGCGCCCCCGGCACGGGGCGCAGCGAGCCGTCCAGGGCCAGCTCGCCGACGGCGCCCGCTCCGGCGAGGGAGGCCGGCGCGACCTGGCCCGACGCGCAGAGGATGGCGAGCGCCAGCGGCAGGTCGTACTGCGGCCCGGCCTTGCGGAGGTCGGCGGGCGCGAGGTTCGCGACGATGCGCCGCGCCGGCACCTGGTACGCCTGGTTGGCCAGGCCCGAGCGCACCCGTTCGCGCGCCTCCTGCACCGCCGCGTCGGGGAGGCCGACGACCGAGAACGCGGGCAGGCCGGCGCGAAGGTCCACCTCGACCTCGACGGTGGAGGTCTCGAGGCCGAGGACGGCGGGGCTGACGAGCCGTGCGACCACACCGCCCAGGCTCCCAGGGAGGGGCGCGCGGATGAGCATCCGATCGCGCCGAGTCGGCGCGGAGTCACGAACGGCGCCGGGCACGGCCGATGCCTAGTCTTAGGGCGTGGCCCACGAGGAGGATGCCGTGACGTCGGATGCGGGACCCGGCGGGACGTGAGCGGCACGTACAGCCGCATCGCCGGCCTGCCCCTGCGCATCGAGGGGTACCGTCTCGACCGGCTCTCGCTGCAGCTGGCGCCCGAGTTCGCCCGCGTGACCACGGTGATCACCCTCCACGGCGCGGGGGAGGAGGGCGTGGGCGAGGACGTCGTCTACGACGAGGTCGACCACGAGGCCCAGCTCGCGGCGGGGCCGACGCTCCCGCTCGCCGGCGACTGGACCCTCGACGGGCTCGCGCGCCACCTCGACGGGCTTGCCCTCTTCCCCGCCGAGCCCGTCCGCGACTTCTCGCGCAACTACCGCCGCTGGGCGTTCGAGAGCGCCGCCCTCGACCTCGCGCTGCGGCAGGCGGGGGCCTCGCTCGCCGACGCCCTCGGCCTGCAGCCGCGCCCGGTCACCTTCGTCGTCTCGACCCGTCTCGACGACGGCGCCGGGCGGCTGCGGGGCTTCCTCGAGCGCACGCCCGGCCTGCGGTTCAAGCTCGACCCGACCGACGAGTGGTCGCCGGAGCTGATCGACGAGCTCGCCGAGATGGGGGTGGTCGAGACGTTCGACATGAAGGGCACCTACGACGACGTGCCCTTCGCCGTGCCCAGCGATCCGCGCATCTACGAGCGCATCGTTGCCCGCTTCCCCGACGCGTGGATCGAGGACCCCAAGCTGACCCCGCCCCTCCGCGAGGCGCTGCGCGGCGCCGAGGACGCGCGTGACCTGGGACGCGCCGATCCACTCGGTCGCCGACGTCCGGGCGCTCGAGTGGACGCCGCGCATGATCAACGTCAAGCCCTCCCGCATCGGCCCCCTGCGCGAGCTGATGGCCACCTACGACCACCTGCGCGACCACGGCATCGGGGCGTACGGCGGGGGTCAGACCGAGCTCGGCCCCGGGCGCGGCCAGATCCAGTACCTCGCCTCGCTGTTCCATCCCGACGGGCCGAACGACGTGGCCCCGGGCGGGTACAACGACCCGAACCCGCCGCCTGGCCTGCCCGGCAGCCCGCTGCCGGTCGCGGCGGGGCGGACCGGGTTTCGCTGGGGGGACTGACGGGGCCCGTCACACCCCCGCGCGCCCCCTGAGGCGCTCGCCCCTGGAGCCGTGACGCCCGGCGGCGCGACCATCGCGTCGTGGGAGATCGGACGGATGCGGGGCGCCGGGGCGAGCGGGCCGCGGCGCGGCACCTGACCCGGCGCGGGTGGACCGTGCTCGACTCGCGGTGGCGGGGAGCCGGCGGAGAGCTCGACCTCGTGGCCGTGCGCGCGGGCGTCGTGGCGATCTGCGAGGTGAAGGCGCGCGGCGACCCCGCGGTGCTCGACGAGCCCGTCGGCGCGGCGCAACGGGCGCGGATCGCGCGCGCCGCCGAGGCATACCTCGCGGGGCGCCCCGAGCTGGCGGGCTGCGCCGTGCGCCTGGACCTGGTCGCGGTGCGGCTCTCCCCCCTCCGCGCCCGCGTCGTCCACCGCCCCGGGGCGATCGGGGCCCCGTGAGCGGCCGCGGCTCGTCGTACGCAGGGCGGGACCAGGCGTCGCAGCGGCTATCGTCCCCATCGATTCGTCGGCGACGCGCGCGAGGTGTCACGAATGCTGAGCGCTCAGGTGGGCGACCTCGAGCTCACGGCGTACTGGAGCGAGGCGGACCCGACGCTGCGGGGGAGGCTCGACCTGCCCATGCACACGGGAAACGGGGCGGCCAGCAGCGCCGTCATCTACTTCGAGCACGAGCCCGGAGAGCATCACGGACGCCACACCGACAGCGCGGAGGAGGTCGTGCTCGTGCTCGACGGCGAGGCCGAGGTCCACGCCGGCGGTGAGCGGGTGCGCTTGACCGCCGGCGCGATCGCCCTGGTTCCGGCGATGGTGCCTCACGACATCTACAACGTCGGGCGCGGCAGGCTCCGCGTCGTCGGCTTCTTCTCCAGCTCCGCCGTCGTCAGCCGGTTCGACGAGACGCTCGCCCCCTTCGGACGGCGGGTGCTGGTGCTCGGAGCGCCCGAGGAGGAGCTCGACGCACACGCGGCGCGCGCGCCCGGGCGGCCACCTCCCCAGGGCTGACCGGGGCCGTCCGAGGCCGCGGATAGCCTCGCGCGCATGCGCCCGGGGCGGGTCCTCGCGGTCGTGGTCGTCGCGCTCTCGCTCGTCGCGCCGGCGAGCGCGGCCGGGGACGCGCGGCCGCCCGCGCTCGATTGGCGCCTGCGGGAGTCGGGCGGCGAGTGGCGGGTCGACCTACGGGTCTCGGAGCGGGCGCGCGTCTCGGCGGCCTTGATGCGCGGTGGCGCGGTCGTCCGCCGGGTGCCGGCCCGCGCGCTGCAGGCCGGGAGGGCGCGGCTGGCGCTCGGCCGCCTTCCACGCGGCCGCTACTCCGTGAACGTCGTCGCACGCGATCCGTCCGGACTGCGGACGAGCGTCGCCCGCGCGGTCGGGCTGCCCCAGATCGTGACGGTCGCGGTCTCGGGCGACCTGCTCATCCACACGCCGGTCGCGGCGCGGGCCCTGGCCAACGGCGGCCGGCGCGGGTACCGCTTCGGCCCCATGCTCGCGCGGATCAGCCCCCTCCTCCGCCGGGCCGACCTCGCGCTCTGCCATCTCGAGCACCCCCTCGGCCGCGGGCCTCCGACCGGCTATCCGCGCTTCCGCGCCCCGGTCGCCCTGGCCCAGACGATCCGCTCGGCCGGCTTCGACGTCTGCAGCACGGCCTCGAACCACACCCTCGACTACGGCCAGCCCGGCATCGACGCCACCCTGGCGGCCCTGGACGGAGCCGGGGTCCGCCACACCGGCAGCTGGACGCGGCCGCCCGCGGGCCGCCCGGCCCTCGTCACAGCGCGGGGGGTCACGGTCGGGATCGTCTCGGCCACCGAGAGCACGAACGGGATCGCGTCGCCGCACCCGTGGTCGGTGGCGCTCGCCGACCCGCGCGCCATCCTCGCGGCCGCCCGCCGCGCCCGCCGCTCCGGCGCGCAGGCCGTCATCGTCAACATGCACTGGGGCGCCGAGTACCGGCACGCGCCGACGCCCTCGCAGTGGCGTCTGGCTCGCGTTCTCACCGGCTCGCCCGCCGTGACCGCCGTCGTCGGCCAGCACGCCCACGTCGTCCAGCCCATCCGGTTCCTCAACGGCAAGCCCGTGGTGTTCGGCGAGGGGAACCTGGTGTCCAACCAGTACGGGGCCTCCCAGGTCGGCATGATCGCCCTCCTCGACCTCGCCGTGACCCCGCTGGCGACCCGGGCGCGGCGCGTGCGGTACCTGCCCACCTACGTCCGCCGGCCCGACTACGTCGTCGTGCCCGCCACCGGCGGCTCACGCCGGCACACGATCGCCGTCGCGGGGCGTGGCCCCAGGGTGCAGCCGATCGGCTCCGGCTGACCGTTCCGCGGGGCTCGCCCGCCAGAGCCCGCGTCAGAGCGGCGGGTAGGCGACCGACTGGAAGGAGCGGCGGTGCACCGGCGAGAGGCCCGCGGCTCGGAGGACGGCGTGGTGCTCCGGGGTCGCGTAGCCGACGTGTTGGTCGAACCCGAAGCCCGGGTAGGCGGCCGCGACCGGCCCCGCCATCAGGCGGTCGCGCGCGGTCTTGGCGATGACCGACGCGGCGGCGATGGAGGCGCTGCGGCCGTCACCCCCGACCACGGCCTTGTGCGGGGGCGCCTGCGGGCCCAGGCGGAACCCGTTGACCAGGCAGATCGACGGGCAGGGCTCGAGCGCCGCGAGGGCCCGCGCGAGCAGGCGCAGGTTGGTGCGATGAAGGCCGTCGCGGTCGATGGTCGCCGGGCTCGCGACCAGCACCACCACCTGCTCGGCCTGGCGCATGACCGCCTCCGCGACGCGGGCGCGGACGTCCGGGGCGAGGCGCTTCGAGTCGTCGAGGTCGCCGAGGGAGCGACGGCCGCGCGGGGTCAGGCGGTCGAGGTCGAGGCACACCGCCGCGACGACGAGGGGCCCCGCGAGGCAGCCGCGGCCGGCCTCGTCGGCGCCCGCGACGTGGCGCACCCCGAACCCGCGGTCGTGGGCGAAGAGCCGTCCCGCCGGACGGCGGCCGTTCGCGCGCCCACGGCCCGGCGCCACGGCGGCCCTACGGGCGCTGCTTCTCGCGGATGCGGGCCTTCTTCCCGACCTTGCCGCGGAGGTAGTAGAGCTTGGCCCGGTTGACGTCGCCCACCATGACCCGCTCGATCCGCTCGATCTTGGGCGAGTGGATGGGAAAGGTCCGCTCGACGCCGACGCCGAAGCTCTGCTTCCGCACCGTGAAGGTCTCGCGGTTCGTCGACCCCTGCCGCCGGATGACGGTGCCCTCGAAGACCTGGACCCGCTGGCGGGACCCCTCGATCACCCGGAAGTGCACCCGGACCGTGTCGCCGGGCTTGAAGTCGGGGACGTCGTCGCGAAGCTGCTCGCGCTCCAGGCTCTCGATGACGCTCATGGCACGTGCTCCTCGCTCGACTCGCCGGGGCGGCGTCCGGCAAAACGACGGCGAGTCTAGCAAGGCGGTCGGCGGTCACCCGGCCGCCGGGAACGGCCTCCGCTCAGGCGGGCGGCGCGGTCACGCGCTCCGCCCGCCAGCGGGCGATGGCCCCGTGGTCGCCCGACAGCAGCACCTCGGGGACCCGGCTGCCGCGGAACTCGGCCGGGCGGGTGTAGTGGGGGTGCTCCAAGCCACCGCCGAGCTCCTCGGAGAACGACTCGCCCGCGAGGCTCTCCGCGTTGCCGAGGGCGCCCGGGATGCGCCGCCCGACCGCGTCGATCACCGCCATCGCCGCGACCTCGCCGCCGGCGAGCACGAAGGGCCCGAGGCTGATGGCGTCACCCGCCAGGTCCTCGTGGACGCGCTCGTCGAATCCCTCGTAGCGCCCGCACAGGAGCGCGACGGCGTCCTCCTCGGCGAGCTCGCGGGCGACGGCGTCCGTCAGGGGGCGCCCGCGCGGGGTCAGCACCACGACGCGCCGCCCCTCGCGGACCCGCTCGGCCGGCTCGCCGTAGACGGCCTCGAGCGCCGCGGCCATCACGTCCACCCGGATCACCATCCCCGGGCCGCCGCCGTAGGGGGAGTCGTCGACCTGGCCGTGCGGCAGCGGGGTGGTGTCGCGCGGGTTGAACGCCCGCAGCTCGAGGCCGGCCGAGAGCGCGGCGTTGGCCAGGTGGCGTGGACGCCGCATCCAGTCGAACCACTCGGGAAAGAGCGTGAAGACGTCGATCCGCATCCTCAGCCCCCGAAGAGGTCGTCGCGGACGACGATCAGGCGCGCCGCCGGATCGATCTCCATGACCGCGTCGGCCGTGAAGGGCACGAGCAGCACCCCCTCTCCGCCCGACACCTCGAGGACGTCGTTCGCGGGGGAGCCGTGAACGGCGGTCACCCGTCCCGCCACCCGCCCCCCGACCATCAGGTCGCACCCGACGAGGTCGCGGACGAAGAACGTGTCGGCGTCCGGGAGCGGGGCGAGGCGGTCGCCGGCCACCAGGATCTCGGCGCCGGCGAGGGCGGCCGCCTCGTCGCGGCTCGTGATCCCCTCGAAGGTGAGGATCGGGCGCTCGGGCGTACCGGCACGCCCGGCCAGCATCAGCCGGCGCGGCGGGCCGTCGCCGGCCAGGGCCTCGACCGCCTCGCCGGGGGCGAGGCCGCCGAGGGTCGCGCCGGTGGCCGTCGCCCGCACCGCGCCGCGCACGCCGTGAGGGCGGCCGATCACGCCGATCACCACGGGCGCCTCCGTCATCGCCCCGGGCGCGCCCCCGCTAGTCCACGATCTCGAGCGCCGCCCGCTCGCCGCGGGCCGTCGAGGCGGCGCGCAGCACGGTGCGAAGGGCGCGGGCGATGCGCCCCCCGCGCCCGATGACCTGGCCGAGGTCCTGCTCGGCGACGTAGAGCGAGATCACGCGGGAGGTGCCGTCGCGCTCCTCCTTCACCTCGACCTGGTCGGGGTTGTCGACCAGGCCGCGGGCCAGCGTCTGGATCATCGCGGCGAGCGGGCTCGGCTCGGCCACGCCGGCTACGCGGCGGCCTTCGCGGCGATCTTCATGAGCTTCCTCACCGCGGGGGTCGGCTGGGCGCCCTTGGCGATCCAGCCGTTGGCCTTGTCGAGGTCGATCTCGACGATCGACGGGTCGGTCTGCGGGTTGTAGCGCCCGATCGTCTCGATGGTCCGCCCGTCCCGGGGCGAGCGGGAGTCGGCGACGACCACCCGGTAGATGGCGTTCTTCTTGCTGCCCACGCGGGCGAGGCGGATCTTGACCACGGTGCTCCTTGCTCGTTTACGAGGGACTGCCGAAGAGCGCCGGCAGGCCGCCGCGCCCCATCTGCTTCATCAGCTTGCGCATCTGCTTGAACTGCGACAGGAGCTGGTTGACCTCCTGGACGCTGGTGCCGCTGCCCGACGCGATGCGCCGCCGGCGGCTGCCGTTGATGATCTCCGGGTGGCGGCGCTCGGACGGGGTCATGCTGTGAATGATCGCCTCGATCCGGTCGAGCTGGCGGTCGTCCACCTCCACGTCCTTCGCCTTGGCGACGGCGCGGAAGCCCGGGATCATGCCGAGGACCTGGGACATCGGGCCCATCTTGCGGACCTGCCCCATCTGCTCGAGGAAGTCCTCGAGCGTCAGCGATCCGCCGCGGATCTTCTGCTCCAGGGCCACCGGGTCGCCGAGCTCGACCGTCGCCTGCGCCTTCTCCACCAGGCTGAGGACGTCGCCCATCCCGAGGATGCGCGAGGCCATGCGGTCGGGGTGGAAGGGCTCGAGCGCGTCGAGCTTCTCGCCCGTGCCGATGAACAGGATCGGCAGTCCGGTGACCGCCCGCACCGACAGCGCGGCGCCGCCGCGCGCGTCGCCGTCGAGCTTGGTGAGCGCGACGCCGTCGACGTGCGCGACCTCCGCGAAGGCCGCCGCCACCTCGACCGCGGTCTGGCCGGTCATGGCGTCGAGGACGAGCACCACGCTGGTGGGGTCCACCGCGTCCCGGACCCGCACGAGCTCGGCCATCATCTCCTCGTCGATCGTGAGGCGGCCGGCGGTGTCGACGATCACCAGGTCACGCCCGCCGCGCCGGGCGGCCTCGACCCCGCGCCGGGCGATGGCGGCGGCGTCGGTGCCGTCCTCGCGGTGCACCGGGACGTCGATCTGCGCCCCGAGCACCGCGAGCTGCTCGGCCGCGGCCGGGCGGTGCACGTCGCAGGCCACGAGCATCGGGGCGCGTCCCTGGGAGTGGAAGTGCCGCGCGAGCTTGGCCGCGCAGGTCGTCTTGCCCGACCCCTGCAGGCCCGCCATGAGGACGATCGTGGGCGGCTTCGAGGCGAGCGCCAGAGCCACGTTCGCCTCGCCCATGAGGGCCGTGAGCTCCTCGCTGACGATCTTCACGACCTGCTGGTCGGGGGTGAGCGACTCCATCACCTCGGCGCCCTTGGCGCGGGCGGCGATGGCCGTCGTCAGCTGCTTGACGACGGGAAGGCTGACGTCGGCCTCCAGCAGCGATAGCCGGATGGCGCGCATGGCCTGGTCGATGTCGGACTCGGTGAGCTTCCCGCGGCCCCGCAGGCCGGAGAAGACCCCCTGCAACTTGTCGGTGAGGGCGTCGAACATGGGCGCAACCGGCGATGTTAGCGGAGGCCGGGGCCCCTACTGTTCCGGCGAGAAGATCGCCTGCGCGAAGGCGCGGCCGTCGAAGGGCTGCAGGTCCTCCAGGCGCTCGCCGGACCCGACGAGCTTGACCGGGATGCCGAGCTCGCGCCGGATGGCCACGGCGATGCCCCCGCGGGCGGTGCCGTCCACCTTCGTCAGCACCACGCCCGTCAGGTCGGCGGCCTCGTCGAACAGGCGCGCCTGGCTAAGCCCGTTCTGGCCGGTGGTCGCGTCGAGCACCAGCAGGACCTCGTGCGGAGCGTCGGGGTCGACCTTGCCGACGACCGCCGCGACCTTGCGCAGCTCCTCCATGAGGTTGTGCTGGGTCTGGAGCCGGCCCGCCGTGTCGATGAGCACCACGTCGGCGTCCCGCGCCCGGCCGGACGCCACGGCGTCGTAGGCGACGGCGCCCGGGTCGGCGCCCTGGGACTGGCGCACGAAGTGGGCGCCCGAGCGCTCGGCCCAGACCGCGAGCTGGTCGATCGCCGCCGCGCGGAAGGTGTCCGCGGCGCCGATGACGACCCGCTGGTCGAGCTCGCCGAGGCGGTGGGCCAGCTTGCCGATCGTGGTCGTCTTGCCGCTCCCGTTGACGCCGACGATCAGCACGACCGTGGGCGAGCCGACGAGCGGGATCCGCGGCGGGTCGGCGGCCATCCGGACCGCGATGGCCTCCCAGAGGGCCCGCGACAGGTCGGCGCCGCTCGTGATGCGGCCCTGCTCGGCCTCCCCCCGCAGCTCCTCGATGAGCTCGACGGTGGCGTCCACCCCCACGTCGGCGGTGATCAGGGCGTCCTCGAGCTCCTCCCACGTCTCGGCGGTCACGAGCTTGGGCGCGAAGATGCCCGCGAGCTGGGGCGAGATCGCCTGCCGCGGCTTGGTCAGGTTCTCGCGGAGGCGGGCGAACATGCCGCGCCGGCCGGCCGACTCCTCCTGCTCCGAGCCGTCGGCGAGCCCGAAGAGCTCCGCCCATGCCTCCCGATCGACGCCCGGCCCCGCGGGGCTCACGCCGAGCGGCCGCCCGGGATCGCCCGCAGGGCCCGCCGCACGTACGGCTGGGCCGGGCCCTCCACGTCGCGGCTCAGGCGCCTGGCCACGACCTGGGAGACGCCCTCGCCCGCCATCGTCACGCCGAACAGGGTCTCCGCGGCCTCCACCGTCGGCTGCTGGTGGGTGATGAGGATGAACTGGGTGTGCTCGGAGAGGCTCCTCACGACCGACAAGAAGCGCCCCAGGTTCACGTCGTCGAGCGCCGCCTCGACCTCGTCCAGCAGGTAGAAGGGCGCGGGCCGGGCCATGGCGAGCGACAGCAGGAAGGCGAGCGCGACCAGGGACCGCTCGCCGCCGGACATCAGCGTGAGCGAGCGAGCGCGCTTCCCGGCGGGCACGACCTCGACCTCGATGCCCTCCTCGCCCTCCTCGTCCGCGACGGCGCGCAGGCGCCCCTCGCCGCCGGGGAAGAGCAGCCCGCACACCTCGCCGAAGCGGTCGCGCAGGCCGTCGAAGACCGCGTCGAACCCCTCCGCGACCGCGGCGTCCAGCTCGTGGAGGTGGTCTCGCAGCGCGCCGGCCGCCCCCTCGAGATCCTCGATCTGAGCCGCCATCTCGGCCTCGCGCTCGCCGAGCTCCTCGCGCTCGCCCGCGGCAAGCGGGTTGACCTCGCCCAGCGCCGCGCGGCGGCGCTCGAGCTCCTCGACGAGGGCGGCCGCCTCCTCGGGCGCCGGCAGCGCCGTGCCGTCGGGGGGCGCGGGACCGGCCTCGGCGGCGCGCTCGGCGGCGACCGCCTCCTCCACCTCCGCCCGATGCGACTCCTCGCCGGCCGCCGCCGCCGCCCGCTCGGCGACGTCGACGCCCGCCTGCGCCGACGACAGCCCCGCGTCGAGCTCGCGCACCCGCGCGGCCGCCTCGGAGAGGCGGGCCTGCGCGGCCTCCGCCTGCGGGGCGAGCGCGGCCGACGCGGCCTCGAGCGCGCGCACCGAGCGGAGCGCGGGCTCCAGGTCGGCATCGGCGTCCTCGGTCTCCTCGGCGAGCGCCTCGGTCGCGGCCGCGCGGGCGCGGGCCTCGGCCTCGGCCGCCCGGGCGGCGGCGAGCGACGTGCGCCCGTCGGCGGCGGCCGCGGCCGCGTCGCGGTGCTCCCGCGCGGCGGCGTCGGCGGCGGCGCGGGCCTCCACCGCGGCCTCCGACGCGGCGCGGGCCGCGGCGCGGGCCGCGGCCCGACGCTCCGCGGCGGCGTCCCGCTCCGCGCCGCGCCCGGTCTCCTCGGCCTCCAGCACCTCGACGTCGATCGCGGCCTGGGCCGCCTGCTCGGCCCGCCCACCCGCCTCGGCACGCGCCGCGGCGAGCCGCTCGGCGGCGCGGGAGCGGGCGCGCTCGGCCGCCCGCCTGCGGGCGAGGAGGGCGGCGTGGGCGGCCGAGGCCGCCTCCGCGCGCGCGGTGGCGGCCTCCGCGTCGGCGGCCGCCGCGGTCGCCGCCTCCAGCGCCCGCGCGTGGAGGGCGCGCCGGGCCCACCCGCCTCCGTACCGCGCCATCACCCCGTCGGCCGGGCGCAGGGCGTGGCCGTCGGCGGTGACGGCCAGGCCGGGGGCGCCGGGCGGGACGTCCTCCAGCCGCTCGACCAGCCACGCGTCGGCGAGCAGGCGCTGCAGATGAGGCCGCGCGGCGCCGGAGCACGACCGCACCAGATCCCAGAGGGGGCGCCCGCCGGGCGGCGCAGCGCCCGCGGGCCGGCCGGGGGCCGGGAGGGCGACGTGGCTCGCGCCCGCGTCGAGCGCCGCCCGGCCCTCGTCCAGGGACCCCGCGGCGACCGCGTCGGCCAGCACGCCGAGCGCTGCCGCGACGGCGCGCTCGGCGCCGGACTCCACCTCCAGGCCGTCGCCGAGGGCCGCCCCGCCGCGCCGCACCTCGTCACCGGGCGCCAGGGCCCGCTCGGCGGCCCGAGCCTCGCGCAGGCGCTCCTCGCCGCCGGCGCGGAGCGCGGCGGCGTCGGCGGCCGCGCGGGCCGCCGCCTCCTCGCGATCGGCCCAGAGCCGGGCGCGGGCCGCCGCGATCTCGTCGCGGCGCTCGCAGCGCTCCACCGCCCCGCCGGCGCCCTCTGCGCCGGCCAGCCCCGCGAGGCGCCGCCGGGCCTCTCGCAGGGCGTCCGCGGCCTCGGCCGCGCGCCGGTCGGCCTCGGCGGCCTCGCGCTCGGCGCCCGCCAGCGCGGCGGTCGCCAGCGCCGCCGCGTCCTCCAGGCCCCGGTGCTCCGCGCGGGCCGCCCGGTCGCGCTCCTCCGCGGCGGCCGCGGCCGCGTCGGCGCGCGTGGCCCGCGCGCTCGCGGCGGCGGCCTCCCCCGACGCCGACGACACCGCGGTCACGAGACCCCCCAGCCGCTCCGCGGCGGCGCGCCGCCGCTCGGCGCGCTCGGCGGCGGCTCGCTGCGCCCCCGCCAGCCGCTCGGCCGCCAGCTCGGCCCGGCCGGCGGTCCGCTCGGCGGCGATCCGGAGGGCGTTCGCCAGCTCCTGAGCGGCCGCTGCGCCGGCGGCCGCCCTGTCGCGGGCGCCGGCGGCCTCGGCGCGCCCGCCGCGGGCCGCGGCGAGCGCCTCCGCGGCCTCCTCGGCGCGCCCCCGGAGGCCGGCGGCGCGATCCGCCGCCTGGCGGAGGGCCTCGGCCGCCGCGCGGGCGCGGGCCGCGCCCGCGGCGCCGCGGGCCGCCTCGACCTCGGCCTCGAGCGCCCTGGCGCGGTCGGCCGCGCGGGCCTGGCGGTCCAGGGCGCGGGCGCGGCTCCGCACCTCGCCGGCCAGGTCGCGCGCCCGGTCGAGCTTCTCGCCGACCCGGGCCAGCTTCTGCTCGGCCCGCCGGCGCCGGCGCTTGGCGACCGCGACGCCGGCCGCGGCGTTGACCATCGCCCTCCGCTCGACCGGCGTGCTCGTGCACAGGGCCTCCACCTGCCCCTGCCGGATGACGGCGAGCGAGTCGGGGCCGAGGCCCTGGGCCGCGAGCGCCTCCTGGACGTCGAGCAGCCGGCAGCCGGCGCCGTTGAGCCGGTAGTCCGCCTCGCCGGCGCGGGTGAGGCGGCGCGCGGCCTCGAGCTCGGCGGGCCCCGGGACGACCGCCTCGTCGGACGAGAGGACGACGGCGACCTCGGCAAGGGGCGCCGCTGGGCGGCGCGGCCCGCCCGAGTAGAGCACCTCGGCCATGCCGCCGGCGCGCAGGCGCGCGGCCCGCTGCTCTCCGAGCGCCCAGAGGACGGCCTCGGCGAGGTTGCTCTTGCCCGAGCCGTTCGGGCCCACGACCACGTTGAGCCCGGGGCCGAACTCCAGCGTCGTGGGCTCGGCGAACGACTTGAAGCCGCGCAGGGTGAGGCCGCTCAGCACGCGGTCTCCTCGGCGAGCGCCCGCAGGGCGGTCGCGGCCGCGACCTGCTCGGAGGCCTGCTTGGACGGGCCGGCGCCCTCGCCCATCGGCCGGCCATCGAGCCGCACGCGCGTGGTGAAGATGCGCCGCTGGGGCGGCCCCTGCGCGTCGATCAGCTCGTAGGCGACCTCCAGCCGGCGCCGCGCGGCCTCCTCCTGGAGCGTCGTCTTCGGGTCGCGCGAGCCCGGCACGGCCGCCGCGAGCGCCGGGCCGAACGCCTCGACCACCCCGGCGCGGGTCTCGTCGGCGCCGAGGTCGAGCCATGCCGCTCCGATGACGGCCTCGGCGAGGGCCGCCCGCACGCTGGGCCGGCCGGCCAGGTCGGCGGCGGACTGGGCGCGACGCGAGGGCGCGGCGGCCGCGAACGCCTCGGGCAGCCCGGCCGCGACGGCGGCCGCGGCGCAGGACTCGCGATCGACCACCGCCTGCCGCATCCAGGACAGCTCGCCCTCGTCGACCTCGGGGTGGCGGCGCATGAGCTCCTCGCTGACGATCACGCCGAGAACGCTGTCGCCGAGGAACTCGAGCCGCTCGTAGGAGGCGTCACGACGCCGCACCCAGGAGCTGTGGGTGAAGACCTGGCGGCGGCGGGACGCGGAGAGGCCCGCGGCGAGGCGGGCCAGCCCGGTCTCGGCCGGATCCGCGGCACTCAGGCGCTCTTGGCCACCACGAAGTTGACCGCCTGCCCCACCGTCGCGATCTTCTCCGCCTCCTCGTCGGGGATCTTGAGCTTGAACCGATCCTCCATCTCCATGATCAGCTCGACCAGGTCCAGCGAGTCCGCGTTCAGGTCCTCCTGGAACGACGACTCCTCGGTGACCTCCGCGGGATCGACCCCGAGCTGCTCCACCAGGATGGCGCGGACCTCCTCGACGGCCTTGTCTCGATCCAACCCTCGTCCCCCTCTGTCCGCGCCAGGCTGGCGACGCTCTGGCTGGTCAACCTACACGGGCTCTCGGACGATCCGATGGCCCCGACGACCGGCGAATCCTACGCGGCGGGAGAGGGTTCGGCGCCCTCGCCGGCCAGCGCCTCGGCGAATTGGGCCGCCAGGCGCTCCCGCGTCCCGCGCGCCGCGAGACGCACCGCGTTGGCGATCCCGCGCCCGGTGGAGTTGCCGTGCCCGATGACGGCGAGCCCGCGGACGCCCAGCAGCACCGCGCCGCCGTAGCTCTCGGGGTCGATCCGCTCGCGCATTCGCCGCATCGCCGGCCGCACGAGCAGCCCACCGACCCTCCCGGGGAGGGTCGCGCCGACGGCCGCGCGCACCTCGCCCAGCAGGAACCCCGCGGTCCCCTCCATGGTCTTGAGGACGACGTTGCCCGTGAACCCGTCGGTCACGACGACATCGACCGCCCGCGCGAGGATGTCGCGGCCCTCGACGTTGCCCGCGAAGCCCGGCGTCTCGCGGAGCAGGGCGTGCGCCGCGAGCACCTCCTCGCTGCCCTTGACGGCCTCCTCGCCGATCGACAGCAGCCCCACGCGCGGCGCCGCGATGCCGAGCACGTCGCGCGCGAAGAGGCGCCCCATCAGCGCCAGGTGGGGGTAGTGCTCCGGCCGGGCCTCCGCGCTGGCGCCGGCGTCCAGCATCACGACCGGCCGGCCACCGGCGGCGGGGAGGGTGACCGCGATGGCCGGGCGGATGACGCCGGGGATGCGGCGCATGTGCAGGGTCGCCGCCGCGAGGGTCGCGCCGGTGTTGCCCGCCGAGACGGCGGCCCCCGCGCGCCCCTCGCCCACCAGGCGGCAGGCTATCGAGACGGAGGAGCCGGGCTTCGCCCTCACGGCCCGCGCGCCCTCCTCGTCCGAGCCGATGATCTCCGGGGCGTGGACCACCTCCACGCCGCTCGCGCCCTCGGCGCCCTGGCGCGCCAGCTCGGCGCTCAGCGCGCGCTCGTCGCCGACAAGCAGGATCCGGGCGCCCTCGCGCGCCACCTCGAGGGCGCCCGCCACAGGGGCGGCCGGCGCGTGATCGCCGCCCATCCCGTCCAGCGCGACCACGACGTCGGCCACCGGTCCGACCTCAGGCGCCGGCGCCGGGCGCTCGGACCCTCAGCCCTCGATCTCGACGACCGGGCGGCCGCGGTAGTAGCCGCAGACGCCGCAGACGTGGTGGGTGCGGACCGGGCTGGAGCACCGCGGGCAACGGCCCATCCGGGTCGCCTCGATGGCGTGCGTCGCCCTCCGCGTGTCGCGGCGCTGCCTGGAGGTCTTTCGCTTCGGAACGGCCACGCGGTCACCAACCGGTCGGGGGGCTCGCGGAAGGGTAGCGGGCGAAGCCGCGCGGCAAAAGGCGCGGCCATGACGCCCGCCATGACGCGCGCGGGACGCCGGTGAGGAAGGATGCGCCCACGGGATCGAGTGAGGAGGGCTCTGATGAGCGTGCGAGTCGCGGTCGTTCAGGCGACCCCGGTGGTGCTGGACGCCGAGGCCACCGTCGAGAAGGCCTGCGACCTGATCGGCGAGGCCGGCGTCAACGGCGCCCGGATCATCGCCCTGCCCGAGGTGTTCGTCTCCCTCTACCCGAGCTCGCGCTGGGCGCACCGCTGCGCGACCTTCGGGCGCGAGGGCGCGGAGGTGCACCGGCGCATGTGGGCCGGCGCCGTCAACGTCCCCGGGCCGCTCACCGAGCGCCTCGGGGCCGCGGCCCGGCGCGCCCGGGCGTGGGTGGCGATCGGCGTGAACGAGCGCAACTCGGCGCGGCCCGGGACCCTCTGGAACACGCTGGTCTGGCTCTCGCCTGACGGGCGGCTCGCCGGCAAGCACCGCAAGCTCATGCCCACGCTCCACGAGCGCGTCTTCTGGGGCCTGGGACCGGGTGACGACCTGGTGGTCCACGAGTCGGAGCACGGGCGCCTCGGCGGCCTGATCTGCTGGGAGAACTTCATGCCCGAGGCCCGCCAGGCCCTCCACCGCCAGGGGGTGGACTTCTACCTCGCGCCCACCGCCGACGACCGCGACATCTGGGTGGCGGGCATGCGCGCCTTCGCCTTCGAGGCCGGCGCGTTCGTGCTGTCGCCGGTCCAGTACCTGCCGAAGACCGCCTTCCCCGACGACTTCCCGCTCGCGGAGGAGATCGCCGCCGGCCCCGACGAGCTCCTGCAGGGGGCGAGCCTGATCGCGGACCCCTGGGGGAACCTGCTGGCGGGGCCGGTCTCCGGGCGTGAGGAGACCCTCTACGCCGACTGCGATCCCGGCGCGATCATCGCCGCGCGGCGGGTCTTCGACACCGGCGGCCACTACCGCCGCCCGGACATCACCCTGCCCTCCTAGCGGTCCGATCCCGAGTAGAGGCGACACGCGCGAAGCTCGAGGTCCGGCGAGGCTCGCCCGCACCGCCGAGCAAGCGAGCGAGACTCGCCGGCGGGCCCGCAGGGCCCGTGGGCTGGTGCGCACGAGAGCCACGGCGCCGACCATCTCGGGCAGCTGGTCTGCCATCCGCATCCACGAGCCGCCGCCAGGACCGCGGACGATCGTCCGGCGATCGCGACCGCCTGCGCGCGCTGGCCCTGGCCGCCGAGCCGGGCAACGTGCGCGCCGCCTGCCGGGCGCTCGGGATCCACCATTCGACCTTCTACCGCTGGAAGGCGCTCGCCGACCGTCACGGCCTGGAGCTGCTGCGCCCGCGCGAGCGCCGCGCTCCGGCGATGCCCACCCGACAAGCCCGAAGATCGAGCAGCGCGTCCGGGCCTTCTCGCTCGCCCACCCCGGCTACGGGCCGGGCCGGATCGCCGCCGAGCTCGGCCGCGACAAGTGGGGCGCGATCCCGATCTCGCCGAACGGCGTCTGGGGCGACCATCGCCGCCATGGCCTGATCACCCGCGCGCGACGCCGGGCCCGGGTGGCCGGATACGCCGCCCCGCCCGCGCCCGTGCGCCCTGAGCCCCAGCCGGTGCGCCACATCGTCGTCGGCGCCCGGGCGAGCTGGTCCAGATGGACTGCTTCTGCATCGGCCGGCTGTCGGGCACCAAGGGCACCTCTGGCAGTACACCGCCATCGACGCCGACGCGCCTACCTGTGGGCCGAGCTTCACGCCAGCGCCCGGAACCCGTCGGCGCGCTTCACCTCTCAGCTCGCCCCCGGGTCGCCGCCGCCCTGGCTGAGCGCGGCTGGCGGCTCGAGGTGTCTCGACCGATAACGGCTCGGAGTTCACCAGCCGCGAGTTCGGGGCGGCGCTGGCGAGCCTCGGGGCGACCCGGCGGCGCATCCACGCCGGGCGACCCCAATCCGACGGCTTTGTCGAGCGGGCCCAGCTGACCTCCCTCGACGAGTGCTGGCGGCCGGCCTTCGCCAGCGACCTGATCCCCAAGCTGACCGGGCTGCGGCGCGAGCTGGATCGCTTCCTGGTCGAGCTGACAACGCCGTGACCGCGCCCACCGATGGGCGCATCGACCGAGGCGGCCGCGCCCTGGAGCAGGTGCTCGGCCTAGGGCGCGATCGAGGTCACCACGGCGCTAGCGAGGCTCTTCGCCCGACGATCTCGGGGACAGGACATCCTAGCGGTCCGGAGGCGAGTCGAGGCTCGGCGACGGACTTCGGCGCCAACCCCTCGGCCGCTGGAGCACCCGACGGCGTACAGCCTGCTCTGGACCGCCGCGATCATCGCGGTCTGCGCGCCGCTGGCGATCCGCGCCTACCAGCGGACCGTCGCCCGCTGACCCGGGCGCCCGCGGCGGCCGTCAGTCGTCGCGGGAGAGGCGCTCCGAGAGCTCGCGGAGCGCGTCCCAGCGCGGGTCGGCCTCGGCCACGACGCAGCCGCAATCGCCCGCGTTGCGGTTCGCGCCGCAGGTCGGGCAGAGCCCGGCGCAGCCCTCCCGGCACAGGATCGTGGCGGGCACGGCCTCGGCGATCGCGTCGCGGGCCCAGCCTGCGAGGTCGAGCCGGGGGCCCTCCACGTAGGCCGAGTCGAGGTCCTCGTCGAAGGGCGCGTCGGCCGGGCGGCCCTCGGCGGCGAACTCGTCGCTCTCGACCTCGATGTGCACGCGGGCCTCCTCGAGGCAGCGCCAGCACGGGCCCACGAGGTCGAACCTCGGTCCGCAGGCGCAGGTGGACGCCCGACAGCGACCGCGAGACGCGCAGCTCGACCTGGGGCTCGGGGGGCTCGACGCGGTAGGCCTGGCCACCGAGCCGCAGCCCGACCTCCGGCACGCGGACCGCCAGCCGCGCCTCGGAGCCCGGTGCGAGGTCGAGGGCGCGGAGGTCGATCGTCTCGACGGCCTCCGCCATCCCTCTACAGAGCGGGCTCCTGCGGGACCGCGTCCGGCTCCAGCGCCTGCTCGTCGGACGGCCCCTGCAGCCGCTCCCGCCCCCGCTGCACCGCCTGGAGGAACTTGCCCAGGTTGACCTCGAGCGTCCCGAGCACCTCGTCGGCGTAGTCCTCGGCGCCGAGCCGCACCTCGCGCTCGCGCTGCCGCGCCTCCTCGAGGATCTCGGCCGCCTCGCGCTCGGCGCGCTTGACGACCTCCTGCTCGGACGCCTCCTGGGTCGCCTTGTCGCGGGCGTCGGCCACGATGCGCTCGGCCTCGCGCTTGGCCTCGGCGAGCATCTCCTGGCGCTCCTTGACGATCCAGCGCGCCTGCTTGACCTCCTCGGGGATGGTCAACCGCATCTGATCGAGCAGCTCGTAGATGGCGTCGCGGTCGATCCGGACCTGGTCCGTGAGCGGCACCGCCCGCGCGTTGTGGATCAGGTCGTCCAGCTTGTCGATGAGCTCCAGTACGTCCAACGCACCCTCCTAAGGGACCGAGCCGGGACCCCGGCGATGCCGCGCCCTCAGCGCCTGCGCGACGTGTGCGGGGACCCAGTCGTCGACCGCGCCCCCCCAGGCCGCCACCTCCCGCACGCCGCTCGAGCTGATGAAGCTGTACTGAGGAGACGCCGGCAGATAGACGGTTTCGATCTCGGCCGCCAGATGCCTGTTGAGCTGGGCCATCTGGAACTCGTAGTCGAAGTCCGAGATCGCCCTCAGCCCTTTTACCAGAACCGAGGCGCCGAGGTCGCGGGCGTGCTCGATGATCAGGCTGTCGAAGCCCTCCACCCTCACGTTGTCGAGGTGGGCGACGCTCTGCTCCACCATGGCGATGCGCTCCTCGGCGTCGAAGAGCGGCGCCTTCTTCAGCGATCCGGTGGTCACGGAGACCACGAGCTCGTCGAACAGGCTCGCGGCGCGCTCGATCACGTCGACGTGGCCGTTGGTCACCGGGTCGTAGGTGCCCGGGCAGACGGCGATCCG
The DNA here is from genome assembly GCA_963835685.1 of Miltoncostaeaceae bacterium. Classification (GTDB taxonomy): domain Bacteria; phylum Actinomycetota; class Thermoleophilia; order Miltoncostaeales; family Miltoncostaeaceae; genus DATAGF01. The sequence continues at coordinate 136,453 of CAWIGI010000010.1, forward strand.
GTACCCGTCAACCCTCACCCGTCCTCCAGGCGCAGCACGCTCAGGGCGGTGTCGCCGTACGTCCGGTCGATTCGCGAGGCGATCTCGAGCCCCCTCGGCTCGGGGTCGGGGCCCGCGGACGGGTGCTCGATCACCACCGTCCCTCCCGGCGTCATGAGGGGCGCGAGCGCAGCGCCGAGGCTGCCCGCGATGCGGGGCAGGAGGCTATAAGGGGGGTCGCAGAGGCACAACCCGAAGCGGCGGCCCGCGGCGCGCTCCGCGGCGAGGGCGGCCCGCCAGTCCCTGCCCACCACGCGCACGCGGTCCTCGAGCCCGAGCGAACGGGCGTTGGCGCGGATCGCCGCGACCGCCCGCGGGGAGCGGTCGACGAAGGTCGCCCTCGCCGCGCCTCGCGACAGCGCCTCGAGCCCGAGCGCCCCCGACCCGGCGAACAGGTCGAGGACGACGGCGCCCTCCACCGGCCCGAGGAGCCCGAACAGGGCCTCGCGCACGCGGTCGAGCGTGGGACGGGTGGCGCGACCGGGGGGCGCCGCGAGGCGGCGGCCGCGGTGGGTCCCCGCGACGATCCTCACGCGTCCAGGAGCCGCGGGAGCGCGTCGAAGCGGTCGATCACCGCGAGGCGCAGCAGCGCGTGCTCGGGGCGCTCGAGGCGGGGGTCGGCCTCGAGGGTCCGGCGGGCCAGGAATCGGGCCTCGGCGAGCTCGCGGCGGTCGCGGCCAAGGCGGGCGACGCGCAGGTCGGTCGCCCCGGCCTGGCGCACGCCGAGCAGGCTCCCCTCCCCGCGGATCTCGAGGTCCAGCTCGGCGAGGCGGAAGCCGTCGCTGGTCTGGGTCAGGGCCTCGAGCCGGCGGGCGCCCTCCTCCGTCGCCGGCTCGCCGAACAGCAGGCAGAGCCCCGGGTGCTCGCCGCGCCCGACCCGGCCGCGCAGCTGGTGGAGCTGCGCGAGCCCGAAGCGGTCGGCGCCCTCGACGAGGATGGTCGTCGCGTTCTGGACGTCGATGCCCACCTCGACCACCGTCGTCGCCACCAGCAGGTCGGTGCGCCCCGCCGCGAAGTCGGCCATGGCGGCGTGCTTCTCGTCGCTGCGCTGGCCGCCGTGGGCGAGGCCCACGGTGAAGTCCGCGAACGGCCCCGCCATCAGGCGCTCGGCCTCGGTCGTGGCCGCGCGGGCCTCGGCCGCCTCCCCCTCCTCGACGAGCGGGCAGATCACGTACGCCTGGCGGCCGGCCCGCAGCTGCGCGCGCACCAGCTCGTAGGCCTCCTCGCGGTCGGACTCGCGCACCCAGCGCGTCTCGACGGGCGCGCGGCCGGGGGGCGGCCGCGGATCGTCGAGACCGTCAGGTCGCCGTAGGCCGTGAGGGCCAGGGTGCGCGGGATCGGCGTCGCGGTCATGTAGAGCAGGTGCGCGGCGCCCGCCGCTCCGACGGCCGCGGCCGTCCGCTCGGAGAGCGCCTGGCGCTGCTCCACGCCGAAGCGGTGCTGCTCGTCGACGACGGCGAGCCCGAGCCGCCCGAACGCGACGCCCTCGCTCAGGAGGGCCTGGGTGCCGACGGCCACCGGCGCCGTCCCGGTCGCGAGCGCCATGAGGCGTCGCTCGCGCTCGGCGCGCGGGACGCGGCCGGTGAGGAGCAGCGGCTCCAGGCCGGCGGGTGCCAGCAGCCCGTCGAGCGTGCGGAGGTGCTGCTCGGCGAGCGTCTCGGTCGGGACCAGCAGGGCCGCCTGCGCGCCCGCCTCGACCGCCTGGCAGATCGCCAGCGCGGCGACGACCGTCTTGCCGGAGCCGACCTCGCCCTGCAGGAGGCGCCGCATGGGGCGCTGCGCGGGTCAGGTCGCGGCCGATCTCGCGGACCGCGCGCCGCTGCTCGGCCGTGAGGTCGAACGGCAGCGCCGCGAGCACGGCCCCCGACCGCTCGCCCGTCGGCCGCAGCCGCGGCGCGGCGCGCGTGCGCTCCTGGCGCCGGCGGACCGCGAGCAGCCCGAGCTGCAGCACGATCAGCTCCTCCAGCACGAGCCGCCGGCGGCCCAGATGCGCCTCGTCGCGCGAGCGGGGGAAGTGGACCGCCACCAGCGAGTCGGCGGCGCCGCCGATCCGCAGGCGCATCCGCATCGACGCCGGGAGGCGCTCGGGCGCCGCCCGGGCGAGCGGCCGCGCCAGGTCCACCAGCTCGCGGATGCGGCGGGCGGGGAGCCGCTCGGTGGCCGGGTACACCGGCACCAGGCCCTGCGTGTGCACGCCCTCCGACGCCCGCCCTCCGAGCAGCTCGTGCGAGCGCACGGCCATCTCGCGGCGCCCCGCGTCGGAGAGGCGCCCGCGCAGCAGGAGCTCGTCGCCCGGGTGCAGGATCCGGGCCAGGTGCTCCTGGTTGAACCACACCGCGACCATGCGCCCGCTGTCGTCGTGCACCCGGGCGCGGACCAGGCGCAGGTTGCGCCGGCGCGTACGCTGGACCGCGATGGCGTCCAGGGTCACGCGCACCGTGGCCTCCTCGCCGGCGGTGAGGGCGGCGACCGGCCGGGCGCCGGCGTCGAAGTCCTCGTAGCGTGCGGGCAGGTGCTCGAGCAGGTCGCCGATCGTCGTGATGCCGATCGCCCGCGCCCGATCGGCCGTCGTCCGCCCGACGCCCGGCAGGTCGGTGACGGGGTCGAACCAGGGCTCGGGCCCGGGGCGCTGCGCGGGTGGCGCGGACGGCCAGTCCTCCACACGGGACCAGCCGAGCGGCGGGAGCGGCGGGGCGACGGGATCCGCCGTGGTTGCGCGGGCGGGCATCCGACGAGCATAATCCGGGGCCGCTCGGACGCCCCCGGCGTCCCGACCCGGCACCCACGGCGAGGCGAGGAACGGCACATGGCGAAGATCTGCAGCGTCTGCGGCAAGACGCCCGCGTTCGGCAACAACCGCAGTCACTCCATGCGCGCCACCTCTCGCCGCTTCAACGTGAACGTGCAGAAGGTGCGCATCATGGTGGGCTCCACGCCCGTGCGCGCCTACGTCTGCACCCGCTGCCTCAAGGGCGGGAAGGTCATCAAGGCCGTGTAGGACGGGCGGCGGCCAGCCCCGCCCCCAGGCGGTGCCGCCGCCTTTTTTCTCCGGGGCGAGCGGCGGCCAGCCCCGCCGGAGGCGGTGCCGCCGCCTTGTTCGCCGCCCGCCCTCGACGAGCTACCTGAGGGCCCGCGGAGACCGTCACGGTCGCGTCGACGCGCGGCGTCGCCCGCGGGGAGTAGGTCCTGCGCTGGTCGAACTGGATCCTCCAGAGCCCGACCTCGGGGTCGGGGACCGGGATCTGGTCGCGCCTGGCGGTCAGCAGGCCGCAGGGGCTGCTCGCCGTCCCCATCCTGACGTTGGCCCGCACGCGGCCGTCGAAGCGGTAGTGGCCGTAGATGGCCCGGCCGGGCTCGAAGCCCGAGAAGCGGAAGGTCACGGTGCTCGACGGCCTCGTCCGCTTGGGCGTCGCGTCGAAATGCAGCGGCGCGGTGCGGATGCGGAGGGCGTTGCTCGGACCTAGGACGGGGTCGGTGGCGACGATCGGGAGCGGCGACGACGTCGGCCGCTGCCGGCTGAGCCTGGCGCGCAGGTCGATCTCCACCGAGAAGACGCCGGTGTCCTCGGCGACGGTGTAGTACGTCTGCGCGCCGAGCTGGAGCGGCACGACCAGGCCCGGGGTGAAGCCGGTGCCGCTCATCCTCAGCGGCGGGAAGACGGGGGTCCCGTTCGGCTGCTGGGACGGGCGCAGGCAGACGACCTCGCTCGCGATCACCGGGGCGGCGCTGAGCGCGGCGGGGAGGGCCGCCAGCGCGACGGGCGCCGCGACGGCCGCCAGCAGCGCGACGCGGCGCCGCCGGGCGGGATCCGCCGTGGGTGCGCGGGCGGGCATCCGGCCGAGCATACTCCGGGGCCGCTCGGCGGCCTGGGCGGCTCCGTCCGGAGCGTCCGGGCGAGCGGCGGCCAGCCCCGCCCCCAGGCAGTGCCGCCGCCTTGTCGCCTAGCCGGAACGTTCGGAAGACGTTCACCGTCGCCTCGATCCGCGGGGTGGCGGCCGGCGAGAACTTCTTGTTGTGGTCGAACTGGATCCGCCAGAGGCCGGTCGCCGGGTTGCGGACCGGGATCTGATCGCGCTTGACGGTGAGCAGCCCGCACGGGTTGCTGGCCCGGCCCATCCGCACGTTCGCCCGGGTTCGCCCGACGTAGCGGTAGTGGGCGTAGATCACCTGGTCGGGGTTGAAGCCGGAGAACCGGAAGGTGACGGTGCTCGACGGCCGCGTGCGCTTGGGCGTCGCGCTGAACTCGAGCGGCGCGGTGCGAATGCGGAGCGGGTTGCTGGTCAGGCCGAGCGCCGGGACGGTCGCGACGATGTCCACCGGCGTCGACTTGGGCGGGTCCTGCCGCAGGAGGTCGATGACGCTGAGCTGCTCGGCGAACGCGCCGGTCGCGTCGGAGAAGGCGAACTCGGTGGCCGCACCGCGGGTGATCGTGACCAACGTGTTCGGCGGGAATCCCGACCCGAAGACGTTGAGCGGCGGCGAGATCTGAGTGCCGTTCGGCTGCTGCGACGGGCGCAGGCAGATCGCGTCGGTCGTGATCGTGGGCGCGGCGCTCAGGGCCGCCGGGATCGCCGCGAGCGCGGCGGGGGCGGCGACGGCGGCCAGCAGCGCGACGCGGCGCCGGCGGGTGGGCCGGTGCGTGGGCTCGGTCACGGGTCCTCTCCTTCGGAGGCGTGCGCGGTCCGGTTCACCCCCCATCGGCAGACGCTAGCCCACCGCTTGTGCGCGCGAGAACCGCACCCGCCGGGGAGGAGTGCCGAACTTACGAAAAGCTGACAGTCAGCGCTGTCAGACCGCCTCGCGCACCAGGTTGGCCATCACCACGGCCGCGTCGGCGGCGTCGGCGCCCGCGTTGCCCACGGCGCCGCCGGCGCGAGCCTCGGCCTGGGCGCGGCTCTCGGTGGTCAGCACGCCGAAGGTCACGGGGACGCCGGTCTCGAGCCCGACGGCCGACAGGCCGCCGGCCGCCGCCCGGCAGATGTGGTCGAAGTGCGGCGTCTCGCCCCGGATGACCGCCCCCAGCGCGATCACCGCCGCGTAGCGGCCGGTCTGCGCCATGGCCTTCGCCGCCAGGGGCAGCTCGAAGGCGCCCGGGACCCAGCGCTCGTCGAGGTGCCCCTCCGGCAGCCCGGCCTCCGCCAGTCGCTCCCGGGCCCCCTCCAGCAGCCGCTCCCCCAGGTCGCGGTGGAAGCCGGCGATCACCGCCGCCATGCGCACCCGGCCCTCGAGCCGCGGCGCGGGCGGCGGCGGATCGCTCCGCGCCATCAGTCGGTCGAGCCCTCGCCCGCCGGGTCGTCGGCGTCGAAGCGCAGGTCCTGGTGGTGGAGGATGTGGCCCATCTTGTCGCGCTTCACGCGCAGGTAGTCGGCGTTGTCGCCATTCGGGTCCATCTCGATCGGCACGCGGTTCGACCACCGAGAGGCCGTACCCCTCCAGGCCGACGATCTTCTTGGGGTTGTTGGTCAGCAGCCGGATGGACGACAGGCCGAGGTCGACCAGGATCTGGGCGCCGATCCCGTAGTCGCGCAGGTCGGGCGGGAAGCCCAGCTCGAGGTTCGCCTGCACCGTGTCCATGCCGCGGTCCTGCAGCTCGTAGGCCCGCAGCTTGTTCAGCAGCCCGATGCCCCGCCCCTCCTGGGCGATGTAGAGCAGGACGCCCTGGCCCTCCTCGGCGATCGTCCGCATGGCGGCCTTGAGCTGGGCGCCGCAGTCGCAGCGCTGCGAGCCGAAGACGTCGCCGGTGAGGCACTCGGAGTGCACCCGCACCAGGACCTCCTCGGCGCCGTCCACCTCCCCCTTCACCAGCGCGATGTGGTGCTTGCCGTCGATGATCGACCGGTAGCCGACGGCGGTCCAGTCGCCGAACTCGGTGGGCAGCCGCGCCGCCGTGCCCCGCTCGATGAGGCGCTCGGTGCGGCGGCGGTGCTCGATGAGCTGGGCGATCGTGATGAGCTTCAGCCCGTGCTCGGCCGCGTAGGGGACCAGGTCGGGAACGCGGGCCATCGTTCCGTCGGCCTTGCTGATCTCGCAGATGACGCCCGCGGGGATGAGGCCCGCCAGGCGCGCCAGGTCGACCGCCGCCTCGGTGTGGCCGGCGCGCTCCAGCACGCCCCCGGGCTTCGCCCGCAGCGGGAACACGTGCCCGGGCTTGACCAGGTCCTCCGGCCCCGAGTCCGGGTCGATGGCGACCATGATCGTCCGCGAGCGGTCGGGCGCCGAGATCCCGGTCGTGATGCCGTGGCGCGCCTCGATGGCCTCGGTGAAGGCGGTCGCGTTGGGCGTCTCGTTGCGCCTCACCATCGGCTTCAGCCCGAGCTGCTCGCAGCGCTCCTCCGTGAGCGACAGGCAGATCAGCCCCCGGCCGTGGGTGGCCATGAAGTTGATCGCCTCGGGCGTCGCGAACTGGGCCGCCATGACGAGATCGCCCTCGTTCTCCCGGTCCTCGGAGTCGAGGATCACGACCATGCGCCCGGCGCGGATCTCCTCGATCGCGTCGGCCACGGAGGCGAACTGGGCGGCCTTGATCGTCATTCGGCGTCCTTCGACGGTCGGTACGGCGCTGCCAGGGACTCCACGTATTTTGCCACCACGTCCACCTCGAGATTGACGGAGTGCCCCACCGCCTGGGGGCCGAGGGTCGTCACGGCCATCGTGTGGGGGATCAACGCCACCGTGAACACGTCTCCGAGGCGCTCGGCCACGGTCAGGCTGACGCCGTCCACGGCGATGCTGCCCTTCTCCACGACGTAGCGCAGCAGCGGTGCCGGAGGGGCGACCTCGAGCAGCGCGCCCTCGCCCTCGGGCCGGGCCGCGCGAACCGTCCCCACGGCGTCCACGTGCCCCTGCACCAGGTGGCCGTCGAGGCGGTCTCCGAGGCGCATGGGCCGCTCGAGGTTGACGCGGTCCCCCGGCGCGAGGCCGCCGAGCGTCGTGCGCCGCAGGGTCTCGGCCACGCAGTCGACGGCGAACCCGTCCCCCCTCACCTCGATCGCGGTGAGGCACGCTCCGCTCACGGCGACCGAGTCGCCCACGCGCAGGCCGTCCAGCACCGCCTCCGCGGCGATCACCAGCCGCGCCCCGGCGGCGGCCGGGCGCAGCTCCGCGACCCGCCCGGCCTCCTCGATCAGGCCCGTGAACACCTACGAGACCCCCGCGAGGGGGCGCAGGCGCCCCGTCACCAGCAGGTCGTCGCCCACCCGCTCCGTCGCGACCCCCTCCAGCCGGGGCGCGAGGGCGAGGCTCGGGGCGCCGGCGCCGCCGAGGGCCGACGGGGCCTCGCGGCCGCCGATCAGCATGGGCGCGAGGAACCACGCGAGCCTGTTGACCGCGCGGGCGGCGACGAGCGTCCCGGCGAGCTCGGCGCCCCCCTCCACCAGCAGCGACTGGATCCCCCGCTCGCCCAACGCCCTCATCCCCGCCTCCACGCGCCTGGCGGGCCCGCCCTCCAGGCGGGCGACCTCGGCTCCGGCGGCCTCGAGGGCGGCGACGCGCTCGGCGGGCGCGTCGGCGGCCGCGAGGACGATCAGGCGGTGCTCGGGCGCGCCGTGCACCAGCGCCGAGCGCAGGGGCAGCCGCGCCGCCGAGTCGAACACCACCCGGGCCGGTTGGCGAACGGGCCCGTTGACGTCCCGGGCGGTGAGCTCCGGGTCGTCGGCGATCGCCGTGCCGAGGCCGACCCCGACCGCGTCGTGGTCGGCGCGCCAGCGGTGCACCAGCGCGCGCGCCTCGGGTCCGGAGATCCACCGGCTCTCGCCCCCGGCGGTGGCGAGCTTGCCGTCCAGGCTGGTCGCGAGCTTCAGGGTGACGTGCGGGAGCCCCGTGGCGGCCCAGGTGAGGAAGGCCGCGTTCAGCTCGGCGCACGCGGCGGCGTCGGCGCCGTTGGCGACGGCGACGTCGATCCCGGCCGCGCGCAGCACCTCCCCGCCCTGCGCCCTGCCGCGCTCGAGCGGGTCCGCGACGCCGATCACCACGCGGGCGACTCCCGCGGCCACGAGGGCGTCGGCGCACGGCGGCGTGCGCCCGACGTGCGAGCAGGGCTCGAGCGTGCAGACGACGGTGGCGCCGCGCGCGGCCGCTCCCGCGGCGGCGAGGGCGGAGGCCTCGGCGTGGGGCAGGCCCGCGCCCTCGTGCCATCCCTCGGCGACCGTCTCGCCGTCGCGCAGCACGACCGCGCCCACCAGCGGGTTCGGGCTCACGCGACCCCGCCCCCGCAGCGCCAGCTCGCGGGCCCGCTCCAGGGCGGCGTGCTCCGCCTCGGAGATCCTCACGCGGCCGCCAGCGCCGCGAGCTCCGCGTAGGCGGCGACCGGGTCCGCGGCGCCGAAGATCGACGACGCCGACACGAACAGCTGCGCGCCGGCGTCGCGGACCGCCGGCAGCGTCTCGCGGGCGATGCCCCCGTCGATCTCGATGGCCACGCGGTCCGGCAGCAGGGCCCGCAGGCGCTCCACGCGCCGTAGCGTCGCCGGGATGAATGCCTGGCCGGCGAACCCGGGGTCGATCGAGAGCAGGTTGACGTAGTCGAGATCGTCGCCGAGCTCGGCGACGTGCTCGACGGGCGTTCCCGGGTTGAGCGCCAGGCCCGCCAGGCACCCCGCCGCCCGGATCACGGTCAGGAGGCGGTGCGGGTGCGGGTCGGCCTCCACGTGGACCGCGATGGCGTCGGCGGCGTCCGCGAAGAGCGGGATCACCTCGCCGGGCCGGGCGACCATCAGGTGGACGTCGACGAGACCGCTCGCCGCGTGGATCGGCACCGCGACGGCCCGGGCGAAGTCGGGGCCGAGGGTGAGGTTGGGGACGAAGTGGGCATCCATCACGTCCACGTGAAAGGCACGCGCGCCGGCGCCGATGAGCGCGTCGAGCTGCTCGCCCACGCGCAACGGGTCGGCCGACATCAGGGACGGGAGCACCTTGCCCGCCGCGGGCGGCGGCGCGCTCACCGCGGGCGCATCCGGGCGATGAAGAAGCCGTCGGTGCCGTGGCGGTGCGGGAGCGTGAGCAGCGCCTCCGGCAGGCGCGGGTGCGCCAGCGCCGGGAGCTCCGCGCCGAGGTCGTCGAGCTCGGCGCGCGCGGCGGCGACGACGTCCTCGTTCTCGTCGGCGATCAGGGTGCACGTCGAGTAGACGACGCGCCCGCCCGGCCGCGCGAGCGCGAGCGCCCGGCCCAGCAGGGCGCGCTGCAGGTCGGTCAGGGGCGCGAGGGACTCCTCGCGTCGGCGCCAGCGCGCGTCCGGCCTGGCCGACAGCACGCCGAGGCCGGTGCAGGGAGGGTCCACGAGCACGGCGTCGTAGCCGCCCGGCAGCGGCACCTCGCGGGCGTCGCCCTCGACGACCTCGACGACGGCGCCCATGCGGCGGGCGAGGTCCCGCAGCGCCCGGGCCCGCGCCGGCCTGAGCTCCACGGCCGTGATCCTGGCGCCGCCGCGCGAGAGCGCCGCCAGGTGGGTGGTCTTCGCTCCGGGGGCGGCGCACAGGTCGAGGACGCGCTCGCCCGGCTGCGGCTCGACGATCCGCCCCACGAGCTGCGAGGCGCGGCTCTGGCCCATGGCCAGGCCGCGTGCCCAGGCGCGGGAGTCCTCGAGCGCGAACGGCCGCGACAGCACGTATGCCTCGGGCGTGAGCGGGTCGCGCCGCCAGCCCGCCGGGAGCTCGGCCTCGAGGCCGGCGCGCGGGCCGCGGAGCGGGTTCCACCGCAGCGCCGACTCGGCCGGCGCGGCGGCCGACTCCATGACGGCGGCCGCGTCGGCGGGCCCGAGCGAGTCGATGAGGCGGCGCGCGATCCAGTCGGGCATCGAGTGGCGCACCCCCGCCGCCTCGGCGCCCTCGGCCTCGAGGCCGGCGAGCAGCCGCGGCCCCTCGTCCGCGATCCGCCGGAGGACGGCGTTGACGACCCCCGCGCGCGCGGACGCCCGCGCCTTGGGCCCCCGCAGCGCGCGGGCCTGGCGCACGGCCTGGTCGACCGCTGCGCGGGGGGGCACGCCGTCCGAGAAGGCGAGCTCGTAGGCGCCGATCCGCAGGATGTCGCGCACCGCGGGCTCCAGGGCGGCGGGCCGGTCCAGCGCGCCGTCGATGAGCCAGTCGAGGGTCCGGCGGCGCTGCACCGCGCCGTACGCGAGCCGGGTCGCCTGGGCGCGGGCCCTCGGATCGAGGCCGGCGCGGCGGGCCTCGGCGGCCAGGGCCCGGTCGGCGTAGGCCCCCCCGTCCACGCGGCGCAGCACGCGGAGGGCGACGGTGCGCTCGCGGGCGATCCCGTCGGCCACCGCCTCAGCCATCGGGTGCCCCGACGTCCAGGGAGCCGCGCCAGCCGCGCAGGAACGCTGCCGCGTCCATGCGCCCCTTGCCCGGCGGCTGCAGCGAGAGCAGCTCGAGCGACCCCTCCCCGGTCGCGGCCACCAGCCGGCCCCCCTCCGCCGCGAGCGGAACCGGGGCCTCCCCTGGCAGCGCGCGGGCGGCCCAGACCTTGAAGGGCTCGCCGCCGATCGCCAGCGTCGCGCCCACGTGGGGCGACAGCGCCCGCACCTGCCGGGCCAGCTCCGGCGCCGGGCGCGAGAGGTCGAGCGGCCGGTCGTCGGCGGTGATCTTGGGGGCGTGCGAGACGCCCTCCTCCGGCTGGGGGACCGGCTGGAGGCGGCCGGCGGAGAGGTCCTCGAGCACCTGCGCGAGCAGCGGCCCCCCCAGCTCGCTGAGCCGCGCCGTCAGCGACCCCGCATCCTCGTCCTCGCCGATCTCCACCCGCCGCGACGCCAGCATCGGCCCGGTGTCGAGCCCGGCGTCCATCTGCATGATCGTCACCCCGGTGTGGGTCGCGCCGTCCATGATCGCGCGCTCCACCGGGGCGGCGCCGCGGTAGGCGGGGAGCAGGGAGAAGTGGACGTTGATCGAGGGCCACCGCGACAGCACGGCCTCGCGCAGGATCTGCCCGAAGGCGACCACCGCGAGCGCGCGCGCGCCCGTCCCGGCGATCTCCTCGACGACCTCGGGGGCGTTGATCGTGGCGGGGCGCAGGACCGGGATGCCCAGCTCCCCGGCCGCCGCGGCGACCGGCGTGGGCGATGGCCGGCCCGAGCGGCCGCGCGCCCTGTCGGGTTGCGTCACCGCGACGGTCACCTCGTGCCCCGCCTCGACCAGCGCGCGCAGCGGCGGCACAGCCGCCTCCGGGGTGCCCGCGAAGGCGACCCTCATCGTGAGGCCGTCCTCAGCCTTCGTCGCGCAGCGCCCGGAGGGCCTCCCGGCGCTGCTCGGGCTCCGTGCGGTCGAGCATCAGCACGCCGTCGAGGTGATCCAGCTCGTGCTGGATGACGCGGGCCTCGAACCCCTCGGGGGCGAGCTCGAGCGGGCGGCCCGCCACGTCCCGGGCCTCCACCCGGATCGCGACGGCCCGCGGCACGTCGACCGTGACCTCGCCGATCGACAGGCACCCCTCGGAGTCGATCTCCTCCTCCTCGGAGCGCCAGACGATGCGGGGGTTGCAGAGGGCGACGACCTCCTCGCCCTCCTCGCCCAGGCGCACGACCACGAGGCGCCGCAGCGAGCCGAGCTGGGGCGCGGCCAGCCCGATGCCGCGGGCGTCGACCATGATGGCCGCCATCCGCTCGGCCTCCTCGGCGAGAGCCTCGTCGAACTGCGTGATCTCGAGCGCGGGAGCGCGCAGAACGGGGTCGCCGAACTGGCGGATCTGGGCGAGCGCGGAGAGGCGCCGCCGCTCGAGGACGGGGTCGTCGAGTGCGCGTGAGGACACGTCTCGACTCTAGCAGCGCCCGCCCGCGCGCCCTCCCCCCAAACCGCCTCTCAGAGGGCGGCCGCGTACCGCTCCGGTGCGTCGCGCCGGCCGCGGACGAGCACCACGTCATCGCCCACGATGAGCAGCGCCCAACGGTCCTCGCCGCCCAGGATGTTGACCGGCGACGAGGCGAGGAACCCGATCTCGCGGCCCTCGACGACCAGGGGCTCGATCCACATCAGGGGCCCGGAGAGCGCCGACGCGGCGGCCTCGAGCTCCGGCGTGCCCCCCGGAACCGACACCACGCGCACGTCGCCGACGTCCGCTGCCGCCGCTCCCCGGACGCCGCCCAGGCCGGGGAGGTCGTCCTGGCGCGCGGGCCGCGCCGGCACCTCGGCGCCCCCTGGCGCGGGAACGGTGAGCGGCGGCTCCGTGACGACCCTCGCCAGCGGCGCCGGGGGCGGGGAGGCCTCGTCGCCCCCGGTGGTGGCGAGCAGGCCCGCCGTCGCGCCGGCCGCGGCCGCGAGCGCCACGCCCGCCACGGCGAGCGGACGGGCGAGCCGCGCCGCCCTCCGCCTGAGGCGACGGGCCGGCCGCTCCGTGAGAGAGGCGACCAGCGCGCCGGCGCTCGCGGGCCGGTCGCGAGGGTCCTTGGCGAGGCCGCGCCGGAGCGCGGCATCGACGCCGGGCGGCAGGCCCGGCCGCAGCGACGACGCGCGCGGGACGGCGCGGTTCAGGTGCGCGTAGAGGAGTCCCGCGGCGGCGTCGGCCCCGAACGGCGGCCGGCCGGCGAGCGCCTCGAAGGCCACCGCCGCGAGGGCGTAGCGGTCCGAGGCCGGCCCCGCCGGGCCGCCGGCGATGACCTCGGGTGCGAGGAACCCGGCGGTGCCGAGGAGCAGGCCCTCGCCGGTCATCGCGGTCGCGTCGAGGCGCCGGACGATGCCGAAGTCGGCGAGCCAGGGCCCGTCGGGGTCCAGGAGGATGTTCGCCGGCGTGACGTCGCGGTGCACCAGTCCGGCGGCGTGCGCCGCGTCCAGGGCCTCCGCGATCGGCCCGAGCACCTCCACGACCCCGGCCGTGTCGAGCGGGCCGGCCGCCAGCCGCTGGGCCAGGCTCCCCTCGCGCGCGAAGGCCATCACGAGGTAGCCGCGCCCGTCCTGCTCGCCGGCGTCGTGGATCGGGACGATGTGCGGGTGCCGCAGAGCGGCCAGGGCCTCGCACTCGCGCCGGAAGCGCACGCGGAACGACGGGTCGGCCCAGACCGACCGGTGGACCAGCTTGAGCGCGCAGACGTGGCCCAGGCCCGCGTGCCGGACCCGGTAGACGGCAGCCTGGCCGCCGCCGCCGATGCGCTCCAGGAGCTCCCAGGGGCCGAGCGTCGTGCCGGCCGAGGCCGTCGTCACCTGCGGGCCGGCAGCAGCGCGCGCGCCGTCGTCTGGGCCCACGCCCGCGCCGCCGTGTAGTCGTCGGGGTCGGCGACCTCGAGGCGCGCCCACCCGTCGCCCGCGTCGGCGAAGCCGGGGCCCGTCCGTCCGCTCGCCAGGCGCATGCGCAGCCGGCCGCCCTCGAGGGCGATCTCGGCCACCGCGTCGCCGGTGCGCGGGTAGGCGATCCGTGCGGCCCCCTCCTCGCTCTGGATCAGGGGCGCCGGCGCGAGCTCGTTGAGGTCGAAGAACATGCCCGCGAGGCTCGGCCGCAGCGCGGCGCCGACCATCGGCATCAGGCCCTCGAGGCGGTACAGCTCGGCGACCCGCGGCGTGAGGAAGTACTCCGCCTCGCGCAGCAGGAGCAGGTCGGTGCCCTCCGCGCCGCCGCGCTCCGGCCGCTCCTGCACCCAGTCGCGGACGCGCAGCCAGCTGCGGTGGCGGATGTTGCGCATCCCCGCGGCGGTCGCCTCCAGGACGGCGGGCGGCGGCTTGCGGTCGGGGGTCAGCGCGATGACGATGCAGCGGTCGGCGGAGGCGGTGAGGGCCTCGTAGGTGGCGACCAGGCGCGCGGCCTCGTCGGCCTCGAATGCCAGCGTCGCCTGGATCGCGAACGTCCAGCCGGCCCCGCGCGCCACGACGTCGGCGATCAGCCCCTCGGGCGAGTCCGCCAGCGCCCGCTGCTCGCGCACGAGCAGGGCGTCCGCGTCGGGCAGGGCCTCGCCGGAGATCTCCTCCACGAGCGCCGTGCGCGTGTCCGGCCCCCCGAGCGCCAGGAGGGTGGCGACCACGTGGACCCACTGCTCGCGCGGATCGGACGACGCCTCGAACAGACGAGGGACGGGCACTCCGGGTGCTCCTTGGCCGAGGACGAACCGCCGAGGAGCGTATCGAACCCCCGGGCGCCGGCCGCCGATCCGGTCGGGCCGGCCGCTTCGGCCCCCGCGGCTCCTAGGTCTCCTGCGGGTCCACGTTGACGACGGCGCGCACGCCGTCGCGGCGCAGGTCTGCGGCGCGGGCGTCGAGGGTGGCCCGGACGGGCCCGGCCGCCTGCGAGGCCCGGCCGGCCCGGGCCAGGACGGAGCGCCGCGTGCGCCCCCGTAGCCGGTGCATCGGGGCCGGCCCCAGCACGCCGAGCGCGGGCGTCCCCGCGCGCAGGTCGCGGGCGAGGCCCTCGGCCGCCGCCGCCACCGCCTCGGGACGCTCGCCGTCGAGCACGATCCGCACGAGGTGGGAGAAGGGCGGGAGCCCATGGGCGCGCCGCCGCTCGAGCTCGCCGTCCAGGAACTCGGCGACGGCCTGGCGCGCGCCGAGCCGCACCGCCCGGGCCTCGGGCTCGTAGGCCTGGACGATCACGCGGGCCGGCTCCCCGCGCCGCCCCGCCCGGCCGGCGAGCTGGACGATGAGGTCGAAGGCGCGCTCCTCCGACCGGAAGCCCGCGTGCTGGAGCGGGGCGTCGGCGTCCACGGCGGCCGCGACGGTGACGGCGGGCAGGTCGTGGCCCTTTGCGACCATCTGGGTGCCGAGGAGGATGGCCGCGCCCGGGCGCGCGAACTCGCCCAGCAGGCGGCGCACGGCGCCGCGGCCCGACGCGCTCGAGCCGTCGAGGCGCACCAGGCGCGCGGCGGGCACCAGGCGAGCGAGGGCCGCCTCGAGCCCCTGGGAGCCCGAGCCCTGGCGCGCGACCCCCGCGGCGCCGCACGACGGGCACACGCCGGGCACGGGCTGCGCGTGGCCGCAGTGGTGGCAGGCCAGCCGGCGGGGGCCCTCGTGGTGGACGAGCGCGACGTCGCAGCGCGGGCAGCGGGCGATCCACCCGCAGTCGCGGCAGAGCGCCATCAGCGCGAACCCGCGCCGGCTCGCCAGCAGCACGGCCTTCTCGCCGCGCGAGGCGGCCGCGTGCAGGGCCGAGGCGAGCGGCTTCGACACCGGGCCCGGCCCCTGCAGGCGCATGTTGACGACCTCGATCGCCGGCGGCGCGGAGCCGTCGGGCCGGGACCGGAGCGTCCGGCGCGGCAGGGCCCGCCAGGTCTCGGGGCGCGGGGTCGCGGTGCCGTAGAGGACGGCCGCGCCGGCGGCGCGCGCGCGGCGGGCGGCGACCTGGCGGGCGTCGTAGCGCGGCGTCGCGTCCTGCTTGTAGGAGGCGTCGTGCTCCTCGTCGACCACCACGAGCCCGAGCCGCGCGACCGGCGCGAAGACGGCGCTGCGCGCGCCGAGCACGACGTCGGCCTCGCCGGCGCGCACGCGCCGGTGCTCCTCGGCGCGCTCGGCCCCCGACATGGCCGAGTGCCAGATGCTGACGCCCTCGCCCAGTCGCGCGCGGAGCCGCGACAGGAGCTGTGGGGTGAGGGCGATCTCCGGCACCAGGACGATCGACCCGCTCCCCCGGGCGCGCGCCTCCTGGATGGCGCGCAGGTAGACCTCGGTCTTGCCCGACCCCGTGACGCCGTGCAGCAGCAGGGGGCCGCCGTCGCGCATCGCCGCGTGGACCGCCCGGAGCGCCTCGGCCTGGTCCTCGGTGAGCGGCGGCGGCTCGTCGCGCGCGGGCGCCTCGCCGCCGACCGCCTCCAGCGCCCGGGTCGCGGGCGCGCGGGCCTCGAGCGCGATGACGCCGTCGGCGGCCATGCGCCGCAGCGTGGGCATGGTGGTCCCCGCCGCCCGGCAGAGCTCGGCGGCGCCCATCGGGGCCCCGGACTCGGCGAGGACCGCGGCGACGGCCCGCCGCCGGGCGCTTGCGGGCTCGGGGGCTCCGGGGACCAGGGCGGCCGTCAGGCGCGGCCGGGCGCCCGTGGGCGGCGGCGACAGGAGCCACTCGCCGCCCGGGCCCCGCCGCAGGGCGCGCTCGGCGCCGGGCGGCAGCACGAGCCTGAGGCAGGAGGCGGCCGGCGCGACGTAGTAGCGGGCCGCCCAGAGCGCGAGGTCCAGCAGGTCGGCGGGCACCGGCGGGGCGTTGACGACGCCCGCGAGCGGCGCCAGGCGGCCCTCGTGGGTCGCCGGGCCCCGGCCGACGACGACGCCCAGCACGCGCCGCCGCCCCAGCGGGCACGCGACCAGCGCTCCCGGGACCGCAGCTCCGTCGAGTCCGGCGGGGACCGCGTAGTCGAGGGTGCGGTCGAGCGCTCGCGCCTCGACCAGGAGGTGGACCTGGGCGGCGGCGCCCGTCGCCGCGGCCGCCCGCGGCGGCGCGGTGGGCGCGGCGCCGCTCGCGGTCGCCGCCGCTCCCCTAGGCGCTCTGGGCCAGCCGCCCGCCGGCCTCGCCGCCGGCCTCACGGCCGATGTCGGTGGCCTCCCAGGTGAAGTCCGGGTCGGTGCGGCCGAAGTGCCCGTAGGCGGCGGTCTTCTGGAAGATCGGCCGGCGCAGGTCGAGGTTCTCGATGATCGCGCCGGGGCGGAGGTCGAACTTCTCCTTGACCCACTGCTCGATGAGGTCCGGCGAGCGCTTCTCGGTGCCGTAGGTCTCGATCATCAGGGACACCGGGTGGGCGACGCCGATCGCGTAGGCCACCTGGACCTCGCAACGCTCGGCGAACCCCGCCGCGACCACGTTCTTCGCCACCCAGCGCGCCGCGTAGGCCGCCGAGCGGTTGACCTTGGACGGGTCCTTGCCCGAGAAGGCGCCGCCGCCGTGGCGGGCCATGCCGCCGTACGTGTTGACGATGATCTTGCGCCCCGTCAGGCCGCAGTCGCCGAGCGGCCCGCCGACCACGAAGATGCCGGTCGGGTTGATGAAGTAGGTGATGCCCGAGGGCCGGTACATCTCGAAGTCCTCGAGCACAGGGCGGACGACCTGGCCGATGACCTCGTCGCGGAGCAGGTCCGCCGACACGTCGGGCGCGTGCTGGGTCGAGATCACGACCGAGGTGACCTCCCGCGGCACGCCGTCCTCGTAGCGGACGGTGACCTGCGACTTGCCGTCGGGGCGCAGGTAGGTCATCGAGCTGCGGCGCATCGCCGCGAGCCGCTCGCACAGCCGGTGGGCGAGGATGATCGGCAGGGGCATGAGCTCGGGGGTCTCGTCGCTGGCGTAGCCGAACATGAGCCCCTGGTCGCCCGCGCCCTGCAGGTCGTAGGGGTCGGCGTCCTTCCTGCCGCGGGACTCGAGCGCGTGGTCCACGCCCTGGGCGATGTCGGCCGACTGCTCGTCGAGCGCTACCGACACGCCGCAGGTCTCGCAGTCGAAGCCGTACTTGGCCCGGTCGTACCCGATCCTCCGGATCGGTGCTCCGGACGATCTGGGGGATGTCGACGTACGTCGAGGTCGAGATCTCGCCGGCCACCATCACCTGGCCCGTCGTGATGAGGGTCTCGCATGCGACCCGGCCGTAGGGGTCGTCGGCCAGCACCGCGTCGAGCACGCCGTCCGAGATCTGGTCGGCGATCTTGTCCGGGTGGCCCTCGGTGACGGACTCCGAGGTGAAGAGGTGGCTCTGTCCCATGCCGCGGCGGCTCCCTGCTGGACTCGAGAACAGCGGCGAGCATAGCCGAGGGGTCGGAGCCCCGGCTCGACCGCACGCGGCCGAGCCGGGGCGCCTCCCTCGATCACCCCGCGATGCGGACGAAGACCTCGAAGGTGGGGGTCTCGCCGGCGGTCGTCCACGCGGCGAGGCTCCTGAACGGCCGCAGGTTGGCGCGCGTTCCCGCGTCGGCTCCCTCGAAGGCGCCGGCGTTGTCGAGCGCGGCGATCCCGTCCTGGAGGTTGATCCAGAGCACCGAGGTCACCTGCTCGGGCATCCCGGCCGTGCCCGCCTGGTAGGCGGCCGAGCCGGACAGCGGGGCGACCGGGCGCTGGACGGAGGCCACCGCGCGGACGCTGGTGCCGATGATGGCGAGGTCGCCGTCGACCCCGTAGACCACGCCGGCCTCCGGGGACAGCGGGAGGCGCCAGCCCTGGACGCCCCCGGCGAGGGGCACCCGGGTCCACTCGGGGATCTGCGTGTCCGGGCTGAAGGTCCGCACGAGCGCGGGGATCCCGGTGCGCAGCTTGTCGAGGGTCGCCTGCGCCTGCGCGCCGTCCTCGACCTCCAGGGCGAGCGCGGCGCCCGGCGTCGCGCCGGGGGTCACGACCAGCGCGTGCTCCTGCTCGGCGAGCGCCGAGAGGTCGTCGAGCGAGACGCCGAGCATCTGCGGGAGCTGGCCCGACAGGCCCTCGAGCTGCTGGCGCTCCTCGTCGCCGAGGGAGGCCTGCACCTGCTCGAAGACCTGGCTCAGGGTGCCCGAGAGGTTCGAGAAGCCGAGGTAGACGAGGGAGTCGGCCGGCGCCGCGTCCGTGAGCTCCGGAGTGAACTCCTCCGGCTGCACGTCGCTCGGCGCCCCGAGGATGACGCCCTTCATGCGCGCGCCCTCGGGCTCGGCGGCGATCGACGCGGCCATGACGGCCTCGCTGTAGTCGTCCAGCCCGAGCTGCTCGGCCTGGGGCCCGGCGGCGGCGCCGGCCGCGTCCACGAACGCGCCGATGTCGAGGTAGGCCTGGCCGAAGACCTCGGCGGGGAGCTTCGACAGCGCGTCGGTGAACTTGTCGGTGCCGGCGAGCGTCTGGCCGCCTCCGCCCGCGTGGGCGTCGAGCGCGGCGAACACCTGGCCCTCGGTCTCGGAGAAGATCAGGGCGTCGTCGGCGACCGCGACCACCCCGTCCCCGTCGTCCTGCGTGAAGTACTCCGCCCCCCCGCGCTCGCCCCTCGAGACGGCCCCCTCCTGCACGAGCAGGTCCTTGACCTGCTGCGACTTGCCGTCGGCGAGCTCGACCACGGCGACGAACTCGAGGTCGTCCGCCGCGTCGCCCGCCGCGGAGGCGTCGGGGGCCGTCAGGGAGCCCTGGAGGCCGGCCGTGCTGGGGAGCCCGAGCCCGGCGATCGCGGCGCGATCGCCGAGGAGCGGCTTGATCTCGGTCTCGAAGTCAACGTCCCCCGACCGCAGCTCCTCCTGGATGGTGCGCTCGAGCTCCGGGTAGCCGGGGAACCGCTTCGCGAGCGCCTCGACCTGGGTCCACTGGGCGCCGTCGAAGTCCGTGGTCACCTCGAGGTACAGCGGGCTCGTCGAGGGCACGTAGGACGCCACGTCGCCGGCGCTTGAGCCGCTGTCGGAGCCCCCGCCGCAGCCGGCCACGGCGATCGCCGACCCGGCGAGGGCCGCGGTGAGGAGGGCGACGGACCTACGGCGCCGGAGCGTCTCGGGGATCTGCACGGCCATGAAGGGGGGACCTTCCGTCGGGGGGTGGGAAGCTGAGATCGACCGTAGCATCGGCTTTGTGCCGGGCGATCGGGCCGCAGTAAAGGCCTGGCCAAGAAGGCGCGCGTCCGCCCGGGCGGCGCGGCGGGAGCCTAGGGGCGGGTGCGCACCTCGAGCACGAGCGGCACCCCGTCGAGGTCGAAGCGCTGCCGCAGGCGGTTCTCAAGCCAGTAGCCGTAGTCGCGCGTCATGAGCGAGCGGTCGTTGACGTCGAGCCGGAACGTCGGCGGGGCCTCGGCGGTCTGGACCAGGTACCGCAGGGACAGGCGCCGCGCACCGCGCCGCGGGCCCGGCCGCTCGGCGGCCAGCTCGCGCAGCGCCTCGTTGAGCTCGCGGGTGGGGATGCGCGTCCGGGCGCGCTCCTCCAGGCGCAGCGCCGCCGGGAGCAGGCGGTGGAGGCCCTCGCCCGTCACCGCGGAGGCGATCTCGACGGGGGGCCGCTGGCGCGACTTCGCGCGCAGCTTGCCGCGGATGTGCTCGAGGTCGGGCTGGGCGAGGTCCCACTTGTTCATCACGAGCAGCGTCGCGCAGTGCGCCCGGGCCGCCCGGTCCACCGCCGCCAGGTCGGCGTCGGTCAGCCCCTCGGTGGCATCGGCCACGACGATGGCCACGTCGCTGCGCTCGGCGGCCTGCAGCGCCCGGATCTGGCTGTAGTGCTCGACGCCCTCGCGCATCCGGCCGCGCTTCCTCAGGCCCGCCGTGTCGATCAGGACGACCTCGCGCCCGTCGACCTCGATCGCCGTGTCGATGGGGTCGCGCGTGGTGCCGGGCCGCTCGTGGACGACGACCCGGTCCTCGCCGAGCAGCGCGTTGAGGATCGAGCTCTTGCCGACGTTGGGGCGGCCGATGATGCAGATCGCCGGCGGGCGCTCGGCGGCGTCGGCCGCCCGCGGCGCGTCCGGGAGGCGGTCCACGATCGCGTCGAGCAGGTCCCCCACCCCCCGCCCATGCTGCGCGGAGACGGGGTGCGGGTCGCCGAGGCCGAGGGCCCTCAGGTTCTGCGCCGCGGCGTCCTGGGCCGGGCCGTCGGCCTTGTTGGCCACCAGCATCAGGGGCCGGCCGCCCCGGCGCAGCCGGTCGGCGATCTCGAGGTCCCCGGCCGTGGGGGCCGTGGTGACGTCGACAACGAGCATGACCAGGTCGGCCTCCTCCACCCCGCGCAGCGCCTGGGCCGCGACCTGGCGGCCCACGTCGCTGGGGTCGGCCTCGTCGATGCCGCCGGTGTCCAGGAGCTGGAAGGCGCGCCCGTTCCACTCGGTCCCGGCCTGGCGCCGGTCGCGGGTGACGCCCGGAGCGGCATCGACCACGGCGTCCCGCCGCCCGGCGAGCCGGTTGAAGAGGGTCGAACTTGCCGACGTTCGGGTAGCCGACGATCGCCACCACCGGCTGGTCGGTCTGGAGCGTGCTGCCGGAGGCCCGGCGCCTGGGGGTCCGCGCGCGGGCCGCGCGGTCAGCCATCCACCACCTCCGGAGGGGCGTCGGCGGGGTCGAGGCTGCCGGGGGGCTCCTGGGCCGGCCCGCCCGCCAGCGGAAGGAGCGCCGCGATCGCGGCCATCATCTGCTCCACGGCGACCTGCGAGCGCCGGCTGCGCGGCCCGTCGCCCAAGTCGGAGAGGTCGAGCGGCGGCCCGTAGACGACGCGGATCGGCCCGAACCGCTTCTGGCTGCCCCAGACCGCGGCGGGCACGACGACCACCCCCGGCTCCAGGCCGAGCGACCCGGCCCCCGGCAGCCCGGGGCGCAGGCGACCCTCTCGGTTGCGGGTGCCCTCCGGGAACATCAGGAGGACGTCGCCGCGGCGCAGGACCTCGCGCGCCATGCGCAGCGCCCGGCGGTCGGCGCCGCCGCGCTCGACCGGGAAGGCGCCCAGGCGCCAGATCGCCCGGCGGTAGAGGGGGATGCGGAACAGCTCCGACTTGGCCATGTAGTAGGTCCGGCGCGGCCGAGCCGCGAGGCCCAGGGTCGGCGGGTCGGCCCGCGAGACGTGGTTGCAGACGACCAGCGTCGGCCCGGCGGCCGGCAGGTGCTCCCGGCCGCTCACGCGCCGCATCCGCTTCATCCAGATGATCTGCGGCACCAGCACCATTTGGCCGAAGACCCACCAGCGCCGCGTGACCGGCGGGACGGAGTAGAAGTCGGGGGCCACGGTCAGCCGCCGCCGGCGAGCGCGGCGACGAGGCCCATCACGCGGTCGACCACCTCGTCGGCGTCCATCCCGGAGGAGTCGATCACGACCGCGCCCTCGGCCACGCGCAGCGGGCTGGCGGGCCGCGTGCTGTCGAGTTCGTCGCGGCGGCGGACATCGTCCAGCACCTGCGCCTCGTCGAGGTGGACGCCGCCCGCGGCCAGCTCGGCGCGCCGGCGGTGCGCGCGCTCCTGCGGCGTGGCGGTGAGGAAGACCTTGAGGTCGGCGTCCGGCCGCACGGTGCTGCCGACGTCGCGGCCGTCGGAGACCCAGTCGCCGCTCGACATGAGCGCCCGCTGGACCGCCACGATCTCCTCGCGCACCCCGGGGTGGGCCGAGACCGCCGACACCTCGGCGGCGACCTCGGGCGAGCGGATCGCCGCCGTCACTTCGCGCCCGGCGATCCGCACGCGGTCGCCGTCGTCGGTCGGCTCGATCTCCACCGGGTGCTCGCGGGCGAGGGCGGCCAGCGCTTCGCCGTCGGACGGCGCCAGGCCGCGCTGGATCGCGAGCCACGTCAGGGCCCGGTACATCGCGCCGGTGTCGAGGTATGCGGCGCCGAGGCGGCGTGCGACCGCGCGCGCGACCGTGCTCTTGCCGGCGCCGGCGGGCCCGTCGATGGCGACGATCACGCCGGGACCGCCCCCAGGCCGGCCAGGTCCTGCGCGAACCCCGGGTAGGAGACCGCGACCGCCTCGAAGCCCTCCACCGCGACCCCGTCGAGGCTCGCGAGGCCGGCCACCGCGCCGAGCATCGCCAGCCGGTGGTCGCCCGCGGAGGCCATCGTCCCGCCCGGCAGGCGCCCGTCGCCGTGGACCTCGAAGCCGTCGTCCCGCTCCTGCGCGCGCACGCCCAGCGCGCGGAGCGCCGCCACGAGGGCGCCGATGCGGTCGCTCTCCTTCGCCCGCAGCTCGGCCGCGCCGCGCACGACCGTCGTCCCGGTCGCCATCGCCCCGAGCACGCCGACGAGCGGGAGCTCGTCGATCATCGACGGCACCTCCTCGGGCGCGACCTCGGCGGCGTGGAGCGCGCCTGCCCGGCCGACGGCCAGGGAGCCGCACGGCTCGCCCGCCACGTCGGCGCCGGGCTCCTCGCGCACGTCCGCGCCCATGCGGCGCATCACGGCCAGCAGGCCCGTGCGCCGCGGGTTCAGGTTGACGCGCTCCAGCCTCACCTCCGGGTCGCCCAGCAGCGCTCCCGCGACGAGGTGGGGAGCGGCCGAGGAGAAGTCGCCGGGCACCTCGAGGTCGGGGAGGGCGAGCCCCTCGACCGGCCCGCGCACACCGACGGCGCCGCCCTCGCGCAGGAGCGGCACGCCGGCGGCCTCGAGCATGCGCTCGGTGTGGTCGCGCGACGGCGCCGGCTCGTGGACCCAGGTCTCGCCGTCGGCGAAGAGCCCCGCGAGCAGCAGGCAGCTCTTGACCTGGGCGCTCGCGATCTCGAGACGGTGCTCGGCGCCGCGCAGCGGCGCGCCCCCGCTCACCACCACCGGCGGCGTGCCGCCGGGCGCCGTGAACACGACCGCGCCCATCGCCCGCAGCGGGCGGGCGATCCGCGTCATCGGGCGCGCGCGCAGCGAGTCGTCGCCGTCGAGCACCACGTGCTCGGCGCGCTGGCCCACCAGCAGGCCGGGCAGCAGCCGCATGAGCGTGCCGGCGTTGGCGCAGTCGATGGCCGGGGGCGGCCACAGGCCCCGGAGGCCGCGACCCGCCACCACCACCAGGTCGCCGAGGTGGCCGTCGACCCTCACGCCGCACGCCTCGACGGCGTCCAGGGTGGCGCCCGTGTCGGCGGAATCGAGCGGCCGCGCGATCCGGACGTCGCCGTCGGAGACCGCGGCCAGCAGCAGCGCGCGATGGGTCAGGGACTTGTCCGGCGGGACGCGGAGCGTCCCGTGGAGCGCCGGGACGGGGGCCACGCGGACGACCGGCATCGGCGAAGCCTAGCCGGGCCGCGTTCCGACGGACCCCCGGCTAGCGGGCCGCGTCCGGGCGGATGGAGCGGGCGACGCGCAGCGCGACCTCCTCCCCCCCGGGCATCCCGCGCACCTGGAGCCCGAAGGCCCGCTCGGGGCCCTCCCAGACCAGCGTCACGAGGCGGGGGCCGCGGAGGACCCCCTCCACCTCGCCGATGGGCGCGCGGCGCGCGCCCCGGCCGCCGGTCTCGGGGCTCGCCAGCGGCGCAGGGGTCTGGCGCAGGAGCACTCGCGCGCCGTCCGCGCCGGTCCAGGCGATGACGATCGCCGGCGGCGCCGCGGGGTAGGCGACGTCCGGCTCCACCCGCGGGCGCCCGCGCTCCAGGCCCGCCGGCATCCAGGTGGGGAGCCACGCCTCGTACCCAGCCTCGAAGGCGGCCTCCGCGAGCCCGGGCGCCCAGCGGCCGGTCCCGATGCCGGCGCCCATCCCGTGCGTCGCGCCCAGCCGCCCGCTCACGGACGACCCGTCGAAGCGGAGCTCCGAGACCCCGGGGCGCGCCAGCCGGCCGACCGGCTCGCCCGAGTCGTCGAGCGCGTCCACCCCGAGGACCGCGACCTCGGCGGGGATGCGGGCCAGGACGAGGCCCTCGCCGCCCGCCGGGGCCGCCGGCACCTCGTCCGGGCTCGCCATCACCGGCCGGGCCGCCGTGGCCGCGGGCGCGAGGCGGCCGACCAGCACCCGGTCCGCGTGGGGCGGCGCCTCCAGGGCCACGGCCGCGGCGACCACCGGCCGCCAGCGGCTCGGCCGCCCGGGCGGGCAGGCGACGCGGGCGATGATCTCGCCCCGCTCGGAGACCCAGGCGATGCGCGCGCACGGGGGATCGCCCGCGACGGACCCCGCGGCGATCGGCCCGCCCTCCTCCGGGGGGAGCGCGTACGGCACCGGGTGGCCGAGCGCCCCCTCTGCCGTCTCGCGGGCCCTCGCCGCCGCGTCGTCCATCCGGCCCATCACAGCACATCCGTCCGGGGCGGCCGCCATATTGGCGCCATGACGCCCTACGCGTGCCACGACTGCGGCGAGCCGCTCGAGCCCGGCGAGGAGCTCTGGCGCGCTCCGGACGACGGGTCGCCCGACGACGACGGCGAGCCGTACTGCCCGGGCTGCGCGTGCCCGCTCGGCATCGCCGCCTGACAGCTCAGCCCCTCGGACGGCGCGCCCCGCCGCCAGGCGGAGCCGGGAGAGGGCGTATGACTCCTCTGACATCCTGAGGCGATGACCGCGGCCGCCGCCCTCGAGGCACGGCGGGGCGGCGTCGTGCTCGCGGGCGAGGCATCGCCGGGCGACGCGGAGCCGGTCCTGCTGCTGCACGGGCTCACCGCGACGCGGCGCTACGTCGTCCACGGCTCGCGGGTGCTCGAGCGGGCCGGGCACCCGGTCGTCGCCTACGACGCGCGCGGGCACGGCGCCTCGTCGCCGGCGGGCGGCCCCGACGCCTACACCTACGACGAGCTCGTGCGCGACGCGGCGGCGGTCATGGACGCCGCCGGCATCGCCCGCGCGGCCGTCGCCGGGCAGTCCATGGGGGCGGCCACCGCGGCCGCGGTGGCGCTCGCGTCCCCCGAGCGCGTCAGCTTCCTGGCCCTGATCACGCCGGCCCACCTCGGCCGGCCCAGCGCCGACCTCGACCGGTGGGACCGCCTCGCCGACGGGCTCGAGCGCGGCGGCCCGGAGGGGTTCCTCGCGGCGCTCGGGCCGCTGACCGTCAACGAGCGCTGGCGCGACTCGGTGCGGGCGGTGATCCTCCAGCGCCTCGCCCGCCACGATCACCCCGAGGCCGTGGCGGCGGCCCTCCGCGGCACTCCCCGGTCGGCGGCCTTCGACGGCCTCGACGCGCTGTCGGGCCTCGCCGTGCCGACCCTGGTGGTGGGAAGCCGCGACCGAGCCGACCCCGATCACCCGCTCGCGGTCGCCGAGGAGTACGCGCGGCGGATCCCGGGGGCCCGTCTCGTCGTCGAGGAGCAGGGCGAGTCGCCGCTCGCCTGGCGCGGCGGGGCGCTGTCGAAGGCGATCCTGGAGCATGTCGACAGCGCCTGACGGGCTCCGGTCGATTTTCCGGGCGCGGGCGCGTCTAGTCGTCGACGCGCGGGCGACGGGGCCCGCCCCGATCCGGAGGTGCGACGTGCGATACCTGCTGCTGATCTACGGTGACGAGGGCCAGTGGAGCGAGCTGTCGGAGGCCGACCGGGAGGCGGAGCTGGGCCGGTGGAACGCCTACACGGAGGCGATCACGGCCGAGGGCATCATGCGCGGCGGCGACGCCCTGCACCCGACGTCCGCCGCAACGACGGTGCGGGTGCGGGACGGCCAGGCCCAGGTCACCGACGGGCCCTTCGCCGAGACGCGCGAGCAGCTCGGCGGCTACTACATGGTCGAGTGCGAGACCCTCGACCAGGCGATCGAGGCGGCGCGGCGCATCCCGAGCGTCAACTCCGGGAGCGTCGAGGTGCGGCCGGTCATGGAGTTCGATTGACGGAGGACGGCCGCGAGGCCGTCGCCCGCCTGGTCCGCGACGAGGGCGCGCGGGCGCTGGCCGTGCTCGCGCGCATCCTCGGCGACATCGACCGCGCCGAGGACGCCCTCCAGGACGCCTACGCCGCCGCGCTCGCGCGCTGGCCGCGGGACGGCGTGCCCGACGCGCCGCTCGCCTGGATCCTCACGGCCGCCCGCAACCGGGCGGTCGACCGTCTGCGGCGCGAGCGGACCCGGCGGGAGTCCGAGGCGGCCCGCGCGCGCGACCTGGAGCGGCGGGTGACCGAGATGATCCCCGACGACCTCGACGAGACCGAGATCCCCGACGAGCGGCTCGGGCTGATCTTCGCGTGCTGCCACCCGGCCCTCTCCCCCGAGGCCCAGGTGCCGCTGACCCTGCGCCTGGTCGCCGGCCTCACCGTGCCTGAGGTCGCGCGCTCCCTGCTCCTGCCGCCGCCGACGGTGGCCCAGCGCCTGGTGCGGGCCAAGCGCAAGATCCGCGACGCGGGCATCCCGCTCGAGGTGCCGGCCGCGGAGCGGCTGCCCGAGCGCCTCGACGCGGTGCTCACCGTGCTCTCCCTCGTCTTCACCGAGGGGTACGTCGCCACCGCCGGCCCCGGCCTGCGCCGGGACGACGTGGCCGAGGAGGCCATCCGGCTGGCGCGGATCCTGGCCGAGCTCATGCCCGACGAGGCCGAGCCTGCGGGCCTGCTCGCCCTCATGACCCTCCAGCACGCGCGGCGGGCGGCGCGCGCCGACGCCGGTGGCGCCCTGGTGCTGCTGCCCGACCAGGACCGCTCGCTCTGGGACCGCGAGGCGATCGCCGAGGGGATCGCAGGTGTCGAGCGCGCGCTGCGGATGCGGCGCCCGCCGGGGCGCTTCGCCCTGCAAGCCGCCATCGCCGCCGTGCACGCCGAGGCGCCGGCTGCCGAGGCCACCGACTGGCCCCAGATCCTGGCGCTCTACGACGAGCTGATGCGGCGGGCGCCATCGCCCGTCGTCGCGCTCAACAGGGCGGTCGCGGTGGCAGAGGTCGAGGGGCCGGCGAGGGCCCTGGAGATCGTCGAGGAGCTGGACGCCGGCGGCGCGCTCGGGGCCTACGCCCCCCTGGCGGCGGCGCGCGCGGACCTGCTGCGCCGCCTCGGCCGCGACGACGCGGCGGCCGCCGAGTACGCGCTCGCCGCCCGCCTCACGGACAACCCCGCCGAGCGGGAGTACCTCACGCGGCGCGCGGCCCGCTAGGGCCGCTCGACGTCGCGCCCCGCCCCGCCCGCCAGGCGGTCCCTGCCCGGGCCTCCGAGGAGCCGGTCGCGCCCGGCGCCGCCGAGCAGGCGGTTGACCCCGGGGCCGCCCAGGAGCCGGTCCGCGCCGGCCCCGCCGGCCAGCCGGTCCCTGCCCGGGCCCCCGCAGACGACGTCCGCGCCGCCGAGCGCGCGGATCGTGTCGGCGCCCCCGAGGCCGGCGATGACGTCGCGCCTGCGTGTGCCCTTGAGCCGGTCGGCCGCTTGGGTCCCCACGATCGTCGCCCGACGGCCGGCGCACGTGGGCGGGCTCCCGGGGGCGCTCCGTCCACCCGCGCCGACGCCGCCGGGGCCACCGGGGTCGCCCTGCAAGCGGGCGACCGCGAAGTTGACGACTCCCCCGCCACGGTTGCTGGAGCCGGCCACGACGATCTTTCCGTCGGGCGCGAGCGCCAGCCCATTGCCCGAATCGACGCGGCCGAAGTTGACAGTCACCTTGCCGCCCGCGCCGAACGTCGTGTCGAGCAAGCCGTTCGGCTGAAGCCGCGCGATCGCGAAGTCCCCGGTCTCCGCCTCTGCCGGCGACCACGATCTTGCCGTCCGGCGCCAACGCGACCGCCTGGGCGTTGAACGCCGACGATGGTGCCGGGCGTGAGCGAGGTGCCGCCGGCACCGAACGTGGTGTCCAAGAGCCCGTTCGGGCTGAGGCGTGCCGTCGCGATCACACCCGTGCTTGGGAAGTAGGAGCCCGCCACGACGATCGTGCCGTCGGGCGCCAGCGCCATCGCCCTGCCGTCGGCACCGGGGAAGACCAGCGACTTCCCGCCGCTGCCGAAGGTGGGGTCGAGATCGCCCGGGGCCGAAAATGCGGGCCCCGCCACCAGCAGCCCCAGCGCCAGCCCGGCGAGGCCCGCCACGAGCCGGCGGGGGAGGCCCACGTCGCGACGCTACCCGAGCCGCTCCGGTCGGAGCAACCGGCGAATCCGCGGGGTTACGCGGTCGAGGCGCGGTAGCCGCGCTCGGTCACCAGGCGGACCGCCTCGCGGGCCGCGTCCGGGCCGTCAACCACGAGCTCCAGCTCCCCGTCGCCGTCGGGCGGCCCCGGCCGCAGGTGGAGGTCCTCGATGTTGATGTGGGCGTGCCCGAGCGCGGTCGCGATCTCGGAGATCGCCCCCGGGCGGTTGGGGATGGCCACCACGAGGCGGGCCGGCTCGGCGGGGCCCACGACCCGGGCCGCGCGCAGGCGCTCCCGCGCGCCGGCGGCGTCGCCGATGAAGCGCAGCAGCCAGTCGCGGTCGCCGCGGCGCAGGGCCGCCTCGACGCCGCCGAGCAGCGCCCCGAACTCGCCGAGGGCGTCGAGCAGCGCGTCGCGGTTGGCGAGCAGGATGTCGGCCCACAGGGGCGGGTTCGAGCCCGCGACGCGGGTGGCGTCGCCGAACGAGGGGCCGGCCGAGCGCAGGGCCTCGCGGCCCTCGGGCGCGGTGTCGGCCGCCTGGTTCACCAGCGCCCCCGCCAGGACGTGCGGCAGGTGCGAGACCAGGGCCATCAGGCGGTCGTGCACGCCGGCGTCGATCGCCACCGGCCGCGCCCCAACCGAGCCGATCAGGCCGTGCAGGCGCTCGAACAGCTCGGGGCGCGCCTCGGCCCCCGGGGTGACGAACCAGGTCGCGCCGTGGAAGAGGTCGCGCCGGGCGAACGCCACCCCGGTGCGCTCGGCGCCGCAAACCGGATGGCCGCCGATGAAGCGCTCGCGTTCGGCGGACGACAGCGCCTCGAGCAGGCCCGCCTTGGCCGACCCGAGGTCCGTGACCAGGCAGTCGTCGGCGGTCGCGGCCAGCGCCCTGCGGGCGAGGCCCTCGAGCGCCGGCACCGGCGCGGCGAGCACGACAGCGTCGGCGCCCTCGCCCGCCTCCTCCAGGGAGCGCGCGACGCGGCCCACGGCCCCGACGGCGAGCGCCACGCGCAGCGCCTCGGGGTCGGGGTCGAGGCCGACGACCTCGCGGGGGCCGCCGCTGAGGGCGAGGCCGAGCGAGCCGCCCATGAGCCCCACGCCGACGATGGCGACGGGGCCCGTGGTCATGCGGCGGTCAGGCGCCGACGGCGACCGGAGCGTCCTGGGCCATGACCTTGCCCATGAGGTCGACGCAGCGCCGCACGTCGGCGACCCACGCGGCGAAGGTATCGGCGTGGAGCGCCTGCGGGCCGTCGCAGAGGGCCGTCTCGGGCGCCGGGTGGACCTCGACGATGACGCCGTCGGCCCCCGCCACCACCGCGGCGCGCGCCATGGGCAGGATGAGGTCGCGCCTGCCGCACGCGTGCGACGGGTTGACGATCACGGGCAGGCTCGAGTGCGATTTCACCACCGGCACGGCGGAGATGTCGAGCGTCGAGCGGGTCGCGGTCTCGAACGTGCGGATGCCCCGCTCGCACAGCACGATGTCGGGGTTGCCCTCGCGGGCGATGTACTCGGCCGAGAGCAGCCACTCCTCGATCGTGCTCGCCATCCCGCGCTTGAGGAGCACGGGGGTGCCCGTGCGGCCGACCTCGCGCAGCAGGTCGAAGTTCTGCATGTTGCGGGCGCCCAGCTGGACCATGTCGGCGACCTCGAGCACCTCCTCCACCTGGCGGACGTCCATGAGCTCGGTCACGATCGGCAGCCCGGTCTCCTCCCGGGCCTCCACGAGGATCTCGAGGGCCGGCTTGCCGAGGCCCGAGAAGGCGTAGGGCGACGTGCGCGGCTTGTAGGCGCCGCCGCGCAGCAGCGTCGCCCCGGCGGCCTTGCAGGCGCGCGCCGCCGCGAGGGTCTGCTCGCGCGACTCGACCGCGCAGGGCCCGGCGATCAGGCCGAAGGCGCCGCCGCCGATGCGCCGGCCGGCCACCTCGACGGCCCGGTCGGTGCCGCGGAAGTCGGCGGACACGAGCTTGTAGGGCTTGAGGATCGGCACGACCTTCTCGACCCCGGGCTCGCCCTCGAGCTGCAGCGAGGCCACCATCTCCCGGTCGTCCCCGATCGCGCCGATGACCGTGACGAACTCCCCGCGCGAGGGGTGCGCCCGGGCGCCCGCCTGCACGATCCGCTCGATGACGTGGCGGATCTGCTCCTCGGTCGCGCCCTCCTGCATGACGATCATCATCGTGGGGTCCGTCCTGACTCGGTCTCGCGTGGGGCCGGGCGGGCGAGCTGCGCCCGCGCCGACAGGAACGCCGTGTTCTCCTCCGGGGTGCCGATCGAGACCCGGAGGCGACCGGGGCACCCGAGCGAGGCGCCATCGCGCACGATCACGCCGAGGCGCAGGAGCTGCTCGTGGACACCCGGAGATCCGGCTGCCGGATCATCCGGCGAGACCAGGATAAAGTTGCCCTGGCTGGGGGTAAAGGCCCAGCTCGTTTTCGCAAGCGTGCCTTGCACGCGGGAGCGCTCGGCCATCGTCTCGCGCACCCGCCGCTCGAGCGGGGCCGGGTGGCGCAGGCTCTCGAGGGCGGCGGCCTGCGCGAGGGCGTTGGTGTTGAACGGCTGGCGCACCCTGTCGAGGGCGTCGATCCAGCCCGCCGCGCCCACGCCGTAGCCGACCCGCAGGCCGCAGAGGCCGTGGGCCTTGCTGAACGTCCGCGTGACGAGCAGGTTCGGGCGCTCGCGGGCCAGCGACATGGTCCGGCCGGCGTCCGGCCGGTCGACGAACTCGAAGTACGCCTCGTCGACCAGCACCGCGAGGTCCTCGGGGAGGGCGTCGAGGAAGCGCTCGACCTCGTCGGCGCTCCGGTATGCGCCGGTGGGGTTGTTCGGGTTGCAGACGACGACCAGCCGGGTGCGCTCGTCGACCGCCGCCGCCATCGCCTCCAGATCGTGACCGTCGTCGGCCGCGAGCGGCACCGCGATGGCCTCGGCGCCCGCGGCGGCGCCGAGGTGCGGGTAGAGCGCGAACGACGGGGCGGCGTGGACGACGGTCGTGCCGGGGTCGAGGAGGGCCTGGCCGGCCAGCAGGATGAGCTCGCACGAGCCGTTGCCCAGCACGACCTCGTCCGGCCCGACGCCGTGGCGCTCGGCGATCGCGCGGCGGAGGGCGCGTCCGGGGCCGTCGGGGTAGCGGTTGAGCCCGGCGACGCCCTCGGCGATGACGCCGGCCACCTGCGGCAGCGGCGGGAAGGGGCTCTCGTTGGAGGCGAGCTTGACCGCGCGCTCGAGCCCGAACCGCGCCAGGACCTCGGCCGTGGTGAGGCCCGGCTCGTAGCGCGGGATGGCGTCGAGGCGGGATGAGGAGCGAATCGCCACAAGGGGAGTGTACGGCCCGGGCGGAAGGGCTTAGAGTCAGGAAAACGTCGTCACGCGGGAGGGCTCATGCGGGTATCGCGCGGTGCGATTGCGGCGATGGTGGTGGCGGGCCTGCTGGGGGTGGCCGCCGGGTGCGGCGACGACGACGACGCGGCCGACGAGACGACCACCGAGGCGACGACCGAGGCACCGACGACGACCGAGGCCCCGACGACGACGGAGGCCCCCGCGACGACCACGGCTCCGGCGACCACGGCGGCCCCCGCCGGCGGGGACGTGGCCGCCGGCATGACCTTCTTCGCGGCCACCTGCACCAGCTGCCACCTGGAGAACGGCACCGCCGCGGGCGGCGTGGGCCCGCAGCTCGCGGGCGCCGGGCTCACCGAGGCCGAGATCCGCGAGCAGGTCATGAACGGGGGCGGCGCGATGCCCCCCGGCCTCGCGACCGGCCAGGACCTGGACAACGTGACGGCGTACGTCCTGTCGCTGCAGTAACGGCGGTCCGCTACACGCTGCTCCAAGCGGGGCTCTACTCCAGCCGCTCCCCGAGGCAGATGAGCGAGTCGCCGGGAAGGAACGGCGCCGCGCCGGTGCCGGCGAAGACGAGCCCGCGCGTCGATGACGGGGCGCAGGCGCTCGGCTCGGAGAGCGCGCCGTCGTCGCGCGCCCTTCCCGTCGCCGCGTCGAACTCGTAGACCGTGCCGAACCCCCCGGGTACGACGAGCGCGCCCCCGGCGGAGAGCGGGGCCGCGAAGACGACCCCACCCAGCGAGCGTCGCCAGATCACCCGTCCGGTGGCCGGCTCGAGCGCGGCGGTGGTGAACTGCTGGATCGCGCCGTCGTTGGAGACGGCGAAGATGCGCTTCCCGTCGGTGGCGATGGGGCCGCCCTCGGGCCCGTCGGTCGGGCCGGCAGGTGCCGCCGGGCTTCTCGGACGCGGGGGTGAGCCGCCGATGCCAGAGGCGCCGGCGCGCGATCCGGTCCCACGCGTAGATCCCGTCCTTGTTGGCGGCCACGGCGCGGCGGCCGAGCAAGAGGACCGGGCTGTTGAAGTCAAAGCCACGCCTGTCGGCGGGATAGACCTGGTCGGACCACAGCACCCGCCCATCCCGGAGCGCGAGCTCCACGATGGCCGCCGTTCCCGGATTGGGGCCGGGCACGGTCTTGTAGGGGGACCCTGTGGCCACCCAGACCGAGCCCCTCCCCCGGTTGACCGTCGGGGGCGCCAGAATGCCCCCGCCGTTCGCGCCGGGCGGCACCATGGGAGTGCTCCAGACCATCCGCCCGTCGCCCAGCGAGTAGGCGCTCAGCCTGCCCCGGGCGGTGGGAAGCTCGCTCCCGCTTCCCGAGCCCGCGAGCACGAGGCCGCCGACGATGAGGGGGGGTCCCCAGAAGTAGTCGTCGGAGGCCTTCGAGCGGAGCGGGGCCGAGCGCCAGATGGTCTTCCCGGTCCGCGCGCTCAGGCATCGCAGCCGGTCCGAGGCCACCACCAGGCGCCCCCTGGAGACGGCCGGGCCCCCGAAGAAGCCCAGATCCCGGTCGCCGTAGGGGACGGCCGGGAAGCGGCGCCTCCATGCGACCCTGCCCGTCTCCAGGTCCGCGCCGAGGACATCGCCGCCCAGGGACGCCGCGATGACGCGGTCGCCGACGAGCGCCGGGGTCCCGGTCACGCCCCCGGCCATGCTGAGTCGCCAGCGCTCGTACAGTCCTCTGGGCGCCCGCGGAGGCGTGCCGGCTCGCCGCCAGATCCCGAGCCGAGCTGGTCCAGTCCCCGGCGGGCGCCGCCGCGGCCGGCGCGGCGGGCAGAAGCCGCCAGCCGGCCAGCGCGAGCGCGCCCGCGGCGCCTCTCGCCAGCAGCTCGCGGCGGTCGAGGCCGGCCCCACATGGGTCCTCGGTCATCGTGTGACGCGCCGTCGTTGCCCGGCCGGGCTACTTCACCCGGATGGTGAGGACCATCCCCACGGACACATGCGGCTCGCAGATGAGGCGGTACGTGCCCTTCTTGAGGGTGATCTTGAGCCTGTCCTTCGCGGCCGGCTTGCCGGAGTTCACCTTGGCCGGGCCCTTCGTGGAGACCACGTTGTGGACCCCTTGGACCCAGACGAACCGGACGGTCTCGCCGGGCTTGGCGGCGAGGGTTTTGGTTGAGAACGAGAGCGCGCGCAGCTTGACGACGTGCTGCTTCGCCGTCGCCGTCGCGGCCGCCTCCTGGGACATGCCGACCGCGACCGGTACGGCGGCCGCCGCGGCGGCGGTGGCGATCATGGCGAGGGCGGCGCGGGGAGCTCGGTTCATGGACGACTCCTTGGCCGTTCGTCGAGGGATTGAGCGGCGCACCGCTCGGCAACGCCACCCGGAGCGGTCCGGGTGGCGTTGCCGGCGGACGGCCGCCGGCTAGGGCAGACGGTAGGCCACAACCGAGGCCTTCTGGGCCTTGGTCGGAGCGAAGCCGGTCCCCACGACCACCAGGTCCTCGGCGATCGCGGGTGTCGCGTTGCCCTGCGCGGGACCGGGCTGCTTCCAGGCCACGGCCCCGGTCGCGCGGTTGTACGCGTAGGTCACCCCGTTGAAGTACGTCGCGAAGACGAGGTCGTTGGCGACCGTCGCGCCACCGAAGTTCATCCTGTTGACCTTCTTGTTCCAGATGGTCTTCCCGGTGGCGCCGTCGAGCGCGACCGTCTGGCCCGAGGAGCTCGCGAAGTTACAGAGCACGAAGCCGGCATCGGCGTAGCTCTTCTGGGGCCAACCACTGGTCGAGCAGAGGTTGTTCACCGGGACGTAGATCACCCCGTCCGCGACGGCCATCGGGGTCTCGACCCCTCCCAGGTAGCCCGGGAGGAACTTGACCGTGCGACCCGTCTTGAATGGGGCGTTGCGGTTCGGGCCGTCCTCGGCGAGGTGCTTGCCCACGTCCCGCTTCCAGATGAGCTTGTGCGTGGTGCGGTTGACGACGTAGACGGTGCCCATCTTCCCGCTGAGCACGACGACGTCGGTGGGCTTCCCCTTGATCGTGAAGGTGGCGAGGATCGGCCCCAGGTGCAGGTCCCAGTCCCTGATGTCGTGCTTGATGGCCTGGTAGTGCCACTTCAGCTTGCCGGTCCTGCCGTCCAGCACCACGAGGCTGTTCGTGTAGAGGTTCGGGCCGGGGCGGCTCGTCCCGTTGGGGAACTCCTCGGTCCCCGGGAACACCCCCGGGTTCGCGACGGCCGCGTAGATGTCGCCGTTCTTGTCCACGGCCGGCGTGCCCCAGAGCCCGCCGCCGCTGTTGATCCTGGGGTTGCCCCAGAGGTTGTCGGTGGTCGTGTCGAACTTCCACCTGACGGCGCCTGTGGCCGCGTCCAACGCGAACACGATGCCCTTGCCGCCACCGCCGTAGAAGGTGCTGAGCGAGTCGCCGGGGACGGTCGAGATGATGAGCATGTCGTTCCACACGAGCGGGGCCATGTCCACGCCCTCGCTCTTCTGGCGGATCAGCTTGCGCTTCCACTTGATCGCGCCGGTGGCGTCGTCGAGCGCGAACGCCCCTGTGGACGTCCCCCCGAAGACGAGCCCGTTGCCGACGGCGACGCCGGTCGGCCCGGTGCTGAGGTCGTTGAACTTTCTCTGCCACAGGAGCGCGCCGGTCGCGCGGTTCAGCTTGAAGACGTTCGAGTTCATGTCCTGCAGGTAGACCGCGTCCTTCGTCACGATCGGGTTCGCCGAGAACACGCCGAACGGGCTCGTGCCGGAGAGCCCGAACGACCAGGCCTTCGTGAGCGTCGCGACGTTCGACGCCTGGATCCTGCTGCCCGTGACGACGCGGTCGTTGGTGTAGTTGGCGTTGGGCGCCGGGAACGCGCTGAGGTTGGCCCCCAGCTCCGGCGGGGAGCCGGGTGGCGCCGCCTGGTCCGGTGGCGCCGCGCTCGCGATCCCTGCGGTGAGCGACGCCGCCGCCAGTGCGAGAGCAGCGAGGCGCAGGCCCCGCACCCCGACGCTCCGCGGCGACCCGCCTCGGAATCGTCTCCCTGCCTTCCAATTACGTTCCACCGTGCTCCCCCTTGCGCAGGTAACCGGCGACGACCTGTTACAGGTCGGCGCGCAAAGCTCTCAAATGGTGCAACCGAGGTCAACGCCGTAAGGCCGGTCGCGCGGGCGCGGGTCGGCGGCGGCCGCCATGCGCTATCCTTGGCGCGGCATTTCTTGTCGCGACGACGTCAATTCGTGCGCGAGTAATCGTCAGGGAGACGCGAACCGTGGCCCGAGCCCGCCCGCAGGAGCCCGTGATCGTGGTCGGCAGCGGCATCGCCGGTGCGCTCCTCGCGCTCGGCGCCGCCGAGTCGGGGCCGGTCGTGGTCGTCACCGAGGGCACGCTCGGCGACGGGAGCACGCGGCGCGCCCAGGGCGGCATCGCGGCCGCGGTCGACCGCGGGGACTCGATCGAGGCGCACCTGCGCGACACCCTCGAGGCGGGCGCGGGCCTCTGCGACCCCGGGGCGGCCGCCGCGATCTGCCGGGAGGGGCCCGCCCAGGTGACCGAGCTGCTCTCGCGCGGGGTGGTCTTCGACCGCAGCCGCGGGCGCCTGCGGCTGGCGCGCGAGGGCGCCCACTCGGCGGCGCGCGTGGTCCACGCGGGCGGCGACGCGACCGGGGCCCACATCGTCGCCGCGCTGTCGGCCGCGCTGCGGGACGACCCTCGCATCGAGCTGGCCGAGGGCGAGCGCGCGGTCGAGGTGCTGGTGCGCGACGGGCGGGCCGCCGGCCTGCGGACGAGGCGCGACGGGGGCTCGCGCGAGCGGGCCGCGCGCGCGCGTCGCGCTCGCCTCCGGAGGGATGGGCTGGCTCTACCCACGCACGACCAACCCCCCGGGCGCGACGGCGGACGGCCCCGCCCTCGCGGCCCGTGCCGGGGCCGCGCTCGCCGACCTCGAGCTCGTGCAGTTCCACCCCACCGCGCTGGCGCTCGGCACGGGCTCCCTGGCCCTGGTCAGCGAGGCCGTCCGCGGCGAGGGCGCGGTGCTGCGCGACGCGCGGGGGCGCCGGTTCATGCCCGACGAGCACCCGATGGCCGAGCTCGGGCCGCGCGACGTCGTCGCGCGCGCGATCGCCCGCCGGGCCGCGGAGCTGGGCGGCGAGGTCACGCTCGACCTCCGCCACCTCGACGCCGAGGCCGTTCGCCGCCGCTTCCCGACGGTCGCGGCCCTCTGCGCCGACCACGGCCTCGACCTGGCCCGCGACCCGATCCCGGTCACCCCGGCCGCCCACTACGCCATCGGCGGCGTGCTGACCGACATCGCCGGCCGCACGACCCTCCCCGGCCTGCTCGCGGTCGGCGAGTGCGCGGCGACCGGCGCGCACGGCGCCAACCGCCTCGCGTCGAACGGCCTCCTGGAGGCGGCCGTGCTGGCGGCCGGCGCGGCGGATGCCCTGGCGGGCGACCTCGGGGAGTGGCCCGAGGGTCCCACGGCCTCGCCCGCGCCGCCCCCGGCCGAGGCGGGCGCGGGCGCGGAGGCGCGCGCGGCGCTGCAGGCGGCGATGTGGGCCGGGTGCGGCGTGGAGCGCGACGCCGAGGGCATCGCGGCCGCCGCCCGGGCGCTGGCCTCCCTGCCCGAGGGCACCGACGCCGGCACCGACAACCTGCTGCTCGTCGCGCGTCTCGCCGCGGCGGCCGCCGGCCTGCGGGCCGAGAGCCGCGGCGTCCACTTCCGCCGCGACCACCCCCGCCCCGACCCGGCTCAGGCCCGGCGCATCGCCTGGGTCGGCGGAGCCCCGTTCCAGGTGCCCGCCACCCGGGCCCGGCGGCGCCGGGCCCTCGCCCTGGAGGCCGCATGACGACCACCGCGCCGGCCTGCGCCCTCCCCGTCGAACGGCGTGCCGCTCGCCGAGCTCCGCGAGCGCGCCTGGGCGGCGCGCGGCGCGCTGGGCTCGCGAGCCGTGATCCTCGGCCACCACTACCAGAAGGACGAGGTCATCGAGCTCGCCGACGTGACCGGCGACTCGTTCCTGCTCGCCCGCCGGGGCGCGGCGGCCACCGAGGCGGAGCTGATCGTCTTCCTGGGCGTCTACTTCATGGCCGAGGCCGCGGACGTCCTGAAGTCGCCGGGCCAGACCGTCGTGCTCCCCGACCTCGGCGCCGGCTGCCACCTGGCCGAGTGCGCCGACATCTTCACCGTGCGCGACGCCTGGGACCAGATGACGGCCGCGCTGCCCGGGAGGCGCGTCATCCCCCTCACCTACATGAACTCGGGCGCCGACCTGAAGGCGTTCGTGGGCGAGCACGGCGGGGCCGTCTGCACGTCCGGCAACGCCGAGCGGGCCTTCCGCTGGGCGCTGTCGGAGGGCGACGCCGTCTTCTTCTTCCCGGACGAGCACCTCGGCCGCAACACGGCCTGCCGCCTCGGGATGGCCCCGGGCGAGCCGCTCGTGTGGAACCCGCGCCTCGCGGCGCTCGGCGGGCTCTCCGAGGATGCGCTGGCCGCCTCGCGGGCGATCCTCTGGAAGGGGTTCTGCAACGTGCACACGGCCTTCACCGCGCGCCAGGTCGCCGAGGCGCGGGCCGCCGACCCCGGCGTGCGGGTGATCGTGCACCCCGAGTGCCCGCGGCCGGTGGTCGAGGCGGCCGACGAGGACGGCAGCACCGAGTACATCATCCGCCGGTGTGCGGAGCTGCCCGCGGGCTCGTCGATCGTCGTGGGCACCGACTGGAACCTGGTCAACCGCCTGCGGCAGCGGCACCCCGACAAGCGGATCGCGTGCCTGCGCGAGGACATCTGCCCCTGCGTGACGATGAACCGGATCGACCTCCCCAAGCTCACCTGGTGCCTCGAGTCCCTGGCGGCCGGAGAGATCGTGAACGTCGTGGCCGTGGACGAGGAGATGGCGCGCCTCGGCCGGCTGGCCCTCGACCGGATGCTCGCCCTGGCGTGACATGACCACCGCGGAGCTGGTGGCCGCCGCGCTCGCCGAGGACCTGGGCGGACGGGGCGACATCACCTCGGCCCTGCTCGTCCCCGACGACGCGCGCCTGCCGGCCCGGCTCTCCTCGCGGGCCGAGGGGGTTCTCGCCGGCCGCGCCGCCGGCGAGGAGGTGCTCCGCCAGACGGGGATCGGCGGGCGCTGGCTGCTCGACGACGGGGCGCGCCTCGCCGCCGGGACCGTCATCGCGGAGATCGAGGGCCCCGCGCGGGCCGTGCTCGGCGCCGAGCGGACCCTCCTGAACCTCCTCTGCCACCTGTCGGGCGTGGCGACCCTGACGGCCGCCTACGTCCGCGCCGCGGCGCCGGCCGCCGTCCTGGACACGCGCAAGACGACGCCGGGCATGCGCGCGCTCGAGAAGGCCGCGGTGGTGGCCGGCGGCGGCGCGAACCACCGCATGGGGCTCTTCGACCGGGTGCTCGTGAAGGACAACCACCTGGCGATCGCCGGCGCGGGGCTCGTCGAGGCGGTCGCCAGGGCCCGCCGCGAGCTGCCGGGCGTGCTCGTGGAGGTGGAGGCCGACGACCTGGACGGCGTGCGGGCGGCGCTCGACGCCGGCGCCGACTGGATCCTGCTCGACAACATGACCCCCGCCGAGCTGCGCGAGGCCGTCGCCCTCGTCGGCGGGCGAGCCCGCACCGA
Source organism: Miltoncostaeaceae bacterium (assembly GCA_963835685.1). Lineage (GTDB taxonomy): Bacteria > Actinomycetota > Thermoleophilia > Miltoncostaeales > Miltoncostaeaceae > DATAGF01. Next base: position 175,592 of record CAWIGI010000010.1, read on the forward strand.
GGCGAGCGGCGGCATGACCCTCGAGGGGGCCCGCGCCGCCGGCCGGACGGGCGTCAACGCCGTCTCCGTCGGCGCCCTCACCCACTCGGCACCCGCCCTCGACCTGGGCCTGGACGCAGCCTGACCCGTGGGCCGTCGCCCGAACGCCTACTCGGGCAGGTCGGTGCGGAGCCGGCGGGCCTCGTGGAGGTAGACGTGGCGGATGGGGCGGTCCGCGGGCGCGTAGCAGTGGACCATCACCCGGATGCACCTGCCCAGGGCGCCGACGACCGGGATCTCGCGGGTGCAGAGCAGCGGGACCGCGCTGAGGCCGATCTCGCGGGCGCCGGCGGCGGGGAAGTCGGCGTTCAGGTCGGCGGTCGCGGTGAAGATGATCGAGACCAGGTCGTCGGCGGTGAGCTCGTTGCGCGCCAGCACCTCGCCGAGCAGCTCGGCGGTGCCCTCGCGGATCGCCTCGCTGGTGTCCTGCGCCACCGAGGTCGCCCCCCGGACGGCTCTCAGCACCCGGCCGCTCAGCGCTCGAGCCCCACCATCGCGCCGAGGCGCGTCCACTCGGCCCGGGTGATGGGGCGCCACCGGCCGGGGGCGAGCCGCCCGAGGCCGATCCCGGCGTAGCGGGAGCGGTGCAGGCGCAGCACGCGGTGCCCGACGGCCTCCCCCATCCGGCGCACCTGCCGGTTGCGGCCCTCGGTGAGCTCGACCTCGAGCCACGTCCCGCCCTGGGCGAGGCGGTCCATGGCCCGGACCCGCGCGGGGGCGGTCATCCCGTCCTCGAGCTCGACGCCCCGGCGCAGGCGGCGGATCGTCGCCGCGGAGACCCGGCCCCGGAGCAGCGCCTCATAGGTCTTCGGCGCCGTGGACGAGGGATGCATCAGGCGCGCCGCCAGCTCGCCGTCGTTCGTGACCAGGAGCGCCCCCGTGGTGTCGAGGTCCAGGCGGCCGACCGGGTAGACCCGCACGTCGCCGGGCAGGTCGTCGAGGACCGTCGGGCGCCCCTGCGGGTCGCTGGCCGTCGAGACGACGCCGGCGGGCTTGTGCAGGAGGTAGGCGCGCAGCTGCTCGGGGTCGCGGACCGGCCGTCCGTCCACCTCCAGGAGGTCGCCCGGGCCGACGAGCTGGCCGACCGCCGCCGGCTCCCCGTTGACCGACACCCGCCCCTCCGCGACCAGCCCCTCGGCCGCGCGGCGGCTCGCGACCCCGGCGAGGGCGAGCGCCCGGTGGACGCGCATCCGCTCACCCGCCATCGCCGCCGGCGCCGGACCCCGCGTCGTCCGCGAGGTGCCCCGCCTCGACCAGCTGCCGCCGCACCCGCTCGGCCTCCGGCCCGCTGAGCTCGAAGCGCTCGAGCGGCGGGACGTCGCCGGGGCCGCGCAGGTTGAAGCGCTCCTGGAACAGGCGGGTGGTGCGGTACCGCATCGCCCCGCCCTCGGAGGGCCGGCCGGCCTCTTCCAGCAGCCCCCGCTCGACGAGCGATGCCACCGTCGAGTCGGCCGCGACGCCGCGCAGGCGGCTGATCTGGGGCCGGCTGATCGGCTCCAGGTACGCCACGACGGCGAGCGTCTCGAGGCCGGCGGGGGTGATGCGGTCCTCCGGCGGGCGCTCCCGCAGGCGGTCGCAGACCTCGGCGAGGTCGGCCCGGGTGCGCAGGGCGAAGCCGCCCGCCACCTCGGCGACCTCGAGGCCGCCCTCGGGGCCGTGGCGCTGGGAGAGCTCGGCCAGCGCCCCCTGCACGGGGCCCGGGGGCTCCTCGGTGAGGTCGCAGAGGGCCACGAGCGACAACGGCTCGGGGCTCAGGAACAGCAGGGCCTCGATCTGGCGCGCGAGCCCGGTCACGGCCGGCTCCCGGTGATCGCGATGTCGCCGAAGGGCTCGGCCTGGGCGAGCGTGACCTCGCCGCGCCGCGCCAGCTCGAGCGTCGCGATCAGGGTCACGGCCTCCTCCAGCGGGCCCGCCCCCGCGGTGAGGGCGTCGAAGCTCACCGAGCGGGCCCGGGCGAGCGCCGCCTGCAGGCGGTCGATGGCCTCGGGGACGCTCACGCGGCTGGTGAGGTGCTCGAGGGACGGCGCCGGCGGCGCGGCGAGCAGCGCCCGCATCGCCTCGCGCAGCCGCTCGGGATCCTCCGGAGGCGGCGGCGGCGCGGGGCCCACCAGCGGCACGCGCCGGTAGCGCGGGCCGGCGCAGTCCCGCCCCCGCTCGGCCAGCCAGGCCGCGGCCCGCGGGAAGGGCGCGTAGGCGATGAGGCGGGACGCCAGCCGCTCGCGGGCCTCCAGCGCGTCCGGATCGGGCTCCTCGTCAACCGGCTCGCCGAGGAGCCGCCGCGCCTTCAGCTCGGTCATGGCGGCCAGCAGGACGATCAGCTCGCCCGCGGTCTCCACGTCCCAGCGCTCGCGCGCCCGCTCGCCCAGCGCCGCGGTCACGACCTCGACCAGCGGCAGCTCCAACAGGTCAACCTCGTCGCGCAGCACCAGGGTGAGCAGCAGGTCGAACGGCCCCTCGAAGAGGTCCAGCTCCACCGGCTGCTGGAGGGCGTCGGGCGCGGCCATGGGGTCGGGGCCAGCATACCGGGCACCCCCGGCGTCCCCGGAGCCGGCGCCGGGGCGACGCCCGCGGCGAAGATGGGGCGTTCGCCCGATGGCGGGGTGAACGCACGGCCGTAGCGTCGCGGGTGACCGGACGGGCTCGCCGTCCGCCACCAGGAGGAGCCGCATGTCCCGCGCCGCCGTCGAGCTCTCCGAGGACTCGCCATCCCCAACAAGTACAAGGAGCTCATCGGGCTGGCCGTGTCGGGCGCCACCCGCTGCCGCTACTGCGCCTTTTTCCACGCCGAGACCGCGCGCCTGTTCGGCGCCACCGACGAGGAGATCGCCGAGGCCGCGCTCATGGCCAAGCACACGATGGGCTGGAGCACCTACCTCAACACGCTGCTGGTGGACGAGGAGACGTTCCGGGCCGAGTTCGAGCAGATCGCCGCCTACGTGCGATCGCAGGCGCCGGCCCCCGCGCCCGCCTGACCACGGCGGTGCGCATCACCCGCACGCGCTCGAACGCGTCCTCGCCGACTACGACGCCGGTCTCGCCCGCGCCCACCACGGAGGAGTCCCGTGCACGTCCTGATCATCAATTTCCGCCTGGTCGACATGGACGAGGAGGGCTACCGCGCGAGGCTCGAGGCCGGCTGCGACTACGCGGACGTGGGCTGCGGCTCGGGGCGCGCGCTGCTGAAGCTCCGGGCAGGTAGCCGAACTCGTTGACGAAGAGGACCTGGTAGCGCTCCAGCCGGGGCAGCTCAGCCTCGAGGCCGTTGCGCTCCTCGATGTCGGTCGCCTCGGCGTCCGAAGGCGGCTATGGGTCGTTCGGGTGGACTCCCGGCTTCTCCCACGCGCGCTCACGGTTCACGTCCGGGTTCGCGTAGGTGCTCGCTGCGGCGAGGGACGAGCACGCGTCAACGTCGGTTGCAAGCGCCGCGGACCTCTCAGCCGCGCTGGGATCCGAGGAGTCTCCGCAACCGGCGAGGACGGCGGCCGAGAGAAGCGTGCCGGCGACGACGATGGCTCCGAAACGGCCGCACCGGCGAATCAGACGGGCGCGTGGAGTCGAACGGCGGTCATGGCTGCTCCGTTCGTGGCGTCGCGCACCTCGGGTGCAGCACCTTGGAGACGTCGGCGAGCTCGACGTGCGGCGGCCCCTCGACCCGGTACGCGTCCGGGATGGTGCGCGCAAGCTCTGACTCGCGGAACCCCTGGAAGGACTCCGTCGAGGCCCAGAGATAGACGCCTCCGTGCTCGCCGGTCTCGGGAAACCGCAGGTAGTACTTCTGCAAGAGCCCTGGGACCGCCAGGTACTCCGTAGCCCTCGATTCCGCCGTCGCGAGGACGTCCTCGTCGCTGAGGCGGGACCTGTAACGAACGATCTGCACGAGCACCTCAACCACCTCCTGTCGCCGTGGGAGTCGCAGAGCGGATCTGATCCGCCCGCCGAGCCTCCCCGGCTCGCGGCGATCGAGCGTCGGCAGAAACCCCTATTCGGTGGCGAACTCGCGCTCGAGGGTGCGCGCCGCGTAGGCGGCGGCTTCGGCACGGCTTCTCAGCCCGAGCTTCGAGAGCACCCGGGCCACGTGGTGCTCGACGGTCTTGCGGGTCACGAAGAGGCGTTCCGCCATCTCGCGGTTGGACAGCCCCTCGCCGATGAGCCTCAGCACCTCGAGCTCGCGCGGTGTGAGCGTCGTCAGCCCGCCGACGCCTCGTCGCCCGGAGCGACTCGCCGCGAACCCCAGCGAGCGCAGGAGCGACGCCGCCGCGTTCGCATGATGGGCGGCCCCGAGATCCTCGAAGACGGCGAGAGCGCTGCGAGCCTCCGCGATGGCGCCGTCGCGGTCGGCATCGCCGAGCATGGCCGCGAGGAGGAGGCGGGTGCGACCCGCCTCGAGCGGCATCTCGAGCCGGCAGAACGCGGCGAGGGCGCTCTCCAGGTGAAGCTTCGCGGCCACGGCATCTCCGGCCGCGGTGAGCACACGTCCAAGGGCACGCTCGCCCCGGGCGACGACCGCGTCGCAACCGAGGCCGGCGCCCAGCTCGGCGAGCCGGTTGGCTCTCGCGGCGGCCGCGTCGGTCGCGCCCTGGGCGACCTCGGCCTCGACCAGCAGCTCCAGCGGCGCTGCGATCTCGAGGTTCCGCTCCTCGAGGCCGCTTGTGCGTCGTCGCAGAATCGCCGCGGCCTGCCCCGGCTCGCCCCGCGCGAGGTGGATCGCTCCGATCGGGACGGCCGCGGCGGGGTGGTCCTCGAAGCCCTCGACAAGGCGCTCCGCCTCCTCGAAGCGCCCCTGCGCCAGGCGCAGCTCGGCGAGCTTGGCCAGGGCCTCGCCGCGGAACGTGCGCTGGGCGGGCGTCGACATCCTCAGGGCGGTCAGGAGCTCCTCCTCCGCCTGCGCCCAGCGGCCCGTTGAGAACAAGACCCCTCCGTAGAGGGTGCGGCAGACCGTGTAGAGGAAGGGGCATCCGTAGCGCCCGGTGAAATCGTCGGCGGCGCGGATCCACTCGCCTGCCCGCTCGTACTCGGCAGCGCGGCTGCACGAGATCATCATCTGGCAGCTCGTGAACACCACCGTGTTCAAGCTGCCCCCCTCGCCACCGAGTGAGCCGGCCATCGCCTCGTCCAGCAGCTCGATCCCCTCCGCGACCCTGCCCATCGTGACGAGCGAGGAGCCGATCTGGCTGAGGGCGCACAGCTCCAGGTCGGCGTCGGTGAACCTGCGAGCGCTCTCGAGCGCCTCTCCGGCCAGTCGCTCGGCCTCGGCCGGGTCGGCGCTCCCACCGGCTCGGATCAGCGCGACCCAGCCGGCGAGTGGCGCGAGCTCGAACTCGTCGACCAGGCGCGCCGCGCGCGCCAGCCACCCGGCCGAGGCGGCGCGGTTGCCGAGGTTCGCGCGGTAGGTGAGGCTGAGTCGAACCGCGACGGCCGCCGCCTGGGCGGGATCGTTCCCGCGGCGGAACTCCGCGTAGGCGCTCTCCCGGTAGCGGACGGATTCCGCGACGTCTCCCAGCCACCAGACCGCCTCACCCAGCCCCAGCAGCGCCTCACCCGTCGGGGCCCGCTCGACCGCCGCCTCGAACGCCGACTTGGCCGCTGACCACTCTCCCGCCTCCAGCGCGGCCCGGCCGGCTTCGAGAGAGAGCTCGGCATGCTGCGCCACCCGGCGATCATAGGCCGCTGCACCGGGACCCAGCGCCCGGGTGACGCCAATCAGCCGGCGAGATCACCGACAGCTTGAGCCGGAAGCGCGGCGCACGGCCTCGGCGTGGTGCTGTGGAGGAGCGGCGCGCTCCCGGCTCTCGGTAGAGGCGCTGGGGAGGGCTGCTTTCGCCTCCCCGCGCACGGCGGTACCGATCGGGTTGCGCACGACGGTGGGGCGATTGCTTCGCGGTCCACGGCCGGGGGCTTTGTAGAGAGGGGCCGCCTCCCTTGGCGAAGGGCGACCCGCACCGGCGACCCTGGCCGTCCTCGCCGCGGGGAACCGCACGAGCACGGCCTTCAGTTCTGTGCCGGCAGGCGGGGCACAGTCCCTTTCGGCTCTATCGGGTTCGCTCTCTGTCCCAGACGAGTCACGCCCTCCTCACCCTTCGGACGGCGCGAGGATGCTCCCGAGCGGGTCCGCTCCTCGCACTGCTCGCCCTCCGCGGTGAAGGCGCCCGTCACGCCCTCCTGCTCGGGCACTTCCTTGCGGTACCGCCTTGGGCGACCGGGGGCAGGTGGGCGCGCCATGAGCGACGCGGTGATGCGCTGCCATCGGTCGCCGCGGGACCCTCAGCTCGCGCCATCCTCACCGGGGGGCGGTCGAACGCGCCTCGCTCGCGAGCTGGCCCCACTGGCCCTGCTCGCGGCGCAAGATCCCCTCGACGCTCGCGACGTACTCGCCAATCCTCTCCTGCTCCGCAAACCCCGACCCGGGCGCCGTGTGAGGCTGGTCGAACGCGCAGCCCCCGGAGCGAGCCGACGGCGTCGTCGTAGAGCTTGGCGACCCGGTGGTATCCGTGAAGCGCGACGTATGCCGCCAGCGCGGTGGACAGCGCCGGGAACAGCGTGGCGAGGACGGCCCACAGCGTGCGCTGGCCGGCGGCGTCGGCGGCGGCGAGGGCACTCGACGTCGTGGTGAGGATCAGCAGGATGCCGGTGAGCGTGATCGCCTGCGCGCGGGCGCGGGTGAACTCGTCGAGTCGGGCCGTGTACCAGCGAAGCTGATCGTCGGCGCGCCAGCGTCCGTACAGCGCGAGGAACTGACGCTGCCGCTCGTCGCTCACGACGCTGGGTCGGTCTCGATCTGCACGACCCGGCGGCGCAGGGCGTGCTCCGCGTCCCCGTCGGTCTCGTAGTCGCCGGACCGCCCCAGGTAGAGGAAGTACTCGCTCTTGAGCCGCTCCGCCTTGAGGCGGCTGCCCATGTAGCGCTCGCGCGCGTTCAGCTCACGGGCGCGGAGCGCGACGGCCGAGACGAGCCCCCCGATCACCGCCTCGACGATCCCGGGCCAGGCCTGGCCGGTCAGCGCGGTCTGTACCACGCCGAGGACCGTCAGCGTCACCCCGCCCACAATGAGCAGGAGCTGCTCCATCCAGAACTGGTTCTGGGCGCGACGCGCCTCGAGCTCCACGCTCTCGTAGACGGGCATGAGCTCGCGATCGAGGAAACGGAAGTCGTCCGCCAAGGCCGGATGAGCCTGCCGGGCCGGGCCCGGGAGGATCGGCTCGACCCGCCGCGGAACGCGCAGACGCGGGAGGCGCGCGACGAGGGCCGGCCGGCCCCACGGGGGACGGGCAGCCACGCGCTTCCGCACCGCGCGGGCGAGCCCATCGGGCTCGCCGTCGAGCGCGACCACGTCAACCTTGCGGTCGCGGATCAGCTCCGCGAGCTCCGGCGGGGCAGGCGGGGCGGCCGGGTCACCCTCGGCCCACGCGCACAGCTCGTCGGCGAAGCGCCCGGAGCCCCTGAGGACGATCAGCGGGCGGCCGGCTTGGGCATGGCCAAGGGCCTCGACGCGGGTGACGTCGCCGCCGCCCGCGATGACGGCAACACTCGGGGTCTCCCGGTCGAGTGCACCCAGGAGCGCCAGGAGCGCGGGTGTCTCGTCTCCCCACTCCTCCCCGTCGGCGAGGACGAAGTGCGTGTGATGCGGCTCGAGCGGGACACGGTCGTTTTTCCTCGCCCTCGACGGCGGGCTCGCGGCCAGCGGGACGACGAGGCTCGCGACCGCGACCCCCACGGATGCCGGCGGCGGCTTGTCCGCAAGCCCCTCGCCGAGGAGGGTGAAAACTCCCGCGTCCGTCCCGCCCGTCACGAGGATCAGCGCATCCGCTCGGGCGACGTCGGCGAGAGCCCCCCGAGGGCGAGGGACAGGCGCTCCCTCAGCTGGCCCTCGACCTCCTCGGTGCCGCCGTTGAGCACGACCACGCCCCGTGCCGGAGGCAGGTCCAGCGCCGCCACCAGGTCCTCACCGCTCGTCGTGCGGCTCGCGGCCACTGCGAGCGCCTCGCGGCCGTCGGCCAGGACGATGCGCTGTGGGGCGGGGCGGTTTGTCATCTCCGGTCGTCTGGCCAGCCAGCGTATAAGCGGGACGAGCCGCGGTCGATCCCCAAGCAGCTGCGCGCCGGCACGGCCAGAGGGAAGTTCTACGGCGTGATGACAGGCAAGGGCCGACCGGGCCCTCGACGACAAGGTGGCGGCTTTGACCGTCGGGGGAGGTGATCGTGCGGCCCTCGATGTGGAGGGCCTGGTCGGCCGACCAATCGAGGTAGTCGGCGGCGAACGCGACCTCGGCGCCCGACTCGGCGAGTGGCTTTCCCATCACGCGTGAGCGTCAGCGCCAGGGCCTCGATCTCCTGGCGCAGGCCCTCGGCGGGCCGGCGCAGAATGCGCGACCGCTCGCGGCGCGCCGGCGGCCCAGCCGGCCTGGGCGGCGACGGCGGACTCGAGGGCGGCCACGCAGTCCTGGGGCGAGGCGTCGGCCAGATGAGCGATGACCTCGCCCGTGGCCGGGTCCTCGACGCCGAGCGTGCGGGCCCCGGCGGCCTGGACGCGCCGGCCGCCGATCAGCGGGCCCTTCGGGATGAACTCGACGCCTCCCCTCGGTACACGCCAGCGTCCGACCGGCCTCGTCGGGCCAGAGGAAGAGGTTCGGCCGTGGACGGGAGGGTGTGCCGTGGATGGTCCGGCGGGAGTGCCGTCGTGGTCATTCGACCTCCTCGAACTCGAGGTGCCAACCGTCTCGGACGGGATCTTGCGAGCCGTTGCGCGACGCAAGCGTGGTGACGCCGTCCGTGTTCGACGGCACGGCCGGCCCGATCATGCCGGCCATCAAGAGTGCCGCGGCGATCTCCTGATCGCGGAGGATTGGATGTGGGCTCGGTTGCTGCATCCTTGGATCTCCTTGCATCGGCTGCCTTGCCGGCTCAGGATCCTCTGGAGGCGTCACGGCTGACTCACACCGGAGTCACACAGCAGAATCGCCGAGTACAACTCCCCACGGCGACGTCCTCCTCGTCCAACAACATCCTCCTCTCGCGCTCCCTATTGACTCGGGCACCGGATCTCATGGAGGGTTGCGGTCGAGCGAGGAAGCGCACTTGGGCCTGGGGGGAGCCAGATGAAGCGGATCCTCGTGCAGGCAGGTCACCAGCACCCGCTCGAGCCGGGCCACGAGGGCGCCACTGGGGCGCCGGGGGAAGCGGCCCTGGTCGCCACGATCCAGTCGTCGCTCGTGCGCCTGCTCGACGGCGACCCGCGTTTCGAGGCCGTGGCGGTGCCAGGCCAGATCCCGCCTGGGCTCGATGTCAACGCGGCGATCTTCCTGCACGCCGATGGGGCGGCGAGCCCGCAGGCCCGGGGCTACTGCTTCGGCTACCCGCTCTTTGCCGTCAACAAGCGCCTGGCCGACCTGATCGCCGCGGAGATCGAGGTCCTCCCGGGCCACCCGCCGCGCCGGACCGACAACTACACGGTCAACCTCGCCAGGTACTACGGCTTTCGCCGGGTCGTCACCGACGGCCCGGAGGTCGTGGTGGAGCACGGATTCGTGACCAACCCGGCCGAGCACGCCTGGCTCCGTGGGAACGTCTCAACGCTGGCCGCCGCCGAGTACGCGGCGCTCTGCCGCTTCTTCGGCCTCCAGCCCCGGCGGACGGCGGCATCCCCCAGTCCGTCCGTGACGGTCCGCAGCCGCCTGCTCGCCCCGCCGCGCGCGAGCCTGGCGCAGGTCGGCCGCCATCTCACGTCGCGTCCGACCGGGGTCTACACCGCGGCCGAGGTGCGCCGGATCGCGCGCCGCTACTTCGACACCGCCGCGCCGGTCGGAGTCGACCCCCTTCTGGCCGTGGCCCAGATGGCCCTCGAGACCGGGAACCTCACCTCCCATTGGTCGCAGCCCCCGCGCAGGAACCCGGCGGGGATCGGGGTCACGGGCCAGCCCGGGGCCGGGGTGTCCTTTCCCGACTGGCGCTCGGCCGTGCGCGCTCACGTCGGTCGCCTGCTGGCCTACGTGCTTCCGATCGGCAAGGAGGACGTCGCTCAGCGGCCCCTGATTGAGGAGGCGCTGGGCTGGCGGCCGCTGCCCGACAGGTATCGCGGCATCGCCCCGAACCTGCGGGGCCTCGCCGGGACGTGGGCTGTCAACCCCGAGTACGCGGGCAAGATCAGGCGTATCGCCAAAGCGATCCAGGAGGCCGACTGATGCCGACCCTCACAGAGCTGGCGCTCGACCGTGCCGAGTCGCAGATCGGCACGGGCGAGGCCCCGCCGGGCTCGAACCGGGGCGCCCGGATACAGGCGTACCAGGCCTCGACAACCCTCGGGGGCACCGGTTGGCCGTGGTGCGCGGCGTTCGTCTGCTGGGTGTGGCAGGAGGCCGGCTTTGATCCCGACCTCGTCCGTCGGGTCGCGTCTCCCTCCACGGCCGTGATGTGCTCGACGGCGCGCAGCGAGGGGCTCACGTGCACGCCGAGGGCCGGTGCGGCGCTCGTATGGTGCGGCAAGCACGTCGAGCTGCTCCACACGCCGCTCGGGGGGTCGACCTGGCGCTGCATCGGCGGGAATACGGCGGACGGGGTTCGCTGGACGACGCGCAGCGTCTCGGGGGCGCTCATCTTCGCCCCGCCCGGGCTCACCGACATCGCCGTCCCGCGCAAGCCCGCCTTCCAGACCTGGTACTACCTGGAGGACCCGGACGCGGACTACGAGGTCAAGGGACCGTGGAAGAAGCGGGCCTCGGCGCAGGAGGTCTACGACGGGCTGAAGCCCGCGGTCAAGCGCGTGACGAAGGTCGTCCGGACCGGGAAGGGGGTCTTCGCTCTGCGTGTCGGCGAGCCGGGCAACTACGGGCCCTGGCGCGGCCTGGAGGCGAAGAAGCACCGGGCGCGCGCCGCCAAGATCCTCGAGAAGCGCCTGCAGCGCGAGCTGCGGCCGTGGTCGCAGAAACGGCGCGTCGCGCCGGCGGGCCGGGCCGAGGCGCTCGGCAAGACGACCTGAGGGGGTGACGGCCAGTGCCGAAGAGCCGCATCGAGGACATCCCGGCCAAGGACGCGGACGCCGACGACCGGACGGGCGCGGAGGTACCCGACGAGATCCGGGAGACGGCCGAGCCGCCCCCCGAGCGGCAGGACCTCTCGGAGGAGGAGCTGCGCAAGCTGGAAGAGAAGGCATGAGGCCCAGGCCCTGGGGGCGCCCGGGCGAGCGGAGCGCTATCTCGACGCCGCGAAGGGTGTGACCCGCGCGCCCTGCAAACGCACGGGAGCGCGCACTGGAGCGGAAGGCGCGGGGTGGTGAATCCCCCTTGATCACGAGGATCTGAGGCTGCGCCGGACCCGCCGCACTCGCGGGAGGTCGCTGGTTCAATCCCACTACCTGCCGATGCCGCGAAGGTCGTTACCAAGCGGTTCTCGGGATTGAGTTGCCGATCACCAGAGGGGCCACTGGGTGTACGGCTGCGGAGAAGGTCGTCCTGTGAACGCCGGCGCGCACCATGAGGGAGCGTCAGGGCGAAGGCCTTGCGGTGGATGCCCAGGTCGGCGGCCACGTGGGCGATCGGACGGCCCGAGGCAAGACCTCGTGCACCGCCCGCTCCCTCAGCTCATCGGGTACTTCCTGGCGGCTGACATGGGGCTGGATCCCCCCTTGTCCTCCTGGTCAACCCAGAGATCTGCCCGCTCGGGTCAGGGCCCCCTGGAGGCGGCTTGCGAAGGCGGAGCCTGTGCGCGCGTTGGAACGAAGTCAGCCACGCGGCGGCCTGCGGGGCACCAGCCGGAAGACGACGGTCCTGCGGGCCACGATCCCGCCGGCGCTGGCCGTGATGACGACCGTGGCGCGCACGGCCGTGCCGCGCCTCAGGGCCCGGGCGATCGCAACCCGCTTGCGGCGCGGGACCTGAAGGGCCAAGCGGACGCGCTGACCGGCGCGCAGCCGGCGTGTCGCGCGGCCGAGGACGATCCGGGCCCGCGACCGCGGTCCCAGCGAGATCCGGCCCGAGGCCGTCAGCCTGCAGGCCACCGCGCAGCGCGCCGAGATGACGATGCCGCGCCGCAGCGAGAGCGCCTGACGACGGGGGACGGTGACCGTCAGCCCAGGCCCGCGCGCCCGGCCGGTTGTCCCCCCTCCCCCGCCGGAGCCGCCCCCGCCGCCGCCCGGACCGCCGACGAGGGAGGTGTTGCGGGCGACGATCGCCGACGAGAGTGCGCTGTCGGCGAAGAGCAGGTCGGGGCGGCCGTCGCGGTCGATGTCGGCGACCGCGATCGAGCGCACGTCGTTGCCGTCCTGGTCGTCCTGGCCGGGGGGCGGCTCGGTCGAGGTGTCGATGGTCGCGCCCACCGTGAAGGTGCCGTTGCCGACGCCCTCGAGCACGGTCGCACGCGTGTGCAGGTCGGTGGGATTGGGCTCCTGGTCACTCCGGCGGGCGACGACCAGGTCGAGCGTGCCGTTGAGGTCCAGGTCCGCGACGGCGAGCGCGCCGGGGTTCTCGATGACCGGCACGCGTACCTCGGGCCCGAAGGCGGCGGTGTCCGCGCCCCCCTGGCCCAGGCGGACGACGACCTCGTTCTCGGTCGGCCGCGAGACGGCGATGTCCGGCCGACCGTCCCGGTTGAAGTCGCCGGCGACGATCGAAGCGGCCGGCCCCGCCACCACGGGGGCGCCCGGCGTCAGGGAGGAACCCTTGTCCAGCACCACGACGGCCCCGCCCGGTCCGGCGACGGCGATGTCGATGAGCTGGTTGCCGCCGAAGTCCCCGAGGGCGACGTCCGTCAGGTTCGTCGGCCCGAACGGCCGCGACGCGTCGAAGACGCCCCCGGGGGTCAGGTAGTGGACTGCGCCTCCGGACTCGCCCACGACGACGAGCTCGGGGAGGCCGGTCCCGTCCATCTGGCCGACGGCGATCGCCTCGCGCGGGTCGGAGTCGAAGCGCTCGCCGTCGGGCGCGAAGGTCGGCGCGCCCGCCGGGCCCACCTGCACGAACCGGCGGGCGCCCTCGCCGTCGAGGCCGAGGTCCGGGTTCGGCGCGCCGACGGCCACGATGTCCGGTCGCCCATCGGCGCTGACGTCGGCGATCGCGACGTCATTGAAGCTTCCGATGTCCTGGTCCTCGTAGAAAGCCGCTCCGCCGATGAGGATCGGCTGGAGCGGGACCGCAGTGCCCGGCTGGGACCAGAGGGCGCCTGCGGCGGTGCCCACCATGCCGATGTCGGGGAAGCCGTCGCCCGTGACGTCCCCGGCCGCGATCGCCCGTTTCGGGAAACCGAAGTCGATGTGGTCGTTGCGGTCGGGCGCGCTGAAGGTGGACGCCCCCAAGGCGGGCCCGGCCGCCGTCGCGAGCCCGACCGACAGCACGATGCCGGCAAGGGTACGACTGGACAGGCGAGGCACCGGGACCACCCCCTCGTCGATGCCGCCTCGGCCTGGGCCCATTGAACTTCGGTTCGCGCGCGTTTGGCAAGCGGTCCGGGAAGTGGATCGGCCACCACCCGGCTTCACCAGAAGGGCGCGCGCCAGGGCCCGCCCCGGGGGACGTGCCGGACCTTGATGCCATCTCCCGCGTTTGGGACGCATGTCGGCGCCGTGATGGCCGGGCCCGATCGGGAACGAGCGACGCCACCCCTGGCCCAGACCGCCGGCAGCACACCCCGCGTTTCAACCGCTGGCGGGGGTCGGCCTCAACTGTGGATGATTGCCTTGTCCGTTGACCGGACCTCAAGGATGCTTTGGGGCGTGACGAAGTCGGTTGACGGGTTCGCATTACTCGAGCGATTCAAACCGATCCTTCGGTACGACAGCTTCGAGCCATATATCGCGACGAGCGTCGATGCGCTCTTGTGCATCGGCGATGCCGATGGGTCGAGCGGCTACTGCGAGCTCGCGCGCGCCGGTGAGACGGTGCCCTTCGCCAGCGTCGGGCGGACGCCCGCACCAGCGGACGTCCTCGCAGTCACAGGCGCCGGGTCATACGCCGATGGCCGCAGCTGGGGGGCGGCCGATCAGCTGCGTGTCAGCGGTCGGGCTGGGGGAATGCCGGACTACCGGTACGAGGGTTCGCTCCAGCAGGAGCGTTATGGCTCGACGATCTACGGCCGCGTTGCGGCACGGCCCGACGGCTGGTGGTTGCAGTACTGGCTCTTCTACTTCTACAACGACCGGATCGACCCAAACGCCGGTCCGTTGGTTCACGAAGGCGACTGGGAAATGGTGCAGATCCGGCTTCCGCCGGACAACGCGGATCCGACGCGACCGGCACCTCGCCCCGACGCCGTCACGTTCTCGCAGCACGTGACCGGGGCGCGCCGGAGCTGGTGGCAGACCCGCCGACAAGACGACCGGCTTCTCGTCTACTCCGGCCGAGGGACGCATGCCTGCTATCCGCGCCGGACGCGTTGGGGATCGTGGGCACTGGACATACGGGACGGCGGATATGAGGTCGCTGACGCTTCTCTGGTCCTGCTCGAGGACGAGTCGGCACTCGTGCAGTGGAGTGGTTTTTGGGGCGGCAACCCAAACAGCCCGACCGGTCTGGCCGCACGCACCGCCTGGCGGCGTCCAGAGCTCTACCACGAGGAAGCCGACGGGTTGGTGCGCGGAGTCGTCCGCGCCGCTCAACGCCGGGCCCGGAGCGCGATGGTCGCGCTTGGCCGCCGCCTGCGCCAAGCATGGCGCAAGCCGGCGGTCATCCGAGACGCCGCGAAGGCCCCGGCCTCGCCGGCGGAGTCCACGCCGAGTCCGGCACCAGCCGTTCGCGCCGCTCGCGTCGTCACGCGCCTGCCCTGGCCGGGCTCGCGTAGCCGCCGGAGCGTCGAAGTCAACTGGGATCCAGCACGCAGGGACCGCGCCCAGCTCACCATCGCCCTCAACGACTTCGGCTGGTCACTGGCGATCGCGTATCTGATCGTCCGAATTCAGATACCCGAGGGCAGCGGTCAACGGGTCTACACCTGGAAGGTCCAGAGCGGAGAGCCCGGGGCCGGCTTCCGCTTCAACGAGCTCATCCCCTGGAGTCTCGATCCAGCCAAGGAGCACAACTTCGAGGTGAGGGCCGCGCCCGCGACCGCGATCGGTCAGCTCCGGATCGGGGCGGCGACGTTGGCCGCGCGAGACGATCCGATCGACGTTGAGTGACGGGGGTTCACCGCACAGGCCAGACCAGTGACCGCCGCTGCCTTGCCCCCACAACAAACATCGCCGACAATCGAAACCCAACCTTCCGCAAGCGGCGGTGAGGCCGCGTGACGCGCGAGACGACGATCGGGGTCGGCGACCTGATCTTCATGAGCCACGCCAGTCTCTACGGGTACAGGGTGGGCGGGTGAGGCCGCCCACGCCGGCAGGGGATCCCGTGCCCGCCATCACCGATCGCCCTCCACCGGAGGTCGCCGAGGAGCTGGCCGCGCTCGGCGGGGCGCTCGACGACGCGGTCCCGGCGAAGCGGGTCGACCGCAACCTCCTCATCGGCACCTGGAACATCCGCCACTTCGGCGACGTGACCGAGAAGTGGCGCTCCGAGCCGGGCGACCGGCCCAAGCGGGACCTCGGCGCCCTTCGCTACATCGCCGAGATCGTCTCCCGCTTCGACGTGGTCGCGGTGCAGGAGGTGCGCGAGAACATCAAGTGCCTGCGCCACATGCTGCGGCTGCTCGGCGACGACTGGGCGATGATCCTCACCGACGTGACCAAGGGCTCGGCCGGCAACGACGAGCGGCTGGCGTTCGTCTTCGACACCCGGCGGGTGAAGCCGTCGGGCCTCGCCTGCGAGCTGGTGCTGCCCGACGAGTGGGCCGAGCGCGTCGGCGACGATGTCTTCGCGCGCCAGTTCGCGCGCACCCCGTACGCCGTGAGCTTCAAGTCGGGCGGCCAGACCTTCATCCTGGTGACCCTCCACGTCCTGTACGGCGACTCCTCAGCGGACCGGCGCCACGAGCTGCGCTGGGTCGCCCGCTGGATGGCCGCCTGGGCCGACCGGGTCCACGAGTACCGCCAGAACCTGATCGTGCTGGGCGACTTCAACATCGACCGCAAGGACGACCCCAACTGGCAGGCCTTCACCTCGGCCGGATTGCGGCCGCCGGCCGAGCTCGACGGGCTCACGCGGACGATCTTCGACGATCCCGCCGCGCCGAACCGCGCCAAGCACTTCGATCAGATCGCGTGGTTCCACGACGGCGAGGCCTCGAAGCTCGAGCTGGAGTACATGGGACGGGCCGGGCGCTTCGACTTCGTCCCGGTGGTGCTGCCCGCCATGACCAGGACCGAGCTGAGCTGGCGGCTCTCGGATCACTACCCCCTCTGGGCGGAGTTCAGGATGCGGCCGCGCTGAGCCGGCGTGGTCCGGGCGCGGCTTCCGAGAGGCAATCGTCTCGACGATCGACAGCTCCGTCGCCCTCGTTAGCGCGCGGCGCGGGCACCCGATCGCTCGTCCCGCGTCACCCCGATGCGGCGCGCCGGTCGGCGACCCGGATGGGATCCTCCATCGCTCGGCACCGCTCGCAGGAGTAGACGCGCGCCACCCCGTCGATCCCCCCGGTGACCAGGCGCCGGCCGTCCTGGTTGAAGGCGACCGCGACCAGCCCGGCGGTCGCGCCCGTGAGCACCTCGAGGCGCCGCCCAGATCGGGCCCCCCACACTCGAGAGGTCCCGTCCTCGCTCGCCGACGCGACCATGGTGCCGTCGGGGCTGAAGCGGACGGCGACCACCGGGCCGGTGTGCCCGGTCAGGACGTGTACGAGGCGGCCGGTGCGGGCCTCCCAGATGCGCGCCGTGCCGTCCTGTCCCGCCGTCGCGACCCGCGTGCCGTCGGGGCTGAGGGCGACGTCGACGGCCTGCGGCGGCACGGCGAGCACGACGGCGGGCGCCTTCCTCCTCGCGTCCCACACCCGCGCCGATCCGTCGAGGCTCGCGGTCACCGCGCGCGTCCCGTCGGCGCTGAAGCGGGCCGCCACGACGGTGTCGGTGTGCCCCTCAAGGCTGAGGAGCACCCGTCCGGTGCGGGCGTCCCACACGCGGGCCGTCCGGTCGGCGCCGGCCGTGATGATGCGGCCGCCGCCCGCGTCATATTCCGCCGCCACGACCGACTGGCCGCTCGGCATGCGGAGCAGCTCGACCTGGCGACCCGACGCGACGTCCCACACCCGTGCCGTGCCGTCGAGGCCGGCGGTGACCACACGGCGGCCGTCCGGCCGGAAGCCGGCCGCGTAGACGATCCCGCGGTGACCCCTCAGGACTTCGAGAGGCGGCCCCCCCTCCGTCCGCCACAGGCGGACCGTGCCGTCCCAGCCGGCCGTCGCCGCCACGTCTCCCCGAGGGCTGAAGACCGCGCTCTGCACGGCCCCGTCGTGGCCGCCGAGGGTGGCCATCGCCCGCTCGCCACGCCACACGCGCGCGGTGCCGTCGAAGCTCGCCGTCAACACCCGCGCGCCGCCGGGGCTGAACGACACGCCCACCACCGGCGCGGTGTGTCCGGCGAGCTCGCCACGGCTGGCGCCCCGCTGGGCGCCCCAGACGCGCACCACACCGTCGTACCCCTGTGTCGCCACCAGCGCCCCGGTCGCGCTCGACGCCGCCGCCACGATGTTGCCTCCCGTCCCGGCCAAGACGGCGCGGAGGCCTCCTGTCCGGGAGTCCCAGACGCGGGCCACCCCGTCGTCGCCCGCGGTCACGATCCGCGCGCCGTCGCCGCTGAAGGTCGCCGCGACGACCGGGCCGGCGCCCCCGCTGAGGACCCGGAGCGACGCGCCGGTGCGCGGGTTCCAGACGCGCGCGGTCCCGTCGATCCCCGCGGTCAGGACGCGCTCGCCGTCTGCGCTGAACTCCGCAGACGTCACCTGGCCACGGTGGCCCTGAAGGACCACGGGCCCGGTCGCGCGGCGCGTCTCCCAGACCCGTCCCGTGCCGTCCGGGCCGGCCGTGACGGCCAGCGAGCCGTCCGGGCTGAGATGGCCCGCGGAGACCTCGCCGCGGAGGCGGCGCAGGCGATGCCCGTCCCGCCCGTCCCAGACGACGGCCGCGCCCGCGCCCCATGTGAGGACGACCCCGCCGTCGGCGCTGAGCGCCGCGCGCGGCGCGCCGCTCGGCATCGGAGGGGTGGCACCGCCGCCGGCGGTGTCCCAGACGCGCGCCGCTCCGTCGTCGGCGAGGGTCAACAGGGACAGGCCGTCGCGGCTGAAGGCAGCCTGGACGACGGGCGCCGCGGTCGGGACGGTCCCCAGCACCTCGCCGGTGGCCGTGCTCCAGATGCGCGTGACCCCGTCGTCGCCGGTGGCGGCGAGCGCGCCGCTGTCGCTGAGCGCGGCTGCCGTCGTCCTGGCGTCGCGGCCGCCGAGGGTGAGCGCGGGCGCCGCCGCGTCCGCGCCCCAGCGCCAAAGCCGCGCACGCCCGTCGTCCCCGACCGTGAGCACGAGGCGGCCATCCTGGCTGAAGCCGGCCAGTCGCCCACCCGCCGTCGGGAGCACCGCGTGCACTCGCGAGCGGATCAGGGCCTCGCTCAGGGCCTCCTCGGACTCGGCGGTGGGCCGCTGCTCCAGGGCCTGGCGGGCAAGGCGCACGCTCTCCTCGGGATCGACCGAGAGCCGCGCCACCGACTGGGCGGTGAGCTCCCGTGAGCGGGCGGTGTCACGCTCCGTGATCGCCCGTTCCCGCTGCCAGAGCGCCAACAGGCCCAGGACGACCGCGACGACGAGCGCGGTGGTGACGCCGGCGAGGATGACCCGCTGCCGGCGGGTCGCCGCGGCGCGGCTCGCCAGGACGTACTCGCCCTGCAGATCGGTCGGCTGGGGCTCTCCGGGTGGCCGCGCCAGCCGCTCCTCCGCCGCCTGCAGGTCGCTCCCGCGGAGCAGAAGGCTGCCGTCTCGGCCCCCCGCATCCCACTCGATCGCCCGAACCAGCAACCGGGTGTGTGCCTCGACCCACTCGAGGTCGGTGTCGAGCGCCGTGACCAGGGTGGCGATGGCCTGCCCCTCGTTGTCCTCCGGGCGGAGGAACACCCAGTTGGGCCTCGAGAGCGCGAGCGGCACGGCGGAGCCGTTAACGTCGCGCCGCAGGACGGGGATGATCCGCTTGTTGTGCTGGGCCGCGTGGGCGAGCTCGCTGGCGCAGACCTCCGAGGCGAGCGAGTCGGGCGTGAGGACGAAGACGAAGGCGCCGGCGCTCTCGATCCCGGCCTCGACCTCGGCGAGCCAATCGGCAGTCGGCGGAATGTCCTGCCAATCGACCCAGACGTCCTTGCCCCGTTCGGTCAAGGCCTCCTGGAGCCGTCGAACGAAGGCGGAGTCGGTCCGAGCGTACGAGACGAAGAGGTCAGCCACGCCCCGGCCGGCGGGGCACGAGCCGGAAGACGACGATCTGCGCCGCCTGGGTTCCCCGGGCGTCCTCGGCCGTGATGACGATCGTCGCCCGCACCCGCAGGCCGCGGGCGAGCGCGCGTCTGATCGCCGGCCAGCGGCGGCGCGGGATCCTGAGCGTGATGCGGGTGGGCTCGCCGGCGCGGAGCTCCGGGTGACGGTGCCGAGCGCGATCTTCTTCTTGGCGCGCGGGCGCAGCGAGAGCTTGCCCCGGGCGGTGAGGCTGCAGGCGGTGGCGCAGCTCGCCGAGACGGCGATGCCGGTCTCACCGATAGCTGCTGACGCCGCGCCGCCGACACGGCGAGGCCGGGCCCGGCGCCGGTACCGATGCCGTGGTGACGCGAGTGATGCCGCCGCCGGGGTCATCGGCGGCCTCTAGGGTCGCCGCCGTTGCGGCCCCGCCGCCGTCGGGGCCCCCGCCGCGCCGTCGGGTCGGGCGCGTCGGGGTCAGGCGGGCCGGACGGCGGAGCGACAGAGGTGTTGCGGGCCATGATCGCCGCGGAGAGGGCGTGGTCCGCGAACAGCAGGTCGGGGCGCTGGACGGTCGAAGTCGATGTGGGCGACGGCGATCGACCGCACGTCGTTGCCATCTGGTCAGCTGGCCGGCTCGTAGACCGGGATCGGCCCGTTTCCGAGAAGGCGCCCGTGCCCGCGCCGCTCATCACGGAGGCCGCGTTTCGGACGTCATCGTCGCCGTCTCCAGCGTCGGGTCGAGGCGCGCGACGACCAGGTCGGTCGTGCCGTCTCGATCGAGGTCGGCGGCGGCCAGAGCCCCGGGTTGTCGCCCGGCGAGACGCGGCTCGGGCCGGCTGGAAGGATGCGCCGTCGCCGCTTCCCAAGCCGGATCACGACCTGGTCGTCGCCCGGCCGGGATGCGGCGATGTCGGCCGTCGTGCCGGCATCGAGCCGCCCGACGACGATCGCCTCGATGGATCCCGTCACGATCGGGCTGGCGGGGTCGGCGCGAAGGTGAACGCGGCTCGACGACTGGAGCAGCACATGGACCCCGGCCCTCCCGCCGATGGTCCCGGCGACCCCGAGGTCGAAGCGCCCGTCGCCGCTGAAGTCTCGGATGACGACGTCGTTGAGGATCCCCCCGACGAACGCCTGCGGGTCGGCGAAGGCGCCCCCCGCCCGCTGCAGGATCACCCAGCCCCCGTCTCCCCCACCGCCACGATGTCGGCGAGGGAGTCGCCGTTCACTCGGCCGACGGCGACAGCGGTCAGGGGAGTGCCGGCCAGCCAGGCGCCGTTGTCGTCGAACCCCGAGTCGGCCTGGACGAACCGCTGCACGCCGTTGCCGACCGCGACGAAGTCGGGGCGGCCGTCGCCGCTCAGCGAGCCGATGGCGACATCGTCTAAACGGGGGCAGTTCCTCCGGCCTGACCGGGATGGTCTCGGTGGGATTGGCGGAGGGACCGGGTGAACTGGAGCACCCCGACCCCCGTCTCTCCGACCATCACGACCTCGGGCCTCCCGCCGCCCGGTGAGCTCGCCCGCGGCGACCGAGTTGTGCTGCGAGGTGAAGGGGATGCTGCTCGGTGTAGTTCGCGGGGGCCTCGAAGCTCGGCGCCGCCGCGGCCGGCACGGCGACCGCGCCGCCGACGAGCAGGGCGACGAGCGGGCGCCCACGACGAGCGCCGTCTTCCTCCCCGTCCCGCGGTCGCTCTCGCATGCATGTTTGCCTCTGTACGCATGCTTTTCGCGGCGCGTCAAGCGGTCTCGGTGAGCGGTCTTGCATGCCGAGGCGCGCGGGGGCCCCGCGTCATCGGGGCTCCACGCCAGGCCTGCCGTTGCCATACGGTGCGTCCGGCGCTCGAGAGAGGGAGGGCCGTCATGCGCAAGCGCAACAACTGATCCACTCGTCCGCTACTTCCTGGATCAGTATCGGCTGAACCTCCTTGCGGTGCCTCGGGAGCGCGTGAAGCCCGGGGGACCTCTACGTCGAGAACAAGACGGGCGTCACGGCCCCAGGGCAGGTCGGGAGCTTCCTCACACCACCGCCGAAGCTCCCGAGGCCCGTGCGCGACGAGACGATGGCGGATGTCTCCGGCCAGATGTCCCGTCGCCTCTCGCTCGACGTCGGCCTCTCTCTGCTCCAGAACTTCCTCCTCGCTCTGGGTGCGGTCGGCGTGATGGACGAGCTCACAACCCCATCGCCGCCTTGATCTCGGCGAGGACGGGCGCCGCGATGGCGCGGGCCCGCTCGGCGCCCTCCTCCAGGATGGCGTCGATGCGCTCGGGCTCGGCGAGCAGGGCGGCGCGCCGCTCGCGGATGGGGGCGATCGTGGCCCGCACGCGGGCCGCGAGGTCTCGCTTGTCCTCGACGCAGCCGAGCACGGCGGTGGTGCAGCCGCGGTAGACCGCGTCAACCTCCTCCTGCGGCGCGTCGAGGAGGCGGTGCCAGGTGAAGACGTTGCAGACCTCCGGGCGGCCCGGGATGTCGCGCCGCACGCGCTGGGGGTCGGTGATCATCGACATCACCATGCGGTCGATCTCCTCGTCGCTCATCCCGAGCGTGAGGGCGTTGCCGTAGCTCTTGCTCATCTTGCGGTTGTCCGGCCCGAGCACGAGCGGGAACTCGGCCAGCAGGGCCTGGGGCTCGGGGAAGACCGGGCCGTAGAGGTGGTTCATCCGGCGCACGACCTCGCGGGCGAGCTCGAGGTGCGGAAGCTGGTCCTGGCCCACCGGGATCTTCGTCGCCTTGTAGAGGATGATGTCGGCCGTCTGCAGCAGCGGGTAGCCGAGGAACCCGTAGGTCTCGATGGCCTCCCCGAGCTCGGCGATCTGGCCCTTGTAGGTGGGCACGCGCTCGAGCCACGACAGCGGGGTGACCATCCCGAGGAGCGCGAGCAGCTCGGCGTGCTCGTGCACGTCCGACTGGCGGAAGACGATGCTGCGCTCGGGGTCGACGCCGACGGCGACCCAGTCGGCGACCATCTCGCGCGCGTTGCGCCGGAGGTCCTCGACGTCCTCGTAGGCCGTCGTGAGCGCGTGGAGGTCGACCACGCAGTAGATGCAGTCGTACTCGTCCTGCAGGCGCACCCAGTTGCCCAGGGCGCCGACGAGGTGGCCGATGTGGAGCTGTCCGGTCGGGCGCATCCCGGAGAAGACGCGCTCGCGGCGATCGGGCATCGCGGGGCATGCTACCCACCGGCGGGTTCGGCCCCGGGGTGTCCCTACACTCGCAGGGGTGGGAACCCTCGATCAGGCCGGGCCGGCGCCCCCGGTTCCCCAACCCGGATTCCTGTGGCGGGTGCTGTCCCCGATCGGGGCGGTCGTGCTCGCCTTCGTCGTGCTCGTCGTGGCCGCGGGCGCGCTCAGCGCGACGTCGCTGTCGGACGACGGCACGGAGGCCGTGCTCGCGTTCGGCACGAGCGTGCTGCTGCTCGCCTTCGGCGTCGTCCTCTGGCGGCGGCTGCCGGCGCACGAGCGCCGTGCCGCGGTCGCGCTCAAGCACTCGGCCTGGGGCGCCGTGGGCCTGGGGGTAACGATCGGGATCGGGCTCGTCATCGGCGCCGGGGCGATCATCCTCCTGGGCAGCGCGATCGATCCCGCCGTCGAGCGGCGCATCGACGAGGTCGAGGAGATCGGCGCCGCGCCGTGGCAGATCGCGCTGACGGTGTGCGCCGTGGTCGTGCTGGCACCCTTCGGCGAGGAGCTGCTCTTCCGGGGGCTGCTGCTGCGGGCGCTCGTGCGCCGCGTCCGCTTCTGGCCTGCGGCCGTCATCAGCGCGGTGCTGTTCGCGGCCGCGCACGTCGACGCCTACCTCCTGTGGCCGCGCGCCATCGCGCTGGTGGGGACGGGCGTGGTGCTGGCGTGGCTCTACCGCTGGCGGGGATACTGGGCCTCGGTCACCGCCCACGCGACCGTCAACATCGTGGCCGCAGTCGCCCTGGTCGCCTCCTCATGACCGACACCGCCGTCTTCCGCCGCCTGGACCTCTTCGCGGGCCTCGACGAGGGCGCCGTCCGAAGGGCCGTCCGGGAGCTCGACGCGGTCGTGGTCCCGGCCGGCGACGAGTTCGACATCGCCGCGAGCGGCGCCGTCTGCGGGATCGTCGGGGGCGGCCGGCTCGCCCTCGCCTTCATCGCGGAGGAGGACCGCGAGCGCACCATCGGGATTCTGGAGGAGGGCGACGTGATCGTCCGGCCCACCGACGGGTGGGCCGCCGTCGGCCCGCGGGTGCGGTGCTTCGCCATCGAGGACGCGCTCATGCACCTGGTCAACCGGCGCCGCCTGGACGCCTGGATGCACGACCCGGCCCTGGCCGCCAACGTGGTGCGGGTCCTGAGCGCCCAGATCGCCGACCGGGAGCTGGCGGTGGCGATCGCGCTGGAGCCGCGCGTCGAGCGGCGGCTGCTGCTGAAGCTGCGTCAGCTCGCCGAGCGCTGGGGGCGGGTCACGCCGGACGGCATCCGCCTCGACCTCCGGCTCACCCACCAGGAGCTCGCCAACATGGTCGGGGCGGTGCGCGAGTCCGTGACGATCGCGCTCGGGCGCCTCGCGAGCGCCGGCGAGATCGAGGTCCGCAACCGCACGCTGCTGATCCGGCCGCCGGAGGCCGAGCCGGAGGACGAGGGCCGGGCCGCCGGACGATGATCCTGCGGCCGCGAGGCCCCTACTCGCTGCGGCAGTCGCTGCGCGGCCGGGCCGGCGGCACGCTGCGGCTCCGCGGCGGAGCGCTCGAGATGACGGTCCGGCCGGACGGCGCGCCGGGCCGGGCGCGGCTGGTGCAGCTCTCCGACGGGACCGTTCGCGCCGAGGTGCTGGAGGGCGATCCGGAGGCCGTCGCCGCCGCGGTGCGCCGGCGGCTGTCGCTCGACGCCGATACGGCCCCCTTCCGGGAGCGCTTCGCGGACGATCCGCTCGTGGGGCCCCTGGTGCGGCGCCGCCCCGGCCTGCGGCCGCTGGTGCGGGGCACCGTGGCCCAGGCGGCGGTCGCCGCCGTGGCGGGCCAGCTCGTCACCTGGAGCGAGGCCGCGGCGATCGAGGCGCGCGTGGTCGCGGCGGCCGCGCCGGGCGCGGGCGGCCTGCGGCTGCCCCCGACGCGGGCCGAGCTGGCGTCCCTCTCACCCGCCGGGCTCGCGGCGCGGGGCCTGTCCCCCGGGCGGGCGTCGGCGCTCGCCCGCCTGCTGCGGACGGTCAACGTGGAGACCCTGCGTGAGCACGACTCGCCGGCGGTGCTCGCCCGCCTCACCCGCGAGCGCGGCCTGGGCCCGTGGTCGGCGGGCGTGGTGGCGCTGCTGGGCCTGGGGCGGCTCGACCTCGGCCTGGTGGGCGACCTCGGGCTGATCCGCCTCGCCACGAGGGTCAACGGCCGCCACGCCGAGGTCGCCGACACCGCGGCCCTCCTCGCGCCCTACGGCGAGTGGGCCGGGCTCGCCAGCCTGCACCTGCTGGCCCACCCCTGGGCCTCAGCCCCTCGGACGGCGCGCCCCGCCGTAAGGCGGAGCCGGGAGAGGGGCGCATGAGGGGCGCCGCTAGGCGGGGAGCGCGGGCGTCCTCGCGCGCGTCCGCGGCCTGAAACATCCGCCGTCCGGAGCCGCATCCCTCGGATCGCCCTCCGCTTGCGATTACCATCCCCGAGATGCGCCAGGCCACGCGCACCCCACCCGCCACGCAGGACCGCCCGCCCGCGCCGCCCCCCGCCGGCGCAGCCGCCTGCGGCTGCCGTCCTCGCCGGGCGGCCGCCTCGCCGCGGCGCTGCTGGGGCTGCTCGTCGTCGTGCTCGGCGTCGGCGCCGCGCTCGGGGCCACGGGGGACGACGGGGACGCCCCCGCCGGGGTGGAGGTGGAGGGCGTCAACGTCGGCGGCCTCACGCCCGACGAGGTGGAGCGCGCCGTCCGCCACCGCGCCCAGCAGCTCATGTCCGAGCCGCTCGTGATCGTGCGCGAGGACGCGCCCGACCGGCCGATCAGGGTGGCGCGCCGCAGCCTCGGCGCGCGCCCCCAGATCCGCCGGGCCGTGGAGGAGGCCCTCGAGCCCCGAGGCTTCGGCGGCAAGGTCCTGGCGGGGCTCGGCGTCGCGCCGACGCGCGAGGTCGCGATCGGGTTCACGATCCGCCAGGCCCGGGTGAACGCCCTGGTCGCCCGTGTGTCCGGCGACGTCAACGATCCGCCCGTCCCCGCCCGCCTGCGGGTGAGCGAGGACGACATCGCGGTCCTCCCCGGCAACGGCGGCTTCGGCATCGACCGCTTCGCGCTGCGCGACCGGATCGCCGAGATGCCCCAGGACCCCATCGAGGTCGCCGTCGGCCCCCAGCCGCCGCCGGTCTCCGAGGAGGCGGCCGCGGTCGCGCGCGAGCTCGCGCTGCGGGTCGTCAACCGGCCGGTGGAAGTCGCCCTGCAGGGGCGCGGGGTCGCCATCGAGCCGGCGGTCCTTCGCTCGGCCCTGCGCTTCACGCCCGACCCGCCCGAACTGCGGGTGACGCTGGACCCCGGCACCCTCTACCGGCGCATCGCGTCGGCCTACTCGACGCGTGAGCAGCCGGCCCGCGACGCCGACTGGAAGACGACCGTGGCGGCCGCCCGGCTGGTGCCCTCGCGCGTCGGCCGCCGGCTCGACATGGAGGCGATCGCGGCCTCCATCGTCGACAACCCCGAGGCGTCGAGCGTGCGCGCGCGGTTCGAGGTGAGCCAGCCCCGGTTCACGACCGACGAGGCGCAGGCCCTCCGGATCACGGAGCTCGTGTCGGAGTTCTCGACCCCGTACAACTGCTGCGAGCCGCGCGTGTCCAACATCCAGCGGGCGGCCGAGAGGCTCGACGGCATGATCATCCGGCCGGGCTGGGCCTTCTCGCTGAACGACGCGCTCGGCCCCCGCACGGCCGAGAGCGGCTACGTCGAGGCGCCCGAGATCCTGGGCGGCAAGCTCGAGGAGGGCCTGGGCGGCGGCGTCTCCCAGGTGTCAACGACGCTCTACAACGCGGCCTTCTTCGCGGGCATGGAGATCCTCGACCACACGCCCCACCAGTTCTGGATCTCGCGCTACCCGGAGGGGCGCGAGGCGACCCTCTCCTACGGCGACATCGACCTGGTCTTCCGCAACGACTGGGAGGCCGGCGTCCTGATCGACGCGTTCGCCGGCGACAACGCCATCACCATCCGCCTCTACTCCGCGGACCTCGGCCGCCGGGTCGAGACCGAGACCGGTGAGCGCACCGACTACGAGGAGCCCGAGATCCAGGAGACGGTCAACCCGGAGCTCGAGCCCGGGTCGAGGGTCGTGGAGCAGTATTCGGGCGGGCCCGGCTTCACCGTCAGCTACACCCGTAAGGTCTGGGCCGGCGACGAGCTCAAGCGCGACGAGAGCTACACCTGGCACTACTCGGCCCAGGACGCCTTCGTCGAGCTGGGGCCGGCGCCCGCCCCCAAGCGCCAGGCGCCCCAGGGCACCGCTCCCGAGGAGCCCGAGGCCCCGGAGGATCCCGCGGCGTCGGAGGAGCCCGCGGCGCCCGAGGCCGAGACGCAGGAGCCCGCGACGCCGTAGCCCGCCGTCCCGCCCGCGGCTTGCCCGAGCGGCCGCGAGCGGCGAACATGTGTTCGTGCCCCCGGCGGCCACGATCCTGCACGCCGACCTGGACGCCTTCTACGCGTCGGTCGAGCAGCGGGACGATCCCCGCCTCCGCGGCCGCCCGGTCATCGTCGGGGGCGGCGTGGTGCTCGCGGCCAGCTACGAGGCGCGGGCGTGCGGGCGTGCGCTCGGCGATGGGGGGCCGCCGCGCGCGGCGGCTCTGCCCCGAGGCGATCGTCGTGCCCCCGCGCTGGAGCGCCTACGTCGAGGCGAGCCGGGCCGTCTTCGGCGTCTTCGAGCGGACCTCGCCGCTGGTCGAGGGGCTGTCGATCGACGAGGCGTTCCTCGACGCCCGCGGGCTCGAGCGCATCCAGGGGACGCCCGAGGAGATCGCCGTCGAGCTGCGCCGCGAGGTGCGCGAGCGGGTCGGCCTGCCGATCACGGTCGGGGTCGCCACCACGAAATTCCTGGCGAAGGTGGCGAGCGCGGTCGCCAAGCCGGACGGCCTGCTGGTCGTCCCCGCGGGCGGCGAGCGCGCCTTCCTCGAGCCGCTGCCGGTGGAGGCGCTCTGGGGCGTGGGGCCGGCGACGGCCGCCAGGCTGCGCGCGCGGCGGATCGCCACCGTTGGGGACGTGGCCCGGCTCGACCAGGAGGCACTCGTCGCGATGCTCGGCCCGGCCGCCGGGCGGCACCTTCACGCCCTCGCCCACAACCGCGACCCGCGCCCGGTGCGGGCCGGCCGCCGGCGCGGCTCGGTCGGGTCCCAGTGCGCCCTCGACTACTCCTCCCGGCCGCCCGAGGCGGTCGACCGCGCCCTCCTCGCGCTCGTCAACCGGGTGACCCGGCGGATGCGCAGGTCGGGGCGCGCCGGCCGCACGGTCGTCCTTCGGCTCCGCTTCGGCGACTACTCGCGGGCCACGCGCTCGCGGACGCTGCCGGACGCGACCGCGGCCAGCCGCACGGTCCTCGCGGTCGCGCGGGCGTTGCTCGCCGAGGCCCGCCCCGCCATCGACCGCCGCGGGCTCACCCTCCTCGGCGTCGCGGTCTCCAACCTCGGCGAGGGCGGCCCGGTGCAGCTCGTCCTGCCCCTCGGGGGCGACCGCGAGGACGCCCTCGACGCGGCGCTCGACCGCGTGCGCGACCGCTTCGGGACGGCGTCGGTGACGCGCGCGTCGCTGAGCGGCGAGGGGCGCGGCCTCGCGCCGTGGCTGCCGCCCGACTGATCCCGGCGGCCCGGGGTCAGCCGGCGCCGGCCTCCTCGCCGAAGAACGCGATCAGCTCGGCGATGGTCTCGTCCGGGGCCTCCTCGGGGACGAAGTGGCCGCCGGGCATCGCCCGCCCGCGCACGTCGTCGGCGACGGCCTGCCAGGTGGCCAGCACGTCGTAGATGCGGCCCATCCGCCCCTCCTCGCCCCAGAGCGCGAGCAGCGGGCACGACACCCGCCGGTCCGCGTCCTCGGCGTCGTGCTCGAGGTCGATCGACGCCCCGGCGCGGTAGTCCTCGCAGGTGGCGTGGATCGCCTCGGGCCGCGAGAACCAGCGCGCGTACTCGCGGATCGCCGCCTCGTCCACCGGCGTGGCCGTCCCCGACCAGCGGCGCACGGTCTCGCGGAGGAACCATTCGGGGTCGTGCCCGATCATCGTCTCGGGCAGCCCGTCCGGCTGGATCAGGAAGAACCAGTGGTAGTAGGACGTCGCGACGGCCTGGTCAACCGTCGCGAAGAGGGTCGCGGTCGGGACGATGTCGAGCAGCGCCACCCGCGCGACGCGCTCGGGGTGGTCGCGCGCCATCCGGTGCGCCACGCGGCCGCCGCGGTCGTGCCCCGCCACGGCGAAGCGCTCGTGGCCGAGGCGCTCCATCAGGCGCACCATGTCGCGCGCCATCGCCCGCTTGGAGTAGGCCTCGTGGCCCTCCCCGTCCGGCGGGGTCGAGCTGTCGCCGTAGCCGCGCAGGTCGGCCGCGACCACGCGGAAGCGCTCCGCCAGGGCGGGGGCGACGCGGTGCCAGCAGGTCCGGGTCTGGGGGTACCCGTGCAGGAGGAGCAGCGGGGGGCCGTCGCCCGCGGCCTCGTAGGCGATCGTCGCCTCGCCGACGTCCTCCGCGCCCTCCCGGAAGCCCTCGATCACGGGCTCAGCCGCCGCGGGCCACGGCAACCCGCGCGGCGGCGCCGACCGCGGCGGCGTGGGTCGCCGTGCGCGGCAGGCGCGCCCGCACGACCCAGGGCCCCGCCCCCCGCAACCGCACGACGAAGCCGAAGCGCCCGTCGGCCGTCGTGGGGAACGACCGGATCCTGGTCCACTTCCCCTTCAGCAGGCGCTGTACCTGGAGGCCCACCCGCCCGAGCGCCGGGGTCGTGCGGCCCCGGCAGACCAGACGGGCGCCGCGCGCGACGGCGAGCCGCCGGGCCGCCGCCATCGGCACCGTGCGCCCGCCCACCGTGCAGCGGTAGGAGATTCGCATGCCCGCGCGCAGCGCCGACGGCCCCTGCCCCGGGGCGGCCGCCTGGGCGGCGGGATCCGGCGGGACGGAGACGGCGATGGCCGCCGCCCGCAGCGCGGCCTCCGCGTCGATCACCCCGGCGCCGTAGGCCGGGTCGCGCCCGGGCGCGCCGCGGTCCGCGGCGGTCGCGGTGATGATGGCCCCCGCCTGGGCGGCGGTGAGACCGGGGCGCAGGTCGCGCACGAGCGCGCCGAGCCCCGCCACGATCGGCGCCGCCATCGAGGTGCCGCTCAGCAACTGGTAGCCGGGAGCGGGCCGGCCGTCGATGGGGACTCCGGGGGCCCTGGTGTCCCACGTGGACAGGATCCGGGACCCCGGCGCCGCGACGTCAACGTGGGCCCCGTTCGTGGAGTAGGGGGCGATCGCCCCGCCCGGACCGGTCGCCCCGACCGCGAGCACGCCCGGGAACGCCGCCGGGTACAGCGCGGCCCCGGCCCCCGTCGGGTCGTCCTGCGTGTTGCCGGCCGCCGCCACGAGCAGGACGTCCCTGGCCGCCGCGTAGGCGACGGCGTCGGCCAGCGCCTGATGGTAGGTCGGCGTGCCGAACGACATGTTGAGGACCCCGGCGCCGCCGTCGGCCGCCCAGAGGATGCCCTCGACGGCGTTCCCGACGAACGTCGCGTCCCCGGAGGGGCCCGCGGGGACCGTGAGCGTGACCTTCACGGGCATCAACGCCGCGGCGAAGCCGGCGCCCGACACCCCGACGCCGTTGTCCGTCGCCGCGGCGGCCAGCCCGGCGACGTGCGTGCCGTGCAGGTCGCTGTCCCCGAAGACGCCCGCCCCGGCGATCTGGGCGTCGGACGCGCGCACGTCGGGGGTCCGGTAGGTGGCCGGGTGCTGGCGCTCGGCGTTGTACGCCGCCGCGACCTTCGGGGCGATGTCGGGGTGGGCGGTGTCGATCTCGCTGTCGATCACGGCGACGCGGGTGCGGGCGCTCGCGCGGCCGAGGTCCCACGCCGTGAAGAACCGGGCCTGCTGCCAGTGGTAGTCCGTCCTGAGCCCGCCGACGCTGAACACGGGGGGTCGCGTCGTGTAGGGGTCGCCGGGGACGACCTCGGTCTCGAGGGAGTCCCCGCGGCGCTGGTAGTCGAGCCGGAAGACGCGGGGGTCGTCGAGCAGCCGCCCCCTGGCGTCGGCCGCGTCGCCCGGGGCCACCTCGAACTCGGCCCAGCGGATCTCGGGGAACGACCGCGCCAGCGTCACCCCGGCGTCGCGCGCGACGTCGCGCGCGTCCGCGCCGGCCGGGAGCTTCGCCAGCACGGACGGCGCGCCCGCGGCGGCGGAGGCCGCGCCGAGGGCGATGGCGAGCGCCGCCGTCGCGACGGTGGCGGTCCGCCACCTCATCCCGCGTACAGCCCCACCTCGTGGACCTCGTGCGCCGCGTCCATCACCGCCTCTGCGACCGTCGGGTGCGCGTGGATCATCAGCCCGACCTCGCGGGCGGAGATACCGTACAAAAGCGCCAATCCGAGCTCGTGGATGAGATCGGTGGCGTGCGGCCCCATGATCGTCGCGCCGACGAGGCGGTCCGAGGCGCGGTCCACCACCATGCGGCAGAACCCGAGCGTCTCGCCCATGGCGAGCGCCTTGCCGTTGGCGCCCAGCCGCCCGGTGCCCACGGTCACGTCCAGGCCGGCCTCGCGCGCGCCCTCCTCCGTCATGCCGACGCGCGCGATCTCGGGCAGGGTGTAGACGCAGGTCGGGACCAGGGAGCGGTCGAGCACGCGGGGCCCGTCGAGGGCCGTCTCGACGGCGTTCGCGCCCTCGGCCTGGCCGAGGTGGGCGAGCTGCGGGCCCGGGATCGCGTCGCCGACGGCGAAGACGTCGCCCACCCCGGTGCGCAGGTGGTCGTCGACGACGATCAGCCCGCGCTCGGTGCGGATGCCGAGCTCCTCCAGGCCGACGTCCGCCGTGTTCGGCGCCCGCCCCACCGCGACGAGCACGCGCGCCGCCGCGCGCTCGGAGCCGTCCGACAGCCGCGCCACGACGCCGTCGGGCCGGTACTCGAGCACCTCGGCCACGGTGGTGTCGGTGAGGACCTCCACCCCCTGGCGCCGCAGGGCCTGGGTCATCGTCTGGCTCACCCGGCGCTCCTCGCCGGTCAGGATCGCCGGCAGCGCCTCCACCAGCGTCACCCGGCAGCCGAGCGGCGCCATCATGGACGCGAACTCGCACCCGATGATGCCGCCGCCCACGATCAGCATGCTCTCGGGCAGCTCCTCCATCTCGAGCGCGGTGGTCGAGGTGAGGACCGCGGGCTGGTCGGGGTCGATGCCCGGCAGGCGCGCCGGCTCCGACCCGGTGGCGATGACCACCGTGGGCGCCGAGAGCTCCTGCATCCCGTCGCCGGTCTCGACGCAGACCCGGTCGGGCGCCGCGAGCCAGCCGTCGCCGTGGACCACGGTCACGCCCCGGCGCTGGCAGGCCTGCTCCACCCCGCCGCGCATCTTGGCCGCGATGCCCATCGCCCGGTCGCGCATCGCGGGCCAGTCAACGCCGACCTCGCCGAGGGCGATGCCCCAGTCGGCGGCCTCGTGCAGCCGGGCCACGAGCTCCGACGAGGCGAGCAGCGCCTTGGTCGGGATGCAGCCGCGGTTGACGCAGGTGCCGCCCAGCAGGTCGCGCTCGACCAGGATCACGCTCGCGCCGAGCTGCGCCGCCCTCAGGGCCGCGACGTCGCCCGCCGGCCCGCCGCCGAGCACCAGGACGCGGGCGTCCGGCACGCCTACCCGGGGGCGGTGGAGGGGGGCTGGCGCACGACCGGGCGGCGGGCGGCGGCGGCCTCGTCGAGGCGCCGCACCGGCGTGGAGTAGGGCGCCTGGCGGGCGATCTCGGGGTCCTCGGCGGCCTCCCGGAGGATCTCGGCCACAACCTCGGCGAACGCCTCCAGCGTCTCGCGGGTCTCGGTCTCGGTGGGCTCCACGAGGAGCGCCTCCTCCACCAGCAGCGGGAAGTAGACCGTCGGCGGGTGGTAGCCGAAGTCGAGCAGGCGCTTGGCGAGGTCGTTCGTGCGGATGCCCAGGTCGCGCTTCATCGGCGCGCCGGTGAGCACGAACTCGTGCATGCAGCGCTCGCCGAAGGCCAGCGGCAGGTGCTCGCCGACGCCCGGGCGCTGCAGCAGGGCGAGCAGGTAGTTCGCGTTGAGCACGGCGATCTCGGAGGCCTCGCGCAGCCCCTCGGCCCCGAGCGAGCAGATGTAGGCGTAGGAGCGGACGAAGACGCCGTAGTTGCCCTGGAAGCCGCGCAGCCGCCCGATCGACTTCGGCCGGTCCTCGTCGAGGTCGAAGGCCGGCCCGTCGCCGTCCCCGAGGTCCCGCCGCACGAGCCGGGGCACCATCAGGTACGGCTCGATGCGGTCGGACACCGCGATCGGCCCGGCGCCGGGCCCCCCGCCGCCGTGCGGCTGGGTGAACGACTTGTGCAGGTTGAAGTGCACGATGTCGAAGCCCATGTCGCCGGGGCGGCTGATGCCCATGACCGCGTTCAGGTTCGCGCCGTCGTAGTAGAGCGTCGCGCCGGCGTCGTGGACGATCCGTGCGATCTCCTCGATGTTCGGATCGAAGATGCCCAGCGTGTTGGGGTTGGTGAGCATCAGGCATGCCACGCGGTCGTCGGCCAGCCGCCGCAGGTCCTCGAGATCGATCCCCCCGTCGGGCGAGGTGCCGACCTTCACGACCTCGTAGCCGGCCATGGTGACCGTGGCCGGGTTGGTGCCGTGGGCCGTGTCGGGGGTCAGCACGAGGGTGCGCTCGTCGCCCCGGTCGGCGTGGTAGGCGCGGCTCAGCAGCACCCCCGCGAGCTCGCCGTGCGAGCCGGCGCTGGGCTGGAGGGACACGTGCGGCAGGCCGGAGACCTCCGCCAGCGCGCGCTCCAGGTTCCACATCAGCTCGAGCGCCCCCTGGGCGCGGCGCGGCGACTGGAACGGGTGCAGGCGCGAGTGCCCCGGCAGGGCGGCGACCCGCTCGTGCAGCTTCGGGTTGTGCTTCATCGTGCAGGAGCCCAGCGGGTAGAAGCCGGTGTCGAGATCGAAGTTGCGCTTGCTCAGGCGGTTGTAGTGGCGCACGATCTCGGGCTCGGAGACCTCGGGCAGCTCGGGCGGGGACGCCCGCCGCAGCCGTGGCGGCAGCAGCTCGTCCAGCGGGCGCTCGGGCACGTCGAGGTCGGGCGCGACGAAGGCCCGCCGCCCCGGGCGCGAGCGCTCGAAGATCGTCGTCACCGGCTCGCGCTGCTGGGGGGTCTGCACCGCCGCGCTCACGCGACCGCCCCCGCCTCGGCCGGAGCGCGGCGCCCGGCGGCCACGGCGCGGCCGAGGACATCGGCCAGGCGGTCGATGTCGGCGCGGCTGCGCCGCTCGGTGATCGCCACCAGCAGCCCGTCGGGGTGCTCCGGGTAGTGGCGCCCCAGCGCCAGGCCCGGGTTGACCCCCTCGGCCGCGCAGCGCTCGATCACCTCCTCGACCGGCGCGTCCAGCGCGAGCGCGAACTCGCGGGCCACCGGCTGCTCGTGGAGCGCGCGGACGCCGGGGAGCTCGGCCAGCGTCCGCCTGGCGTAGTCGGCGCGCCGCAGCATCAGCTCCGCGAGCTCCACGGCGCCGCGCTTGCCCAGCCACGAGAGGTGGATCACGCCGGCCAGGGCGTTGAGCACCTGCGCCGTGCAGATGTTGTGGGTGGCCTTCTCGCGCCGGATGTGCTGCTCGCGCGTCTGGAGGGTCAGCACGAAGCCGCGGCGCCCGTCGGCGTCGCGGGTCTCGCCCGCGATGCGCCCGGGCATGCGCCGGATGTGCTCCTCGCGGGCGGCGAGGAAGCCGAAGGACGGCCCGCCGTAGTCGAGGCGGTTGCCCAGGGACTGGCCCTCGCCCACGGCCACGTCGGCGCCCAGCTCGCCGGGCGTGCGCAGGAGCGCGAGCGGCAGCGGGTCGCAGGCCACCACCGCGAGCGCCCCGGCGCCCTTGGCGGCCGCGATCCGGGGCTCGAGGTCCTCCACCGCCCCCAGGAAGTTCGGCTGCTGCAGGACCACGGCCGCCGTGTCCGGCCCCACGAGCGTCCGCAGCCCGGCGAGGTCCGTGGCGCCGTCGCGCAGCGGCGCCTCGACGACGCGCTGCCCGTAGCCCGGCGCCAGGGTGCGGAGCGTCTCGCGGCTGTGGGGGTGGACGCCGCGCGAGACGACCACCTCGCCGCGGCCGTTGGCGAGCTTGGCCAGGTAGGCCGCAGACCCGACCGCCGACGGGCCCTCGTAGAGCGAGGCGTTCGAGACGGGGAGGCCGGTGAGCTCGCTGATGGCGGTCTGGTACTCGAACATCACCTGCAGGCCGCCCTGGGAGATCTCGGGCTGGTAGGGCGTGTACGGCGTCAGGAACTCCGACCGCGCCAGGATCGAGTCGATCAGGGCGGGCACGTAGTGGTCGTACATCCCGGCCCCGAGGAACGTGACCTCGTCGTCCGCGGACGTGTTGCGGGCGGCCAGCTCGGCCAGGTGGGCGTGGACCTCCTGCTCGGGCCGCCCGGCGGGCAGGTCGAGCGGGCGGCGCAGGCGCACCCCCTCGGGGATGCCGGCGAAGAGCTCGTCGATCGAGGAGACCCCGATCACCTCGAGCATCGCCCGCAGGTCGTCGCCGGTGACCGAGGTGTAGACGCTCACGCCAGCCCCGCCAGGTAGTCGCGGTAGGCGGCCTCGTCCATCAGCGAGTCCAGCTCGCCCGGGTCGGACAGGCGCACCCGGATGAGCCATCCCTCGCCGTACGGGTCGTCGTTGACGGTCTCGGGCCGGTCCTGCACGGCGGCGTTGACGGCGATGACCTCGCCGCTCGCGGGCGCGTAGATGTCCGACACGGCCTTCACCGACTCGAGCTCGCCGTAGGACGCGTCCTTCGCCACCGTCGCGCCCACGGCGGGCGGCTCGTAGTAGACCACCTCGCCGAGCGCGTCCTGCGCGTACCAGGTGATCCCGAAGACGGCCTCCTCGCCCTCGGCGCGCACCCAGTCGTGCTCCGGGTGGTAGCGGACGTCGGTGGGATACGACTCGTCGGCGGGCATGGGGCTCCTTCACTCCCTCGGGGACGTCGAGACCAGGGGACGGCGGGCGGTGCGCGCGGCCTTCGGCTTGCCGCGGACGTCGATGACGATGTCGTTGTCGGGGGCGGCGACGGGCGACGGGACGTAGGCCATCCCGATCCCGGTGTCGAGCGACGGCGACAGCGTCCCGCTGGTCACCGTGCCGGCGGGGCGGCCGTCCACCAGCACCTCGTGGCCGGCGCGCGGGATGCCCGGCTCCGTCATCCGGAAGATCGCCAGGCGCTCCGCGGTCCCCTCGGCGAGCTGGCGCCGCATGACGTCGGCGCCGAAGTAGCGCCCGCCCTCGGTGTCGCATGCCCAGCGGAGCCCGGCCTCGATCGGCGTGCGCTCGCGCGAGAGCTCCTGGCCGTAGAGCGGGTAGCCCATCTCCAGGCGCAGGGTGTCCCGCGCCACCAGCCCGGTGGGCTCGGGGGCGTCGGCGCCGGACATGAGCGCGTCCCAGACGGCGGGGGCGCCGTCCCACGGGCACATCAGCTCGACCCCGGGCTCGCCGGTGTAACCGGTGCGGGCGATCAGGCAGGGCACGCCCGCCACCATGTCCTCGCCGACGTCGAAGTAGTCCAGCGACAGCGCGAGCGGGGTCGCCAGGTGCGGGCTCAGCGCCGCCTGCCACGCGGGCCCCTGGAGGGCGAGCATGGCCACCTCGTGCGAGCGGTCGGCGAGCGCGACCTCGGAGGGCAGGCGGTCGGCGAGGCGGTCGCGGCAGGCGGCGACGTTCGACGCGTTGACGACCATGAGGAAGCGGTCGGCCAGGGCGTAGACGATCAGGTCGTCGATGACGCCGCCGCCGTCCTGGCACATCAGCGTGTACTGGCCGCGCCCGGGGCCGATCTCGTCGATGTCGTTGGTCAGCACCCGCGCCAGCGCCTCGCGGGCGCCGGGGCCCGACACCTCGAGCTGCCCCATGTGCGAGACGTCGAAGACCCCGCAGCGCTCCCGCACCGCCCGGTGCTCGGCGCGGGCCGTCGAGTAGTAGAGGGGCATGTCCCACCCCGCGAAGGCCCCCATCCGCGCCCCCAGCGCGGCATGCCGGCCGTGCAGGGAGGTGCGCGAGAGGGTGGCCGCCATCCGGCGTGACGCTACCACGCGTCCCGGGCGGGAGACCCGCCGTCCGAGGGCCCCTGCCGGAGGCTCCCTACGAGCCCTTCAGGAAGTCCGGGATGTCGAGGGCGTCGTCCGGCACCTCGAGGCTCTGGCGGTCCTGCGCCTCGAGCGTGATCGCGGGCGCCCCGCGGCCGTCCTCCTCCTTCTCGCGCAGGCGGGGCGTGACGGCCCCGGGGCGCTCGCGCCGGCCGAACCGCGGCTCGGCGACCTCGGCGGCCGAGGCCGCGCCGTCGAAGCCGGTCGCGATCACCGTGACGCGCAGCATGTCGCCCGCGTTCTCGTCGATGACCGCGCCGAAGATCACGTTGCAGTCGTCGTGGGCGGCCTGGCGGATGATCCCGGCCGCCTCGTCGATCTCGAACAGGCCCAGGTCGGGGCCGCCGGTGACGTTGAGGAGCACCCCGGTCGCGCCCGCGACGGTCGTCTCGAGCAACGGCGACGAGATCGCCGCCTTGGCGGCCTCCGCCGCGCGGTTCTCCCCGGACGCCGTGCCGATCCCCATCAGCGACGCGCCGGCGTCCTGCATGATCGTGCGGACGTCGGCGAAGTCGAGGTTGATCAGCCCGGGCACCGTGATGAGGTCGGTGATCCCCTGGACGCCCTGGCGCAGGACGTCGTCGGCCAGGCGGAAGGCGTCGATGATCGACGTTCGCCGCTCGACGACCTCGATCAGGCGGTCGTTCGGGATGATGATGACCGAGTCGACCTGCTTCTCGAGCGCCGAGATGCCCTCGTCGGCGCGGCGGCTCCGCTGCGCGCCCTCGAAGGCGAACGGACGCGTGACCACCCCGACCGTCAGCGCGCCCTGCTCACGCGCGGTCTGCGCGATGATGGGCGCCGCGCCGGTGCCGGTGCCGCCGCCCTCGCCGGCGGTGACGAAGACCATGTCGGCGCCGCGCACGGCCTCCTTCAGCTCCTCGCGGCTCTCGTCCGCGGCGGCCGCGCCGATGCGCGGGTCGGCGCCCGCGCCGAGCCCCTTCGTGATGGTTCCGCCGATGTGGACCTTCACGTCGGCGTCGCACATCGAGAGCGCCTGGGCGTCGGTGTTGACGGCGATGAACTCCACCCCGCGGACGCCCGCGTCGATCATCCGGTTCACGGCGTTGGTGCCCGCGCCGCCGACGCCCACCACCTTGATGACCGCCAAGTAGTTGCTCGTCTCCACCTCTGCTCGCCTCCCGGCCACAGCCGTCGCGGGCCTTTGGTGCCCGCCCGAAACGGCCTGCTCACGCGCGGATTCGCTGACCCTCAAGCGATGCTTGAGGCCGGTGGACCCTCGGGAAGCCGGCTGTCGGCCTGCCTCAGGCACCACTCCACCAGCCTGGAAACTAGTGTCGGGTACCCTGGGTGTCAAGCAAAGGGTCATGCGGAAGTCGAGGCTTCGCCGCGTCGGCTCGACGAAGCCTTGAGTCTTACTCGATGGTGGCCTGCCCCTCCTCGGCGACCGCGGGAGGGAGCCCGCCGATCGCCGGCCGCACCGGCACGCGCAGGTCGATGTACGTGGCCGCGGCGAGGTCGGCCGGGGGAACCTGGGTGAGCACCACGGCCAGCGCGCGGGCCTTCGCGGCCAGGCCCTCGGGGCGCCCCAGCCGCAGGACGGGCCCGTCGTCGAGGTGGCCCGACAGCGCGCCGGTCGAGTCGAGGGCGAGGCGGCGGACCCGACGCGCGGCCTCGGGCGGGGCGGCCGCCAGGAAGGTGAGCCCGGCCCGGTCGGACTCGCCCAGCGCGTATCCGGCCGCCGGCGGCGCGGCCGGCAGCCGCAGCCACCCGAGGCGCGCCTGGTCCGGCACCGGCCCGAGGACCCGGCCCGCCTCCGAGACGAGCGCCGCCTCGCCCCCGGGCCCGGCGGCGACGGCGACGGGACGCGCCATCGAGACGTCAACCGTGACGCGACGCGGCCAGTCGCGCTGCACCGACACGGCCGCGACCCACGGGAACGCCGCAGCCGCCGAGCGGATCTCGTCCACCGCCGGGGAGACCATCGTGCCGCCCGAGGCCGCCTCGGAGATCGCGGCGGTCAGCGCGGCGCGGTCCTCGCGGTCGTATCCGCGCACCGTGACGCCGTTCACCGCCAGCAGCGGCCCGTGGGCGAGCCACCACAGCAGCCCCAGCGCCGCGAGCGCGGCGACCCCGATGAGGAGTGCGAGCCGCCGCTGCCGGCCCTGCGCGCGGGCGACCCGGCGGCGGCGCGCGACGACCGCCGGATGAGGGCGCCGGCCGGCCGCGGCGGCGCGCGAGCCGCTCACCCGCCGGGGAGCGGCGGGCGGACGATCCCGCGCTCCGGGTCCAGGTAGCGCACCTCCGGCTCCAGCGTCACGCCGTGCGCGGCCGCGACGCGCCGGCGGCCCTCCGCCATCAGCGCGAGGACGTCGGCCGCGCGCGTCCCCGCGTCCGCCTCGATGAAGTTGGCGTGCACCGGCGAGAACCGCGCCCCGCCGACCCGCAGGCCCTTGCAGCCGGCGGCCTCGAGCAGCCGTCCCGCCGAGTCGCCGGGCGGGTTCGTGAAGACGCTGCCGAAGGTCCTCACCCCCTGGGGCTGGGTGGCGCGCCGCTGTCCGCGAAAGCCCGCCAACCGCGCGGCGATGGCCTCCGCGTCCCCGGGCCGCAGCGCGAACGCCACCGCGGCCACGACGTCGCCGGCCCCGATGGCCGAGCGCCGGTAGCCGAGCGCCAGGTCCCCGGGGCCGACCCGCCGCCGCCCCTCCGCCGAGCAGACGACGGCCCAGCGCAGCACCTGCGCGAGCTCGCCGGCGTGGGCGCCGGCGTTCATGGCCACGGCGCCGCCGGCGGTCCCGGGGATGCTGGCCCCCCACTCGAGGCCCTCGAGGCCCGCGGCGGCCGCGCGCTGCACCGCGCGCGGCAGGGAGGCCCCCCCGCCGCACCACACGTCGGCGCCGCGCACGGAGATCGCCGTCAGACGCCCCTCGAGCCGCAGGGCCAGGCCGCGGAAGCCGTCGTCCGCGACGAGCAGGTTCGACCCGCGTCCCACGATCGCGACCGGCACGCCCTCGTCGCGCGCCCAGGCCAGCGCCGCCGAGGCCGCGCGGAACGACCCGACCCGGCAGAGGCGGTCGGCCGGGCCGCCGACCCGGATCGACGTCAGCGGGGCGAGGGGCGCGTCTCGCTCGAGCTCAGGCGGGGCGGGAGCGGTCGTCGGGGTCCCCATCGACGGACTGTTTTTCCAGGCGGGCCACCAACTCCTTCCCCAGGAGGGTGACGTCGCCCGCCCCCATGGTGATGAGCAGGTCGCCGGGACGGACCTCCGCGAGGGCGGCGTCGGCGGCGTCGGCGAGGGTCGGCGCGTGGACGGCCCGCGCCGGCGCCGGCACCCGCTCGGCCACGGCGCGTCCGGTGGCCCGCGGGTCGGGGGGCTCGCGCGCCAGGTACACCTCGGTCACCACGACGACGTCGGCGTCGCCGAGCGCGGCCCCGAGCTCGGCCGCGAGGGCCCGCGTCCGCGACGGCAGGTGCGGCTGGAACACCACGACGACGCGGCGGGCACCGCGCTCGCGGGCGGCCGCGAGGGTGGCCCGGATCTCGGCCGGGTGGTGGGCGTAGTCGTCAACCACCTCCACGCCGCCGGCGCGGCCGCGGTGCTCCATGCGCCGGCCCACGCCGGCGAACCCCGCGAGCCGTGCCGCCGCGCGGCTCGGCGGGACGCCGCACCAATCCGCGAGCGCGAGCGCACAGGCGGCGTTGTCGGCGTTGTGGCGCCCCGCCAGGGCGAGCGGCACGTCGATCCGCCGCCCGTCGGCCAGCGCCAGGGCGAAGCCGGGGCCGCCGCGCCCGGGCTCGGCGCGCCCCCACGCGCCGGGGGCGTCCCCGACCAGCCTCAGCGCGCAGGGGGCGCCCTCCGCGCACGCCCGGGCCTCGGCGTCCGGGCCGACGACCAGCAGCCCGTCGGCCGGCAGCCGCGCGACGAAGGCCCGGAAGACCTCGCGCACGTCGTCCATCGTCGCGAAGGTCGCGTGGTGGTCGTGGTCCACGTTGAGGAGGATCGCGGCCTCCGGCGAGAGGTTCAGGAGGGAGCGGTCGCTCTCGTCGGCCTCGGCCACGAACCAGGGACCGCCGCCCCACAGGGCGCCGGTGCCCGCGCCGCCGGCGATGGTGGCCCCGACGGCGGCCGAGGCGTCGCCGAGGACGGCCACGAGCATCGCGCTGGTCGTCAACTTGCCGTGCGCCCCGGCGACGGCCAGGCCGCGGCGGCCCGCCATCAGCTCCGCGAGCAGCTCGGAGCGGTGCAGCACCGGCAGGCCGCGCCGCCGCGCCTCGGCCAGCTCGGGGTTGTCGTCGGCGATCGCGGTCGAGACGACGAGCGCGGCGGCGTCCGCGGGCAACGCCGCGGCGTCGTGGCCCGCGCGGGCGGCGATGCCGGCCTCGCGGAGGGCCGCGAGCGTCTCGGAGTCCTCGCGGTCGCTGCCGCTGACGCGGTAGCCGGCGGCCGCCGCGAGCCGCGCCAGCCCGCTCATCCCGGCGCCTCCGATGCCGACCAGGTGGATCGAGCGGGCCGTCATCCCGCCCGGCGCCGGCGCAGCCGTGGCAGGTGCGGGCGGGGCAGGCGCGGCAGGCGGAGGCCGCGGCGCGGGCGCCGGGCGATGGCGAGCACCTCGTCGGCGACCCGGTCGGCGGCGTCGGGCCGGCCGGCGGCGCGGGCGGCCTCGGCCATCGCGTCGAGGCGGTGGCGGTCCGAGAGCAGGGCGCCCACGAGGCCGCGGAGGCGCTCTCCGGTGCACTCGGCGTCGGGCAGCACCACCGCCGCGCCGGCCTCGGCGAGCCAGCGCGCGTTCTTGGCCTGGTGGTCCGCGGCGGCGTGGGGGTAGGGCACGAGGATCGCCGGCCGGCCGATCGCGGCCAGCTCGAAGACCGACCCGCCCGAGCGCGAGACGACGAGGTCCGCCGCCGCGATGGCGCCCGGCAGGTCGTCGAGCCAGCCGACGAGGCGGTAGCGGTCCCCGTGGTCGCGCCCGTCCAGGAGGCGGCGGGTCTCCTCCAGCAGGGCGGGGCCCGCCACGTGGATGACCTCGATCGGCGGCGCGCTGCCGAAGGCCTCGGCGGCGGCGCGGTTCAGCGTCCGGGCGCCCTGGCTGCCGCCCACCACGAGCACCGCGGTGGCCCCCGGGTCGATGCCGAGGGAGCGGCGGCCGGCGGTGCGCGTGGCCGAGGTCACGGCGCGGCCCACCGGGCGGCCGGTCACCATGTACCGGCGACCGGTGCGGCCGGCCAGCGGGAAGGCCAGCGCGACCCGCCGCGCGAGGGGCGCCCCCAGGCGGTTGGCCACGCCCAGGTGCGAGTCGGCCTCCATGAGCATCAGCGGGCGGCGGGTCAGCCAGGCGGCCACCGCGGCGGGCCCGGCGACGTAGCCGCCCGCGCCCAGGACCGCGTGGGGGCGGCGGTGCGCCAGCAGGCTCGCCGTGCGCGGGAGCGCGAGGGCGGCCATCGCCAGCGCGGTGAGATTCCGCGGCGTGAGGCGCCGGGCGAGGCCGCGCAGCGGGATCAGGTCCTGCGGGTAGCCGGCGGCCTCCACCGCCCCCGCCGCGCCGGCGCCGCGGGCGCCCAGGAACCTGACCTCAGCCCCCCGCTCGCGCAGCGCGTCGGCCACCGCCAGCGCCGGCATCACGTGCCCGCCCGTCCCGCCGGCGGCGATCAGCACCCGCACGGGGGACCGCGGCGAGTCGCCCGGCGGCGGAGTGGGATCGGCGTCCGATGTTGACAAGGAGGCCAGTGCAGGCGAGGAGGACGATGAGGCTGCTGCCTCCGAACGAGACGAAGGGCAGCGGGACGCCGGTCACGGGCATCACCCCGACGACGGCGCCGATGTTGATCGCGGCCTGCGCCAGCACCAGGGTCGTGAGGCCCGCCGCCAGCGCCTGCTGGTGGAGGTCCTCTGACCTCAGCGCGATCCGGTACCCCGCCGCCGCGTAGAGCGCGAACGCCACGAGCACCCCGACCACACCGATGAGGCCGAGTTCCTCCCCCACCGTCGCGAGGATCATATCCGTGTGCGCCTCGGGCAGGTAGAACGCCTTCTGGACGCCGTCGCCGAGGCCGACGCCGCTGACGCCGCCGGAGCCCAGCGCGACCTGGGCCTGGACGCTCTGGAAGCCGGCGCCGTCGGGGTCGCTCCAGGGGTCGAGGAAGGCCAGCAGGCGCTCGCGCCGGTAGGGCTCGGCGAGGATCGCGATCATCGCCACGAGCGCCCCCGCCGCGACGATCGCGCCGAGGTGGCGGAGCCGGGCTCCGGCGACGATGAGCATGGCGACCGCCATGGCGCAGAGGACGACGGCGGTGCCCATGTCCGGCTCGACCAGGATCAGGCCGGCGAGCGCGGCGGTCACGAGCATGAACGGCGCGAGCCCGCCCGGGGTCCCCAGCCTCCGCGGGTGGCGGACCAGGGCCTGCGCCAGCCACAGGGCGAGCGCCAGCTTGGCGAGCTCGGACGGCTGCAGCTGGCCGAGCGCGCCCAGGCTGATCCACCGGCGCGAGCCGTTGACCTCCATGCCGATGGACGGCACCAGCACGACCAGCAGCAGGAACGCCGCGACGGCCAGCGCGGGCGGGCCCAGGCGGCGCATCCCCTCGGGGCTCATGCGGGCGCAGACCGCATACGCCCCCAGGCCCACGGCCGCATAGGCCGCCTGCCGCGTGACCATGCCCAGGGGGTCTCCGTCGTTGAGCAGCGCGGTGGCGCTCGAGGACGAGTAG
This sequence comes from Miltoncostaeaceae bacterium, assembly GCA_963835685.1. GTDB lineage: Bacteria > Actinomycetota > Thermoleophilia > Miltoncostaeales > Miltoncostaeaceae > DATAGF01. The sequence continues at coordinate 218,829 of CAWIGI010000010.1, forward strand.
ACCATGACGAGCCCGAAGGACACGAGCGCCAGCACGACGCCGGCGAGCAGGCGCTCGGGGGCGGCGGAGGGAGAGCGGGAGGCCACGGCTCCGAGGACTTCGCCGTGCGCCCCCCGGACCCTTGACGGCCGTCAGCGCGCGCCCGCGGCCCGGGCGGCGGCCCGGAACGCCTCTCCCCGCTCCTGGTAGTCCGCGAACTGGTCGAAGCTCGCGCAGCCCGGCGAGAGGAGGACCGTCTCGCCCGCCGCGGCCCGCGCCGCGGCGGCCGCGACCGCGGCCTCGACGGTGCCGGAGGCCTCCGCGTCAACCCCGGCGTCGCGCAGGGCGCGCCCGATCTCCTCCCCCGCCTCCCCGACCAGGTAGGCGCGCACGACGGCGCCTCGCGCGGCCTGGGCCAGGGCCGCGAAGGGCGTGCCCTTGGCCCGTCCGCCGGCGATCAGGTGCACCCCTCGCGGGTAGGCGTCGAGGGCGGCGATGGCGGCGTCCGGGTTGGTGGCCTTGGAGTCGTTGACGAAGGCGACGCCTCCGGCCCTCCCCACGGGCTCCAGGCGGTGCGGCACCGGCCGGAAGCTCGCGAGGCCCTCGGCCAGGGGCGCCGCCTCCAGGCCGGCGTGCGCCGCCAGCGCGGCCGCGGCCATCGCGTTCTCGCGGTTGTGGCGCCCGCGCAGGGCGACCTCCTCCCAGGCCACCACCGGCCCGAGCCCGGCGACGTGCAGCCCGCCCTCCGCCCAGGCGACGGCGTCCGGCCCCGGCGGCCCGTCGTAGACCCGCCGCGACGGCGCCGCCCCGGTCGCCTCGAGGCCCGGGGGCAGGATCGCCAGGTCCCCGGCCTCCTGGGCGGCGAACAGCCGCAGCTTGGCGTCGCGGTAGCCCTCCAGGCTGCCGTGGCGGTCGAGGTGGTCCGGGGCCAGGTTCAGGAGCGCCGCGGCGAGCGGCCGGAAGGCCTCCACGTCCTCCAGCTGGAAGCTCGAGCACTCCACCACGAGCCAGGCCTCGGGGTCGGACGCGTCAACCAGGCCCGCCAGCGGCGTGCCCTGGTTGCCGCAGGCGGTCGCCGCGAGGCCGCCGGCGCGCAGCAGGTGGGCGGTCAGCTCGGTGGTGGTGGTCTTGCCGTTGGTGCCGGTGATCCCGACCAGCGGGTTGGGCAGCTCGCGGGCGGCCAGCTCGATCTCGCTCCACACCGGCACCCCGGCGGCCCGCGCCCCCAGCACCGGGGCGACGTCGCCGGGGACGCCCGGGCTCTTCACGGCCAGGTCGAGGTCGGGGACCGGCGCATCCCAGGGGGCGCGCACCTCGATGCCGGCCGCGTCGAGCTCCGGCGCCGAGACCTCGCCGGCGTCCACCGCCACGACCTCCCAGCCCCGCCGGGCGAGCAGCAGCGCGGCGGCCCGGCCCGAGCGGCCCAGGCCGACCACCAGCGCCCTCCTGGCTCATGCCACCTGGAAGTCGCGGAAGAAGAGCGTGAAGCCCACCGCGGCGAAGATCGCCGCGATCAGCCAGAACCGGACGATGATCTTGGTCTCGCTCCAGGCGGCCATCTCGAAGTGGTGGTGGACCGGGGTCATGAGGAAGACCCGCCGCCGGAAGCGCTTGAAGACGATCACCTGGACGATGACCGACAGGGCCTCGGCGACGAACATGGCGCCGATCACGATCAGCAGGATCTCGGTCTTGGTCATCACCGCCATGGCCGCGATCGCCCCGCCGAGGGCGTAGGACCCGGTGTCACCCATGAAGACGGCTGCCGGGAAGGAGTTGAACCAGAGGAAGCCCACGCACGCGCCGACGAGGGTGGCGCCGAAGATCGCCAGGTCGTTCTGCCCCGCCACGAAGGCGATCCCGGTGTAGGAGAGCAGCACGATCGCCGCGATCCCGGCCGCGAGGCCGTCCAGGCCGTCGGTCAGGTTCACGGCGTTCGCCGCCCCGGCGACGACCAGGAACACCACCAGGAAGAAGGCCACCGCGCCGATCTCGAACGATTCGTCGAGCACCGGGATCGTCAGCGTGGTCGGCAGGCCCACCACCTCCACGGCCACGGCCACGAGGACGGCGGCGATCACGAGGAGCGCGATCATCCGCCAGCGCGCCGACACGCCGAGCGAGCGCTTCTTGACGATCTTCATCCAGTCGTCGAAGAACCCGATCGCCCCGCAGGCCAGGGTGGCGAACAGCACCAGCATGGCCTCGGTGCTGCGGCTCGACAGGATCACGAAGGGCAGCGTCGTGGCCAGCAGGATCAGCAGGCCGCCCATCGTGGGGGTGCCCTGCTTCTCGGCGTGGGCCTCGGGGATGAGCCCGGGCGGGCGCACGAACTGGCCCACCTCGTTGGCCCGGAGCCAGGCGATGAACTTGGGCCCCAGGAACATCAGCAGCGTCGCGGCCGAGATCGCCGCGATCAGCACCCGCGGCACGCGCTCAGCCCCCCGCCTCGGGGGCGGCGATGATCTCGCCGATGCGCTCGAGGCGCATCGAGCGCGATCCCTTGAGCAGCACGACGTCGCCCGGCTGGACCAGGCCGGGCACCGCCTCGATGGCCTCCTCCACCGTCGCGATGTGGACCGACGGCACGCCGTCGGCGCCGACGACGTAGGCCGCGGCGCGGTCGCCGACGGCGACCAGCATGTCGATCCCCGCGGCCCGCGCGGCCTCTCCCACCTCGCGGTGGTGGCGCTCCTCCTCCGGCCCGAGCTCCATCATGTCGGCGAGCACCGCCACCCGGCGGCCGTCGCGCCGGGCCAGGTCGGCGAGCGCGGCCCGCATCGCCAGCGGGTTCGCGTTGTAGCAGTCCTCGATGAGGGTCCCGCCCGCGCTCAGCGGCCGCTCCTGGCCGCGCAGCGCCGACACCGCCACCTCGATGCGCGCCCCGGCCGCCGGGAGGGCGTCGAGCGCCCGGCAACAGGCGAGCGCGGCGGCCGCGTTCTGGAGCTCCCAGGCCTTGCTCAAGCTCAGGTCGAGGTCCATATCGGGCGCCTCAGCGAAGCGGATGACCCTCACCTCGGGGTCGAGCGCCGCGATGTGGGGCTCGAGGAGCGGCTCGTCCGCGGGGACGACCGCCGTGCCCCCGGGCCGCAGCGCCGCCAGGATCTCGGCCTTCGCCGCGGCGACGGCCTCGACCGTCCCGAGCAGCTCGAGGTGCACCGGGCCGACCGAGGTGACGCACGCCACGTCGGGCGGGGCGAGCGCGGCGAGCTCGGCGATCTGGCCGGCGCCGCGCATCCCCATCTCGACCACGGCCACCTCGCAGCCCTCGGGCAGGCCCGTCAGCGACATCGGGACGCCGATCTCCGTGTTGAGGTTGCCGGGGGTGCCCTCGGCGGCGACGCCCGCCGCCCGGAGCATGGCGAGCAGGATGTCCTTCGTCGTCGTCTTCCCCGTCGCGCCCGTGATGCCCACCACGCGGGCGCCGCTGCGCTCGAGGGCCAGCCGGCCTGCCGCCTGCAGCACGGCCACCGGGTCCGGGGCCACGAGGACCGGCCGCCGCAGGCCCAGGCACTCGCCCTCGATCCAGCGCCACGCCGACTCGCCCACCACGGCGGCGGCGGCGCCGTCGCGGAGCGCGTCGGGGGCGTGCTGGCCGCCGTCCGCGGTCTCGCCGCGGACCCCCACGAACAGGGCGCCCGGCACCACCTCGCGCGAGTCCACGAACGCGCCCTCGACCTCGGTGTCCGGGCTGCCCACGGGGAGCCGTGCCTCGGCCCCCGACCTCAAGATCTCGTTGACCGTGAGCCTCAAACCCTCGTCCCCCGGTTCATGGCGCCCTCGATCGCCTCCCTGGCGACGACGCGGTCGTCGAAGGGGGTCGTCACCCCGTTGCGCTCCTGGCCCTGCTCGTGGCCCTTGCCCGCGATCACCACCACGTCGCCGGCCGCCCCCTCCTCCACCGCCCAGGCGATCGCGGCGCGGCGGTCGGGCTCCACGACGATCCGGGCCGACCCATCGCGCATGCCGGCGAGGATCTCGTCGATGATGGCGCCGGGCTCCTCCGAGCGCGGGTTGTCCGAGGTGACGACGGCGACGTCCGAGAGGGCCGCCGCGGCCGCGCCCATCTCGGGGCGCTTCCCCCGGTCGCGGTCCCCCCCGCAGCCGAAGACGCAGATCAGGCGCCCATCGGCCACCAGCTCGCGCGCCGCCCGCAGCACGTTCTCCACGGAGTCGGGGGTGTGCGCGTAGTTGACGATGACGGGGAACGGCTGGCCTGCCTCGACCGCCTCGAAGCGGCCGGGGACGCCGCCCACCGAGCCGATCCCGGCCGCGACCGCGTCGTGGGACAGCCCAAGCAGCTCGCCCACGGCGACGACGCCGGCGAGGTTGGCGAGGTTGAAGCGCCCGCGCAGCCGGCTCTCGATCTCGAGCGGCCCCCGTGGGGTGGCGATGCGGGCGGCGATGCCGGTCGCGATGCCCCGCGCCTGGATCGGGCGGACCGGCGCCGGCGCGTCGACCGCATAGCCGAGCGCGTCCGCCTCGCGCGCGAGGCGGCGGCCGAGCTCGTCGTCGAGGTTCACCGCACCGGGGGGGTCGCCCCCCTCGCCCTCGGGGCGCAGGAACAGGCTCCGCTTGGCCAGGTAGTACTCCTCGACGGTCGCGTGGTAGTCGAGGTGGTCACGGGTGAGGTTGGTGAAGAGCGCGGCCGCGAACCGGGTGCCGGCCGTGCGCCGCTGGGCGAGGGCGTGCGAGGACACCTCCATGGCGCAGGCCGCGTCGCCGGCGTCGCGCATCCGCGCGAACAGCTCCTGCAGCTCCACGGCGTCCGGGGTCGTGTGGCGCAGCGCCAGCGGCCGGCCGCCCACCCGCGCCTCGATCGTGCCGATGAGCCCGCACGGCCGGCCGGCGGCCTCGAGCATCGCCCGCACCAGGAACGACGAGGTGGTCTTGCCGTTGGTGCCGGTCACGCCCACGACCACGAGGTCCCGGGAGGGGTGGCCGGCGAGCGCGGCGGCGGCGAGCGCCATGCCCACGCGCGCGTCGGCCACGACCGCCTGGGGCACGGCGACGTCGAGCTGGCGCTCGACCATGACCGCCGCCGCCCCTCGGGCGACCGCCTCGGGCGCGAAGTCGTGGCCGTCGGCCCGGGTGCCGCGCAGGGCGCAGAAGAGCGCCCCGGGGCGCGCGTCCTCGGCGCGGTGGACGATCGAGGCGATGGGCGTCGCGGCGGCCTCCGACTCCGGCCGCGACGGCGCCGCGACGATGCGCCCTCCGGGACCGGCCTCGATCAGCTCCTGGAGGGTCATGCGGGCGCGGATCCTACCAGAGGCGACGGACGGCCATCATGGCGCGATGTTCAGCGTTTGCAGGGAGAACGCGGTGATGTCCTCGAACGCCGGCGCCGCCACCTGGCCCCCGTAGTAGGCGCCTCCGGGCTCGTCGACGACCACCGAGATCACGAGCTGGGGGTCGTTCGCGGGGACGTAGCCCACGAACGACGAGGTGAACAGCGCGCTGCTGTACTCGCCGGTCTGGGGATCGATCTTGTTGGCGGTGCCGGTCTTGCCCGCCACCTGGTAGCCCTCGACCTGGGCCAGGCTGCCGGTGCCGTCCGGGGAGACCACCCCGCGCAGCATGCGGTCCAGCGTGCGCGCCGTCCGCGCGGTCATGATCTGGCGCCCCGGGGCGTGGCCGACGGGCACCCCGCCGACGCGGTCCACCAGGTGGGGCTCCACCAGCCGGCCGCCGTTGGCGACCGCGGCGTAGACGCGCGTGAGCTGCGCCAGGGTCACGCCGATCCCCTGGCCGATCGGGATGTTGATGATGGACGTGCCGGACCAGCGCTCCAGCGGCAGCACCAGCCCCTCGACCTCGCCCGGATAGTCGATGCCGGTGCGGCTGCCGAACCCGAACCGCTCGATCCACGCCTGCAGGCGCGCGGCCCCGACGCGCTCGGCGATGAAGACCGTGCCGATGTTGCTTGATTGAGCAAGGATCTCGGAGGCGGACAGCGTCACGGGGGGCCGCTCGTGGGCGTCGCGCAGGGTGCGGTCGTAGCGCGTGATCTCGGTCGGCAGCGCGAAGGTCGTGCCGGGCAGGACCCTCCGGTCCTCGAGCGCCGCCGCCATCGTCACCACCTTGAAGGTGGACCCGGGCTCGAACGTGTCGGTGACCGGCCGGTTGCGCTCCAGCTCCTGGACGATCCGGCCGCGGCGGTTGGGGTTGAACCGGGGGACGGTCGCCATCGCGAGCACCGCGCCGGTGCGCGGGTCCATGACGATGCCCGTCGCGCTCCTGGCGCCGTACTCCTCGCGCGTGGCCGCGAGGGTGCGCTCGACGCGGTCCTGGATCCTCGGATCGAGGGTCAGCTGGACGTTCTGGCCGGGTTCGGGCTCGCGGTCCTCGAGCATTTGGATCGAGTTGCCGAGCAGGTCGCGCACCTCCACGCGGTGGCCGGGCTCGCCCGTGAGCGCCTCGTCAACCTGGCGCTCCATCCCCGAGATCCCCTCGTGGGTGTCCCCGGTCAGCCCGACGAGCTGCGACGCCTGCGGGCCGCCGGGGTAGAAGCGCTGCCAGGTGTCGGAGAAGTCGATCCCGGGCAGGTCGAGCTTCTTCGCCTGGTCGGCGAGCGCCGGGGGCACGTTGCGCGCGAGGACCACGTAGCCGCCGGGCCGGGCGAGGGCGTTGGCGATGTCGTTCGGGTCGCGCTCGATCGCCGGGCCCAGCTTCGCGGCGGTGCCCTGGGGGTCGGTGACCAGGTAGGGCGTGGCGGTGACGTCCACGGCGAGCCGGTCGATCGCCAGGTCGGCCCCGTTGCGGGCCTGGATCGCGCCGCGCTGGGCGGGCAGATCGGCCTCGAAGCGGTTCTGCCGGACGCCGCGGTCCGAGAGGTCTCCCGCGCGCACGGTTCCCAGCCACGCCGCGCGGATGGCGAGGATGCCCAGCAGGACGATCGCGACGCCGGCGAGCAGGCGGACGCGGCTCGAGCGCGCCCGCGTGGCCGGGGGCTTCGCGCGGCCGCCGGCCGGGGGGCGCCGGCGCCGTGGGGGCGGCCGGCGCGAGGATCCGGCCGCCATGGCCTACGGCGCCCCGGCGTCCAGTCGCGTGCCGTCCAGGTACGTGACCTCGGAGCTCGGCGGCGAGACCATGCCCAGGCGCTTCTCGGCCCGCGCGATGACGGTCGCGTTGCGCTGCTCGAAGCGGCTCTTGAGGCGCGCCGTCTCGGCCTCGACGCTGCGCGCCCGCTCGATGACCTTGCCGGTCTCGTGGGTCAGGGTGAGCTTGGCGACGTTGATCCAGACGATCCCGCCGAGCACGAGGGCGATGATCGGGATCGCCACGCGCCCCAGGCGCAGCCGCGCGCGGCGTCCGGCGCGCGCCGGCCGCGGCCCGGCGGCGGGGGACGAGGGGCGGGTCCGCGGCCGTGACCGGCCGGGCGCGGGGGCCGGGCGCGGGGCGGCGCGCGTGCTCACGCCCCGTCCCCGGTCCGCCGGAGGGCGCGGAGGCGCGCCGGCCGCGCGCGCGGGTTGCGGTCGAGCTCGGCCTGGCGCGGACGCAGGGCCTTGGGCGCCAGCAGGGCCGCCTCGGCAACCCGGCCGCACCCGCAGACCGGCAGGTCCGGCGGGCAGATGCAGCCCTGGCAGCGGGCGCGCATGAACCCCTTGACCATGCGGTCCTCGAGCGAATGGAAGGCGATGACCGCCATTCGCCCGCCGGGCGCGAGCAGGTCGAAGGCGGACTCGAGCCCGCGCTCCAGGCTGCCGAGCTCGTCGTTGACCGCGATCCGCAGGGCCTGGAACACCCGCTTGGCCGGGTGGCCGCCGGCGAAGAGCGCCGGCGTCGGCACGGCCGAGCGCACGACCTCCACGAGGTCCCCGGTGGTCGCGATCGGCGCCTCGCGCCGGCGCCGGACGATGGCGCGCGCGATCGGCCGCGCGTAGCGCTCCTCGCCGTAGGCCCGGATGATCTCGGCGAGCTCGGCCTCGGGGGCCTCGGCGACGAGGTCCGCGGCGGACCGGTCACGGCCCGGATCCATGCGCATGTCGAGCGGCGCCTGGCGCGAGTACGAGAAGCCGCGCTCGGGCTGGTCAACCTGCATGGAGGAGAGGCCGAGGTCCATCAGGATCGCGTCCGCACGCACGCCCTGCTCGGCGAGCCGCGGCAGGGCGTCGGCGAAGTTGGCCCGGACGAAGCGGGTCTCGCAGACCACGTCCTCGGCGAGGTCGGAGAACCAGGCGGCGGCCTCGGGATCCTGGTCGATGGCGATGTAGCGCCCGTCCTCGCCCAGCGACGGGGCGATGCGGCGGGCGTGCCCGCCGGCGCCGAAGGTGGCGTCCACCACGGTCTCCCCGGCTCGCGGCGCGAGCAGGCGGACCACCTCGTCGGCCAGCACGGGCTCGTGCCCGCGGGCGTGCCTACGGGACTCGACCGGCAAGGCGCTTGGCACGAGCGGACACCCCCTCTCGACGCAGCTCGGAGAAGCGGTCGGCGAGGCGGGACGGCTCCCAGACCTCGAGGTACTCGCCGACGCCCACGACCCTCACCTTGCGGCCCTCGATCCCGGCGTGCTCGCGAAGCTCGGCCGCGACGGGGATGCGGCCCTGGCCGTCGAGCTCGTGGTCGTAGGCCCCCGAGATCAGGAAGCGGCTCAGCTCACGGGCACCGTCGTCGAGCACGCTCATGGCGCCGAAGGTGCGCTCGAGGAGGCTGGACCAGTCCGCGGTCGGCACGAGGATCAGCCCGTCGTCGAGCCACCAGCCGATCGTCGCGCCCTCGGAGAAGGGCTCCCGCAGCCGGGCGGGAATTGCCAGGCGGTAGCGATCGTCGAGGCTGCACTCGTACGTCCCGCTGAGCAGCCGGCGTTGCATGGGCCCCACGCTACCCCACATCACCCCACTTGACAATCCCGCTTCCCCCGATGCCCACCGGGATCTGCCGATCGCGGCGCACCCGCAACGCGCGCCAGCAGGAGGCGCGCGCGCAACCGGCGTTGCGCGAGTCCGCGAGGTGCAGCGGAAAGGAACACTTGTTCGCGTCCGAGGCCCGAACTACAGTTCCCCGCGATGCCCGCCCTCGCACACCGCCACGACCCCCTGCCCCGCCCCGCCGGCCCGGCGCGCACGGGCCTGCGCGCGGTCCCGCCGCCCCGCCGGCGCCGCGCTCCGAGCGCCCGCGCGCTCGCGCTCTACGCCCTCGGGCTGATGGCGGGGTTCCTGCTCGCGGGGGTCGCCTCGCTGCCGGGCGGGGGCGACGTGGTGGCCGGGCAGGTGGGGCTCGCCGCGCCCGCGGCGCTCGTGGCCGGCCTCGCGGCGATGCGCGCGCGGGCCGTCGCCCGCCGCCGCGCCGGCCTCCGCATGTAACAGCGCGGTGAACGGGCGCGACGCGCCCCGGGGTTCCCTAGACTCCGCCGGTGAGCGTCAACGGGGGCGGATACCTCGCCCATTGGGGCCTGGTCGAGCCGCCCTTCGGGCTCGAGCCCGACACCCGGTACGCCTTCGAGCGCTCCGACCACCGCGAGGGCCTCGCGCGCATCCTGTTCGGCATCACCCAGCTCGGGGGGCTGGTGGTGATCACGGGGGAGATCGGCTCCGGCAAGACGCTCCTCTCCCAGACCCTGCGGCGGACCCTCGACGGCGAGGGCTTCGTCGTCGCCGAGGTCCCCAACCCGCCGCGCACGCCGGCGGCGCTCCTGTCCGCGATCCTGCCCGCGGCCGGCGCGGAGCCCGCGGGGGGATCGGCGGCCCGCCTGGCGGGCCGAGTGCGCGCGCGGCTCGCCGACTCGGCGGCCGAGGGCCGCCGCATGGTGATCGCGATCGACGAGGCGCAGCGCCTCAACCCGCGCGCCCTGGACGAGGTGCGGATGCTCACCAACCCGGGCGACGGCCCGAGCGCGCCGGTGGTGCTCCTCGGCCAGCCGGAGCTGACCCGCCACGTCGAGCGCCTCCCCCAGGTCGCCCAGCGCGTGGTGGTCCGGTACCACCTCGGGCCGATGACCGCCGAGGAGGTCAACCTCTACGTCGCGCACCGCGCCCGGGTCGCCGGCGCCGAGCGGCGCATCCTCTCCGAGCGCGCGGCGGTGACGGTGCACGAGCAGACCGGCGGCGTCCCGCGGCTGGTCAACCTGCTGGTCGCGAACGCCCTCTTCGTCGCGGCCGCCCGCGGTGAGGAGCAGATCGGCGAGGACACCATCCGGGACCTGGCCGAGGACGCGCGCATGAGCGTCGAGGCGGCCGGCCCGCCGGCGGACGGTTGGTGAGGCGCGTCAGCTATCAGTCGATGCTCGGCGGCCCTCCCGGCGGCGAGGGCGGCGGCGTCTACGTGCGCCTCGGCAACGGGGCCATCGCGACGCGCCGCAAGGACTCGCGCAAGGACGTGACCGTGGCGCTCTCGAAGCCGCAGGCCCGCTGGCTGCGGGAGGCGACGGCGCTGTCGGGCTCCGGCATCGACGACGGCGCGATCCTGCGCGCCCTCGTCAACCTCGGCATGGAGCTCGATCTCGACTGGGCGATGCTGGCCAGCGGCAAGTCCCTGCGCCAGGCCGTGCGCGAGTCCGTGATGGTGCGGCGCCGGGCCGCGGGCTAGCCCGCCGATGGCGAAGGCCTGGGACGTGCCGGGGCTGGCCGGCGACGCCCGCTTCCGCGAGGCCGCCGGCCGGGTGATCCTGACCCGCTGGCGGGAGATGATGAGCTTCCGCGACGGCACGCTCCTGGGCGATGACATCGAGGAGCTGCACTCGATGCGGGTCTCGTCGCGGCGGCTGCGCGCCGCCATGGACGCCTTCGAGGGGGCGTTCCCGCGCACGACCTACAAGCCCCTGCTGCGCCAGGTGAAGGAGATCACCGACGTCCTCGGCGACGCCCGTGACCTCGACGTGGCCGTCGAGGGCCTGAGCCGGCTGGTCGCCGAGGTCCCTCAGGAGGAGCGGCCGGGCATCGAGGGGCTCGTCGCCCGCTATCGCGAGGACCGCGCCGCGGAGGGCCCGGGGATCGAGGCGCTGTTCGCCCGGCTGGAGGAGGACGGGTTCGAGGACCGCCTCGCGCGCTACATGGCCAAGCACACCGGCGTCCGGCTCGACGTGCTCAAGCCAAGGCCGCCCGAGGGCTGACGTGGCCAAGCCTCGCTCCGTCAAGGGGCTCGACCCGGACCGCCGCATCCGGCCCAACGCGCGCAAGGTGCTCGCCGTGCGGATCGACGAGGTGTACTCCTTCGACGGCGTGGTGGCCGACCCGGCGAACGTGACCGAGCTGCACGACCTGCGGATCGCGTGCAAGCGGCTGCGCTACCTGCTCGAGATCTTCGACATCGCCTTCCCCGACGACCTCGAGCCCTTCATCGAGGAGGTCAAGGGCCTCCAGGACCTGCTCGGGGAGATCCACGACCGCGACGTCCAGGTCCCGATGCTCGAGGAGCACCTCGCCTGGCTGGCCGGGCGCGAGGGCGAGGCGGCGCGGCGGCTGGTCGAGCGCCGCGCGGCGAGGAGCCCCTCGGGCGAGCCCTCGCAGGCCGCCTACCGCGCCTTCCGCCGCCGGCTCGAGGTCGGGATGCGCGGCGACGAGCGCCCCGGGGTCCACGCGCTGATCGGCCGCCGCCGCCGCGAGCGCGAGGAGCTGCACGCGCGCTTCCTCGACGAGTGGCGGCGCCTGAAGGCGGAGCGTTTCCGGCCGCGCCTGGAGCAGGCCCTGGGCATCCATGCCTGACCGCCTGGCCCTGCTGGGCGACATCCACGCGAACCTGGCCGCGCTGCGCGCGGTGCTCGCCGAGGTGGAGCGCGCCGGCATCGCGCGGGGCGTGATGACCGGCGACGTGGTGATGCGCGGCGAGGAGCCCGAGGAGTGCGTCGTCGAGGTGCGCCGCCTCGGCTGGCCCTGCGTGATGGGCAACACCGACCGGAAGGTCGGCCAGCGCTCGGATCGCGACCCCGAGCACGCCAAGGCCGACCAGCCCGGCTCGCGGGCCTGGACGGTCAACCGGCTCTCGGACGACAGCCTGCGCTTCCTCGCCGCCCTGCCGATCGTGGCGCTCGTGCCCTTCGGACGGGCGACCGTCGCCGTCATGCACGGCAGCCCCACCGACCCGAACGGCACGATCGACGCCGGCACGCCCAAGCGCCGCCTCGCCAGGCTGGGCAACGAGCTCGGGGCCGACTGCATCGTCACCGGGCACACGCACGAGCCGCTCGTGCTCCAGGCCGGCAGCGTCCTCGTCGTCAACCCGGGGAGCGTCGGCGAGGCGCTGAGGGGTGACCTCCACCCGCGCTGGGCGTGGCTGGAGGCTCGGCGCTCGGGCCTGCGGGCCCACCTGGAGCGCGTCGGCGAGAAGGCGGCGCGGGTGCGGCCCGCCTAAGGACCCGACGCGGCCGCCAGGGTGAGCTCGATGGTGGCGGGGCCCGCGCGCGCCGGGACGCCGGGGCGGGGCCGCACCGCCGTCACCGTGCCCAGCCGGCTCACGGCCGCGAGCGCCTCGTCAGCGCGGGCCGCTGGGACGCGGAAGACGATCCTGACGGTCCGCCGCGCGGGGCCCGGGTCGGGGGCGGACTCGGTCGTGCCGCCCAGGCGGCGGACGGCCCCGATCGCCCGGACGCTCGCCCGTGCCAGGGCCTGCGCGCCGTCCACGCGCACCCGCACCCGCGTCACGGAGGCGCGCGTCAGCGGCGCACCGCGATCGGCGGGGGCCGCGGGCTGAGCCGACCGGGCGGCGCTCTCCGCGGCCGGCGGCGCGTCCCGGGCCGGGCCGGGACCGCCGGAGGTCAGCGCCGGGATGACCACCGCGGCGGCGGCGACCGCCACCGCCGCCGGCGCCGCGATCAGGGCGATCCTGCGCGGGCCGGCGGAGCGCAGGCGCGCCCGGAGCCGCTCCGTGGCGCCGGCCGGTGCCGGGGCCGCCGCGGCACGGCGAACCGCCCCGCGGAGGGCCTCGGGCGCTCCGGCCTCGAGCTCCCGCACGGCCGCCAGCAGCCCGCTCATCCGGCGCTCGACGTCGTCGCGCGGAGGGTCCCCGTCAACCAGCGCCGCGAGCCGCTCCGGGCCGATGGCCTCGGGTCCGGACACGATCACACCACCTCCTGTCGCAGCTTCGAGAGCGCCCGGTGCAGGCCGGTTCCGACGGCCGACGGCGAGATCCCCGCGACGCGTCCGGCCTCGGCCGCGTCCATCCCCAGCACCACGCGCAGCGCCACGAGCTCGCGCTCGCCGCGCGTGAGCCGCGCCAGCGCGGCGCGCAGGTCGTCCGGGAGCCCCCTGGGCGCGTCCGGCCCCTCGAGCGCCTCGGGGTTCTGCGCCGCGAAGCGCTCCTCGCGCGACCGCCGCCGGCCCTCGCGCCGGAAGTGGTCGAGGGCGACCCGCCGCGCGATCTCGACCAGCCACACCGACGGCCGCCCGCGGCGCGGGTCGTAGCGGTGCCAGTCGCGCAGGGCCCGCTCGAAGGTCGCGGACGTCAGGTCCTCCGCCAGGTGCCGGTCGCCGACCAGGTGGGTCAGATAGCGGAAGACCGCGTCCAGGTTCGCCTCGGCGACGTCGGCGAACGCCGGGCGCGCCTCATGGCGCGTCATCTCGTGGCGCAGGGTCAACCCGACACTCACGACCAGTATCCGCCGCCGCCCGGCCGTCCGTCACACGGCGGGCGCCCCTACCATCCGATCGCCCAGCCGGGCACCAGCACCGTGGGCCGCGGCGGCGGCGGGGGCCGGGGCCGGCGGGGGCGCGGCGGGCGGGGGCGCGGGGGCGCGACCGGCCGGGGACGCGCGAGCCGCGGCGCGCGGAGCAGCTCGGCGACATGGGCCACCGGGTCAACGGGCGGGCGTCGCTCGGGGCGGTGCTCGCGCACGGCCACCAGCGCCAGCATCAGCAGCGCGACGGCGCCGAGGACGCCGAGGTACTCGGCCGTCGAGGAGCCGCGCTGTCGCCCCCTCATCAGCCTCCGATCACCGCGCCGACCTGGCGCGAGAGCTCGATGAGGAGGATGCCGAGCACCAGCAGCAGCACGGCCGGCACCATCAGCAGGGCCACCACGAGCTGGATCTTGGGGGCCGCCCGCGAGGCGCGCTCCCGGGCCGCCTGGCGGCGGGCCACCCGGAGGGACTCGGCCTGGCCCTCCAGGGCCCGCGAGAGCGGCGCCCCGAGCTCCTCGGCCTGCAGCAACGCCCCCACGGTCTGGGCGAGCTCGGGGGCTCCGGTCCGCTCGACCAGCGCCCGATAGGCCTCGGGGCGGGGCGTCCCCAGGGACAGGTCGTGCAGGACCTCCTCGATCTCCCTGCCGAGCATCCCCCCGAGACGCCCCGCGGCGAGGTCGAGGGCGGGGTCGAGCGCCATCCCCGACTCGACGCAGATCCCCAGCAGGTCGAGGAGGTCGGGCAGCTCGCGCACGAGCGCCCGCCGCCGGGCCGCCCCGCGGGCCGCCAGCCACCGCGACGGGGCGATGGCCCCCGCCAGACCGAGGGCCGGCGCCAGCAGCGCGGCGGCCGGCGGAGACCACGGCGAGCGGCAGGGCCAGGGCCGCGAGGGCGGCGGCGGCGGCGGCCCGGGCCCGGCCCAGGTCATCCGCGGACAGCCGCCCCGCGAGCCCGGCGCGGGCGATGCGCGCCTCGTCGCCCGCGCGGACGAGGAGGCGGATGAGCCCCGCCGGGCAGGGCAGCCGCAGGGCGAGCCGGAGGGCCGCCGGGACCGCCGCGGTACCGGCGGCGCGGCCGGCGGGGGCCGGGCGGCGGGCGCGCAGCGCCATGGCGGCGCACGCCAGGGCGGCGATCCACAGGGCGATGGGGCTGACGACCACGCTCACGGCTCCACCCGGCCGATGCGGCGGATCCCGAGCACCCCGGCCCCGTAGAGGGCGGCCGAGACCGCCAGCAGCGGCGGTCCCGGCCCCTCGCCGAGCACGCGGGCGAGCGTCCCGGGCGCCGCGATCTCGGCCATGACGCCGGCGCCGAGCGGCAGGGCCGCCACGAGCCACGCCGTCATCCGCGCCTGGGCGGTGGCGCCGCGCAGCTCGCGCGCCAGCTGCGCCCGCTCCTCGAGCCGGGCGGCGAGCCCGGCGAGGGCGCGCGCGAGGTTCCCGCCGGTGCGCCGCTGGACCAGGATGGCGGTCACCATGATCCGTAGGTCGTGCGCCGGAACCCTGGCCACGAGGCTCTCGAGGGCGGTCTCGAGACGGCTTCCCAGCGCGAGCTCGTCGACGGCCCGGCGGAGCTCCTCCCGGCACGGCTCGGGGGCGTCGCGCGCCGCGCGCGCGAGGGCCTGGCGCAGCGACAGCCCCGCCTGCAGCGCGGCGGCGAGCTGCAGGGCGACTCCGGGGAGCTGGGACTCGACGCGCGCGAGGTGGCGCCGGTCGGCCGAGCGCACGACGCTCGCGGCCGCCGCGAGCGCGAGGCCCATCGCCACGGGGACCGCGAGCGGCGACCGGGTCGCCGCGAGGGCGAGCGCGCCGGCCACGACGGCCGCGGCCGCCACGAGGGCGACGAACGCGTCGGGGCCCAGCGGGATCCCCGCGCGCGCCATCCGCTCGCCGAGCCGCCGGCCGGCGGGCCGGGACGCGATCGGGCGCGGCCCGGACCGGCCGGGGCGACCGCCGGGCGCGGCGCCGCCGTCGCGGGACGACAGGAGGCGTCCCACCCCCGCGACCAGCAGCGCGACAGAGGCGCCGGCAACGACCGCCGCCGGCCAGGCGCCGTTCATGCCGCGTCGGCCACGTCGGCCGCCTCGGCCTCCGACCGGGCGCGCTCGAGCCATCCCGCCGCGGGCGCGTGGTGCCGGAAGCCCCTGCGCGGCACCCAGGTCACGAGCGTCGTCAGGCGCGGCCCACCCGGCCCGGCGTCAACCGACGCGACCTCGACGACGCGGCGGGCGCCGTCCGGCAGGCGGGCCTGGTGCACGATCAGGTCGATGGCGCTTCCGACCTGGTCGGCGACGGCCCGGTACGGAAGGTCGAGGTCGCCCATCAGCGCGAGCGTGTGGACGCGCCGGACCGCGTCGGCCGGGGACGAGGCATGGAGGGTGGACAGCGACCCCTCGTGACCGGTCGTCATCGCGGTCAGCATGTCCAGCGCCTCGCCCCCCCGGACCTCGCCGACGACGATGCGGTCTGGCCGCATCCGGAGGGCGTTGCGCACCAGGGCCCGGATCGAGACCGCCCCCGCCCCCTCGAGCGACGGCGGCCGGCTCTCGAGCCTCACGACGTGCGGCAGCGGGATGCGCAGCTCCGCGGCGTCCTCGATCGTGACGAGGCGCTCCGCGGCCGGCACGAACGCCGCGAGCGCCGCGAGGGTCGTGGTCTTGCCGCTGCCGGTGCCGCCGCTGACGAGGAGGTTGCGGCGAGCCCGCACCGCGACCGACAGCAGGTCGAGCATCGACCGGTCGATCGTGCCCAGCTCCACCAGGTCCTCCCCCGTGAGGGCCCGCCCCGCGAAGCGGCGGATGGTCAGCGCCGGTCCGTCGAGGGCGAGCGGGGGGATGACCGCGTTCACGCGGGAGCCGTCCGGCAGCCGGGCGTCGACCATCGGGCTGGCCTCGTCCACGCGGCGGCCGAGGGGCGCGAGGATGCGGTCGATGACGTGGAGCAGGTGGGCGTCGTCGTGGAAGCGCGCCTCGGCCGGCGCGATGCGCCCCCCGCGCTCGACGAACACGTGGCGCGGGCCGCAGACCATCACCTCGGTGACCTCAGGGTCCCGCAGCAGCGCCTCGAGCGGGCCGAGCCCGAGCGCCTCGTCGACGACGGCCTGCACCAGCGCCTCCCGGCCGGCCGCCGTCAGGATCCGCCGCTCCTCGGCGATCATGTCGCGGATCAGGTCGGCGAGGTCCTCTCGGCTCACCTCTCCGCCCGCGGCACGGGCGTCGCGGGCGGCCCGCCGGCGCAGGTGCTCCACGAGGGCCGGGTCGGATGCCCCGGCGTCGGCCGGCGCCCCCGCGCCGGTCATCGGATCGCCTCGGCCAGCCGCTCGACGGCGCGGTGGAGGGGTCGGCGGCGCCCCGACGACCATCGCCCGCCGCTCAGCTCGGCCCCCTCCCGGCGCGCCCACGGCAGCTCGCCGACGACGTTCGCCGAGAGCGCCCTGCCGAGGGCCCGGGCGCCGATCTCGCCGCGCTCCGGGCCGGCGCTGACGACCACGGCGCTGCGGGCGTCCGCCCCTCGCGCGGCGAGCGCGTCGAGGAGCCGGCGCGCCCGCCGCGCCCCGGCGAGCGTGGGCGGGCAGACGATGAGCACGCCACCCGAACGCTCGGCCGCCGCGAGGCCGGCCCGCCCGAGCCCGGCGCCGGCGTCGACGACGACCTGCCCGTCGCCCGCCGCGGCGTCCACCAGGCGCGCGAGCCCGCCGTCGTCCCACGCCTCCGCCGCGCCCGGCAGGCCCGGCCCGGGGAGGAGCGAGACGCCGGAGGGGTGCGGGAAGGCGACCGCCCGCAGGTGGCCGGCATCGATCTCCCCGGCGACTGGGGCGAGCGCGGCGATGGTGCGGTCGGCCGGAAGCCCCCAGGCGCCGGCGAGGTCGCCCCGCTCCAGATCGAGCTCGATCAGCCACGGCCGCGCCCCGGCGGCGGCCCAGCAGAGCGACAGCGCCCCCGCGACCAGGCTCGCGCCGCAGCCGCCCGCCGCGCCCGCGACGACCAGGGGCCCGGTCACGGCGCCCCGGCCGCGGGCGGCGGCTCCGACCCCGCCTCGTCCCGGGGGCGCGCGAGCAGGCGGACCTCCCGGGCGAAGTTCAGCGCGGCGGTCACGCGCAGGGCCTGCGCCGAGGTGACGCGCAGCAGCGCCTCGCCCGCGCCGCCCAGGCCACCGTCGGGCGCCGCCTCGGCCGTCGCGAGCACCTCTGCGTCGGCCACGACGACCCGGGTCAGCCCGGCCGGTCCCTCGCCGGTCGACGCGACGACGTCGACGCGCGCGCCCGGCGCCAGTCCCGCCGCCCCGCCGGCCGCCGAGAGCGGGACCGCGACGGCCCGCTCGCCGGGCGCCAGCGGGGCGGCCCCCGTGCCGGGCGCGCCGCCGAGCGCCGCCTGGGTGAGCGGCTCCCCCGCCGACACCGGCGCCGCCGTGCGGCGGCCGAGCGCCTGGTCGACCGAGGCCAGGAGCCCCTCCAGCCGGAGGCCGGCGGGCACCGGCGCCGGGACGAGCGCCTCGGAGGCCACCGCGTCGTCGATGAGCAGGCCGGGCGGCAGGGAGGCGCGCGCGACGAGCACCCAGCCGCCCGCATCCGGCTGGGCCGCCGCGCGCAGCGTGAGAAGGACCGCGAGCAGCCCGGCGGCGCCGGCGAGCGCCGTCCAGAGGGCCCCGCGGCGCCGCCGGCCCGCGATCACGGCGCCGGCGCGGCCAGGCCGGCGCCGCAGCGCCCGCAGGGCCCCCCGGGCAGGCCACCGCCGGCGCACCGGCCGCACGGGCGCCATGCGCACCCGGCCCAGCGCGCGAGGACCCCGGGCCGCAGCGCCGGCATCCGCACGCTGCCGGCTCCGACGGGCCGCCGCGGCAGGACCGGCGCCGACGCCGCGCCGGCCAGGACCTGCAGCCGCCGCGCCGGGCCCGCCGCGAGCGGCGCGAGCCGGCCCGCCATCGCGACCACCCAGGCGGCGGCGTCCGCCTCGCCGGGCAGGCGCACGACCTCCCGGCCCATGACCCCGGCGAGCGCGGACAGGGCCCGCGCGCCCGGGTCGTCGGCTGCGGGGCGCGCGAGCACCACGGCGTCGGGGCCGGCCCGCTCGAGCGCCTCGACCACCTGGTCCGGGTCGAGGTCGGCCCAGCCCGCTCCACGCCGCGCCCGCCTGCGCGGGACCACGACCATGCCGTCGAGCGGCGGGCCGCCCAGGGCCGCGGCCAGCCCCTCCTCGACGACGAGGGCCGTCACGCCGCCCCGCGATCGTCGCGGGCGTCCTCGAGCAGGGGCAGCGCGAGCCGGAACGTCGCCCCGCGGCCCACCGGATCGAGCGTGAGGCGGCCGCCGTGGCGCTCGGCGAGCTCGCGCGCGATCGCGAGGCCGAGGCCGCGACCGGCCCCCCGGGATGCGGTGCCGCGGTCGCCGGGACGGAAGATGCGCTCCCGGTCGCCGGGTGGGACGCCGGGGCCGTCGTCGGCGACGCGCACCTCGCCCCACCCGGCGCGGCGCCCCGCGGTGATCCTCACCTGGGACGCGCAGTGTCGCAGCGCGTTCTGGACGAGGTTGTCGAGCGCCCGGCGCAGGTCGTCGGCCGCCGCGGTGACCGTCGGCGGCAGGCCCCGGACCTGCGCGACGACCCTGACGCCCCGCCCGGCGCCGACGGCGCGGTGCCGCTCGGCGACGGACGCGGCCAACGCCGCCAGGCACACCGGCCCGCCCGGAGTCGCCGTCCCGGCCGGGCGCCGCGCGACGCGCGCGAGGCCGTCGAGCCCGGCGGCCAGACGGAGCGTCTCGGCGTCGATGAGCTCGAGCCCGGCGCGCCGCTCGTCGTGGGGCTCGTCCCGCGCCAGGGTCGCGCAGACGCCCCGGATGACGGTGAGCGGCCCGAAGAGGTCGTGGACCAGCCGGTCGAGGGCTCCGTCGGCCACCTCAGGCCTCCTCCGGGAGCAGGCGGTAGCCGATGCCCCAGACGTTCACCACCCACCGCTCGCCGCCGCCACCGGCCGCGAGCTTGCGCCGCAGGCGGCTGGCGTGGCTGTCGACCGTGCGCGTGCGCCCCGCCGCCCGGTAGCCCCAGACGTCCCGGAGCAGCTCGCCCTTGGTGAGCACGCGGCCCGGGTCCCTGGCGAGGGCTGACAGGAGGGCGAACTCCTTCGCCGACAGGTCGAGCACCCGCCCGCCGAGGGTCGCGCGGCGGGCGTGGCGGTCGATCGACAGCGCGCCGACGCGGATCTCCTCGCGCAGGGTGGCCCCGCGCGAGCGCCGGATCAGGGCGCCGAGCCGGGCGAGCAGCTCGGGGTAGTGGAACGGCTTGGCGACGTAGTCGTCGGCGCCGCGCTCGATGCCGCGCACCGCCGCGTGGGGGCTCGTGTCGCCCGACAGGAGCAGGATCGGCATCCCCGGGTCCCACGGGTCGTCCGCGCCGCCCTCGCGGATCGCCGAGATGAGGTCGAGCCCGCTCATGCCGGGCAGACCGACGTCGATGACCGCGGCGTCCGGGTGCCCGCCGGACAGCAGTGCCACGGCCTCCTCGGCCGAGGTCGCCGAGAGCGGGGCGAACCGGTCGGCGATGAGGTTCTCAGACAGGAAGACGCGCGTCGGCGCGTCGTCCTCGACCAGCAGCACCGACGGGACGACCCCGCCCACCCCGAGCGGCATGACCCCACCTCCCCTCCTCGCGGCCGCCGCGCCCGGGCGGCGTGGCGGTGTGCCCCCTCAGAGGCGGCCGGCGGCGCGTTCTCTCCCCCCGGCGCGGCGCAGCTCGACCGCTCGGAGCGGGAAAATCGTGGATCAGGCGGCGAGCAGCCCGGCCAGCGACGCGAGCGCCGGGCGCTCGCGCGCGACGAGGTCCTCGGCGGTGAGCCGCAGCGCCTCCAGGTTCGCCGGGCTCGCGTCGTCGAACTCGCGCGCCGCCCCGAAGCCGAGCGGCGTCTGCACGCGGGTGTAGCGCTCGCCGAGGGCGCGCTGCAGCGCGTCGCGCACCAGCTCGGGGCCGGCCGCGGTCGCGAGCCCGACGGCGTCCGGGTCGTCGGTCCCCTCGGCCGGCGGCGCGACGCCGGTGCCGAGCGACACCAGCACGACCTCCTCGCCCGCCCCGAGGGCCAGCGCCTCCGCGTACGCCACCAGGGCCGGGTCGTTGGCGATCAGCCCGCCGTTGACGCACGAGCGGGCGACGCCGTCGGCGCCCGTGTGGGCGACGGGCGGGAACACCCCGGGAAGGGCCGCCGACGCGAGCGCGGCCCGCACCATCGGGGCGTCGCCGACCGGGCCCGGGTCGAGGCCGCCGCCCCGGAACACGACCGGGCGCCGGCCCTCCGCATCGCAGCTCACCACGAGCACCGGACGCAGCGCCGCGGACAGGGCGGTCGCGCCCAGCCGCGCATGCAGCTCGGCCTCGAGCGGCGCCGGGTCGCGCTCGGCGTCGGGATCGCCGCCGTCGGCGAAGATCGCCGGGCCGCGCTCCAGGTAGAGCCCGCCCAGCTCGCGCGCGGTCTGGGGAGCGGGACGGGTGAGCCCGAGGGCGAGGATGGCGCCGGTGGAGGTCCCGGCGATCACGTCGAACAGCTCGTGGACGCGCCGCCCCGCGAGCTCCTCCAGCGCCGCCAGCACCGTCGCCGGGATGATGCCGCGCACCCCGCCGCCGTCGATGGCGAGCGCCCGGATCAGCCGGCCGCCCCCAGAGCGAGCCGGGCGCCGGGAGCGAGGCCGGCGAGGGCACCGGGGCGGCACTCGACCACGGCGCGGGCGCCCCGCGCCTTCGCGATCCGCCACGGCGGCATCGGGTCCACGACCCGCAGCACGCGCCCCCCGGCGTCGAGGAAGGCGCAGCCGATCGGCGCCCGCAGCGCCAGGGTGTGGACGCTGCCGCAGGGCTCGAGCCAGAGGGCCTCGTCGGGCGCGAGATCCGGTGTGCCGAGCAGGCCCACGAGGCGCGACGCGACGGACGCCGCGCGGTAGCAGCGCGCCGCGATCACGCGGCCGGCGCCGTCGCCCAGGGGCCGCGGCGGCCCCGTCAGGCGGTCGATGCGCAGGGCCCCCATCGAGGTGATCGTGCCACGCTGGACGCGAGGGTGGGCGTCCGGGGGGGCGTTGGTAGGCTGGACCCCATGGCGGCCGGTCATGGGCTCTCGCCCGCGTATTCGAGCGGAACCGACTTCAATGTGGAGGCGGCCGGCGTGAGCTTCGGCTTCAGCGCCCGCGACTTCTCCGAGCGCGTCGGCCAGGCCGCCGTGCACCTGCGGCTGCGTCGAGCGCGACGACCTCGGGTCGGCCGAGGTCGAGGACCTGGTCGCGCTCGCCGCCCACGGCTCGGTCCCGAGCCCGGCGAGCCCGCTCGCCGAGCACGTCGAGCGGCACCGCCAGGTGCTGTTGGGCGGCGGCGAGGACCTCGTGCACTGGCTCAGGCGGCTCGTCTTCCGCGGCGCGTGGATCGACACCCAGATCGCAGACGGCCGGATCCAGCCGGTGTTCGAGGAGAGCCGGGGCGGCTTCAGCTACCGGCGCGCCGCGACGGGGGCGCCCATCGCGACGGACCCTCCCCTCCCCGACTGGTCGACCGTGGCCTACGGAGGCCCCGGAGCCTGACCGGCGACCAGCGCCGGGGTGCGTTGCCGGGCCGGGCGCCGTTGGGTCATGCTTGCCGCGCCAGATGGAGATCCGAACCCTGGGGCCTTTCGAGGTCCTCGACGGCGGCGACCCTGTCTCCCTCGGAGGCCGCAAGCAGCGGGCCCTGCTCGCCGTGCTCGCGCTCAGCCCCGGGCGGGCCGTGCCGGTCTCGCGGCTGGTCGACGACCTCTGGGGCGAGGAGTCCCCGGACACCGCCGCCAAGATGGTCCAGATCCACGTCTCCCAGCTGCGCAAGGTGCTGCCGCCGGGGGTGCTGGTCACGCGCGCGCCGGGGTACCAGCTCGACGTCGCTTCCGAGCAGCTCGACGCCTTCCGGGCGGAGGAGCTGCTGCGCCGCGGCCGCGAGGCCCTCGCGGGCGGGGACGCGCGCGCGGCATCCGAGCGGCTCACCGAGGCGCTCGCGCTCTGGCGGGGCCCGGCCCTCGCCGAGTTCGCCGAGCCCTTCGCCGCGCCCGAGGCCCGGCGCCTCGAGGAGCTGCAGGTCGCGCTGACGGAGGAGCGGATCGAGGCGGAGCTGGCCCTGGGCCACCACGCCGAGGTCGTCGGCGAGATCGAGGCCCTGATCGCCCGCCAGCCGCTGCGCGAGCGCCCGCGCGGCCAGCTGATGCTCGCCCTCTATCGCTCCGATCGTCAGGCCGAGGCCCTCGCGGCCTACCAGGAGGCGCGGCGCGTCCTGTCGGAGGAGCTGGGCATCGATCCCTCATCCGCGCTCCGCGAGCTCGAGCGGCGCATCCTGCAGCAGGACCCGGGCCTGGCGGCCGCCCCGCCGACGGCCGCTCCGCAGCCGCGGCTCGAGCCCGCGCGGGGGCGGAGCCCGGGAGCCGTCGTCGGCCGCGAGGCCGAGCTGGCCGAGCTGCGCGGGCACCTCGCCGCGGCCGCGAGCGGCGAGCCGCGCTTGGTCGTGGTCACCGGCGAGGCCGGCGTCGGCAAGACCACGCTCGTCGAGGCCTTCCTCGCCGGCGCCGGCGCCGGCGACGGGCCGCTGGTCGGGCGCGGCCAGTGCGTCGAGCAACACGGGTCGGCGGAGGCCTACATGCCCGTCCTCGAGGCCCTCGACGGCCTCAGCCGCGCGCCCGGCGCCGAGGGGGTTGTGCCGCTCCTCGTGGAGCGCGCGCCCACGTGGGTCGTGCAGATGCCGTGGCTCGTCTCGCCCGGCGACCTCTCCCGGGTCCAGGGCCGCGTCCTGGGCGCGACGCAGGCGCGGATGCTGCGCGAGATCGTCGAGGCGCTGCTCTCGGCGGCGACCGAGCGCCCGATCGTGCTCGTCATCGAGGACCTGCACTGGAGCGATCCCTCGACCGTGACGTTCCTGTCGGCGCTCGCCCGCCGCCGCGACGCGGCCCGCCTGCTGGTCATCGCGACCCTCCGCTCGGCCGACGCCGCCACGCGCGCGCACCCGGTGCACGCCGCCGTCGCCGACCTCGCTCCGAGGGGCCTGGTCGCGCGACTCGACCTCGAGGCGCTGGGGGAGGACGCGGTCTCGGAGTACCTGAGCGCCCGGGTTCCGGGCGCCGAGCTGCCGGCGGCCGTCGGCCGGGCGCTGCTGGAGCGCACGGGCGGCAACCCGCTGTTCCTGGAGAAGGCGATCGACTCCTGGGTGGACGACGGCAAGGTCCTCCGCGACGAGCGCGGCTGGCGCGTCGGCGCCGATCCCGACGAGCTCGCGCGCGGGGTGCCGTCGTCCGTGCGCCAGCTCATCCGCCAGCGGCTCCTGTCCGTCGGCTCGGAGGACCGGCAGATCCTGGAGGCCGCGAGCGTCGCGGCGCCGGACTTCTCCGCCGCCCTCCTCGCCGCGGCGTGCGAGCGCCCCGTCGACGAGGTCGAGGCGCGCTGCGACGACCTGGCGCGGGACGAGATCCTGCTGGAGCCGCGGGGCGCCGAGAGCTGGCCCGACGGCACCGTGGCCGGCCGCTTCGGCTTCACCCACGACCTCGACCACGAGGTGCTCTACGAGGACCTGCCCGCCGGCCGGCGGGCGCGCCTGCACGTCGCCGCCGGCGCGCGGCTGGAGGAGGCGTACGGCGACCGCGCCGGCGAGATCGCGCCGGCGCTCGCGGCCCATTTCGTGCGCGGCGGCGACGTGCGGAGGGCGCTCCCCCACCTGGCGGCCGCCGCGCGCCAGGCGACCGAGCGGGTGGCCGCGCAGGAGGCCCTCGAGCTCGCCGACACCGCGCTGGGGCTGCTCGACGGGCTCCCCGAGGATGCGGAGCGCGCGGGGTGGGAGCTCGCCTTCCTGAGCGTGAAGGCGCCGTCGCTGATCGCGACCCGGGGCTGGACGTCGGAGGGGGCCGAGGCGCATCTTCGCGCGCTGTCGCGACCTTGCCGTCGACCTGGGGCGGGCCGACGACGCCTCGTGGTGCAGCTATCAGCTGGCGGCGCTCTACGAGGTGCGGGGCGAGTACCCGCGCTCGGAGGCGATCATGGAGGAGATGGCGGCGGCGCCCGCGCCGCCCGAGGGGGGCCCGGCGCTCGTCGACTCCCACGAGCTGCTCGCGTGCAGCCTCCTCCACCAGGGCGCCTTCGACCGCGCCCTGGACGTCGCCGAGCGGGGCGCCGAGGGCTTCGACGAGCTGCCCGGCAACCGCTTCGTGGCGGCCTACGGCGCCGACCCCTGGCTCGCCTGCCACTCCTGGGCCGCGCTGGCGAAGTGGCACCTCGGCCGCCCCGAGGCGGCGGCCGCGCGCGCGTCCCGCTCGGTGTCCCTGGCCCGGGAGCGCCGGCCTCAGCACGGGCTGGCCAAGGTCCTGGTCTACGCGGCGGCGGTGGCCCAGAGCCGGCGCGACCTCGAGGCGACCCTGCGGCTCGCCGCAGAGGGCGTCGAGGAGGCCGAGCGCAGGGGCTTCCGCTACTGGACCGCCATGGGGAGGATGCTGCGGGGGTGGGCGACCGCGGCCGGCGGCGGCGCCGAGGAGGGGATCGCCGAGCTGCGGCGCGGGATCGAGCTGGCGCGGATCACCGGCGCGCGTATGGACGACGCCTACTTTCTGGGCCTGCTCGCCGACGCCCTCGTCGGCGCCGGGCAGCCGGCCCAGGCGCTCGACGTACTGCGCGAGGCGCTGGAGGCGGTCCCCCGCGGCGGCCGCTTCTTCTTCGACGCCGAGCTCCACCGGCTACGCGCCGAGGCCCTCCGGGCGCTCGGCGAGGACGAGGAGGCCGAGGCCGCGGCGCGGCGGGCGCTCGAGGTCGCCCGCGGGCAGGGCGGCCGCTCGCTCGAGCTGCGGGCGGCGATGAGCCTCGGGCGCCTCCTGCGCGACACGGGCCGCCCGCGGGAGGCGCAGGCGCTGGTCGCGGCGGCCTACGGCGGCTTCGAGGAGGGCTTCGACACCCCCGACCTGCGCGAGGCCGCGGCGTTCCTCGCCGCGGGAGGCCCCCGCTCCGCGCCCAGGACGCGCCCCCGCCGGTTCGCTACGCCCGCAGCGGCGAGCTCAGCATCGCCTACGAGGTGACCGGGGACGGTCCCATCGACCTCGTGCTCGTGCCCGGCTTCCTCTCGCACCTGGAGATGGACCGCCGAGAGCCGCGCCACGCCCGGTTCCTCGACCGGCTGGCCGGGATGGGGCGGCTGATCCGCTTCGACAAGCGCGGGACCGGGATGTCCGACCGCCCGCCCGGCGTGCCCGACCTCGAGGCGCGGATGGACGACGTGAGGGCGGTCATGGAGGCGGTCGGCAGCCACCGGGCGGTGCTGTTCGGCTACTCCGAGGGCGGGCCGATGTCGGTGCTGTTCGCGGCCACGTACCCCGATCGGGTCCACGGGCTGGTGCTGTTCGGCGCCTTCGCCAAGCGAACTGACCCCGACGACGACTACCCGTGGGCGCCGACCCGGGAGGAGCGGGCGGCCCACCTCGAGCGGGCGGGTGGCGACTGGCGCTTCGAGGCGCAGATGCGCGCGATGTGCCCCTCGGCCGACGACGCGATGGCGCGCTGGTGGGGGGAGCGCTGCCGGGCTGCCGCCAGCCCCGGTGCGGTGCGGGCCCTGATGGAGATGAACGCGCGCATCGACGTGCGCGACCTGCTGCCCGCGACGCACGTGCCGGCCCTGGTGGTCCACCGCGGGGGCGACGCGCGCGTACGGGTCGAGGAGGGCCGGTACATCGCCGAGCGCATCCCGGGCGCCCGGCTGGTGGAGCTCCCCGGCGCCGACCACTTCGTCGCGATCGACCCCGACCAGATCCTCGACGCGGTCGAGCCCTTCGTCGCCGAGCTCGCCTCCGCGCGCCCCGCCGAAGCTGCGTCCGACCGCGTCCTCGCGACGGTCGTCGCCGCCGAGGCCCCCGGCGCGCCCGCGCTGTCGCTGTTCGACGGGCCGGCGCGCGCGGTCCGCGCCGCCCTGGCGACGGCGCGGCGCCTGGCGGGCGCCGGGTCGGCCGCGCGGGTCGGCGTCCACACCGGCGAGGTGGAGCGCGGCGAGGGGCGGCCCGCGGGGATCGCGGTGGACGTCGCGCGGGAGGTCGCGGCGGCGGCCGCGCCGGGCGAGGTGCTCGTGACGGCGACGACGCGCGACCTGGTGGCCGGCTCCGGCCTGGCCTTCGACGACCGCGGGGAGCGCCGGCTCGCGACGGGCGTGCGGCGCCTGTTCGCCGCCCGCGAGGACGGAGCGGGCCAGGAGCCGCTCCTCGACGCCGAGGCCGCGGCCGACGGCCCTGCCGCGGGACCACACGCGGCCGCTCTGGAGGCCCACGCGCGAACCGACGTGCCGCTGCCGCCGGGCGCGGTCGACCGCCTGCTCGGCCTGACGGCCGGCCGGCCCGAGGAAGGGATCGCCCACCTGCGCGCGGCCGTGGACTTCTGCGCGCGCGCCGGCTACCGCCCGGAGGAGGCGTGGGCGGCGGCGGACCTCGCGGGGGCGCTCGCCTCCCGCGGCGCCGACGGCGACGAGGCGGAGGCGGTCCGCCTGCGCGTGAGCGCGCTGGCGACCGCCGCGAACCTCGGGATGGCGCCGCTCCTCGGGCGGCTCGCCGTGGCCACCTGAGGCCTCGGGCGCGCCCGCAGGATCCCCCGGAGCGCCTCGCGCTCGACCGCGAGCGAGGTCGCGACCCCGGCTGCCAGCGCCCACGACGACGAGCCGATCCCCGCGGCCGTGAACGGCGTCGCCGCCACGATGAAGGCGACCAGCGCCCCGAGCCGCAGCGGGCCATCGAGGGACCGTTGCAGCGACTCCTGGAAGGGCCCGAGGAGCGCGAGCCCGCAGACGACGGCCACGAAGCTCGCCGGCAGGGCGCCGACCAGGCCGACGACCGGGCCCGCCGCGGCCGCGATCCCGAGCGCGCCGACCGAGGCGACGACGCTCGCGCGCCAGCGGCCCTCGGCGGGGCCGGCATCGGGCCCGCCGACGATCGGGCTCGTCGCCCGGCCGACGCTTGCCTGGTGCCCGCCGAGCAGGGCGTTGAGGATCGAGGCGGCCCCCACCGCCAGCGAGATCGCGGTGACCGGCGGGCGGTAGCCCTGGGCGACCATGTAGCCGAGGCCCTGGACGTTGCCGAGCGCCAGCGCGAACACGACGAGCGGCGGGCTGACGGTCAGAACCGCTGCCGGCGACAGCTCGATGCCCGGCACGCCCAGCGCCGGCGGGCTCCACGCCCCGTCCACCGGCCCGATCCCGCCGGTCGCGGCAACCGCGGCGGCGCCGCACAGCACGGCGACGGCGACCGGCGGCAGCCTGCGGCTGCCGAGCGCCCGCGCGGCCAGGTAGCCGGCCACTGCCGAGCCCGCCACGGCGCCGTCGGCGGCCGTCGCCGCCCCCGCGCCGGTGACGTACTCGAGGATGCTGCCGGCGAACATGCCGAGCACGATCGGCATCGGCACGAGCCGCATCACGCGCTCCCCCACCCCCAGCAGAGCCAGGGCGAGGATCGCGATGCCCGCGACCAGATTGGCGCCCACCAGCTCGGCGAACGTGAACTGCCCGGCCAGCGAGCCCAGGTACACAAGGCTGAGGACGCTCCAGGTGATCGCGACCGGCTGGCGGTGCGCGATGCTGAGCCCGATCGACGCGACGGCGCCGGTCGCCCACACGACGGCGATCCACCGCGACGCCTCGCCGGCGCTCAACCCCAGGTCGGCGGCCACGGCGACCGCGAGCGGGAGCGGGACGAAGGCGTAGAAGAGGATCGCGGCGAGGCCGGCCGAGGCGGCCTGCGCGCCGCCTCCGCCGTGACGGCGGCGCCCGCTCACGCCGGTCACGCCGTCCCCCGCGGCAGGTCGCGCAAGTCGTCGTGGGTCACGGTGTCGCTCCGGTCGTTGGTGGGTCGGGGAGTCCGCGCGGCAGGGTGCGACCCTGCGATCCCATGCGGGGGGCGCTCCACGGCGCTCGCGCGGGGGCGGCGCACCTAGGGGCGCCCCTGGTAGGCGGGCAGGACGTAGGCGGCCTCCAGCTCGGCCACCTGGGCGAGCAGCTCGGCGAGGGCGAGCAGCTCGCGGGCGAATTCGACGCGCGCGGCGAAGGTCATGGCGTCAACCCCGCATGGCTTTGGATCTCCTCGGGGCTGACGTGCCTCATCGGCTTCATCGGGATTTCCTCTCGTGGTGGCGGGTCAGTGGAGCGACGGCTCGAGGCCGAGCGCCACCTCGCCGATCAGCTCGTAGGCGCGGGTGGCGCCCAGCGGGTGCATGAAGGCGCCGGCGCGGACGTCGCGGTACGCGCGGGACAGCGGGTGGGAGGCCATGTAGCCGGCGCCGCCCGACAGGGCGAGGGCCCGGTCGACGACGCGCACGGCGGCCTCGTTGATGAAGGTCTTCGCCGCCTGGACCTCGGCGAAGAGGGCGACCAGGTCGCCGTCGGCGGCGGACGCGGAGCGGCTGAGGTGGTGCTCGTCGATCAGGGTCCCCGCGCGCTGCAGCACGGCCCGGATCGCCGACAGCTCCATCGCGCTCTCGGCGGCGAGGTTCTGTGTCCGCGGCGTGGCGCCGCTCGCGGCGATACGGCGGGCCAGCCCGTCGACCGCGGTGCGGTGGGCGGACTCGGCGATCCCGGCCGACGAGGCCGCGTGGAAGCCGCCCGCGGCCAGGTTGCGGAGCATGTAGTCGTCGGCGCTCCCGACCGGGAAGCCGCCGCCGAGCGCCGCGCGGGGCAGCCGCACGTCCTCGAACGAGATGGAGTTGCTGCCCGAGGCGCGCATGCCGAGGGCGTCCCAGTCGTCGTGGACCACGACGCCGGGCGCGTCGGCGGGGATCTGGGCGTAGCCGTACCGCTCGCCCTCGCCGTCGTCGAAGGTGACCGCGGCGTACAGCAGGGTCGCGGCCGGCGACATGGTGCAGAAGATCTTGCGGCCGTTCACCGTCCAGCCGTCGCCCGTGCGGCGTGCTGTGGTCGAGGGCCGGGTGAGGTCCTGTCCGGGCTCGCTGACGGCGGTCGCGATGACGATCCCCTCGCTGACCACGCGCGCCATCGCGCCGGAGTACGCCGCGGCCCGGCGCTCGTCGCCGGAGAGCGCGGCGGCCCGCCAGAGCTGGGCCATGTTGACCAGCGGGATCCAGTGCATGTTCGCGCCGATCGCCACCGAGGGCTGGCCGCGCGAGAGCCGCGCGGCGGCCACGAACAGATCGTGGACCGACTCCACGCCCATGCCGCCCAGCTCCTGCGGGACGGGCGCGGCGAGGTAGCCGCTGTCGCGCAGCGCCTCGACGTCCTCGTGCGGGTAGCTGGCGTCGCGGTCGTGCTCGGCGGCGCGAGCCGCGAAGTCGGACGAGAGCGACTCGGCCAGCGCCACCAGGCGGCGGCCGGACTCGGTGCGGGCGTGGAGCTCGAAGTCCATGGCCGTCAGTCCGTGACCACGTCGACGGTCACCGGCACGCCCTGCGTGACGCAGTCGAAGACGGCGGAGCGGCCGTGGCCGCGGGCCACGATCTCCCGCAGCTTGTCCGGCGGGGCGTCGCCCCGGACCCGGAAGGTCATCCGGATGCGCTCGAAGCCGTTGCGGTGGTGGACGGTCTCGGTGCCGAGCGCGCCGTTCAGGTCGATGTCGCCCTCGAGGGTCGACTCGACCTCGGTCAGCCGGACGCCCCGCGCTGCGGCGACGTAGACGAGCGACGTCGTCACGCACGCGGCCAGCGCGTGGAGCAGGAGCTCGGCCGGGTTCGGGCCGGTGTCCGTGCCGACGAGGACGGCCGGCTCCCCGGCGTCCAGCACGAAGGGCTCGGACCGGGACGTATCGACCTGGCCGGCCCCGTAGAAGTCCTTGATGGTGGTGCGGTTGTGGGCGCCGCCGATCCAGCGGTTGGTGGCGCGGAACTGGAACTGCGCCAGCTCAGGCTGCTGCTTGACCAGATCGAGGGTCCCGAAGAGCTGCTGCGTGTCCACGCCGTTGCGGACCCGCTCGGTGCTCTTGGCGAAGGTCGTGGTGGTCATTGGGAGGTCTCCTCCTTGCTGGTCCGGCCGGAGCCGGGCCGATCGCGGTGTGCAGCGCCAGTGGACCGGGAGCCGCCAAAGGCCCGGTAGCGGCGCGGTAAATCCGCGACGCGGGCGGGCAACCCCGCCGCAACCCCGTCGTTGCCGCGCCGCAGGCGGCCCCGGCTTGCCTCCTCTCGCACCCGAGACGCGAGTGGGGGGACGACATGAGGAGGAGGGGCACCGACGAGGTCCGGCGCGCGACGCGGCGGCTGGTGGCGGCCCAGACGGCGGCGTTCGCGGCGTCCGGGGTGGGCGTGGGGCTCGCGCCCCTGCCGTTGAGCGGCGGCGGCGCGCACGGCTCGTGGGCCGGCGCGATGCTCGCCGTCCTGGGACTGGCCGCCGGCGCCGGGGCTCTGGTCGGCGGCCGCCTGATGGACCGCGGCGATCCGCGGCGGCGCCTGGCCGCCGCGCACGCGGTGTACGCGCTCGCCGGCCTCGGGGCCGCGGCGGCCGCGAGCGCGCGGTCGCCGGGATGGCTGCTCGGGGCGGCGGCCCTCGCGGGCGCCGGCCAGGGCGCCGCCCTGCTCGGCCGGGTGGCCGTCGCGGCGCTCCACACCTCCTGCCGGCGCGGCCGCGCGCTCGGGCGGATGCTGACCATCGGAGCCGTCGGCGCGGCGGCCGGGCCCGTCGCCGTCGCCGGGGCCCAGGAGCTCGCGGAGCGGATCGGGCTCGACCCGTTGGCGCTCCCCTGGCTCGCCCTACCGGCCCTGGGGGCCCTCGGCGTGTGGGCCGTGACCGGCGCCGACCGTGCGACCCTCGCCCCTGCCGAGCCTGCGCCGGCCGCCCCGCAGGACGCGCCCGCGCCCCGGCCGGACGGCGCCGCCTCGCTCGCCGTCGTCGCCCTCGCGGCCGCCCAGGTCGCGATGGTGGCCGTCATGGCGCTCGCGCCCACGGCCGTCGGGCGCCACACGGGCAGCGGCGCCGCGACGGCCGTCGCCATCGCCGTGCACCAGCTCGGCATGTACGGCCTCGCCTTGCCCATCGGCCGGCTGGTCGATCGCGCCGGCCACGGCGCCGGGCTCGCGCTGGGTACCGGCTCCTGCGCGGTCGGCGCGGTGCTCGCCTGCGCGCCCCTTCCCCCGGCTGCGGCCGTCGCGGGCCTCGCGGTGGTCGGCGCCGGGTGGTCGGCGGTCTACCTGTCGGCGACCGCCCTCATCGGCGCGCGGCGGGCCCGCGGGAGCGCGGGCGCGATGGGCGGGGCCGACCTCATGGCCGCCGCCGCCGGCGCGGCCGCTGCCCTCGGCGCAGGGATCGCGGCCGAGGCGGCAGGGAGCGCCGCCGTGGGGGTCGCGGCCGCCGTGCCCCTGGCCGCGCTCGCCTGGGCGGCCCTCGCCCGCCCCGCCGCTACGGCGTCGGCCTGAGGGCCCCCTGCAGGGCGGCCATGGAGCGCGCGAAGAGCAGGCCCATCGCGTCGGCGGCCTCGTCGGGCGTCGCGCGGGGCTCCATGGCGCGGAGCGCCGCGGACGCCAGCGTGACGGCCTGCTGGATCACCTGCCAGCGGTCAACCGCGGCCAGTTGGCCGCCCGACTCCGCCTGCACCTCCTCGAAGGCCTCGCGCTGCGCGCGCATCAGCTCCTTGAGGCGCTCCTTGAATTCCTCGCCGGCCCCTTCGCCGAACGCGAACGGGAACGGGAGATCGGGGTCACTGTCGCTCACTGTGGGTCCTTCCTATCTGGAGCGCACCGTATCGGCCGCACGGTCCATCACGACCTCAGGCCTTCGCCTCGCGGCCCCGCCGCGCCTCGAAGTCCTCGGTGAAGGCGGCGATGCCCTTGGCGGTGAGGGGGTGCTGGAGCATCTGGTAGAAGACCTTCGGCGGGATGGTCGCGATGTCGGCGCCCATCCGGGCCGCCTCGGTCACGTGCACGGGGCTGCGGATCGAGGCCGCCAGCACCTCGGTGTCGTACATCGACGGCTCCAGCGCCTCGACCACCTCCCGCAGCACCTCGAGGCCGTCCTGGCCGATGTCGTCGAACCGCCCGACGAACGGCGACACGAATGACGCCCCGGCGGCGGAGGCGAGCAGCGCCTGCGGCGCCGTGAAGCACAGCGTCATGTTGACCCGGATGTCCTCCTCGCCCAGGGCCGTGGTGGCCGCGAGCGCCTCGGCGCCCATGGGCAGCTTCACGACGATGTTGGGGTGGATCGCCGCGAGCCGGCGGCCCTGCTCGATCATGTCGCCGCGCGACTCGGCGACGACCTCGGCGGAGACGGGGCCGTCTACCAGCTCGCAGACGCGGCGGTAGATCTCGTCTGCCTCGCCCTCGACCTTGCCGAGCAGGGTGGGGTTGGTCGTGACGCCCGACAGGACCCCCCAGCTCGCGATGGTCTCGATGTCGGCCAGGTCGGCCGAGTCCACGAAGAGCTTCATTGACGACCTTCCCTCGGGTCGGTGACCTGGTGGAGTGCCTGGGAACGTTGGTGGTGTTCTGGCCGCGAAAATCCCGCGGGGCAAGGAAGCAGGGAGCCCGCATAGCTTTGCCTATGCGGGCGACCGATGACGCCGCATCCGCGATGATTTGCAGCCCGCCAGAACCCGGTGAACGTTTCCGGGCACTCCACGAGTTCCACGCTAGCACTCGCGCCGGCTACTTCTCGACGTCGTGCCAGCGCTCCGGTCGCCCGGTGACCAGGGCCTCCGCCACCTCCAGCGCGTCGCGCAGGAACCCCACCTCGTGCACCCGGAAGAGCGTCGCGCCGCGCGTCCGGCACCACACCAGGGCGGCGGCCGTCTCCGCCAGGCGCTCGGCCGCGGGCGCGCCGGTGATCGCGCCCAGGACCTTCTTGTTGGAGATCGGCACCAGCACCGGGCGGCCGACCGCCACGACCTCGTCCAGCCGGCGCAGCAGGTCGAGGTCCTGGGGCGGCGACTTCCCCAGGCCGACGCCCGGATCGATGACCAGGCGCTCGGGCGGGATCCCCCGCTCGGCGGCCCAGCCGATCCGCTCGCCCGCCCACCCGGCGACGGCGGCGGGCACGTCAACCTCGGGGAAGGACGCCGGGCGCACCTTCGGGGGGCCGAAGAAGTGCGCCGCGACCACGCCGACGCCGCCGTCGGCGGCGACCGTCGCCATCTCGGGCTCCCGCAGCCCGGTGGGGTCGTTCAGGATCGCCGCGCCGGCGGCGATGGCCGCCGCCGCGACCGGCGGCTTGTAGGTGTCGATCGCCACCGGCACGTCCAGGTCCGCGGCGAGGCGCTCGACCACCGGCACCACCCGCTCGATCTCGACCTCCGGCGGGCTCGGGGGCGCGAACCGCAGCGACTCCCCGCCGACCTCGACCACGTCGGCGCCGTCCTCCGCCAGCCGCAGCCCGTGGCGCACGGCGGCCTCGGTGCCGGCGTGGGCGCCGCCGTCGCTGAACGAGTCGGGGTTGGCGTTGACGATCCCCACCAGCCGCCCTCGCGAGCAGTCGAGGGCGCCGCCCGCGTGGCGCCAGCGCAGGTCGCCCGTCACCCCACCGCCCGGGCCAGGCGCAGGTCGGCCCCGCCGGTCCAGCGGGCGCGGACGCCGGCGGCGCTCACCCGGGAGGGCCGGGCGCGCCCCGGGACCCCGGCCGCCGCCAGCGCCCGCTCCGCCTCGGCGGCCAGGGCGTCGGCGTCGTCGCGCCGGCACCAGAGCAGGACCGTCGGGCCCGAGCCCGAGATCGTCGCGCCCAGGCACCCCGCACGGCCCACGAGCCCGCGCAGCTCGGCGATCCCGGGCACGGCCGCGGCGCGGTGCGGCTCGTGCAGGCGGTCGTCGAGGAGCTGCGGGAGGTCCTCGAGACGGCCCTCGGCCAGCGCGAGGGCGAGGCCGACCGCGTGCGCCAGGGTCGCCGCCGCGTCGGCCAGCGTCACCTCGGACGGGAGCGCGCGGCGGGCCGCGTCGGTCGAGGTGCGCGCCTCGGGGATGGCGGCGACGAAGGCCAGCTCCTCGGGGACGGGCACGGGCGTCCAGGCCGGGCCGGGGCGCACGGCCACGATGCCGCCGGCGATGCACGCGGCCGCGTTGTCGGCGTGGCCCTCGAGCTCGGTGGCGCGGGCGAGCAGCTCGTCGGGGGTCCAGCGCAGCCCGCCGAGCGCGTTCGCGGCCACGAGACCCGCGCACACGGCGGCCGAGGACGAGCCCAGGCCGCGCCCGAGCGGGATCCGGTTGCGGCACTCGACCGCCAGGCCGTCGAGCGAGCCCAGACCCGAGGCGAGCGCGCGGCAGACCAGGTTGGTGTCGTCCTCGGCCAGCTCGCCGGCGCCCTCGCCGGTCACGCGCACCGCCAGCGGCCCGGCGCGGCGCGTGATGACGACCGCGTTGCCCAGGTCGAGGGCCGCGGCCAGGCAGTCGAAGCCCGGGCCGAGGTTCGCCGAGGTGGCCGGCGCGCTGACGGTGAGGGCCTCGAGCTCAGCCAAAGAGCGCCTCCTCCACCGCCTCGAGGTCGGCCGGCAGCCGCCGCACGGCCTCCGAGTTGACGATCGCCGTGTCGGGGTCCTTCAGCCCGTGGCCGGTCAGCACGCAGACCACGGTCTCGCCCGCGGCGAGGTCACCCGACCCGGCCCGGGCCATCAGCCCGGCGACCGAGGCCGCCGACGCGGGCTCGCAGAAGACGCCCTCCTCGGCCGCGAGCAGGCGGTAGGCCTCCAGGATCTCCGAGTCCGTCACCGCGCTCACCCCGCCGCCCGAGTCGCGCATCGCGGCGAGGGCCTGCTCCCCGCGGGCCGGCGCCCCGATGCGGATCGCCGTGGCGACGGTCTCGGGCCGCGCCACGGGGGCCCCCTCGACCAGCGGCGCGGCGCCTGCGGCCTGGAAGCCGTAGAGACGCGGGAGGCCGCGCGAGCGCTCGGCCTCGCGGTACGCCTGGAACCCGAGCCAGTAGGCGCTGACGTTGCCCGCGTTCCCCACGGGGATGCAGAGCGCGTCCGGGGCGTCGCCGAGGTCGTCGCAGACCTCGAAGGCGGCCGTGCGCTGCCCGTCGATGCGGTACTCGTTCAGCGAGTTGACCAGCGCGATGGGGTGGCGCTCCACCAGCCGCCGCACCACCGACAGCGCGTCGTCGAAGCCGCCCTCCAGCGCCAGCACGCGCGCCCCGTGGATCAGGGCCTGGGCCAGCTTGCCCGCCGCGATCTTGCCCTCGGGGATCACGACCGCCGCGGTGAGGCCCGCCCGGGCGGCGTAGGCCGCCGCCGAGGCCGAGGTGTTGCCGGTCGAGGCGCAGATGACCGCGCTCGCCCCCTCCTCGATCGCCTTCGACACCGCCATGGTCATGCCGCGGTCCTTGAAGCTCGCCGTGGGGTTCATGCCCTCGAGCTTCGCCAGCACGCGGAGGCCGAGGCGCTCGGACAGGCGGTGGAGCGGAACCAGCGGCGTCGCGCCCTCGCCGAGCGACACGACCGGCGTCGACCCGTCCACGGGCAGCAGGTCGCGGTAGCGCTCGATCAGGGCGGGGCCGGTCACCGGTCGCCGCCCTCGCCCGAGCCCAGCACCCTCAGCATCACGGGCCGGTCGCGCACGTCGTCGAGGCCGCCGATGCGCGCGACGGCGCGCTGCATGCTGTCCTCGAGCCCCTCGTGCAGGATCAGCACCAGGCTGGCCTCGTCGCCGGAGCCGCTCTGCACGACCGACAGGATCGACAGGTCCTCGTCGGCGAAGATCGAGGCCACGCGGGCGAGCACCCCCGGCCGGTCAACCACGGACGTGCGCAGGTAGAACGCCGACGGCACCGACCCGGGAGGGGCGATGGGCCGGCCCGCGTCGGCGAGCGCGTTGTGCAGGAACGAGCCCTGCTGGGTCCCGAGCACCGAGAGGATGTCGGCCAGGACGGCCGAGGCGGTCTCGTCGCCGCCGGCTCCGGGTCCCACGAGCATGATCTCCCGGGTCGCGCGGGACTCGATCAGGACCGCGTTGTCGGGCCCGCCGATGGCGGCCAGGCGGTGCCCGCGCGGCAGGAGGGCCGGATAGACGCGCACGCTGACCGACCCGTTCAGGAGCCGCGCGACCCCGACGAGCTTGACCACGAACCCGAGGGAGTCGGCGTGGGCGAGGTCCTCGGCCTGGAGGCCGTCGATCCCCTCGAAGGGGACGTCGTCGATCAGGACTCGCGAGTGGAAGGCGATCGAGGCCAGGATCGCCATCTTGGCGGCCGCGTCGGCGCCGCCGACGTCCTCGACCGGGTCGGCCTCGGCGTAGCCGAGCGCCTGGGCGCTGGCGAGCGCCTCGGCGTAGGAGGTCCCGCCCCGGGCCATCTCGGTGAGGATGTAGTTGGTGGTGCCGTTGACGATCCCCGTGACCGCCTCGATCTCGGCCGCCAGCAGGGACTCGCGCAGGACCTTGATGACGGGGATCGCGGCGCACGCGGAGGCCTCGAAGCGCAGCTCGGCGCCGGCCTCCTCCGCCGCCCGCAGCAGCTCGGGCCCGTGCCGCGACAGCAGCTGCTTGTTCGCCGTCACCACCGAGGCGCCGCGCGCCAGCGCGCGCCGCAGGTAGCCGAGCGTCGGCTCGACCCCGCCCATCACCTCGACCACGATCGCCACCGACGGGTCGTCGAGCACCTGCGCCGGGTCGGTCGTGAGGAGGGCCGGATCGATCCCGTCGCGCTCGCGGCCGGGGTCGCGCACCAGCACCGGCCCGACTACGAGCCGGTGGCCCGAGGCGCGCTCGATGGTGTCGGCGCCCTCGATGAGGGAGCGGACGACGGCCCGGCCGACCGTCCCGCAGCCCAGCAGGCCGATGCGGACGGGCGCCGCGGGCTCCGGCGCGCGGGCCCCGCTCACACGTCGCGGGCGACGAGGTCGGCGTACGTCTCGCGCCGGGTCACGATGCGGGCGCGCCCGTCGTCCACGAAGGCCACGGCCGGCCGGGTCACGCCGTTGTAGTTCGAGGCCATCGCGACGCCGTAGGCGCCCGTGGCCGGCAGGCAGACGAGGTCGCCCGGGGCCACCGGCGGCAGCGAGGCCTCGGACACGAGCACGTCGCCGCTCTCGCAGTGCTTGCCCACCAGCCGCAGGGTCTCGGTGGGCTCGGCGTCGGCCCGGTTGGCCAGCAGCGGCTCGTACACGGCCCCGTACAGCATGGGCCGCAGCAGGTCGCTCATGCCGCCGTCCACGGACGCGTAGGTCCGCACGTCCGGGACGACCTTGGTCCCGCCCACGCGGTAGAGGGTGACGCCGGCGCGGCCCACGATCGAGCGGCCGGGCTCCACCAGGATGCGCGGCTGCGGCAGGCCCACCCGGCCCCACTCCCCGCGGACCGCCTCGACGACGACCTCGGCGTAGTCCTCGACGGCGGCCGGTCGGTCGGCGCGCGTGTAGGCGATGCCGAGGCCGCCGCCCATGTTCATCACGCCCAGCCCGGCGCCGTTCAGGGTCGCCGCGAAGTCCGCCACGATCGCCGCGGCGGCCTGATACCCGCCGAGGTCGAAGAGCTGGGAGCCGATGTGGCAGTGCAGCCCGGCGAGCTCGAGGGCATCCGAGCCGACGACCGCGTCGACCGCCTCCCGCGCCGAGCCGCCCTCGATGGAGAAGCCGAACTTCGAGTCGAGCTGGCCGGTGGCGATGTAGGAGTGGGTCGAGGGCTCCACGCCCGGGGTCACGCGCACGAGCACCCGCTGGCGGACCCTCCGCGCCGCCGCCTCGCGCTCGATCAGCGGGATCTCGTCGAGGTTGTCGAGGATGATCGTGCCGACCCCGGCGTCGAGCGCCTCGGCCACCTCGGCCGCGTCCTTGTTGTTGCCGTGCAGGTAGATCCGCTCCGGCGGGAAGCCGGCCCGCAGCGCGACGTAGAGCTCGCCCCCCGAGGCGACGTCCACCGACAGCCCCTCCTCGAGGGCGAGCCGGAGCATCGCCAGGCCGAAGTAGGCCTTGCTGGCGTAGACGACCTCGACGTCGGGGTCGTGGGCCTCGAAGGCCGCGCGGTAGCGCCGCGCGGCCTCGCGCAGCGCCCCCTCGTCGTAGACGACCAGCGGGGTCCCGTGCTCCTCGGCAAGCGCCACGAGGTCGCACCCGCCGATCGACAGGTGCCCCTCGGGGGTGACCGCTGCCGAGGGGGGCAGCACCTGATCGAGCGGCATCATCGGAGGCGCGGACGGTAACAGATCAACGGCTATCCTCCCCGCCTGCCCGCGCCCTCGGACATCGGTGACGAAGCGGATGAGCGCCCTCTCGCGGGGCGCTCATGCGCGCGCGGGCTCGCCTGGCCGGCGGCCCGCGCAGACCGGCGCACCGGCTTCGCCGGGGCGGGCGCCGGGAAAAGCCACTCCCTCCTCTGAGCCCCATCGCCGAGCTGTTGTGTGCGACGTGACCGGCCGCGTCATCAGCCTCCTCGCCGCCCGCGGCCACGCGCCGCTGGGCGTCCGCGGGTCGTCCCTCGGGGGGCTGCTCGCGCTCCACGCCGCGCGGGCCGACGGGACGGCCCGCGGCTACTGGCACGCCACGGGCGACGACCGCGTGCCCTGGGGCGAGACCTTCGCCCTGGCCGGACGCGCGCCGCCGCCGGCGCGGCTGCGGATCGCCCTGGGCGGCGGCCACCAGAGCCTCCAGCACGACCCCGCCGTGCTCGCCGAGACCGTGGCGTTCCTGGCCGCGCACCTCGGGGTTGGCCAATTGGCACACGCGCGGAGTGCCAATTGACCGCCGGCGGGCTCGCCGCGCTCGAGGCCGAGATCGTCGCCTGCCGGGCCTGCCCGCGGCTGGTGGCCTGGCGCGAGGAGGTGGGGCGCGTCAAGCGGCGGGCCTTCGCCGACCAGGCGTACTGGGCCAAGCCCGTGCCGGGGTTCGGCGACCCGGACCCCTGGCTGGTGCTCGTCGGGCTGGCCCCCTCCGCCCACGGCGCCAACCGCACGGGCCGCCCCTTCACGGGCGACGCGAGCGGCGACGTCCTCTACGCGGCCCTCCACCGGGCCGGGCTGGCGTCGCAGCCGCGCTCGGTCGGGCTCGGTGACGGCATGCGCCTGCGCGGCTGCCGCGTCACGGCGGCGGTCCGCTGCGCGCCGCCGGACAACCGACCGGCCCCGGACGAGCGGGACCGCTGCCGCCCATACCTCGTGCGCGAGCTCGCGCTGTGCCCGAACGCCCGCGTCGTGCTCGCCCTCGGCGCGGTGGGCTGGGACGCATCCCTGCGCGCGCTCGGCGCGCCGCGGCCCTGGCCGCGCTTCGGCCACGGCGCCGAGGCGGTCCTCCAGGGGCGGTGGTTGCTCGGCAGCTACCACCCGAGCCCTCAGAACGTCTCCACGGGCCGCCTGACGCCGGCCATGCTGGACGGGGTGCTGGCCCGCGCGACGGAGCTCGCCAGCGGCGGCTGACCTTGCCAGCTAGCCATGGCTAACGCTATAACCTGGCCGTGCCTAGGAAGGGACTGACGCGCCGCCAGGTGCTCGCAGGGGCGGCGCCCATCATCGCGGCCGTGCCGATGGCCGGGATCGCGACCGCGCCGGCGCTCGGCGGGCGCTCGGGCGCCACCGAGGCCGCGCGGCACGAGGCCGCCCACGGCCACGCGGCGATGATCGGCGCGGAGGTCCCCGCCCCCGGCGGGCCGCGCGACCTCGACGCCCTCCTGACCCCGCCGCCGGCGCGCCCCCACTCCCCCGGGCGGGTCCGCCGCTACGACATCTCCGCGGTCGACCGCGAGGTCGAGGTGGCCCAGGGCGTGTTCTTCCCCGCCTGGACCTACAACGGCACCGTCCCCGGGCCGGTCATCCGTGCGACCGAGGACGACCTGCTCGAGGTGCGCTTCACCAACGCCGGCTCGCACCCCCACACGATCCACTTCCACGGGATCCACCCGGCCGACATGGACGGGGTGTTCCAGGTCGTCGACCCGGGGCGCTCGTTCACGTACCGCTTCCCGGCGCGCCCGCACGGCATGCAGCTCTACCACTGCCACTCGACGCCGCTGAAGAAGCACATCCACAAGGGCCTCTACGGCGCCTTCATCATCGACCCGCCCGAGCCGCGCCGGCCGGCGCGCGAGCTCGTGATGGTCATGAACGGCTTCGACACCGACGGCGACGGCGAGAACAACTTCTACACCGTCAACGGCAAGGCCTTCTACTACGCCAAGTACCCGATCCGGGTGCGGAGGTCGGAGACCCTCCGGATCTACCTGGCGAACCTCACCGAGTTCGACCTCATCAACTCGTTCCACCTCCACGGCGAGTTCTTCCGCTACTACCGCACCGGCAGCACCGACCACTTCGAGTACACGGACACGGTGATGCAGTGCCAGGGCGAGCGGGGGATCATCGAGATCGACTGGCACCACGCCGGGCGGTTCATGTTCCACGCCCACCAGTCGGAGTTCGCCGAGCTCGGCTGGATGGGCTTCTTCGACGTCGTGGACGGCTGACGTGACCACGGACTCGGCTCCGATCCGGCGCGGCGGCGCGTGGACGACCCGGCTGCTCGTCCTGGTGCCGATCGTGCTGCTGGTCGTGGTCGCCGCCGCCTTCGTCTCCTCGGGCAGCTCGCTCACCGGGCTGGTGGGCGCGAACCCGCCGCCGGCCGACGAGCTCGACGTCCGGCGGGTCGAGTTCCAGCCCGGCGAGATCCGGATCCACGTGCGCAATCCCCAGCCCGAGGACATCACCATCGGCTCGGTGACGGTCAACGACGCCATCGTCCCGTTCGCGGTCGACGGGCCCACCACCCTGGAGCGGCTGCGGTCGGCGACGATCGAGGTCCCCTTCGACTGGGTCGAGGACGACCCCTACACCGTCGGCGTGACCAGCTCGACCGGCATCCAGACGGTCCACGAGGTGCCCGCCGCCGTGGAGACTCCCGGCGCCGACGGCTCGAGCGTCGCCGGGTACGCGCTCATCGGCCTCCTGGTGGGGGTGGTGCCCGTGGCCCTCGGGATGCTCTGGCTGCCGGCCCTGCGTCAGGCCGACCCGCGCTGGCTCGCCGCCTTCATGGCGCTCACGGCGGGGCTGCTGACCTTCCTCGCGTTCGACGCCCTCGCCGAGGCCCTGGAGCTCCAGGCCGCCCTGCCGAGCGCGCTGGGCGGCACCGGGCTCGTGGTGCTCGGGGTGGCGGCCAGCTACCTCGGGCTCTCGTGGGTGGCCCAGCGGCTCTCGGCCCGCGGGCCGGGCGTCGCCGGCGGCGCGCCGCTCGCGGGCGTGGCCCTGGCGACGATGGTCGCCGTCGGCATCGGGCTGCACAACCTGGGCGAGGGCCTGGCCATCGGCTCGTCGTTCGCCCTGGGCGAGCTCGCGCTCGGCACCTTCCTGATCGTCGGCTTCATGGTCCACAACGTCACCGAGGGGCTCGGCATCGCGGCGCCGCTCGCCGAGGGGCGCCGGGTGGGGCTCGGCCGCCTGGCCGCGCTGGCCCTGATCGCGGGGGCGCCCGCCATCCTCGGCGCCTGGATCGGGGGCTTCCTCACGAACGAGGTGCTGGCCGTCCTGTTCTTCTCGATCGCGGTGGGCGCGGCGCTGCAGGTGGTTGTCGAGGTCGGGCGCTACGTCGCCCGGCGCGCCCCCGGAGGGCTGGGCTCCGGCTGGGTCGTCGGCGGCTTCCTGGCCGGCATCGCGATCATGTACCTGACCGGGCTGATCGCGGGCTGACCGGCTAGAGGTACCCCAGGGGGTTCACGGCGGCGCCGTTGACCCGCACCTCGAAGTGCAGGTGGACGCCCGTCGAGCTGCCCGTGGTGCCCATGCCCCCGACCGCCGACCCCTGCGGGACGGTCTGGCCGGCCGAGACCGAGATGCTGGACAGGTGGGCGTAGGCGGTGCTGAGACCGTTGCCGTGGTCGAGCACGACGAGCTGGCCGTAGCCGCCGCTCCAGCCTGCCGAGATCACGGTCCCGGTCGCCGCCGCCGCGATCGGCGTGCCGCTCGACCCTGCGATGTCGATGCCCTCGTGCATCCGGCCCCAGCGGGGCCCGAAGCCGGAGGTGATCGGGCCGCTGACCGGCCACACGAGCCCGGCCGACGAGGGCGGGCCCACCTGCACGGCGCCGCTCGGCGCGGCCGGGAGCCCCTGCGCCCTGCGGATGCGGTTGGCCAGCGCCGCGGAGCGCTCCTCGAGGTTCCTCGCCTCGGCCTCGATCTGCTCGCGGTCGCCGCGAACGCTGTCCAGCAGCGCCTGGCGGCCCGCGCGCACCTTCGTGAGGCCCGCCTGCTCGCGCTCCAGATCCGCCTTGGCGGCGCGGGCGCGCTCGGCGGCGACCTCGGCCCGCGCCTCCGACTCGGCGACCTCGGCCTTCATCTCGGCGATCGCGTCGCGCGTGCGCCGCACCTCGGCGGCGTAGGTCTTGACCGCCTGGGCGAGGTCGCGGTCGCGCTCGGCGACCACCTCGAGCAGCTCGGACGCCGCGAGCGCCTCGGAGAGGCTGCCGGACTCGAGCAGGACGAGGATCGGGTCGGGCTCGCCGCGGGCGTAGATGTCGCGCAGGCGGTCGCCGAGGACGGCCTCGCGGAGGGCGAGCTCGGCGAGGGCGTCGGCGAGCCGCTCCTGCTCGACCGCCAGCCGCCGGGTGAGCTGCTCGAGCCGGTCCCGCAGCTCGGCCAGCTCGGCGTCCAGGCGCGCCGAGCGCTCACGCAGCGGCGCCAGCCGCGCCTCGAGCGTCCGGATGCGGTCGGTGTAGCCCTGCACCTCGTCGGTGAGGACGCTCTCGCGCCCGCGCGCCTGGGCGAGCCGGTCGCGGGCCCGCTCGAGCCGCTGGTCAACGTCGGCCTTCTCGTCGGCCGGCGCGGACCACGCGACCCCCCCGATTGCCAGGGCGGCTCCGGCTCCCATGCCGGCCAGCAGCGCCGCGGCGCGCCGTCCGCGGCGCGTCGGAGGGGGCGTCAGCCTCCCGAGCGAGAGGCGGCGCGGGCGGTCGGGTCAACCGCCTGGAGGTGCGGGTACGGGTTGATCGGGGTCCACGCGATCCGGATCTCGAAGTGCAGGTGCGAGGCGCCGTGGCGGGCGTCGCCGGTGTTCCCGACCGCTCCCACCACCTGTCCGACCGTGATTCGTGACCCGACCGCGAGTCCCTCCGCGATTGAATCCATGTGCGCGTAGTAGTACTGGACCCCGTCCGCGCGCTTGAGCCAGATGTAGATCCCGCCAAGGCCGGTCTCGACGCGGGTCATCTTGGAGATCACCCCGTCGTCGACCGCGACGAGCGGCGTGCCGCGGTCGGCCATGACGTCGACGCCTTGGTGGATGCCCGACCCGCGCGGGGCGCCGTAGTCGTTGAAGTAGCTGTACTCGCCGGAGACCGGGAACACCTTCAGGTAGGGCGATGTCCCGGGGGGCCGCACGGGGGCCGGGGGCGCGGCGGCAGCCGTCCGCGTGGGCAGGCCGAGGCGCTTCAGCAGCTTGGGTCCGACGATGCCCGTCGGCCTCATGCGGAAGCGCTTCTGGATCCGCTTCACCGCGCGCTTGGTGGCCGGCCCGAACGCGCCGTCAACGGCGATCCGCTGGCCGCGGCGACGGAGCTCGCGCTGCAGGTCGCGGACCGCGTCGCCGCGCGAGCCGATGCGCAGGCGGATGGGCGCAGAGCGCGGCGCCGGCGCAGTCGCGGCCGCCGGGGGGGCGGGCGCCTGCACCGCGGGCGCCGGCGCGGCGCCCTCGGTCGCCTCCGCGGGCGCGGAGGGGAGCTCGACGCCCTGCGCGACGGACGCGAAGGCACCCGCGACCAGGAGGACCAGGAAGACGAGGACGCCTGATGTCCGA
The DNA here is from genome assembly GCA_963835685.1 of Miltoncostaeaceae bacterium. Lineage (GTDB taxonomy): Bacteria > Actinomycetota > Thermoleophilia > Miltoncostaeales > Miltoncostaeaceae > DATAGF01. The sequence goes on from CAWIGI010000010.1 coordinate 262,959, forward strand.
CGGGGGAAGCGGCCGTGTCCGTCGACGGCGCGCGGACGATTCTGGACCTCGGGCTCCTTTCCGCCGCGCGCGGCACCGCGGCTGTGGAGCGCCGGGCAGGGGCATCTGCCCGGCGCTCCTGGGAGTCATGGGGGGAGAACGCGCGGCACTCTACGGGGGCCCCGGCCGGGAGGCAACCCCCGCGGCCGGCCGGCGTGACACCCGTCAGTGAGGGATCCCCCTATTTGCTGGCGCTTTCAGCGGATTCCGCGAAAAGGCTGTCAGCCCGGGCCGAGCTCGTCGCGCCGCCGCATCAGCTCGACGGCCCTCACCCGCTCGGCGCGGTCGAGCTCGGCGAAGTCCTCGTCCGAGAGGTTGCCGGCGCGATGATCCATCTCGATCTCGCGGATCGCGGCCAGCGAGCGCTCGAGGTCCTCCTCGACGGCGTGGCGGGCGTCGCCGCCCGGGTCGGCGGGGGCCCGGTCGTCGCGGCGTGCCACGAGCGGCCACGCGAGGGCCACCACGACCACCAGCGCGACCGCGGCGAGGATCAGCGCGCCCGCGAGCACCTCACGCCCGGGCCTCGCCGCGGGCCTCGCCCCGCGCCGCGCTCTCGACGGGCTCGCGGCGCGTCGACGGCGGCCCCGGCCAGGCGGCCACCAGGCCGCCCAGGGCGATGATCGCCCCGGCGACCCAGAGCCAGAGCACCAGCGGGTTGACGAACACCGACAGGCGCGCCGCGCCCTGGGGGGTCAGCTGCGTCAGGACCAGGTAGAGGTCGCGGGTGGGCGAAGAGTCGATCGCCACGACCGAGGAGCGGGTGCCGTCGACCGTGAACTGGTCGATGCCGGGGCTCATCGTGGCGAACCGGTCGCCGCCCCGGAAGACCCCCATCCGGACCCGCACCGAGGACTTGTGGGCGTCCTCGGCCTCCGCCGCGCCCTCGTTGACGAGGGTGTAGCCGGCCACCTCGGCCCGCCCGCCCTCGGGCACCAGCACGTCGACCTCGGTGGCGAAGCCCTTGGAGCCGGCGAGGCCGATGATGAGCACCACGATCCCCAGGTGGACCGCATAGCCGCCGTAGCGGCGCCGGTTGCGGGCGACCATGCTGACAAAGGCGCCCGGCCAGGAGAGGCCCCCGAGGGCGTGGCGCACGCGCAGGCCGCGCCAGACCTCGCCGGCGAGGCAGGCGCTCACGAAGACGCCGGCCACGGCCACCAGCGCCGCCGTCCAGCTCCGGCGCAGGTCGGTCAGGGCCAGCAGGGGCAGGGCCGCGAGGGCGGCGATCACCAGCGGCGCTGCAAAGCGCCGCCGCAGCTGGGCCGGGCTGGCCTTGCGCCAGGCGATCAGGGGGCCGACGCCCGTCAGCACCAGCAGCGCCGCCCCGATCGGCAGGGCCACCTGGTCGTAGTAGCCCTGGCCGACCGTGATCCGCTCCCCGCGGGCGGCCTCGGAGAGGATCGGGAACATCGTCCCCCAGAAGACGGCGAAGGCCAGGCCCACCAGGAGCAGGTTGTTGGCGAGGAAGACCGCCTCGCGGGAGAGGTAGCTCTCGAGGGTGTGCTCGGAGCGCAGGAGCGGGAGGCGGCTGATCAGCAGCGCCAGCGAGCCGACCAGCACCGCGATGATGAAGGCGAGGAAGAAGGGCCCCAGGGTCAACTCGCCAAAGGCGTGGACCGAGCTGATGATCCCCGAGCGGGTCAGGAAGGTGCCGAACAGGCAGAGGGAAAAGGTCAGGATCACCAGCACCATGTTCCAGACCTTCAGCATCCCCCTGCGCTCCTGGACCATCACCGAGTGCAGGAAGGCGGTGGCCACCAGCCAGGGCATGAAGGCCGCGTTCTCGACCGGGTCCCAGGCCCAGTAGCCCCCCCAGCCCAGCGTCTCGTAGGCCCACTTGGCCCCCAGCAGGATGCCGGTGCCGAGAAAGAGCCAGCTGAAGATCGTCCAGGCCCGGATGCTCCTGATCCAGCCGGTGTCCAGCTTGCGCGTCACCAGGGCCGCGATGGCGAAGGCGAAGGGGATCGACAGGCCCACGAAGCCCAGGTAGAGCAGCGGCGGGTGGATCTGCATGTAGAAGTTCTGCAGCAGCGGGTTGAGGCCGCGGCCCTCGGCGGGCGCGGCGCCCAGCGTCTCGAAGGGGCTGGTGACGAACGACAGCAGCCCGAGGAAGAAGATCGCGATCACCATCAGGACGCCCACCACCACCGGCATCAGCTGGCGGTTCTTGTTGCGGTTGAGGTAGACCGCCAGCGAGGCAAAGCCACTGAAGATCCAGGCCCAGAGCAGCAGCGAGCCGGCCTGGCTGGCCCAGAGGGCGGTGATCTTGAACTGGGGCCCGAGGGTGGACGAGCTGTACTCGGCGACGTTGCGCAGCTCGAAGGCGTCGGACAGCAGCGCCGCCCACATCGTGACGATCGCCAGGCTGGTGAGGCCGAAGACGGCATAGACCCCGCGCTCGGCGCTCTGCTGCCAGGCCCGCCGGCGCCCGCGCCGGCCGCCGAGCGCCATCACCAGCGCGTAGGCGGCGGCGACCAGCGCCAGCAGGAGGGCGGCGCGTCCGAGCAGGCTCATGGACGCGGCCGCCCGCTCACGTGGCGGTGTCCTCGGGGCGGTCGGTGAACTTGGAGGGGCAGAGCGTGATCAGCGAGTCGTTGCGGGCCACGAAGGTGCCGCCCCGCAGGCTGCCGGTGACCACCACCTCGCGCCCGGCCTTGAACTGGTCGGGCACCGAGCCCCGGTAGAGCACCGGCATCCGCTGGGCCGGGTCCTCCTTGTCGACGACCACAAAGCGCAGCCCCTGCGCGCTCTGGGCGGCGGCGGCCGCGATCGGCCGGCGCGCCTGGGCGACCGTGCCGTTGAGGCGGTAGGTCGTGTCGGCGCTCATGGCCAGCTCGCCGGGGCCGGCGTAGGTCTCCAGCGAGCCGCCGATGCTGGTCCAGGCCAGCCAGGCGCCGAGCCCCACGGCGAGGCTGATCGCGACGATGAACCGCAGGCGAGAGCGCACCGAGGCCAATCTACCACCGGCCTCGCGGCGCGATCACGGGACGACGGTCCTCGCCGCGGCGCGGGACGGGGCACGTCCGCCTCCGGTGCTCCACCGCGATAACCGGCAAAATCGGCGGATTTCCGGAGTAGACTCGCGGCGTCCGCAACGTCGCAAGGGGGAGCTGAGGGAATGAGCCGACGGGACGAGGTGCTCGTCTCAACCGACTGGGTCGCCGAGCACGCCGACGACCCGGCCTATCGCCTCGTCGAGGTGGACGAGGACACGGCCGCCTACGCGGACGGCCACATCGCCAACGCCGTCGCCTGGCACTGGAAGGACGACCTGCACGAGGAGCTGCGCCGCGAGTTCCTCGACCAGGAGGGCCTCCGCGCGCTGCTGGCCCGCTCCGGCGTGGGCCCGGACACCACCGTGGTGCTCTACGGGGGCAACAACAACTGGTTCGCCACCTACGCCTACTGGCTGCTGCGCTACCTGGGCTTCGACCGGGTCAAGCTGATGGACGGCGGGCGCAAGAAGTGGGAGCTCGAGGAGCGCGAGCTGGTGACCGAGGAGCCGAGCGTCGCGCCGGCCGACCCCGGGGCGCTGGCGGGCGTGCGCGGCGAGCTGCGCGCCTTCCGGGACGACGTCCTGGCCCACCTGGGCGGCAACGGCAAGACGATGGTCGACGTCCGCAGCCCGGCCGAGTTCTCCGGCGAGGTGCTGGCCCCGCCCCACCTGCCCCAGGAGCAGGCCCAGGTGCCCGGCCACGTCCCCGGCGCGGCGAACGTGCCCTGGGCGACGGCCGCCCGCGAGGACGGCTCCTTCAAGAGCGACGAGGAGCTGACCCAGATCTACGGTGGGGTGGGCGTCACCCCCGACACCGACGTGATCGCCTACTGCCGCATCGGCGAGCGCTCCAGCCACACCTGGTTCGTGCTCCACGAGCTGCTGGGCTACGAGCGGGTGCGCAACTACGACGGCTCGTGGACCGAGTACGGCAGCATGGTCGGCGTGCCGGTGGAGAGGTAGCCGAGGCGGAGAGGTCGCCGAGGCGGAGAGGTAGTCTCGGCGGGGTGACGCTGCCGCTCGCCCCGCCGGTACCGCCCCAGCTCGCCCGCTCGGCCCGCGAGGTGCCCGAGGGCGAGGGCTGGTCGTACGAGCGCAAGCTCGACGGCTTCCGGGCGATCGTCTTCGTCAACGGGAGCGACGTGGCGATCCAGTCGCGCTCCGGCAAGCCCCTGGCGCGCTACTTCCCGGAGATCGCGCTCCCGCGGGGCAGCTACGTGGCCGACGGCGAGATCGTCATCGCGGGTGACGGGGGCGACGAGGACTTCGGCCTGCTGCAGCAGCGCCTGCACCCGGCGGCCTCGCGCGTCGAGATGCTCGCCGAGCGGATCCCGGCCCGCTTCGCGGCCTTCGACCTGCTCGCGCTCGACGGCCGCGTCCTGATGGAGGCCCCCTTCGGCGAGCGCCGGGCCGCACTGGAGGCGGCGGCCGGGCTCGACCCGGTCGAGACGTCGACCGACGCGGCCCGCGCGGGCGAGTGGCTCCGCACCTCGGAGGGGGTGATCGCCAAGCGCCTCGACGCGCCCTACCGCCCCGGCGAGCGCCACGGGATGGTGAAGATCAAGCGCGTCCGGACGATCGACTGCGTGGTCATGGGCTGGCGGCCGGGGGTCAACCCCGAGCTGGTGGGCTCCCTGATCCTCGGCCTCTACGACGGCGGCGAGCTGCGGCCGGTGGGCCACTGCGCCGGCTTCACGGCCAAGCGCAAGCGCGAGCTGCGCGGCGAGCTCGCCCCGTACGAGACCGGGGGCCGCGGCAGCGGCGACCCGAGCCGCTGGACCGGCGACCGCGAGCTGGAGTGGGTGGAGCTGCGCCCGGATCTGGTCGCCGAGGTGAGCTACGACCACGCCAGCGGCGGGCGCATCCGCCACGGCGCGCGCCTGCTGCGCTTCCGGGACGACCGCGACCCGGCCTCGTGCACGTTCGACCAGCTCGACGAGTGAGCGCCCTCGCCGAGCGGTTCCTCGCGCGGGCGGGCGCGGGCGGGCGGGCGCGGGGCGTGCGCGTCCGCCAGCGCGGGGAGATGCGGATGCGGCCCGGCGCGTGGGCGATGCGGTTCGAGGCGGTGCATGAGATGGACGCCGCCCGCGTCGCCTTTCGCTGGCGGGCCCGCTTCGGACTCGGGCCGCTGCGGCCGCTGGCGGTCGTCAACGCCTACGACGCCGGCGGCTCCCTCGAGGGCCGCCTGGCGGGGGTGCGCCTCTTCCGATCGCAGGGGCCGGATGTCGACCGCGGGGAGGCGATGCGCTACCTGGCCGAGCTCGCCTGGGTCCCCCACGCCCTGCGGGCGAACAGGGCCGTCGAGTGGGCCGAGCTCGGACCCGGCGAGGCGGAGGCCGCCACGCCCACCGCCGGGGGGCGCGCGGCCGTGCGCCTGAGCTTCGGCCCGGACGGCGACGTTCTCGGCGCGTCGGCACCCGACCGGCCGCGGACCGCCGACGGCCGGGCCGTCCCGACCCCCTGGCGGGGCGCGTTCTCCGACCACGGCGAGCTGGGCGGCCTGCGCGTGCCGCGGCGGGCCGAGGTCGCATGGCAGCTCCCCGAGGGCCCCTTCACCTACTGGCGGGCCGAGGTGACGGGGCTCGAGGTCATCGCCGGCTGAGGTCCCAGAAGCGGGACAGGGCGATCTCGCTCTGGGCGATCGCCGCCTCGGCCTCCGCCGCCGCGCGCCGGTCTCGCTCGGCGTCGGGGGCCGGGCCCGCGTCCTCCCACCAGCGCCGGGCGGGGTCGGGGCAGCCCGCGTCGGAGGCGATCCGGCGCCAGCTCTCGGGCACGGCCCCCTCGACCGCGACCCCGGCGAGCTCGGCCGCCAGGCCCGCCCAGGCGCGCGGCGGGGCGGTGCAGGGCTCGTAGCCGCCGCCCCCCAGCGCCACGAGCCGGCCGTCGCAGACCTCGTCGGCCAGGCCCCGCAGACCCGCCCAGAGCTCGCGGTGGAGCGGCATCGTGGTGAGGAGGTGGCTCAGCGGGTCGGCGTGGTGGTGGTTGACCCCGCACTGGGCGACGATCGCGTCGGGCCCGAAGGCCCGCACGACCGGAGCGACCACCCGCTCCCAGGCGGCCCGGTACGCGTCGTCGCCCGCGAAGGGCGGCAGGGCCACGTTGGCGGCGCTCCCCGGCGCCCCGGCCCCGCCGGTCTCTGCCGGGAAGCCGGAGCCCGGAAAGAGGTGGCGCCCGCTCTCGTGCACCGAGACGGTCAGCACCCGGGGCTCGTCGTAGAAGATCCACTGGGTGCCGTTGCCGTGGTGGACATCGAGGTCGACGTAGGCCACGCGCTCGAGCCCGGCGTCGAGGAGCGCCTGCACCGCGACGGCCGTCTCGTTGTAGATGCCGAACCCCTGGGCCTGGCTCGCCGTCCCGTGGTGGGCCCCGGCGGCCGGCACCAGCGCCGCGCGGGCGCGCCCCGCCGCCACCGCCCCCGCGGCCGCGGCGCAGGCGGCGCAGGCCCGCGCCGAGTCCTCGTGCATGCCCGGGTAGGCGTTGTTGTCGCCCCCGATCCCCCACTGGGCGCGCCTCGGGCTCTGCCGCGAGCACCGGGGCCTCGCTGTAGCGGCGCACCGCGCGGATGAAGGCCGGCGCGAACACCCGCGCGAGGGCCTCGTCGGCGAGCGGGCCGGGCGCGGCCTCCAGGGCCACCCCGGGCGCGTCGAGGAGGCCGGCCTCGCGGCAGAGCGCCACCGCGAGGCGGTGGCGGCGCGCGTCGGTCGGATGGCCGCCTCCGAACCGCATCCCGAGCCCGTCGTCGTGCACCACGAGCAGGCGGAGGGTCGTCGTTCCCCGCGGCCTGGGCCGGGACACTAGGGGCCGAGGCCTCCGAGGACGCCCGTGAGCTCGAGCACCAGGAACGCCAGCAGGCCGGCGCCCGCGATCCCGTACCAGAGCCAGGCGGGATCGCGGCGGGGGCTCACGGCCCGACCCGCAGGACGAGGAGCGCCAGGTCGTCCTCCGGCGGCCCGCCGTGGTGGGCGGCGACGGCCCGCTCGACCGCGTCGGCGATCTCGCCGGCCGCGCGTCCGGCGAGGCCGGACAGCAGCGAGGCCAGGCGCTCCTCGCCGAACATCACGCCGTCGCGGCGGGATTCCGTGACCCCGTCGGTGTAGAGCACGAGGGCGTCCCGGGGCGCCAGCCGGGCGGTCTCCTCGTGCACGCGCACCTCGGCGAGCGGCCCCAGGAGCGTCCCGGGACGGCCGAGCGGCTCCACCCGCCCGCTCGCGCGCACGACGAGCGGCAGCGGGTGACCGGCCGAGGCCGCGGTCGCCGCCACGCCCGCGCCGTCCGGGACGACCCGCGCGCAGGCGACCGTCAGGAAGCGCGGCGCCAGGCCGCGCTCGGCCACGATCGCGTCGTTCAGCCGCTCCAGGGTCGCGCCGGGCGCGGGGTCCTCGCGCGCCAGCGCCCGCAGGGTGTGCCGGGCCAGGGAGGCGAGGGCGGCCGCGTCGATCCCCTTGCCGCAGACGTCGCCGATCACGGCCACCCACGACGGCCCGGCGGCGAAGAGGTCGTAGAAGTCGCCGCCGACCTCCACCCCGTCGCCCATGTCCAGCGGCCTGTGGCGCGCGGCGACGTCGATGCCCGGGATACCGGGCAGGGCGGGCGGAAGCAGGCTGCGCTGGAGGGTGCTCGCGATGACGCGCTGGTCGTCGAAGAGGCGGGCGTTGTCGACCGCGAGCCCGGCGCGGCGGCCGAGCTGGAGGGCCAGCGCCCGGTCGCCGTCGTCGTAGACGCGCCCGGACGGCCCCAGACCGAGGGTCAGCGTCCCGAGCTCGCGGCCGCGCGCGCGCAGCGGGACGACGATCCGCCGAGCGGGGTCGGCCTCCTCCGGCCCGCCGGCGGCGCCGCCGGCGACCCTGCGGAGCTCGCCGGACGGCTCGAGGACGTCGATGGTGCAGAAGTCGGCGAGGGTGGGTATCACGAGCTCGGCGAGGCGCGCGAGGCGCTCCTCCACCCCGAGCGTCGCGTCGAGCGCCTCGCCCACCTCGAAGAGCAGCTGGAGCTCGCGCTCGGCCCGGACGCGGTCGCTGATGTCCGTGACGAAGACGCCGACGGCCACGATCTCGCCGTCGTGGCGCACCGGGTACCCGCTGGCGAGCCAGGTGTGGTCGCGGCCCGGAGCGGCCGCCGTGGGGGCGTGGATCTCGAGGTGGTCGAGGGGATCGCCCGACTCGAGCACGCGCCGGAACGGGCCCGCGAGGGCCTCGCCCCACGGCGGGGGCATCACGTCGTGCGGCCGGCGGCCGACGAGCTCCTCGACCGCGCGGCCGCCGATCGCGGCGAGCTCCTCGTTGACGCGGACGAACCTCATCGCGGGGTCGAGCAGCCCGAAGCCGACGGGCGCGCAGGTGATGATCGTGTCGAGCAGCTCGCGCGACTCGCGGAGCTCCCACGCTTCGGGCGGCTCCTCGATCACCCCTGGGCGGCCGTCAGGTCCCCGACGACCTCGATGCGGTCGGTGACCAGCGTCAGCTCGAGGACCTTGCCCACCGGCCCGTCGGGCTCCACCACCACCACCAGGCGCCGCCCCTGGGCCTCGGCCCGGGTCGCGGCGTCCAGGATCACCCGCAGGCCGGTCGAGTCGATGTGCACGACCTGCCGCAGGTGGACGACGAGGATCGCGGGCCGGTTCTCCTCGACGGCCAGGATCGCGAGACGCAGGTCGCCGCAGTGGGCGAGGTCGAGATCGCCGCTGACCGTGACGATGCCGCGCGACCGGTCGCTGCTGACCGCGAAGGATCCCATGTCGGACACCTGTGGAGTGTACCCCGGACCCCCCGCTTTCAGCCTCCCCTATTCGCCCTCTCCCCAGAGGGTGATCGTCACGGACCGCGATCCAGCGCGGTCGCGGTGCTCGCAGAGGTAGATGCCCTGCCAGGTCCCGAGGGCGAGGCGGCCGTCCGCGACGGGCAGCGTCAGCGAGGGGCCGGTGAGGACCGACCTGACGTGGGCCGCCATGTCGTCCGGGCCCTCGAGCGTGTGGCGGAAGTACGGCGCCCCGTCGGGAACGGCGCGGTCGAGCCAGGCCGCGAGGTCGGCGCGCACGTCGGGGCTGGCGTTCTCGTTGAGGGCCAGCGACGCCGAGGTGTGGAGGACGATGACGTGCGCCAGGCCGACGCGCAGCGACCGGATCTCCGGCACGGCCTCCAGCACCTCGCCGGTGACGAGGTGGATCCCGCGCGGCCGGGGGCGCAGGGCGACGGTGCGCTGGAGCCACACCCTGCGAGAGGCTACGGGACGGGCGGCGGGGGTATCGGGGGCCCGGCGACCGGCGGCAGGGTGACCGTCGGCGGGCGCGGCCGCGCGGGCGTGGGGGCCGTCGGCCGCCTCGGGTCGGTCCGGGGCGGGTCGGTCACGGCGGGCGGCGGCGGCGTCGCCGGCGGGGGAGGCGGCGGCTCGGTCACGGCGGGGGGCTGCGTCGTGGCCGGCGGCGCCGCCGCCGTCGCCGGGGGCCGGCGCACCGTGCGCGCCGGGGCGCGGCGGCCCCCGGCCGCGGCGGCCGTCGTCGTCCCCGGGACGGGTGCCGCCTGCGGGGACGCGGGCTCGTCCGCGGGCGGCGGGGCCTGCGCGGCGGCCGTCGCCGGAGCGGCCGTCGCCGGAGCGGGGTCGTCGCTGGCGGTCGTCGCCTTGGCGGTCGTCGGCGGCGGAGCCGGGGCGGCGGCCGCGGTCGTCGGGGGGGCGGCGGCGGGCGCGGCGTCGGTGGTCGTCGCGTCCGAGCCCGTCCGCACCGCGACCAGCGTGGGCACCCCGATCAGGAGGAGGAGCGCGAGGATGCCCGCCAGGACGATCCCGGCGGCCCGCCGGCGCCGGCGGCGGGCCTCGTCGTCGCCGGCGCCGCCCGGCCCGGAGCCCCCCGCCCGGCCGGGGCCGCCCGGCCCGTCACCGCCGCCACCGGCTGCGTCCGCGGCGCCGCTCGCGGGCCCGCCGCCCGCGCCAGCGTCGGCGAAGCGCACGAGCCCGGCGTCCTCGGCCGCCCGCGCCGTCGCGGCGCCCAGGCCCAGGACCGGGAGCGGCAGCCACGCGCGGTAGGTGACGCGGGCCTCCTCGAACGACGCCCGCGAGGCCCGGCACGCCTCGCACGACGCGAGGTGGGCCGTCAGGACCTGGGCGCGGTCCGGGCCGAGCTCGCCGTCGATCAGCGCGCCGATGTCGCCGAGGCGCGCCCGGCAGCCGGGGGCGAGCCACTCGAGGTCAACCTGCTCGAGGCGCAGCTCGCGCCGCAGCGCCATCCTCGCCCGCGCGAGCAGCTGCCCCACCGCGCCCGGGGTCACGTCGAGCACGCGGCCGATGTCCTCGTAGCCCATGTCCTCGAGCTCCCGCAGGGCCAGGACGAGCCGCTGACGCTCGGGCAGGCGGGCGTTGGCAGCCTGGACGTCGCGTCCCTGCGCGCCCACGAGCGTCGTCAGCTCGGGGTCGGCCTCCATGGCCGTGTCGGCGCCGGCCGCGCGCTCCACGTCCTCGGTCGGCGCCTCGCGCGCCCGCCGGGCGCTGCGGTCGTACACCAGGTTGCGGGCGGTGCGGTGCAGGTAGGCCGTGAGGTTCACCTCCCGGCCCCCGAGCTCGTCGAGCCGCGCGAACACGCGCAGGAAGGCCTCCTGCGTGATGTCGGCCGCATCCTCGCGGCTGCCCGTCAGCCGGTGCGCGACGTTGAACAGGCCGCCCTCGTGGCGCGCGAAGAGCTCGGTGAACGCGTCGCGGTCGCCCGCCAGCGCGGCCCGCCCGAGCTGGTCGTCGGTGCGGGAGCTCAGCGGCCCGGCGATGGAGGACATGGCGCCTCATTCTCGCGCTCATCGGCGCGGCGCGCACGCAGGAATTCGCAGAACGCGGCGTGGGCCGCGAGGTGGGCCTCCAGCCTGCGGAGGCCCACCGCGGCCCAGTCCGCGACCAACTGCTCGTCGAGCGGAGGGGGACGGTCCGCCACGGCGCCTACTTGCCGGCGCAGACGACGTACGGGATCACGGCCGCCGTGAACTGGGCCGGGGCCTGGTAGGCGAACCGGAAGTGCCAGCCCGAGAGGTTGGCGGTCGGCTCGGAGGTCGTGACGCGGAGGGCCTTCTCGACCGCTGGGGCCAGCGTGTGCCAGCCGCCGGACAGGGCGATCCTGCCCGACGGGCAGGGCAGCGTGTACGGCGCGTAATCCTGCACGCCCGTCACCGGGACGACCGGGCCCGTGACCCGCGTGACCTTGGCCGGGTCGAAGCCGCCGTTGGCACCCGGCAGGCCCTGGGGGCCCTGGGGCCCGGCGACGCCGCTGTTCTGGAGCGCGGTGATGGCCTTGGCGTTCTGCTTGGACTTGGTGAGCGCCGTGGTCGCGTTCTTCTTGACCGAGGTGAACTGCGACTTGGTGAGGGAGAAGGGCCGGGCGGCGTCGGCCGCGTCGACCGGGGAGCCGATGACGCCCACGCCGATTGCGGCGGCGGCGATGGCGGCGGCGGGGACAACGGTGAGGATGCGACTTGCGCGACATGGTGGTCTCCTGTGGGAGGGTGCTGTCGTTCTCACCCGCCCAACCGGGACCGCGCGCGAGCCTCACGGGCCGTTTGTCAAGGAATTGTTAAGGGCGCCCGCCGGGGCGATGAAGAGGTCGGGCCCCCGGAGGACGGAGACCAGGAACGGCGGCGCGGCGTTCACCCGCAGGAAGGCCGCCACGCCGAGCAGCCGGTCGGCGAGACCGGCGGTGGCCGCCCCGGCCACCCGGACGCGTAGCTCGGCGACCGGCGAGGGCCAGTCGGCGCCCGCGAGCCAGCCCTCGACCCGCGCGATCGCGTCGGCATCGACGCCCTCGATCTGGACCCCGGCGGCGAACCGCGCGCCGGTCCCGAAGAGCGCGGCCCCGGCCTCGACCGCCAGGACGACCTCCAGCGGGCTCCCGGCGGCCGCGACCCCGGCGGCGCTGCCGTTGCCGGGCTCGAGGCAGCGGAGTCCGGTGATCCTGGCGTCTTGTGGCGCGAGCATCGATCCCTCCGGCCCCGGACGGCGGCCGGCCCGCCCCGTGGTGGGGCGGGCCGGGCCGGCCGGGCGTCGCCGCGGGGGCTACGGGGTGACGAGCAGCCTGTCGCCGACGGCGTGCGAGGCGTCGAAGGGCGGAGCCGCGTTGTTGATGACGCGGGCCTGGGGCTCCAGGATGTCGCCCTGGCGGCCGGCGGTCGCGCCGCCGGGCACCGTGAACGTGAAGGTCCGCAGGCCGGGGGCGGGCCAGTTGGCGTCGCCGTAGTTCCCGGTGATGTCCTGCGAGTTGAGCAGTGACGGGTTGGTGGTGTCCGTCATGGTCATCCGCACGCGGTAGGCGCCACCGGTCGCGTGGAGCGTGCTCCCGGCCTCGGCCTCGATGGTCACGTTGAAGTTCTGTCCCTCGCGGACGTCCAGGTCGGCGGTCTCGACCGACAGGACGTTGACGTCGTTGGGAGCGATAGCCATCTCAGATCTCCTTTTGAGTTGGGCGGCGCGCGTCATGCGCGACGCTGTGGGAGCACGCTAGGCGCGCCCACTTAGGCGGCGATTACGTGCGGATTGCGCGGCTTCCGCGCGTGCGCCAGCCGTTGTGCCAGGCCAGGCCGGCCGAGGGCCTCGTAGCGCTCGGCGAGCAGGCGCCGGACGTCGTCGCGGTGGGGCTCGGCCGCGAGGATGCGGCGGTAGGCCTCCGCGCTCGTCTCGTGGTCCCCCAGGGAGGCCAGGCAGTCCCCGAGGTGCCCCAGCACGTCGAGGTGCTCGCTCTCGACCTCGCGCCGTGCGGTGACGATCCAGTCCTCGTACGGCTCCTCCTCGAAGAGGGGCCCGCCGTAGAGGGCGTCGGCACGGCGGTAGGCGGAGACGGCCTCCGCCAGGTCGCCCGCGCGGCGGAGCCGGTCGCCCTCCCGCGCCAGCCGCACGAACTCCTCGTGGTCAACCCAGACGTCGAGGCCCGGCTCGAGCGCGTAGGCCTCGTCGCGGAAGACGACGACCGGGCAGTCGCCGTACACCGGCCGGAAGGCCCGGCGCAGGAGGGTGACGGCCACGTTGAGGCTGTTGCGGGCCGCCCGGGGCGACGAGCCGGGCCAGAAGGCCTCGAGCAGCACGTCGCGCGGGACCGGCCGGCGCCGGCGGGCGATGAGGTACTGGAAGACGAGCCGCGAGCGGCGGGGCGGGGCGATGGCCGCGCCGCCCGCGGTCAGGCGCGTGGGCCCGAGACAGCGGACCTCGAGGGTCGGTCCCTGCGCGCAGGCGCGGGACGCCGCGGCCGACGCGCGCGCGAGCAGGCCGTTAACCCGCTCGCGCAGCCGCTCGAGGGCGCGGTCGGCGTCGCCGCCGGGCCATTCGCCCTCGACGCGCCCCAGCAGCTCCTCGCACGCGTGGCAGACCGCCGTCGCCGCGATGACCGATCCCGTGGTCCCGTTCATGCCGCGGAGCCTCCACCGCGGCCGTCACGGGCGGCTCACGGCCGGCTCACGGCCTTGATCGCGGCCGTCCTACGATGTGAATTGCAGGCAGAACGCCGGCGGAGGAATGGCCTCGCCGGCATCGAAGAGGGACCGGTCATGAAGACCCTGATCGTCGTCATCGGAACGATCGTCATCCTCGTCCTGCTCGTCTCGAGCGGCGTCCTCGGGGGGGCGATCTGCCTCAACAACGTCGGCTGCCTCGCGTCCGAGAACGGCGGGATCCAGATCGACAACCGCGAGTCCGTGACGGTCACCACCGGCAACCCGTGAACCCGGAGCGCACCCTCCAGCCCGGCCCGTGGCTCAAGACCCCGGGGTGGCGCGGGGGGGCGTTCCTCATCGGGCTGACGGTGCTGGTGCTCTTCGTCAACTGGATCCTGGGCGACGCGTTCGACGTGGGGTGGAGTCGTGCCGCGCTGGTCGTGATCCTGGGCTTCCTCCTGAGCGTCCCGTACGGCTGGGCCTGGGCGCACGGGAGGGCGCCCCTGCCGCCCAAGCCGGCGGTCGTGGTGCCGCAGGCGGCCGTCCAGACGGGCGAGCACGGGAACACGTACGTGGTCGTCGGGCCGGACACCGGGACCCGCCGGGGCCTCGGCCGGAGGTCGCGCGACCTCGGCGCGATCGGATGGTTCTTCTACACGGTCTTCTGGCGCTGGCCGCTGCTGATCGGCGACGCCGTCCTCACGGTGGTCTGGCGCGGGATCGCCCGGCTCCTCGGCATCAACGGCGGCCCGCGGGTGCAGGACCTGAGCCCGCGCCAGATGGGCGAGGCGGACTACCCGGACGAGCTCCCCCCGCCGGACCGCGAGCGCTTCTAGTGGAGTGCCCGGGGACGTTGGTGGTGTTCTGGCCGCGAAAATCCCGCGGAGGGCCAAGGAAGCAGGGAGCCCGCATAGCTTGGCCTATGCGGGCGACCGATGACGCCGGATCCGCGATGATTTGCAGCCCGCCAGAACCCGGTGAACGTTTCCGGGCACTCCACTAGCCGTCGGGCCCGGCACGGACGCCCGAAAGGCGTCACACTTCACGCCTGGTGGGACACGAGGAGAGCAGCGCGGCCCCCGAGGAGCCGATCGTCATCGAGCTCGACGGGGCGTTGCGGCACCTGCGCCTGAACGACGCGGCCCTCGCCATGGTGGGCCTCCCGGCCGAGGCCCTGATCGGCCGCACCCCGAGCGAGACCGGGCTCCCCGCCGAGGTGGTCGCGCCGCTGGAGCGCGAGCTGCGCCTGGCCCTCGGCTCGGGCGAGGAGCGCCAGCTCGAGCTCGAGATGCCGACCCCGGACGGCCTGCGCTGGCTGTTCCTGCGGCTCGTGCCCGACGGGGCCGGCGGGGTGCGGCTGCTCGGCAGCGACATCACCCTCCGCAAGCACGCGGAGCTCCGGCTCACCGGGGGCCACGCGGCGTTCCGGGCCCTGGTGGAGGACTCGCCCGACCCGGTCGCGCGGGTCGGCGCGGACCTGCGGATCGGCTTCGTCAACTCGGCCTTCGAGCGTGCGGCGGGCAGGCCGGCGGCGGCCTTCCTCGGCCGCCCGGTCGCGGACGCTCCGCTCCCGGCCGAGATGGCGGGGCGCTGGGAGGACGGCGTGCGATCCGTGTTCAAGAGGGGCGAGCGCCTGGCGGTGGACTTCCGCTTCCCCGCCGAGAGCGGCGCGCGGTGGTACAGCGCCCGCCTCCTGCCGGAGCCCGGGCCCTCCGGGGCGGCCGAGCACGTGATCAGCGCGTTCACGGACATCACGGACCGGGTGAACCAGGAGGCCGAGCAGGCGGCCCTGCGGCGGGTCGCGACCGTCGTCGCCCGCGAGGGCGACCTGGAGGAGATCGGCCGCGTGGTCGCCGAGGAGGCGACGGTCCTGCTGGAGGCATCGGGCAGCGCGGTCTACCGGTTCGAGTCGCAGGAGGTGGCGACATGCGTGGCGGCCCACCCGCCCGCGGCCGAGGGTGTCGTCGTCTCCCCCACCCTGTCGATCGGCGGCACGACCGCGACTGGCCTCGTCGCGATGACCGGCGAGGCCGCGCGCGTCGAACGACTACCACGACCTGCCCGCCGACCCCGCCGTCGACCAGGTCCTCCAGGCCGGCCTCCGCAGCGGCATCGCCGCGCCCCTGTTGACCGGCGGCCGCGTGTGGGGCGCGCTCACGGCGGGATCGACCGAGCCGCGCGCGTTCGGGCCGGCCGAGGAGCGCCGCCTCGCGGCCTTCGCCGAGCTCGCGGCCATCGCCGTCGCCAACGCCGATGCTCGCGCCGAGCTCGCCCGCCTGGCCGAGACCGATCCCCTCACGGGCCTCGCGAACCGCCGCGCGTTCACGAAGCGGCTGAACGGCGAGGTGGAGCGCGCCCGCCGGCACGGCCACCTCCTGACCCTGGTCATCCTCGACCTCGACGAGTTCAAGGGCATCAACGACACCCACGGCCACCAGGTGGGCGACCACGTCCTGGCGGAGGTGGGCCGGCGGCTCTGCGCCACGTCGCGCGCCGGCGAGCTGGTCGCGCGGATCGGCGGCGAGGAGTTCGCCTGGATCCTCCCCCAGGTCAACGCCGCCGGGGCGATGGCGCCGGTCGAGCGCGCCCGCGCCGACATCGCCGGCATCCGGGTGGCCGGCGTCGCGGGCATCACCTGCTCGGCGGGCGTCTGCGACCTCACGGCCGCCCGCGACGTCGACGAGCTGCAGCGCCGCGCCGACCGGGCGCTCTACAGCGCCAAGCGGGCCGGGCGCGACCGCGTGGAGGCCGCCGCCCCCTGACAGGCGCGTCGGGCCGGCGGATTGTCGCCCCCGGCGGCCCTCCGGTACCCTCCAGCCGGTGTCCACGACCCGTCAGCGCCAGGTGGGCGATCGCGGGCGGGACGGGGCCCGTGGCGACCTCCCGCCCCTGCGCCTCGGCGGCACGACTCCCGAGCCGCGGCGGCGTCGTCGCTGGCCGCTGATGGCGGCCCTCGCCGTAGGCGCCCTCGCCTTCGGCGGACTCGTCGGGTACGCGCTGCGCGACGCCGGCGTCCAGCTCAGCACGACCGGGCCCGAGCAGAACGCGTTCCTCGGCCCGAAGGCGACCGAGGACCTCGTGTTCCGGGTCACGTCCGACCTGCCCACGCTCATGGAGACGGCCACGCTCGAGTACGACGGGGCCGACGTGCGCGACGACGCCTTCGTCGGCGACGGGGAGCTGACCTACAGGCCCCAGGGGCTCGAGGAGGGCACGCACACCCTGCGCTTCACGATCGACCAGCCGCTCGTGCCATGGCGGGCGACGCGCAGCTGGACCTTCACGGTCAACCACACCCGCCCCGACATCGAGATCACCGGGCCGACGCGCCCGGCGGTGCGCGAGGCGCCCGTCACGATGTCGGGCCGGGTCGACGAGCCGTCAACCGTGACCGTCAACGACGCGCCGGTCAACGTCGCGGCCGACGGGAGCTTCTCGGTGACGTTCCCGGAGCCGCCCGCCGGGAGGGTCTCCGTGCGGGCGGTCAACCGGGCGGGCAACTCCAAGGGCATCCGCACGAGCATCCCGGTCATCGCCCGCGAGCCGCTCGTGCCGATCCGGGCGGTCCACATGACCGCGATCTCCTGGGAGACCGACTACCTGCGCGAGCCGGTGCTCCAGCTGCTGCGCGACAAGAAGATCAACGCCATCGAGCTCGACCTGAAGGACGAGTCCGGGATCATCGGCTACGACTCGAAGCTGCCCTTCGCCAACAAGATCGGGGCGGTCGATCCCAGCTACGTCGTCGAGGACGCCGTGCGCCAGATCCACGACCTCGGCGGCCGCGTCATCGGCCGCATCGTGGCCTTCCGCGACCCGGTCCACGCCAAGTGGGCGTGGGACCACGGCGCGCGCGACCAGGTCATCCAGACGCCCGGGGGGCGGCCCTACGCCGGGTACGGCGGGTTCACGAACTTCGCCCACCCCACGGTGCGCGACTACAACATCGACGTGGCCGAGGAGGCCGCGCGCCGGGGCGTGGACGACATCCTCTACGACTACATCCGCCGCCCGGACGGCCCGCTCGAGACCATGAGGTTCCCGGTCCTGAAGGGCGGCGCGCAGGCCTCCATCGTCTCGTTCGTGGCCGAGGCCCGCGACCGCCTCGAGCCCACCGGCGCCTTCCTCGGCGCGTCGCTGTTCGGCATCGCGGCCTTCCGGCCGGAGGAGGTCGCCCAGGACGTCACGCGCATCGCGCGCAACGTCAACTACGTCGCGCCGCTGGTGTACCCCTCCCACTGGAACCGCGGCGTCTACGGCGTCGACGAGCCCGAGAGCCAGCCGCGGGCGATCGTCGAGGAGTCGCTGGTCCACTTCAACAAGCTCGTGAAGAACACGGGGGCGCGCGTCGTCCCCTGGCTCCAGGACTTCTCCCTCCGGGTGACGTACGGGCCCACCGAGGTCTGCGCCCAGGTCAATGGAGCCCGCGCCGAGGGCGTCTCGGAGTGGATCATGTGGGACCCGAACGTGACCTACACCAGGGCGGGCTGCCTCAGGGCGTGAGCGGCGGCACCGACGAATCGGTCCTCACTCGTAAGCGCGCGGTAAGCGGGCGCGCTAGCGTCCCGTCTGACGGAGGGGCGTGCAGCGTTGGGGGACGCTCCGCGCCCCTCCCTCGGCTCCGGCGACCGGCGGCTATGCGAGCTGTGCCTGGGTGACGACGTCCACTCCCCAGAAGGGCGAGTGGCGGACCGAGAGCTCGAGGCCGGCTCCCCGCCGGTGCGCCTCACGCAACAGCCGCACGATGAGCCGCTCGTCCGCCGTCATCGGCTCGTACATCGGCACGTGGAGCCGGAGCCCCGTGTCCAGGCTCGCGACGAAGAAGGGGACGGTGTGGATGCGCGCCACCCCGATCGTCTCCGGGACCGGGAGTCCGGCGACCGGCTCGTCCGGGACGAGCTTCTGCTCCCAGGCGTAGAGGGGTCGGGTCGGGTCAACCGGCACCATGTCGCTGTCGCCGGGCGCCTCGTCGCGGCCGCGATCACCTCGGTCGATGACCGCCCACAGCTCGAAGTGCAGCGTCGGCTGGTCCGGCACGGCCGACACCTGGGCGACCGGCTCGCCCTCGCGGACGAAGTCACCCACGCCGACCCGGACCTCCGCGATGTGGTTGTAGTTGGTCAGGAAGCCCAGCCCGCGGGGGTGATGATCGACGCTGATGTTGGCCGTGTCGCCGCCGGGCTGTACCTCGACCTTCACGACCCGCCCGCTGTACGCCGCGTAGACGCAGTTCCCGGCGACCGAGGCGAGGTCAACGGCCTGGTGGATGCCCGTGGCGAAGTGGACGTCCTCCCCCGTCGGGTTCGAGGGGTCGTCGCCGGGAACGACATGGGTCGTCGCGCATTGGGGCGGAGCGGGGAGCGCCCGGCGCCGCAGGGAGTCGAAACGGCCGTTCTCGAGCCGCAGGGACAGGGGCACGTCCAGCGGTGGGACGAACAGCCAGGACTGCTCTGTCACGGGGGCGAGCGGCATCGGGGTCCGGTCCGGGATCGGCGCTCGGAGTCCTCTTGCGTCCAGTATCGCCGGTGAGAGAGCGTTTCGCGCGGCCGCGGCAGGGCAGGTGATGCGAGATGGGACGACCGCGAGGACCGAGGGCCGCCGACCCCTTCGCCGGGCTGTCGGCGGACGAGCGTGCCCTCCTGCGGCGCGCTCCCCTGCCCGAGCGGGTCGAGCCCATGAAGGCCGTGCTCACGGAGGAGCGGTTCTCGGATCCGGCCTGGATCTTCGAGCGCAAGCTCGACGGCATCCGCTGCGTGGCGATCCGCGACGGGCGCCGGGCGCGCCTGCTCTCGCGCAACGACCTGAGCCTGAACTCCCGCTTCCCAGAGGTCGCCGCGGCGCTCGAGGACGACGCCGGCGCCGCGGTCCTCGACGGCGAGGTCGTCGCCTTCGACGGCGCCCGGACCAGCTTCGCCCGCCTGCAGCAGCGCGGCGAGCGCGACGTCGCGGTGTTCTACTACGTCTTCGACCTCCTGCACCTCGCGGGCCGCGACACGACGGCGCTCCCGCTGAGCGCCCGCAAGCGGCTGCTCCGCGGCGCGGTGGCCTTTCAGGACCCGATCCGCCTCACCCCGCACCGGAACCGCGACGGCGAGGCGCTGTTCCGGGAGGCCTGCCGCAGGGGCTGGGAGGGCCTGATCGCCAAGCGGCGCGACGCGCCCTACACCCACGGGCGCTCCGGCGACTGGCGCAAGTTCAAGTGCTCGGCCGAGCAGGAGCTGGTGATCGGCGGCTTCACCGCGCCGCGGGGCAGCCGCACGGACCTCGGCGCGCTGCTGCTCGGCTACCACGAGGACGGCCGCCTGCGCTACGCGGGCAAGGTCGGCACGGGCTTCACGCGCGCCGTCCTGCGCGACCTGGCCGGGCGCCTGGCGCCGTTGCGGCAGGACCGCTCGCCCTTCGCCGACCAGGTGCGCGAGCGCGACGCGACCTGGGTCCGGCCGCGCCTGGTGGCCCAGGTCGGCTTCACCGAGTGGACGCGCGACGGGCGCCTGCGCCACCCGCGCTTCCTGGGGCTGCGCGACGACAAGGCGGCCGAGGAGGTGGTCAGGGAGTGAGCGGAGCGACCGTCCGGGCCGGCCGGCGGCGGGTGGCGATCAGCCACGCCGACCGGGTCGTCTTCCCGGAGCCGGGCCTCACCAAGCTCGACCTCGCCCGCCACTACGCGGCCGTCGGCCGCGCCATGGTCCCGCACGTGCGCGGCCGGCCGCTCGCGCTCCAGGTCTTCCCCAAGGGCATCGAGGGCGAGGGCCACTTCCTCAAGGACGCCCCCCGGCACTTCCCCGACTGGATCACCACGGTCGCCGTGCCCAAGCGCGAGGGCGGGACGATCCGCCAGGTCCTGGCCGACGACGTGCCCACGCTCGTCTACCTCGCCGGCCAGAACGCGATCACGCCGCACGTGTGGACCAGCCGGGCCGACCGTCTGGAGCACCCCGACCGGATCATCTTCGACCTCGACCCGTCGACCGGCAGCTTCGGCGCCGTGCGCGCCGCCGCGCGGACCCTCGGCGAGCTGCTGCGTGACCTCGGTCTCGAGCCCTTCGCGATGACCACCGGCTCGCGCGGCCTGCACGTGGTCGTCCCGCTGCGCCGGACGGCGGGCTACGACGAGGTGAACGCCTTCGCGCGCGACGTGGCCGCGGCGCTCGTCGAGCGCGACCCCCGCGCCCTCACCGTCGAGTTCCGCCGCGCCAAGCGCGGGGACCGCATCTTCGTCGACGTCAACCGCAACGCCTACGGGCAGCACGCGGTCGCGCCCTACGCGGTCCGCGCCCTGCCCACCGCGCCCGTGGCGACGCCGCTCCGCTGGGAGGAGCTCGACGACGACGGCCTGCACCCGCGGGGCTGGACCGTCGAGACCATCGGCGATCGCCTCGCCGGTGGCGACCCGTGGCGTGGGATCGCCCGCCATGCCCGGGGGCTCGGTCCCGCCCGCCGTGCGGTCGGGCGGCGGCGCTAGGCGAGGAAGCCGAGCACCTCGCCGGTGAAGAGGTCGGTGCCGGTGTCCATCGCGGCGTGGCGCTGGCCAGGCATCACGACGACGCGGGAGTCGGGCAGGGCCGCGTCCACCATCTCGACCGCCGCCTTGAACACGTCCCGGCTGTCGCCGCCCTGCAGCAGCAGCGTGGGAACGGCGAGGTCCTGGAAGCGGGAGGGCTCGAAGGCCAGACCGCGGTCGGCCCTCAGCTCCCTGGGGATCGTGTGCGCGACCGCCAGGCGCGCCTCCCAGGCGGGGGCGGCGCGCATGGCCTCGATCTGCTCCGGGGACGCGCCGGCCACCTCGGCCATGAACAGCGCCAGGAGGTCGTCGCGACGGTCCTCGCCCAGCAGGGCCTCGAGACGCTCGACGAGCTCCTCCGGCGGCGCCACCACCCCCATGGAGGGCTCGTACAGGACGAGCCGCCCGACGCTGCCGGTGAGGAGGGCCGCCTCGAGCGCGCAGTTGCCGCCATAGGAGTGGCCGAGCACCGCCGTCCCGTCGCCGGCCCAGTCGGCCACCGCCGCGACGTCCTCGAACTCGCGCTCCATCGCGTAGCCGTCGCCGTCGCCGCTCCGCCCGCGGCCGCGGCGGTCCATCGCGATGACGGTGAACCGCTCCTCGAGGGCGGGCAGCACCGGCGCCCACCGGACGTGATCGGCGGCCGTGCCGTGGACGAGCACGAGCGGCGGCCCGATCCCGCTGCGCCAGCACGCGATCGGCGTGCCATCCGCCGAGATGACCGTCTCGATCCGCTCGTCCACGCGCCCGGCCTCCCTCGCCCGGGGTGAGGCTACCCCAGGAGGGCGCGGCCCGGCTCGGGCGACGCCTCGGGGCGGATGTTCTGATTGAGCCGGAAGAGGTTCTCCGGGTCGTACTTGGCCTTGATGCGCGCCAGGCGGGCGTGGTTGGCGCCGTAGCTGGCGCGGACGGCCGCGTCACCCTCCTCCAGCAGGCCGGGGAAGTTGAAGTAGGTCTGCCCGCGCTGCGAGAAGCGGTGGGCGTCGTCCCAGTAGGCGCGCGTCCAGCCGATGTTGACCTCGTCGTCGGCCGGGTCGTCCCAGGTCGAGTCGATGCTCAGCATCCACTCCGAGCTGCGGTCGCCGAACGCGGTCTCCTCGGCGCCGACGCGGGAGATCGCGCCGCCGCAGTGGCGGATGACCACCAGCGTGCGCTCCGACGGGCGGCGGTTCGACCAGTCGACCGTCGCCTCGATGGCGGGGTCGGGGAGCCCGTCGAGGTAGAGCGCCTTCCAGTAGTAGCGGAGGCCCGCCGGGAAGTACGGGTCCAGCTCGCGCTGCAGCTCGAGGTACGTGGTGGTCTTGCTCATGTCGATCAGCGGCGTGGCGAGCTCCCGCAGGGGCCGCGTGGCGCGCTCCCCGTCGGCCGGGTCGCCGGCCCACATGCCGCCCACGCCCACGTAGGTCAGGCCGCGCAGGTGCTCGGGCAGCTCGGGGACGACCGGCAGCGTCCAGATGAAGCCCACGGTCGACAGCTCGTCCGGCGCGTCGGCGACGGCGTCGCGCCAGCCGGCGAGCACGCGGGCGGCGTCCTCGATCGGGTAGGCGACGAAGAGCTCGAAGACCTCCGGGCCGAGCTCGTGCAGGCGCAGCTCGAACGAGGTGACGATGCCGAAGTTGCCGCCGCCGCCGCGGACGGCCCAGTAGAGGTCCGGGTGCTCGTCCGCGCTTGCGCGCACGCGGCGGCCGTCGGCGAGCACGATCTCCGCGGAGACGACGTTGTCGACGGTCATCCCGTCGCGCCGGCGCTGCCAGGACACGCCGCCGCTGAGCGCCAGGCCGGCCACGCCGGTCTCGGACACGACCCCGCCCGGCGCGGCGAGCCCCAGCGGCGCGGTCACGCGGTCGACGTCGGCCCAGGTCGCGCCGCCCTGCACGTGCACCGTGCGGCCCGTCCCGTCGATGCGCACCGCGCGCATGGCCGAGAGGTCGATGACGAGCCCGTCGTCGACCACGGCCGTGCCGGCGACGTTGTGGCCGCCGCCGCGGACGGCGAGCGGGAGGCCCCGCTCGGCGGCGAACCGGACGGCGAGCGCGACGTCGTCGGCGTCGGCGCACCGGGCGATGATGGCGGGGCGCTTGTCGATCATCCCGTTCCAGACCCGGCGGGCCTGCTCGTACTCGGGGTGATCGGGGGCGATGACCTCGCCGCTCAAGCCCTCGGCGAGCGCGGCGGCGGTGTCGTCGAGGATGGTGGTGGGCTGGACGGCCATGCGGGTCTCCTTCCGGAAGAGCGGGCGTTGCGCGCCCATGGTCCCCCCCGACCGCAAGGCCAGCGTCAGGCCATCGTGAGTCCTTCGCGCGAGGGCGTCAGGGGCGCCGGATGAGCTCGATGGGGAGCTCCACGGCCGCCGCGGGGGCGCCCTCGCGCAGGCCCTCGAGGGCGCCGCGGGCAGGCTGCGGCGTACACGACGGCGCCGAGCGCGTCGTTGCGCCGGACGGCCTCCTCGAGGTGGGCGGCCGCGGCGCCGCGGTCCCCCAGGGTCGCCGCGAGCAGGCCGAGCGCGAGCGACGCCGAGCCGGTGCAGAAGCTGCCGCGCCCCACCGTCACGACGCGGTCGCCGAAGGGTTGCAGGCGGGGGTACAGCTCCGCCGCCGCCGCGGCGTCGCCGAGCCGGGCCGCCACCGTGCCGAGGCAGCTCGCCGCGTAGAGCCAGTTGGCGTCCAGGGAGCGCCGCCGCCACCTCCGCGACGCCCCGCTCGAGCTCGCGCCGCGCCCGCCCGGGATCGCCGCTCACCGTGGACCACAGCGCGCGCGCCGCCAGCCAGGCGGGGCGGGCGGGGGAGCGCTCGATGCTCCGCCCGATCACGGCGGCGTCGTCCTCGTCGGGCAGATCGCCACCGGACATGCGGATCGAGCGGCGCTGGACCCCGAACAGCAGGTCCGCGTTCTCGTCGTGGGCGACGCGCCCGATGCGCGCGCCCTGCTCCGAGAGCCGCTGCGCCTCCTCGAGCCGGCCGCCCAGGAGCGCCAGGGTCGCGCGCCACATCGGCACGTACCACGCGAAGGAGGGCAGCCGCAGCTCGGCCGCGAGCCGCTCGTGCTCGGCGATCGCCGCCGTCAGGGCGTCGCGGTCGCCGACCTCGAAGAGGTCCACCACGCGCCAGTTGATCCCCTGGAGCTCGGCCACGCGGTCGCCCGCCGCCCGGGCCGCGGTGACGAGCTCGTCGGCGATGGCGAGCCGCTCCTCGGTGTGCGCCGGGCTCCAGAGCGCGACGTGCCGGGCCCCGAGCGCCTCGAGCAGCGCCGGGCCGCCCGCGCGCCGGCCGGCGGCCAGCGCCTCGGCGCTCAGGCGCTCGCGCAGCTCGGCCGGCGGCGCGTAGTACAGCTCGATCGCCAGCCGCGCGAGCACCCGAGGGCGCAGCGGCGAGCCCTCGTCCAGCCCGGCCAGGGCCTCCTCGAGCAGCGCCCGGACCCGGTCGCGGACCGGCGCCACGCTGACCGCGAGGCCCGCGGTGCCGAGCGCCGCCCGGGCCAGCATGCCGGGGTCGCCGAGGGCGCGGGCCGCCGCGGCGGCCTCGTCGAAGCAGCCGTCGGCCGAGGCCGCGTCGCCCGACCGGAGCCGGGCGTCCCCGAGGGCCAGCAGCACCTCCGCCCGCACCGGGTCGCGCTCGTCGAGGTCGCCGGCGAGGGCTCGCTCCAACAGGTCGGCGGCGTCCTCGTAGGCCAGCCCGCGAATGGCCTGTCGCGCCGCATCGAGGGCGGCGCCCGCCGCCGTCGCCGCGTCGACGAGCGGGCGGGCGTCCAGGAGGTGGCGCGCGAGCTCGGGCAGCCGGCGCTCGCGGGCCTCGCCGGGCAGCGCCTGCAGCGCCTCGGCCATCCGCCGGTGCAGCAGCGCGCGCCGCGTCGCGCTCATCCCGGCGATCACCGCCTCGCGCACGAGCGCGTGGGCGAAGCGGTAGCGCCCGGCCGCCGCCGTCTCGTCGAGCAGCCCGGCGCCGACCGCGACATCGAGGCGCTCGGCGGCCGCCTCGTCGCCCACCTCGGCGGCGCCGGCCACGTCCGCGAGCGCGAAGTCCTCGCCCGCGACCGCCGCGACCCTCACCGTCTGGCCGACCGGCTCCCCGAGCCGGGACAGGCGGCGGTCGATGACCTCACGGATGCCGTGCGGCACGTCGCGCCCGGCCGCGTCGACCAGCGCCGCCGCGGGCCGGCCGGGGTGCGACTCCACGAGATGGCGTACGAGCTCCTCGACGAAGAGCGGGTTGCCTCCGGTGCGCCCGTGTACGGCCGCCGCCAGCGCCGGCGACGACCCGCCCGGCAGCCACGCGGCCGCCAGGTCGCCGACCTCGTCCCGCGCCAGGCCGCCGAGGACGACGCGCTCGAGACGGCGCTCGCGCCGCAGGTCGACGAGGAGCGCCTCGAGCTCGGGCGCCGCCTCGGCGCCCTCGTCGCGCCGCGAGGCGGCGACGAGCAGCGGGGCCCACCCGACGGTCCGGACGACGTGCCCGAGCATCTGCAGCGTCGCCGGGTCCGCCCAGTGCAGGTCCTCCACGACCAGCAGCACCGGCCGGCCGCGGGCGGCGTGCCCGACCGCCGCCGCGACGGCCTCGAACAGGCGGTGGCGGGCGCCGGCCGGCTCGCCCCCCGGCGGCGCGGACCGGGCGTCGAGCTCCGGCAGCAGGCGCGCGAGCTCGGCGACGACCCATTCGGGAAGAGCCGCCGGATCGTCGGCGAGATATGGGCGCAGGGCTTCGGTGAAGGGCGCGAACGGGACCACGCCCTCGTCGGTGCAGCGGCCGGCGAGCACGAGCGCGCCTGTGTCGCGCGCCTCGCCCGCCAGCTCGACGAGGAGGCGCGTCTTGCCGCTGCCCGCCTCGCCGGCGAGCACGACGACCGTCGCGGCGCCGGCGCTCGCCCGAGCCCAGGCGGCGCGCAGCGCCGCGAGTTGCTCGCCGCGACCGACGAGCGGCCCGCCCTCGCCGCGCGAGAGCGCGTCCGGCAGGGGGAGGCGCCGGTGCCTCCTCGCCCGCGGCGCGTCGGTCGGAGCGC
Organism: Miltoncostaeaceae bacterium; assembly: GCA_963835685.1. Lineage (GTDB taxonomy): Bacteria > Actinomycetota > Thermoleophilia > Miltoncostaeales > Miltoncostaeaceae > DATAGF01. The sequence goes on from CAWIGI010000010.1 coordinate 288,874, forward strand.
AGCTCGTCGGCCAGCGCGCGGGTCTCGGCCGAGGGCGCCATGCCCAGCTCGCGCCGCAGCGCGGCGCGGAAGGCCTCGTAGGCCGCGACCGCGGCGGCGGCGTCGCCGGCCCGCGCCAGCCGCCGCATCAGGGCCCGGGCGGCGTCCTCCGAGACGGGGTCGAGCTCGAGCCGGCGGCGGGCGTGCTGGAGCGCCGCCTCCGTGTCACCGGCCTCCTGGGCCGCGTCGCCCAGCGCGGCGACGAGCTCGCCGACCCGGTCGCGGTGGGCCTGGCGCTCCTCGAGCACCCAGTCGTCGTCGAGGTCGGTGAGCAGGTCGCCGTCGCAGAGCGCCAGCGCCTCATCCGGCCGGCCCTCGGCGACGAGACGCCCGATCGCCCTCACGTCGATCCAGACGTCGGGGCGGTCCTCGATGCCGATGCGGTCGCGGCCGGCCACGATGCGGCCGGCGGCCTCCTGCCCGATGCTCCGGCGCAGCGTCGTCAGCGTCGTCCGGAGGCTCGCGCGTGCGCTGGTCTCGAGCACGTCGGGCCAGAAGACCGACGCGACCCGGGTACGCGGGTGGAGCCCCGGGTGGTAGGCCAGCCACGCGAGCAGCGACCGTGCCCGTCGGCTCGCCGGGGCGTCGAGCCGCTGCTCGTCGAGCTCGAGGCTGAGCTCGCCGAGGAGGCGTACGCGCAGCATCCTCCTCAAGCCTATCCGGGGGGCGTGCCAGCGAGGTTTCCCGCGCTCGAAGCTCCGCGGCTTCCGGCAGTGAACCATTCGTGCCCATCGGTGCGGATAGAGGGGCAGGATGGTCAGGTTCGCCGACAGATCACGCCGCCTCACGTTCTCACTGGCCGCCATGGCCGCGGCCCTCGTCGCCGCGGTGGTCGCCCTGTGGACGCCGGTCACGGCCGAGGCCCACGAACGATCGCGTCCCTCCGCCGACACCACGTGGCTGGTTCCTGAGGCATCCCGGGTTGTTCTTTCGCCAGCGCACCCGCGCCCGGGCGTGACGCGGCGTGACCTGGCCGAGCTGGCCGCCCTGGACCGTGAGAGCCCCGACGCGCTCGCAGGCGTCCGGCGTTGGGAGGGCCGGAGTGGGGTGACGTCGTGGATCGACGTGCTGCTGGGCGCCGTCAGCGCAGACCGCGTGAACCCGCCCCGCGCGTCACGTGCGCTCGCCCTCACGAGCGTCGCGATGAACGACGCCCTCGTCGTCGCCGCACGCAGCCGGCGCTTCGCGTCCTGGCGCCCGTCGCCCTGCTGGCTGCGGCCGCAGCTGAGCCTCGGCCGCTGCGTCTGGGACGGGCCGCTGCCGACGACCGCGGTTGCGGCCGGCGCCGCCGCACAAGTGCTCCGCGAGCTGCTCCCGAATCGCGTCGACGAGCTCGACCGCCTCGAGGGTGAGGCGGTCCGCTCCCGCCTGCTCGCGGGCGCCGCCTATCCGTCCGATGCCCGTGCCGGGCTCGCCCTCGGCCGGGCGATCGGCGACCTCGCGGTGAGACGGGCGCGCAACGACCGCTCCGACACCCAGGGTCCAGTCGTCCCACCCCTCGGCGACGCGACGTGGATCCCCACCCCGCCCGCCTTCGCGCCGCCGCTCGAGCCCTTCGCGGGCAGATGGCGGACCTGGAACCTCCGGAGCGGCGACCGACTGCGGCCTCCCGCGCCGCCGCCGTACCTCGGCAGCGTCCACCGCGCCGCGATCCAGGAGGTCTACGACGTCGCGAACACGCTCACCGACCGCCAGCGCGAGATCGCGCTGTTCTGGAACGACGGCGCCGGGAGCGAGACCCCGCCGGGGCACTGGAACCGGATCGCGCTGGAGATCGTCGAGCAAGCGGGCCTCGGTCCGCGGCGGGCCGCGTCCGTGCTCGCCGCGCTCAACACGGCCCAGGCCGACGCGTTCATCGTGTGCTGGAACGCCAAGTTCACGTTCTGGACGAAGCGGCCGGTGACGCTCATCCGCGCGTCGCTCGACCCCGGGTACCTGTCGCTGATCCCGACACCGCCGTTCCCGTCGTATCCATCCGGGCACTCGACCACGTCCGGGGCCGCCGCGACCGTTCTCGGCGCCCTCTTCCCCGAGCGGGCGGAGGAGCTCTCCGCGATGGCCGACGAGGCGGCGATCTCACGCCTCTACGGCGGCATCCACTACCAGTTCGACAACGATGCGGGCCTGACGCTCGGACGGCGGGTCGGCGAGGTGACCCTCAGACGGCTCGGCCGCTGAGCCCCGTACCCGACGAGATCCCGGCAATCATGAAGGTTCTCGGGAAGCGGACGACGGGTCTCGAACCCGCGACCTTCGGCTTGGGAAGCTGCTCCTGGGATGGGACGGAGGGGCATCGCAGGACCCGTGAGTCCTGCATTGTGGGCATTTCTTGAGCGGACGCGTATCGCCTGATGCCCTCACTGCGCTCCTCTGATGTGTGCCGAGTGTGTGCTCGGGCGCGGCTCGACGTCCACCGTCCGCCACACGAGTACAGCGAGCGGACCGCGCTCGCCATTCCGGCCGGCGCCAGGGCCCGACTCCTCGTCGAGCTGGCGAGTGATGGGCGGTAGCCTCGGACTACTCGGGCAAGCAGGCGTCGATCAGGCGCTGCTCGGGTGGGCCGTAAGGGCCGGACGACGACTGCAGCACCACGTTCCCGCGCCGCTCCACCGGGAAGAGATCTTCGGAACCGAAGTCGCCGACGTACTGCTCGACGAGCCTCTCACGGGCCTCGGCGAGATCGACGGATGTCTCGACGGCGATGTTCACCTGAGTGGTCGGGCCGTAGAGGGTCAGGCCGCCGCGACTGGCGCCCTCGAGGTAGCCCTTCACCTCGTCGGCGGCGGTCGAGACCCGCCCGGCACCCCCAAGTCCGCCCTCGAAACACGCGACGAGTGCATCCCGCGTGACGATTTCATCGCCAGATGCTCGCGGTTGCGCCGAGGTGCCCGTCGCTGCAGCGGTGCTGCTCGGCGCGCTGGACGTGACCGTGATCGCGGTGGTCTCGGTCACGGTGCGCTCGGCGCCGGCGCCATCTTCTCCCCCGCACGCCAACGCACCCACCGCCAGCGCCGCTGCCGGGAGAGCGAGGGCGACTCGCATCCTCATCGCTCGATCCTACGGAGTCCTCGCCGCGCAACCATCGGATCCGAGGGCTCGGGGTCCCTCGCCGTGGAACGACCGACGGCGGCGCACTCCTCGCCTCTCCCTGCCTACGGCAGAGCCTTCGCGATTTCCTCCCGCGGCCAACGAAGGTGCTCGGGCGCCTTGTCGCTGATGTCGGCAAGCGGGATCCCGTCCTTCGCCGCATCGTCGCGACCTCCTGAGCTCCCGGGCGCGGTGGCCGAATCGCACCGATGAGCACCAGTCAAGCCGGGTCGGATGAGAGGACGATGAGCGGATCCGCGCCCTCATCGCGCCCTCATGTGCGCGTCCTAGCGTCGCGCTCATGGCCCGGTCCGGGCCGATCACGAGAGGAGCGCGTGATGAGCGCACGAAGCAACCGATCCCGCATCGCCGGGGTCGCGGTGGCGGCGATCGTCGCCGGAGCCGCGATCGCCGGCGGCGCCATGGCGGGCGGCGCGACCGACGGCACCACGGCCCGCACGTCGGAGGGCGCGCGAGCGCACGCCGCGGCGACCGGAAAGGTCGTCCGGCTCGGGGACGCGCGCATGAAGTTCGAGATCAACGCGACCGACGGCGATGGAGGGGTCCAGGTCTTCCTCGATGCCGACCCCTGGAAGCAGATGTCGATCTTCGATCCCGACGGGGCGCGGATCTTCCAATCGACCACGGCCGGCCGGATGGGTAAGCAGGGCGGCACCGAGCTGTTCCTCGAGAGCGCCGAGCCGCCGTTCGCGAAGCTGCCCGTGGCGAAGTTGCTGAAGCGGTTCCCGAAGGGCACGTACACGTTCCGTGGCACGGGCCTGCGGGGCGAGCGCTACGTGGGAGCCGCCCGGCTCGGCCACGACCTCCCCGACGGTCCGGTGCTGGTCTCGCCGCTCAAGCGCCACCCCCCGCAGGCGCCGAACGCGACCACCGTCGTTTGGAGGCCGGTCGCCCCACCGAACGGCAGCCCGATCATCGGCTACCAGGTGCTGGTCACGTGGGCCGAAACGGGCCTGCGAGCCCTACCGAAGGTCGTCCTGGACGTGATGATGCCCCCCTCGGCGACGCAGATGTCGATCCCGCCCGGCTTCCTGCGGCCCGGGACCGAGTACGAGTGGGAGATCCTCGCGATCGAGCGCGGCGGGAACCAGACGCTCTCCTCGGACACGTTCACCACCGCCGGCTGATCGGACGCTCACGCGGCTGAAGCTCAAACGGGTAGCGGCTCCACGTCGCGCGGGACGCCCATCGGCGGGACGACCGGCGTGGGCCGCGACCCGAGAACTGCGGCCGGTCGGCGGCGTCAAAGCACCGGCATCAAGTCGGTGCCGGTCAGCCGCCGAGGATTCCCTCGGCCCCTGCTGCGGCCGCTCAGCACCAGCCGGACCCGCCCGAGAACGGGCCGGCGATCCTCTCCGAGCTCAGGGGTGACTACTTGCTGGACGTCGATCCCGGTGCCCTCGCCAGCATCGACAAGCCGACGTTGCTGGTCGCGGCGACCGACTCGCCCCCAGCCTTCAGGCGCGTCCACGAGAAGGCCGTCGCCGCCATCCCAAGCGCGCGCGCGGCGCTGGTCGGCGGAGGTCACCTGGTCAATCCGGCCGATCCGGCCGTGCTCGCGTTCGTTGGGGAGGTTCTGGGTAAGCGCAGCCGCGTAGACCCGGTGTGTCGCTCTCGCGCGTACGCGAGCGCGTAAATGGCCCTGGCGGGCACGCTCGCTCTGGACGAGACGCAGGAGCGACGGCACAGGCTGCCCGCCGCCGGGGGCCCTGTGGCGTCTGAAGGTGACATGTTCACGGCGACGACCACGGCCTGCGGCGGTAGGGGCGCCTCAGGGGAGCAGGGTCCGGGGGGTAGGCGGGACAGGACGACCGCGCCGGGGGAGGGCCAACCGGATTGGTCCAGCGCGCGGTCGAGGGCGTGGCGCAGCTTGAGCTCGCAGATGGCGCCCTCGGCGTGGGCCTGGCGGTCGATCTGAGCGTCGCGGCCGGCCGCGGTGGCACAGGCCGCGGCGGCCGCGCACCCTTCGGGATGGCGGAGCATGTTGGGCTGGGGCGGGATGAGCGCCAGGACCCCGCGCCCGGCCAGCTCCAGACCGCCGACTCGACAGCGATTCGCGGGCCTCAGCCAGTGAGCCCTTCCGGCTGTTGACGCGCCGCGCCCGTTAGGGGATACCTGACACCCGCCACGCCAGCGGATTGCCGAGGCGACAGGAGGCACCGTGCGATCAGACTCCAATGGCAGCGCGCGCGCGACGTTGTGGGAGCGCTGGGCGCCCGCGTCGGGCGCCGTGTCCGTGATCCTCCTGGTCATCGCATTCCTCGTCGCGGGCAGCTCGCCTGACCCGGACGCTCCCGAGACCGAGATCGCCTCGTACCTGGCCTCGGACTCCAACCAGAACCAGAACTTCGCGGCGTTCTTCGTGTTCCTGGCGGGCGTCCTCTTCATGCTCGTCTTCCTCTCCGTGCTGCGGTCGCGACTGGCGGCGGCCGAGGGCTCTGGCGGGGGCCTGGCCCCTCTAGCCTTCGGGTCAGGGGTGGCCAGCGCAGCCCTCTGGATCGGCGCCGTCTCATTCTTCGTCGCCCCGCTGGCCGTAGCCGACGAGCGGGGGGCGCTCGGCGCCCCAGCGGACCTCTACGCGTTCGCGAACGACGCCGGCTACCTCCTGTGGATCGGGGCGGTCGTCCTGGGCGCGCTGGTGGTCTGGGCCACATCGGCGGTCGCATTCAGGACGGGCATGCTGCCGCGCTGGTTCGCGTGGGTCGGGGTGGTGGTGGGCGTGATCTGCCTGTTTGCGATCTTCTTCATCCCGGCCTTCGTGTACTGGGCCTGGATCCTGGTCGCCTCGCTCCTGCTCCTGCGCCCCCGAGCCGGCGCCTCTAGGGCGGCCCCCTCGCCAGCCTGAGTCGACTCAGCCGGCGAACGGAACCGCGCCAGGATTCGAACCTGCGCTGCAAACCGCGGGTTCCGAGCGTCGGGGGGCCATCGAGGGGGCCATCGGGGCGACACGCGACGACGTGCGCCGGGGGTGTCCGCAGCCGCCGGCGAACTCTCAGGAGCGCGCGCGTAGGGCGACACCGGACCCTCGGGCCATCTCACGTCCTGCGCTCGAGGCTCGTTCTCTTGACGCACCCCGCCACGAAAGGGCAAGCGATGACCAAGGAGGGGACGATGATCGGTGACATGTGGAACCTGAGCGGCCGAACGGCGATCGTGACAGGGGCGTCGTCCGGGCTGGGCGTCACGTTCTCCGAGGCCCTCGCCGAGGCCGGCGCGAACGTGGTGGTGGCGGCCCGCCGGGCCGACCGCCTGCAGGAGCTCGCCGGCCGCATTGAGGCGGGCGGTGGCCGGGCGCTGGCCGTCACCTGCGACGTCGCCGATCCCGAGCAGGTGGCCGAGATGACGCGCGCCGCGGTCGAGCGCTTCGGCCGCCTGGACATCCTGGTCTGCAACGCGGGCACGACCGGCGACGCCGGGCCGATGGCCGAGAAGCTGCCCCACGAGCTCTTCGAGCAGACGGTCCGCGTCAACCTGCTCGGGGTCTGGTACTGCTGCCGCGACGTCGGCGCGGTCATGCTGGGCCAGGGCGCAGGTGCGATCATCAACGTCTCGTCAACCGCCGGGGTCGGCGGGGTCCAGCACTTCCCGCCCGCCTACCAGGCCACGAAGGCGGCAGTGATCAACCTGACCCGCAACCTCGCCCTCTCGTGGGCCGGGCGCGGGGTGAGGGTCAACGCGCTGGCCCCGGGCTGGTTCCCCAGCGAGATGGCAAGCCCCTTCATCGAGGCCCCGGTCTACGGTGAGCACATCCTCCGCCACGAGCCCACCGGCCGCGTCGGCGACCCCGCCGAGCTGGTGGGTCCCCTGCTCTTCCTCGCCTCCGACGCGTCCAGCCGGGTGATCGGCGAGACCCTGGTGGTCGATGGCGGTCACTCGGCGGGCTTCATGGGAACCCAGTACGGCCAGGAGCTCTACGACTTCCACGCCGCGATCGTCCCGGACGGTCTTGGCGAGCGCATCGTCCCCCAATAGCGGGGGAGGAGGCGTCCCGCCGGTCACAGCCCTAGCGCCAGGACCTGGGCCGGACGGGGCCTGCGCCCGCCACGACCTCTGTCGTACGATCGCGCCCCGGAGGGCCGTCGTGCCCGGGAGCGCGGCTCAGAATGGGAGCTAGCGTGGTCGAAACGCCGGCCACGCTCGATGGCGACTCGGCCGACGCAGGATCACGACAGGAGGAGACCATGGCGGCGTACTGCCTCTTCGACAACGTCGAGATCACCGACCGCGCCGCGCTGGCCGAGTACGCCTCGAAGGTCGGCGAGACCGTCCGCCGGCACGGTGGGCGCTACCTCGCGCTGGGCGGGACGGTGGAGCCCATCGAGGGCGCGCCCACGCTGCATGAGCCCGTCCTCCTCGAGTTCCCGGACCTCGCCGCCGCGCACGCCTGGTACGACTCGCCGGAGTACCGGCCCCTGCGCGACCTCCGCCACGCCGCTGTCCGCACGACGGCGGTCTTCTTCGAGACGCCCGCCTCCGTCCTCGACCGGACCCGGGCGTGACGCGCGCTACCGGCCCTCGGGAGGATCGTGCCCCAGTCGGGGGCCATCGAGGGGGCCATCGGGGCGACACTCGGACGACGAGTTGACGACGAAGGGCGAGACGAGCCGCTCAGGGCAGCAGCGACGCGCGCTCGACCTCGCGATCGTCGACCAGGACGTGCGCGTAGGTGTCGAGCGTCACGCTCGCTCGCGCGTGCCGGCGGCGCGAGCGACCTCGTGCACCGGCAGGCCCTCGTGCAGGCGAAGCGAGATGAAGCGGTGGCGGAGGTCGTGCAGGTTGAAGCGCGGCACGCCCGCCGCCTTGCACGGCGCGGCAAACGCCGACACCTTCGCCGGCGAGGCGGCTGATCCGGCATGGGCGGACATCGACCTGGATGCCCTAAGTGGCATCACATTTCCGGTGCTCCTAACGCAGGGAGACCAGAGCCCACCCATGTTCGCGAAGATCATCGCGCGGCTGGCCGCGGCCATGGACAACGCCGAGGTGAGGACGCTGCCGGGCGCCGGGCACGTTCCCCACGCGACGCACCCTGCCGACTACGTGGCGGTGATCAGCCGATTCGCGGCCGGCTGATCCGCCAAATCTCTTCCTCACGCTGCGACATCACGCCGCGCCGCCGACGCACGATCTGGCAGCCGTCAGCACGCTTCCCTCCCGAGCGACAGAGAGACCCACTGCTCCTTTCCCACGAAGGGAGGCGTCTCCGCGGCGACGCCTGGGGCTCTCGCTCAGGACGAGCCTCGGGCGCGTCAGCCCGACCGCAGCAGACGCTCGCAATCGCCTTACCGAAGCAGGCGTGACGGGAGCTTCGGCTTGGGGCTCCTCCGCCTCGTCCAGAGCAGCAGCCGGCCCGTCGCCGGGCTCGGTGTTGCTGTCACGCGAAAGCGCAACTAGGCGAATCGCTTCACGAAGTCGAGTGCCGTCTGTGCCACCTCGCGCCAGCCGCTGTCGATCGTGAGCGAGTGCCCGCGGTTCGGGATCCTGGTGATCTCGGTGACGGACTCGTTGTGCTTCTGGCGCTTGTAGGCGGCGTTGGCGATCGCCCACGGGACGGTGTGGTCCTTCTCGCCCTCGATGATCAGCAGCGGGCCACGGTCTGGATTCCTAGGATCGACCTTGGCCTCGGTGAAGGGGTTGAGGTTCGCGTTCGCCATCTGCATCAGGGCCACCCCGGGGGTGGCCACGTGGTAGGTGTCGTACAGGTGCCGCGCCTCGTTCTCGTCCAGCGCATTGGCCCAGCCGTACTTGAACTGGTCGAACGTGAGGGTGATCGCGCGGCCGCGGTTGAGCGGATTCCGCAGCACCGGGCTGGCCGACTTCAATGCCGAGAGCGGCAGGGGCAGGACGCCTCGGAACGGCCCCGGGTCGATGGCCACCGAGGCGGCTGAGAGCCCCCGGTCGGCGATCATGTAGGTGAGCAGGCCGCCCGTCGAATGGCCCATCACGGCGGGCTTCTTATCGAGCTGGTCGATCACCTTGGCGGTGTGGTCGGCAACCTGCTTCAGGGTCTTCCTCGCGAAGACGTCGGGGTTCGCCCGCGCTTCCTCGACCGTTTCCGGATCGTCAGGCCAGGAGGGCGTCACACCCGCGTAGCCGTTCTCCTCGAACAGACCGACCCAGTTGTCCCAGCTGCTCGGCAGGAGCCAGAGCCCATGGATGAAGACGACCGGCGTCTTGCCGCTCGAGTTGGCTTGATCGATCTGGCGCTGCTCGCGCTCGGTGATCTCGGCCATGGTGGCGCTCCTTCCCCTGGGCGGCGGACGAGTCCACTCCGGTCAATACCCGACCATAACCGCTCGGATCACGCGTATAGGGGGCCGACCGTCCTGCTCGGGGGGCTGCCCCCGCGAGGCGACGTCCCCTCGTTGACTTGGGTTCAGTCGGGTCGAGGTCCGAGATGACCTCACAAACCCCCCGCCTCTCCTTCCCGCAGCGGTACAGCACGCCGAGGCGGCCAACCCGCCAGCGCCGGTGGACACCGGGCGAGGGCCCGACCCGCGTTGCCACCCCGCGAGCACGACCGACATCCCCAGCCGCGGCGATCAAGGAGCCATGCTCTCGCCGACACGGCGAACCTGGAGCACGCGCGAGGCCGGCGGTGGGGAGTGCCTTGACGGGAGCGGGCAGGAGGGTCACTGTGAAGGAGCGAGCGCGAGCACACTTGGTTCCAAGTCGCTCAAGCACTCGCCGCACCGGATCGGAACGTGAACCGGATGCACCGTGGTCCGCAGGTCAGCCGCTCCAATGCCGTCACTCGCCGGGCGAGACGCCCGGGAATCGTGACGGAGGCGCCGCACGGCGCGTCGCGGCTCACTGAGGCGGGCGCTCGGGACGACAACCGCTCGCTGCCGGTCCAGAGGGGCGCCGCGGAACGGCGCGCGCACGATGGTCGACCACGCGGCCAGACGACCAGCGCCCGCACGGGCGCGGCAGCCGCAGGGCGGTGACGCCTTTGGATGCGGCGAGAGAGGACGGTTCCTTCCCCCCGATTCCCGAGGCGTCGGGGCCGTCCGCCAACCCCACCCAATCAGGTGCCCGCGCAGGCGCCCGGAGACGAGGCCGCCGGAGCGCGGGGCACCGAACCAGGTGCCACTGAGGGGTCGTCGGTGATGGTCCGGACCGGCGGCCCCTTGACAGCCTTCCTGCTCCCCGGACCGGAGGGTCGGTCGACGGGGGACGAGGGGTGAACGGTGATGGCGAGCGGCGGCCGCCGCTCGGCGGTTCGGCAACGAGGCCTGGCGCCGGCCCCCTGCGCACGGGGGCGCAGAGCGACCCCGCTGCCCTCAGGAGGCCCGAGCGATGCTGATGCAATTCGATTCGTTCCGCGGCGAGCTTGACCGCTTGGCCGAGCAGATCATGTCGGGCGCGCGGCCGCCGCGGCCGGTTCCGATGGACGCCTACCGGCGCGGCGACGAGTTCGTGGTCTCCTTCGACCTGCCGGGCGTGGACCCGGGGACCATCGACCTCACCGTCGAGCAGAACATCTTGACGATCAAGGCCGAGCGGCGTTTCGAGGGCCGCGAGGGCGATCAGGTGATCGCCGCCGAGCGCCCGCACGGCGCGTTCAGCCGCCAGCTGTTCCTGGGCGACACGCTCGACGCCGAGCGCCTCGAGGCCACCTACGCGACCGGGGTGCTGACGCTGCAGATCCCGGTGGCTGAGGCGGCCAAGCCCCGCAAGGTGCCGATCGCCGCGGGCGCCGACGTGCGGACGATCGAGGCTCAGGCCACCCCGGGCAAGACCTCGACCCTATGAGCGCCGGACCGACCCCGGCGCTCAATACGGTCTAGGCGCCGGGCCAGGCGGCCACCGTCGTGTCCTCGCCGAAGGTGAAGGCGGAGCCGAGGCCGGCGTATCCCAGAAGGCGACGCACGCGGGGGCTCGCGCCGACGAGACCGAGCCGACGGCCCGCCCGGTGCGCCCGGTTCCGCAGGCTCACGAGGGCGCAGATGCCGGCGGAGTCGAGAAGCCGGACTTCCGCGATGTCGACCAGCAACCGATCCGCTGCGGGGTCAAAGAACTCGATCTGGCGGACGAAGTGCGGGACCGTGTAGATGTCGAGGTTGCCCGACAGGCGGAACAGGACCGAGTCCCGGCGCCGGCGACAGACGACCGACAGCCGCGAGCCGCCCCCGAGCGGCTGGCGGGCCCCTTGAACGGCGACGGTGTCGGGGTGCGGTCGGGGCTCTGCGCGAAGCAGCGGTGCGTGCTGCCCCGGCGGGAGGAGGGTTGCGGATGGCATGAGCGCCTCCGTTCTACCGGCCGGTGCCGGGCGAGGCGACGGGAGGGGGCTGGGCTGGCATCAGTCCCCCTCGGGTGCCGTCCGGACCGTTTGCCCGGAGGGCGAAACCCCTCGTCAATACGCCCACCCTACTCCTGTCCCGCGCGCCGCGGGGGAGAAACACCCGGACGGTGACACCCCTCTCGGCCGGCAGGGTGGGCACCGCGGTCCTCGAGCTCGGAGCGCTGAGAGCTGGCGAGAACCGCCGCCATGTGGCTGGGACGGGTGCCGACCCCGAGCGCCTCGGCGGCATCCCTGCCATTGGGCGCTCGGTCAGCGGGGCGATTCGGGGCATGCAGTCAGAAAAGAGAGTGTGCAGATGACCGAGCCCCTCGACCTCGACCCGATCCGCACGCGCCTGGCGGCAGCGTCACCCGGGCCGTGGCGGTGGGAGGACTGGGGCGATCCACCCGTGGACCATGAGCGCAGCGCCTACACGCTGGCATCGGATGAGCCCGTCGGCAGCGATCTGCTCCCCGGCCTCACGAAGGCCATCTGCACCGCGGCGCAAGCGACCTCAATGTGGAAGAACCCAGCCGACGCGGACCTCATCGCCCACGCCCCCAGCGACATCGCCGCCCTCATCGCCGAGGTCGAGCGGCTACGGGGCACAGACCCCGAGATGGCGATGATGTGGTGAATGGGTGACCCACCCGCGACCAGCCGAACGCGTGGCGGCATCATCACGCACAATCGCGGCGCTTCCTGGTCCCAGCGATCCTGGGGCGGTCAAACTGGCTCGCAGGCTAGTCATCCGCCTCAACCCCCGCAGGGGCGGAGTCAGACGAGTCCTGGGCCCGGCTGGGAGGATCTGAGCTCGGGAACGATTGCTTCGATGGCTCCTCGACGACGTCGCTGGGGGCGGGAGAGACGCTCGGAGGCGCCTGGAGCTCTCCGGTCGCGCCCTCTCGTGGCTCGTGGCGCGCATCGGGAAGGTCGAGCGCAGCCCGCCAGGTCCGTGGCAGGCCCCGACGCCACGGGCCGCGCTTTGGCCCCTGAGGCGACCGCGCGGCGGGATTGCTGTCGAAGAACTGGCTCACCCCAAGGCCCCATCGCGCCGATCCGCCGACCCGCCGACTGTAGCCGCACTGGCCAGGTCCCGGGGTCCCCAACGCCCTCGACTGCGCGAAGCAGCTCGCCCACTCGGGCGCGGAGCCGGCCGCAGGGCGCGAGTTCCAGGTGGCGTGGGCACTCATCATCTTGTGCGTCGAAGTGGTGCTTGGTGGAGCGGCTGCTCGAGCCGCCCATGAGGTCCGTCGGCGCGCTCGCCCTTCGGTGCCTTCGGTGGGGCGACGTCGCTCTTCGCCGATGGCCGGCGGAGGCGGCGGCGGCCTAGCGTCGCCGGGCTTGACGGCCTCCCCCGCCCGGCCCAAGGCGCCGGTCGTCGGCTGGTCGCCCAGATCGTCCCCACGCCAGTCGGTCCACCCGCTCTGCGAGCCCTGCGTTCGCCCCGGTCGCTCCTCGGTCGTCAACGCCGTCGACGAGGAGACGAACCGGAGCCCGATCTGGTCAGAGGCTACGGGCCGCGGGGGGCGTCGGCGCCGCGCGCGTAGACCTGCCAGGCCTCCCAGGGGACGATCAGGGAGCGCCCGTCGACCATCAGCCAGCCGCGGCCGATGAGCCCCCGGAAGGCCGCGACCAGGGCGTCCTCGTCGGCCCCCACGAGGAGCGGCCACTGGACGTGGGTCAGGGCCCGGCGCAGGCGGATGCCGGCCGGCGTCCCGACGCCGGCGCGCTCGACGAGCTGCGCGAGGCGCACCAGCAGGCGCCGCTCCACTGAGAGCGCGTCCATCAGCGAGGTGAGCGCCTCGAGCATCGTCGCCGCGTCGCGCGCGAGCTCACTGCCGCTGGGCAGGCGTTCGCCCGCGCGGTCCGCGAAGACCGATTCCGGGTCGAGCAGCCCGACGTCGCCGTGGCAGTCGGCGAGGGGCGCCACGCCGACCCATGCCACCTCGAAGAGGTGCTCCTCGCGCACCATTCCCGGGGGCAGGGGCACCCCTCGCCGCCAGGAGCGCGGCGGCGCGCGCCGCGAGGCGAACTCGAGCATCCCACGGGCGGGGTCACCGCCCACCCGGAACCCGGAGCCGGGGCGGAACGCCTCGGCCGGCGCCACGGGGAAGAGCGGCTCGCGCGCCGGCGGCTCCGTCACCCCGAGTCCCGTCATGCCCTGCGCCCCGCTCACGCGCCCTCGCCCCCTGTCGCCTCATCCGGGCGTGTCGCCCATTCTGACCCGCGGCGGGACGCCGTCAAGGGCCGCGCCCGAGCCCGTAAGGCACACTCCACGCCGGCCCGATCCGGGCGGCAGACCGGCGGACTCGCGCGGCAACCCGCGTCGGGAGTGGCACGGCGCTCGCCGGCGGGCGCGGGGCTCGACAGGCGGACGGCGCGGCCGGAGACTGTCGAGACCAGGCGTCGATGACGCGTACAGGTGGTACTTCACCGGGCACCCAGCCCGGGATCGGCGCCGATGATCGTCGAGCTACGAAAGGACGCGAGATGGCGTCGATCGTCGAGAGCGTCGAGATTTCCCGTCGCCCCGAAGATGTCTTTTCGTACGTGACCGACCCCTCCCGTCTCCCCGAGTGGCAGGAGAGCGTCGTGAGCGTGCGTCAGGAGAGCGATGGCCCGGTTGCCGTGGGCTCAAGGGTCGTCGTCACGCGTCGGGTCGGTGGTCGGGAGCGGCCGATGACCATGGAGATGACCGAGCTGAATCGTCCGAGGAGCTGGGCCGTCCGCGGTGTCAACGGCCTGGTCAGGGGGATCGTCCGGGGCACGATCGAGCCGCTCGGGGACGGCGAGCGGTCGCGCATGACCATCGACCTCGACTTCGAGAGGCACGGGATCGGCAAGCTGCTCGTGCCGCTCGTCGTCCGCCTGCAGGCGCGGATGGAGATGCCGAAGAACCACCAACGGCTGAAGGAATTGCTCGAGCGCGGCGCGTAAGAAAGCGGTTTCAGAGGTCGTCGGGCCGCTGCCGCGTTTCGTGAGGCCCAGCCGGCGCGCCTCAGGGCAGGCGCGAAGGCAGGTACAAGTTCCACTACCTCGACACCACGCCGCTGAACGGCCTCACGCAGCGCTGGTCGATCGAGGGCTGACGAGGAGGCCGAAGCTATGAGGATCAACCTGGCGAGCGTCCTGGTGGATGACCAGGAGAAGGCACTCCGTTTCTACACGGAGACTCTCGGATTCGTGAAGAAGACCGACTCCCCTGTCGGCGAAGCACGCTGGCTGACCGTCGTCTCACCGGAGGATCGGGACGGGACCGAGTTGCTCCTCGAGCCGGACGGCCACCCTGCCGCCAAGCCGTTCAAGCAGGCGCTGGTCGATGACGGGATTCCCTACACGTCGTTCGCCGTCAACGACGTCAAGGCCGAGTACGAGCGGCTGCGGGCGCTGGGGGTCCGCTTCACGCAGGAGCCGCTCGAGATGCAATCGGTCACCACGGCCGTCCTCGATGACACGTGCGGCAACCTGATCCAGCTCGCAAGCCAGGGCGACGGCGGCTGACAACGGCGGCATGAGGAGCAAGCGTCTCGGGTCCGCGTCCACGGGCTCCCGCTTCGGACGACAGGCAGTCGTCCGGGGCGCCGCCGAACTTGCACCTGCTCTCGGGCGGAGCGAGCGTGTCCGCCCAAGACGTATCCGAACTTCCGAGCCAGACCAATGTCTCAGTCGGGCAGACCGTCCGTCCGGCCGGCAACTCTGCCGCCCGCGAATCATGGGGGGCCATCTCCCGGTCGTCGGGATTCACCCGGCATGGCCCTCCCGCACTCGGATGCCTTCCTTCGCCCGCCTGGAACTCGAACGGTTGAGCCGGCAGGGCCGCTTCTCAGCGTCCAGCAGTGCGCAGCATTGCTCGCCGTCAACCACAAGACGATCCGGCGCCTTGTCGCGTCGGGCGTCTTGCCGGCGCTGAGGGTCGGCCGAGTCCTGAGGATTCGACCCGGCGACCTCGAGGCCTTGGCCTACCACGGCAGGGAGCTCGCGGCGACCCGTCATCGGGGTCGCCGCAATTCTTCGGGTGAGTTCTCGCGTCGGGCCCGAGGGGAGGAAAACCTCTCCCGCCACCTCTACCAGGTACGTCGTGATCTACGGAGGCGGACGTGAGCATCGAACGGCGTCAGCGCGCCGGGCGGATACGCTGTGGAATAACTTAGGCTATGTCTGTGCCCGCGCTGGCGAGATTGATGAAGCCGAGGCTGCGGAACGAAGAGCTCTCGCGATTGACCCGATGCACGTCTTGGCAATCGGCAACCTCTTGCCGCTGCTGCTCCGTCAGGGACGCCGCGACGACGCCCAGCGCGTATTCGATACAGGCGCGGGCAGTCTGCCGGCCGCGACCATAGCCGAGCTTCGCGCGCTGTTTGATGAGGATCTCCCGCCACTTCCCGCGCCGATCGCTCGCGATCTCGTGATTGCCTGCGAGGAGTGCGGCAGCCGGTTGCCCGTCACCATGGGCGTGGATCATCTCTGTGGCGACTGCGGGGCGCTGTATCGGGGCGAGCCCTTCGCCTGCCCATGCTGTGGCAACGACGGGCGCGTACCCCTCGAGTTCCTGTTCGAGACGAGTGTACCGGGCGCCGCGGCGGAATGTCCGACGTGTCACAAGGGTGCTCTGGCCCGGGTTTAGGCCATGCTTGTTGTGGCCGGTCATTCAGCGACCCACGGCCGCCCTCTAGATCGGCTGGCGAGAAGGCGTCAATCGACGTCGCGTGCCCGGCGTCACGGCACTCACCTCGTGTCAGAGCCGGCGACTGGCCTCGATAGCGCGCGCGTGGGCTTGGTGGCGTCCTTATTCGACATGGCCACGAGCAGGGCCACCGGCCGACCGCGCAGCGCGCGGGCGACGAAGCGGTGAGGCTTTCCCGATGGACGGGCATGCCATAGCCATGACTTCTGGAACTTCCTCGTGGCGAGCCCGGCAGCCGATGAGCTCGCGGTTCGCGCCCATCTGGCCGGATCACGCGCAGAAAAGCATGCCCGCCTCACGCATGGACCAGGCGGTGCTCAGGCTGAGTAGCCCGGATTCGTCCACAAGAAGAGTCGCTAGCCCGAGCGAGAAGAGCCGGGGCCGGCGAGTGCTGGGAGGCTGACGCGAAAGCTGGTCGGAGCGCTTGACCGGCAGGCGGGCGAGGGCCACAGTGAGGCAACGGGCGTGAGCGAGGCGAACGGACCAGTCCATCGCTTGCACGCTCGCACCGTGGGATCGGGACGTGAGCGGGATGCACCGCCGCCAGCAGGTGAGCCACCCACCCATCGTCACCCGGCGAGCGATCGGCTCGAGGACATGACGGACGCGCCTCACGGCGCACGGTGGCCTGCCGGAGCGGGCGGTCGGAACGACATCGCCTTCGCGCCCACCGTCTCAACGCGCGCCGGGAAGCGGCGCACCGCCGGTCGGCCACGACGCGGCCAGACGAGCGGCGCCCCACCGGGCGCAGCGGCCGCAGGGAGGTGACGCCTCTGGATGCGGCGATACAGGACGGCTCAGCCCCGAGCAGTGGGGGATGACCGGCCGTCCGCAAACTCCGCGAATCAGGTGCTCGCGCCGGCGCCCAGAACCAGGCCGCCGCAGCGCATGGCGCCGAACGAGGTGCGTCTGAGGGGTCGTCGGTCGTGGGTCCGACGGCCCCTCAGAGCTGGCCCCCGGCCAGTCGGCTCCCGGTGCGCGTTGAGCGTGACGCGGCAAACCAGGGAGAGGGTGGATGACGAGGAAGACCGGCGAGCCGGACCCCAAGGGTCCCCGGGGGAGCCGTGTCCCCAAGGAGGTGCAGGGCCGGAGCGAAGACGCCGAGGAGACAGCCCGCAGAGCGGAGGAGGACGCGGCCCGCGCCGAAAACGAGGGCTACCCTCTCGGCCGGCCCGACGAAGACCCCTGACGGTGCCAGAGGAGTTCGCCCGCATGGTCAGGGTCGTCCCCGCCGTCGTCCAGGAGCGGGTGGTCGTGGCCCTTGAGCGGATGCGCTGAATGGCGCTGCCTGCGAACGTGGCGAGAGGCCTGCGCGTGGCTGTTTGGGCCATCGGCATGCTCGCGGTCTTCGCTGCGAGGCCGCCGGTCAGCGAGGCCTGACGCCCGACAACTCGACGCTGATCCTCGCCGAGTCCTACGGCAGCAGGCTCACGGCGTTCGACATCGAAGCCGACGGCGGCCTGTCGAACCGAGGTACTCCGCCCGGGCTCCCAGCCAGCCCGCGTCCCCCGGCGACGGCCCTCCCGACCAAGGGGGAGAGCGAGCGCTCCCGTTCGCCTGCTCTCAGGTGCGGAGCAGAAGCGGCCGACCGGGCGAGTGGGGGCGACCACGACGAGGCGACTGCGACGACGGCGTGGTGAGCACCCGCGAGATGGAGGAGCGCTCGTGAAGCTCGGCCGCAAGCGCTACGTCATGGACCCCGATCAGCGCGAGCACCCACTGGTCCAGCAGCGCGACGCGTTGCTCAAGCGTGAGGCGGCGCTCGGTGACGAGCTCGCGGCGTGGGCCCGGCACGCGCACTACCGGCTCGGGGGTCAGTACGTGACGGGCAGCCTCAGGGCATTCCGCACGTCCGCCAAGCTGAGCCGGGTACTGCGGGAGCGCAAGCGCCTGGAAGCGCGGATGGTTCGTCAGGGCGTGATGATCCCGGCCCCGGCGACGCTCGCTGGGGCCCACGAGACGCGGCCGCCGCCCGACGATGTCTGAAGCCGCCCTTTACCCCTGGGCGGTGGCGTGGTCGGGCGCCGTGTCAGGACCCAGCGCATGCGCTCCAACGCCGCCTCGACGTTCGCACCTCCTCACTTCGGATGGCCTCTCTGGGGACCCTCGCGGACGCCCGCGCCATCAGCGGCCGGCGGCGGCCCTCTAAGCTCGAACCTCGATGGAGGTGCTCTCGAGCCGTGTCCTTCTGTCGCCCCGCGACCTCGAGCGCTCGCTGCGTTTCTACGAGGAGACGCTCGGCTTGGCCGTCTACCGGGAGTGGGGCCGGGGGCGCGAGCGCGGGGTCGTCTTCTTCCTGGGCGGCGGGCTCCTCGAGGTCTCGGGTACATCGGTCGGGCCGGCGTCGGGCGCCGTCCGACTGTTCCTCCAAGTGCGCGACCTGCGCGCCGTGCGCGAGCGCCTCGCGGCGCGGGGCGTCCCAGTCGAGGAGGAGCCGACCGTCCGGCCCTGGGGACTGTTCGAGATGGTCGCCCGTGATCCCGATGGCCTGGCGCTCGTGTTCGTCGAGGTGCCGCCCGACCACCCGCTCCGGCGTCGCGGCTGACTGCCCGGCGCGGAGGACAGTGACTCCCAGGGAGCCTCGGCATCCGGATCGACCGCGACGCCGATCAGCGCGAGGGGCCATCCGCTCGGCCCTCGACGGCGGCCGCCGCCAGTGCCACCTGGGCCCAGCGCAGCTCCCCCTCGGCCAGCAGCGCCTCCCGGGCAGGCGCGGCAAGCAGGCCCTGGAGGGCCGTGATCGCTTCGCGGGCCTGCGCACGCTCCCGTGGCGGCAGCGGCGTGTGCCAGCCCTCTGCCTTCGCCCGGTCGGCCAGCGTGGAGAGGGTCCGGAGGGCCTCCTCGCGGGTCACCGAGCCCAACGCTACCCTTCGGCGCGCCGCAGACCCCCAGCCCGCCCGCCGCTGCCAGCTCGGCACGCTCGCGAAGCGGGGCATGCGGCGCCGGTTCGCACCCGCCAACCGCGCCACGCCCACGCCGTGGAGATGGCACGCGAGAGTGTGCCGCTGAACGTGATCCAGCGCCAGCTCGGGCACGCCGACCTCGGGGCCACCTCGATCTACCTGCAAGGAATCGACAACGCCGAGACCATCCACGCCGTCCACGCCTGCCCGGCACCGATGATGCCCCGAGCGGCGCCTCCGCCGCTGACCGGCACCGGCACCGGAGACCTGGAGGCGAGCACGAGCAGAGCCCTCCGCTCCACGATCAAGAGCACCCGCTCAGTGCCGCTCCTCGCGCAAAGCAGGACCGAGACCTTGCGCTTACCCCGCTCCCTGCTCGTCGTCCAAGACAGGCGTCTGCGACTGCCGCCCATTCGCTTCCGCTATCGGACCCATTGCAGGCGTTGGGCGGCAGGCGGCGTTGTCAGTCGAGCGTGCTGACGACCTTGCCGTCGGCGCGGCCCTGCTCGACGTACGCCAGCGCCTCGAGGGTCTGGTCGAACGGGAACGTCTTGTCCTCGCGCGCCGCCGGCCAGCCAGCGCTACCTCGAGCCGAAATGGCCTCCTGCTCTCGAGTCCGCTCGGGGAGCGGCCAGCCGCGCCCCGCCGGCCCGCTCAGGCGGTCGTTGCGTCGTGCTCGGCCGGCGCGGCCCCACCGAGGCTCGCTACCACCTGCAGCCAGTTGCGCGGGACGTACTCCAGGCCCAGCTCGGCGAACGCCTCACTGGCCCCGTGTTCCAACGCCTCGGCTCCGGCGGCCAGCGGCGCGCCCGGGAGCGCGCCCTCGATAAAGAGCCAGTAGCGCCCGATGTCCTGGAACGAGGCGAGGTCCATGTTCACCCGGTCGAGGGCGCAGTGCAGGACGTCGAAGCCGTGCCGCCGCAGGGAGCTCGCGTACTCGTCCTGCGAGAGCCATGTGCGGGCAAACGCCTTCTCGTTGCGCGAGAGCCGGACCTGCGGATGCTCACGACGCAGCCAGCGCATCGCGCGCAGCGTCCAGAGCCGGTAGTACCTCGCGGTGTCCGGTGCGTCGCGCCCTCGAAGAACGAGCTGTTGAAGGCGAACACGCCACCTGGGACCAGGACGCCGGCGATCTCCCGAAGAGCCTGATCCTTGTCGTGCACGAGATGAATGGCGTTGCCGAAAAACAGGGCATCGACCGCGCCCCCGAGCGTGTTGGCGACGTCGGCGGTGTCCCCCTGGCGGAAGCGAACGTCCATACCCGCTCCGGCCACACGCCTCTCCGCCTGCGCGAGAGCTTCGGACGACGGCTCCACCCCGATGATGGTCGCGTCGAGACCGCGACTCCTGAGCGCCTCGACCACCATCAGGGTCATCGCGCCCGTGCCACAGCTCAGGTTGACGATGGTCCTGCTCCGGGCGGCGGGGACGGGAAGCCGGCGAATGCCCTCCTCCACCAGCGCCCGATTGACCGTTTTGTAGAAGCGATGCCGCGTGAACGGCTCGTACGAGTAGATGTCATGCTCGCTGCCAGCGGCCATCGTGTGGACGTTTCCTTCTCCGGCTGGCGCGGGCCCGACGCCGATCGACGCCGACGAACAGAGGGCTGGCGACCGTACCACGGTGGCCCGAGATTCCAGGACGGCCGAGCTCGTCGGTGAGGGGACCGATGCGTCGGTTTGGTCTGGACGTGATGCCGGGCCTCGGCCTCTTCCAAGGTCCGGATGATGGTCTTGAGCACCGAGGGGGCTGCAGCACCGGCGGCGCCTGAACATTCGCTAGGGCGGCGTCCGGACGAGCTATTCCCCAGCTATGGCGGGCCGCACGGGCGTGGCTGTCCTCGTCAGACCCCGCCCAGGCCCCCGGCGCCAGAACCTCGGACGGTCGGCTGACCCTCGTCCGATTTGGAGCCGATGGCAAGGGAGGGGTCCCAGGGCACTCGGGTGGTGACTCGGCCCCCACCATGCCCCGGCGGGTCGAAGGTCCGATCGATCCACCGGGGCCCACGGGGGGCGTAGGGGTGGGCGACGGGTGCGCGTCGGCGCGCCTCGCGGTAGCCCTCGCCGGCGAGCACCACAAGCGCCGCCGCCCGAAGGCCCGCCGCGCGGGCTGCCTGCCCTGCAAGCCGCAGAAGCTGAACACCCAAAAAACGGCCGATCGCATGCGGGCGCGCCCCGGCTGGCAGCGCGACTGGGGGCTGCGCTAGTTCGCCGGCGGGAAGTCCCGGCGCTCGTTCTCAGCGATCTCGAGGAGCTGGCGCCAGAGCGCTTCGGTGTCGGCGTGGCTCAACCCGGCCTCAGCACCTGCTTCCGCCCAGCCGAGGCCGCGATCGCAAAAGGCGCGGATGAACAGGGCGTGCCGCGCGGCGAGGTTGACGCGCGTCGCCCGCTGCTCCCAGAGGCGACACAGTTCGTCGCGCTTGATCTCGCTCATGGGAAGCCCGATCCGATGGCGGCACCGCGGACGGCTACGAGTACGAGCGCCCGCTGCTCCGCGGTCAACCGCCCCAGCCGGCGCCAGGCCTCGTCGGCGTCGACCTCGGGCAGCTCGCGCGCCGGCGGGCGAGACTCCCACAGGGCCTCGTCCTCGGCCCAGCGATCGAGGGGCGGGCCACGGTCAGTCGAGCTCATCGAACTGCACGAGGAAGTGGCGCTCGATGCCCTCCTCCCGCAGCGCCGCCTCCACGCTCCTCGCAGTCTCCGCCGCGGCGGCCCGGACGCCAGCGTTGACCGCGGCGATGAAGAGGATCCCCAGAGCGCGAGTGGCCTCGGGCGGCAGTCGGATTCCCGCGTCGGCCAAGGCGCGCCCGAAGGCGTTGAGCTCGTCCTGAGTCTCCGACATAAGCCGATCGCGTAAGTTCGGGTCCATCTCAGATCAGGTCCCGGCCAGCGGCCGCTCAAACATGAACACGAGCCGGCGTGCCGCTCATGGCAGGTCCTCCGCCGAGCGCGCGAGGGCTTGGTCGATCACCACCCGCTGCGTCGGTGAGCCTCCCCAGCCGGCGCCAGGCCTCCTTGGCATCGACGGCCGGCAGGTCACGCGCTAAGCGGGCGAGCTCACGCAGGGCTTCGTCCCCGGCCGAGCGCTCGAGCGGCGGGGTGGTCAATCGACGCCGAGGCATGCCACTGACTCGGCCAGTCCGTCCGAGCTGTCATCCACGCCGATGACCTCCATATCGACATCGACACCGGCGATGCTGGCAGCTCTCGCCGCCGGGGTTGACGCCGATGATGATACCCCCGCCCGTGTTGAAGGCCTCATCGCTGACGAGCCAGGTAGAGAGCCGTGAAGGATTCGAACCCTCGACCTTGGGATTAAGAGTAGGCGAGGGCGCTCTCGGGGTGGCTCGCGTCGTCTCGCGATTACCGTTTCAAAAGCGGGGTCTCGGCCCGACCGGGGCGCTCTCGTCTCGGGTCGTCTCTGCCCGTCTCGTTCCCACCCTGTTCCCACTCCGGTGGGGCTATGAATGCGTCGCCGAGGGCGAGTTTAGAGGGCCGGCGGCGCGGCCGCGGGGTGGGATCCTGGGTGGCGAGGGCCCGGCGCCTGGTCGAGGGGCGGGCGGCGACGTAGGCTGGCGAGCGGTGAGCTCTGCGGCCGCCGCGCGCGAGTACCACGATCGCACGAAGCACAGCCACGAGAGCGTGCGGGCTGGAGGGCAGTATCTCGACTGGGCCAACAAGCCCCTGCCCTTCAAGCACTATCCGACCGTCGCGCCGCTCCCGCTGCCGGCGGACCTCCCCGAGAGCCGGCTCCCGGCGATCGAGGCGCTCTCGGGTCGAGCGCCAGAGGGAGCGGCCGACCTCGACCTCCCCGGGCTCGCCCGCCTCCTCTTCTTCTCCGCCGGGGTCACCCGCCTGCTGCGCGCGGACGCGGAGCCCCTCTTGCTGCGCGCCGCCCCCTCCGCGGGAGCCCTCTACCCGGTCGAGGCCTACGTCGTCTGCGGCGACCTCGACGGCCTGGCGGCGGGGGTGTACCACTTCGGGCCGTTCGAGTTCGCGCTCAGGCGGCTGCGATCCGGCGACCACCGCGGCGCGCTCGCGGGCGCCGCCGCCGACCCGGCGCTGGCGGCGAGCCCCGCCGCCCTCGTGCTGACCGGGATCCCCTGGCGCACGGCCTGGAAGTACCGCGACCGCGGGTACCGCCACCTCTTCTGGGACTCCGGCGCGATCCTGGCCAACCTCCTGGCCCTCGCCGGGGCCGCCGCGCTGCCAGCGCGCCTCCTGCTCGGCTTCGTCGACCGCGAGGTCGCGCTCCTGCTCGACCTGCGAGAGCCCGAGGAGCTGACGCTCGCGATCGCGCCGCTCGGCGCCCCGGGCGCGGGCGCGCCGGGCCCGAGCCCGCCGCTCGAGCCCCTGGGGCTGCCGGTGCGCCCGCTCTCGCCGAGCCCCCGCGACTACCCGCTCATCGCGCGGACCCACCCCGCGGGCAACCTGGCCGACCCGGGGGAGGTCGAGGCGTGGCGGACCGCGGCGACCGCCTTGGCCGCCGGGTGCCCGCCCCCCGCCGTCCGACCGCCGGAGGCGCAGGGCGCCGAGGCCGTCGAGGCGGTCATCCTCCGCCGCGACTCCACGCGGCGCTTCCGGCCGCGCTCGATCCCGGGGCAGGGGCTCGCCTGGCCGATGGGCGTCGCCGCCCGTCCCGTCCCGTGCGACTTCGCCCCGAGCGGGGGCAGCCTGCTCGTCCACTTTCTGAGCGTGCACGAGGTTGAACGGCGTCGCCCCGGGCGCCTACCGCTGGGAGGGAGGGGGCCTCGAGCTCGTGCGCTCGGGCGGCTCTCGCGAGCGCTCCGCCGACCTCTGCCTGGGGCAGGACCTGGGCGGCGACTCGGCGTACACCGCCTTCCATTCCTGCCGCCTCGCGCCCGCGCTCGCCGCGCTCGGGGCGCGGGGCTACCGGGCGGCCCAGCTCGAGGCCGGCATCGCCTCGGGCCGCCTTCAGCTGGCCGCGCGCGCGCTCGGGCTCGGGGGGACCGGCCTCACCTTCTTCGACGACGAGGTCTCGCGCCTCTTCGCGACCGACGCGGCACCGATGACCGCCGCGGCCGTGGGGGTGCCGGCGCACCGCAGCGCGCCGGGCCGGCGGCCGCGCGACATGCCGCGCCTGCGGGTCGAGGACGGGCCGCGATAGGCCCTGGCGCAGGTACGCTGGCCTCGCCCGCGGGACCAGGAGGGACGGCGATGAAGCGCTTGCTGCTACCCGGCTTCGACTCTCGCGATCGGGCTGGCCGGAGCATCCTCCGAGGCGGTGCCACCGCTGTGGTGGCCCTGGCTTCTGATATGGACGTCGCATCGCGCAGAGTTGCGATGTCTGAACCCTCCGAGCCCGCTGCGCCGCGTCCATACGCGATGATGCCCGCTCCAGCCGGAAGGGCGGTCACGAGGAGGGGGGGATGGCGCACACGCGAAGGACCGTCGCGGAGCTCAGGCGCGCGTTCGGGGGACGCGTCGCGCTTGTCCGCCACGACATGGGCATCACCGGCTTCGGGGTCCAGCTCTTCGACTTCCGGCCCGGCGACGACGGCCCGCCGGCGCACGACGAGGCCAGGAGCGGGCAAGAGGAGCTTTATGTCGGGCTGGGTGGCTCCGGGTGGATCGAGGTTGACGGCGAGTCGCTCGAGTTTGGGCCCGAGACCCTGGTCGCCATCCCTCCGGGCACGCGGCGGAAGGTTCGGGTCGGGGCCGAGGGGCTGCGCTACCTGTGCGTTGGCGGTGTCCCGGGCGGGGCCTACGAGCCGAGCGAGAAGTTCGATCGTGCCCGCGAGGCCGCGGGCGCGTAGGAGCGAGCCCAG
The DNA here is from genome assembly GCA_963835685.1 of Miltoncostaeaceae bacterium. Lineage (GTDB taxonomy): Bacteria > Actinomycetota > Thermoleophilia > Miltoncostaeales > Miltoncostaeaceae > DATAGF01. The sequence goes on from CAWIGI010000010.1 coordinate 313,683, forward strand.
CCCCCTGCACCGGGCGGCGCCCCTCGGGGCCTCAGTGGTCTGGATGCTCCGGGACCCTCCGGAACCGCGATCTCTCTCGACTCCGTGCCGATGGCGCGACTCGGCGAGACGGACGACATCGTCGGCGCCGCCATCTGGCTCGCCTCGGACGCCTCCGCGTACGTCACCGGCGCCAACGTGGCCGTCGACGGGGGCCTTGCCCTCGGGCTCTCCGAGGGACTGGCGCGCCCTGCGCCTGCGAGAGGGTCGGGACCCGCCCCCCGGCTGACCGCCGACCTTAAATCGGCCTGCTCCGGCGACGCGGGAGGAGGGAGCGGAGGGGAGGGATCCGAACCCCTCGTCGGATCCCGAGACCCGACCCGCTGTCGCGGTGCCGCGCTCCCCATCCGGACGCCGCGGCGCTCTCATCTCGGCCTCACGTGGTGTTCCTAACCTCGTGCTCCGTGGCCCGAGTCGGGCCGATCACGGAAGGAGCGTGACGTGAGAACCCGTACCCCCCGACACCAAATCGCAGGGCTCGCGGCGGCGGCGGTCGTCGCCGGCGTCGCGGTCGCCGGCGGGGCTGTGGGCGGCAGCGCGACCAAGGCGGCCCCGGCGCGCTCGGCCGAGAGCGCCGCGCTCGGCGCGACGCCGGGCGCGAAGGTCGTACCGCTCAAGGACGCGCGCCTGAAGTTCGAGATCAACGCGACCGACCGGGATGGCGGCGTTCAGGTCTTCATCGATGCCGAGTCCTGGAAGCAGATGTCGATCTTCGACCCGGCCGGCAGGCGGATCTTCCAGTTGACCACGAGCGGCCGGATGGGCAAGCAGGGGGGCACCGAGCTGTTCCTGGAGAGCGCGGAGCCGCCGTTCGGCAAGCTGCCCGTGGCGAAACTGCTCAGGCGCTTCCCGGAGGGCAGGTACGCCTTCCGCGGCGTCGGTCTCGCGGGCGAGCGCTACGTCGGGTCGGCTCGCCTCAGCCACCGCCTCCCCGCCGGACCCGAGCTGGTCTCGCCGCTCCAGGGGGATCCCCCGTCGAATCCCGACGACGCCACGGTCGTCTGGAGGACGGTCGCTCCCCCCAAGGGGAGCCGGATCATCGGGTACCAGGTGCTGGTCGTGCGAGGGGATCCCGGGCCGCGGGCGTTGCCCGAGGTCGCCCTCGACGTGATCCTGCCACCGTCGGCGACGAGCCTGAGGGTGCCGCCCGGCTTCCTCCGGGCCGGCACCGAGTACGACTGGGAGGTCCTCGCCATCGAGAAGGGCGGAAACCAGACCATCTCCTCGGACACGTTCACGACGGCCTCCTGATCGGTCCGCGCCGCCGGACTGGCCCGGCCGAACTGCGCACCCGTCTCCTGGCCCCCCAAGCGACATCGCCTCCGACCGCGCACCACCCGATGGGCAGCCGTCCGCCCGCCAATCGAACCGGGTGGAGGCTCGGTCGCGGCCTCGCCCGCCGGGGGATCGAGGCGTTCACTTTCGACCCCCCGCCCAACCGATGCCGGGCCCGCTCGTGCCGCCCACCTCACCAGTCCTGGCGAGCGCCATCCGGCGCCGAAGTCGCTCCGGCAGCGCGGCTCGCATCGAGCGCAGCCAGACGACGGCTACTTCTTGCCCTTGGCGAACCAACCGAAGACGGCCAGCCCGATCAGGACGAGGAGGAGCCCCTTCCAGACGCTGAAGGTGAGCGCCAGGATGATCCCCACCAGCACCAGGACGCCGCCAATTGCGATGCCGCGCCGAAGTCGCGCTGGGCTGGGAAGCCACTGCTCTTCGGGGGCGCTCCTTGAGCGCGCCTGCCCTTAAGCGGGGGGCGTGCGCCGGGTCAGGTTCCACGACCTCCGCCCCAGCTACGGCACGGCGATGGTCGCGGCCGGAACGCCGATGCGCGCGCTGATGGCGCTCATGGGCCATGCGTCGATGCAGACCACGCTTCGCCACGCGGACTACTCGCCCGACCCGAGTGGCGGCGCCGTGTGGGCGCAGCGGGCCTTCGGCGAGGCCCCGACGGAGACCTATCCCGTCTTGTCGTCCGGGTGACGAGTGCCGTGCTCCAAGGCCCACAGGAGCATGCGGGCCTGAAGGGGGTACGGGGCTCTCGGCCGAGTTCGTCAGAGACGAACATCTTGAGCTCGTCGTCCCAGATCCACCCCGCCTCCGCAAGGAGGTTGAGCCCGCGGTCGTCAAGGGGCGGGAGGTGGTTGGGCATGCGCTCAGACTAGGCGGCCCCTCGGAGGGTGGCACGGACCGTGGTACAGAACGGAGCGAAGCTCAGGTCACCTCGCAGAACCGAAAGCCGCTCTACCTTCCGATCGATCTAGGGTAGTCCGTCCCGCGCACCCGCTCGTCCGCCCCAGGGGATAGCGTCCCCTTCATGCCACAAGACGAGCTGAACGACGCCGTGGTCCTTCTGGACTCGGCGATCAAGCACGCGAACCGATGGCCGCCTCAGAGCTCGGCGGGGTGGAATCCGGAGCAGCGCCAGCAAGCCGCCGACGCGATGGAGCGGGCGATCGGTCTGATGCAGCAGGCCGCGGAGGATCTGATCAGCACGCACCCCGGGGGCAAGTGGGGCACGTTCGATGGTGACCTGGAACATCCCTACCTGGATCGGGCCATCGGCCTCATGTTCGAGGCCCGGGGGATCGTCGGACGGGAACAGGTGGAAGGAGGGCACGACCGCGAGGCCCTCCAGCGCGCGAGCAAGGCCATCGACGAAGCCTTCGATCTCATGGGGGGCGTGGCGCTCAGCGAGTGAGACCAGGTCTCGATGTCCCCCCTCGTGGGTGACTGAAGTAATCTGGGGATCCAGGTTTCGGATCCACGAGAGGGTGGCGGACCAGTACCGGGCCGGGCGGATACTGCTCGCCGGCGGACCCTGGTCGAGATCCTCGACGAGCGCGAGGGCGTCTCCTGGGTCGTCGACGAGGTCGCCGCTCTGGTGGCCGCCCACCATCACGGCGCGGTGGTGGTGGATGGTGCGGGCCAGTCGGAGACGCTGATCGCCGTTGGAGCGCGCCGGCGTCGGCCGGGTGGGGTGTTCTGGGCGGCGTGACTGCTGGCCCGCGCTCTCCCGGCTCCGTCCGCACGAACGAGAGCAGTTACCGGTCGGGGTCGGCTTTGCGGTCCGCCTCCTCCCGGGCGATATCGGCGTCTCGCTCGGCACGACCGACTCGCTGGTCCGCTTCTCTGAGGTCGCGCCGATCTGCGCGCCGCTGCTGCGCTCCACGCCTCTGGCGTCCACGCATCGAAACGGTTACGAGCAGAACCACGAGGACGACCGCGACCGCGACGATGACAATGACGACGCCGGTGCTCACCTCGTCTGCCTCCTGGACTGTCCTGATGCGACGATACCGAAAAGGGGGCGAGAGACGAGCCCACCGCCTCACCTCGCCGACGTAGCTCCGCACCAGGGCGAGCGGCGTGGCAAGGACTAGCGCGGGGGACCGCCCGATTTCTTGGATAGGCCCCAACCCACAGGCCGCTAGGCACTTGCGCGCGCCGACATGCGAGGGCAGACCGCGCCGGCTCGGTTTGTGAAAGCCTCGCCATCCCAAAAAGACCCCAGGAGAGAAGGGCACAGTGGACGGAATCATCGACAAGCGGGTGAAGGCCGAAGGTGGCGAGGAGGGAACGGTGGTCGCCGTTGCTCACGGAGGCGGGGGCTTCGGCGGATGGCAACTCCTGATCCTGCAGGACAACGGCAGGCTGACCGTGGCGGGAGCGATCAACGCCCAGATCGGAGCGTGACGCTTGAGCCCATGGTCGGATAACTGACCGGCCCGAGAGGTACCCCTCGCCGCCAGTCTTTAGAACCACCGTAGAACCACGGCTTCCCTCTAGGCACTTGGCGGAAAAACGGCCGGCGGGCCGCGTCCCCCTAATCGCCTCGGGCCGGCGGTAGAACTGCTCGACGTGCTGCGGCGGCACGTCAAGGACGAGACGGCCGATCTGATCTATCTCGACCCGCCGTTCAACTTCAACGTGAACTACCCCGCCGTAGAGGACGATCGCGAGGCGCAGCTGACGGGCCTCGCCTGGCGGAGGAGGCGCGGGGACCTCTCCATCTGCAGCGCGGTTCTCAGGGGAGGAGCTCAGGATTCGCCGATCCCGTCTCGGCTCTGGGAGGGCCCCGGGGTTCAGAAGGCAAGGAACGCCTTGGCATCATCGGCGGACGCCGATGCGGCGTCTGCACACCGCGGACGATCTTGCCGGCGCGTCGCACACGCCCCCCTCGCCGCTGCAAACAAGCCTCGCCCGGTCGGCGCCATCATTTGGACCCCTAGCCCCCGGCCACCTCGTGTCGAGCATCGGCAAGGAGAGACGCTGGCGTCAACGCATGCTGAGCCAGGAGCTCAACATGCGAAACGTCACCGCTTCGCCCGGGCATCGACCCATTCCCAAGGTCGGATCGATGCCGGTCGGATCGGCGACGATTGAGTCGGCAGAGAGGGGCCCTCGGCCCGGATCTCCGCTCGCCGCCTCGCCGGCGTTATAGATCTCTGGCGCGTAATCCCTCGCCCCAGAGAACGTCCCAGGCCGCTTTCGGCGCCTCGGCAGTCAGCCATCGCGGGAGAGCGACCCGGATGCCTGACGCTAGCGGTCGGCCGCGACGCAAGCGGCTGTCATTGGGAGAGCCGCTGCAAGATCGTCGCCAAGGTGCGCCTGCAGGGGGTGAGCCCCGAGCTGGCCGCGGCCAGCTCGGGCGTGCATCGCTCGACCGCCTACCGCCTGCTCGGCCGGTTCGACCAGGGCGGCTGGGCGCTCCGGACCTAGCCCTTCGCCTCCGCGGCGCCGGCCTGGAGGACTTCTCCGAGGGTCGAGCCCTCGAGCTGGCGCAGCGCCCCCACGACGCCCTTGAGCCGCGCGCCGACCTCGCGGTTCCGCCGCGCCATGTGGTCGGCGAGCTCGCTGAAGCGCTCGACCGTCTGCGAGTCGATCGGCTTGTCCAGAAGCTCCAGGTACGAGGCCTCGTGGCGCAGCGGTCGCAGCGCGCGCACGGCCGCCGCGAACGCCTCCTCGTCCTCGGCGAGGACCTTCCCGCCGAGCGCCGCATCCTCCGTGATCAGCGCGCGAGCACCTTTCCCGTACCTAGTCTGCGCGAGCACCCGAGACCGGAACTTGCGCAGCTCGCGTTCGCGCCGCCGCAACCCCGACGAGGCTGCGCTAGCCGATGCGGCCGTGGCCTCCTCGCCCGGTGCGCCGAAGATCGCCCGGATGATCGCCCTCGCGATGCAGGCGCAGACGGTGTCGAGGTTGAGGGCGCCGAAGACCGCGTTGATGTCGTTCGCGTCGGTGAAGGGCGTACCGTCAAAGAAGCTTCCGCCGGCGTAGAGGAGGCCGACAACGGGAGGCGTCCCCCGTAGCTGGCCTGCCTGTGATCGAAGATCACCAAGCCGGAGTCGCCGCTGTCGCTGAAGAGGTTCCCGTCGGTCAACCGGATCCTGAAGGCGTTCTGGACCCGGGAGATCCGCGTCTGGTTCCGGTAGGTCGTGTTGAACGTCATCCCGACGCTCACGGTCGCCCGTTGGTCGTCAGCCGCGTCGTCCGGCCGCGCTTCTGGACGTTCATGTTCAGGGCGGGCGCCCGGATCTCGTAGACCGCCGGCCCGATCTGGAGTACGTCGTGATCGATGTCGATGTCGTCGTCGACGCGTCCGATTGCGGCGTCAACGACGGACGTCGGGATCACCACCCCGGCCGCTGGCGGGTTGGCGATGGTGTTGACGGGGACGTGGCGCTTCAGGCTCCCGATGACGTCGTCCGGGAGAGCCTCCGTCGAACCGGCCCGGCTGAACAATGCGCCGCAGGGCCGGGAGAGTGTCGGAAATTCGAGATGACGTGGTTGTTGGACAGCAACACGATCGTGTCGTCGGTGTTGTCGCAGGCCAGGCCGCCGAGCGTCCCGGCATTCACACTCGCCTCCGCACCGATGCTGCACCCGCCCCGGCACGGTCGATATCGCGTTGTGTCCTGCTGGGCCTCCGGAACGGTGGTCTCGATCACGTCGGTGCGAACCGGCGCGGCCTCGTAACCGGGGACGCGCTCCGGGACGATCTGCGAGGGGGCCAGACGCGGTCGGGGCAGTTTCCGCTCGACAAAGACCTGGACGGCGATCTC
>CAWIGI010000011.1:0-157416 GCA_963835685.1 Miltoncostaeaceae bacterium
TCCCACTCCTCGGCGAGCGCCGAGGGCGCGAGACGCTCGATGGCGGCGAGGAGCTGCGCGACCAGCATCGGCCGCATGGTAGTGCCGCGGGCGCGTCAGGCGGCGAGCGCCTCCTCGAACGCGGCGTGCGCCGTCCGGCCGAAGAGCACGAAGCGCACCAGCCTCACGCCGGGCGCGCGGCCGGCGCCGGCCGTCTCGCGGACCGCCGCGACGGCGATGTCCGCGACCTCGCGGACGTCCCACCCGTAGACCCCGGCCCCGACGGCCGCGTGCATCGCGACCGTGGCGGCGCCGAGCCCGGCCGCCACCTCCAGCGAGCGGGAGAAGCTCGACGCCAGCAGGGTCGGGTCGGTCTGGCCGGCGCGCCGGTTCGGCCAGACCGTGTGCACGACCCACCGCGCCGGCAGGTTCCCGGCCCTGGTCGCGACGGCGTCGCCGACGGCGAGCCCGTCGGGGTGCGTCGTGCGGCGCAGGTCCCGGCACGCCACGAGCAGGGCCGGCCCGGCGGCGGCGTGGATGGCGCCGTCCACGCCGCTCCCCGCCCAGCAGCCGGGGGGTTGGCGGCGTTCACGATGGACGTTGACGGCCTGGGCGGGTGATGTCGCCGTTGACCGCCTCGATGCGCACGCGGGCGGCCCCGGCCCCGCCGCCGATCAGGCGGCCGCCGCGGCCGCCGCCTTCTCGGCCAGGTGGGCCGGCACGTCGGGGTACTCGGCGAACTCCATCGCGAAGTCGCCCCGGCCGCCGGTCACGCCGCGCAGGGCGGGGGAGTAGCGCAGCATCTCGGCGATCGGCACCCGGCCATGATGACCCGTTGCCGACCAGCGATCTCATGCTGAGGGCTGGCCCCGGCGCGAGTTCAGGTCGCCCACGACCTCGCCCAGTGGTCCTAGGGACCGCACCTCGACGCTGCATGATCGGCTCGAGCAGCACGTGCCCCCTTCTGAGGCCGCCTGGCACCCCAGCGACCGGCGAGCTTGAAGGACATCTCCAGGAGTTGACCGCGTGCTCCTTGCCGTCGTAGAGCGTGACGCGCATGTCCACGACCGGGTAGCCCGCCAGCGCCCTCGCGCAGCGCCTCGCCGACCCCCTTCTCGACGGCCGGGATGTACTGCCGCGGCACCGCGCCGCCGACGATCTCGTTGACGAACTCGAAGCCCGCGCCGCGCGGCAGGGGCTCGATGACCAGCGTCACCCGTACTGGCCGCGCCCGCCGCTCTGCTTCTTGTGCTGCCCTCGGCCTCGGCCGAGCCGGTGATGGTCTCGCGATAGGGCACGCGCGGCGGGCGAGGTCCATCCGACGCCGAAGCGCCGCTCGATGCGCTCGGCCACCACCTCGATATGCATCTGCGGAGAGCCCGCCGACCAGGAAGTCGCCCGTCTGCTCGTCGCGGTGCACGTCGAGCGTCGCGTCTTCGGTCATCCCGCGCAGCGACGCATGGAGCTTGTCCTCGTGGCCTCGGTGCGCGCGGTACGGCGAAGCTCATCAGCGGCGGCGGGAACTGGACCGCCGGAAGGCGACCGGCCGGCCCGTCGTGAGCACGTCCCCGGTGCGACCTCCTTGAGCTTGGCGACCGCGCCGATGTCGCCCGGCCCGATCTCCTGCAGGGCCACGTGGTCCTTGCCCTGGAGCGTGAAGAGCTGGCCGACCCGTTCCTTGCCGCCGGTCCTCGCGCAGGTCGCGTGGCTGTCGCCCGGGAGCTGCCCGAGATCACCCGCAGGAGGTTGATGCGCCCGCTGAACTGGTCGGCCAGGGTCTTGAAGCAGTAGGCGATGACCGGGCCGTCCTCCGCCAGCCCGATCGTGACGGCCTCGCCCGAGTCGTCGGTCGCCTGCCGCGCGCCGCGTCGGCCGGCGAGGGCAGGGCCTCGGCGATGAGGTCGAGGGCGCGGTCGACGCCGATCGCCGGCGCGCCCGCCGCGCAGACGACCGGGAAGATCCGCCCCTCCTTCACCCCCGCGAGGATCGCCCCGATGAGCTCCTCGGTCGTGATCTCCTCGCCCTCGAGGTACTTCTCGATCAGGGCGTCGTCGTTCTCGGCCACCACGTCGATCAGCGACTCGCGGGCCGACTGGGCCGCGTCGGCGAGGTCGTCCGGGATCGGCCCGGTGGAGCCGTACGGCGAGCCCCCGTCGTAGGTCGTGGCGGTCATCGACACGAGGTTGACGACGCCGCGGAAGCCGGCCTCGCTCCCGATCGGGACCTGGATCGCGACCGCGCCGGGCGCCAGCTCCGTCAGCGCCGCCATCGTCGCGTCGAAGTCGGCGCGCTCGCGGTCGAGCATGTTGACGACGGCCGCCCGCGGGAGCCCCTGCTCGGCGGCCCGCGCCCACAGCCGCTCGGTCTGCACCTCGATGCCCGCCGTCGCGTTCAGGACCATCAGCACCGCGTTGACCGCCCGCAGCGCGGCGAGCGTGTCGCCCTGGAACGACGGCTCGCCCGGCGTGTCGATGAGGTTGATCTTCACCCCGCCCCACTCGAGGTGGCAGAGCGAGGCGCTGATGCTCATCGTTCGGCGGCGCTCGTCGTCGTCGAAGTCGGCCACCGTCGTGCCCTCGGCGACGGTCCCCAGCCGGTTCGTCTCGCCGGCCGCGAACAGCATCGCCTCGACGAGGCTCGTCTTGCCGCTGCCGCGGTGCCCGAGCACCGCGACGTTCCGGATCTGTGCAGGGTCGGGATGCGCCATGGTTCGTGCCTTTCCTGACAAGCGGGGGCGCAGTCTACCCGGCGCCTCAGGCCGAGTCAGCCTCCCCGGACCCGTCCTGGAGGCGCCCCTTCAGGCGCAGGACGGCCTTCGTGTGGAGCTGGCTGACCCGGCTCTCGGTCACCCCGAGGATCTCGCCGATCTCCTTCAGGCTGAGGTTGTCGTAGTAGTAGAGGGCGACCACGATCCGCTCGCGCTCGGGCAGCCGCGCGATGGCGTCGGCCAGGGTGTCGCGCAGGTCGCTGACGTCGAGGAGCTCGGCCGGGTCGCTCGCCCGCGAGTCGCCCAGGGTGTCCATGAGCGACATCGGCTCGCCGCCGGGGGACACGGTCCACATCTCGTCGAGGGCGACGATGGAGGCGTTCGAGATCTGGGTGAGCGCGGCCTGGAACTCGTCCGGCTTCATCCCGAGCGCGCCGGACAGCTCATCGTCGGTCGGCGCGCGGTGCAGCCGGCTCTCCAGCGCGGCCGACGTCCTCTCGATCTGCCGGGCGCGCGCGCGCACCGAGCGGGGGACCCAGTCGAGCGCGCGGAGCTCGTCGATGATCGCGCCCTTGATGCGGGTGGCGGCGTAGGTCTCGAACTTCACCCGCCGGGACGGGTCGAAGCGCTCGACCGCGCCGATCAGGCCGACGAGCCCGTACGAGATGAGGTCGGCCTCGTCTACGTGGGACGGCAGGGCGCTGCGCATGCGGCCCGCCACGTACTTCACCAGCGGCGCGAAGGTCAGGATGATCCGGTCGCGCGCGGCGCCGTCGTCGCGCTCCTTGTACCGGCGCCAGAGCATGCGGAGCTCCTCATCGCCCTGCGCGGCGCCGGCCGCGCCACCGGAGAACGCGTCGCGGCTCACTCCCTGAGTCTATGGCCTGGCGCCGCGTCTTCTCAGAGCGTGCGCCTGGAGCGGGCCTGGGCCCGGCTGAGGATGAACACGTCGAGCGCGGCGAAGACTGCGATCGCGAGGCCCATCGACAGGGCGAGGGCGGTGTTGTCGCTGCCCTGGCCGACCACGAGCGCGATCACGACGGTGCCGCCGAACCAGATCAGCGCGCGCCCCAGGCGGCCCATGTAGGCGTGGCCGAGGCCGGGGAGCAGCAGGCTGAGGACGACGGCGATGATCAGCGCCCGCCGGCCGGCGGGCGGCGGGCGGCGCAGGCTCACGCCGGCACCTCCTCGCCCTGGACCGCCCACGCCACCGGCCCGGCGAAGTCGTCCCGCGCCGCCGCGAGGGCCGCCTCGCGGTCGTGCTCCGGGAAGCAGTGGGTCAGGAGCAGCCGCCGCGCGCCCGCCCGGGCGGCGATCGCGCCCGGCCTGGGCGCGCGTTCAGGTGCGGCACGCCCCGCGGGACCTCGCCGGCGCCGAACGAGCACTCGCAGACCAGCACGTCGGCGCCCTCGGCCAGCGCGGGGAGCTCGTCGTTGTCGGCGCAGTCGGCGCCGAAGCAGACCGGCCCCCGCCCGCCTCGATCCGCAGCGCGAAGGTCGGCGGCAGGTGGGGGACCTGGCGGTAGCGCAGGGTCACGCCGCCGCCGAGGTCGCGCTCCCCCGCCGCGCCGGTCAGCTCCTCGAACCGCATCACGTCGTCCCAGCCGTCCGAGCTGCCGAAGCCGGCGAGCAGCTCCCGCAGCCCCGGCGGCCCGAGCACGCGGAGCGCGGCCCCCGCGCGCCGGGCCGTAGGCGAGGTAGACCCTCAGGGCGAACAGGTCGACGCAGTGGTCGGGGTGGAGGTGGGTCACGACGAGCGCCGCCAGGCGCTCGGGCGCGGACCTGCTCCTGCAGGCGGTTGAGCGCCCCCGAGCCGAGGTCCAGCGCGACCGCGCGATCGCCCGCGCGCACCAGGTAGCAGCTCTGCGCCTCTCCGGCGCGGGCGTAGGCGGCCCCCACGCCCACGGGCACCAGGACCGGCCGCGGCGCGCGTCACGTGCCGTCCGGTCGCCCGCGCATCGCGGGCCATGCTATACCGCGGCAATGGCGCGCCCGCTCCGCGCCCTGCTCGGGCCGCTCCTCGTCCTGGCGCTCGCCGCCGGTCTCGCCGCGGGGTGCGGAGGCGGCGGAGACGGAGACGGTGAGGACCGTGCCCAGGGCCTGACCCCCGCCGAGCTGCTCGCCCAGAGCGCCGACGCCGCGGAGGCGGCCGGGCCGTTTCGGATCGCGCTCGAGGTCGACGGGCGAGATCGACCTGACCGACCCGTCCTCGGCGCCGGGCGGAAACCTCCTCAACGGGCCGCTGGACATCTCCGGCGAGGGGCCGGTGGACCCGCCGGACCGGGCGTCGATCGACGCCAGCGCCGAGGTGTCGGGGCTTCCCCTGCAGGTGAACATCACCCGGGTCGGGGACGAGGTGTTCGTCGGCGCGCTCGGCCAGGACTTCCGCCTCGACCCTGCCGCCGGAGCAGGTCGCGCTGCTGGACTTCGGGTCGCTCTACCCCACCCTCGTGGACTGGACCGCGAACCCGGCCGAGGACGGGCGCGAGGAGATCGACGGCACCGAGACCGTGAAGGTGGCCGGCGAGATCGACGCGCGAGCGGGCGCTCGACGAGCCTGGCGCCGCTGCTGGGCGGAGAGGCCCCGACCGCCGCCGAGGCGCGCGCGGCGCTGCGCCAGGGGACGGTCGAGGCCTGGATCGGCACCGAGGACCTGCTGCCGCGCCGCGTGCACCTGGTGCTGGGCGCCGACGCCGCGCGCATCGTCGAGGGCGTCGGCACCGTCCGCATCGACCTCACCGCCGACCTGTCGGCCTGGGGCGAGCCGGTTGACATCGCAGGCCGCCGGCCGAACCCGCGCGAGCTCGACACCGACCAGCTCGGCGGCCTCTTCGGGGGCTGACCGGGCCGCGAGAGCCCGGGTCGATCCGCAGGTCAGTCCGCCGACCGCGGCTCGACGCCGCCCAGGACGCTCCGCGTGGCGGAGGTGGAGCTCCCGGCCCGCCCGTCGGCGCGCGGCCAGGAAGGCCTCGAGGATCTCGCGCGGCCCATCGGCGGGCTGGTGGTGCGCAGCGACAGCGCCAGGACGTTGGCGTGGTTGTACTTGCGCGCCATGCGGGCGGTCTCGGCGTCGACGCAGAGCGGCCGCGCGCGCGCCGGGCGACCTTGTTGGACGGCGATCGACGCGCCGGCTGGCCCGACCAGCAGCACACGACACCGCGCTCGGCGGCCCCGCCTCGGCCACGCCGGCGCGCGACGGCCGCGCTGGACCTCGACCCACTCCTCGTCGCCGCCGGCGGGCGGGCCGTGCAGCTCGCCACGTCGTGGCCCGGCGCTCGCGCAGCGCGCGCCACGACCTCGTCGGGTGCAGCGAAGGGGTGACCTCGTCTACGAGGATCCGACCGCGATGCGCATGCGGCGCTAGTCTCGCAGGAGTGATCCTGAAGGCGGCACGTTCGGGCCGGTGGCCACCAACACGTACGTCGTCGCCGACGCGCGGGGCGGCTCGGCGTGGATCGTTGACCCCGCGATGGGGAGCCGGCGCGTGGGTCGAGGAGACCCTGAAGCGCCTCGACGCCACCCCGGTCGCGGTGCTCGACACGCACGGCCACTGGGATCACGTCGTCGAGAACCACGTCTGGGCCGACGCCGGCCTGCCGGTGTGGGTGGGCGCGGGCGACGAGGACTGGGTGGAGGCCCCGGCGCCCTTCAACCCGGCCCTGTTCGGCCACCCGCCGCCCACGCCCGGCGTGACCCCGTCGCGCATCCTCGAGGACGGCGAGGTGCTCGAGCTCGGCGAGCTGCGCGTCCTCCTGATCGCCGCGCCCGGACACTCGCCCGGCTGCATGGTGGCGCTGGTGGAGGGCGGCGAGGACGCCCTGGTCGGCGACGTGATCTTCGCCCAGGGCATCGGGCGCACCGACTTCCCGCGCAGCGACCCCGCGGCGATGATGCGCAGCCTCGAGCGCCTCTTCGCCGAGGTGCCGCGCGAGACCCGCATCCACCCGGGCCACGGGCCGTGGGGCGTCACGCTCGGCGAGGCCGAGCCCTACGCGCGGATGTTCATGTGAGCGCCACCGCCACCCGCGACGCCGCCCTCGCGGCGCTGCGCGAGGTGCACGACCCGGAGCTGCACCGCTCGATCGTCGACCTCGGGATGGTGGGCGACGTCGAGGTCGGCGACGGCCGGGCCGTCGTCGCGATCCGCCTCACCGTCGCCGGCTGCCCGCTGAAGGCCGAGATCCAGCGGCGCGTCACCGAGGCCCTCGCGCCCCTGCCCGGCATCGAGACGGTCCACGTGACCATGGACGTCATGAGCGACGAGGAGCGGCGGGGCCTGCGTGCCGGCCTGGGCGCCGAGGGGCGCCCGTCGCCCTTCCAGGAGGGCAGCGCGACGACGGTGATCGGCATCGCCTCCGGCAAGGGCGGCGTGGGCAAGTCCAGCATCACGGCGAACCTCGCGCTGGCCCTGGCGGCGCGGGGCGCGACGGTGGGCGTGCTCGACGCGGACGTCTACGGCTACTCGATCCCCCGCATGATGGGCGTGACGCGGCCGGCCGTCGCGGTGGAGGACCTGATGCTGCCGGTGGAGTCCCACGGCGTGCGCCTCATGTCGATCGGCTTCCTGACCGAGGAGGACAGCCCGGTCATCTGGCGCGGGCCCATGCTCCACAAGGCGCTCACCAGCTTCGTCACGGAGGTCTGGTGGGACGAGCCCGACTACCTGCTGGTCGACCTCCCGCCGGGCACCGGCGACGTCTCGATCTCGATCGCCCAGCTCCTGCCGACGGCGTCGCTGGTGATCGTCACCACGCCCCAGCTCGCCGCGCAGCGGGTGGCGCGGCGCGCGGCGGCCATGGCCGCCCGCGTGAACCTCCCGGTCGCCGGGGTGATCGAGAACATGAGCTGGTTCGTGGCCCCGGACACCGGCGCGCGCTACGAGGTGTTCGCCGGCGGGGGCGGCGAGATCCTCGCCGCCGAGCTCGGGGTGCCGCTGCTGGCGCAGGTGCCGCTGGAGCCCGCCGTCGCGCGGTCCGGGGACGCCGGCCTGCCCCTGGTGGCGGCCGATCCGGCGAGCCCGGCGGCGCGGGCGCTGACCGAGGCCGCCGAGGGCCTGGTGGCGGCCGTCAGCGGGGCGTCGGCGGCGCGCTCCTGACGCCGGCGCCGCTGGTAGCATTCCCCTTGCGCGACCCCACGACGCCGAGGATCGCTGAATGACCTACATCATCACGGAGCCGTGTGTCGGCACGAAGGACGTCTCCTGCGCCGATGTCTGCCCGGTCGACTGCATCCATCCGGCCCCCGGCGAGGAGCACCACGAGGAGTCGACGATCCTCTACATCGACCCCGCCGAGTGCATCGACTGCGACGCGTGCGTGGAGGCGTGCCCGGTGGACGCCACGATGGCGGAGGACGACGTCCCCGAGCAGTGGGAGATCTTCAAGGAGATCAACCGGGTCTACTTCGAGGAGGGCCACGAGGCCGGCGAGAAGATGGTCGCCGACTACCTCGCGAGCAAGGCCTAGGAGGGGCCGGGCCCCCGCGGGCGCCGACCGGCGAGGCGGGCGAGGCGCCGGGCCGCGACCAGGGCGAGCCCGAGCCACGAGACCCGCCAGATGAGGTAGCGCGCGAGCAGCGCGGTGGCCGCCCCGACGCCGATGACGATCGCGAGGGCGACGCCGGGCGACGGGCCGCTGCCGGCGGCGGCCGCGATCACGCAGCCCACGATCGCCAGGATCGCGCCGAGCGCGCCCGCGGCCAGGGCCGCGAAGGCCGGCAGCCGCCGGAGCAGGAGGAGAAGCGGGATCACGGCTCGACCGGGGCCGGGCGGATCACGGGCGAGGCGTGGTGCAGCGCGATGTGCCAGCCGGAGCCGTCGAGCACGAACAGGTTGGTGGCCGCGACCTCGGCGGCCGCCGGGGCGCCGCCGGCGCCGGCCGAGGTGATGCGCTCCGTGCAGGTCACCCACGCCACCGGGTCGACCAGCGACACGGCCGCGTCGGCGATCTCGAACTCGATGTAGCCGGTGTTGGCCATGATCGCCTCCCACCCCTCGCGGACCTCGTCCCACCCCCGCTGCCAGGGCCCGCCCGGGTGCAGGCACGCGACGTCCTGGCGCGAGGCCCAGCACGCCTCCATCCGCTCCATGTCGAGCGCCTCGAAGGCGTCGTAGAACCGCCGGTTCGCGTCGAGCACCTGGTCGGCGATGGGCTCGGTCAATTCATCCTCCGTCTCATGTCGCGGGCGGCGTCGAGCCGGGCCTCGACCGCCGGCGCCTCGGGGTGCCCCGGGTGGGCCGCCAGGAAGGCGGTCGCCCGCTCCTCCGCCTCCGCGTAGCGGCCGGCGCCGGCCAGGAGCCCGATCGCCCGGCTCTCGAGGCCCGCGTCGCCCGGCGCCACCAGCAGCCCGAGCTCGACGGTCCAGAGGGCGTCGCGCAGCCGGCGGCGGCGCAGGTAGGAGCCGCGCAGGTTGGCGAGCGTCCGGGCGAGGATCGCGCGGTCGTCCACCGGCGCCAGGAACTCGGGGCTCATCGCGAGCCCGCTGGTGCGGCGCACGATGGCGGCCAGGTCGGCGACCGACCGCGGCTCCCAGCGGTCGAACGGGTCGAGGTACTCGGGCTCCGCCCCCGCGAGGTCGGCGACCACGAAGTGCCCGGGCATCCCGATGCCCGCCATCGGCGCGCCGGCGCGCCGGGCGACCGCGAGCGTGAGGGTGGCGAGGGCGATCGGCAGCCCGCGGCGGCGCTCGAGCACCTGGTCGAGGAAGGAGTTGCGCGGGTCGTCGTAGTCCTGCTCGTCGCCGCGGAAGCCCTCCGCCCGCAGCGCCGGCCCGACGCCGCGTCCCGCCGCGCGCGCGGCCAACCGGTTGACCCGCCCCAGGCACGAGGGGATGTCCAGGCCCGGCGAGGCCTCCGCGCTGATCAGGAGATTGGCCTCCGCCAGGTCGAGGGGCTCGTCGCCGAGCATCGCGGCGAGGCGCTGCCGGGTGGCCGCGGTCATCGCAGCAGCCCCGCCTCGGCCTCGATGACGGCGGAGCGCACGAGCGCCTGGACGACCTTGCGCGCCGCCGCCTGCTCGGGGGCCCCGCCCGTCGTGTCGACCGCGCGCGCGAGGCGGGCGGCGGCGGCGACCGCCGGCGCGGGCGGCAGGCCCTCGGCGTGCCGCGCCGCCTGGGCGACGAGGGCGGCGGCCACCGGGTCGCGGCGAACGAGGGCCATCTCGCACTGGGCGAGCGTCGCGGCCAGCCGCACCAGGTCCCCCCTCATCCGAGCAGCGCACGGGCGTTGCCCCCGAGCACCGCCGCGACCTGGGCGTCGCTCCAGCCGGCGAGCTCGGCGGCCCGGGACACCAGCAGCAGGGCCGTGCCGTGCTCGCCGTACGGCCGGTCGGAGCCGAACAGGAGGCGCTCGGGCGGCAGGGCGACGAGGTCGGCGAGCGCCGCCAGCGACGTGTCGAGCATCACGCCCGGCCGCGCCGCGACCTCGCGCGCGATGGCGCGGGCGTCGCCGCGGCCCGCGTGGGCGAGGATCACCCGCGCGCCGGGGGCGGCATCGAGCAGCTCGCCGAGCGGCCCGGCGAGCGGCCGGGCCCCGTATCCGGCGTGGATCGTCACCGGCCACCCCCGCGCGGCGGCGTCGCGCACGGCCCCGGCCACGCGCGGATCCTCCGGACGGAAGCGCTGCGCCACGGGGTGGAGCTTCAGCCCCCGCGCCCCGCCCGCCGCGGCCCGCTCCATCGCCTCGGCCGCGCCGGGCCGGGCGGGGTCGACGCGGCAGAACGGCACGATCCGGCCGCCGGCCGCCCGGGCGGCCTCGAGCACCGCCTCGTTGGCGGCGGCGAACTGGCCGTCCGGGCCCGGGTCGTCGGGGGCGAAGCAGACCGCCCCGGCGACGCCCCACCGGTCCAGGTCCGCCAGCAGGCCCGCGGCGTCCAGGCGGTGGCCGTCGCCGTCGACGCCCAGGTGGACGTGGGCGTCGATCGCCCCCTCGCGCCCGGCCATGCCGGCGAGGCTCGCAGCCAGTTCGTCCTCTAAGGCCCGGAGGTCGGCCAGATCCCCGCCGGCCTGCGCGACCACCGTGTCCTCCTCGCCCCAGAGCCTCACCCGCGCCGCCCCAGCAGGAGGTGGTGCCAGCCTTCCTCGAGGGCGACGACGCGCTCGACCGGACAGCCGGCGGCGGCCATCCACCGACGATAGTCCGCCTCGGTGTAGGCCTCGCCGCCCGGCGTTGACACCAGCATCATCACGCCGAAGCCCGGGCCCTGCGGGCTCGCGTCGCCCAGCACCTCCTGCACCGCCAGCAGCCCTCCGGCCCGCAGCGCCGCCCCGGCACGCGCGACCAGCGCGCCGGCGGCGTCCGGGTCGAAGAGGTGCACGAGGTTGCCGAGGTAGACCGCGTCCCAGGGGCCGTCCGGCAGCGCCGCCGCGGCGTCGCCGGCGACGACCCGGGCGCCGGCCGCCCGCAGGCCGTCGCCGGCGACGGCCAGCGCGCCCGGGAGGTCGAGGACCGTCACGTCCCATCCCGCGGCGGCGAACGCCCTGGCGTAGGTCCCCGGGGCGCCGCCGACGTCGAGCAGCCGACGGCCCCGCGGGGGCGGGCCGGCGGCGGCGACGGTCGCCGCCGCGCGCGGCGCGGCGATGTGGCGCATGGCCCGCGCGAAGCGCTCGAGGGTCGCGGCGTCGCCCGCCGAGACGTCGTCGACCGGCCGGCCGGTGCGGAGGGAGTCGGCCAGGGCGAGGTGGCTGCGCATCGCCCGCGCCTCGAGGTGGAGGCCGCCCGCGATGTCGGTGCCGTCGTCCCCCGGCCCGAGCAGCGCGGCCCCGCGCGCCGTCAGCGCCAGCGTCCCGTCGCCGTCCTCGGCGAGGTAGCCGAGGTCGGCGAGCGCGGTCGCGACCAGCCGGACGGCGCGGGGGTCGAGGCCGGCCGCCCGGGCGGCCGCGGCCGGGTCCCTGGCGTCGGCGAAGACCTCCAGGAGCCCCGTCTCCACGGCCGCCAGGGCGATCAGCACCTCGCGCCAGTCGGCGGGCAGGGAGGGACGCGCCGGCACCCGGCCAGGGTATCGCCCGGGGGCCGGTGGTACCCTGCGCCGGTGGCCAGCAGCCGCACGAAGAAGCAGAAGCGCGCCGGCGGGCGGCGCGCCAACTACGCGCCGGCGGCGGACCAGGTCGGGGTCCGCAAGTACCTGCCGATCGGCTGGGCGAACTGGCTCGGCTTCTGCATGTTCGGCCTCATCACGATCGCCCTCTTCGCGGAGACGATCAACGCGACGATCGAGCACCGCGGCGCCGACCCCATCGCCGCCGGCGATCATGACCGTCGTCTTCGCGGTCATGACGTACCTGTTCGCCACGACCCGGGTCAAAGACGTCTGAGGTGCCGACCGGTGCCGGAGGGCACCGGAGCGGGAATCCCGATTTCCAGCCTCCGGCGGCTCAGCCCTCGACCGTCGCCACGCAGGCCTCGTCGCCGCGCGCCCGGGTCGCCGCGACCCGCAGGGCGGCATCGGGCGCGAAGGCGGCCAGCATCCCGCGCCAGATCGCGTGGTCGAGGCCGCAGATGCGCTCGGGGTCGTCGAAGGCGAGCTCCTCGAAGGGGCAGGCGCAGGCGCGCAGGCCCTCCTCGCCGTCGGCGTGCGCCGCGAAGCCGTAGCGGGAGAGCAGGCGCACGACGTCCTGGATCGCCTCCGCGGCCGTCGCCCCGGGGCCGGTGCCCCCGGCCTGGGCCTCGGCCCTCCCGACCTCGAAGCCGAACTCGTAGCCGACGCGCTCGAGCACCTCCTGCGGGGTCCCGGAGCCGCCCTCGGAGGTCGCGCGCAGCAGCAGGGTCGCCAGCAGCTCGTAGTGGCGCTCGGGCAGCGCCATGAGCGACTCGCTCTCGGCGAGCCGGTAGAGCTTCGGCGGGCGTCCGGCACCGGGCCCCCCGCGGCCCTCGTCGCGACGGAAGGTCGCCTGGAGGAAGCCCTGCTCGACGAGCTTGTCGAGGTGGAACCCCGCCAGGCGGCGCTCGATGCCGACCGCGGCGGCGACGTCGTCCTTGCCCAAGTCGCGGCCCCGCGGCGCGCACGGCGAAGAAGACGCCGCGGCGCGTGGGGTCGCCCAGGGCCGCAGCCAGGCGACCGATGTCGCGTTGGGCCTGTTCCTCTGACGGTGCCGCCACGTCTTCGCCTCGCCCCTGGCGCGCCTGACCGAACTGAGGATACACCCGTCCCGTTGTACGGTCCTGGACGATGCGACCCCCGCTGCGCATGATCGCCGCCGCCGGAGCCCTCGGCCTGGCCGCGTCCGCTCCCGCGGTGGCCGCGTGGACCCCGCCGCAGCGCGCGTCGACGGGCGCCGGCGACGCCCACTCGCCGGACGTCGCCGTGAACGGGCGCGGCGACGCCGCGGCCGTCTGGGTGCAAGAGGCCCCGGAGCGCGGCCGCATCGTGGCGAGCGCTCGGTCCGCCGGCGGCGCCTGGAGCCGCCCGGTGCCCGATCTCGCCGCCGGGCATGTCGGCCATCGACCCGCAGGTCGCGATCGATGCAGCGGGGCGGGTCGTGGCCGTCTGGCGGCAGGTGGTGCGCACGCGGGTGCTCCGCGGGCGGCGCCAGGCCGTCTACGTGGCCCGGGGCCGCGAGCGCCGGCCCGGCGGCGGCTGGAGCGCGGTCGCGACCCTCTCCGACGACCGCCAGAAGATCGGGCAGCCGGAGCTGGCCATCGACGGGCGCGGCGTGGCCGTCGCGACCTGGCACTGGGGCACCGGCACCCGAGCCGGGACCCCCGGCCACATCGGGCAGATCCAGGTGAGCGAGAAGCCCGTCGCCCGCGGGTGGACGCGGGCGCGGCGGGTCTCCACGGACCGCGGCTGCGCGCTGGACACCCGGCTGCCGCGCGTCGCGGCGGGCAGCGGCGGCCAGGCGGTGGTCTGGTGGCAGTGCGACCTGCGCGGCGGCCTCAGCGTCGCCCGGGCGATCGGCCGCGGGCCCTCGCCCGCCGCCTGGGGCGCGGAGCGCCGCCTGCCCCTCGGCGCCGTTGGCGACCTGCTCGCCGACGTCGCGTTGGATCCCGCCGGCACGATCGTCGCGCTGAGCTCGGGCGTCCGCGGCGACTTGGAGCTGCTCCGGGGGGCGGCGCCCGTCGGGGCGCTTGGCGGGCTCCGCCTTGCGCCGCTGGGGCTGCCCGCGCCGCAGGGCGTCATCCGCAGCGGCGGCCGGCCCTCGGTCGCGGCCTGGCAGGGGGGCGCGGTCGGTGGCTGGATCGGCCCCGGAGGGCTCGGCCTCGCCGACATCGGCTCCCCGCGTCCGCCTGACCGCGCGCGGTGGGCCTTCTGAGCCCGCGCCGCGACGCCCGCGTGGCCGCGGCACAGGGCGGGAGCGCCGTCGCGGTCGCGCTGTACGGCGCGGGGGTCCTCGTCGTCACGAGCCGCGCGGCCGGCGGCGACTGGGCCGCCCTCGAGCGGATCTCGCCGGGCGCGGTCACGGACGCCGCCGTCGCCGCGGCCGATGGCGTCGCGACGGCCTACTGGTCGCGCCGCTCGGGCGGCCGCAGCGTGATCGAGCGGGCCGAGCTGAGGTCGAGCCCGTGAGGGGCGCCGCCCGGGCCGGCCTGGCGGCCGCCCTGCTGCTGGGCGCGGCCGCGGCCCCGGCGGGCGCGACCTGGGACGGCACCGAGCGCGCCTCGGTGGGCCCGATGGACGCCACGAGCCCCGACGTCGCGCTGAACGCGCGCGGCGACGCGGCCGCCGTCTGGGTGCGCGGCTCGGGCCGCGCCCGCCAGATCGTCGCCTCGTACAGGCCGCTGGGAGGGAGCTGGAGCCGGCCGGAGGGGATCTCCCGCCGCGGGCGGCCCTCGATCGACCCGAAGGTCGCGGTCGGCCCCGACGGGCGGGTCGTCGTGACCTGGCGCCAGGCCGTCCGCAGCCGGGTGGTGCGGGTCGGCGGGAGGCGGCGCGCGCAGGCGGTCTACGTCGCCCGGGCGCGGGAGCGGCCGATGGCCGGGCGCTGGGAGCCGGTCGTCACGCTGTCGAGCCCGCGCCAGAAGGTGGGGCGCGTGTTCCTGGGCGTGGACGGCCGCGGCCTGGCGGTGGCGGCGTGGCACTGGGGGACGGGCACCCGGCCCGGCGACCCCGGCTACGTCGGCCAGATCCAGTACTCGGAGCGCCCCGTGGGCGGGGAGTGGACCGGGCCCCGGCGGGCGTCAACGGCCGCGGACTGCGCCCAGGTGCGCCGCCCGCGCGTGGCGGCGGGGTCGACCGGGCACGCGGTCGTCTGGTGGCAGTGCGACCTGGGCGGCGGCCGGTCGGCGGCCGCGGCCGTCGCGCGCGGGCCCGACGAGGCCTTCGGCGCGGAGGCCCGCCTGCCGATCACCGGGGGGAGCGAGCTCACGGCCGACATGGCGGTGGGCCCCGACGGCCGCGCCGTGGCGGTCGCCGGCGTCGACGGGACGCTCCACTGGTGGCGCGGGCCGGTGTCCCAGGGCGGGGTCGGCCTGGCCGAGCTGCCGGCGCTCGGGCCCGCCGAGCGCCTGGCCCGCGGGGTCGGGTCGCCCCGGATCGCCGCCGGCTCCTCCGGCGACGCGCTCTCGGCGTGGATCGCGCCGGGCGGGACGACGCGCACGGCTCCGATCGCGGGCGACCTGGGGGCCGCCGCCCCCCTCACCCTGGGACGCGCCCCGAGCGCGTCGCGCGTGCGGGTGGCGATGGGCGGCGCGCGCCTGGGCGCGGTGGCGTGGCTGTCGGCCGGCCGGGTGCTCGCCGTGGTCCGCGGGGCGGACGGCAACACGAGCCGCCGGTCCGCGCTGTCGCGGCGCGGCGTTCCCTCCCTCAAGCCGCCGGCCCTCGCGATGGACGAGGGCGGCTACACCCTCGCGATGTGGTCTCGGCGCGCCGGCGGGCGTGTCGTGGTGGAGCGGGCCGGGTACACCCCCTCCTGACCGCGCCCGGCCGCGCTAGGCTTCCCGGCCGTGCCCGGGCGCGGGCCGGCCGCCGGCCCGCGGATTCGTGCGCGGCCCTTCACGCATTCCGGTAACGGGCGTATCCTTTAGAGGGATCGCGCGAGCCAGCGACGGGAGATCGCATGTCCACAGTCAAGCCGCCCGACATCGACCTCGGTCAGTACAAGTTCGGCTGGCACGACCCGGCGAACTACGTCTTCGAGCCCAAGCGCGGCCTGAACGCCGACGTGGTGCGCGAGATCTCGTTCCTCAAGGACGAGCCGGAGTGGATGACGAAGTTCCGGCTCCGGGCGCTGCAGATCTTCGAGCGCAAGCCCCTCCCGGACTGGGGCGGCGACCTCACCCAGATCGACTTCCAGAACATCTTCTACTTCATCCGCTCCTCGGAGAAGCAGAGCACCGACTGGAACGACGTCCCGAGCGACATCAAGAACACGTTCGACCGGCTCGGCATTCCCGAGGCCGAGCAGAAGTACCTCTCCGGCGTCAGCGCCCAGTACGAGAGCGAGGTCGTCTACCACTCTCTGCGCGAGGACCTCGACAAGAGGGGCGTCATCTTCTGCGACACGGACACGGCCCTGCGCGAGCACGAGGAGATCTTCAAGGAGCACTGGGCCACGGTGATCCCGCCCGGCGACAACAAGCTCGCCGCGCTCAACTCGGCGGTCTGGTCGGGCGGCTCGTTCATCTGGGTGCCGCCGGGCGTCGAGGTGGAGATCCCGCTGCAGGCCTACTTCCGCATCAACGCGGAGAACATGGGCCAGTTCGAGCGCACCCTGATCATCTGCGAGCCCGGCTCGTTCGTGCACTACGTCGAGGGCTGCACCGCGCCCGTCTACACCAGCGATTCGCTGCACTCCGCGGTGGTGGAGATCATCGTCAAGGAGGGCGCGCGCTGCCGCTACACCACCATCCAGAACTGGTCGACCAACGTCTACAACCTGGTGACCAAGCGGGCGGTGGCCCACGAGAACGCCACGATGGAGTGGGTCGACGGCAACCTGGGCTCGAAGCTGACCATGAAGTACCCGTCCGTCTGGATGACCGGGCGCGGCGCGCGCGGCGAGGTGCTGTCGGTGGCCATGGCCTCCGAGGGCATGCACCAGGACGCCGGCGCCAAGATGGTCCACGTCGCCCCCGACACCTCCTCGACGATCATCTCCAAGTCGATCTCGCGCGGCGGCGGGCGCACCAGCTACCGCGGCCTCGTGCAGGTCGAGCCGGGCGCCAAGCGCGCCAAGGCGTCGGTGGTCTGCGACGCGCTGCTCCTGGACGAGGACAGCCGCTCGGACACCTACCCCTACATGGACATCCAGGAGGAGGACTCCTCGGTCGGCCACGAGGCGACGGTGTCGAAGGTCGCCGACGACCAGATCTTCTACCTCATGAGCCGCGGGCTCTCCGAGGAGGAGGCCATGGCGATGATCGTGCGCGGCTTCATCGAGCCGATCGCCAAGGAGCTCCCGATGGAGTACGCCGTCGAGCTGAACAGGCTGATCGAGCTGCAGATGGAGGGCTCGATTGGCTAGCCCTCCCGCCTGGGCCGAGGCGGCCCGCCAGGCGGCGGACGAGAACCTGACCTCCCTCCCGGCCCTCACCGGCCGCGAGGAGGTCTGGCGCTTCACCCCGCCGAGCGACCTGGCCCTGCTGGGCCCCGAGCCCGAGGCCCCGGCCGACGGCCCGCTCATCGCCGAGCGCGCGGCCCCGGGCGAGCGCGCGGCCTTCCTCGACCTCGCCGACGGGCGCCCGGCGGCGCCGGAGCTCGGCGACCTGCCCGAGGGCGTGATCGTGGCCGAGCTAGGAGCCGCCCTCGGCGAGCACGAGGCCCTGGTGCGCGAGCGCCTCTACGGCCTGATCGGCTTCGACGACCGCCCGAGCGCCCTCAACGCGGCCCGCTGGGACGGCGGCACCTTCGTCCACGTCCCCCGCGGAGCCGACGTGCAGCTGCCGATCGAAGCACTGGTGACCGCGAGCGGGACCGCCGGGCGCGTCTTCGGGCGGACGCTCGTCGTGGTGGAGGACGGCGCGAGGGCGACCGTGATCGACCGCTACGGGTCGCCGGACTTCGACGCGCCGGTCAACGCCTCGTCGGTGGTGGAGCTCTACGTCGGCCAGGGTGCGGAGCTGGAGCACGTTTCGGTGATCGGCTGGGGCGCCGGGGTGCGCCACCACGCCCTGCTGCGCGCCCGCGTCAACCGCGACGCCCGCGCCCGCTCGGTGGTCGTGACGCTGGGCGGCGACGTCGTGCGCGTCGAGCCGACCCTGGTCTGCGCCGGCCCGGGCTCCGACGCCCGCGCGCTCGGCCTCTACTTCGCCGGCGGCGACCAGCACTTCGAGCACCGGGTGGTCGCGCGCCACGAGGCGCCGCAGGCCTACTCGAACCTGCTCTACAAGGGCGCGATCCAGGATCGCGCCCACACGGTCTTCTACGGCAACCTGGTGGTGCCGCCGGGCGCCCCCGGCACCGACGCCTACCAGACCAACCGCAACCTCGTCCTCAACGCCGGCGCGCGCGCCGACACGATCCCGTTCCTCGAGATCGAGACCGCCGAGGTCAAGTGCTCCCACGCCGGCGCCGTCGGACGCGTCGACGAGGAACACCTCTTCTACCTGCGCTCGCGCGGGGTGCCCGAGGCGGCCGCCAAGCGCCTGATCGTGATGGGCTTCCTCCAGGAGGTCCTGGAGCAGGTGACGCTGGAGGAGCTCCGGACGGAGCTCGAGGACGCCGTGAGGGAGAAGCTGGGCTGACCGAGCGCACGCTCATCGACGTCGCGGCCGTGGACGACCTGGTCCCCGGCGAGCCCATGCTCGCGGACGTCGAGGGCACCCCCGTCGTGCTGGTGACGGTCGACGGCGACGTGCTGGCCGTTCACGACGTCTGCACGCACGCCCTCGAGTCGCTCTCCGGCGGCTGGGTGGACGACGACCGCATCGAGTGCCCGCGCCACGGCTCCGCCTTCTCGCTGCGCTCCGGCGAGGCGCTGACCCCGCCGGCCACCCGGCCGCTGCCGACGTTCGTCGTGGAGGTGCGGGACGGCCGCGTCCTCGTCGACCCCACCCCCAGCCATGACCATCCGCTGACCCGCTGAGGAGAGCCGTGAGCTCTGCCGCCCCTGACCCCATCCTGCAGATCCAGGGCCTCGAGGTGGCCGTCGAGGACACGCCGATCCTGAGGGGCGTCGACCTCGCGGTCCCCCAGGGCGAGGTGCACGCCCTCATGGGCCCCAACGGGTCCGGCAAGAGCACGCTGGCCTACGCGCTCGCGGGCCACCCGCGCTACGAGATCACCGCCGGCACGGCCCGCTTCGACGGCGAGGACCTCGCCGAGATGGAGACCGACGAGCGCGCGAGGCGGGGCCTGTTCCTCGCGATGCAGTACCCGGTCGAGGTGCCCGGCGTCTCGGTGATGAACTTCCTGCGCACCTCGCTGCAGGCGATCCGCGGCGAGGAGATCCCACCGCGCAAGTTCGTGAAGCTCTTCGACGAGAAGTCGCGGATGCTCGGCTTCGACAGGGCCTTCGCCGACCGCTACCTCAACGAGGGCTTCTCGGGCGGCGAGAAGAAGCGCCACGAGATCCTGCAGATGGCCATGCTCGAGCCGCGCTTCGCCGTGCTCGACGAGACCGACTCGGGCCTCGACATCGACGCCCTCAAGGTGGTCGCGGCAGGCGTCAACGCAATGCGCGGCCCCGAGCTCGGGGTGCTGATCATCACCCACTACACGCGGATCCTGCGCTACATCCAGCCGGACGTGGTCCACGTGATGTTCGACGGGCGGATCGCCCGCACCGGCGGGCCGGAGCTCGCCGAGCACCTGGAGGAGCACGGCTACGTCGAGTTCGGGGCGGCCGAGGAGGCCGCCGCGCCCGCGGGCTGACGGGGGTCGAGGTGGGAACCGCCGCCACGATCGACGTCACGGCCCTGCGGGCCGACTTCCCGATCCTGTCCCGGACGGTGCACGGCGCGCCGCTCGTCTACCTCGACTCGGCGGCCACGTCGCAGAAGCCGACGGCCGTGCTCGACGCGATGGAGGCCTACTACCGCGAGACCAACGCCAACGTCCACCGCGGCGTCTACGAGCTGGCCGCCGAGGCGACCGCCCGCTTCGAGGCCGGCCGCGACGCGGTCGCGCGCCTGGTGGGCGCGCCGCGCGAGGGCCTCGTCTTCGCCAAGAACGCCAGCGAGGCGATCAACCTCGTCGCATGGGCATGGGGCGCGCGCGAGCTGAAGCCGGGCGACGAGGTGCTCATCACCGAGATGGAGCACCACTCGAACATCGTCCCGTGGCAGATCGTGGCCGAGATCACCGGGGCCACCGTGCGCTTCGTGCCCGTCACGCCCGGGGGCGAGCTCGACATGGACGCCCTGGGCAACCTGCTCTCCGAGCGGACGCGGATCGTCGGCGTCGTCCACGCGAGCAACGTGCTCGGCACGATCAACCCGGTCGCCGAGATCGCCCGCCTGGCCCACGAGCGGGGCGCGCTCTGCCTGGTGGACGGCTCGCAGAGCGTCCCCCACATGCCGGTGGACGTGACGTCGATCGGCTGCGATTTCTTCGCCTTCACCGGCCACAAGATGCTCGGGCCGACGGGCATCGGCTGCCTGGCCGGCAAGCCCGAGATCCTCGACGCCATGGGGCCCTTCCTGGGCGGCGGCGAGATGATCTCGAACGTCACGACCGAGGGCAGCACCTGGGCCGACCTGCCCTGGAAGTTCGAGGCCGGCACGCCGCCGATCGCCGAGGCGGTGGGGGTCGGCGCCGCCGCCGAGTACCTCATGGGCGTCGGCATGGAGGCCGTGCGGGCCCACGAGGTCGAGCTGGCCGAGCACATGCTCGCCGCGCTCGGCGAGGTGGAGGGCATCACGATCTACGGGCCCCGCGACCCGCGGGCGCGCGGGGCGGCCGTGTCGTTCAGCCTCCCGGACCTCCACCCGCACGACATCGCCCAGCTCATCGACCGCGACGGGGTCTGCATCCGCGCCGGACACCACTGCGCCAAGCCGCTCATGCGCGTGCTGGGCGTGGCCGCCACGGCCCGCGCCAGCGCGTACCTCTACAATTCCCACGACGAGATCGACACGCTCGTGCGCGCCCTGGCCTCGGCCCGGGTCGCGTTCGGGTAGCCGGGAGCCGGAGGGCGCGTGGGCGGGCTCGACGACCTGTACCAGGAGCTGATCCTCGACCACTACCGCCGCAAGCGCGGCGAGGGGTCGCTGGACAGCCCGTCCGTCGCCGTCGACCAGAACAACCCGCTCTGCGGCGACGAGGTGCACCTGGAGCTGGGCATCGAGGACGGCCGCGTGGCGGAGCTGGCCCACACCGGCCAGGGCTGCTCGATCTCCCAGGCCTCGGCCTCGATGATGAGCGAGGTCATCACGGGGCGGTCGCTCGACGAGGCCCTCGACCTGATCGAGCACTTCCGCCTGATGATGCACGGCGCCGAGGCCGGAGACGAGGAGCGCCTGGGGGACGCGATCGCCCTCGAGGGCGTCGCGAAGTACCCGGTGCGGGTGAAGTGCGCCCTGCTCGGGTGGATGGCGGCCAAGGACGCGATCCAGACCTACAACGCCAACGGCGCAGGATGACGGGAGCGAGATGGCGACCGAGGACGAGATCCGCAGCGCGATGAAGCAGGTCGAGGACCCGGAGCTCGGCGTGAACGTGGTCAACCTGGGCCTCCTCTACGGCGTGAACGTCGGCGACGACGGCCATGTCACCCTCGACATGACCCTTACCTCCATGGGCTGCCCGCTCACCGAGCAGATCCTGGGCGACGCGCGCGCTGCCGTCGGGCCGCTCGACGGCGTGACCGGCGTGGACGTGAACTGGGTCTGGGAGCCGCCGTGGAGCCCCGACTCGATGACCGAGGAGGGGCGCTTCCTCATGAAGGTGATGGGCTATGGCTGAGGTCGCCGACCGCGCGCTCACCCTCGAGGAGAAGAAGGCCGCCGCCCGGGCCCGGGCCAAGGCCGCCCGCCAGGCCCAGGACGGGGGTCAGGCGATCGTCACGATCTCCCCCGCCGCGGCCGACTACATCCGCGCCGCCGCGGCCGAGCAGGGGCGGGCGGAGGGGGTGCGCCTGAGGATCCTCGCCGGCGGGTGCTCGGGGCTCGAGTACAAGCTCGACCTGCTGGACGTCGGCGAGACCGCCGGCGAGGGCGAGCGGGCGATCGAGTCGAACGGCGTCACCATGCTCATGGACCTGAAGTCGGCGATCCACGTGACCGGCTCGGTCATCGACTACGAGTCGGGCCTGCTGCGGCGGGGCTTCCGCATCAACAACCCCAACGCCACCGGCACATGTAGCTGCGGCGACTCGTTCTCGGCGTAGAACGAGGTTTGCGAGCTTCGGGGTCGGCGAGCTTCGGGTTTCCGAGCTCTGAAGCGCCCGCTGGGGCCGGGAGCGCGCCGGGCGCGCCGGCGAAAACGGCTCCGGCTTTCAGCCGGGGCGCGCCGTTTTCGCAATGCGGACCAACCCGATTTCACCGCCTTCGGCGGGGCTGGAAATCGGGAATTCACCGTTGCGAGCTCTGACTCTCAGGCATGAGGCCGTCCAGGTGTGCGTCCAGCGTCCTTGTGACCTCGTCCCGTGAGAGGGCTCCGGGGGCGCAGAGGAGGTGCCAGGCGAGCCCGTCCGCCAGCGCGGCGGCCGTGACCGCCTCGCGCCGGGGGTCGATGCCGGGCGCCGCCTCGCCCTGCGCGACGGCGAGCCGCAGGCCGGCCTCGAGCGCCTCGACCAGGGCCCGGTAGCCCTCCGTGTAGAGGCCGGCCAGCGGCGCGCTGACGACGGAGCGCGCCGTGAACGCGAGGCCCACGCGCAGCTCGGCCTCGCGCTCCTCGTCGAGCGGCAGCAGCTCCAGGAGCAGCGCGCGGACGAAGTCCCTGGCCCTGGCCACCGGCAGCAGCCGCGTGACGCGCTCGGTCACCCGATCGATCACGCGCCGGTAGGCGGCCTGCAGCATCGCGTCCTTGGTCCGGAAGTAGTACTGCACCGCCCCCGCCGAGACGCCGGCCTCGCGCGCGACGGTGCGCACGCTCACCGCGTCGAGGCCGCGCTCGGCGACGACGCGGACCAGCGCGTCGGTCAGGTCGGCCTCAGCGATCCGAGGTGGGCGCGGCACTTGACACCTGGGCGGAATCTGCTTCCATACACTCGTATTGTAATCCAGACACCCCAGGAACGCCAGCCATGATCGCCGCCGCCATCCTCACCGCCGAAGCCGCCTTCTGGCTCGTGCTGCTCGGCGGGCTGACCGCCCGCTACGCGCTCGGCAGGCCGCGGCTCGGGGCAGCGCTGCTCATCGGCGTCCCATTGGTCGATGCGGCGCTGCTCGCGGCCACGGCGCTCCATCTCGCCGGCGGGGCGCGGGCCGACTGGAGCCACGGCCTGGCGGCCCTCTACCTCGGCGTGAGCGTGGTCTTCGGCCCGTCGCTCGTGCGCGCGGCCGACCGCCGCTTCGCCCGGCGCTTCGCCGGCGGCCGGGCGCAGGCCACCTCCGTCCCGGCCGTCGACCGCCTGGGGGCGCACTGGCGGCTGTGGCTGCGCGGCGTCCTGGCCGGCGGCCTCACCGCCGCCGTGCTCGGAGCCCTCGTGCTCGTCGGCGGCCCCGCCGACACCCGCGCCCTGTGGGCCGGAGGCGGATGGTTCACCCAGCTCGCGCTGATCCTCGGCGTCTGGCTTCTGTTCGGCCCGGCATGGACCGCCGTGGCCCGGCACGTCCCCCACCCCGCCTCCGCGCGGGCAGCGAAGGAGAATCCCCGATGAACGAGCCCCGAGACGCGACCCGATCGCGGTGGGCGCCCTGGTGGGCGTACGTCGTGCCGATCGTGGTCCTCAACTACCTGCGCATCGCGCTCGTCCCGCCCGGCGAGGTCGGCGACGCCGCCAGCGTCGCCCTCTTCGTCGCGACGACGATCGTGGTCGCGGCGGTCGTGACCGTGCTCCACCGCGCGCGGGGCCACGCCCCCGGCTAGGCCGCCAGGAAGTCCCGGAGCTCGCGCGTCAGGTCGTCGGGGCGGTCGAGCATGGGGACGTGGCCGGCCCCCGGGATCACCCTGAGCTGGCAGCGGGGCATCGCCGCGGCCAGCTCGGCGGCCCCCGCGGTGGGCACGAGCACGTCCCGCGCGCCCCACAGCAGCAGCGTCGGGACGAAGACCCGGGCGAGCTCCCGGGCGTGCTCGGTCACCAGGAGCTCGCCCGCGGCGCGCAACAGGGCCAGCGGCGAGCGTGAGGCGATGTCGGTGGCCACCGTGACGGCGGCGGCGAGCGGCAGCCCGAGGATCGTCCGCACGGCCGGCAGCGCGTTGCCCAGCAGGCCGGCGCCGGCGGTCCGGACCGGCGGCGCGATGAGCACGAGCCGGTGGACCCGTTCCGGCATCCGCGCGGCGACGCCGGCGCACGCCAGGGCGCCGAGCGAGTGCCCGACGAGGCCGGCGCGCCCGATGCCGAGGCGCTCCATCAGCTCGCGGAGGACGTCGGGGGCCTCCGCCAGGCGGAAGGGCGCGCTCCCTCCGAGCGGCCGGCCGAAACCGAAGCCGGGAAGCTCGGGCAAGATGACGCGATGAGCTTCGGCGAGCGTTTGCGTCGTGCGGCCCCACCATCGGGGCGAGCCCCCGAGGCCGTGCACCAGCAGAACGGGCGGGCCGTCGCCGACGGCGCGGAAGCGCACGACGCGGCCGTCGACGCGCATCCGCGCGTGCTCGACCTGTGGACGCCGGTGGGCGGGGTGTCGATCCACTCTCAGATCCTCGGCACGGGCCGGGCCGGAGTTGAGCCGGTCGTCATGCTGCACGGCCTCGGGGTCTCTGCGGCGAGCCTCGGGCCCCTGGCGGAGCGCGTGGCCGCCCGACGGCGCGTGGTGAGCTGCGATCTGCCCGGCTTCGGCCGGAGCGCGTCCCCGGAGATCTGGCTCACACGCCGCCTCGGGGCGGCCGTCGCCGAGCTGCTGGAGGCCCAGCGTCTCGAGCGGGTCGTGCTCCTCGGCCACTCCTACGGGTGCCACGTCGCCGCCTCCGCAGCCGCGAGCCACCCCGAGCGGGTGGCCGCGCTCGTGATGCTCAGCCCTGCCTTCGACCGCCGGTTCGGCTCCCCTCTCGCCCAGCTGCTGCGCCTGACGGTCGACGCGGCCATGGAGCGCCCCTCGCTCGTCGGCGGCGGGATCCGCGACTACCTGCGCGCGGGGCCGCGTCGGGTGCTGAGGACGCTGCGGGAGGCGGTCTCGATCCCGCTCGACGAGCTCGTGGGGAACGCGCGGTGCCCGGCCCTCATCGTCCGCGGGAGCCGCGACGCGCTGACGACGGCCCGCTGGGCCGAGGAGCTGCGCCGGAGCGCGGGCGGCCCGGCGCGCGTGGCGGTCGTCCCCCGCGCGGCCCACGCGCTCGGGCACGAGGCGCCGAGCGCTGTCGCCGACGCGATCGAGGCGTTCCTGGCGACCGCCTGAGCTCACTCGAGCAGGATGCCAGGCCCGCGCGCCGGTCGGGTTGACGCGGGCGTGACGGACCCGGGGACGGGGGCTTGGCGGCCGACCCGCAGGATGAGAGCGTCACCGCACCCGCCCCCTGGAGGCCCCGCGATGCCCGATCCCGCCACCGCCGCCGGCCCGCTCGCCGGGATCCGCGTGGTCGACCTGACCCACCACCTCGGCGGCCCGCTCGCGACCATGACGCTCGGGCAGCTGGGGGCCGACGTCGTGAAGGTCGAGCCGCCGTCGGGGGACGAGTGGCGCCGCGTCGACGACGTTGACGGCGAGAGCCGCCAGTTCCACGCGGCCAACCGCGACAAGCGCGGGATCGTCCTCGACCTGCGCACCCCGGAGGGCCGCGGGGCGCTCGGCGCGCTCATCGACGGCGCCGACGTCCTGGTGCACAGCTTCTCCCCGGGCGTCGCCGAGCGCCTCGGCGCGGGCGCCGAGGAGGCCCTGGCGCGCAACCCGCGCCTGATCCACTGCTCGCTGTCGGCGTTCGGACCCCGCGGCCGGCGCGGCACCGACGTGGCCCTCCAGTGCGAGACCGGCCTGGTGGCGGCCAACGGCGGCCGCGTCGTGCCGGTGCCGGTGCACGACACGATCGCGCCCTTCGTGATGGTCGCCGGGATCCTCGCCGCCCTCTACGAGCGCGAGCGCAGCGGCCGCGGGCAGGCCGTGGAGACCTCCCTGCTCGAGGCCGCGGCGGCGCTCGCCGCCCACCGGCTGATCCGCGACGGGAGCGATGAGCCGATGTTCAACCGCTTCGTCGGCGCCTGCTACCGCCCCTACCCCACCGCGGACGGCGCCATCGCGCTCGCCTGCTACGCGCCCAGCATGCACCTGCGCCTGTTCGCCGCGCTCGGCCTCGACGGGCTCGCCGAGGACGAGCGCTTCGCGACCCTGCCCGCCCGCGCGCGCCACTCGGACGAGCTGGCCGAGCTGCTCGGCGCGCGGCTCGCGTCCGAGACCACCGCGACCTGGCGCGAGCGGCTCTCGGCGGCCGGCTTGCCGCACGGGCGCGTGAGCGACCGGCCCCTGTCGCTGCTCGACCACCCGGACGCGCGGGAGATCGGCCTCGTGGTGGAGGTCGAGGACCCCACCCTCGGGCCCGAGCTCGTGACCGGTCCGCCGATGAGGTTCTCCCGCACGCCCGCCCGCACCGCGCGCCCCGCCCCGCGGCTGGGCGAGCACACGCGCGAGGTGCTGGACGAGATCGGCGCCTCGGTGGCCGGGCCGGGCTAACGCACCGGAATCGCCGGCCCCGGTGCGGGGGCGGAGGGCGTGTCGATCTCGGGGGTCCCGTCCACGAGGACGGCGCCCACCGCCGGCGTCGGCGAGGGCGAGGCGGCGGCCTGGCGGAAGGCGAGCGGGATGTCGCTCCCGCGCCGCCAGGCCAGCAGGTAGGGGTACGGGTTCACGCTGTCGCCGCCCTGCGGGTGCACCTCGAAGTGCAGGTGGGGCGGCGTGGTGACGGCCTGGCCGGTGTTCCCGACGAAGCCGATCACCTGGCCGGCGCGCACCCGGGCGCCGGAGACCGACGCCGGGGCGTAGGCCGACAGGTGCGCGTAGTAGAACTCGTTGCCGGTCCCGTCGGTGAGCCACAGGCGGTTGCCGCCGAGGTTGTTGATGCCGACGCGGGAGAGCGTGCCGTCCGCGACCGCCAGCACCGGCGTGCCCGTTGGCGCGAAGATGTCGTTCCCGTGGTGCCAGCCGGTGACCGCCCGCGGGGCGCCGTAGTCGTCGGTGAAGCTCGCCTCGCCGTAGACCGGGAACACGTAGCCCTGGTCGTCCGGGAGGGCGATCTCCGGGACCTCCCGCCGGGGGAGGCCGAGCTGGGGCGCCGGGAGCGGCGCGCTGGAGGGAGGCTCCGGCTCGGTCCGGGGACGGGGGCGGGGGCGGTCCGGCGCCCGCGGCCGCGGTGACGGGGCCGCGGGCTCGGCCGGGGAGGTGGCCGGCTCGCTCGGCGCGGCGGGCTCGGGCCCCTCGGCGCCGGCGACCGCGGACAGGTCGAGGTGGCCGACCACGAACGGCTGCCCGATCACCGAGGCGGCCTGCGGGTCGGTGACCTCGACCCGCAGGGCGTTGGCCCGAAGGCCCCCGCCGCCGTCGGAGACGCTCTCGAGGAAGACCAGGGCGCCGATCCCCGCGACCTCCACCCGGCTGCCGGGGCCGGCGGCCACGGCCTGGCCGTCGACCGTCAGGCCCTCCACGACGGCCTCGGTGAGCCCGGCCTCCACGCCCGCTGGGCCGGCCGTGGCCCGCGCCGACATGCGGATTCCCGATATCGACACACGCCCGTCCAGCAGGACAAGGCCGGAGGCCCGGATCGTGCCCTCGGCGATGCCCTGGGGGCCGTCCGGCGCGGCGCCGATCAGCACCTCGACCCCCCCGATCGTGCCGCCCCCGGCCGGGCGGAGGCCCCCGACGCTCGCCGATCGCTCCGTCGGTCCGGTCGACGCGGCGCTCACGGCCCCCTGGGTGCCCCCTGGCAGCAGGGCCGCGTATCCCGTCGCCGTCGCCGCTCCGGGGGCGCCGGAGGGCGCTCCGGCGGCCAGGGAGGCCAGGGTCGCGAGGACCGCTGCCAGGCTCACCGCGGCCAGGGTGAGGGGGCGCGCCACGTGGCCATGATGGAGGTCGCGGCGGACGCCTTCAACGACGGGCGGCGTTCGTTAAATGGGCGAATACCTTCACATTCGCCTCTTGCGCGACAGGGCTCGACTGGTAACTTGCCCGGGTCGCACAGGGCCGTGCCCAGGCCCGCTCCCCCGTAAACGCGCAGGAGACTCGCTTCTGAGACCCCGGCGTTCCCCGTACGTCATCGGCCTGTCGGCCCTCGTGGCCGCTGCCCTCCTCGCATTCGGAGTGGGCGTCGCGACCCCGGAGCCGGCCGCGATCCAGCAGAAGCGGGCGCAGGTCGAGGCGATCCAGGCCGAGCTCGCGGCGATCGACGCCGAGCTCGAGCGCGCCGCCGAGGCCTACAACGGCGCTCGCTACGAGCTCGGCCTCGTCAGGGAGCGGATCGCCCAGAACAAGCGGCAGATCCGGGGCACCGTGCAGGACCTCAAGGAGTCCGAGAGGGTCCTGGCCGAGCGGCTCCGCGACATCTACGCGACGCCCGACCCCACGCTCGCCGAGATCCTCATCAACAGCGGGAGCATCAGCGCCGCCGCGGACCAGCTCGAGCTCCTCGACCAGGTCGGCCAGCAGGACGCGAGCGTCGTCAAGACGCTCGAGGACACCAAGGCCCGCCTCGAGGCGCTGCGGGCGCAGCTGCTCATCGACGAGAAGAAGGTCGAGGCGGTCGTGGAGCAGACCCGCCAGTACAAGGAGCGGGTCGAGGGCCTGCTGGCGCAGCGGGCGGCCGTGCTCGAGAACGTCAAGGGCGAGCTCGCCCAGATGATCCGTGCCGAGGAGGAGCGCCAGCGCCAGATCGCCGCCCAGCAGGCCGCCATTGCTCAGGCCCGCCAGGCCGCCGCTGCGGCGGCCGCCGCCCAGCAGGGCGGCGGGGGGGCCGCCGTCGCGGCTCCTGCAACCGGCGGGTCGGCTCCGGCGGCCACGGCGCCGCTGCCCAGCGGCGGCGGGAACTCGGCCGCTGTCGCGATCGCCATGCAGCAGCTCGGCACCCCCTACGTGTGGGGCGGGTCCGGCCCCGGGGGCTTCGACTGCAGCGGCCTCGCCTCGTACGCCTACTCCCAGGTCGGCAAGAGCGTCCCCCACTACACCGGCGCCATCTGGAACCAGTTCCCGAAGGTCGGGAACGGCCAGCTCGCCGCCGGCGACATGGTGTTCTTCAACGGCGGCGGCCACGTGGGCATCTACGTCGGCGGCGGCCAGTACGTCCACGCGCCGAGCACCGGCGACGTCGTGAAGGTCTCCAACCTGGGCGAGCGCAGCGACTACATGGGAGCGGTTCGACCCTAGGTCGTCCTCGCCGGGCGGAGCCGTGACCGACCCGGCGCGTCTCGCGCGCCTGCAGGTGATCGGCGCCGCGGCCCTGTTCTCCACGGGCGGGACCGCCATCAAGTCCACGGACTACACCGGCATCCGGGGCGGCCTGGAGGTCGCCTCGCTGCGGTCGGGGGTGGCCGCGGCCGTGATCGCCGCGGCCGTGCCGGGCTCCCGCCACAACTGGACCCGCCGCACCTGGATCGTGGGCGCCGCCTACGCGGCGACCGTGATCCTGTTCGTCCTGGCGAACAAGCAGACCACGGCGGCCAACGCGATCTTCCTGCAGAGCACCGCCCCGCTCTACGTCCTGATCGCGGGCATCGTGCTGCTCCACGAGCGCGTGCGCGGCGCCGACATCGCCGTGATGCTCGTGATCGTCGCCGGCCTGGCGATGGTGGCGTTCGGCCCGCAGGACGCCGTCGAGACCGCGCCGAGACCTGCGCTGGGGGACGCCCTGGCGCTGATCTCGGGCGTGACCTGGGCGGCGACCCTTCTCGGGCTCCGCTGGGTGGGCCGGGAGGAGGGCGGGGTCCAGGCGGCGGCCGGGGCGACCGTGGTCGGCAACCTGATCGCCTTCGCGGTCTGCCTGCCGTGGGCCCTGCCGCCGTCGGGCGATGCGCGCGACTGGGCGCTGATCGTCTACCTGGGCGTCGTCCAGATCGGGCTGGCATACCTCCTGCTGACCGCCGCCGTTCGCCACGTGCCCGCCTTCGAGGTGTCGCTGCTCCTGCTGGTCGAGCCGGCCCTGAGCCCGGTCTGGGCCTGGCTCGTCCACGGGGAGGCCCCGAGCGGCGTCGCGATCGCCGGCGGCGCGCTGATCCTGGGCGCGACCGCCGCCAAGGTCTGGCTCGACTGGCGCCGCTCGCCGGCGGCGCCGGGCCTCGCCGGCCCCCCTGCCGCGCCGCCGTGACGACGCGGGTGCGGTCGGCTACGGTGCCTCACCGTGACCGGCCTCCCCCGCCCGTCGCGTGTGCTGCCGCTGCTGGCGCTCGCCCTGACCGGCGCCCTCGCGCCGACGGCGGCGGCGGCCTCGCCCCCCGAGTTCCGGGCTGTCGTGCGAGCCATCTCGCCGTCCGAGCGCGCCGACATGACCCCGAGCGTCTGGCGGCGCGGATGCCCGGTCGGGATCTCCGCCCTGCGCCACATCAGCCTCGCCTTCGTGGGCTTCGACGGGCGCGCCCGGCGCGGGGCCCTCGTGGTGCACCACAGCGCGGCGCGCGACGTGGTGGCGGCCTTCCGGACGCTCTACCGGGCGCGCTTCCCGATCCGGCGCATGCGGCCGATCCAGGCCTACGGGGGCGACGACTTCGCCAGCATCGAGGCCGACAACACCTCCGCCTTCAACTGCCGGCCGGCCACGGGCTCGTCGCGCTGGTCCGAGCACGCCTACGGGCGGGCGATCGACATCAACCCGATCGAGAACCCGTACGTCTCGGGCGGCCGCACCTCCCACCGGGCGAGCGTCGCGTACCTCGACCGGTCGCCGCCGCGGCCGGGGATGGCCGTCGAGGGAGGCGCCCTGGTCGAGGCGTTCGACGCCGTCGGCTGGGGCTGGGGCGGCCGCTGGAGCTCGATCAGGGACTACCAGCACTTCTCTGCGAGCGGCCGGTGATCGGCGTCGCTCACCGCGAATGGAGACGGAGGCGCGATGAAGGCCATCGTCCAGGATCGGTACGGAGCGCCCGAGCGGGTGCTCCGGCTGGCGGAGATCGACCGACCGCCGGTCGGCGACGACGACGTCCTGATCCGGGTGCGGGCGACCAGCGTGAACACCCCGGACTGGATCATGGTGACCGGCGTCCCGTACATCCTCCGGCTGAGATCCGGGCTCCGGAGGCCGCGGACCCCGGTGCGGGGAACCGATGTCGCCGGGGTCGTGGAGGCCGCGGGCAGGAACGTGACCGACCTCCGGCCCGGCGACGAGGTGTTCGGCTCGTCGTGGGCCGGGTCCCTCACCACATCGGGCACCTTCGCCGAGCACACGGTCGTCCCGGCGTCCCAGCTCATCAGGAAGCCCCGCGGGCTCACCTTCGAAGAGGCCGCCGCATCCGTCATGTCGGGCCTTACGGCGCTGATCGCCGTCCGGGACGTGGGCAGGGCCGGACCGGGGACCCGCGTCCTGGTCAACGGCGCGTCGGGGGGCGTCGGGACGCTCGCCGTGCAGATCGCCCGGGCGCTCGGCGCGGACGTCACCGGCGTGTGCAGCACCAGGAACCTCGAGCTGGTCGGGTCCCTCGGCGCGGATCACGTCATCGACTACACGCAGGAGGACTTCACCCGCGGCGAGCGTCGCTACGACGTCATCCTCGACAACGTGATGAACCACCCGCCCTCGGCGACGGCCCGGGTGCTCGCGCCGGCCGGGACGCTCGTTCCGAACAGCGTGGGGAACACGGGAGGCGCCTTCGCCGGACTGCCCAGGATGGCGCGGGCGGCCGCGATGGGGAGGGGCTCGACCGATGTGCGGTTCGTCACCTGCGTCGTGGACCGCCAGCGCCTGGAGGCCCTCGCGACGCTCCTCGAGTCCGGCGAGGCCAAGGTGGTCATCGACGAGGTCTACCCGCTCGCCGAGGCCGCGAGGGCGGTCGCCCACATGCTGGGACATCACGCCCGGGGGAAGGTCGTCATCGCCGTGTAGGACGGGGCGCGTCCTGACGTCGTCCGCGAGCCGGATGTGACCCCGGCTCCCGCGCTGCGCGCCGCCCCGGCGGCCGCACAGCTCGCCGAGGGCTTCGACCGGATCCGGGAGGAGATGGGGGCTCCGGGCGAGCACCCGGCCGGGGCGCTCCGCGAGGCGGAGGCCGCCGCGGCCGGCGGCCCCGCGCCCGGCGAGCGGGTCGACCGGCGCGGCCTCGACCTCGTCACGATCGACCCGCCCGGCTCGCGCGACCTGGATCAGGCGGTCCTCGTGGAGCGTCGCGGCGCCGGGTTCCGCGTCCGCTACGCGATCGCAGACGTCGCGGCGTTCGTGCCGCCCGGAGGGGCGGTGGACGCGGCGGCCCGGAACCGCGGCGTCACGGTCTACATGCCCGATCGCCGCTCACCGCTGCATCCCGACGCGATCGGCGAGGGCGCCGCCAGCCTGCTGCCGGACGCCGACCGGCCGGCGCTGCTCTGGACGATCGACCTCGATGCGGAGGGCCGCGAGCGGTCGGTCGCGCTCGAGCGCGCGGTGGTGCGGAGCCGGCGGGCGCTGTCCTACGCCGAGGCGCAGGAGGCGATCGACGACGGCCGCGACGAGGCCCTCGCCGCCCTTCGCGAGGTCGGGGTGCTGCGGCTGGC
Source organism: Miltoncostaeaceae bacterium (assembly GCA_963835685.1). Taxonomy (GTDB): domain Bacteria; phylum Actinomycetota; class Thermoleophilia; order Miltoncostaeales; family Miltoncostaeaceae; genus DATAGF01. The sequence continues at coordinate 32,249 of CAWIGI010000011.1, forward strand.
GCGCGAGGCCGAGCGCGGCGGGGTCAGCCTCACCGTCCCCGCCCAGGAGGTCGTCGAGGAGGCGGGCGGGTACGCGCTGCGCTACGAGACGCCGCTGCCGGTGGAGCGCTGGAACGCCCAGGTGTCCCTGCTGGCCGGCATGTGCGCCGCGCGCATCATGTCCGAGGGCGGGATCGGGCTCTTCCGCACCCTCGCGCCGGCCGAGCCGCGCGCGGTCGAGGGCCTCCGCCACAGCGCGCGGGCCCTGGGCGTGCGCTGGCCGGAGGGCGCCTCCTACGCCGAGGTCGTGCGCGGCCTCGACCCGGCCCGGCCCGGGGACGCCGCCTTCGCCGTCCGGGCCGCGCGTGCCCTCGGAGGCGCGGGGTACGCCGTCTGGGACGCCGGCTCCGCCGGCGGCGGCCCCCCGGGCCACGCGGCCATCGCGGCGCCCTACGCCCACGTCACGGCCCCGATCCGGCGCCTGGCCGACAGGGTCGCCAACGAGGTCGTGCTCGCGCTGAGCCGGGGGGGCGCTCCGCCCCGGTGGGCGCTCGAGGCCCTGCCGCCGATGCCCGACATCATGCGCGAGACGGGATCGCGCGCCCGGGCCGCCGAGCGGGCCGCCCTGGACTACGTCGAGGCGGTGACCCTCGGCCCACGCGTCGGCGAGACCTTCGCCGCCGTGGTGGTCGACGTGCGCGACGGACGGCCGGTGGTGCAGATCGCCGACCCCGCCGTCCTGGCGACGCTGGACCGCGAGGGGCCGCGGCCGGGCGACGAGATCCGCGTGCGCCTGATCGCCGTGGACCCCCCGGCCCGGCGGATCGTGCTCACGCCGGCCTGAGGCGGGCGGCCCCGGTCAATCGTCCGGGCGGCCCTCCCCCGGCGTCCAGAGGACGTCGCCCTGGCCCTCGTCCCGGTTGGCGGCGCGGGCGAGGATGAACAGCAGGTCGGAGAGCCGATTCAGGTAGGCGAGCGCCTCGGGCGTCACGGGCTCGGCGTCGGCGAGGGCGACCGCCGAGCGCTCGGCGCGGCGGCAGACCGCCCGCGCCAGGTGCAGGGCGGCCGCCGCACGGCTCCCCGCGGGCAGGACGAAGCTCGTGAGCGGCTCCAGCGTCTCGTTGACCTCGTCGCACCAGCCCTCCAGCCGCTCCACCTGGGCGCGCGCGACCCGCAGGCGCGCCCCCTCGCCCTGGCCGCCCGGCACGCACAGGTCGGCGCCGAGGTCGAAGAGGTCGTTCTGGATGACGCGCAGCCAGCCGTTGACCGCGCCCGGCAGCCCCTCGGCGCGGGCCACGCCGATGCGCCGAATTGAGCTCGTCCACGTCCCCGTAGGCCACGACGCGGGGGCTCGTCTTGCGCGCCCGGCTCATGTCGCCCAGGTGGGTGTCGCCCTCGTCGCCCAGGCGGGTGTAGATGCGCGTCAGCCGGACCACCGGTCCAGCGTAGCCGCCGCGCCGCCCCTAGGGAGCCATCAGGTTGACGGTGAAGAAGACCATCCCGTCGCAGCGCGCGGCCGCGCCGACGCCGGTGTAGCGCCAGGCGCGCGCGAGCAGGTTCCGGCGGTGGCCGGGGCTTGCGAGCATCGCCCGGAACGCCGCCCCCGCCGAGGGCGCCATCGCGATGTTCTGGCCGGCCGCGTGGCCCTTGGCCCAGGGCAGGCTGCCGTGGGCGAACGGCGCGCCCTTCGCCATGGCCATGCTCTTCCTGCGGCCGGCCGCCCGCAGGACCCGGTCGTTCTTCACCTTCGCCGCCCCCTTGGCCGCCCGGACCTTGTTGACCATCGCCGTCAGCGCCGCCTCGTTGGCGGGGGACAGCGAGGCCGGACACGCAGGGGCCGCCGCGGCCCCGGTGGAGGCGACGGTGAGCGCGAGGACGGCGAGGCCGGAGACGATTCCGGCGCACAGAGCGACCGAGCGGATGGCGTGTCCTCCCGCGGGCACGAGAAGCACGGGGGGGCGAACCTAGTGGCCGTACGCGCGGGATCACAAGACTGACTTGCGGTTTTCTCACAAAACGGAACCGCCAGTTCTTCCAGGAGCGCGCCCACCCCCTCACGTGTGGCGCTGGCCCCAGCGGCGCGCGAACCGCAGCGCCTGCTCCCTGGTGCGGACGGCGCCGACCACCTGCTCCTCGCGCAGCTGCTCGAGGAGCTCGGCGAGCCACGGCCCGGGCGGGCGGCCGAGGTCGGCGGCCGCCTCGTCGCCGGCCAGGAGCGGCTGGATCGGGCCGCGGTTGACCAGGTCGAAATGGACGTCCATCACCTCCCGCGCGAGCGTGAGGTGGCGGCGGACCGCCGACTCCGACGTCCGCGGGCCCCGCGTCGCCAGGCGGTCGGCGACCGACAGCAGAATGATCTCGACCTCCCAGGGCGCGGTGGCGCGCAGGTAGCGGTCGATCTGCCGCAGCGACAGCGGCGTGCGGTGCACCATGAACCCGAGGGGTAGATGCATGAGCGTGCAACGGACGACGAAATCGCGGAGCCTCGTCGAGGTCCGCAGCCGCCGCATCAGGCGGTCGGCCATCTCGGCGCCGAGGCGGTCGTGGCCCATGAAGGTCACGCGGCCCTCCGCGGTGACGGCTCGCGTGGCGGGCTTGGCCATGTCGTGGAGCAACGCGGGGAAGCCCAGCGCCTGGCCGCGGGTGAGGTCGTCGGCGAGCGGGGCGTCGAGCACCTCGCGCACGCGCCCGGCGCGCGAGCGGAAGACCCGCCCCGGGTCGGCGACGAGGTCGGCGGTGTGCTCGACGACCTCGAGCGTGTGCCCCAGGACGTCCTCGTGGTGGTAGGGGCTCTGCTCGAGGCCGCGAGACTCCTCGAGCTCGGGCGCCAGCGCCCCGAGCACCGCGAGCTCGTCGAGCCGGCGGAACACCCGGTCGGGATGGCGCAGCCGCACGATCCGCCCGAGCTCGTCCGCGAGCCGTTCGCCGGGCGCGTCCCACAGCCGCGGCGCCGCCTCGCGCGCCCTGGCGACGGTTCCGGCGTCGATCGCGAACCCGAGCTCCTCGGCGAGGCGGGCCAGCCGCAGGAGGCGCACGGTGTCGTCGGAGAGGGCGGTGGGCCGCACGAGGCGGAGGCGCGCGTCCCGCAGGTCGTCGAGGCCGCCGTGGAGGTCGATGAGGCTCGCCTCGCCCGCGGCCGGCACCGCCAGGGCGTTCACGGTCAGGTCGCGGCGCCCGAGGTCCTCCTGCAGCGTGGCGCCCTGCAGGGGCGTCAGGTTGACGGCGAACGGGAGCCGGCCTCCCTGGACGCGCCAGGCGCCGAACGCGCGGGAGAGGCGGAAGCGGGTCGCGCCGGCCGCGCGGGCGAGCGCGGAGGCGGCGGCGGCCGCGTCTCCCTCCACCGCGACGTCGAGATCGGCGAACGGCCGCCCCAGCAGCGCGTCGCGAACCCCTCCCCCGACGGCCCACGCCCCCGCCTCCCGCGCGACGAGCGGCGCCAGCGGCGCGACGACCGCGCGCAGCGCCTCGTCGGGCTGCCGCAGCGCGGCGCTCACCCCACGTAGACCCGCGGGATGCGGCTGCCGACCGCGCAGGTCACCTCGTAGTTGATCGACCCGCGCGCCACGGCGAGCTCCTCCGCCGAGACCCGCTCGGCGCCCTGGGCCCCGAGCAGGACGACCTCGTCGCCCACCGTCTCCTGCGCCCCCGGACCGAGATCCACGGTGATCTGGTCCATCGAGACGGCGCCGATCACCCGCGCCCGCCGCTCCCGCACCAGGACGTCGGCGCGCCCCGACAGCGAGCGCGCGTAGCCGTCGGCGTAGCCCACGGGCACGACCCCGACCCGGGTGCCGCGCAGCGCCCGCCAGAGGCGCCCGTAGCCCACGCTCTCGCGCGACCGCACCGTGCGGATCGACGCCAGGTGGGAGACGAGCGACATCGCGGGCCGCAGGTCGTGGTCGGCCGGGTCGCCGCCGAAGGGCGAGCAGCCGTAGAGGGCGATGCCGCAGCGCACCATGTCGAAGGCCGACCCCGGGTCGCGCAGGATCGCGGCCGAGTTGGCCGCGTGCAGCGCCGCGCCGGGAAAGCGCGCCCGCAGCTCGGCGGCGGCCGCCCGGAAGCGGACCAGCTGCTCGGCCATGAAGGGCGCGTTCTCGCCCGCGATCTCGTCGGCGGTCGCGAAGTGGGTCATGAGGCCGACCACGTCCACGTCGGCCTCGGCGGCCGACTCGGCGAGCGCGGCGACGCCCTCCGGCCGCGCGCCCAGGCGGCCCATCCCGGTGTCGAGCTTCAGGTGGACCCGGGCCCGCGAGCCGCGCCTGGCGAAGGCCGCCGCCGCCCGCTCGACCGACTCCGGCGTCCACGCGACCACCTCGGCCCGGGCCTCGGCCGCGGCGTCCCACTCGTCCCCCGCGAGCGGGCCCATCAGGAGGATCGGCGCGTCCACACCGGAGGCCCGCAGCTCGGCCGCCTCGGCGGACGCGGCGACGGCCAGCGACGACGCGCCGCCCTCGAGCGCAGCTCGCGCGACCGCCACCGCCCCGTGGCCGTAGCCGTCGGCCTTCACCACCGCCATCAGGCGCGCCCCGCCGGCCGCCCGCGCGAGGACGGCGGCGTTGTGGCGGATCGCCCCGAGATCGACGCGCGCGAACGCGCGGGCCACGCTCACCCGGCGGGGGGCCGGACCGCCTCCGGCAGGGCCTCCAGGACGTCGGACGCGATCGTGCCGTCGCCGCGGCCGGCGAGCTCGCCCGCCCGGGCGTGGACGGCGACCGCCGCGGCGGCGGCGGCGAAGGGCTCGATCCCCTTGGCCAGGAAGGCGGCGACGGCGCCGGTGAGCACGTCACCGGTGCCGGCGGTCGCCAGGGCCGGGCTGCCGCCGGCGTTGACCGCCACGCGGCCGTCGGGCGCGGCGACGATCGTGCCGGCGCCCTTCAGCACGGCGATCGCGCGCGAGCGCTCCGCCAGGTCGAGCGCGGCCTCGAGGCGCCCGGCCTCGACCTCCTCACGCGACCGGCCGAGCAGGCGGGCGGCCTCGCCGGCGTGCGGGGTGAGGACCGTCGCGGCGGCGCGGGCGCCGGCCGTCTCGGGCTCGTCGTGCAGGTGCCAGAGCCCGTCGGCGTCGACGACCGCCGGCAGCTCCACCCGGCGCAGGATGCCCGCCACGGCCGCGGTGGTGGCCTCCGCCCGGCCCAGGCCCGGCCCGACGGCGAGGGCCGAGACGCGGCGCGCCTGCTCGACCACCGCGTCAACCGACGCCGGGGCGAAGTGGCCGTCGTCGTCGGGGATCGGGGCCGTCATGACCTCGACCAGGTGGGCGGCGACCGCCGGCTGGACCGTCGCCGGCGTGGCGACCACGACCAGCCCGGCACCGGCGCGGAGCGCCGAGCGCGACGCGAGGCTCGCCGCGCCCGTCAGCCCGGGCGACCCCGCGACCACGAGCACGGCCCCGGCGGCGTACTTGTCGCCCGCGGCCGCCTTGGGGGGGATCGCCGCGACCGCGCCGTCGCCGATCAGCCAGGCGGCCGCCGGGACCGCCACGGCGGACGGGATCCCGATGTCGGCGACGACCACCCGCCCGGCGTGGGCGGCGCCCGGCTGCACGCGCAGGCCCACCAGGTCGCCGTGGTAGGTGACCGTGAGGACGGCGCGCACCGCGGCGCCGGGCACGCGCCCGCTGTCGGCCTCGACCCCGGAGGGCACGTCGACGGCCACCACCGGCGCGCCGGAGCCGGCCATCCACTCCACCGCCGCGGCGGCGTCCCCGCGCGGGGCGCCCTGCGCGCCGATGCCCAGCAGGGCGTCGACGACGACCCGCCCCCCCGCCGGCTCGGCGCGGAACGGCGCGACCTCGATGCCCATGCCGGCCGCGATCGCGGCCATCGACGCGGCGTCGGGCGTCGCCGGCGGCCCCGCGGGGGCCATGACCTCCACGCCCCAACCCGCCTCGGCCAGGTGGCGGGCGACGACCATCCCGTCGCCGCCGTTGTTGCCCGGCCCGACGACGACGCGGGCGGCGCCGGCGCCCGGGAACCCGGCGAGCACGGCCTCGGCGGTCGCCAGCCCCGCGCGCTCCATGAGCAGGATCGAGGGCATGCCGTGATCCTCGGTCGCCCGCCGGTCGGCCTCGCGCAGGCCGGCGGCGTCGAACAGCGGCGTGCACCCGGGGAGCGGCGCGGGGGTCGAGGATCGGGCGGTCGGCACGGCGCCCCATCCTGGCAGACGCGCCCCGACGGCCGAGGACCCGATGTCAAGCGTGCTTGACAGAGCGATGGTGTCAAGCTAACTTGACTTCATGAAGAACGCGGTGCGCCGCCTGAGGGTGGACAAGGGGCTCACGCAGGGCGAGCTGGGCGAGGCGATGACCGTCTCGCGCCAGACGATCAACGCGATCGAGACCGAGCGCTACACCCCCTCCCTCCCTCTGGCGCTCGCGCTGGCGCGCTTCTTCGGCACCACCGTGGAGGAGATGTTCGATGATCGAGAGAATGGGTGACCGGATGAGCGGTCAGACATGGGCGGTCCCCCTGAGCGGCATCGCGCTCGGCGCGATCCTGCTCGGCGCCGAGGCCGCGGACGGCGACTGGGTCGCCGGGCTCGTGTGGTTCGCGCTGCTGGCCGTCCCGGCCGCCCTCCTGCTGCTCGGCGGGCGCTTCGAGGCGGTCCGCCAGGCCCGCGGCGAGGGCGGCGACGAGCGCGAGGTGATGATCGACCAGCGCGCGATGGCCTTCGCCGGGATCGTGCTGGTGGTGGCGCTGACCGGGGCCGTGCTCGTCGAGCTGGTGCAGGGCGACAACCCTCTCCCCTACGTCCCCATCCTGGCCGTGGGCGGGGCGGCATACGTCGCCGCCTGGGCCTGGCTGCGCTGGCGCTCCTAGCCCTCGGGGGACTCGGCCACGGCGAAGGCCACGGCCGAGTCCCGCCCGTGCGTGAGCGAGACGTGGACGCGGTCCACGCCGAGCTGCTCCGCGCGGGCCGCGTAGCGGCCGTGGAGCGCGATCGTGGGCGCCCCGCGCCCTCGGACGACCTCGACCTCCCGCCAGCGCGTCATTCCGATGCCGAGGGCCTTGCCGACGGCCTCCTTCGCGGCGAAGCGCGCCGCGAAGTGCTGGGGCGGGAAGCGCCGGGACAGGCAGTACGCGGCCTCCGCGGGCGTGAAGCAGCGCTCCGCCAGGCGCGGGCGCCGCTCGAGGGCCGCCGCGAAGCGGTCGATCTCGACGACGTCGACCCCGACGCCGGCGATCGGCATGTCAGCCTCTACTCGACGGTGACGGTCTTGGCGAGGTTGCGCGGCTGGTCAACGTTCAGGCCCTTGGCGCGGGCGATCCCGTAGGCGAAGAGCTGGAGCGGCACGACGGCGGCGATCGGCGACAGCAGGGCCGGCGTTCGCGGCGCCCAGAGCACGTCGTCGGCGTGACGCTCGATCTCCTCGTTGCCCTCGGTGGCGACGGCGATCACGCGGGCGCCGCGCGCGCGGACCTCCTGGATGTTCGAGACGACCTTGTCGAAGACGTGGCCGTCGGTGGCCACCACGACGACCGGCGAGCCCTCCTCGAGCAGGGCGATCGGACCGTGCTTCATCTCCCCCGCCGGATAGGCCTCGGTGGGGATGTAGCTGATCTCCTTCAGCTTCAGCGCGCCCTCGAAGCAGACCGGCACCCCGACGTGGCGGCCGAGGTACAGGAAGAAGGGCCGCTCCGCGTAGCGGGCGGCGGCCTCCATCACCCGCTCCGGCGCCGGCGATGACAGGTAGGCCTCGAGCGCGTCGGGGATGCGGCGCAGCTCGTCGGCGAGGTCGAGCGCCCCGGCTGCCGTCAGCGCCCACTTGAGGCGCCCGAGCTTCACCGCCAGCAGCGAGAGCGCCATCACCTGCGCGGTGTGGGTCTTGGTCGCCGCGACGCCGATCTCGAGCCCCGCCCGCGTGTAGAGGACGCCGTCGGCGTCCCGCGTCGCCTGGGAGCCCATGATGTTCGTGACCGCCACCACGTGGGCCCCGCGCTCGCGCGCGACCCGCATGGCGGCGAGCGTGTCGGCGGTCTCGCCGCTCTGGGTGATCCCGAGGACGAGGTCGCCCGGGCCGGCCAGGCACGTGCGGTACCGGTACTCGGAGGCGACCTCGACGTGCACGGGCACCCGCGCCCAGTCCTCGATCAGGTACCGGCCGACCAGCCCGGCGTGGTACGAGGTGCCGCAGGCGACCACGTGGATCCGCTCGACCCGCGCCAGCGCCGCGTCGTCGAGGCCCAGACCCTCGAGCTCCACCGCGCCGTCCGGCCGGAGGCGGTCGCCGATCGTGTCCCAGAGCGCCGACGGCTGCTCGTGGATCTCCTTGAGCATGAACGACTCGTAGCCGCCCTTCTCGGCGGCGTCCTCGTCCCAGTCGACCCTGCTCGGCGCACGCGCGGGCTGGCGCTCGTCGCCGCGCCAGATCGCGTGCTCGCCGGCGTCCAGCGCCACCACCTCGTCGTCCTCGATCAGCACCACGTCGCGGGTCTCGCGCAGGAAGGCCGGGATGGCCGAGGCGACGAAGCGCTCGCCCTCGCCGACGCCGATGACGAGCGGGCATTCGCGGCGCGCCGCGACGAGGGTCCCGGGCTCGGCGACGTGCGCCGCGACGAACGCGAAGTGGCCGCCCAGGCGCGGCAGCACGGCCCGCACGGCCGCGGCCAGGTCGCCGTCGTAGGCGCGCATGATGAGCTGCGGGACGACCTCGGTGTCGGTCTCGGAGGCGAAGACCACGCCGGCGTTCTGCAGCTCGGAGCGCAGCTCCATGTAGTTCTCGATGATGCCGTTCATCACGACGAGCACCGACCCGTCGGCGCTCGCGTGAGGGTGGGCGTTGGCCGTGGTCACGCGACCGTGGGTCGCCCAGCGCGTGTGGCCGAGGCCGGCGGTCGCGCCGTTGCCGTTGCCCTCGCCCGCCGCGGCGCGCAGCTCGGCGAGGTTGCCGACGGCCCGCACCGCCTCGGCGATGCCCTCGTGACCGTCGAGCAGCGCGAAACCGGCCGAGTCGTAGCCGCGGTACTCCAGGCGCTCCAGGCCGGTGAGGATGAGCTCACGGCACGGGCGCCCGCCGACGTAACCGATGATCCCGCACATGTCCGGCCTCCTTTCCCCGACCGAGACTACGCCGGTGCGTCGGCCGGCGAGGCCCGCCATCCGTTCAGTTCGCGCGCGGCGACCTCAGCGATGGTCGTGCACCACATGTCGCATTCATCGGCAGTGGGGGCCTCGACCATTACCCTCACGAGCGGCTCGGTGCCGGAGGCCCGCACCACCACCCGCCCGTCCTCGCCGAGGGCCTGCTCGCATTCGCGCACGGCCGCCCAGAGGGCGGCGGCGTCCGGGAGGTCGTCCTTGCGCTCGACTAGCACGTTGACGAGCCGCTGCGGCAGGCGCTGCATGACGCCGCCCGCCTCGGCCAGCGTCTGCCCGCGCGCGGCGATGGCGTCGAGGAGGTGCAGGGCGGCGGCCAGGCCGTCGCCGGACGGCCCGTGGAGCAGGTTGATCACGTGCCCGCTCTGCTCTCCCCCCAGCACGTACCCTCCCCGGCGCATCTCCTCGAGCACGTAGCGGTCGCCGACGTCGGTCCAGCGCACCTCGATGCCCTCGCCGGCCATGGTCCGGCGGAAGCCCAGGTTGGTCATCGTCGTGACCACGACGGCGTCACCAGCCAGGTCGCCGCGCCGGCGCAGGTCGAGGGCGAGGAGGGCCAGGATCTGGTCGCCGTCCACCGGGACCCCGTCCCCGCCCACGGCGAGCACCCGGTCGCCGTCGCCGTCGAAGGCCAGCCCGGCGTCGGCGCCGGCCGACGTCACCGAGGACGCCAGCAGCGCGAGGTCGGTGGACCCGCAGCCGTCGTTGATGTTGACCCCGTCCGGCTCCACCCCGATCGCCGTGACGCGTGCGCCGAGGCGCTCGAGCACCTCGGGGGCGGTCACCGCCGTCGCCCCGTGGGCGCAGTCGACGACGATCGACAGGCCGCTCAGGTCGACCGGCCTGCGCTCCATGAGCGACTCGACGTACCGCGCCCGGCCCTCCTCGACGGGCGCGATGGCGCCCAGGCGCGCTCCCTCGGGCCGCGCTCCCGGCGCCCCGGCCTCGCCGAGCGCCGCCTCCACCGCCGCCTCCTCGGCGTCCGCCAGCTTGAAGCCGTCTGGGCCGAAGAGCTTGATGCCGTTGTCGGGGAACGGGTTGTGGGAGGCGCTGATGACCGCGCCCGCGGCGGCGTCGGACGCGGCCACGAGCTCGGCGACGGCGGGGGTCGGCAGCACTCCGAGGAGCCCGACGTCGACGCCGGCGCCGGCGAGCCCGGCCGCCAGCGCGCCCTCGAGCATCGGGCCGCTGCGGCGGGTGTCGCGCCCGATCAGCACGCGCGACCCGCCGGGGAGGCGGCCCCCGAGGGCCCGCCCGATCGCGAGGGCGAGCTCGGGCGTCAGGTCGCGGTTCGCCACCCCGCGGACCCCGTCGGTCCCGAACAACCGCCGTGACAGGGGCACGGGAGCCTGCGGGGCCGTGGCCGGTCTACCTCTTCGAGAACTGCGGCCGCTTGCGCGCGCCCTTGAGGCCGGCCTTCTTGCGCTCCTTGATGCGGGCGTCCCGGGTGAGGAAGCCCTCCCGCTTGAGCTCGGTGCGCAGGGCCTCGTCGGCGACGGTCAGCGCGCGGGCGATGCCGTGGCGGAGCGCGCCCGCCTGCCCCGAGATCCCTCCCCCGTGCAGGATGGCCGTGACGTCGAAGCGGCCCTCGGTGCCGGTGGCCGTGAGCGGCATCCTGGCCTGGGTCACGAGCACGGGGCGCCCGAAGAACTCCTCGATCGGCCGCCCGTTGCAGGTGATCGTGCCGGTCCCGGGCGTCAGGGTCACGCGGGCGACGGAGGTCTTGCGCTTGCCGGTGGCCCGGTAGCGGGCGGCCGTGACGTCGGTGCTCACGACGCCTCCGCGATTCGGCTCAGGCGCAGCGGCTCGGGCTGCTGCGCTGCGTGCGGGTGCTCGGGTCCGGCGTAGATCTTCAGCTTCGTGAGCTGGGCGCGGCCGAGCCGGTTCTTCGGCAGCATGCCGCGCACGGCGCGCCGGAGCACCTCCTCGGGCCGCCGCTCGAGCTGCTCGCCGAGCGTGCGGCTGCGGATGCCCCCGGGGTAGCCGGAATGGCGCCAGTACCGCTTGTCGGTCAGCTTGTTCCCGGTGACCGCGATCTTCTCGGCGTTGACGACCACGACGAAGTCCCCGGTGTCCACGTGGCGGGTGTACCAGGGGGACCGCTTGCCCGAGAGCGTCTCCGCGATCACCGAGGCGAGCCGCCCGAGGTTCTGCCCGTCGGCGTCAACGACGTACCAGCGACGCTGGACGGTGCCGGGCTTGGCGCTGAGGGTGCTCACGAGCGGCGCGAAACCTCCACGAACACGACGACGCGGCGCACTGGGGCGCCGCGAGAACGACGATGGAGTCTAGGAAAATGCGGTCACGGCCGCAACTCGCAGGCGTGCGACTCCCTGGACTTCGCAGTCCGAGACGTCTAAAACCGTACGGGGGAAAATAGGTGGGGTCAACCACCCCGTGGCGGGGGCGCCGATGGAGACCCGTTCGGTGAGCCGCTGCGTCGCGATCGCGGCGCACGGGAAGAGATGCCAGCAGAGCCCGTTCCGCGGCAGCCCGTATTGCTGGCATCACACCCAGAGCCGCAAGATCTGGGCTCCGAGCCGTCCCCTGGGCGCGCCCGCGCCGGTGGCGCGCACCGGCGGCCCGGCCGAGGCCGCACCGGATGACGAGCGGCGCACCGGCATCGACCGCCGCGCCCGGGCCGACCGGCGCGGCGGATGGTCGCCCGAGGAGGCCGTCGCGCTGCGCCTCGCCGAGGTGCTCGGGCCCGCGCGGGTCGAGGAGCTGCTCGCCTTCCTCGAGGCCATCGACGACGGCGCGTACCTCATCGTCAAGGACGCGAGCGGTGTCTGCGGCGAGCGCAGCGTCGCCGAGCAGCCGGAGCGCCGGCGCCGGACCGCCTGAGCGACGGGAGCCTCTGGGCGCTCCTCGAGCGGGGAGTCGTCAACCCGCGCGTGAGGGACGCGATGGCGGCGGTGCCGCGGGCCGCGTTCGTCGACCCGGAGCTCGCGGCGCGCGCCGGCGAGGACGGCCCGCTCCCCATCGGCGAGGGCCAGACGGTCTCACAGCCGCTGGTCGTGGCCCTCATGGCCCAGGCGCTCGAGCTGGCGCCGGACGATCGGGTGCTCGAGATCGGGGCGGGCAGCGGCTACGCCGCGGCCGTGCTCGCGCGGCTGGTCGCGCACGTCAACGCGGTCGAGGTGCGCGAGACGCTCGCGCGCCGTGCCGCCGAGAACCTGGTGGCGGCCGGGGTCGCGAACGTCGCGGTGCACCACGGCGACGGCACCGCCGGCTGGCCGCCGGGCGCGCCCTATGACGCGATCTCGGTCGCCGCGGGCGCCCGGGCCGTTCCCCCGGCCCTGCGCGAGCAGCTCGCGCCCGGCGGGCGCCTGGTGATGCCGCTGGGGCGCCGGCCCGAGCGCCAGCGCCTGATGAGGGTGCGCCGCGACGCGGCCGGGGAGGAGCGGATCGAGGACCTGGGGATCCCGGTGCGCTTCGTGCCGCTCGTCTCCCCCTCGCGCCCCGACGACTAGCGCGAGCGCCGCCGGCCGCGCATCGCCTCGATGCGGCGACGGTCGCGCTTCGACGGCCGGCCGGCGAGGTCGGCGCCCGGGGCCGGCGCCAGGCGTCGCTCCTCGCGCCGCCGCTCCCGCGCCTGGACGCTCTCGGGCGTCTCGTCGTAGAGCACGGCGGCCTGGGCCGCCGAGCCCCGCTTGTCGGCGAGCCCCCGGACGACCACCACGATCGTGGTCGCCCGGCCGACGGTCACCGCGACGGTCTCGCCGATCCGCACCTCGCGCGCGGGCTTGACGCCGACCCCGTCAACCTCCACCCGCCCGCCGTTGACGGCCTCGGTCGCCAGGGACCGGGTCTTGAAGAAGCGGGCCGCCCAGAGCCATTTGTCGATCCGCACGCGGCGCTCCGCCATCGGCGCATCATCCCACGGGGCCGCCGGGCCGCGGGCCCGTGTAGCGCGAGCGGGGACGGATCAGGCGGCCGTCGGCGGCGGCCTCCATCGCGTGCGCCGCCCAGCCGGCCGAGCGCCCGAGCGCGAACAGGCAGAGGGCCGCGCCGGCCGGCAGCCGGTGGGCGCGGCGAAGCGCGACCAGCCCTAGGTCGAGCGTCGGCTCCAGGCCCAGCTCGTGGCGGGCGATCCGAAGGACCACGTCGCGCGCCTCGTCGTCCGCCGCCGCGGCGGCGCGCCGAATGAGCTCGGCTCCCCGGGGATCGCCGGCCGGGTAGAGCTCGTGGCCGAACCCCGGCAGGGCCCCCTGCTCCCGCAGCTCCCGCGCGACGACCTCGCGGGGGCCGGTGCGCTGCGCGTCGTCCAGCAGGCCCTCGACCCGCTCGGTCATCCCGCCGTGCCGCCGGCCGCGCAGCGCGCACATCGCCGCCAGCAGCGCCGACTCCAGCGGCGCGTCGGCCGAGGCCACGCAGCGGGCGGTGAACGAGCTGACGTTGAGGTCGTGGTCCGCGCAGAGCACCAGCGCGGCGGTGAGGTCTGCGGCGGCCGACGGGCGGCCCCAGCCGCGCGCCAGCCGCCGGCCGAGGTGCCCGCGGCCCCGCGCGCCGGCGGCCGCGAACAGCCCCTCCACGACGCCGGCGGCGCGGCGCGGCGCGGCCTCCCCGAGGGCGCCGACGCCCCCCACCGCCCGCCCGGCCTCGGCCAGGAGGTGGCGCTCGAGCGACGCCGGATCGGGGCCGGCGGTCCCCTCCGCCGCCGCCGCCGAGAAGAGCGCGGCGGCGCCGTCCGCCGAGCCGGTCCACAGGAGGGCGGCGGCCTCCTCGAACGTCGCCGAGGCCGCCAGCCCGACGGCGTCGTGTCCGCCATAGAACAGGCGGCCGCCCTCGATCAGGGTCAGCCGGGAGTCGAGCACCGGCCCGCCCCAGTGCAGCGCGCCATGCGCGGCCAGGGCCGGGGTCGCGGCTCCGGGCGCGGCGCTCGCGCAGCGCCTCGAGCGCGGCCACCGGGTAGCGCCGCGCGCGGCTCGGGCCCGGCCCGGGCTCCGAGGCGATCAGGCCGCGGCTGACGTAGGCGTAGAGCGTCGCCCGGGAGACGCCGAGCAGTTCTGCGGCCTCGCCGGCCCCGAGCGTGGCCTCGGCAGGCGCCATACTTGACGATCATAATCAAGATTGACGGCAATGGCGAGCGAGCCTAACGTGCCGCCCATGGAGACGATCGAGATCGCGGACCCCGCGGAGCCCGAGCTCTTCCCGGCCGCGTTCCCGCGCGAGGGGTTCCCGCGCTACGACTGGACCGCGCGCCCGCCCGACCTGCCCGCGCGGGCCTGGTGCACGGAGACCACCCATCGCGACGGCCAGCAGGGGGGCCTCCCGCTGACGGTCGCGGACGGGGTGCGGATCTACGACCTGATCTGCGCGTTCACCGGCCGGAGCGGCGCGGTGCGCCAGGCCGAGTTCTTCGTCTACCGGCCCGACGACCGCCGCATGCTCGAGGCGGCCCTCGAGCGGCACGCCGCCGGGGCCCCGGTGGAGCCGACCACCTGGATCCGCGCCAGCCGTCGCGATGCCGACCTGGTGCGCGAGATCGGCGTTCGCGAGACCGGGATGCTGGCCTCGGCGAGCGACTACCACACGTTCCACAAGTTCCGGCCAGGCGGTCGGCGGCGGGCCGCGGGGGCCTACCTCGACGCCGTCCGGGCGGTGCTCGACGCCGGCCTGCGCCCGCGGCTGCATATCGAGGACGCCACGCGGGCGCCCGAAGAGTTCGTGCTGCCCTTCGCCCAGGCGGTCCTCGACGCCTGCGCCCCCTTCGGGACGGGGGGCCGTCCGAAATTCCGCGTGTGCGACACGATGGGGCTCGGGCTTCCGCTCGACGAGGTCGCCGCGCCCCGCTCGGTGCCGCGCTGGATCCGTCGCCTGCGCGAGCTCGGGGTGGCCGGCGAGGACCTGGAGTTCCACCCCCACAACGACACCCACCTGGTCGTCGCCAACTGCCTCGCCGCGATCCGGGCCGGCTGCGCGGTGGTCAACGGCACGCTGCTGGGGGTGGGCGAGCGCACCGGCAACGCCCCCCTCGAGGGCGTGCTGCTGCACGCGATCGGCATGGGCCTGCTGGACGAGCCGCTGCCCGACTTCCGCGCCCTCAACGAGCTCGCCGACCTCTACGCCGGCCTCGGCGCCCCGCTCGCCCCGGCCTACCCGCTCTACGGGCGCGACGCCCACCGCACCAGGGCCGGGATCCACGCCGACGGGCTGAACAAGTTCTGGCCGATGTACGCGCCCTTCGACGTGCCGGCGCTGCTCGGCCGCCCGCTCGAGGTGAGCCTGACGCGCGACTCGGGCCTCGCGGGCCTGGTGTTCCTGATCCGGCAGCACACCGGCCGCGAGCTCGCCAAGGACGACCCGGAGCTCCTCCGGGTCCACGCGGCCCTCACCGAGCAGTTCGATGCCGGGCGCCAGACCGCCGTGGAGTGGGAGGAGGTCGCGGAGCTGCTGGAGAGCCCCGCGGCCGCCTGAGCGTCAGCCCGGCTGGGTCAGCGCGAGGATGTTGCCCTCCGTGTCCTTGAAGAAGGCGACCCTGGTGCCGTCGAAGGTCGCGACGCCGTCAACCGTCTTCAGCTCGGGCAGGTCGTACTCCTCGAAGACCACCCCGCGGTCGCGCAGCCGCGTCATGACGGCGTCGAGGTCGGCGACCCGGAAGCCGGCCGCGGTGGCCTGGTTCGTGCCGGCGAAGTCGCTCGGGTACACGAGCAGGGACGTACCCTCGCCGCACGCGAAGGTCACCGCGCCCGGGTCCTCGTTCAGGACGGAGAGCTCGAGCGTCTGCTCGTAGAACGCCCTCGCGCGGTCGAAGTCGCTCGCCGGCAGTGCGGGGGCGACGGCTGCGTCGGACAGCATGGCGGCTCCTCCTCTACTCCCACTCGATGGTGCCCGGAGGCTTGGAGGTCAAGTCCAACACGACGCGGTTGACGCCGTCCACCTCGTTGATGATGCGGCTGGAGATGCGCTCGAGGAGGTCGTGGGGCAGCCGGGCCCAGTCGGCGGTCATGGCGTCGTCGGAGGTGACCGCGCGGATGACGATCGGGTAGGCGTAGGTGCGCTCGTCGCCCTGTACCCCGACGCTCTTGAGCGCCGGCAGCACGGCGAAGCTCTGCCAGAGCTCGCGGTAGAGGCCCGCCCGGCGGATCTCCTCCTGCAGGACGTGGTCGGCCTTGCGCAGGATGTCGAGGCGCTCCCGGGTGACCTCGCCGATGATCCGGATCGCGAGGCCCGGCCCGGGGAAGGGCTGGCGCCAGACCATCCGCTCCGGCAGGCCGAGCTCCTCGCCCACCACCCGCACCTCGTCCTTGAAGAGCTGGCGGAGCGGCTCGACGAGCTCGACCTGCATGTCCTCCGGCAGCCCGCCGACGTTGTGGTGGCTCTTGATCTTCGCCGCGTCGCGCGAGCCCGACTCGATGACGTCCGAGTAGAGCGTGCCCTGCACCAGGAAGCGCGCATCCGCGAGCTTGGCCGCCTCGCGCTCGAAGATCCGGATGAACTCGCGCCCGATGATCTTGCGCTTCTCCTCCGGCTCGGTGACCCCCGCGAGCGCGGCCAGGAAGTGGTCCTGGGCGCGGACGTGGACCAGGGGGATGCCGAAGTGCTTGCCGAAGGCCGCCTCCACCTGCTCGCCCTCGTTGAGGCGCAGCAACCCGTGGTCGACGAACACGCAGGTGAGCCGGTCGCCGATGGCGCGGTGCACGATGAGCGCCGCGACGGCGCTGTCGACGCCGCCGGACAGCCCGCAGATCGCCCGGGCCTCGCCGACCTGCGCGCGCACCCGGTCAACCTGCTCCTCGATCACGTGGGTCGCGGTCCAGGTCGGCGTGCAGTCGCAGGCCTCGAACAGGAACCACTTCAGGAGGTCGGTGCCGAACGGCGTGTGCACGACCTCGGGATGGAACTGGACGCCGTAGAGCCCGCGCGCCCTGCTCTCCATCGCGGCGACCGGCGAGCCGGGCGTCTCGGCCGTGACGGCGAACCCGTCGGGCGGACGGGCGACCGCGTCGCGGTGGCTCATCCAGCAGACCTCGGCGGCCAGGTCGCCGAAGATCCCGCGCCGCGAGCGCACGGTCAGGGCCGTCTTGCCGAACTCGCCCGCGCCGGTGCGGGCCACCTCACCCCCCAGCGCCTGGGCCATCGCCTGCATGCCGTAGCAGATGCCCAGGACCGGGATGCCCAGCTCCAGGAGGCGCGGGTCGAGCGCCGGCGCGCCCGGCTCGTACACCGACGCCGGGCCGCCCGACAGGACGAGCCCGGCGGGCTCGAGCGCGAGGATCTCGTCGGGCGGCGAGTCGTGCGGCACGACGGCCGAGAACACCCTGCACTCGCGGATGCGGCGCGCGATCAGCTGGCTGTACTGGGCGCCGAAGTCCACCACCAGCACTCCGCCCGGCGCCGCCGCGGCAAGCGCGGGGTCGAGCGCGGCCTGCGTGCGGGGAGTGGGAGCCGAGGTGGTCAGGAACTCAATCTAGCGGAGCCCCCGGACGGACGCCGCGCTCAGCAGGACGCCCGCGCCTCGACCCGGCAGACGTCCCGGCCCGCTCCCCGAGCGCGCGGTCGCGGCCGCCGACGCCCACGAGCAGGTCGCGCCCCGCCCCGCCGACGAGGACGTCTCGGCCCGGCCCGCCCAGGATGCGGTCGGCGCCCGCGCCGCCGATGCCGCGGTCCGCACCGGCGCCGAGGCAGATGAGATCGGCGCCGCCGAGGCCGCGCACGGTGTCGTTGCCCGCGAGGGCGGCGATCACGTCGCGCCGGGCGGTGCCGCGCAGGACGTCGCGCCGGGGGTGCGAGATCGTGGCCCGCTGGCCGCGCAGCGGCGGCGGCGAGCGCGGCGGGCGGGGGCGGGGAGCGGCGTGGGCGGAGCGCCGGTGGGGTCCCCGAGCGGCGGCCCCCGAGCACGTCGCGGCGGAAGACGTCGAGGACGGCGGCGTCGTCCTCGGCGAGAGGTTGTCGGCTCGACGAAGGCACGAAGCGGCCGTCCCGAGATCGAGGGCCCGAACGAGCCCACCTCGCCGCGGCGCCGGCGGGGCCGGCGGCGCGGCTTGCAGCGTCGTCGTGCCAGCGACGAGGTCGCGGACGAAGATGTCCACACGAGGTCCGTGTCGTCGCCCGAAAGGTTGCCGGCTCCGAGTCGAAGGCCACAAAACGGCCGTCGTCCGAGATCGCCCACGGCGAGGAGGCCCGTCGCCCCCGGCGCCGGCGGGGCCGGGGGCGCGGCTGACGAGCGTCGTGGCACCGGTCGCCAGGTCGCGGTCGAAGACGTTGACGACGGCGTCGTCGTCCTCGGTCGAGAGGTTGTCGCTCTCAGACCGAAAGGCCACGTGGCGACCGTCGGCCGAGATCGTTCCGAGGTGGAGCCCCGTCGCCCGCCGCGCCGCGGCACGGTGGCGCGGCTGGCCAGGATCGTGGCGCTCGTTGCCAGGTCCCGCACGAAGACGTTCGTGACCAAGTTCACGTCGTCGCCGGCCAGGTTGTCGGCGTCCGACTCGAAGGCCACGAGTCCGCCGTCAGCGAGATCGAGGGCCCGAAGGAATCGGCGTCGCCCACCGCGCCACGGGGCCGCTGGCGCGGCTGGCCAGCGTCGTGGTGTCGGTCGCCAGGTCGCGGACGAAGATGTCGAAGACCGCGTCATCGTCCTCGGCCGAGAGGTTGTCGGCCTCGGACTGGAAGGCCACCGAACCACCGTCGGCCGAGATCGACGCGTTGAACGAGTTCGCATCGCCTGCCGCGCCCGCGCTGCCGCTGGCGCGGCTGACGAGAATCGTCGCGCCGGTCGCCAGGTCGCGGACGAAGACGTCGATGACCGAGTCGTCGTCCTCGGCGGAGAGGTTCGCCGCGCTCGAGTGGAAGGCCACACGCCGGCCGTCGGCGGAGATCGAGGGGACGACCGAGCTCGTGTTGCCCGCTGCTCCGCCAAGGCCGGAAGCGCGGCTGACGAGCGTCGTCGTGCCGGTTACGGTGTCGCGCACGAAGATGTCCGTGGTCGCGTCGCCGTCCTCGCCCGAGAGGTTGTCGGCGTCCGAGGCGAAGGCGACGTAGCGGCCGGTCGCCGAGAGCGAGCCCTGGAAGGAGTCGCCGTTGGCGGGGCCACCCGCCGCGCGCGAGACGAGGTCCAGGTCGTCCTTGGCCGCGCTCGCCGGCAGGGCCAGGGCGCCGACCAGGGCGGCGGCGAGGCCGAGGGCGGCGAGCCGTCGGCGCGCCCGGCGCATCAGCAGGCCAGGCGCGTCTCTGCCCGGCAGACGTCCGCGCCGGGGCCACCGCGGGCGCGGTCGCGGCCGGCCAGGCCGAGCAGGCGATCGACCCCCGCCCCGCCCAGCAGCAGGTCGCGGCCGGCGCCGCCCTCGAGGGCGTCGCGCCCGGGCCCGCCCTCGAGGCGGTCGGCGCCCGCCCTGGCCGAGGATGCGGTCGGCCCCGGGGCCGCCGATGGCGCGGTCGGCGCCGGCGCCGAGGCAGACCAGGTCCGCTCCGCCGAGGCCGCGCACCAGGTTGTTGCCCCCAGGACGGCGATCACGTCGCGCCGGGCCGTGCCGCGCAGCACGTCGCGCCGGGCGGTGCCGACGATCGTGGCCCGCTGGCCGGCGCAGCGGGCCGCCGTGAACGGGGCCGCGGGCACCGGGGACACCGGAGGCGCGGGCGCAACGGACGGTGGAGACGACAAGCCGACGTCGCGGCGGAAGACGTTGAGGACGCCGTCATCGTCCTCGGTCGAGAGGTTGTCGGCGCCCGCCGTGAAGGCGACGTGCCGCCCGTCCCCCGCGAGCGCCGTTTGGGTGGAGGTCGCGTTCGCGGGCGCGCCGGCCGGTCCGGCGGCCCGGCTCGCCAGGGTCGTGGTGCCGGCCGCCAGGTCCCGCACGAAGACGTCGTCAACGTTGTCGTCGTCCTCAGTCGAGAGGTTGTCGGCAGACGAGCCGAAGGCGACCTGGCGCCCGTCGGCCGAGATGCCCGGGCTGGTTGAGCCCCCGTCGGCCGGGGCGCCGGCCGCGCCGGCGGCCCGGCTGGCCAGGCTGGTGGTGCCGGCGACGAGGTCCGCACGAAGACGTGGTTGAACGCGTCGTTCTCCTCGGCCGACAGGTTGGCGGCCTCCGACCGGAAGACGACGTGGCGCCCGTCGGCCGAGATCGCCGGGTCGGAGGAGTTGCCGTTGGCGCCGGGCCCGGCCGGGCCGCCGGCCCGGCTGGCCAGAGTGGTGGCGCCGGCCACCAGGTCGCGCACGAACACGTTGTTGACCGCGTTCTCGTCCTCCGCCGAGAGGTTGTCGGCGCCCGACAGGAAAGACACGACCTGACGCCCGTCCGCCGAGATCCTCGGGACGGAGGAACCCGCGTCGGCCGGGGTGCCTGTCGGGCCGGCGGCCCGGCTGGCCAGAGTGGTGGTGTTGGCCGCGAGGTCGCGGACGAAGACGTGGTTGAACGCGTCGTTCTCGTCGGCGGCGAGGTTGGTGGCCTCGGAGAGGAAGGCCACGTGGCCCCCGCCGGCCGAGATCGCCGGCTGGGATGAGTCCCCGTCGGCCGCTGTGCCATTGGTCGCGCGGCTCACCAGGGTAGTGGTGCCCGTCACCAGCGGCGCGCACGAAGACGTTGTCGAGCCGCCTCGTTCTCGTCGGGGACGAGGCTGTTGGCGGCCGACCGGAAGACGACGAGTGTCCCGTCGGCCGAGATCGCCGGCTGGAAGGAGTCCGCGTCGGCCGCTGTCGCCGCGCCGTGGCGCGGCTGGCCAGGGTGGTCCTGCCGGTCACGAGGTCGCGCACGAAGACGTTCTGGAAGGCCTCGTTCTCATCGACGACGAGGTTGTTGGCCTCCGACACGAAGACGACGCGGCGCCCGTCGGCCGAGAGCGCCGAGTCGAAGGAGTCCCCGTCGGCCGGCGCGCCCCCCGTCGC
The DNA here is from genome assembly GCA_963835685.1 of Miltoncostaeaceae bacterium. Lineage (GTDB taxonomy): Bacteria > Actinomycetota > Thermoleophilia > Miltoncostaeales > Miltoncostaeaceae > DATAGF01. The sequence continues at coordinate 53,148 of CAWIGI010000011.1, forward strand.
CCGTGACACCAGGTCGAGGTCGTCCTTGGCCGCCAGGGCCGGCAGTGCGAGGGCGCCGCCGATCACGCCGCCAAGGCGGCGCCGCACGCGCATCGTCGGCGGCGCACGGTCATGGGCGGCGAGCCTATGCCAGGCGAGGCGGGCGCGCGACCGGCGGTGGGGTCTACTCGCCCGCCTCCTCGCGGTGGCCGCTTCCGGGCAGCTCGACCTCGCTGGGCTGGATGGACGCGGTCAGGCCCTCGCCGGCGAGGGCGCCGCGCAGCGACTCGAGCGCGCGGGGCTCGCCGTGCACCAGGCGCAGCTCCGCCCCCGGCCCCGCCGGACGGGCCCAGTCGAGCAGCTCGCCGCGGCCGGCGTGCGCGGACAGGCCGCCGACCGTCGCGACGCGGGCGCGCACCTGCACCTCGCGGCCCATGATCCTCACCCTCTCGGCGCCCTCGATGAGCTCGCGGCCGAGGCCACCCGACGGCTGGTAGCCCACGATCATCACGGTCGTGGCGGGATTGTCCAGGTGGGCGCGCAGGTGGTGGAGGATGCGGCCGCCGGCGAGCATCCCCGAGCCGGCGATGACCATGGCGGCGCCGCCGGAGGCGGTGATCTCCTTCGACTCGTCGACCGTGGGGGTGTAGCGCAGGTGCTTGGGCGAGAAGGGGTCGCGGCCCGCCGCGAGCTGGAGACGGAGCTCCTGGGAGAGCTCCTCGGGGAAGCGGTCGTAGACATCGTCGAACCCGGGTGGCGAGGGGCGAGTCAACGTACACCGGCAGCGACGCGACGTCGTGGTCGCGCTCCAGGTGGGCCACGGTGTAGAGGACCTCGTGGGTCCGCTCGAGCGCGAACGACGGGACCAGGATCTTGCCCCCGCGCTCCTGTGCCTCCCGCAGCAGCCCGGCGAGCTCGGCGATCGTCGCCTCGTAGGCGCGGTGGTCGCGGTCGCCGTAGGTGCCCTCCATGAAGACCAGGTCGGCCTCGGGGCACGGGGACGGGTCGGGGAGGACCTCCTTGCGGGCGTTGCCGACGTCACCGCTGAAGACGAGGCGGCGCGCGCCCGCCTCCACCAGGAAGCTCGCCGATCCGGGGATGTGTCCCGCGACCCGGGGCGTGACGCGGAGTCCCGCGACGTCCGCGGCCTCCTCGTAGGCCAACGGGCTCAGGAGGGACAGGGTGCGCCGGACGTCGCCGTCGTCGAAGAGCGGCTCGTCCCCGGAGCGCCCGTGCCGGCGGTCGCGCTCAGCGTCCTCGCGCTGGAGCTTGGCGGCGTCGAGCAGCAGGTGCTCGCACAGCTCCCCCGTGGCAGGGAGGGCGTGGATCGGTCCCTCGAAGCCCCGGCGGACGAGGGTCGGCAGCCGTCCCGAGTGATCGAGGTGGGCGTGCGTCAGCACGACCGCGTCGATCTCCGACGGCTCGAACCCGAACGGCCGGCGGTTGAGGTCGAACAGGGCCCGCGACCCCTGGAAGGCCCCGCAGTCGACCAGCACCCGCGCGCCCTCCGCCTCCAGCAGATGGCACGAGCCCGTCACGATCATCGGCCGCCCCGAAGGAGCGGACGGTCTCGCTCAGCAGCTCCTCCGGAGGTCGGCCCGGCAGAGATCGGAGCCCGCGCCGCCGCGGGCGAGGTCGAGGGCGCCGCCACCGATCAGCAGGTCGGGCCCGGCCGCGCCGAGGAGGAGGTCGGTCCCGGGGCCGCCGCGGATGAGATCCGCGCCGCGGCCGCCGTGTGCGCGGTCACGACCGGCGCCCAGGCAGATGATGTCGTTGCCGCCGCGGCCCATGACGACGTCGTCGCCGCCGAGGGCGGCGATCACGTCCGAGCGGCGAGTGCCCCTGATGACGTCACGGCGCGGCGTGCCACCGATCGTCGCCGGCCTCCCGGCGCAGCTGGCGCTCAGTGCGCGGGGGGCGGCGGGCGCGGCAGCGGCCGTTCCGACGACCGGCGGCGGCGGCGGAGGGGGCGGCGGGGGGACGCCGAGGACGTCGCGGCGGAAGACGTCGTTGACCGAGCTCAGGTCGAGGCTCGTGAGGTTGGCGGCGTCCGACGAGAAGGCCACGTACCGCCCGGAGGCCGACACCGACGGCTCTTCGGAGGCGGCGTTGCCGGCTGCTCCGGCCGGGCCCGCCGCGCGGCTCACCAGCGTCGTCGTCGCGCCGCCAGATCCCTCACGAAGACGTCAGCGACGGGATCGATATCCTCGGCCGAGAGGTTGGACGCCGCGGACCGGAAGGCGACGCTGTGGCCGTCGGCCGAGATCGCGGGGCCGGTCGAGGGGGCGTCCCCACCCGCTCCGCCCGCGCCCGTCGCGCGGCTGGCGAGCGTCGTCGTTTCGTTGTCGAGATCGCGCACGAAGACGTCCGGGCCGGCGGCGTCCTGGCCGGGGGACAGGTTGGGCGAGCCCGAGACGAAGGCCACGCGGTTGCCGTCGGCCGAGATCGAGGGCGACTGGAGAGGCCGGTCGCCGCCGCCCCGGCCGCCCCGCCTGCGCGGCTGGCCAGCGCCGTCGTCTGGGCGGCGAGGTCGCGGACGAGGAGCCTGGGCGGGACGTCCTCGGCGAGAGGTTCTCGGCGCCCGAGAGGAAGGCGACGCGGCTGCCGTCTTCCGAGATCGAGGGCGCCGAGGCATTGCCGTCGGCCCCGTCGCCGCCTGGCGCGCGGCTCACCAGGGTGGTGGTGCCCAGCTCGAGGTCGCGCACGAAGACGTTGACGGCCGCGGCGGCGCCCGGCGCGGGCGCGTCGGACAGGAAGGCGACGAAGCGCCCATCGGCGGAGATCGAGGGCTGGTTGGAGATGCCGTCGAGGGCCTCGCCGGAGGGGCCGTCGGAGCGGCTGACCAGGATCGTGGCGTTGGTCTGCAGGTCCCGGACGAAGACGTCGGGGAAGTCCCCGTCGTCGTCGGAGAGGTTGGTCGCCTCCGACGTGAAGGCGACCCGGCTGCCGTCGTCCGAGACGAGCGCGCCGAACGACGGCCCGTCGGCCAGCGTCGTCCCCCTGCTCACGAGCGTCGTCGTCCCCGCGTCCACGTCGCGCAGGAAGACGTCCGGCGTCTCGGTCGCATGGGGGCCGGGGAGGTTGTTCGCCTTCGAGGTGAAGGCGATCGAGCGGCCGTCGGCCGTGATGGACGGGGCCGAGGAGCTCCCGTCTGCGGGCGCGCCGCCCGTCGTCATCGAGACGAGGTCGAGGTCGTCCTTCGCCGCGGACGCGGGGAGGGCGAGCACGCCGAGGGCGGCCGCCGCGAGCGCCGCGCCGGCCGCGAGGCGCCGCGGCGCTCCGCTCAGACCTCCCACTTCCTCGCCCCCTCGTCTGGACCGAGGGACATTATGGCCGCCGAGTCCGAGAGACCAAGCCGCCCGGTCAGCAGGCCGTCTTGGCCTCGACCGGGCAGCGGTCGCGCCCGAGGCCGCCCAGGGCCCGGTCGCGGCCGGCCTGGCCCAGCAGCCGGTCGGCGCCGGGACCGCCCAGCAGCACGTCCCGCCCCGGGCCTCCCAGGATGCGGTCGGCTCCCGGGCCGCCGACGCCGCGGTCGGCCCCCGCGCCGAGGCAGATGAGGTCGTTCCCGCCCAGGCCGCGCACCAGGTCGTTCCCGGCCAGGGCGGCGATCACGTCGCGCCTGGCCGTCCCCCGGATCACGTTGCGGCGCGCCGTCCCGACGATCGTCGCCCGCTGGCCGGCGCAGCGGGCGACCGCGCGCGGCGGCGAGGCCACCGCCGGCGCCGTGCCGGCCGGCGGCCCGGCAGCCGGGAGGCCCAGCACGTCGCGGCGGAAGATGTCCGGTACGGCGTCGTCGTCGAGGGCGGAGAGGTTGTCGGCGTCCGAGACGAACGCGACGTAGCGGCCGTCGCCGGAGATCCTCGGGACCGTCGCCTCGGTGTCGGTGTCGGCGCCCGCCCCCGCCGGCCCGGCGGCCCGGCTGACGAGCGTGGTCGTGTTGGCGACGAGGTCGCGCACGAAGACGTTGACGACCGGATCCGCGTCCGCGTCCGAGAAGGTGGTCGCCGCCGACTGGAAGGCCACGTAACGGCCGTCCGCCGAGATCGACGGCTGGTCCGACGCGCCGTCGCCCGCGGCGCCGCCCGCGCCCGTCCCGCGGCTCACGAGCGTCGTGGCGCCGGCGACCGTGTCGCGGACGAACACGTCGTCTACCGGATCCCGGTCCTCGGCCGACAGGTTCGTCGCGGCCGACGTGAACGCGACGAAGCGGCCGTCCGCCGAGATGGCGCTGTCCGCGGAGCGACCGTCGCCGGGGGCACCCGTCGTTCCGCTGGCGCGGCTGACGAGCGTGGTCGTGTTCGCGACCAGGTCCCGCACGAAGATGTTCCGGTCGGACGCCACGGTCTCGGCGGCGAGGTTGTCCGCGTCCGACTCGAACGCGACGAACCGGCCGTTGCCCGAGACCACCGGGATGAACGAGCTCGCGTCCTGCGTCGTGGCGCCGAGGCCGGTCGGGCGGCTCACCAGCGTCGTCCTCCCGGCCTCGACGTCGCGCACGAACAGGTACAGCAACGCGGGGTTCCCAACCCCGGGGAGGGTGTCGTCCTGCGATTGGAAGGTGACCATGCGGCCGTCGTCCGAGATGCTCGGCGCGGCGCCGGAGGCGGGCGTGCCGTCGGGACCGTCCTCCCTCGTCACGAGGACCGTGGCGTTCGTGGCGGTGTCGCGCCGGAACACGTCGGCCATCGTGTCGTCGTCGATCGGCGAGAGGTTGTCGGAGTCCGAGTCGAACGCGACGAAGCGGCCGTCGGCCGAGACCCGCGCGATGAAGGTGCGGTCGTCCCCGCCCGCCCCGGCCGCCCCGTCGGCGCGGCTCACGAGCGTCGTCGTGCCGGTGGCCATGTCGCGCAGGAAGGCGTCGATGACAAGGTCCTGGTCGGCGTCCGAGAGGTTGGTCGCGAACGACACCAGGGCGACGAAGCGGCCGTCGGCGGAGACGTCCGTGCCGAAGGAGCCGGCGTTCGCCGCCGCCCCGTCGGTCGCGCGCGAGACCAGGTCGAGGTCGTCCTTGGCAGCGGTCGCCGGCAGGGCGAGCGCGCCGAGGACCGCCGCGGCGAGCGCGGCCGCGGCGAGCCGGGGTCGGGTGCGTGGTCCCATTCCTGGACGCCGAGGCTATGCCAGCCGGGCTCCCCAGATCCAGCCCTCGCGGCGGCGGCCTCGCCGGCGGGTGCGCTTCGAGGGCGGCTTCGGCCTCGCGCGACAGGGCGATGGCCGAGACGGAGGCGTCGAATGCGTCTTGGCTGGCCAGCGCCGCTCTCGCTGCGCGCGGCGACCGCGGCGAAGGCTCGGCCGGGCAGCGCCGCGACCACGCCGGCGCGAAAGGCCGCCCCACTCGCGCCGCCGCCCGGCGCCAGCCGGCGCGCGATCATCCGGGGGAAGATCTCGACCGCGACCGGCGAGCCGGGGCCGGCCGGTCGAAGGGCCAGATGCCGACCCCGGCGCGGCTCAGCTCGGCCAGGAACGGCATCCCGCGGATCGACTGCAGCCCGACCGTGCCGTTGCCGCCCGGCGTGGAAGGTGGAGCGGGCCCCGGCCGCCGCGGCGTCCGGCGCCCTCTCGGTGAGCCGGAAGCGCTCGCGCCTGTCGAGGCCGGCCGCGATCAGCGGCCGGATCCCGGCTCCCCAGAACGGCCGCGGGAGCTCGCGCGACGGCAGGACGGCCAGCCTCGCGGCGTGAGCCCAGGCGTCCTCCGGGCCGGCCAGCCCGCGCTCGTCCAGGTACCAGCGCGGCCACGAGAAGGCGAAGTCGAGGCCGACGATCGTGGCCGGCTCGGCGGCGACGGCCTCCAGGATGGCGGCGACCGCCTCGCCGCGGTCGCGCCCGCTCTCCAGCGACAGCAGGCGGCCGGCGCGCGCGACCGCGGTCCAGATCGCCCTCCGCTGCCCCGCGCGGTCCGCCCGTCCCGACCAGTCGACCGCGATCGCCTGGCGGAACGCGCGGGCCCCGGCTACCCCATCCCCACGGACTGGGCCTGCTGGAGCTTCTTGCCCTCGCTCTTGAGGGCCGGTGCCACCATCACCTCGCACTTCTGGAAGCTCTGGATCGAGTCGTATCCGCAGGTGGCCATCGCGCTGCGCAGGCCGCCGATCAGGTTGAGCGTGCCGTCGTTCTCGTAGGCGGGGCCGAGGACGATCTCCTCCAGGCTCCCGATCGTCGAGGTCTTCACGCGCGTCCCGCGCGGCAGCTGCGGGTGGAAGGTCGCCATGCCCCAGTGGTAGCCGCGGCCGGGGGCCTCCTCGGCCTTGGCGAGCGGCGAGCCGATCATGCACGCGTCGGCCCCGCAGGCGATCGCCTTGGCCAGGTCGCCGGCGTAGGCCATGCCGCCGTCGGCGATGACGTTGACGTACTGGCCGCGTCTCGAGCAGGTGCTGCATGCGCGCGCCCGCGGCGTCGGCGATGGCGGTCGCCTGGGGGACGCCCACGCCGATCACCTGCCGGGTGGTGCACGCCGCGCCCGGGCCGACGCCCGCCAGCACGCCCACCGCGCCGGTGCGCATGAGGTGGAGGGCCGTGTGGTACGAGGCGCAGCCGCCGACGATCACCGGCACCGGCAGCTCGGAGATGAAGCGCTTCAGGTTGAGCGGCTCGACGACCGACGAGACGTGCTCGGCGGACACGACGGTCCCCTGGATGACCAGCACGTCGAGGCCCGCCTCGAGGGCGACGTCCACGTAGTCGGTCACCCGCTGCGGCGTCAGGGACCCGGCGGCGACGACCCCCTGGTCCTTGATCTCCTTGATCCGCTGGGCGATCAGCTCGGGCTTGACCGGCTCGCGGTAGATCGCCTGGAGGCCTCGCGTGGCCTCCTCCACGGGCAGGCCGGCGATGCGCTCCAGCTCGGCGTCGGCCTCCTCGTACCGCGTCTGGATCCCCTCCAGGTTGAGGACCGCGAGGCCGCCCAGCTTCCCGATGATCCCGGCGCTGCGGGTGTCGACGACGCCGTCCATCGCCGACGCGAGCAGCGGGATGTCGAAGGTGTGCCCGTCGAGCCGCCAGGAGAGGTCGACGTCCTCGGGATCGCGGGTCCGCCGGCTCGGCACGATCGCGATCTCATCGAGCCCGTAGGCCCTCCGGCCCTTCTTGCCCCGCCCGATGTCGATCTCCACTCAGCCCCCTCTGCCACGCGCGTCCGAGGCGGCCGATTGTAGCGGCGCCCCCGGCCGGACGCCGTGTCAGGGCCGCGGCGGTCAGTCCATCCGCTCGACCTCGACGCGGCGCATCAGCGACTCGACGTCCGACGGGTCGAAGACGCCGGCGCCGAAGCGCTGGGTGTTGGCGGCGCCGCAGGCGACCGCGAGCGCGAGGGACGCCTCGGCGGGCTGGTGGCCGTAGCGGGCCGAGAGGTACCCCGCGAGGAACGCGTCCCCCGAGCCGACCGTCGAGATCACGTCGGTGCGGGCGGGCAGGCGGGCGGCGTAGGTGTGGCCGCGCTTGCCGGCGGCGGTGCGGACGTGGGCCACGCAGCCGTCCTCGTGGTGGACGAGGGCCGTCTCGGCGCCCATCTGGGCCAGGGTGGCCACGCCGGCGGCCATGTCCTCCTCGTCCCCGAACTCGTGGCCGACGATCTCCTCGGCCTCGCGCACGTTCGGGCTGACGACGCCGGGCTCGGCGGCGAGCGCGGCGCGCAGGGCGGGCCCCGCGGCGTCGACCGCCGTCACCATCTTCTCGCGGCGCAGCTCGCGGAGCAGCGCCTCGTAGTAGCCGGAGGGCACGTCCCGCGGCAGCGAGCCGGCGAGGACGAAGACGTCCGCGCCCTTCGAGAGGTACCGGATCTTGTCCACCAGCACGTCCAGCTCGGCGGGCTGCACCGAGGGCCCGTACTCGTTGATCTCGGTCTGCTGGCTGTTGGTGGGGTCGATCACCGCCGTGCTGGTGCGCGACTCGTCGGCGATGCGGACGAAGTCGTTGAGGATCCCCTCCGCGGTCAGCTCCTCGATGATCTGCACGCCGGTCCTGCCGCCCGCCAGGCCGGTCGCGATCACCGGCTGGCCCAGGCTCTTGAGCGCCCGCGCGACGTTCACGCCCTTGCCGCCCGGCAGGCGCAGCGAGGCGTCCGCGCGGTGGCGGGCCCCGAGCTGGAAGTTCGGCACGCGCACGGTGCGGTCGATGGCCGCGTTGAGCGTGACGGTGACGATCACGGCACGAGCGCCTCGAACCCGGAGCGCACGCGGTCCCAGAGGCCCGGCTCGCCGGCCGCCTCGGCGGCGACCAGGTCGCGGCGGCCGAGCACGCGCTCGCCCTGCCGCACCGTGACGCTGCCGATCACCTCGCCCTCCTCGACCGGCGCCGAGATCTCGGGTGGCGCGGTGATGGTCTCGGTGACGGGCTCGCCCAGCCTCAGCGGCGCGACCAGCGGGGAGGCCGCCCGGTACGGGACGGACCTGCCGGGACGGTCGTCGACCGGGACGCGGCCGAAGACCGTGCCCTCGGCGATGAGGGTGGCGGGGGCGTACTGGGCGCGCCCGTGGTCGAGCAGGCTCAACCCGTCGCGGGCGCGGGCCGATTCGCTGGGTGCGCCGATGAGCGCCACGTACAGCTCGGGCGACTCCGGGCGGCGGCGGGCGTGGCCGACGAGCGCGTAGCCGGCGCCGTCCGTCATCCCCGTCTTCACGCCGTCGACGTCCGGGTCGATGTCGAGCAGGAGGTTCTCCGAGAGGTACTCGCGGGTCCCGACGCCGCCCGGCCCGGGGATCGTCGCCCGGCGGAGCGCCACCGTCTCGCGGAAGACGGGGTTCTTCATCGCCTCGCGGCTCAGGGCCACGAGGTCGCGGACGCTCGACCGGTGGCCGGGCGCGTCGAGGCCGTGCGGGTTCGCGAAGCGCGTCCGGGTGAGCCCGAGCTCGCGGGCGCGGCGGTTCATCCGCGCGACGAACGCCTCCTGGGAGCCGGCCACGCCCTCCGCGAGGGTGATCGCCGCGTCGTTGCCGCTCGCCACCAGGAGCGCCGTGAGGAGGTCGCGGACGCTCAGTTGCTCCCCGGCCTCCAACCGCCCCGACGAGCCGCCGACGACCGCCTCCGGCGGCACCGTCATCAGGTCGTCGAGATCGGCCGACTCGAGCACGATCAGCGCCGTCATGATCTTCGTGGTGCTCGCCATCGGCAGCCCCCGATCCGGCGCGCGTTGCGCCAGAACCTCTCCGGTCGCCGGCTCGACGACGATATAGGCGTCGGCATCGACGGTGGGGGCGGCCCCGCGCGCCGGCCAGGCCGCGACGAGCAATGCCAGCGCGGCGACGACCGCGAGCCTGCGGAGCACGCGGGGGATCCTAGCCCCGCGACCGGAGCCCGGCGAAATCTCATGTGATCCGTTTCCCGCGCTCGTACGTAGCCCCAACCGTTCGATGACCCCAACCGGGTCGGAGGACGCGCCACGCCGCCCGCAGGCGGCTCCCGTCGTAAGCCGGAGGCCGGGCCGGACACGCCGGGAGGCGCAGACCGATCCCCAGGGCGCCGGAGGTCCGGCCGGCGCCCGGGGATCGGTCATCAGACGCTCGCGGAGCCGTCAGCCCGCCGGCTTACCGAGGGTCGGTCCGCGGCGACGATCACCCGTCGAATTGTGAACGTGCCACTTGGCATTGCGCGTGTTGGCCAATGGCCGTGACCCGAGATCGCCCGTCCCATGGCGCGAACCGGCGATCCGGGCCCGCGGCTCGGGCGAGGCTGAATTGTCGGAACGTCGCCGAATTGGCCATCGCGCGGCTCGGCCGTCTGCAGCACGAGCGGACGCCCGAAACGGCGCCGCGCTGCCGGGTGGCCGCGCGACGGGCGTGTGACGGACGGCCCTCAGGCCGGGGCGGCGGCGTCCTCGAAGGCCGCCCACAGGGCCTCGCGCAGGTCCTCGGCGGCGCGGCGGGGCGACTCGGCGAAGATGATCGAGCGGCTCGCCGAGACGAGCGCGCCGGCCGGCCGGCCGCCGAAGGCCGGGCCGAGGTCCTCGGCCCGGCCCCCCTGGACGCCCACGCCGGGGACGAGGAAGGGCTGGTGCGGCATCAGCTCCCGCAGCGCCGCCAGCCGCCCCGGGACGGTCGCGCCGACGACGGCGCCGAGGGCCGACAGGCCGGAGCGGTCAACCGAGGCCGCGCCCCAGCCGGCCACGCGGCGGGCGACCTCCTCGTGCCAGAGGCCGCCGGCCGCCAGGGGCAGGTCCTGCAGCTCCGCCGCCCCGGGGTTCGACGTCCGCACCAGCGCGAACAGCCCACGGCCGCCGGCCGCGGCCGCCTCGAGGAAGGGCGCGAGCGCGTCGCCGCCGAGCCACGGGTTGACGGTCATCGCGTCGATCGGCGGGCGCAGGAAGGCCTCCGCGTAGGCGCGGCTGGTGACCTCGACGTCGCCGCGCTTGGCGTCGGCGATGACGAGCAGGCCGGCGTCCGCGGCGGTCGCGGCCACGCGCTCGAACGCGTCCCAGCCCGCGGCCCCGAAGCGCTCGAACGAGGCGAGCTGCAGCTTGGCGGCCACGCAGGCGGGGCCGGCGGCGGCGATGGCCCGGCGGCAGAAGGCCCGCGCGCCCTCCGCGCCGCCCGGCACGCGCGCCGGGTCGGGGTCGAGCCCCAGGACGACCTGGCTCGCCCGCGCGTCAACGGCGGCGGCGAGGCGGGAGCCGAAGCCGGCGGCGGCGCTCAGAGCAGCACCTCCCGCCAGATCGGGAGGGTCGCGGTTAACAGGAGGGTCGTCACCACGACGGCGGCGGCGAGGACGTCGGCCCGGAGGCCCGATCGCGCTCCGATCACGAGCGACATCATGGCGGTCGGCATGGCCGCCATGATGACGACGGTGTCGAGCACGTCGCCGGTGAGGCCGAGGACGCTCGCCACCGCGAGCCCGATCACCGCCGCGATCCCCAGGCGGACGACCGACGCGTAGCTCACCTCGCCCCACAGCCGGGGCAGCCCGCGGAGGTCGATCATCAGGCCCGCGTAGATCATCGTCAGCGGCAGGACGGCGGCGGCGAGCAGCTCCAGCGGGCGCTCCACGAGGGAGGGGAGCCCGTCGACGCCCGCGAGATTGAGCGCGAGCCCGGCGGCGAGCGCCCAGTTGGGCGGCAGCAGGAGCGACCGGCCGAGCTCGCCGAGCGAGACCTTCGGCTCGTGGTCGGCCCGCCCGTAGGCCGTCGCGACCGCGACGGTCGAGGTCCAGGTGATGAGCGCCGTCGCGATCTGGTCGTACATCACGGCGGCCGGCAGCGAGAAGCCGTCGCCGGACGCGGCGATCAGGGGCAGGCCGAAGAAGCCGGTGTTCCCGACGGCGGTCGCGACGATCAGCGCCCCGGCCCTCGGGCGCTCCATGCCCCAGACGCGCGTCGCCGTCCAGGACAGGCCGAGCAGCAGGAAGTGGATGATGAAGGCCGCGATCGGGACGAGCACCAGGGCGGCGTCCAGGTCGGCGTCGATCAGGATCAGGAAGATCAGCGCCGGCAGCGCGAGGTAGATCACGAAGCGCACGAGCACCGGCCCGTCGTCGCGGCGGATGATCCCGAAGCGGCGGGCGACGGCCCCCGCCAGCATGATCACGAGGGCCGCGAAGGCGGTCTCGGTCAGCGCCGGCCTCCGCGGGCCGTCACGAGCACGCCGGCGGGAGGGGTGCGCGGGCGCTCATCGGCGGAACCGTAGACCGTGGCCGGCGGGGTAGAGTCACGCGATGGCCACCGAGGCCACGATCGCCGTAGACGAGCCGGGCTGGGGGGACCCCCAAGAGCCGCGCTACAAGCCGGTGGAGAGCTACGGCCTGATCGGCGACCTGCGCACGGCGGCCCTCGTGGGCCGCGACGGGTCGATCGACTGGTTCTGCCCCAGGCGCTTCGACGGCCCCAGCCTCTTCGCCGCGATCCTCGACGCCGACGCCGGGGGCAGCTTCCGCGTCGCCCCGGCGCTCCCGTGCTCCAGCAAGCAGCTCTACCTGCCGGACACCGCGGTCCTGCTGACGCGCTTCTTCAGCGAGAGCGGGGTCGCCGAGGTCACCGACTTCATGCCGCTCAGGATGGAGCCCTGCGCCGTGGTGCGGCGGGTCGACGTGGTGCGCGGCTCGGTGGCGTTCCGCATGGCCTGCCGCCCGGCGTTCGACTACGCGCGGCGCGACCACAGGATCGAGCAGCCCCGGCCCGAGGTCGCGCGCTTCGCGGCCGCGAACGGCTGGGCCACGGAGCTCCTGGCGAGCCTGCCGATGACGGCCGACGGCCCCGCCGCAGTGAGCCGCTTCACGCTGGCGGCCGGCGAACGGGCGTGGTTCGTCCTCCAGCCGCACGGCAGCGGGGAGCGGTGGTCGGAGGAGGCGGTCGGCCGATGCCTCGACGAGACCCACCGGTCCTGGCGCCGTTGGGTCGCGCGCATGCGCTACGACGGCCGCTGGCGCGAGATGGTCCAGCGCTCGGCGATCACGCTCAAGCTCTGCACGTACGAGCCCACCGGCGCGATGGTGGCGGCGCCCACGACGAGCCTGCCGGAGGCGATCGGGGGGCGGCGCAACTGGGACTACCGCTACGCCTGGCTGCGCGACTCGGCCTTCAACGCGTTCGCGGCGTGGCGGCTGGGCTTCTACGACGAGGCGGTCGCCTTCAACGACTGGATCGAGCAGCGGTGCCGCGAGACCGACCCCGACGATCCGCAGCTGCAGATCGTCTACGGCATCGACGGGAGCAGCGACCTCACGGAGCTCGAGCTGCCCCACCTGGAGGGATATCGGGGGTCTCGTCCGGTGCGGATCGGCAACGGCGCCCACGACCAGCTGCAGCTGGACGTCTACGGCGAGGTCATGGACGCCGTCTACCTGTCCAACAAGCAGGAGCCGATCAGCTGGGAGCTCTGGAGCAACCTGCGGCGCCTGCTCGACTGGCTCGCCGACAACTGGCAGCAGCCCGACGAGGGCATCTGGGAGGTGCGCGGCGGCCGGCGGGACTTCGTCTACTCGCGGCTCATGTGCTGGGTCGCCTTCGAGCGCGCGATGCGAATGCAGAGCCAGCGCGGCCTGCCCGGGGACACGCTCAAGTGGCGCACCCAGCGCGACGCGATCTACGAGGAGATCATGACCCGCGGCTGGAGCCCGGAGCGGCGTGCCTTCGTCCAGTACTACGGCGGGGACGTGCTCGACGCCAGCAACCTGCTGATGCCGCTCGTCAAGTTCATCGGGCCGCGCGACCCGCGGATGCTCTCGACCCTCGACGCGATCCACGAGGAGCTGGTCTCCGACAGCCTGGTCTATCGCTACAACCCGGGGAGGGCCGCCGACGACGGCCTCGGCGGCGCCGCGGAGGGATCGTTCTCGCTGTGCTCGTTCTGGCTGGTCGAGTGCCTCACGCGGGCCGGGCGCCTCGATGAGGCCCGGCTCGTCTTCGAGAAGATGCTCACCTACGCGAGCAATCTCGGCCTCTACGCCGAGCAGGTCGGCGACACGGGCGAGTCGCTCGGCAACTACCCGCAGGCCTTCACCCACCTGGGGCTGATCTCGGCCGCCTGGGACCTCAACAAGGCGCTGGGCGAGAACGCGTGATCGCCCGGCGCCGGCTGGGGGCCGCGGGCCCGGAGATCACGACGGTGGGTCTCGGGGCCTGGGCCATCGGCGGTGAGTGGACCTACGGCTGGGGCGCGCAGGACGACGCCGAGTCGGTTGCGGCGATCCGCCACGCGCTCGCCGCCGGGATCGACTGGATCGACTCGGCCGCGGCCTACGGCCTCGGCCACTCCGAGGAGATCGTGGGCCAGGCCCTCCTGGACATCCCGACGCCGGAGCGGCCCTTCGTCTTCACCAAGTGCGGGATGGTCTGGCACGACCAGCCCGACGGCGTGCCGCGGCCCAACCTCCGCCCCGAGGAGATCCGCAGGGAGTGCGATGAGTCCCTGCGGCGGCTCGGGGTCGATGTCATCGACCTCTACCAGTTCCACTGGCCGGACACCCTCACGGGCACGCCGGTCGAGGAGTCGTGGGGGGCGCTGGCCGACCTGGTGCAGGCCGGTAAGGTGCGCTGGGCGGGGGTGTCCAATTTCGACGTCGGCCTGCTCGAGCGCTGCGAGCCGATCCTCCACGTTGACAGCCTCCAGCCCATGTTCAACGCGGTCGACCGGGACGCCGCCGCCGAGCTCCTGCCGTGGTGCGCCGCGAACGGGACGGGGGTGATCGCCTACAGCCCCATGATGTCGGGCCTGCTCACCGGCTCGTACAGCCGCGAGCGCCACGAGTCGCTCGACCCCGGCGACTGGCGGCGGGGGCCCGCGGGGGAGCCCTTCTTCGGCGAGCCGGCGCTCGGGCGCAACCTCGCCCTCCAGGACGCCCTGCGCCCAATCGCCGAGCGCCACGGGGTGAGCGTCGCGGCCGTGGCCGTCGCGTGGACGCTCGCGTGGCCCGAGGTGACCGGCGCGATCTGCGGGGCGCGCCGGCCCGATCAGGTCGACGGGTGGCTCGCCGGAGGCGAGCTCGCGCTTGACGCGGACGATCTCGACGAGATCGCCGGCGCGATCGCGCTCACGGGGGCTGGGCGCGGGCCCGACCGGCCCGCGTGAGGCGGCGGGCGGCGGTGATGACGGCGGCGATGAGGAGCACCACCACCAGGAGCGCCACGAGCGGCAGCGCGAAGGCCACGATCGTCAGGATCAGCGATGCCGCGTCCTCGCCGATCGACAGCAGGGGGTTCCCGATCCCGGCGGTGCTCACGGTGGAGGCAGGGCGCAGCGCGGCCCGCCCGCCGTGGATGGTCTCGGCGGTCGCGCCGCCGAGGATGGCCGCCACCACGGCCGGGATCTCGGTGTCGACGCCGGTCTGGCCGACGAACAGCAGCGCGCCCGCGACCGGGTGCACCACCGTGCCGATCACGTGCAGGACGTGGTCGACGCCCGGCACCTTGTCGCCGACGAAGTCGCCGACGAAGAGCACGGCGAGCACCGCGAGCCCGGCGTTGCTCCCCAGCGTGCCGAACGGGTCTCCCAGCTCGACGACGTCGAGCCGGTCGAGGACGGCGCTGAGCAGGAGCGGCAGGTAGGCGTTGAACCCGGCGGCCCCGGAGAGGCCGACGGCGGCGAAGACGCTGGCGATGCCGGAGGCGAGGTCCACGTGCTGCCCCTATCCCGGAGGGCTCGGAGCGGTCCCGGTTACATACTCTTCCATGGCGCGCACGAAGATCTCCTCCTTGGCCCGCGACGCCTCGGCCGTCGTGTAGCCGATCGACGGATACACGATGCAGTTGGGGCGGCCCACCAGCCGGGCGAGGGCGGCGGGCGGCACGCTTTCGGGGTGGTCGAGGATGAACGTGAACGACTCGGTGTCCAGCTTCCGCTCCAGTGCGGGGAGGCTCACCAGCTCCATCGGAGCCGTGTTCACCACGACGGCGTCCGGCCGCATGGCGTCGAAGGCCGCGCCGTTGACGAGGCCCTCCGTCTCCGGGGTGTGCGCCAGGTGCAGGGAGAGGATGTCGGCGCGGGCGAAGAGCTCGAGGCGGTCGACCAGGTCGATCCCCGGCTCGTCGCTGCGCGACGCGCGCGACCAGTACACGGTCTCGGCGCCGAAGCCCGCGCGCGCCATGTGCGCCACCCTTCGGCCGATGCGGCCGAGGCCGAGGACGCCGAAGGTCTTGCCCGCGATCTCGGTCCCGGTGAACGACGACTCGGAGTGGCGGCCGGCGAGGACCTCGGAGCGGGCGCGGCCGAGGTCGCGCAGGTGTGCGAGGAGGACCGCGAAGACGAGCTCGGCCACCCCTCCGGTGCTGTAGTCGGCGACGTTGCGGACCGTGATGCCCTTCGACGCCGCGTAGCGGGTGTCGATGCGCCCGACCCCGGTGCCGAGCATCCCGATGTACCGCAGCCCCGGCGCCGCGTCGATCAGGCCCCGGTCGGCGCCCGTGCCGAGCTTCAGCAGCAGCCCGTCGGCGCTGCGCAACGCCTCCGCGAGCTCCGACGATCCCGGCGCGACGAGGGTCCGCCGCTCGCAGACCGCATCGACCCGCTCCCACGAGCTCCGACCGAGGTCGTCGGCAGTGAACCCGAGGAACAGCAGATGGGCGAACACCGGAGAACCCGCCAGCGAAGGGCGGCGGGCGTCAGCTTGCGGACCTGAGCTCGGCGACGGCGGTCTGGATCAGCTCGGCGACCGCCGTCGGGTTGGACACGTAGATCGCGTGATTGCCCTCGATCTCCACGACCGTCGAGCCCGCCCGCTTCGACATGAGACGCTGGGCATCGGGGGGGATGATGAGGTCGCCGGTGGGGATGAGGTACCAGCTCGGCCGTGATCTCCAGGCCGGCTCGCTGATCTCCCCGGCCAGAGCGCCGACGCCCCAGGGCACCTGGGAGTCGGCCATGAAGGCGGCGTGCTCCGCGTCCACGTCGGCCGCGAATGCGGCGGGGAACTTCTCCCTGTCGAGGATCAAGAAGCCGTCCTGTGGCGGGAGGAGCGGCGCCACGGGCGCCCCTGGCGGCGGATCCGCGATCAGGCTGTTGACCGACTCGCCCGCGTCGGGGGCGAAGCCGGCGATGTAGACGAGCCCGGCGACGTTGGGATCGTTGCCCGCCTCGGTGATCACCACCCCGCCGTAGGAGTGGGCGACCAGGACGACGGGGCCGTCCTGGGCCGCGATCACCCACTTGGTCACGGCGACGTCGTCCTCGAGGGAGGCGGTCGGGTTCTGGACCATGGCGACGGTGCAGCCGGCCGCCTTCAGGATCCGGTAGACCCCCTCCCACCCGGATGCGTCCGCGAAGGCTCCGTGGACGAGTACCACGTTGGGCTTTTGCAACTTCGGTGCGGGAGCGGCCATCACGTCCTCCTTCTCCCAAGCGTCGCCGGAGCGGCGACCCTAGCCCCACCCGGTCGCGGAGACCACCACGCGTCCGTAACCACTTGCGGGGACGTGGGTGGAGGTCATGCCTCCATCATCGGGTCGCCGCGCACGAACGCGACCGCTTCACGTTGATTGAGCTCGGATCCGGCCGCGAAGGCGTCCTCGAAGACGCCGGGTTCGGTCTCCTGGGCCACTCTGGTGGCGAGCTCCGCCTCGCCGCGCCGCATCGAGGGCCACGCCCGCACTCCCACTCGCTGCCGCAGCCCGTCGGCCGCGCCCAGGGCCGTCGCGGCCCGCCGTGCATCACCCTCCGCCAGCGCGAGCTGGGCAGAGGCGACGAGCGCGAAGGCCACGGTCTGGGTGCTGAGCTCGGCGTCCTCGCTCGCGTCCACCGACTCCGCCAGCCGCGCTCGAGCCTCCTCGAGCTGGCCGGTCCTCACGGCGAGCGAGGCGAGCTGTGTTCGTGCCGCCGACTCGAGCCACTTGTTGCCGAGCTGGCCGCCGAGCTCGCCGGCCTCGGTGAGGTACTGCCGCGCGGCGTCGTGCCGGCGCAGCATCATCTCCAGCACCCCGACGGTCAGAGCCGCCCACCCCATGAACGGCTCGTCCTGCCGGCGGAAGCCATCGAGCGCGGTCGACGCGGCCCGAAGGGCGCCTTCGAAGTCGTCGACGATCGGCAGGGTCCATGAGACGGCCAGCTGCGCCGCGCTCTCGAGGTACGGATCGTCGATGCGCGCCTCGAGTCGCTCGATCCCCTCGACCGCGGCCTGCGCGCCGTCATCGTCACCAACCTCGACCGCGGTGACGGCCGCGATCAACAGCAACTCGGCGTGCGCGCGATCCTCCAACGCATCGGCTCGGAGCAGGAGCTCGTGGGTCCAGGCCCGACCTTCGGGCATGCGATCGCGCATCTGCCAGAACAGCCAGAGGATGAGGAAGATGTGTGGCAGGGGCGCGATGTCATGGGTGAAGAACCAACGGATCGCGAGCCCGAGGTTGCCTTCCTCGGTTCGCAATCGCTCGGCCCACTCGGCCTGTCGTTCGGCGGGCCAGTCGGCGTTCTCCACGAGCGCACCGAAGTACTCCGCGTGCCGCCGCTCGACGTCCGCCAGGTCCGCGCCGGCGGCGAGCCGCTCGGCGGCCAGCTCCCGTACGGCTGAGAGCATGCGGAACCTCGGCCCGACATCGGTCGCATCGACGCTCACCAGGCTGTGCCCGGCCAGGGAGTCGAGCAGGTCGAGCGTCCGGTCCTCGGGGAGGCCGGAGACGTGCACGGCCGCCTCGACCGTCCAGCCGTCGACGAAGATCGACATCGTGGCCAGCATGTGCTGCTCGGCGTCATCGAGCAGCCCGACGCTCCATTCGACGGTCGCGCGCAGGGTGCGCTGACGTTCCGGAAGATCGACCGGGCCGGTGCCCAATGCGTCGAGGCGACCGGCGAGCCGATCGAGCAATGCGTTTGGTTCCAGCAATCGCGTGCGGGCCGCCGCGAGCTCGATGGCCAGCGGCAGACCGTCGAGGCGCCGGCAGATCTCCACGATGGCGAGCGCGTTGTCGTCGGTCAGCTCGAAGTCGTAGCGGACGGCCTGGGCTCGATCGACGAACAGCTGCACGGCGGGCAACGAGGCCAGCTGCTCGATCGGCGCCCGCCCCGAGAGCGCGGGCACCGTCAGCGGGCCGACCGGGTACTCGCGCTCGGCCCGGAGCCGGAGCACGGTGCGGCTGGTCGCAAGGATGTCGAGACCGGGACAGCGGGCCAGCAACTGGTCGAGGTCGGGCGCGACGCCGACGACCTGCTCGAGGTTGTCCAGCACGAGCAGGGTGGGCGTGTCCGCGAACTGCTCGACCAGGACGTCCACGGGCGGGCGCACGCCCTCGATGGTCGCGCCCACCGCGGCGGCGACGCGGGGCAGCACCAGCTCGGGCTCAGCGACCGAAGCGAGCGGCACGAACACGGTCCCCTGCGGGTAGCGATCGTCCAGTTGCTCGCCCACGGCGATCGCCAGCCTCGTCTTGCCGACGCCGCCGGGACCGGTGAGGGTGGCCAGCCGGACATCCGGCTTCGCGAGCAGTTTCGAGACCTCGACGATGTCCTGCTCGCGCCCGATCAACGACGTCGACGTCACCGGCAGTGAGCGCGGGCTCCGCCGGTCGCCGGTCGACGCGGGCGACGCCGAACGGTCGGCCCGGCTGCTTGCGGCCGCGAACCGCTCGCTGAGGAGCAGGGCCAGGTCGTCCCCCACCAGTCGCCCGAGCTCCCGCGGGGTACGGAACGAGCGGTACGAGTCGGTCCCCTCCGTCTGGAGCTCCTCGATCATCGCCGTCAGCCCAGGTTCTCGGTCGGGCGCCGGTGTCTTGACGTACAGCAGCCGGGGGAGCGAGTGGGAGAGTCGGAACTCGTCCTCGAGTCCCGAGATGTCCATGCCCGGCCCGACCCAGCCGTACCGCTGCCAGTACAGGCCGATGAAGATGTCGGACTGCGCGAGGTAGGCCCGGTACAGCTCGCGAGGTGGGTGCGGTCGGGCACCGAGCTCGAACAGCACCGGCGTGAGCCGCAGGGCCGAGATGGCACGGGCTACCGCGGCACGCTCGTCGGCGAGCTCGGCCAGCGTGGAGCTCACGAAGACGCGCAGACGCTGGTCCGGGGTGCGGATCGTGACGTCGCCCGGCTGCTCCTCCGTCCTGTCCGCCTCAGGGATGTCCACCGTCGAATCGTATGCAGTCGCCCACGCGGTGCGCGACGGCGTCGCGCCCGAATCGGTCGGAGCCGGCGCGGCCCCGCCCATGGCGGCACCTGGAGGGCGTCCTCGACGGACCGGTACGGTGCTATTCGTCTCGGTGCCCGACGATGTTCACGACGTTGCCGTCGGGTGCGCGGACGAGGAATCTCCGCACACCCCAAGCTTCGACGGTCAGCGGGTGAACGATCTCGTAGCCGCGGCGCTGCGCTTCGACGTACGCCTCGTCAACATCGTCACCGACGCGCACTGAAATGACCGAGTCCTCAGGACTTGTCGCGTCCCCTGTGACGAGCTGAACGGCAGCTCGACCATCCGAGGAGCGGTAATGGGCCACCCAGCCGAGATTGAAGCTCTCCACGTCAAGTCCGAGGTAGTCGGTGTAGAAGCTGCGCGCTGCGTCGATATCAGCGACGGGCAGATTCGCGATGATTTCCGTCGCTTTCACACGTGCTCCTGACGCCGCGGGCAGTGGGGGAGAACACAGATTGCCCGACATGGAGCAGGCGGTCGAGGCGACCTACCGCAGGGCCTCGAACTCCTCCTCGGTCAGCTCGATCTCCAGGGCCCCGAGGTTCTCCCTGAGATGCTCGAGCGACAGCGTCCCCGGAATCGGCAGCGTCGTCGGCGAGCGCATCAGCAGCCACGCCAGGGCCACCTGCGCCGGCGTTGCGCCGTGGCGCCGGGCGATCTCCGCGAGCGCGGGGCCGCCGTCGCCGCGAAGGGGGAAGTAGGGGACGAAGACGATGCCCGCGGCGGCGCAGTGGTCGACGACGTCCTCGCCGGCGCGCTCCGACAGGTTGTAGTGGTTCTGGACCGCCACGATCGGCACCACCTCACGCGCCCGCTCGATCTGGTCGATCCCGACCTGCGAGAGGCCGACGTGCCGGATCTTCCCCCGGTCCCGGTACTCCTTGATGGCGTCGAGGCTGGCCTCGAGCGGCGTGTCCGGATGGACGCGGTGCAGGTAGTAGAGCGGGATGAGGTCCGTCCGCAGCCGCCGCAGGCTCTCCTCGATCTGCGCTCGGAGCACCTCGGGGCGGCCGTCGCCGGCGGCGTAGCCGCCCTTCGTCGCCACGACGCGATCGGCCGGGATGGGCGACAGCGCCGCGCCGATCGTTTCCTCGCTCTCTCCCCGGGTGTACACGTGGGCGGTGTCGATGAGGTCCACCCCGGCGGCGACCGCCTCCTTGACGAAGGCGACGTGCCCGGGCGTGTTGGTGAGGCGGTTCGTCCCGAGGCCGATGCGGGCGACCTCGGTGTCGCCGAGCCTCAGCGTGGGCAGCGGCTTTCGCGGCGGCATCAGTCGAGCTCCATCGATTGACCTGGACACGGCGAAGGGGCCTCGACGGCCCCCTTCGACGTACTGCTTCCCCGAAGCGCGGGTTCACATGATGCCGACGCCCATGCCCATGCCGCCCCTCACGTGGCGAGCGGCGCCCTCCCCCTGGAGTCGGAGCGTGACTCGGGCCCGCGGACCGATGCGGAACCGCGCCCACGGTGGCAGCGTCCGCGGGATGGCGAGCAAGCGATCGAGATCGCCCGAGAAGGCCCGACGAGGCCGAGGAGTGCTGGTCAAGTTCTCGGCGGAGGGCTCGTCCAGTCGATGATGCGGCGCAACCTCGTCGACGAGTATCTGCTCCTGATCCACCCGCTGGTCCTGGGATCGGGGCGCCGCTTCTTCACCGACGGCGGCGCATTTCGCCGCGCTCCGGCTCGTCGACAGCAGGACGACGACCTCGGGCGTGGTCATCGCGAACGAACGGCCGGCCTGGCCGACAACGTGAAGAGTCGGCGAGGTCGCGCACCTCTTCGGCAATCGCACGCTGGGCCGAGATCGGGTCGTGGCGGCCTCAGGCAATGACTGCTGAAAGGGGTTCTGCATGATCACCGGAGTCGCCAAGGTCGTCGTACCGGTCGATGATCAGGAGCGGGCAAAGCAGTTCTGGACCGGCGCCATCGGGTTCGACATCGTCATGGACGAGAGCTACGGCGACGAGCGCTGGATCGAGGTCGAGGCACCCGATCGCTCGGTTGTGCTGGTGCTGAGCCGCCGTCCCAGCGACGAGCCGAGGCCTCAGGTGCCCGACGAGCTGCCGCACTCGAACGTCTTCTTCACGTGCGAGGACATCGAGCAGACCTACACCGAGCTGAGTGAGCGAGGCGTGCACTTCCCGGCACCGCCCGCGGAGATGCACTTCGGCTGGTGGTCGATGTTCGAGGACTGGGAGGGCACGCGGTTCGCACTCGGCCACTGGGAATCGCGCTCGGCATGAACGGCGTTACGGACACGACGATCCTCGGCGGCGAAGTGCACGAGTCACAAGGAGGAACTTGCGATGTCACGCGAGCCGGGTCCAGCGCACACGCGCCTCGCGGCCCTGGTCGGCCGCTGGCGGACGGAAGGCGAGACGAGAGCGACGGCCGAGGCGCCGGCGGCGACGATCGAGGCGTTGGACACCTACGAGTGGCTCCCAGGGCGCTTTGCCCTCTTGCACACCGTTGACGCCCGGGTAGGGGAAGAGCACGTCGAGGGCGCAGAGATCATCGGCTGGGACGCGGCGCGCGAGGCCTACATCACGCAGTACTTCGGAAGCGACGGCCCGAATGCCTATGAGGCGACGCTTGCAGAGGAGGATGATTCGCTCGTCTGGAGCATGCGCAGCGCGGCGGATCGCTTCACGGGCCGCTTCAGCGACGACGGGAACACGATCACCGGCCACTGGGAGCAGCTCGACGACCAGGGGCGCTGGCGGCGGTGGATGGACATCACCCTGACGAGGGATGCGAACTGACTCCGCGCCGAGGATGTCGAAGTCGAGAGTCGCGCAGTACAGTCGGCGTGTGGCTGGAGGATCCGGTCGAGGTTGGTTCGCAGCTGACGACCTTCGCCGCGTTCTCCCGTTCTTCTCGCTGGCGTTTGCGCTCGTCGCTGCGATCACCCAGCCGTCGTCGACGGCCGATCTCGTCCTCGCGGCGGTACCCGTTGCCGCCTTCGGTCTGTGGGCGTTCGCCCCCAATGTGCCGCTCGCCGCTGTCTCTGTCGCAATCGTCGTCCCGGTGGTCGTGGCGCAGCGCTCGGGAGAGCTCGAGCCGGTCATGTTCAATGCCGTTCTGCTCGCCTTCGCGGCCGCGCGTTGGTCTCGGTCGCTCGCGGTGGCCGTGTCGCTCGGTGTGCTCGCGGCGGCCACGCCCGCGCTGGTCGCCCTGGTCCAGGATCCAATGGAGGTCGCCGTTGGCATCTGGATCGTGGCGATCGTCTTCATCTGGGTCATCGGTCGCGCGGTGGCTCGCCACGAGCGACTCGTGGTCCAGCTCGAGGGCACCCGCCGTCAGCTGGCCCAGCAGGCGCTGCTCGCAGAGCGGCGTCGGATCGCTCGTGACGTCCACGACTTCGTGGGACACGGCTTGGCCGCCGTCATGCTCCAGGTCACGAGCGCCCGGCACGTGCTGCGCCGCGATCCCGCGTCCGCCGAGGAAGCGCTGCGATCGGCCGAGGAGGTGGGCCGCCGCAGCATGGAGGAGCTGCGTCGTACGGTCACGCTGCTCCGCCACGACGACGAGGCGGGAGTGGCGCCGCCGCTCCCGTCGGCGAAAGAGATCCCCGCGCTCGTCGACCACGCCCGGGCCGGGGGTCTCGCCGTCGAGCTGCAAATGCGAGGCGACCTCTCTCAGCTGTCAGCGGGTGTGGGCGTCGCGCTCTACCGGATCGCGCAGGAAGCGCTCGCGAATGCTGCTCGGCACGCGCCGCGCGCGCAGACCGTTCTCGGGCTCGAGCTGGCCGATCGACAGGTACGTCTCGTGGCCGAGACCAGCGGAGCGGCGAGCGCCGCATCGGCGACCGATCTCGAGCGACCACGGTACGGCGTGATCGGGATGCGGGAGCGAGCCACCGCGCTCGGCGGCGATCTCGTGGCCGGACCGACGCCCGACGGCTGGCGGGTGAGCTGCCGGCTTCCGCTGAACGCGAACGACGAGCCGTCGGAACGAGATCCGGGAAGCCCATGATCCGGGTCGCCCTCGTCGACGACCAGGCCATCGTCCGCGCCGGCTTGGCGAGGATCCTCTCGCCCGCGGACGGATTCGAGGTCGTTGCCGAGTGCGCCGACGGCCGGCAGGCGGTGGAGGAGCTGCCCGGGCTGCGCCCGGACGTCGTCCTCATGGACATTCGCATGCCGGCGCTCGACGGAATCGTCGCGACGGAGCGGTTGCGCGCCGCCGACGACCCTCTCGACGTACTCGTACTCACGACGTTCGGCGAGGACGAGGTGTTGTGGGGGGCGATCGAGGCCGGTGCCGCTGGGTTCGTGCTCAAGGACTCGTCCGCCGAGGATCTGATCGCGGCGGTTCGTGCAGTCGCCGGGGGCGGGGCCTGGTTCGACCCGGCGGTCGCGCCGCGGCTGCTCGACCGGTACCGGCGGGTCGTCGCCCCGGGGGCACGGGATGCGGCGCGGCTCGACCTGCTCACCGACCGTGAGCACGACGTTCTGCGGTTGATGGCGCGCGGTGCCACCAATGCCGAGATCGCGGCGGCCCTGCACGTCGCCGAGGCGACGGTGAAGACGCACGTCGGCAGCATCTTCACCAAGCTTGGAGTGCGCGACCGGCCCGCCGCGATCGTGTTCGCATACGACCATGGTGTCGTCACTCCGAGCGCGACGCCGTAGGCATCGTCTCCACCTCAGGTCGGAGCGCAAGTCGGTCCCGTGGGCCGATGTGGGGACGCACAGGCGGGGCTAGCGTCGGCGGCGTGACCGAGAGGCTCGCCCGAGCAAGCGGCCGCCGACCCTGGCTCGTGGTCGGTCTCTGGCTCGTCGTCATCCTCACCGCATTCGTGCTCGTGGCGACGTTTCTCGAGTTCGAGGGCGAGACCGAGATCACGAGCCAGACCGAGTCGAAGCACGCCGACCAGATCCTTTCCGAGGGCTTTCCTCAGGTCGGCGCGAACGGACCGGCGATCAGCGAGGTGGTGGTCGTGCGGGCCGAGGACGGCGACGTCGAGGCGGCTGCGACGCGCGCTCGCGTGGCTGCCCTGGCAGACGAGCTGCGGGCGGCGGGAGCGTCCCGGGTGGTCACGTACGCCGAGGACCCGCGCCTCGTCTCGCAGGACGGCGACTCGACCGTCCTGCTCGTGGGGCTCGGCAGGGAGGAGGAGGGAGACGCCGACGGGATGGTCGAGGCGGTTCAGCGCCTCGATGAGGAGGGTGGCTACACGGCGGCGATCACGGGCGACTTGACGTCCGACGCCGACGAGGAAGAGGCGTCGCTGGAGGATCTCAAGACGGGCGAGCTCTTCTTCGGCGCGCCTGTGGCGCTCGTGATCCTGGTGCTCGTCTTCGGCGCCCTCGTTGCGGGGCTCGTCCCGCTGATGCTCGCGATCGTCTCGATCGTCGTCGCGCTCGCGCTCGTGGCCGTCCTCGCGCAGGCGTACGACCTGTCCGTCTTCACCCAGAACATACTCATCGGGATGGGCCTCGCCCTCGGGATCGACTACTCGCTGTTCACCGTCTCCCGCTACCGCGAGGAGCGGCTCGGGGGGCGGGAGAAGCTCGACGCCATCGCAACCGCGGGCGCGACGGCGAGCCGCGCGGTGCTGTTCAGCGGGATCGCGTTCGTGCTCGCGATGCTCGGGCTGCTGCTCGTTCCGAGCACGATCTTCCGCAGCCTCGCAGCCGGCGCGATCCTGGTCGGCATCGTCTCCGTGATCGCGGCGCTGACGCTGCTCCCCGCCCTCCTCGGCCTGCTCGGCGACCGCGTGAACGCGCTCCGCATCCCCGTCTTCGGACGCGCAGCCGAGCAGGCGGGCCGGGAGGGCCGCTTCTGGGGCGCGATCGTCCGCGGTGTGATGCGCCGGCCCGTCGTGAGCCTCGTCCTCGCCGCCGGCCTCCTCATCGCGATGGCCGCTCCCGCGCTCACGCTCGACACGGGCACCTCTGGACCGAACACGCTGCCCGACCGTTTCGAGTCGAAGCGCGGCTACCTCCTGCTCAACGAGGAGTTCCCGGGGGAGACCACCGACCCGGTCGAGATCGCGATAGCCGGAGACGTTCGCTCACCGGCGGTGCAGGGCGCAGTCGGCCGGCTCGAGGAGGAGCTCGCGGCCCGCCCGATCTTCGGAGAACCCGCCGTCGAGACGAACCAGCCGGGCACCGTCGCCCGCGTCACGGTTCCGGTCGCGGGAGACTCGAACGGCGAGCGCGCGATCGGAGCGGTCCGCGATCTGCGTAGCGAGGCCGTCCCGCGCGCGTTCGGCGGAGTCGACGCCCAGGTGTACGTGGGCGGCGCCACCGCCGAGGAGCTCGACTACCACGACACCGTCAACTTCTGGCTCCCGCTCGTCCTCCTGTTCGTGCTCGGGCTGAGCTTCCTCCTGCTCACGATCGCCTTCCGCTCGATCGTCGTGCCCGCGACGGCGATCGTCATGAACCTGCTCTCGGTCGGGGCGGCTTACGGGCTGCTCGTGCTCGTCTTCCAACAGGGAATCGGCAACGAGCTCCTCGGGCTGCGCGAGGCCGAGACGATCGACGCCTGGGTGCCGCTCTTCCTCTTCGCCGTCCTCTTCGGGCTCTCGATGGACTACCAGGTCTTCCTGCTCAGCCGCATCCGCGAGCGCTACACCCAGACCGGCGACACTGACGCCGCCGTGGTCTTCGGTGTCGGCTCGACCGCACGGATCATCACCGGCGCGGCGCTGATCATCATCGCCGTCTTCTGGGGCTTCGCGATGGGCGACACGATCGCCTTCCAGCAGATGGGGTTCGGCGTCGCCGTCGCGCTCCTCATCGACGCGACGATCGTCCGCTCCATCCTCGTCCCGGCGACGATGAAACTGCTCGGCACGCGCAACTGGTACCTGCCGGCTTCGCTCAACTGGCTCCCCGACGTGCACGTCGAAGGCGCCAAGCCCCCGCCCAGCGCCGCGCCCCGGCCGCTGCGCGGTGAAGGCTAGCGAGTCAGTTGGACTGAGTAAGCGCATGAAGGGAGGCACCAAATACGTGCAGAGACAGATGTACAGCAGTCCCTGGAGGAGGCTCGGCGGTATGTTCGCCGCAAGCGGATCCTCTACACGGTTGTGGGGATCTGGATCGCCCTATGCCTGATGTGGTTCACCATCGACATGCTCGATGACAGCAGCTCCTTCTGGTTCTACTGGCCGATGCTCGGCACGGGCATCGGCGTGGCCATCACCGCAATCGTGCTCCTGGGGATCGGCGGGCTCTTCGGCGTCGATTGGGAGCGCCGAGAGATCGACAAGTATCGCCGCCGTCGGGGGGACGAGCCAGGCGGTTAGTACGACACGCCTGACCGGAGGGGGAGCGCTCGACGGGCTCGCGCGCTCGTCGCGGAGAGCGAAAGGAGCTGAGCTGCCCCAGCGCATGGGGTAGCTAGTCGTCGAGCTCGAAGGAGCCGGTCTGGACGTCCCCGGCGCGCCGGTAGGTCTGGACGACGACGCCGGCGCCCGAGCTCGTCGCGCCGGCAAGCTCAAGCCCGGCGGGCCGGGTTCCCTCGGCGAAGAGTCGCTTGCCCTCGCCGAGAAGGACCG
This sequence comes from Miltoncostaeaceae bacterium, assembly GCA_963835685.1. GTDB lineage: Bacteria > Actinomycetota > Thermoleophilia > Miltoncostaeales > Miltoncostaeaceae > DATAGF01. The sequence continues at coordinate 80,164 of CAWIGI010000011.1, forward strand.
GGAAGACCCAGAGGTGGAGCTCGTCCACCAGGTCGTTCGCCAGCAGCGTCTGGACGAGGTTCCCGCTGCCGTAGACGCGGATCTCGCCGTCCGGGGCCTCCTTCAGCTCGGCCACCGCCTCGGCGACATCGCCCGTGATGAGCGTCGAGTTGTTCCACTCGACGGCCTCGAGCGTGCGCGACGCGACGTACTTCGGCATGGCGTTCAGCTTCGCGGCGATCGGGTCGTCGCCGGTCACCCGCGGCCAGTGGGCGGCGAAGATCTCGTAGGTGCGGCGCCCGAGCAGCAGGGCGTCGGGCCGGAGCGCCCCCTCGACCGCCAGGCCGCCCAGCTCCTCGTCGAAGTGGGGGGCCACCCAGCCCCCGTGCGCGAAGCCCCCGTCCGTGTCCTCGTTCGGCCCTCCCGGCGCCTGCATGACGCCGTCCACCGACACGGACTCGGTCACGACCAGCTTCCTCATCGTCCCACCTCCTGTCGATCTCGCGGTTCCACCCCAGCGACGAACGAGGGGCCGCGAAATCGACAGCGGGCTCCTACGGCAGCGCGTCCGGCAGGAGCTCGACGATGGAACGGAGCCGGGCGGGAGTGACCGTGCCAAGAGCGAGTCCGGCTTCGTGGGCGAGGTCGGTGAGCCTGTCGAGGCTTCGTTCTCGGCCGAGGAAGTAGGCGAGCATGCGCAGGTCCATCTCGGTGCTGGCAGATTCGCCGGGCTCGCTGTCTTCGACGACGAGGACCTTGCCGTTGGGCCGTGCTGCGTGCGCGCAGTTCCGGAGAATGCGGCGCACGTCGTCATCGTCCCAGTCGGGGATCACCCTCGAGAGGATGTAGCCGCCCGCGCCGGCCGGTAGCGGCTCGAAGAAGCTCCCGGTCTGGGCACGGCCGCGATCGGCGAGACCGGCCGCCGCCAAGGCCCGGGCGGCGGTGGCAGCCGGCGATGCGAGGTCGAGCACGGTTCCCCGCAGGGTGGGATGGGCGCGCAGCAAGGCGATCAGCAGCGACCCGTCGCCGCCGCCCACATCGACGACCTCGCCGAGGGCGGACCAGTCGTACGCGGCCGCGACCGATGGCGCCTCGCCGGCCGCGCTGCGGCCCATCAACGCGTCGAAGGACGCGGCCCTGTCGGGATGCTCGGCGAGGTCCTCCCAGAACCCGCGCCCGAAATGCCGGGGAAAGGCCGGCTCACCGGTGCGAACCGTGTGCAGCAGCTCCACCACGGACATGTCGGCATGCCCGACGGCGCCCTCCAGATCGATCCACGCCCGAATGCCCTGCGGGTGATCGTCGCGCAGCCACTGCCCTGCATCGGTCAACGCGTAGGCCCCGTCCTCGTCGCGACGCAGAAATCCAGCGGTGACGAGATGATCCAGCACTCGGACGAGCGGATCGGCCGCAACAGCGAGACGGGCAGCGAGCTCCGACCCCGAGGTCACTCCCGCGGTGATCGCGTCCGCGACCCGCAGCGTCGCCGCCACCCGCACCGCCATCGGCGTGATCAGGTCGGCCGCCGACCATAGCGGCCCGCCCCACGCCTGCTCCTGCTCCGCCACCTCAGCCTCCCTTGCTTGCCATGCACCTCCCACGCATCGAACCGGACAGCCAAACCTCCAGTCGAAGCCGAGCCCGGGAGCACGCCGTCGGCTGGGGCGCGGGGCCAGTCACGAGCTCGGTCCTCAGCTCACCGCTTGCTTCACGAGCGCGCCGATCCTCGCCTCCTCGACGGCGGTCAACTCCTTCAGCGCGAAGGAGGTCGGCCACATGGCGCCCTCGTCGAGGTTCGCCCGGTCGCTGAAGCCCAAGGTCGCGTACCTCGACTTGAACTTCTCCGCGCTCTGGAAGAAGCAGACGACCTTGCCGTCCTTGGCATAGGCGGGCATCCCGTACCAGGTTCTCGGCGAGAGGTCCGGCGCGCTGGCCTTGATGATCGCATGGAGCCGCTTGGCCATGGCGCGATCCGGTGCCTTCATCTCGGCGATCTTCGCGAGCACGTCGCCTTCCCCGTCCGCCTTGGCCGCGCGCGAGCCGCGGCGCCCTTCCGCCTTCAGCTCCTGGGCGCGCTCCTTCATCGCGGCGCGTTCCTCGCCCGTGAATCCCTTGGACGTCTCGCCGCTGGCGGTGGTCCGCTTGGCGGACTGCTGCGTGCCCTTCTCTGAAGCTTTCCTCTCAGCCATTGCGAAGCACCTCAGTGCGCAGGTAGTCGTCCCCGTCGGTCTGCGGCGGTACGGCGAGCAGGGCGGCGTACGCCGCCTTGGCCGTCGCCAGGTCGGACACGGGATACAGCACGTTCGCAAACATGGGAGCAACTCCCTCGTCGTGTCGCTGTGTCAGTGATGAGTGTGCCGGTGGGCGAAGTCCCGGATCAGGCTCGCGAGGACGGGGGCGCGCTCGGGAGTCGGCCCGTCGTGGCCCAGCCGTGGGCAGATGGCCAGCTCGGCGTTGGGCAGTTCCCGGAAGAGCGAAACCGAGAGGTCGAGCGGGATCAGCTCGTCGCGGTCGCCGGCCAGTACCAGGACCGGCGCCTCGATGGTCTGGAGCTCGTCCGGCCCCAAGCCCTGGTAGTCGAGCCACATGGGGGCGGTCTCGTGCACCAGCCGCCTCCACCGCTCGGCCCCGCCCGGATGCAGGGCCTTGATCTCCTCCGCGAACTCGCCGAGCTGGGCGTCGAGGTGCGCCGCGTCCGGGACGCCACCCTCGTCGGCGCCGAGCAGCGCCCTGTGAGCCTCTCGCAGCCCGCCGGCGTCGAAGTCCGGGGAGGCGGCGCCGACGATCAGCGCGCTCGACATTCCCGGGTGACGCGCGCCGAGCTCGAGCGTCACCTGTCCCCCATCGCTCCAGCCCCCCACCACCGGGCGCTCGAGTCCGAGCGCTGCGATCAGGGCCGCGATGTCGTCGGCGATGCGGGCGTACGAGAGCTCGCCTGCCGGATTACTGGAGCGGCCGTGGCCGCGGCTATCCGGCGTGATCACGCGAAAGCCGGTGGCGAGCTCGGGGACGACCGGCTCCCACTGCGCGCTGGAGGAGAGCCCGCCGTGGACCAGGATCAGCGGAGCGCCCGCGCCGCGCTCCTCGTAGTAGAGCGCCGCCCCGTTTATCTCGAGGGAGCGGCCAGACACGGTCTCGTTCATCTCCACCCGTCCGCGGCCAGATCACTGCTTCGCGATCGCGTCGATCTCAACACGGCCGCCTTCCCCCCGCCAGCGCCGGGTCCGGCTCGCGGCCCCGTTCCTCCTCGAGCTCGGAGCCCATCCGCACGCGCTTGAGCAGTGCCGCGACGAGGATGGCAGCGCCGATCGCGACCGCGGCGCTGATCGTGGCAGCCACCTGCAGCGCCTGGGTGAACGCCTCCTGGGCGACATCCACCAGCTCGGTCCCCAATCGGCCCGGCAGCTCCTCGCCCGCCGCCACCGCAGCGCCGAGCGTGTCTCGCGCCGGCTCGGCCACTTCGGATGGGAGAGCCGCGGGCAGCGCGTCGTCGATCTGGCTGCGGTAGACGGCCGTGCCGAGGGCGCCGAGGATCGCGATGCCGAGCGCGCCACCGAACTCGGCGCTCGTCTCCGCGACCCCCGCGGCCGCGCCCGCCCGCTCGGCCGGGGCGGCCCCCACCATCATGTCGGCTGCCAGCGTGAACACAGGGGCGAGGCCCACGGCGAAGACAACGGCTCCCGTCACGACGATGGCGAGCGCGGGGTCCCCGTCGACCTGGGTGAGCAGCGCGAAGCCGAGGCCCGCGACCGTCAGGCCGCCCGCGATCACGAAGGACGGCCGGATCGCACGCACGAACAGCGGGGTCAGCAGCGCACCGACGATGAACGCACACGCGTAGGGGATCGTCCACAGCCCCGCCTCGAGCGGCGAGAGCCCGAGCACGAGCTGCAGGTACTGCGCGAGGAAGAGGGCCATTCCGAAGTTGACGAAGAAGCCGAAGGTGTTGGCGCTCAGCGCGGCGTCGAAGGCGGGCACGCGGAATAGGTGCAGGTCGATCAGCGGCTCGGCCAGCCGTCGCTGCCTGCTCACGAACGCGGCGCCGACGACGAGGCCGAAGACGATGAACAGGCCAGCGGTCCAGCCCACGCCGTCCTGGGCGATTTCCTTGAGGCCGTAGATGACGGCGAGCACGGCGACGAGCGAGAGCGCCGCGCTGATCAGGTCCAGCCTGCCCGCGTTGGGATCTCGGTACTCGGGCAGCAAGCGCGGCCCGACGATGAGCAGGAGCCCCATCACCGGCAGCGCGGGCAGGAACACCGAGCCCCACCAATAGCGCTCCAAGAGAAGCCCGCCGACCAGCGGTCCGATCGCGGCTCCGACGGAGAAGCTCGTGATCCAGACCCCGATCGCGAAGGTGCGCTGCGACGCGCCGGTGAACATGTTGCGGATCAAGGACAACGTCGAGGGCGCCAGCGTCGCCCCGGCGACCCCGAGCAGCGCGCGCGCCGCGATCAGCATCTCGGCGCTGGTCGAGAACGCCGCGAACAGCGAGGCGAGTCCGAAGGCGGCGGCGCCGATCAGAAGCAAACGGCGTCGGCCGATCCGATCACCCAGCGTTCCCATGGTGATGAGCAGCCCGGCCACCATGAAGCCGTAGATGTCCACGATCCAAAGCAGCTGCGAGCTGCTCGGCTGGAGGTCCTCGCTCAGGGCCGGCAACGCGAGGTTCAGCACGGTCAGATCCATCGCATAGACCACGCACGGGAGGGCGAGCACTGCAAGCCCCACCCACTCGCGGCGCCCCGCCCTGACGGGCGCGGGCCCGGTCATGCCCATCGGCTTGCCGCGGGTCGGTGGCGAGCGGCACGGCACGCGCCCGGGCCCGGCGGGTCCGCCGGCGGAAACACCTAGACGCCGAGCGCCTGGATCACCAGCTCGGCGACCTTGGTCCCGGAGTACTGCTGCTGGCCGGTGATGAGGTTCTGGTCGCGGACGGCGAAGGCCTTGAACAGCCCGGCCTGGACGAAGTTGGCGCCGCGCTGGCGCAGCTCGTCCTCGACGCGGTAGGGCATGATGGTCATGCCGACGGCGGCGTCGCCGTAGTCCTCCTCCACGTTGGCGAAGCCGGTGACGGTGCGGCCCTGCACCAGGTACGAGCCGTCCGAGAGCCTGACGTCGATGAGCGCGCACACGCCGTGGCAGAGGGCGGCCGTGGGCTTCTCGGCCTCGAAGGTGCGGGCGATCGCCCCCTTCAGGTCCTCGTGGTCGCGGAACTGGAACATCGGACCCTGCCCGCCGCACACCACCAGCGCGTCGAACCGCTCGAGGTCGAGGTCGCGCAGCGCCGGCGTGGCCTCGAGCCGGCCCACGATCTCGGGCGTGTGCAGCGAGCCCATCGAGATCACGTCGTCGGCCGACCACCGGCTCGTGTCGCGCGGGTCGCTCATGGCGTCGACCTCGACCCGGCCGCCCTCGGGGGAGGCGACGGTCACGTCGTAGCGGGCGTTGGTGAACTCGTGCAGGGGATGGAAGAGCTCGGCGGCCCAGAAGCCGACGGGCCAGCCGGTGGTGGTCGAGACGCTCGGGTTGGCCACCACCATCAGCACGCTCGGCCGGCGGGCGCGCGTGGTGTCGACCACCTCGTGGTGTTCGTCGAGCGGGGTCATGCGCTCACCTGGGCCGAGGTCCGCGAGAGGAGCGGGCAGATCGCGCTCGCCTCGGTAATGATGGCGTCGCCGGCGAAGGCGAAGCCCTCCAGGGCGCGCGCTCGGGCGGCATCGTCGCGGCTGCCGCAGGCGTCGGCGACCACGACCGGGATCAGGCCCAGGTCGGCGGCGTGGCGCACGGTCGGCTCGATGCCGACCTCGAGGGCGACCCCGACGACCGCCAGGGCGATCAGGCGGCAGTCGCGCAGCGCCAGCTCGAGGGGGGTGCCGACGAAGACCGACATGGCGATGTTGTCGAGGACGGCCTCGCTGGGAAGCGGGGCCACCTCGGGGACGATCTGGAACTGGGGCGAGCCGGGCGGGAAGGCCGGCCGCACGTCCTCGACCCGCTCGACGCCCTGCCAGGCCATGGCGGTGCGCAGCTGGGCGACCCCGCTGACCTCCCTGGGCAGCGACATGTGGCGCGTGAAGAAGACCCGGTAGCCACCCGCGCGGGCGGCGTGCAGGACCTCGGCGACCCGGGCGGTCACCTCGGCGGCGCTGGGGAGCTGCGGGAGGATGCCGGCCTGCATGTCGTAGACGAGCAGGCCCATGCGCGTGGGGTCGCAGACATCCTCCAGGCTCTGGGGGATATCGAGGCCGTAGGCGCGCTGCACGCTCATACCCCCTCGCTCAGGGCCGCCGGCCGGTCCGGCGGCAGGCCCGCGCGTCCGAGGGCGGCCTGCTCGAACTGGCTCTCGAGCATGACCGGGGCCATCAGGGCGACGTAGGACCACTCGAGGTAGCCGGCCTTGGTCATGGGGAAGTCGGCCACGTAGGCCCGGGCCTCATCGACGCTGTCGACCTCGAAGACGATCACGACGCCGGGCTCGTCGGCGCGGGCGTAGTTCTCCCGGACGACGCCGGCCTTCCAGAGCCGCCAGCAGTTGGCGACCTCCTCGGCCAGCAGAGGCTGGATCGTGTCCATCGTGACGCCGGGCTTGAAGCGGTCGAAGGCGATGATCTTCACGAGGCGCTCCTCATCGGTTGTCGGCCCGCATGTAGTGAAGGAGACGACGCCGGTGCCGAATTCTCATCGTCAGGCTCTACTCGTCTTCGACGGCTGGGGCTCGCCTGCGCCGTGGCTCTGCTGAGTCAGGCCGCAGGTGTCGCGAGACCGAGCTGCTCAGCGACCGGTTGAATGCTGAGCTCCATCAGGAACTGCAGCTCGTCGGTCGGCAGGAAGCGCTTCATCTCCGCGACCACTGCCGCGTGGGCCCGCTCGGGGGGCGACCAGTCCGCGCGTCCGACCGCGTCGAGGAAGAGCTCGATGTAGCTGCGCTGCCAGTCCCAGTCGGCCGCGCCGACGGGGCCGCCGTGGCCGACGTGGAAGACGGCGTCGCTCGGGAAGCGCGCGCGCAGCGTTTCGATGTTGGAGAGCCATTGCTCGTGGAAGCCGTCGGCGAGGTAGCAGTGCCTGTGGTCGTAGATCTGGTCGCCGAGGAAGACCGTTCGCTCCTCGGGGCCGAGGATCCAGGGGCTGTCGTAGGGCGACTCGCTCGGCCCGAGATCGATCACGGTGAAGGTGGCCTCATCGAACGTGAGGCGCTCGCCGTCGCGGATCGGGGTGTTGGGAAAGGTTCGCCTCGCCGGCCATTCGTCGCCGAACATCGGGCGCAGGACCTGCTCCTTGATCGGGTCGTCGCGGACGATCGTGTCGATCACCCCCTGTGGCGCGACGATCGGCACATCGTCGCCCGCGACGAGCTCGGTCAGGCCGCCGTAGTGATCAGGATGCGAGTGGGTCAGCAGGACCGCGGCCAGCGGCTTGCCGACGATGCTCGACGGCCGCCCGCAGCGCGCGGCTCTCCGAGACGGTGAGCAGGCTGTCAACTGCGACGATGCTCGACGTGGTCTCCACGAGGTAGGCGTTCACGAACGCGCCGTCGTGCTGCGGCGGGTGGCGATGGATCGTTACGGCCATTGAGCTAGCTCGCGGGCAGGCCGGTCGGTGCACCCGGCAGCGAGCTCACGAGTCCCGGGAGCTCGCCGAGGCGCGGACCGAAGAAGTTGTGGAGCGGCTCCACGGTGATCCTGGTCTCCCGGTCCATGCCCACGGCCTGCGCCGCCGGGTACATGCGGTTCTCCACGAATCGCTCGAAGCCCTCCGCCTCGTCCCAGATCTCGACGACCCGGAAGCCGAAGTCCGTCGGGGCCGTGAGATGCAGGTAGATGCCGCTCTCCGGCCGCGCTTCCACTCCCAGCTCGTCCAGGACGGCTCGATACTCGGCGGCGGTCAAGTCGGTGATGTCCAGCGTGCTGACGACGGTCATCGAGCGGAACCTCCGGTTTCGGGGATACGTGCAGACTGAGCTCTGGAGCGCTCGTCCTGGTCGAGGCGAGCCCGCGCGAAGGCTTGGGCCCGCGCGACCATGACCAGCGGGCCTCGCTTCGCTGTCGTGAGTCAACCGCTCATGCCGCTGGCGATCGTCCCGCCCATGAGGGCTAGTCCGCGACGGGGGAACACCCCTACTTCCTCCCTGCCTTTTTGAGGCGCCCGGTGACTGCGATGGGGCCGAGGGACGGCGCTGATGAGCACACGGACTAGACTGCGTGCTGGGTTCGACTGGTGGGGACCGTTCCGAAGCAGGGCGGCGCGCAGATGGCGAAGCAGCCGGTCTCGACGATGCCCGCCCTTCTCGAGCGCGACGGCGAGCTGGCGGCCATCGATGACCTGATTGGGGCTACGGCCGACGGCGGCCGCCTGGTGGTGATCGAGGGGCCGCCTGGGATCGGCAAGACCTCGCTGATCGTGGAGGCGAAGGCCAGCGCTCAGCGGGCCGGGATGCAGGTCCTGGCGGGCCGCGGCTCAGACCTGGAGCGCGCATTCTCCTACGGCGTCGTCAGGCAGCTCTTCGAACCGTTTCTCGCCCAGCTGACCGAGGACGAGCGGGCCGAGCTGCTCGTCGGCGCAGCTGCCCTCGCGACGCCGCTTTTCGATCCTGTGCACCTCGCGGGCGAGCCCCCAACGGACGCGTCCTTCGCGAGGCTGCATGGCCTCTTCTGGCTGACCGCGAATGTTGCCGCCCGCCGGCCTCTCTTGCTCGCCGTCAACGACCTGCACTGGTGCGATGCCGCCTCGCTGCGCTGGCTTGGCTACCTGCTGCCCCGCATCGAGGGGCTTCCGGTCTTGCTCGTCGTCGGTCTCCGGCCCTCCGAACCCGGCGAGGATGCCGCCCTCATCGGACACGTCGTCTCCGATCCGCTGGCCGTCGCGCTTCGGCTGGCTCCCCTTGGGACACAGGCCACGGCCCAGCTGGTGCGCGCGACCCTGTCCGCGGACGCCGACGATGTCTTTTGCTCCGCCTGTCAGGAGGAGACCGGCGGCAATCCGCTGCTCTTGCGCGAGCTCGTCAAGCGGATCGCCGCCGAGGGGCTGGCCCCGACGGCAGCCAACGTGCCCCGTCTGCGTGAGCTCGAGGCACGGGCCGGCTCCCGCGCCCTCTCGCTTCGGCTCGCCCGACTCCCGCCGGAGGCGACAAGGCTCGCCCAGGCCGTTGCCGTTCTCGGCGATGACGCCGAGGCGGGCCAAGCCGCCGCGCTGGCGGAGCTGGACGAACGGGGGGCGTCGGAGGCGATCAGGGGCCTCGCGCGCGTCGACGTCCTCCGCCCGCAGCTCCCGCTCGGGTTCGTCCACCCGCTCATCCGCGCGACCGTCTACGAGGAGCTGACACCGCTCGAGCGAGACAGCGGGCACGCGCGCGCGGCCCGTCTCCTCGCCGAGTCCAGAGCGGGGCCCGAGCGTGTCGCCGCCCACCTGCTGCTCGTTCCCCCGGCTGCCGACTCGGGCGTCGTCGAGCTGCTTCGGGAAGCCGCTCGGCGCGCCCGCTCTCGCGGGGCTCCCGAGAGCGCCGTCGCGTATCTGCGCCGGGCGCTCGCCGAGCCGCCCGTCGCTTCTGAGCGGGCGGACCTGCTGCTCGAGCTCGGCTCCGCCGAGACGCTGTTGAGCGGCGAGGCCGCGGCCGAGCACCTGCAGGAGGCGCACGGGTTGATCCACGATCCCGAACGAAAGGCAGAAGCGGCGGCGCTGCTCGGAAGCCAGCTGTTCTACCTCCGTCGCCTCGACGAGTCGGTCGCGGTTTTCCGGCAAGCGCTCGACGAGCTCGGCGGCGGCGATGCCGAGCGCGAGCGCCTCCTCGAGGCGGGGCTCATCGGTACCGGCCTCTTCCAGTCGAGGCCGCAAGACGAGGTCGTTCGGCGCTTGGAACGCGTCCGCAGCCGCGGCGGCGACACGACCCTCGGCGAGAAGATGTTGCTGGCGCTGCTCGCCTATTCCGATGCGCGGGCCGGCGCGCCGGCCGTCGCGTCCGTGGCACTGGCGCGCCGAGCGCTGGCCGGGGGAACGCTGCTCGCGGCGAAAACCGGCGGCAGCCCCTTCGTCCGTGCGTGCATGGTGCTTGCGATGGCCGATCTCGACGAAGCCTTGCCGATGTACGACGCGGCGCTTGCCGAGGCGCACCTGCACGGGTCGATCTTCGGCTTCGCCGCCACGAAGCTGTTTCGCGCGCAAGCGTTCTTGTTTCGAGGCGACCTGGCCGAAGCGGAAAGCGACAGCAGGGAAGCCCTCGGCGCCTGCAGAGCGTGGGGGCTGCAGCTTCTTGACGCCTTCAGGTGCGTGTGGGCGGATGCCCTGATGGAGCAGGGCAAGCTCGCCGAAGCCGCCGCCGCGCTCGAGCCCGCCCGGCGGGGCGAGTCGATGGCGGAAGACGTGGCCGTGCACCTCCTGCGCCTCAGCCGCGCGCGCTTGCGCGTGCTCCAGGGCGATCTCGCCGGCGGCCTCGAGGCGATGTCCGAGGTGGGTGCTCGCTTCGAGCGCAGCGGTGGCCGCAATCCTGCCATGCTGCCCTGGCGCTCCCAGGCCGCGCTCGCTCTGCTCCGGCTCGGCGAGCGGGACGAGGCCCGCCGGCTGGCGGCGGAGGAGCTCGAGCTCGCGCGGACCTGGGGTGCGCCCCGCGCGCTCGGTGCGGCCTTGCGCGCGGCGGGACTCGTCGAGGGCGGCGCGGAAGGGCTCAGACTGCTCGAGGAGGCGGTCGAGGTGCTGGCCCACTCGCCCGCAAAGCTCGAGCACGCGAAGGCGCGCACCGAGCTTGGGGCGGCGCTCCGCCGCCACAACCTCCGCTCAGGCGCGCGCGAGCAGCTTCGCCGCGCCGTCGAGCTCGCCACGATCTGCGGCGCCGCGCCGCTGGCCGCCCGTGCCGAGACCGAGCTTCTCGCCACCGGCGCCCGGCCGCGACGCATCGCCCTCAGCGGTGTCGGGTCGCTCACACCCAGCGAGCGGCGCGTCGCCGAAATGGCCGCCGGGGGCCCCACCAACCGCGAGATTGCGCAGGCACTCTTCGTGACGCCGAAGACGGTCGAAATGCACTTGTCGCGCGCCTATCGCAAGCTCGGGATCAATTCGCGCTCCCAGCTCTCAGCGGTGCTCGCCGAACCAGCGCGGGCGTAGGCCCTCATCGGAGAGCCGATGGGGAGACAGATGGGGAGACACGGCCCTGTTGGACCGTGAAACCCCACTATCCATCTACATCATCCCGCCGCCCATGCCCATGCCGCCCATGTTCGGGCTCATCTGCATGCCGCCGCCGGGGCCCGGCTCCTCGGGCTTGTCGGCCACCACCGCCTCGGTGGTGATGATGTTCTTGGCGATCGAGGAGGCGTTCTGGAGGGCCGAGCGGGTGACCATGGCCGGGTCGATGATGCCGGCCTTGACCAGGTCGACGTACTCGCCCGTCTCGACGTCCAGGCCCACGCCGACCTTCTTTCCCTTGACCTCGCCCACCACCACCGAGCCTTCCAGGCCGGCGTTCTCGGCCAGCTGGCGCAGGGGCTCCTCCAGGGCCCGGCGCACGATGGCGGCCCCGGTGGCCTCGTCGCCCTCCAGCTTGAGCGCCTTCGAGGGACGGGATGCTGTTGATCAGCACCACCCCGCCGCCGGGCACGATCCCCTCCTCGAGGGCCGCCCGGGTGGCCTGGAGGGCGTCCTCGACGCGGTGCTTTCGCTCCTTCATCTCGGTCTCGGTGGCGGCGCCCACCTTGACCACGGCCACCCCGCCGGCCAGCTTGGCCAGGCGCTCCTGGAGCTTCTCGCGGTCGAAGTCCGAGTCGGTGGTCTCGATCTCGGCCTTGATCTGCTTGATGCGGCCCTTGATCTCCTCGGAGGCGCCGGCGCCGTCGATGATGGTGGTGGCGTCCTTTGAGACCACCACCCGGCGGGCCCGGCCGAGCTGGGAGACCTGGGCGTTCTGCGAGCTTGAGGCCCATCTCCTCGCGAGATCACCTCGCCGCCGGAGAGGATGGCGATGTCCTCCAGCATGCGCTTGCGCCGGTCGCCGAAGCCCGGCGCCTTGACGGCGATGCCGGTGAAGGTGCCGCGCAGCTTGTTGACGATCAGGGTCGCCAGGGCCTCGCCCTCGACGTCCTCGGCGATCACCAGCAGCGGCCGGCCCTGGCCGATCACCTGCTCCAGCAGGGGCAGGAGGTCCTGCACGGAGCTGATCTTGCCGCCGTTGATGAGGATGAAGGGGTCCTCCAGCACCGCCTCCATGCGGTCCTGGTCGGTGACCATGTAGGGGCTCATGTAGCCGCGGTCGAACTGCATGCCCTCGGTGAACTCGAGGTCCATGCCGAAGGTCTGGCCCTCCTCGACGTTGACCACCCCGTCCTTGCCGACCTTCTCGATGGCGTCGGCGATCACGTCGCCGATGGCCCGGTCGCGGCTGCTGATGGTGGCCACCCGGGCGATGTCCTCCTTGCCGGCGACCTCGCTGCTGGCGGCGGCGATCCGCTCGACCACCACCTCGACGGCGGCCTCGATGCCGCGCTTGAGGCCCATCGGGTTGGCCCCGGCGGCCACGTTCTTTAGGCCCTCCCTGACGATCGCCTGGGCCAGCAGGGTGGCGGTGGTGGTGCCGTCGCCGGCCACGTCGTTGGTGGCGGTGGCCACCTCCCGACCAGCTGGGCGCCCTGGTTCTCGAAGGGGTCCTCGACCTCGATCTCCCGGGCGATGGTGACGCCGTCGTTGGTGATGGTGGGCGCGCCGAACTTCTTGTCGAGCACCACGTAGCGCCCCTTGGGGCCGAGGGTCACCTTGACCGCGTCGGCCAGGGTGTTGACCCCGCGCTCCAGGGCGCGGCGGGCGTCCTCGTCGAACTTGATGAGCTTTGCCATCTCTGGCCGGTCTCCTTGGGTCTGCGGGATGCGGGCGTGGCGCTCGGGCGGCGCCCTACTTCTTCCTGGCCGAGGCCTTCTTGGCGGCGGGCTTGCGCGAGGCGGTTCGCTTCCGCGGCGCCTTTCGCGTCGCGCCGATGCGGGCGAGGATGTCGCCCTCGCTGAGGATCAGGACGTCGTCGTCGTCGAGCTTCACCTCGGTGCCGCCGTACTTCGAGTAGATGACCTCGTCGCCGTCGGACACCTCGAGCGGGATCCGCACGCCGTCCACGACGCGGCCGTCGCCGACGGCCAGCACGATGCCGCGCTGGGGCTTCTCCTGGGCCGTGTCGGGCAGGACGATGCCGCTGGCGGTCACGTCCTCCTGGTCCACGGCCCTGACGATCACGCGATCGCCCAGGGGCTTGAGCTTCATCGGCCCTCCCGGGTCGAGTGGGTGGCACTGCGGGACGCGCCCGGCGGTCGTGCGCCGTCGGCCCGCCCCTTGGCACTCACGGCTCAAGAGTGCCAGACGGACCCTACCTGACGCCCCCGCGGCCCGCCAGGCCGCTCAGCCCCGGACGAGGTCCCTCAGCACGTCCGCCCGCTCCCGGCCGCCGTCGCGCACGAACACCCACCACAGGTAGAAGCCCTCGCGGCTGTCCGACGTGATCGCGGCCGCCGGCGCGGGGGCCGGGGGCGGCTCGGTCTCGAAGAGGCGCCGCGCGAGGTCGGCGGGGTCCAGCCCGGCGACGCCCCACGCCCGCAGGGCGGCGGCGGCCGCCTCGGGCGGGCCGGCGCCTCCGCCGGCGTAGGCCGCGCCGCAGCCGGGGCAGGACCCGGGCGCGGGCTCCGGGCCGTCGGCGACGGTCGCCCCGCAGAGGGGGCAGCTCAGGCGCACCCCCGGCACCGGGGATTCAGAGGACGATCGGGAGGATCAGGGCCAGCGCGGCCACGATCGCCGCCGCGATCGCCGCGTACGGGGCGCGCCCGCCCTGCAGGCGCCAGACGACGAGGCCGCACAGCGTGCCGGCGACCCCCGCCAGGACGATGAGCACGACCTGCGCCCCCTCGGCGAGCTCCCGCGAGAGGCCGACGCCGGCGAGCACGGCCGTCAGCGCGCAGCCCGAGGACCACGGACTCGACGCCGTCGGCCTCGCCCCGGCGCATCCGCAGCGCCTCGTCGCCCAGCCAGAGGCCCACCAGGACGTCCCAGGCCGCCAGGATGATGGTCGTCGTGGCCCGGTCGCCGGCGTCCGTGCCGAGCCAGTCGGCGGCGAGATAGACCCCGAGGACGAGCGCCGCGGCGGCGAGCACCCCGAGCGCCGGCCAGGCCAGCGCGACGGCGCGGCGCTGGCCGTCGGAGAGCTCCGAGGGCGAGGGGATCTCCATCGCCCCCCGCCGGAGGGGCCGGCCGGCGGCGGCGCGCCGCCGCACCAGCAGCAGCCCCAGGCCGAACGCCGCGAGGCCCACCACCGCGCCGATGCCCAGGGACGGCCAGGCCGCGTCGGCGGGCGTCGCGCCCGCGAGGCGCATCGCGTTGTAGACCACGAGCCAGCCGAGCGCCACCGAGGCGACCAGCCAGGACAGCGTCCGCGACCCCGGCGAATGCCGGTGCTCGGTCGTCACGGCCTCACGAGCCGGCCGCCGTCCCGCGACGAGGGATGTCTCGACCGCATGCCAGGGAAAGCTACTCGACCGGTCCGAGGCCCAGCAGGTCGGCCAGGCGGCGCGCCGCGCGTCCGCGGTGGGAGATCGCCGCCTTCTCGTCGCGGCTCATCTCCGCCATCGAGCGGTCCGACCCCTGCGGGATGAACACCGGGTCGTAGCCGAAGCCCTCCGACCCGCGCATCGCGGGCGCGATCGCCCCCGGCGCAGACGCCGGCGGTGACGAGCACCCGGTCGGCGGGCCCGAGGCCGACCAGCACGCAGACGAACGCGGCGCGGCGGTCCTCCACCCCCTCGAGCTCCTCGAGCAGGCGCAGGCAATTGTCGGCGTAGGTGGCGTCCGGCCCGGCGTAGCGGGAGCTGAACACGCCGGGGCGGCCGCCGAGCGCGTGGACGATCAGCCCGGAGTCGTCGGCGACCACGAGGGCGTCGTCGGGGACCTCCGGGCGCAGGGCGGCCGCCTTGATCCACGCGTTCTGCATGAGCGTGGTGCCGGTCTCGGCCGGGTCGAACCCCTCGGGCGCCCCGCTCACCTCGGCGCCCGGCAGGAGGGGCTCCAGCTCGGCCACCTTGTCGCGATTGCCGGTGGCGAGGACGACCCTCAGCGGACCCTCCTCACGCGGTGGCGCCGGCCGGCGCGACCGCCGCGAGCTGGGCCGCCGTGAGCTCGCGACTGCCCGCCTCCGCCAGGTCGAGCAGCACCTCGAGCTCGGCCCGCGAGAACGTGTGGCCCTCGGCGGTGGCCTGGACCTCGACCAGGCGCGACGAGCCGGTCATCACCACGTTCATGTCCGACTCGGCGCGCGAGTCCTCGGTGTAGGCGAGGTCGAGCATCGGCGTGCCGTCCACCATGCCCACGCTGACGGCGGCGATCGAGTCGCGCAGCGGCAGCTCGGCCAGCCCCCCGCCCTCCAGCAGACGCGAGAGCGCCTGGTGAAGCGCCACCCAGGCCCCGCAGATGGACGCGCAGCGCGTCCCGCCGTCGGCCTGCAGCACGTCGCAGTCGAGCCAGACCGTCCGCTCGCCGAGGGCGTCCATGTCGACCACCGCCCGCAGGGCGCGCCCGATCAGGCGCTGGATCTCGGTCGTGCGCCCGTCCGGCCGGCCCTTCGCGACGTCGCGCGGCTTGCGCTCGCCGGTGGAGCCGGGGAGCATCCCGTACTCGGCCGTCACCCAGCCGCGGCCGCGGCCGCGCATCCACGGCGGGACGGCGTCCTCGACCGACGCGGTGCAGATCACCCGCGTGCGCCCGACCGAGATGAGGGCGCTGCCATGGGCCGTCTCCACGAAGCCGGGGAGGATCTCGACGGGGCGGAGCTGGCCGGGGCTGCGTCCGTCGGCTCGCATCGTCGGCAGGTTAGCCTTCCGGCCCGGATGGCCGACACCGCGCGAGATCTCGCCGCCGCCCTGGCGGCCTCCGAGTACGCGGTCGTCCTGACCGGCGCCGGCATCTCCACCGAGAGCGGCATCCCGGACTTCCGCTCCGCCGGCGGCCTGTGGGAGCGGTACGACCCGATGGAGGTGGCGTCCCTCAGCACGTTCCTCTCCGAGCCCGAGCGCTTCTGGGGCTTCCACCGGCCGCGCATCGACCTGCTCTCGGGCGTGGAGCCCAACCCGGCCCACCTCGCCGTGGCCGAGCTCGAGCGCCGGGGGATCGTCCGGGCGGTGGTGACCCAGAACATCGACCGCCTCCACGCGCGCGCCGGCAGCGACCCGATCGAGGTGCACGGCGCGCTCGACCGGGGCCTGTGCCTGCGCTGCGGCGCGCGGGTGAGCATCGACGAGCTCGTCGCCCGGGCGGACGCCGCCGGCGACGGCGTGCCGCGCTGCGGCTGCGGCTTCCCCATGAAGAGCGGCGTCGTGCTCTTCGGCGAGCCCCTCCCCGCCGCGGCCATCGAGGCCGCCTACGAGCACGCCGGGCGCGCCGACCTCATGCTGGTGATCGGCAGCTCGCTGCTGGTGGCGCCCGGTGAGCCAGCTGCCGCGGATCGTCCTCGACAACGGCGGCTCGCTGGCGATCCTCACCGAGAGCGAGACGCCCTACGACGACGTCGCGCACGTGCGGCTGCACGGCAAGGCCGCGGCGCAGATGCAGGAGGCCCTGGCGGCGCTGGACGCGATGGCCGGCGGGGCGGCCTGATCAGGTCGGGTACTCGAGCCGCCCGGCGGCCGGGTCCCGGCTGACCTCCGGCGCGGGCTCGGCCGCCGGCCGCTCCTCGTCCGGCCCCGTCGGCGGCTCGAGGGCGCGGGCGCGGACCAGGAACGGGATGGAGAGGGCCGAGATGGCGCTCGACAGGAGGTAGGAGGCGGGGTAGCCCCAGACGTCGGCGGCCCGGCCGAGGACCGGCTGCGCGACCACGCCGCCGCTCGAGGACATCAGCGAGTCGAACGAGAGGATCGTCGCGCGCTGCTGGGAGGGGATGCGGTCGTTGAGGTACGCCTGCCGGATCGGAATCGACGCGGCGAAGAGGAGGCCCCAGACGACGATCAGGGCGATGACCGCGCCGAAGCTCTCGATGAGGCCGATCAGGGCCAGCGTGACCACGCCGAGGACCTCCGCCGCCACGAGCGCCGACGTCCGGCGCCGGAAGCGCGACCGCAGCGCCGGGGCGACCAGGCCGCCGACGATCTGGGCCCCCGCGACGATGGCGGCGACCAGGCCGGCGATGCCGTAGGCGGATGGATCGCCGTAGAGCTCGAGCAGGTACGGCTGCAGCGCGTAGAAGACGTAGATGCCGACGCCGCCGGTGAAGGGGGCGGCGAGCATCAGGTACCGCACCTGCGGCACGCGCCAGCCGTACTCGATCGAGTCCGCGGTGATCGACCTCATCTCGGCGATCGGGTGGCCGCGCGGCGCGGGGGTGAAGCCGAGGTCGCGCATCAGGGCGAGCGCGACGGCGAACATCACCGCCAGGATGAGGGCCCGCAGCACGAAGGGGACGCCCAGGTTGGTGGCCTGGGCGATGTATCCGCCGGCGACCGAGCCCGTGAGCATGCCGATCCCCGTGATGACCTGGCCGCGGGCGAAGACGGGCTCGAGCGCCCCGTGGTACCCGGTGGCCCGCAGGGCGTCGACCAGCCAGGCCTCGGTCGCTCCCGAGAAGAAGGTGAACCCGAGGCCCAGTCCGAGCGAGACGAGGGCCCACAACCAGAACTGCGCCTCGACCTGCCAGAGCAGCACGTAGAGGCCGGTCGTCACCGCCAGGGTGACGGTCCCCAGCAGGAACGAGAGCCGGCGACCATAGACGTCGGCCACGATCCCGGTCGGCACCTCGAACAGCACCATGCCGGCGGTGAAGAACGCGTTGGCGGTGAAGGCCTCCAGGTTGGAGAGCCCGGCGTCGAGCAGGAAGATCGTGTTGATCCCCCAGATCAGCGACGCGGCCAGGGTGTTGCCCAGCAGCAGCCCGTAGTAGGTGCGCCGGATCGTGGTCGAGGTGATCGTCATCTGCGTCTGTGATGACGACGGCCGGCGGCCGCGCGAATCATCGCTGCCCGCATTGTTCGACGATCATAGAACGCTGGCGGCCTGCAAGGCCCCTGCCGGCCCCGCTGGTGGATGTGGATCCTTCCGCCCGCGTGATCAGCCGAGGCTACCCCGCTCGGCGATCCATCTCGTCGGCTGGCCGGTGACGGCGGCGATGCGGTCGAAGTCCTCGTCGTAGTGCAGGACCTCGGCGCCGGCCGCCTCGGCGGCGGCGGCGGTCAGGAGATCGGGGTGCGACACGGAGCGCTGATGCGCCCCGCCCTCGGCCGCAAGCTCCTCGTAGACGTCGAGCGCCCGACGCCACTGCGCCGGGCCGATCGGCAGGACGCTCAGGGCCTCGAGCTCGTTGCGGAGGTCTCGGAACTCGTCGACGTTCCTCGCGCTGTCGAGGAGCTCGAGCATGACGGGATGGCAGGTCGCTCCCGTCCCGGCCACGAGGATCTTCATCACCTCACCGCCCACGAGCGCATGCGAACGCCGGGCCCAGACGGAGGTCTCGACGAGGATCACCGCGGTCGCCATGCCCGGCGCATGGTCTCGAGGGCCTCGGGGGTGAGGTCGGGGAACTCGCGCTGCGCCAGGGAGCGGAGGCGCGCCTGGCGGACGACGTCGGCCAGAGCACCGTTGAGGGTCTCGGTGGTCGTCGTCGTCCCCAGCAGCTCTCCAGCAGCCTCGAGCAGGGCCGTGTCAACGTTGAAGGTCACGCGCCTGGTCGTACGCTCGGCATGCACCGTTACCACCTCCGGATCATTACATGAAGGCCGCTCCCGTGCGCCCGTCAAGTGTGACGAGATGCGTACGCAAGGTCAACGCCAGCGCTTACAGTCGCTGATCGAGCCAGCCCACCACGGCCTCTGTCAGCGCGTCGTCGCGCCCGGTGAACACGTGGTCGGCGCCCGGGATCGTCTCCCGCACGACGCTCGGGCAGTCCCCCTGGCGGGCCAGGCCCTCGAGCTGCGGGCCCTCGCTGTCGCGCACCAGCTCGTCCTCGCCGGCCTGGATGAGCGCGAGCGGCACCGTCACCGAGCCGATCCTCAGGCGCGACTCGGCGTGCGGCGCCCGCGGCCCGCGCGAGAACCACCAGGTCCGGTAGGTCCAGACCTCGCCGTCGACGGGCCGGTCGCCGAACCCGCGGGCCCGCTGGACGACGAAGATGCGGTCGCGCTCCGGCGACTCGTAGTCGGGGGCGAGGCGCCGGTGGGCCTCGTCGGCGACCTCGGCGTAGGTGGGCTCGGAGTCGTAGTAGTCCCACCGCAGCCGCAGCGCGGCGGGCAGCGAGGCCGGGTGGGCGAGGGTGCACACCCCCACGACGTCGGCAGGCCGCCGCAGCGCCTGGTAGTGCGTGACCATGGTGGCGCCCAGGCTGAAGCCGAGGAGCACGATGCGCTGGAAGCCGCGCCGGCGCAGGACGCCGAGGGCGGCGTCGAGGTCGAGGGGGGTGCGGTGCATGAGGCCGCCGCCGAAGATGACGCCGTAGTTGGCCATCCGCGTGTTGACCGACATCGCCGTGAAGCCGGCGTTGGCGAGGCCGAACGAGACCCGCCGCGGGACGCCGGTGACGTAGTTGCCGACCGAGCCGTGCACGACCAGCACCGCGAGGCGCCGGCGGGGCGACGCCCGGCCGGGGCGGAAGATCATCCCGTCCCACTTCTGGCCGTCCGCGGTGTGCGCCACCACCAGGTCGATGCGAAGCGCCCGGTCGTCGGCGCCGAACAGCGGTGGCCGGCGACGGCCGCCGCGCTCCATCACCCGTGCCATCAGGCGCGCGCCCGCAGCCACGAGACGACCGCGCCCAGCGTGGCGATCTCATGGCCCTCGAAGGAATGGTCGGCGCCCTCGATGGGAACGACGGTCACGTCGGCGTTCCCGGCCTCGCGGGCGGCGTGCGCCAGCGCCCCGGCCTCGGCCGGCTCCACGACCCAGTCCTCGGTCCCCTGCACGAGCAGGATGGGCGCGGTCACCGCCACGATCTGGCGGTGGGCCATCGCCGCCGTCGCGGCGGGCCCGCGCGAGTGCCACCAGGTGCGGTAGGTGTACACCTCGCTGTCGGCCGGGCGCCGGCTCGGGCCGCGGCTCCTCTCGACGACGAAGAGGCGGTCGTCGTCGGAGGCCTCGGGGTCGTCGCCGATCGCCTCGCGCACCAGCTCGGAGAGCTCCTCGTAGCCCGGGCTCGCGCCGAAGCGGTCCGCGCGGTGCCGCATCGACTGCGGCAGCCCCCAGGGGTTGGCCATGCAGACGAGGCCCGCGACGCCGGGCTCGGAGGGCAGCGCGGCGACGCGGGTCGCGAGCGTGGCCCCGCTCGAGTACCCGGACAGGACGATCGTGTCGTAGCCCTCCGCGCGCAGCCAGCGCACGGCGGCGAGCACGTCCTGGACCGCCTCCTCGAAGATCGCCTGGCCGAAGAGCTGGCCGACGTTGGCCATGCGCGTCTCGAGCACCAGCACGGGGAAGCCCGCCCGCGCGACCGGCGCCGGGAAGAACCGCAGCGTGCCGACCAGGAAGTTGCCCATGATGCCGTGGACGTGGACCAGCGCCGTCCTGCGCCCGCTCGCTCGCCGCCGCGCCCGCGCCGCCCGCTCGTCGATCTCGAAGAGCGCGTCGTGCACCTCGCCGTCCGGGGCGACGAGGCTCACGAGGCGCCGGTCAACCGGCACCGCGTCCCGTCAGGAGGGTCCGGTGGCGGCGGGGACCGCCTCCGGGTCGACCACGGTCACGTCGCCGAGCGGCATCTGCAGGAAGCGGCTGCCCAGCTCGCGGAACGAGCCGGCGTCGCCGCTGCAGGCGAAGCGGTAGCCGCCCTCGCCGCCCGGCGGCCGCAGCAGGCCCTTGCGCTCGAGCGTCTCGGTGACCTCGCGGGCGATCTCCTCGCCGCTCTTGATGAGCGCGACGCCCGGCATCGAGCGCCGGAGCAGGCGATCCACCATGGGGTAGTGCGTGCAGCCGAGGATGACCGTGTCGACGCCGGCCGCCGTCAGCGGAGCGGTGTACTCCCGCACCATCGCGACGATCTCGTCGTCGAAGGGGTCGCCGCTCTGGATGGCCGGGGCGAGCCGGGGACAGGCGACGCTGGTCACCTCCGCGCCGGCGTCGTGGGCGCCGACCATCCGCGGGTAGGAGCCCGACCGGACGGTCGCCTCGGTGGCGAGCAGGCCGATGCGCCGGTTGCGCGTGGCCTGCACGGCCGCGTGGGCCTCGGGCCCCATCACCCCGATCACCGGCGTCGCGAGCTGCTGCTGCAGCCACGGCAGCACGGCCGCCGTCGCCGTGTTGCAGGCGACCACGATGAGCTTGACGCCCTGCGCGTCGAGCCAGCGCGCGATCGCAAGCGACCGCCGCCGGAGCTCCTCGACGGTCTTCTCCCCGTACGGGAAGAACGCGGTGTCGCCGAAGTAGACGAAGTCCTCGGCCGGCAGCGTCGCCAGGCACTCGTCGAGGACCGTGAGCCCCCCGACACCCGAGTCGAAGACGCCGATCGCCTGGGCGGGGGACAACGCCACGGCGGTACGATAGCCCGCGTGTCCGCGCCCGGTCGCCTGCCCGTGACCTACCTCTTCAGCCGCGCGTGCCCCTCGCACGAGGAGGGCCTCGAGCTGCTGCGCGAGGCGGCCGCGGCGAGCGGCGTCGGGGTCAACGTCGAGGTCGTCGAGGTGCTCACGGACGAGGACGCCGGGCGCCTCGGCTTCCCGGGCTCGCCGACGTACCTCGCGGCGGGGCGCGACCTGTTCCCGCGGGAGGACCTGGGACACGCGCCCGCGGCCGACGCCTGCCGCGCCTACCCGCGCCCCGGGGGACGGATCGGCCCCCTCCCCCACCCCGGCGATCTCGCCGCCGCCCTGCGCGAGCGCGGCCCGGAGGTGCCGGCGTGAGCCTCGCGATCGGGGAGCCGGCCCCCGGCTTCCGGCTGCCGACCACCGACGGCGGCGAGGCCTCCCTCGAGGACGGCGCCGGCGCGCCCGCGGTGGTCGTGGCCTTCTGGTGCAACCACTGCCCGTACGTGCGGGCGTGGGAGGAGCGCTTCAACGACGTCGCGCGCGAGTACTCCGACCGCGGCGTCGTGACGGTCGCGATCTGCGCCAACGACGCGACCACCCACCCCGCCGACTCCTTCGAGAACATGGTCGTCCGCGCCGCCGAGCAGCGCTACGTCTTCGCGTACGCCCGCGACGACAGCCAGGAGGTCCCACGGGCCTACGGCGCCGAGCGCACGCCCGAGGTCTTCGTCCTCGACGGCGACCGCGCGGTGGCCTATCACGGGGCGATCGACGACGACGCCGACCCCGACCGCGCGTCGGTGCACTACCTCCGCGAGGCGCTCGACGCCGTGCTCGAGGGCCGCGCCCCGGACCGGCTCGACACGCCGCCGGTGGGGTGCACCATCAAGTGGTCCCGCTGACCGGGTGATCGCAGGGGACGCGGCGCGATGATTCGCAGGGCCGTCCCGAACATCAGGTCGAGCCGCCCCGCCGAGACCCGCGACTTCTTCGTCAACCTGCTCGGCTTCCAGGTGACGATGGACCTGGGCTGGATCACGACCGTCGCGTCGCCGACCAACCCCTCGGTCCAGGTTTCGATCGTCGGGAACGACGACATGGCGGCGCCCGGCATCTCGGTGGAGGTGGCCGACGTCGATGCGGTCCACGCAGACGCCGCGGGGCGGGGGCTCGACATCGTCTACCCGCTCCGCGACGAGGAGTGGGGGGTCCGGCGGTTCATGGTTCGCGAGCCGAGCGGCACGATCGTGAACGTGCTGTCCCATCGCTCGGCCTGAGCGCCGAGCCGGGCGATCATGCGGTCACGTGCCGCTGATGCGCCAGTAGCCGCGGTTGCAGTAGACGAGGGGGTCGGTCCCGGCCAGGCCCGTCTCCACCACCCGGCCCACGAGGATCGTGTGGTCGCCGCCGTCGAGGGCGGCGTGGTGGGCGCAGACCAGGAGCGCGACGCCGAACGGCAGCAGCGGCGCGCCGAAGGGCCCCTGCTCGTCCGGATAGTCGTCGAACTTCTCGGGCCCGGGCTCGGCGAACCGGGCCGACACCTCGGCCTGGCCGGATCCCAGGATGTGGACGGCGAAACCCGGGGCGCCGACCAGGCCGTCGTGCGAGTTCGCCGCGCGGGCGACGCACACCAGCACCAGCGGCGGCTCGAGCGACACGGCCGAGAACGAGGCCGCCGTCATCCCCACGGGCTCGTCGCCGTCGCGCGCGGTCACGACGGTGACGCCGCTGGGCCAGCGCGCGAGCGTGTCCCGGAACCGCCGTTCCGTGACGCTCTCCGCCTCGAGCTGCCGCTCCTCCGACATCGCCGCCCCCGCGGGTTCGACGCGGCCCAGCGTACAGTGGCGCGCTTTTCGCGCGCCCCCCTTGACTTCAACTTCACTTGAGCTTCTAGCCTCCCGGACGGAGGCGCTCGAACCGAGGATCGGAGGGGACATGGCCACCACCACCATCACGGAAGGCCTCGCGGGCCGCATCGCCGCGGCCGTGACCGCCTGGCCGGGCGTGACGGCGCGGGCCCACAGCTTCGGGGGGGTCGAGTTCCGGCTCGGGCGGCGCGAGCTCGGCCACGTGCACGGCGACCGGCTCGCCGACATCCCCTTTCCCAAGCGCGTGCGCGACGAGCTGCTGAAGGCCGGGCGGGTGCGGCCCCACCACGTGCTGCCGAGCTCGGGGTGGGCCTCGCGGCCGATCGGCTCGGAGGAGGACGCCGACGACGTGATCGCGCTCCTGCGGCTGAACTACGACCGGGCGCTCGCGGTCGCCGCGCAGCGCGGCGGCGGCCGCTGATCGTCGGCGGCGCCGTCGATCGCGGCATGGATCGTGCGCGCCATCAGGCCCGCGCCCCGCGGGTTGAGGTGGATGGCGTCGTAGGTGACGCCGGTGCGCTTCGAGACGCGGTCCCACTCGGCCAGCACGAGATCGTCGCGCGCGCGGTCGAGCCGCCGCAGCCGCTCGTTGACGTACGGGAAGTACCAGGCGTACGCGTCGAACTGCCAGAGCGCGCCTGACGGGATCACGCCCCGCCCGGCCTCGCGCAGGGTGACCCACACGACCTGGCGCGCGCCGCGGGCGCGCAGCGCCCGGACGAGGCCGCGCGCCTGGCGGTCGAACGCGGCCGCCCAGGTCGCGTAGTTGCGCCGCCCCCGCTCCCAGAGCGAGTTGTAGCCGACGCCGACGATCGCCAGCGGCGCCACCCGCCCGCCGGCCCGGATCTGCTGCTCGGCCGCGGGGAGCATGATGGCCGGCCGGCCGAGGCTCGCCGTGCGCCAGCCGCGCAGCTCCTCGCGGAGGGCCGGCACGCCCCCCAGCAGCACCGAGTCGACCAGGATCGTCGCCCGCTTGGCCCGCGCCCACGCGGGCGGCGGCCCGGGGCGTCGGTCGGCGGGAGGGCACGCGGCGGCCGACGCCTGGCCAATTGGCACACCGTCGCCGTGCCAATTGGCCAACTGCCCGGCAGCGCGACCCCCGCGGCCGCGGCCACCATGACCGCCAACCCGGCGATCCAGAGCGCGTGGCGCCTCATCGGTCGTCGAAGACCAGCACCGATCCCGTGTAGCAGGCGACCCAGACCCGCCGCGTGACGGGCTCGTAGGCGATCCCGATGGGGTGGAAGCAGGCGTCGACCGTCTGGAGGACGCTCATGTCCGAGGTCCGCAGCTTGCTGATCGTCCCGCTCTCGTAGTTCACCACGTAGAGCGAGCGGCCGTCGGGCGCGATGTCCATGCTCCGCGGGGCGGAGCCGGTGCGCACCTTCTGGACGGCGCCCGTGCTCAGGTCCAGCCGGGCGACGGTCCCCTCGGCGTTCAGGGTCGCGAACAGGTAGCGCCCGCCCGGCCCGATCGACAGGGCGCGCGGGCCGGCACCGACCCCGAGGCGCCGGGTCAACCAGTTCCCCAGGTCCACCCGCACGATCTCGCTGCCCCCCATCACGGCGACGTAGGCGGCGTTCTTGGTCGGGGAGACGACGATCCCGCGCGGGTAGGCGCCGATCGGCACGCGGCGCACCTCGCGGCCGCGGCGCGTCGAGATGACGCTGAGGTCGTACGAGCACCAGTTGCTGGCGAGCACGAAGCGCCCGTCGCGCGTCACCGCGACGACCTTCGGCACCGCGCCGACCCGGTAGGCGGCGTCGATCTCGAGGCTCGCGAGCGGGATGCGGTAGACGAAGCTGCGGTCGTAGCCGGACGCCGGCGAGCAGACGTCCGAGCCCTCGGGGCCGAAGCCGGGGCCGTACATCGAGTAGTTGGACACGTAGGCGTAGCGGCCGTCCGGCGCGAAGGCGGCCTCGACCGGCGCCCCCTGCTGCGTGCCGGGGTACTGCCGGTAGCCGAGCCGCGAGAGGCGCACGGTGTCGGGGATCGTCTTCCGCACGCGCATCCGCCGCGCGTCGTAGACCGTCACCGAATGCCGGTACATCATGTTCTGGGCGAAGACGAGGCCGGTCCCGGAGGCGGCGACCGACTTCGGCGAGATCGGCCCGCCGAAGCTCGCCCGGCGCGAGAGCCGGGCGCGGTCGGAGCGGGGCCCCGCGGGGACGTCGGGGGCTCGGGGCGCCGGTCGCCGCCGCCGCGGCGGCCGAGGCCGCGACCTTGCCGGCCGCGTCCGACGGCCCGCCGCACGCCGCCAGCGCCGGCGCGAGCGCGCCGGCGGCCAGGAGCGTGAGCGCCCAGCGCCGCATGGCGCCGTATTCGCCACGGGCGCCCGCGTCACCTCTCGGACGGGCGGGCTACGCCTCGACGAACGTCCGGAGTACGCCGAGTGGGCCGAAGACGCTTCGCTAGCCGGTCACGGCGGGCGGTGGACCGACTCGCACGCGGACCGTCCTCGGAGGCCCTGGCGACCAGCGACCCGCTCGAACCGCACCGTCGCCACGTTCCTCAGGCGCGGGCGACCGTTCGAGGTCACGGTCGCCACCACGCGGCGACGCACGCTGCTGCCGCGGGCGAGCCGGGGGATGGTCCAGCAGGCCGCGCCACTCCGCATGCGCCCGCCCGGGGCGCGCCGCAGCATCAGCCCGCTCCCGGGACGGTCGCACAGCACGACGTTGCGGGCCGTGCCGGGCCCGCCGTTTCGCAGCCGCAGCGTGTAGGTCAGGCTGTCCCCCCTCTCCGCGGTGCGAGCGTCAACCGTCTTGCGCACCGTCAGCCGCGGCGCCAGCGACGAGCTCGTGCGGTCGCGGTTGTTGGCGGCGGCCGGGTCGGCGCTGCGTGGCGTCGGCGACGATCGAGTTGCGCAGCGTGCCGGCGTTGCCGGCGGCGCTCAGCCTCGCGACGATCGCGGTCTCGACCGAGCGGGGGGCGCGCAGGTCACCGAGCCGGCAGGTCACGACGCGCCCCTTGACGGTGCAACGTCCCGCGCCCGTGGCGCGCACGAAGCGGGCGCCCGCCGGGAGGGTGTCGCGGATCGTGACGTTCGTGGCGGTGGATGGGCCGTGGTTGGTGGTGCGAATGCGCCAGGTCGCCGTGCCGTCGCGCGCCAGGGGATCCTGGGTCACCGCTTTGGCCACGCCCACATCCGCGGCGGGGCGAACGACCTCGCCGGGTGGCGTTGCGGCGCCGGTCGCGGGCGGTGCCGGGAGCGGGCCGAGTGGTCCGGGCGATCCGAACGGCAGCGGCGGCCCGGGCGGCGCCGGTGCGGGGGGTGACGCGAGCGGCGGCCTGGGGCTCTTCTGGAACTCATCCGGCTGGATCTGGACGCCGTTGAGCAACTGTGCGGCGGCCGCGTTCGAGCGCAGGGTCCCGGTGACCGATATCTCCGTCCGGCCGCCCGCGGCGATCTCCGGCAGCGCGCAGCTGAGGGTGCGCCGCGGCGATCTGGCACGAGCCGCCCGGCACGGTCGCGCTCGCGGTCTGGACGACCTCGGGGAGCAGGTCGACGAAGTCGGCACCGATGCTCGCGTGCGGGCCCGCGTTCTGAACCGTCACCGTCCAGCGCACGGGCTGCCCCACTCTGGGGGTGCCGTTCAGCCGCTTCGAGGCCTCCAGGCGCGCGGTCCGTCGGACCTCGAAGGTCCCTGTCGCGGTGTTGTCCTCTTGGAGCGGGTCGTCGAGGGGGCCGCTGACCGAGGCGGTGTTCGTCACCACGCCGGGCGCCACCTGATCGCCGACCCTGGCGCGGATCCGCACCCGCGCCGAGCCAAACGCGGGAATCGTGCCGAGCGAGCAGGTCACGGCGGCATCGCAGGTCCCCTGGTCGAGCGCCTCGGCGGACACGAGCGTCAGGCCAGGCGGCAGTGGGTCGGTCAGCTGCACGGACTCTGCGGCGGTCGCGCTGCTCCGGTTCCCGACCGTAAGCAGGTAGGTCACCTCATCGCCGGGCGCGACGGTGTCCGGCGTAACCTGCTTCTCGACGGCAAGGGATGGCTGTGGCCGGAAGATGGTGTCCCTGTTGTTGGAGTTGTTGACGTCGCCGCCGCCACCGACTTCGGCGGTGTTCGAGACGAGGGCGACGGAGATCAGCGCGGTGACGACCCAGCTCTGGCCCGGGGCCAGCGAGTCAGAGCGCTCGCAGCGCAGCGTGGCCCCTCCGGTGCAGGCGAAGCCGCCCGGATCGACGACGGTGACGATGCCCGCCGGCGGGGCGTCGGTCACGACGACCGGTCCCCGGCTGGGAGCGTCGCCGACGTTCGTGACCGTGAACCCGTAGGTGCCCGGCGCGACGATTCCGAAGCTCTTGTTCATCGCGAGGTCCGGCGCCGCCGTCGTCAGGCGGGTGTCGTTCGTGGTCTTCTCGAGCGGGAAGCCGAGCGTGTCGGCGAGGAAGCTCACGCGCGCCTGGTTCGTGATCACGGTGCCGGACGGCGTGCCGGCGGCCACGCGCACCCGGTACCGCACCTCGTACGTCTCGTTCGGCGCGACGCGCCCGCCGGCGAGGGTCCCAGCGCCCGCTCCCACCCGGAAGACGACCTGGCCGGCGCTCGCGTCGAACTCGGCCGCATCGTCGCCCGCGGCATCGCTCCGCGGACCGGCGCCCGCGCCTCCCGTGACCCGCAGCGAGCCCGGCACGAAGCTCGTGTTCGCCGGCACCGGGTCCGTCACGACGGTGTTGAGAGCCGCGTCCTGGCCCCGGTTGGCTCCCGTGATCGCGTACTCGAGCTCGTCCCCGGGCTCCGCCAGTCCACCGTTCAGATCGGTCACCGATTTGCTTGGCTGGATATCCGGCGCGAACAGGTCGGTCACGAACCACCCCACGCCC
Organism: Miltoncostaeaceae bacterium; assembly: GCA_963835685.1. Lineage (GTDB taxonomy): Bacteria > Actinomycetota > Thermoleophilia > Miltoncostaeales > Miltoncostaeaceae > DATAGF01. Next base: position 108,279 of record CAWIGI010000011.1, read on the forward strand.
GGCAGGTAGGTGTCGCCGTTCGTCTTCAGCCTGATGGCGGCGCTCGTGGCGCCGTTGGGGAGGATCCCCGTGGTGTTGAGGACCTTGGCGTCGAAGCCGAGCTGGTTGTCGTAGTTCGGCGTCTTGGTGGTGACCGCTTGGCCAAAGCGACTGATGCGCGAGTCGAACAGGTTGTCCGGGCTCTCCGTCGTGTTCATGGAGCCCGTGTCGCCGCCCAGCGAGCGGTCGCCCTCGTAGACCACGAAGCCGACCGCCGAGCGCACGGGGCCGAAGGGTGGCGTGCGGAACCCGCTGACCGAGAGCTCATGGGGCGGGTCGTTGCTGTTGACGGTCTCGAAGCCGTCGAAGACCGTCATGTTGCGGGGCGATGCGCTGGGGGAGTGATAGGCCACGACGAGCGACCAGCCGGCGTAGCGATCGGCCCCCTGCCGGTCTGCACGTTGGCCGCGGTGTAGCTGCCGGCGCCGCCCGCGCGCACGAGCGCAGTGACGTTCGCGAACCCCTGGTACGCGCCGAGCCTGCGAGGTCGCCGTGCCCTCGTTGACGCGATCCGCGGTTACCGTGACGTAGCCGCCGCTCGTCGGCGTGGCGAACCGAACGCGGTTCTTGAGCGTTGGCGGTTGGCGGCGCGTCCTCCGCTCGCGCCCGCCCTCGTGTTCGCGCCCCAGTAGAGGCCCGCGAACAGGATGCTCGCGTCGGCGGGCAGAACGACGTCCGCGCGGCTCGAGTTGAAGGTCGCGGCGTCGGAGTCGACGTCCACGAAGCGCATGTTCCAGGCGTTGTTGCCGAGCTTGGCCCCGGCTTTCCCGGCCCGCGCGTCGGCGCACCCGGTCGCCGGCGGCACGTCGTCCAGACAGCTCAGGAGCGTGTTGGCGGCCATCACGATGTCGCCCGTGTCGTTTGCCTTGAAGCGGGGCGTGAACGCGCGGTCCGCGTGGGCGGTCGCGGCGGTGATGAGCAGGGCGAGGACCGCGACGAGCGCCGGGAGGACGGCCCGGCCCCGTCGGGCGGGGGCGGTGGGGGTCAAGGCCGAGCGAGACTAATGCCCCTCCCGAGGGCCCGCAACGGCGGGGGCATCGCGCTTGACACCGCCGGGCCCGCGGGCCGAGGATCGGTGTCGCTTCCCGAGCGTTCCGATGCCCTTCCGCCTCAACCACCCCAACCGCTTCGCGATCGTCCCGAACCCCGTGCTCGTGGCCGGCTTCGGGACCGCCTTCGAGGGCGAGGCGAGGATCGAGATCCACGAGGGGCACGACTCCGTGGAGCAGGCGCTCCACGTCGGGGGCACGGGCACCGTGGCGGAGTTCCAGGCGGAGATCGACCTGTCCGGGACGAGCTTCCTGCTGACCCGGCTCTTCATCGACATCTTCGAGCTCAGCGCGGAGGACGGCAGCCGCATCACTCACGTGCACCGGCCGGTCTTCTGGGGGCCGGGCATCATGTCCGACACCTCGCCGCTGACGGTCGCGCCGTTCATCGGCTGGTTCGAGCACGTGGTCCAGCCCGGCGACACGCTCTCCGGCATCGCGCAGGACGTCTACGGCGACGCGAGCAAGTGGCCCCGCATCCACGCCGCCAACCAGCACGTCGTGAGCGATCCCGACCTCATCTTCCCCGGGCAGCGGCTGCGCGTCCCGACGTAGTGGGCCTCCTCCGGCGTGTCGATCCGCGCGTCGCCCGTTCGTCGCGGGGGTAGGAAACCCACGACGAGGGAGGCGACGATGCGGTTCATGGTCATGGTGAAGGCCAACGAGGACTCCGAGGCGGGCGTGATGCCCAGCAAGGAGCTCCTGACCGAGATGGGCAGGTACAACGAGGAGCTGGTGAAGGCCGGCGTCATGCTCGCCGGCGAGGGGCTCCAGCCGAGCTCGAAGGGCGCCCGCGTGCGGTTCTCCGGGAAGGAGCGGACGGTCATCGACGGGCCCTTCGCCGAGACCAAGGAGCTGATCGCGGGCTTCTGGCTCATCGAGGTCAAGTCGATCGACGAGGCCATCGAGTGGGTGAAGCGCTGCCCGAACCCGATGGACGGCGAGTCGGAGATCGAGATCCGCCAGGTCTTCGAGACCGACGACTTCGGCGACGCCTACAGCGGCGAGGCGCGCGAGGTGCACGAGCGCGTGCGCGACACGCTCGCCGAGCAGCAGGGCTGATCCCCTGGGCGCGCCGGCCACGTCGCGCGACGCGCGGCGCGCGATCGACGCGGTCTGGCGGATCGAGTCGCCGCGGCTGATCGCCGGCCTCGCGCGGATGGTCCGCGACGTCGGGCTGGCCGAGGACCTCGCCCAGGACGCGCTGGTCGCCGCGCTCGAGACGTGGCCTGAGTCGGGCGTCCCGGACAACCCGGGCGCCTGGCTCATGGCCACCGCGAAGCGGCGCGGCATCGACCTGCCTGCGCCGCCGAGCCCTCGGCGACCGCAAGCTCGAGGAGCTCGGCCGCCAGCTCGAGGTCGAGCGCCAGGGGGCCGAGCCGGACCTCGACGCCGCGCTCGACGACCCGATCGGCGACGACCTCCTCGAGCCTGATCTTCACGACCTGCCACCCGGTGCTCTCCACCGACGCCCGGGTGGCGCTCACGCTGCGCCTGCTGGGCGGGCTCACCACCGAGGAGATCGCCCGCGCGTTCCTCGTGCCGGAGCCGACGGTGGCCCAGCGGATCGTCCGGGCCAAGCGCACCCTGGCCGAGGCGCGCGTGCCCTTCGAGGTGCCGCGCGGGCCCGAGCTCGGCGCCCGGCTGGGGTCGGTGCTCGAGGTCGTCTACCTGGTCTTCAACGAGGGGTACTCGGCCACCGCGGGCGACGACTGGGTGCGGCCCGGCGCTGTGCGAGGACGCCCTGCGGCTCGGGCCGCATCCTGGCCGAGCTGGCCCCGCGGGAGCCCGAGGTGCACGGCCTGGTCGCGCTCATGGAGATCCAGGCGTCGCGGCTGCGCGCGCGCGTCGGCCCCTCGGGCGAGCCCGATCCTGCTGCTCGACCAGGACCGCGGCCGCTGGGACCGGCTGCTGATCCGGCGCGGGCTCGCGGCGCTCGAGCGCGCCGAGGCGCTGGGCGTCGCGCTGGGCCCGTACGCGCTCCAGGCCGCCATCGCCGCCTGCCACGCGCGGGCGCGCCACCGGCGATGAGACGGACTGGGTGCGGATCGTCGCGCTCTACGACGGGCTCGCCGAGGTGGCGCCCTCGCCGGTCGTGGAGCTGAACCGGGCGGTGGCGGTGTCGATGGCGTTCGGCCCGCAGGCGGGGCTCGACCTGGTCGACGAGATCGCCGACGACCCGGCGCTGCGCTCCTACCACCTGCTGCCGAGCGCGCGGGGCGACCTGCTCGCGAGGCTGGGCCGCACCGCCGAGGCGCGGGCCGAGCTCGAGCGGGCGGCGGCCATGACGCGCAACAGCCGCGAGCGCGACCTGCTGCTCGCGCGGGTCGCGGCGCTGTCCGGCGGCCGCGACAGACTCTCGGTCGTCAGCGACGACCCTGAGGAGGCCCGTGCCCGAGCCCGCCCCCTGCCCCGCCTGCGGCGCGCCCCTGCGCGAGATCCGCGGCAAGGCGGTCTGCTCGGGCTGCGGGCGCATCTGCGAGGGCTGCTGCGAGGGCGCCCCGCAGTCGCCGGCCTAGCGGTCGTCCGGGTTCACGAAGTCGAAGCGGCAGCCCGCCCTCCCAGGCCGAGCGCCTGGTTGCCGTGCGCCGGGCACGCCGCCGGCGTCCTTCAGCATGCGCGCGAGTGCAGCAGGTTCCAGGTCAGGAAGGTCGTGTTCCGGTTGGTGAAGTCGCGCACTCCTCGGCGTCAGCCGCTCGTGCACCGGGGTGAGCTCGGCCATGCTCCTCCGCCCTCTCAGACAGGTCCGGGCCGCCGAGACGGTGCGCCACAGACGGGACCGTCGGGGGCCGTCCGGAACGACGTCCCCCGACGGGCCCGTTCGTTACGCGGCGTCCCTCACCGCACCGCCAGCCCGGTGACCGCCCCGGCCGGCAGGCCGCCGACCGACCCGAGCGGGCCGAGGCCGCCGTCGCGGCCGACGCGGAAGGCGTCGAGGGTGCCGTCGGCGGCGCTCAGGACCAGCGCGAGGCGCCCGCTGCGGTCGACGGCGATGTCCGTCGGGCCGTCGCCGGTGCGCGCGGTGACCCCGTCGTCGTCGAGGCGGGCGATGCTCCCGTCCTTGGCGATCCGGTAGCCCGTCACCGTGTCGCTGCCGGTGTTCGTGGTGTAGGCGAAGCGGCCGTCGCGGCTGAGGGCGACCCAGCATGCGGCGGTCTGCCCGGTCCCGACGGCGGGGCTGATGGGCGCGACACCGCCCGTCGCGGTCACGGCGTACGACGAGACCGCGCTCTCGCCCGGCCGTCCGCCGAAGGCCTCGGAGACGAACAGCCGCCCCCGCCGGTCGATCGCGAAGCCGAAGGGCGTCTCGCCCGCGGCCGGCGAGAACGTGGGCGCGCCGAGCGAGCCGTCGCCCGCGACCGGGTAGGTGGCGATCGTGTTCGTGGCGCGCTCGGTCACCACGAGCCTGCGTCCGTCGGGCGTGAGCTCGACCTGGGCCCCGCCGGCGCCGGCGGCGCTCAGCGGCCGGACCGCGCCCGCGATGGGCGCCAGGCGGCCGTCGTCGCTGATCTCGAAGCCGGTGACGTTCCCGTCGCCGCCGGCGTTCAGCGCGTAGGCCCGGCGGCCGTCGCTCGTGACGCTCACGGGCTGGTCGCCGCCCGAGGGGACGACGTCGGCCAGCACGAGCCCGCGACGGCGGACGCGGTGCAGGGACAGCTCGTCGCTGCCCGCGTTCACGGCGAGCAGCCAACGGCCCGCGACGGTCACGGCGCCCTGGTTGCTCAGCCCGCCGCCGGTGCCGAGGCCGCCCGTCGGGAAGCTCCGGCCAAGCTCGGGCGTCCCGCCGCGCAGGTGGACGAGCTGGACGCGGTTGCCGGCCGGATCGTTGGTCTGGGTGTAGAAGGTCCCTGCGGTGTGGGTCGCCGCCGCCGTCGCGCTCCAGGCGAGCGCGGCAAGGACGACGACTGCGGCTGTGGCGACCCAACCCAGGCGTCGGCGGGGAGTCGTGAGCACGGCACCTCCTCGTGTCGGACGATCGGAGGCGCCGACGCTAGGCCCGCGGCCTTACCCCCAGGTTGCGGCGATCTGAACGATGCGCGCGGCGCGGCGAGGCCCGCGTAACGTTCTCGTCATCTCCGCGGACTACGGTCGGCACGATGCGGCGCGCGCTCGCCTTCCTCCTCGAACCGGGAACCGCGCGGTGGGCGACGTTGATCCTGCGCGTGGCCCTCGCGGCCGTCTACATCCCGATCGGGCTCGGCAAGTTCGTCAACCACGACACCTACGTCGAGCGCTTCGAGCGCTGGGGGTTCGGCGCCGCCGCCGGGGAGGTGGCCCTGCTGGTGGGCGCGGTCGAGGTGATCGGCGGGATCATGCTCCTGCTCGGCGTGGCGCCCCGGCTCGCCGCCCTCGTGCTCGCCGGCAACATGATCGGCGCCCTCGCCACCGCCGGCCGCATCGACGGCGGCCAGGACATCTGGCTGCCGATCGTCCTCCTCGTCCTGCTGGCGGCGGTGGTCGTCTGGGGCGCCGGGAAGTGGGCGCTAGCATCCGTCTCGACCGCTCCCGGCCGCACCGCGCCGAGCACCGCGGAGAGACCACCGCCATCCTGATCGTGGCGATCACCCCACCCGCCGACTGAGCCGCGCCTGGGCCGGCGCCGCGCTCTGCCTCGCGGCGGCGGCCGGCTACGGCTCCGCCCCGGTCCTCGCGCGCCTCGGATACGAGGCCGGCCGTTGCGGGCGTCGCGCTCGTGTCCGCGACGGGCGCGGAGCCCCCCGGCGGGTCGAGCGGGGCTGATGCCGTCGTCGAGGACCCCCCGCTCACGAGGCACGTATGGTCTCGCCGTGGACGCCATCAGGGATCTCATCGCGGCCGGGCCGACGCTGTCCCTCGAGTTCTTCCCGCCGAAGACCGAGGACGCCGAGCGCCGCTTCCACGCCGCCCTCGGCGACCTGGCGGCCCTCGAGCCCTCGTTCGCGTCGGTCACGTACGGCGCGCTCGGCTCGACCCAGGAGCGCACCCGCGACATCGTCGTGCGCATGAACGCCGAGCGGCCGTTCCCGACGATGGCCCACCTCACCTGCGTCGGCCACACCCGGGACGACATCGGCGCGCTGCTCGACGAGTACGCGGCGACGGGCGTGCGCGACATCCTCGCCCTCGGGGGCGACCCTCCCGCCGACGGCAGCGACCCGGGCGGCGACTTCCTGCACGCGATCGAGCTGGTGGAGATGGTGCAGGAGCACCCGGCCGGGTTCTGCGTGGGCGTGGCGGCCCACCCGGAGCTGCACCCGCGATCACCCGACCGCGAGAGCGACCGTCGCCATCTGGCCGCCAAGCTGCGCCTGGCCGACTTCGCGATCACGCAGTTCTTCTTCCGCGTGAGCGACTACGAGCGGATGCTCGACGAGCTCGCCGCGCTCGGGTGCGACCGCCCCGTCCTGCCGGGGGTGATGCCGTTCGTGAGCGCCGAGGGCCTGCGCCGCATGGCCGCCCTGAACCGCACCACGATCCCCGCCGACATCGAGCGGCGCCTCGAGGCGTCCGGCGGCGACGCGCAGGCGGTCGAGGACCTGGGCGTGGAGGTGGCGGCCGACCTGTGCCGGCAGCTGACCGACGCGGGCGCGCCCGGCCTGCACCTCTACACGCTCAACCGGTCGCGCTCGGTGCTCCGCGTCGCCCAGAGCCTCGGCCGCCGTGTGACGGCGACCGGCTGACCGCGAGCCTGCGGACCGGCGCCGGTCAGCCGCGGCGAGAGGCGCCGGGCTTCTTCCTGGCCCTCCGGCCCTCGCCGGCCGGGGGCGGCTCGACGCTCGTCTCCGACCCTGGCACGAGGATGCTCTCGTGACCGTCCGACCAGCGAACGAGGTAGGGCGGTCCGCCGTCCTTCCCGCGGACCTCCAGGACCTCGGCATGGCGTTCGACGTCTCCCGGGCGGCGACGGCGCACCACCAGGCGGTCGCCAACACGGGCCTTCATCGCTGCACCTCCTTGGCTCGTTCCAACGGCCGCCTCGCTCAGTCCTCCGCCTGGCGACACACGTCGGCGACCTCGGCGTCGCCCGCGACGTGCAGCAGGTCCGCAGCGCGCAGCCGGATCGAGTGCGAGTGGTCCCCGGCCTCGAAGACCACCCGATCCTGCGCCGCGACGCGGGCGTCCACGAGCAGACGGTCGGCGCGGGCGCCGCCGAACGGCGGCACCGCCCCCAGCTCGAACTCAGGATAGTCCCGGGCCAGATCCTCCTCGGTGGCCAGGCGGGTGCGGTGGCCGCCGCCGACCGCGCCCCGCAGCCGCTGGAGATCGAGCGACCTGGAGGCCGGCAGCACGACGCGGAGGTAGCCCTCCGGGGTCGTCACCACGAGGGTCTTTGCGACATCGTCGGCCCGAAGCCCCAGGGCGTCCGCCTCGGCACGAGCCGTCTCGGTGCGCGGATGCTCGAGTACCTCGTACTCCGCGGCCGCGCGCTCGAGCGCCTCGATGAGCATCGCGAGGGCAGGCATCGAAACCTCCTGCTGGGCAGCGCCGACTCGCTCGGGGCGGGCGCTCGCCCGCCCCGTGGGGGTCGAGTGTTGCAGACCTCGGCCCCGCGGTGGAGCCGCGGGCGGGCGGTTCCTCACACGCGGGTCCGACGAGTCGCTACGCTCGCCGACGCGACGTGAAGGTCCTCTACCTCCTTCGCCACGCCAAGTCGAGCTGGGACGACCCCGCCCTGTCCGATCACGAGCGGCCGCTGGCCCCCCGCGGGCGACGCGCCGCCGCGAGGATCGCCGAGCATCTGAGCGGCGAGGAAATCCGGCCCGCGCTCGTCCTCTGCTCGTCGTCCCGGCGGACGCGAGAGACGCTCGAGCGGATCGCGACAGCCTTCCCGGACGTCCCGGTAGAGGTGGAGGCCGACCTCTACGGCGCCGGCGCGGGGAGCCTCCTCCGGCGCCTGCACCGGCTCCCCGACACGGCGGACTCAGTGCTTCTCGTCGGCCACAACCCGGGCCTCCACGACCTGGCCCTCGCGCTGGCCGGCGACGGCGACGCCGAGACCCTCGCCCGCCTCCGGGCCAAGATGCCGACCGGCGCTCTGGCGACGCTCGCCGCGCCCGCGAAGCGGTGGCGGAACCTCCGCCCCGGCGAAGCGGAGCTGGTGGGGTTCGTGGTGCCGCGGGAGCTCGGCGGGAGCCGTTGATCAGTGTTCGCTGCTCGGAGGCGGCCCGACGACTCGTAGACCGTACTTCTCGTAGACCGCCGCCATCCGGCTCATGTCCGGCGGGCCGGGGGGCATGCTCGCCATCAGCCCGGCGAGATCGGCGAAGAACGTCTCGAAACCCGCCGGAGCGGGGAAGCCCAGCAGCCGGACCGGGGCGGCGGTGGCGTTCCAGTGCGTGTGGACGACGCCCTTGGGGATGTGGACGAAGGTTCCCGCCGGTGCTTCGAGGGTCCGCTCGCCCAGCCGAAAGGTGAGGGTTCCCTCCACCACGTAGTAGTTCTCGTCCTCCAGCGTGTTGACGTGGAGTGGCGTCCCACCGCTGTGGGGTGCGAGGCCGGCCTCGATCACCGCGAGCGCTCCACCCGTTTCCTCGCCAACCGCCTTGACGACATACGTGTCGCCGAAGAGCGAGGTGGTCTCGCCCTCCCCGGGCAGCCGGACGATGCCTTCACCGGTTGATTCGGCCACAACGACGACCCTACCCCGTCTGCGGAAAAGGCCAGGAACGCCCGTCCGGGTGGTGTACCCCGATGTGCGCCCGAGGATAGGCTCGCGCCATGGGTGATGAGCAGCGCACCGCCGAGATCGAGGCCAGGCTGGCCGCCGAGGGTCTCGGCGTGTGGTTCGACAACGAGCCTCGCGCCGCCGACCATTTCCCGGACTGGCTCGTGGTGGCCATCCCCTCGGGGGCCGCAGCCCGTCAGGGCGCCTCAGCCGATCTGGTCGCCCACGGCGACACGAAGCTCGAAGCCCTGGAGCGACTCGCCGCGCTGGTCTTCGGCGACGCGTAGCCTCCCGCCGGCTTTCGGTGCGCCGCGACGCCGGACGGCGACTCGCGCGGGTCGGCGAACGAGAGGGAGGGGACGATGCCGCTCTATCTTTCGAGGTTCAGCTATACGCCGGAGACTTGGGCCAGGCTGATCGGCAACCCAGAGGACCGCCGAAAGGCCGCCGAGTCGTACATCGAGTCGGTCGGCGGGAAGCTCCACGGGTTCTGGTACGCCTTCGGCACGCACGACGGCTACAACCTCTGGGAGGCCCCCGACAACGTGTCCATGGCGGCGGTTGCGCTGGCGATCAGCGGCGGCGGCGCGCTCAGCTCGCTCGAAACGACGGTCCTCCTGACCGTCGACGAAACGATGGAGGCTCTGCGCACGGCCGAGCGAGTCGGGTACCGAGCGCCCGGCGCTTGACCGCGGTCGCGGGCGGCGCGTCGCCGGGCGGGCGGGCCCGCAGCGCACCTGCGAAGGTCTCTGGCATGACGGAGGCGATTCGGGACGCCGATGAGGACGCCTTCGCCGAGCTGATCGAGCCTCACCGCCGCGAGCTCCACGCCCACTGCTACCGGATGCTGGGCTCGGTCCACGACGCCGACGATGCGCTCCAGGAAGCGCTGTTGGGGGCGTGGAAGGGCCTGCCCGGATTCGAGGGGCGCAGCTCGCTCCGCTCCTGGCTCTACACGATCGCCACCAACGCCTCCCTGCGCATCCTCGAGGGGCGCAAGCGGCGCGAGCTGCCGGGTGGCACCGGCAGCGCGAACGATCCACGCGACCCCCTCGCCGAGCCGCTGGCTGAGTCGGTCTGGATCGAGCCCTATCCGGACGAGCTCCTGCGCTACGAGGACCGGGAGGGCGTCGAGCTCGCCTACGTCGCCGCCCTCCAGCTCCTGCCGCCCAACCAGCGCGCGGCGCTGCTCCTGCGCGAGGTGCTCGGCTTCAGCGCCCGGGAGACTGCCGAGATCCTCGAGACCTCGGTCGCCTCGGTGAACAGCGCCCTCCAGCGGGCCCGCGCGAAGCTCGAGCGGGAGCTTCCGGCCCGTTCCCAGCAGGAGACGCTGCGGGCGCTGGGCGACGAGCGCTCCCGCAAGCTCGTCGCCCGTTTCGTCAACGCCTGGAACCGCGCCGACGTCGCGGCGATCGTCGCGATGCTGACCGAGGACGCGACCCTCTCGATGCCGCCGCTGCCGACCTGGTTCCGGGGCAAGGATGACATCGCGGCCTTCATCACCGCGCGCACCTTCCGCTCGAGCTGGCGGTTTGAGGTGACGAGCGCCGGCGGGCAGCCCGCGATGGTCGGCCGCCGGCGAAATCCCGACAGCGGGCGCGACGAGCTCGCCGTGCTCGCGGTGTTCACGCTCGATGGTGAGCTCATCGCGGCGATCACCGCATTCCTCGGCCCACGAGTGCTCGGACGCTTTCGGCCGGGGGAGATCCTGCGCCCCACCGATGATTTCCGTCCCTGAGACCGCTCTCAATCGATAGGCGCAGTTCCCTATCGAAGGAGCTCGGGATGATGCTGGAGGACAAGACCGCAGTGATCTACGGCGGCGGCGGGGCGATCGGCGGCGCCGTCGCGCGTGCGTTTGCGGATGCCGGCGCCCACGTCTACCTCGCCGGGCGCAGTCGGGCCCGGCTCGAGGCGGTGGCGAACGACATCGGCGATGCAGCCGACGTGGCGGAGGTCAACGCGCTCGACGAGCGCGCCGTCGCGGAGCACGTCGACGCCGTGGCGGCAGACGCGGGCGGAATCGACATCGCACTGAACGCCGTGTCCTTCCCGCACGCGCAGGGCAGGCCCTTCGCCGAGCTGGCCGTCGAGGAGGTCATGCATCCGATCGATTCCTTCCTGCGCACCAACCTGATCACCGCCAAGGCCACGGCGCGGCAGATGACAGAACGCGGGCGGGGCGTGATCCTCACCCTCTCCACGGTCGGGTCGCGGATGGTTCACCCCGGAAACCTCGGCTACGGCACGACCTGCGCCGCGATCGAGATGATCACGCAGCGGCTCGCGGTCGAGCTCGGGCCGGGCGGCGTCCGCGTCGTCTGCCTGCGACCCCACGCGATCTCAGACGCGGCCTCCAACGGCTCCTACACCGGCGAGCTGTTCGGCCGCCGGGCGGCGGAGGCCGGGATCAGCCTGGAGCAGATGCTCGCGCAGTGGGGCGAGGACGGAACGCTGCTGGGACGGCTGCCGACGCTGGCCCAAGTCGCCGATGCGGCGGTCTTCCTGGCATCGGACCGCGCGGGAGCGATCACCGGAGCGGTGACCGACCTGAGCTGCGGCGCCGCGGTGCGCAACAGCGCGCAGGCGCTGGTTGGTGTGCTCGACTAGGAAGACGCTCGCCATCAGTGCCCTTGCGGGCGTCCTGTGCAGGCGCTCGCGGACGGTCATGAACCGAAGTGCACGCGGCGTTCACGATCAGTCGGAAGGCGGGTCGGGTAGGCGCCGCGTAGGGTCCCGCCGTGGCAGAGGGACTGGGACCCGGGCTCTATGAGTCCCTGATCACCGAGGGCTTGGCGGCGCAGCTCGCGGAGCTCGGCGGCCACATGGCGTCGGAACAGCGGGCGCTTCGCTCAGCGGAGGCGGCGGACCGGGTCGCGTGGCACCTGAGCCGCCAGGTCGAACGGGCCCTGGCGGACGTAAGCGAGGGACGGCGAGTCGAGGTGGGGCTCACGGTTGCCCGAGAGTTGCTGCGGTGCCTCGGGGAGATGGTGACCGCCGACTCGTCGGCCGCCCCGGTTGACCCGGCGCGAGTACTCCACAAGGTCACACGGCGGCGACCCGACGGCAGCCCAGGCACGCTCGCCGAGCCGCTCATCCCGCTGCTCGACACCACGCTGCTCACGAACGCCCCGGGCGAGCCGAGCCTCTGGAACCAGCTGCGGTCCGAGATCGAGTCGGCCGACGCCATCGACGTCGTCATGGCGTTCATCCGCCGCAGCGGCATCGCCCCGCTGCTCGACGCGCTGCGCCGCCACTGCGACGAGGGCAAGCCGCTGCGGGTCCTGACGACCACCTACACCGGCTCGACCGAGCGCCGAGCCCTCGACCAGCTCGCCGACCTGGGCGCGGAGGTCCGGGTCTCCTACGACCTCAGCACCACCCGCCTGCACGCCAAGGCCTGGGTGTTCCACCGGCGCTCGGGCTTCTCCACCGCCTACGTCGGCTCGTCGAACCTCACCCACTCCGCCCAGGTGACCGGCCTCGAGTGGAACGTGCGGGCGTCGGCAGCGCGCAACCCCGACGTCGTCGACAAGTTCGGCGCCGTGTTCGACAGCTACTGGGAGGGCGGCGACTTCGTCCCCTACGACGCCGACGCAGTTCGAGGAGGAGCAGCGACCAGCGCCGGCCGTACCGACGTCGGGCCGCACGTCATCCTCAGCCCGATCGAGCTGCGGCCGTAGCCGTTCCAGGAGCGGCTGCTCGAGCTGATCGAGCTGTCGCGCCGAGCAGGGCCACCACCGCAACCTGCTCGTCGCCGCCACCGGCACCGGCAAGACCGTGATGGCCGCGCTCGACTACGCGGCGGCTCCGCGAGCGGCTCGGCCGCGTCGCGCCTGCTGTTCGTCGCCCACCGCGAGGAGATCCTCGACCAGAGCCTCGCCACCTTCCGCTACGCGCTGCGCGACGCCGTCGTTCGGCGAGAAGTGGGTCGGCGGCGCGCGACCCGACGCGGTTCGAGCACGTCTTCGCCTCGATCCAGAGCCTCAACGCCAGCCGACCTCGCCGACCTCCCGCCCGATCACTTCGACGTCGTCATCGTCGACGAGTTCCACCACGCCGCCGCGCCCTCGTACGAGCGGTGCTCGACCACCTCGCGCCCGGTCGAGCTGCTCGGCCTCACCGCCACCCCCGAGCGCAGCGACGGCCTGCCCGATCCTGCACTGGTTCGACGACCGCATCGCCGCCGAGCTGCGGCTCTGGGACGCCATCGACCAGCAGCACCTCGCGCCGTTCCTGTACTTCGGCATCCACGACGGCCTCGACCTGCGCGACATCCCGTGGCGCCGAGGCCGCGGCTACGACGTCGAGGCGCTCAGCGCCGCCTACACCAGCTCCGACGCCTGGGCTCGCCTGGTCGTCCAGCAGGTCGCCGAGCACGCCGAGCCGGCGACGATGCGCTGCCTCGGGCTTCTGCGTGAGCATCGAGCACGCCCGCTTCATGGCCCGCCACTTCACCCGCCACGGCATCGCCGTCGGTGGCCGATCTGGGGCGACAGCCCGCAGGACCGAGCGCGAGGCCGCCCTGCGGGACCTGGCCGACGGCGGGTGCGGGCCGTGTTCTCGGTCGACCTGTTCAACGAGGGCGTCGACGTGCCCGCCGTCGACACCGTGCTCATGCTGCGCCCCACCGAGAGCCCCACGCTGTTCCTCCAGCAGCTCGGCCGGGGCCTGCGCAAGACGCCAGGGCAAGGCGTTCTGCACGGTGCTCGACTTCGTGGGCACGCACCGCCGGGAGTTCCGCTTCGACCGCCGCTACCGGGCCCTGCTCGGCGGCACCCGCCGGGACGTCGAGCGGGCCGTGCAGCAGCAGTTCCCGTTCCTGCCGGCCGGCTGCCACATGCAGCTCGACCAGAAGGCCACCGAGATCGTGCTGCGCAGCCTGCGCGAGGCGATCCCGTCGCGCTGGCCGGCGAAGGTCGAGGAGCTGCGCTCGCTGCGCCGGGACGCGCCCCGACCTCGACCTGGCCGGCTTCCTCGACGAGTCGGGCCTCGACCTCGACGACGTCTACGACGGCGGCAAGAGCTGGTCCGACCTGCAAGCAGGCCGCCGGCGCGCCGGTCCTGCCCGGCCGGCCCGCACGAGACCGAGTCCTGCGGCGAGCGGTCGGCCGGCTCCTCCACATCGACGACGACGAGCGCATCGCGCACCTACCGGCGCCTCCTCGCCGACGCCGAGCCGCCCCGGCGGTCGACGGCGCTGCCCGAGCGCGAGCGCCGGCTCGTCCACATGCTCGTCGCCGGCCTCGCCGACCGGGCGCTCACCAAGGACGACCACCCTCCAGGACGGCGGTCGACCTCGCTGTGGGCCCACCCGCAGGTGCGCGCCGAGCTGCGTCGAGCTCCTCGCCGTGCTCGACGCGCGGGTCGACCACGTCCACGCCGCCGCTGGCCACGCCACCCCGACGTGCCGCTGCAGGTCCACGCCCGCTACAGCCGCATCGAGATCCTCGCCGCCTTCGGCGTCGGCGACCGGCGCCAAGATCGCCGCCTGGCAGAGCGGCGTCTACGAGGCCAAGGCGGCCAACGCCGAGCTGTTCGCCTTCACGCTCGACAAGAGCAGCGGCGGCTTCTCCCCCACCACCCGCTACCGCGACTACGCCATCAGCCGCACGCTCATCCACTGGGAGAGCCAGTCGATCACCCGAGCCGACAGCCCCACCGGCCTCCGCTACCGCAACCACGAGCGCGACGGCCGCGCGATCCTGCTCTTCACCCGCCTCCGAGCCGACGACCGCGCCTTCTGGTTCCTCGGCCCCGCCACGCTACCGGGGCCACGTCGGCGAGAAGCCCATGGCCATCACCTGGGAGCTCCACATCCGCTGCCCGGCGACCTGTACGCGTCGTTCGCGGCCGCCGTCGCGTGAGGACGCCGGCTAAGGAACGCAGGAGAGCTCGGCGCGCCACGCGGTGAACGGGGCTAGGGCGGCGGCGCCACGGCCCCGACCGGCTAATCGTTTCTGCAAACACGGGCGGGCCTTCGCCGACGAGCGTCGCGCCCCTGCTCGCGCCCGGCGCGTCATCGAGAGCCCTCGCGCCGGGGGGCCACCCGGGGGCCATCTGCGCGGCTCGCGACGCACGTCTCGCACGCCTCACCCGTGTAGGCATGCGCGATCTCGCTCTACAAGCGGGGTCGCGATGGGCGCGCCAGAGTTCGTACCTCCCCTGCACGCGGGCGCATTCGACGGCGCCGGGGCCGCACGGGGGGCCGCACCGGACGGCGGTTGGCCCACGTATGCGCGGGCCAACGGCAGCTAGAGCACCGCCGCCCGCTCCACCTCGCGGTCGTCCACCAGGACGTGGGCGTAGGTGTCCGGCGTCATCGACGCGCGCGCGTGGCCGGCGGCGCGGGCGACCTCGTGTACCGGCAGGCCGTCGTGGAGGCGCCGGCTGATCCAGCGATGGCGCAGGTCATGGAGGCCGAAGCGCGGAAGGCCGGCCGCCTTGCACGCCCGGCCCAGGTCGGTTCGCAGCCGCTCCTGGGTCGCGCCGGGGAAGATCGGGCATCGGCATCGCGGTCCTCGCGCGGCTGTAGGCGGCGACGGCCGCCAGCAGGTCGGGCGGCAGGGGCGCCCAGCGGGCGCGGCCGGTCTTGGCCGTGGCGGCCGAAACCCGCAGGCGCCCGCCACGCTCGTCCAGGTCGGCCCAGCGGGCCGCCTCCAGCTCGCCCACGCGCAGGCCGGTGGCCTCGAGAACGAGCAGCGGCAGCCGGTAGCGCGCCGCGCAGCACGCCAGCGCCGCCTCGACGGCAGCTGCGCTCGGCGGATCCACCTCGCGGCGGCGCTCGCGCGGCAGCCGCACCCGCCGGTCGCGGGCCGGGTTCGGCTCCAGCCCGGCGTGGTCCAGCGCCAGGCGCAGCGCCGTCAGCGACTTCTGGATCGAGCCGCGGGCGAGCGGCCGGCGATGCCCGCCACCATCGCCGCGACCTGCTCGGCGCCCAGCTCGGCCACCGGGAGGGCGCCGAGGGCGGCGTAGATGCGCGTCAGCGCGACGCGTGCTGGGAGCGCGTGCCAGCCGCCACGTCGATGCGCGAGGCGGCCCAGGCGCGGCAGGCCGCCTCGACGGTCAGCGGCGCGGGCGGCTCGGCCAGCCGCAGCTCCGGCACGCGCCCGGCCGCCAGCTCGCCCGCGATCAGATCGCGGCGGAGGCGCGCCTCGCGCATGGTGCGGAAGCTGCCGCCGTATCGCTCGCGGCTCTCGGCCCCGCCCAGGCGGTACAGCACCCGGTAGCGCGGCTCGCCGCCGGCCGTCGGGCGGCGCCTGATCCGGATGCTCGCCATCAGGACGCCCGGCCGGCGGGCGGCGTAGGCTCGTCGTGCTTCACGGCTACCTCCGTGGAGTCGGGGCCGGGGCGTTGCTGCGCCGCCGGCCCATTACAGGCTCGGCGAAGGTAGGGCCTTGGCGCGCGGGCGCCGACTCGCCGGCCGGGGCGCTCGACGACGCCCTCGGCCGGCACCGCCGCGGCGAGTGGCCCTTCGACGGCTCCCCGCTGGAGGATCCCGGGGACCGAGCGCGGCACCCGCGACGTTTCGCCGGCCGCCGGCCCGGGGATGAGCAGGCATGCGCTTCGGCCTGGCGGTGCTGCGGATCCTGATCGGCGTTCTGATGATGGGCCACGGCCTGCAGAAGCTGAAGGGCTGGTTCGGCGGGTACGGGCTCGAGGCGACCGGGCAGGCCTTCGAGGGGATGGGCCTGCGCCCCGGCAAGGCGCACGCGACGGCGTCGGGGCTCAGCGAGACCGTCGGCGGGGCCCTGCTCGCGACCGGGTTCCTGACGCCCCTCGGCGCCGCGATGATCACTGGCGGGATGACCGTCGCCATCGAGCGCGTCCACCTGAAGAACGGCCCCTGGGTGGCCGACGGCGGCTACGAGTACAACCTCGTGCTGATCGCCTCGGCCTTCGCCCTCTCGGCCGCGGGCCCCGGGGCCCTCTCGCTCGACGACGCGCTCGGCACCGGGCGCCGCGGCGCGGGGGTCGCGCTGGCCGAGCTTGCCGCGGGCGCGGCGGGCGGCGCCGCCGTGATCGCGCGCGCCCGCCAGGCGTGCGCCGGCGAGGGGCCGGACGGCCCGGGGCCTCCCGCCGCGTAGTCTCGGGCACCGCCTCCGGACGCAGGAGGGGGCATGAGGATCGCCGTGATCGGCGGGACCGGCTTGGTGGGCGCGCACGCGGTGCAGGCGCTCGGCCGCGCTCGCCACGAGGCCTGGTGGTGGCCCGCTCGCGCGGCGTTGACCTGACGACCGGCGAGGGGCTGGACGAGGCCCGGGCCGGCGTCGCGGCCGTCATCGACGCGACGAACGCGTGGGCCGACGACGCCGAGGGCGCGTAAGGCTCACTCCGCTCTGACCGGCGCCGCGGGCGCCCCGCCCGCCGGCGGCCGACGACGCACCGAGCGGCCAGGGGCGCGCCCCGCGCCCTCCCCCTGCTGCTTAGGCGGCGCGGGCGCGGCGCAAGCGCTCGGCGGCCAGAACCACCTCTATCTGCCGCCGGGCGGTGGGCGGGTCCACGTAGGCCATGCTCACCGGTCTCGGTCCAGCCGCCCTGGGGCATGCGCTCGGCGTTGACCGCGTGGGGCCAGCCGGCGGCGCGCCAGGCTGCGATCACCTGGGCCTCCACCCAGGCGGCGTCAGCCGCGGTTGGCAGCGGATAGGTCGCCACCAGCTGCCAGCCGCGCTGGCGGTGGGCCTGCAGGCGGCCGTCGCCTTCGCCGGTGATGCCGACCTTCAGGGCGTTCAGGTCGTCGTGCAGCAGCAGGTACAGCCGCCCGGGCGCTGTCGGGTCGCGGCCCCGGGTCCGGTCGGCCTGTGCGAGGGCGCACTACCGGCACGGCATCGAGCCGCCGCGCACGACGTTGTCGTAGCGCGGCGTGATCTCGCGGTCGCAGGTCAGGCAGCGGCAGAGCCACGGCACCTGCGCGCCGGGGTACGGCAGCAGCGGCTCGGCGCCGGCTGCCCGCATCGCGGCGGCCGTGGCGTCGGCGTCGAGCCGTTATGCCAGCGCCCGGGCTCGCCAGCCACAGTGCTTGCACGGCCCCTGGCCGCGGCGAACGTGGTCGTAGCGCGACGTGATCTCGCGGTCGCAGGTCAGGCAGCGGCAGAGCCAGGGCGTACCGTTGCCGGAGTACGGCTCTAACGGATCAGCCCCTGCCGCGCGCACGACGCGGCCTCGTCGGCGGGTATGGGGGCGTTGCCTGCGCAATAGCGGCAGGGCCCTTGGCCGGTGCGGACGCTCGTATAGGTCGGCGCCACCTCCTCCCCGCAGGCCAGGCACCGGCAGCGCCAGCGCGCCATGGCCCCGGGGCGGCGCGCACCGAGTTGCTGCGCCTGCAATCGCTCGCCGAGGCCACCGAGGCCGCGGACGCCGAAGGGCCCGCGCCGCCGCCCGCGCCGGCCGCCCGCTCCCGCCGGCCAAGGTCGGCGACGTGCGCGAGGCCCTCGCAACGGCCGAGCGCGACTTGTCCATCGTGAGCGACGAGTTGCGCCGCGTCACCGAGGACATGTTGGACGCCGCCGCCAAGGTCGCGGCCGACCAAGAGGCCGCCGCCGACCAAGAGGCCGCCGCCGCCGAAGAGGCGGCCCGGGTGGCGCTGCTATCGGCCATCGACGCCTTGGACCGTTGCGGCGAGGCCGAGGCGCGCGGGAGTTGGTGGTGGCACTTGCGCACCGACGGGTCGGTGGCCCCGTTCGCGCCGGGCACCATTTCCCGCGAGCGCCATGTGCACGTGCACCGCGCCATCAACGCCATTGACGAGCGCCGCGAGCGGCTCGCCGCCGTCCACGAGGAACAAGCGCGCTTGGCCGAGCACGAGGCGCGCCTCCCGCTACCGCCCACGTCGGCCCCGGCGGCGGGGGCGAGCCGGTGAGCGCGGGCGAGCCGGCCTAGACGTGCCCGAGCACTCGGACCCCGACCCCATGCGGGTGTTGCTGGCCCCGCGCCGGCACACCCGCGACGAGGTCGAGGCGGCCGTCGCCGAGGTCATGGCCATGGACCACCGCCGGCGGGAGAGTTGCGCGACTCCATCGACGGGGTGCCCTTGTCGCCCGAGCACCACGCGGCGCTCTTCCGGGTGTTCTCGCCGCCCTTGCGCGCCCGGTGGCGCTAGAAGGGTGCGGAGACGACTCCGCGTTTGTGGGCCTAGGAACTAGACGGGCGCCTCGCGGCGAGTTCGTCAATCACCGAACTCGGGGAAGGCAAGGTGGCGCCCCGAGGAGGACGACGGCCGAATCTGCGGTCCGACCTCAGCCGGTCCGGCCGGGACTCCCGCCGCGCGGCGGCCAGGAAGCTGCAATCCTGTCGCCGGGCGCCTTCTCCCTCTCGCGGATCTCCTCTACGAAGTCGCAACGGCGCACATTACAATCTCAGGCGAGAGGAGGGCGTGATCATGGAGAAGAAACGAATTCTGATTACGGGAGCCGGTTCCGGCTTTGGGGAGTTAGCCGCGATCGGGTTGGCGAAGGAGGGCCATGATGTGATTGCCGGGGTGCAGATCTGGCCCCAGGCCACCGCATTGCGCCTGAAAGTTGAGCCGCTTGGCTTGAAGAACATTCGAGTCGAGAAGCTTGATCTCTTGCATCCCTACGATGTTCAAAACGCATTGGACTGGGACATCGATATCCTGGTAAACAATGCCGCAATTGCGGAAAGCGGCCCGATCACCGAAATCCCGATGGAGCTGCTTCGACGTCTGTTTGAGACCAATTTCTTCGCCCAATTGGAACTGACCCAGAGATTCGTTCGCAAGTTCGTCGATGAAGGGCGACCCGGAAAGATTGTATTCACCAGCTCGATCGGTGGCCTGATCTCCGTTCCTTATGGTGGTCCCTATGCCGCGACGAAGCATGCGTTGGAAGCGATTGCCGGGTCGATGCAAGCGGAGTTGACCCCGTTCGGTATCCAGGTGCAAGTGATAAACCCAGGTGGTTACCTAACCGGATTCAATGAAACCGAAGCCGAATCCGCTTCTCACTGGATGGATGATCATAGGAATTACGTGAAGAAGAGCCGACGTGCAGGGCTTCTTCGACCGGATCCTCGGTGACGAGCAGAACCGGCTGGATCCTCAGCTAATGGCCGACGCAATGGTAGATATCATCCCGAAGGAAACGGGCTTCTTCCGAAACGTTGTGCCCCAGTTGGCCGAGGACATGGTGAAAAACGTCCAGCGCGACGCGTGGGAGAACAAGATCGATCTGCCTTCTTGAACGCTGGCGCCCCGCTCGCGCAGCTCGCCGGCACGGCGCCCGACCTCGGGCGTCAGGAGGGGCGGTCTACCGGCCATCGCGGCCATTTTGGCACGTAGGGACCCGGGGTTTTTTTCCGCCAGCGCGGCCCCCCACGCCGTCCACCCCCCGGGGGGAGGGGGTTCCCCCCCACCCCGAGGTCACGGCGACGAGGACCTCGTCACTCGGCGGGCGTGATCGACTCGTCGTAGACCGAGGCCGGCCTTCGCCCGCCGGCCAGGGCGAGCGCACGACGGCGCGGAGTGCTCCGCGTTCGTGCGCCCGCCGGCCAAGGTGAGCGCGCATCCCGATGTTGCAACCTCGGATGGATGATCCGAGGTCGGCGAGACTCACCGGCTCGCGGGCCGCCCGGTGGTCGCCGACGGCCCACCCGACCCCGGCCTACCCCTCCGCCCGCAAATTGTCTTAGAGCGCCTCTCGGCGAATTGGGCGGCCGTCTCCCGGGTCGGTTCGGCCCCCGGCCGGGGAAGAGTCGCCCACTCTTCCATGCGTCTAGACGGGGCCGCCGAGGGGCCGAGGCGTCCCCGATTCCTTGGGGCCACCCGTGGGGGCACGCCGGTGCGTTTGGTGCCCTTGGTGCGTTTGGCGAACCGCATGGTTATGGGAAATCCCGATGGCCATGCGGTTCCCGATGGGCGCGCCAGGATTCGAACCTGGGTCCAAGGGATTATGAGAGGCAGTCCGGGGCTTCGGCGGGCCTCGGGCTGTCCTCTCTTTTCGCTGCAAAGCAACGCTTTCTTGGCCGAACGCCAACGAGCCGTTTCGGCCCGGTTCGGCGGCTGATGTTCACACCTTGTTCCCACCCTGACAGGACGCCGCAAACAAGACGCGAGCGGCGCGCACTTTCGTGCGCGCCGCTGCCGGCGGCGATCAGCGGAGTGAGCTGAACGCGGCGCGGATCTCGGTCGCGAAGAGCTCGGGCTCCTCCCAGGCGGCGAAGTGGCCGCCCTTGTCCACCTCGTGGAAGTAGACGACATTCGGGTAGCTCGCCTCGACCCAGCTGCGCGGCGTCCGCCAGATCTCGCCCGGGAACGTCGTGAAGCCGAACGGGATCTTCGGCGGCGGCAGAGGCTGGCGGCCCGCGGCCGGGGCGTCCGGCCCGTAGGCTTCCCAGTACGACCGGGCCGCCGAGGCTCCCGTGCCCATCAGCCAGTACAGCGTGATGTTGTCGAGAACGTGGTCGCGCGTGAGGTTGCCCGAGGGCTGTCCGTTGACGAAGGCGCGGGTGATCTTGTAGTAGGCGTCGGTGTCGTGGTCGATCATCCAGGCGGCCAGCGCGACCGGGGAGTCGAGCAGGGCGTAGCCGATCGTCTGCGGGCGGGTGGCCATCTCGACGAAGTAGCCGTTTCCGGACTGCCCGAAGGTGGCGATCTGTGCGGCCGCGGCGCGTTCCTCGTCGGTGTCGGTCGGCATGGGGCCGTTCAGCGCCGGGACCAGCAGGTTCGTGTGGATGCCGATCAGGCCCTCGGGTGCTTGGCGGCTCATCGCGTCGGTGACGCCGGCGCCTACGTCGCCGCCCTGGGCCACGTAGCGGGTGTGACCGAGGCGGCGCACGAGCTCGGCCCAGGCCCGCGCGGTCCGCTCGAGGTCCCAGCCGAGCTCGCCCGGCTGGCCGGAGAGGCCGTACCCGGGCAGGGAGGGCAGCACGAGGTGAAAGGCATCCTCTGCTCTGCCGCCGTGCGCGGTCGGGTCGGTCAGGGGGCCGACGGAGTCGATCATCTCCACGACGGACCCGGGCCAGCCATGGGTCATGATCAGCGGTAGCGCGTCCTCGTGCGCCGATTTGACGTGGATGAAGTGGATGTCCACGCCGTCGATCTCGGTCGTGAACTGCGGCAAGGCGTTGAGCTTCGCCTCGGCCTTGCGCCAGTCGTACTCGGCCGTCCAGTAGCGCGCGAGCTCCTGGAGCGTCTTGAGCTGCACGCCCTGCGATCGATCGGTGGCCAGCTCCGGGGAGGGCCAGCGCGTCGCGTCGATGCGGCGACGCAGCTCGACGAGCTCCTCATCGGGAACGTTGACGCGGAAGGGACGAATGTCGATCACCGGCGTGCTGTCCATCTGACCTCCTTCTTGTCTCGTCTCGTCGAGCGACGGCTTCGCCTGCCCGGTTGCGCCCGGCGCGCGCGACCGTGCGCGCGCCGGTGCCTGCTCGCGCCGGCCATCGCGCTGGGTGGACCCTCGCCCCCTGTGGTGCTCATTCGAGCGGGAGAGGAATCGTCAGTTCGCCGGGACGGCGGAGTGCGAGCGGGAAGAGGGCGGCACCCCGAGCGGGCCGACGCCCTCGGGCGGTGGGCTGGAGGTGGGCGCGGCAGGACTCGAACCTGCGCTGCAAACCGCCGGGGTTTTCGAGCTCCGGGGGGCCATCGAGGGGGCCATCGGGGCGATACGCGACGACGCGCGGAAAGGGAGCCCGCCGCCGCCGCCGGGCCTCAGAGGCCCGCGTAGCGCGCGACACCGGACCGAGGGTCACCTGCACCGCCTTGGTCCGGATCGTCCTCCCCCTGGCGATGCCGGCGGCCGCCCGCAATACGCGCTAGCGGGCCGCCGGGGCGAAGAAGTCGATAAGGAGTTGGTTGACGCGTTCAGCCTCGTCGTGATGCACCCAATGCGATGCGTCGGCCAGGCGCTCCACGCGGTCGAGGTTGGGCACGTCGTCGTGGTCGGGCTCGGCGAGTTCGGGGCCGAGGTAGGAATCGCGCTCCCCCCAGATGACCAGGGTCCGCGCCGAGATCGGGCGAAGCTTTGCCACGGCATCCTTCTGGGACTGTCGTACGGAGGCGCGGTAGTAGTTGATCATCCCGGCTGCCGCCCCGGGCTGCGACCACGCCTCGACGTAGCGTTCGAGTTCCTGCGGCGTGTAAGGCGGGTTCGCGTCATCCAGGAAGTCTCGGAAGAAATGCCAGTCTCTGGCGCGCACGACGTCCTCGGGCAGCCGCGGGAGCGCAAAGAAGAAGAAGTACCAGGACTTTCGGAGCTGACTCGGGTGGCGCAGCCCCTCCTGGAGCCGCCGCGGATGGGCCGCGTTGAGGATGGCGAGTCGGTTGACCGCCTCGGGGTGGTTCATCGCGGTGGTCCAGGCGATCGATCCGCCCCAGTCGTGACCGGCCAGCATCGCGGACTCGGCACCGAGCTCTCGGATAAGCCCGCGGATGTCGGCGGCGAGCAGGTCGACGGCGTAGGCCTCGAAGTCCTCTGGCTTCGATGACAGGTTGTAGCCACGTGTGTCGGGGGCGACCACGCGAAAACCCGCCGACACGAGCGGCTCGATCTGCAGCCGCCAACCGAACCAGAACTCCGGGAAGCCGTGCAGCAGAACGACCAGCGGCCCGTCACCGGCCTCGACGTAGTGCAATTTCTGATCGCCGACCTCGGCGTAACCCTCCCGAAGCTCGGTCCCGACGTCAGGGAGACCAGTAGTGGCCATGAGGACCTCCGGGTAGGCACTTCGGCGCGGTGCGAGACTAACGCCCGCCGGACTGGATAAGCAATGCGGGGGCCCTGGCGAGGTCGTTGACGACGACGGTGGGCTCGACGCTCTCGTGAGCGAAGAGCCCTCGGGGACGACGCGAAGTCGCTCAGGGCAGCAGCGAGGCGCGCTCGATCTCGCGCTCGCCGACGAGGACGTGTGCGCTGGTGTCGAGCGTGACGCTCGCTCGCGCGTGCCCGGCGGCGCGAGCGACCTCGTGCACCGGCAGGCCCCCGTGCAGGCGAAGCGAGATGGAGCGATGACGGAGGTCGTGCAGGTTGAAGCGCGGCACGAGCTTCGCGCCCGGGGGCCACCCGGGGGGCCATCAGGGCGACACACGACGCACAGCTCGCACGCCTCGCCCGCGTAGCCAAGCGCGATCTCGCTCTGTGAGCGGGGGCCGAGATGGGCGCGCCAGGATTCGAACCTGGGTCCAAGGGATTATGAGTCCCCTGCTCTAACCAGCTGAGCTACACGCCCTTTGTCCTGCTAATGCGGGTCTTCTGTGTCCCGGCGTCGGTCACTTGATCGCTCAAGTGGACCCGGAAAGACCCGTCCCTGGACCCTAGCGGGGGCTAGCCGCTAGGCCCTTGTCCCCCGCCGCCAGTGGGGTAGGTCCTCCGGCCGCTCGAATCGCCTCTCGGGCTAGCCCCGCCCCGCTCGCGGGCTGTCCGGCCCCCGGCCTCGGGCCTAGACGCCGATTCGAGCGGCCGCCGGTACCTCGACCCCCTTCCGGGGGGGACAAGGGCTTAGATTCGCTAGCCGCGTCGCGGCCCGGCGGGCGCCCCCCGGCCGTAGGCCCGGACCCGGGCCTTATGAATCTCGCGGTTGCGGCCGAGCTGGCCGGCGCTGTGGACGGCCACCCCGGCCGGCCGGGCCGCCGGCCGAGTCCGCGCCCTAGCCGCGTCCGTCGCCAACCCCCGAGCGCTCAGGCGATTCAACCTCACCGGCACCCACGCGCTGTTCGTTGGCATGCCTGGCCGGGCAGCAGCGGAGGCGGATCCTTCGGCGCCACCACGGCGCCGATCGACCGGAAGAGGGCGTCGCTGGAGTTGGGGAACGGGTAGTTGCCCTGCGAGTCGAAGGCGCTGGGCTGGTAGGTCACGACCGTCGCGATGGCGATCTTCTCGGAGGGTAGGTAGGCCTCCGTCGCGCTGTAGCCGGAGACCAGCGGGTCCTGCAGGATCCACGACCCGGAGCGCACGACCCCGAGGCCGTAGTCGTACACGTTGATCTGGGTGAAGCAGGAGGGCTCGCAGACGGGCAGCTTCTGGCCGAAGCCCAGCAGGTTGGGGCCGGTCATAGCCCGGTAGCTCTTCCTCGAGAGCAGGGCGCCGGTGCCGACCTTGACCGCCGTCGTGATCATGTCGTCGATGGTCGTGGTCTGGTTCGCCCCGATCGGGGTGCCCCACTGCGGGTTCCAGAACGTCGCCTCCTCGTAGAAGAAGGTCGACGGCGGGATCCCGAGAAGCACGCGGCGCTCGGAGCTGAAGGAGTGGAGCACCGGCGGCGGGATCTTGGACGTCGTCGTCGCCACGGTGTGGTCGAGGCCCATCGGGTCGAGCACCTTCTGGCGCAGCAGCGTCGCGAGTGGCTTCCCGCCGATCTTGGCGAGGATGTTGCCGAGGATCATGAAGTTGGTGTGCGCGTAGCTCCAGTTCGTCCCGGGGGCGAACTGCTGGGGTCGCGAGAAGGCGTAGGCGAGCCGCTCGCGGAACGTGAAGACGTGGAACGGGTCCGCGTTCCAGGCCGCGTTCCAGGCCGGATCGGTCTCGAAGTCGGGGTACCCGGTCGTCTGGTTGGCCAGCATCTTCAGCGTGACCTTGTCGGCCTCGGGCAGGGTCGGCATCCAGCGGTTGACCGTGTCGTCGAGCCGGACCTTGCCCTCGTCCACGAAGCGCATCAGGAGCGTGCCCAGGTAGGCGAAGGCGACGGCGCCGTTGCGGAAGTTCATGTCGGCCGTCGCCGGCACGTTGTTCATCGACGTGCCGAACGCCCGCCGGAACAGGACCTTGTTCCCCCGGGTGACCTTGACGATGGCGGCGCGGAGGTGGTCGTTCGCCATCGCGTCCCGCACGGCGGCCGCGATGGCCGGCGCCTGCGACGCATTCTTGCCGCCCGGCGTCGCGGCGCTCGCCGCCTGAGCCCCCCCGACGGGCAGCGCGAGGAGCGCCAGCGCGAGCAGGAGCGGGGCCCACCGGCCGCGAATCACCGCTCCACCCTCTGGCACCGGGAGCGCCCACGTCAAGGAGGGGAGCGCCCGTCACGACTGCTGCGCCATTGTCCGGATGGGGGCTTGGGAGTAGCTTTCCCTCCCACCTCCAAGAACTTGGCGGCCCCCGGTTGGGAGCGAGAATCCAGGTCTGCGGCCGTGTGGTCGTGCAGCTCGACGGCCGACGCGTCGAGCGCGCCCTGCCGGGACGTCAGGGGCTGTTCCTCCTCGTCTACCTGGCTGTCAACCGCGATCGCCCCGTCAGCCGCGACGAGCTGATCGAGGCGCTCTGGCCGGACGAGCTGCCTCCGAAGCCGCAGCCGGCCCTCAGCGTCCTGCTCTCGAAGCTCAGAAGCGCGCTCGGGCCGGCGTCGCTCGAGGGCCGATCACACCTCCGCCTCGCGCTGCCTGCGGCCTGGATCGATCTCGAGGCCGCCATGATGGGGATCCACCGAGCCGAGTCGGCCGTCGCGCTCGGGGACTGGGCCGGGGCGTCGGGCCCGGCGCGCGTCGCGCTCCACACGGCCAACCGGGGCATCCTCCCCGGCCTCGACGCCCCGTGGGTCGTCGAGCTCCGGAGCCGGCTGGAGGACATTCGGCTCCGCGCGCTGGCCTGCGTCGGGATCTCCAGCCTGCGCATCGGCGGAACTGAGCTCCCCGCGGCGGAGCGGTCCGGGCGCGCGATGGTGAAGCTCTCGCCCTTCCGGGAGGCCGGCTATGGGCTCCTCATGGAGGCCCTCGCGGTGCAGGGGAACACCGCCGAGGCGCTGCTGGCGTACGACGCCCTGCGATGCCTGCTGCGCGACGAGCTCGGCACCGCGCCGAGCACGGAGGTGCAGGCGTTGCATCAGCGGCTCCTTGGGCCGACGCTCGGGGCCGCTCGCTGACGGGCGTCGCAAGCGCAGAGCTCGCCAACGTTGAGGAAAGGCCGATCGACGAGCGTGCCCGAGCAGACGTCAGCGAGAGGAGACCTCTTGGCCTTGATCATGACCTGCGAATGCGGGGAGGTGGCGCGCGCGGAGACGGAAGACGAGCTGATCGCCGCCGTCGAGCGCCACCTGGCCGAGCAGCATCCTGACCTGGTGGGGAAGTTCTCGCCTGACGACATCCTCGCGATGGCGGAGATGGTCTAGGGGGGCCCGCCGCTGTTCTCGACCTCGTTCGCCGTCGCTGGCGGCCCGCGCATGGGCGACGTATGGCGGCACCGCGGCGTCGCCGGGCGCGCCACCGGCGACACACGTCCGCGCACGCAAGCAGCAGACCGCGCCGTCGACCTCGCCGGCTCGCGCGGCGTCCTCTCGCGCGCCGTCGCGCTGATCGACGCGTACCGTGCCGCGAGCCCGGCGACGGCAACGCCGAGGAGGTCGGCGTCCTGTTCGCAGAGGCCCAGGCGGCCAAGGCGCTCGTCGACGAGGCGGCCGCCCGCATCGTGGACCGCGCGCTCCCGCCCGGGCGGCGCCTGCTACCTCAACCGGACCCCACCCGTTGCGCGCGTATCGCGACGTCAACGCTGGCTCCTTCATGCGTCCGCTCTCGGCGCCAAGCTCGCCGACGACTACCTCGGCCGCGTCGCCCCCGGCGAAGAGACCCCGCTCCACTACGATGGCGCTCGCCACCCCAGCGCCCGCGGCACCGGCCCCGACATTGGGTTCGAGACCCTTCCCTGCCTCGTCGGCCTCAGGGCGGCATACTCCCCTCGCGACGCGCGCCAGAGCCGCCACTCATTCGAGCCGTGTCCGGGGGCGCGGCGGGACTGGGGCCCCACCCCGCCATGCCCGTGAGGGTGCCTGGCCGGTGCTGCTCGCTGGGATCGAACTCAAGCTCCAAGCGTGGAGGAGGGGCTCGACCGCGTGGCGGCGCGGGCGCAAAGCCGCTCTTGGCTGGACAAATCGCGTAACCCTGGCCCCCGGGAATGACCACGGATCCGCGTGTGGCCTTCGTGAGGCCAGCACACGGAAAGGACAGGGAAAGGCGCCGCAAAGGTTCGCGCAAGGAGCACCCGCCACGATGCCCTCCTTCATAGACGGTCAACACCTCTGAGGAGGAGCCATGGCATCCAGCAACGTCGAGACCTACCGCGCCGGTCACGAGGCCTTCAACCGGAGGGACTTCGAGGCCATGACCGACCACTACGCCGACAGCATCACCTGGACCGATCACCCCCAGGGCCGGACGTTCAGGACGCCCCAGGAGTTCAGGGACGACTTCCTGCCAGGGTGGGTCCTGTCCTCCCCCGACATCCAAATCACTGACCCTCGCTATATCGACGCTGGCCAGACGGTGGTGTGCACCTTCACTGCTAGCGGCACGCACGACGGGCCGCTTGGGGCGTTCCCCGCCACTGGCAAGGAGTTCGCACTGCCGCTCTGCGAGATGTGGCACTTCGACCTTGGCGGGCGGGTCGTCGGTGGGGACCTCTACTACGACCAGGTCTCGCTGCTCACGCAGCTGGGGCTCATGCCGCAGCC
Organism: Miltoncostaeaceae bacterium; assembly: GCA_963835685.1. Taxonomy (GTDB): domain Bacteria; phylum Actinomycetota; class Thermoleophilia; order Miltoncostaeales; family Miltoncostaeaceae; genus DATAGF01. The sequence goes on from CAWIGI010000011.1 coordinate 136,395, forward strand.
GGCCGGCGTGTAGGCGGCTGCGCGAACGGGCGGAAGCACCACCCCGCGTCGCCCGGTGACCCGGGCGGTTCGCACATGTCAGCGGCCGGACCGGCCGGCAAGGCCCGCGACTCGCGTGCTTCAGCGACCATGCTGGGCCGACCCCGGCGGGTCGTCGACGGACTGTGCGAGGCTGAGCCCGCCGCGCGCCTCCCTGCTGACTTGGCCGTCCAGGGGGCGGCGCGTGGCCTGTGGGTCAAGGGCCCGATCTGTGGGTCATGGGGCCCTGTGGGTCAACTCTGTGGGGCTGGAGCCGTCACACCACGTCACGCCCTGTCCCGCTCTACGAGGGCGATGTCACGCCCTGTCGGAACCGTTGCGGGGCCGGCACCAGCGTTATGAGTCCCCTGCTCTAACCAGCTGAGCTACACGCCCTGGCGCTCAGACTAGACCGACGGCTGGGGGTGGCCGAGCGGAGGGGCGGGGTCGGCCTCGGGCTCGTCGGCGGTCTCGGGCGCCTCAGCGCGGGCGCCCTCCGGCACCTCGAGGGCGACGGCGAGGGCGGCGCAGGCGACCTCGAGCTCCTCGCGGTCCGGCCTCGCCGTGGTGAGGCGCTGGGCCCAGAGGCCCGGCATCGAGAGGAAGCTCCAGCGGGTGCCCCACAGCTTGGCGGCCTGGCGCTGCAGCTCGAACGCGATGGCGGTGACGATCGGCGCCCCGATCAGCCGGGTCGCGATCAGCGCCGGGTAGGTGAAGATGCCGGTGATCGCCAGGACCGCTCCGTAGACGGCGATCGAGACCACGGCCGACACGACGAGGAACGAGGTGCCGCACCGCGGATGGAAGCGGCTGAACCCGGCGGCGGCCGCGGCGGTGAGCGGCGACCCCGCCTCGTGCGCGGCGATCGCCTGATGCTCGGCCCCGTGGTACTTGAGGATCTTGCGGAAGGGCGGCAGGAGGCTGAGCAGCCACAGCATCCCCAGCAGGAGGGCGAGGCGGATCGCCGCGTCGGCGATGATGAAGGCCGCGCCGGTGAGGCCGGCCTCCTTGGCGATCACGACGGGACCGATGCGGAAGAGGGCGATCTGCAGGCCGGCCCCCAGCAGCGCGCCGACGCCCACGGCCACCTTGGTCCAGAAGCCCGTCCCCTCGACCTCGGACTCCATCTCGTCGGCGACGGAGCCGTCCCGCGCCCTCGCGGCGGCGATCTCCTCCCAGCGCAGCCGCTCGCCGATCGCCAGGGACCTCTGGCCGGTGATCAGCGCCGTCCGGATCGCGACCACCCCGCGCATCAGCGGCAGGCGCGTCCACGGCGCGGTCGGAGGCTCCAGGTCGAAGCCCTCGGTGACGATCGCGCCGTCCTCCTCGCGCCGCACCGCCACGCCCACGCGGGTGCGGGTGCGCATCATCACCCCGCCCGGGAGAGCGCTTCCGCCGACCATCCCGGCCGGCCGATCGGTTCTGCGGCGTTCGCGCACGGCCCCCGATTCTAGGGGACCCGGTTCCCCGCCCCCTCCGCGGCGGTGACGTCACCCAGGAGCGCGACCGCGAGCTCCGTGAGCTGGGCGTCGGCCATCCCGGCCACCTTCAGGGCCTCCTTGGCCAGGCGGCTGCCGTCGCGGGCCGCGTCGGCCATCCCGAGCCGCACCTCGATCCGGAACGTCGCCGACACGCGCCGGCGGCGGCCGTCCTGGCTGGTGCCCTCGAGGCCGTCGGCGCCGGGCATGGCCTCGAGTGCCCTCGAGAGCTGGGCGGCGGCGTTCCTCGCGAGCGGCCTGCTCGCCACGGCGCTGAACTCGACCCGGTACTCCTGCACGGCCTCGACCCCCCTGTGGGGCGGGAGACTAGCCGCCTCCCCGGCGGGCCTCGTCCTGCCAGCGCAGGGCGGCGTCGGCGTCGGCCGCGGCGTCGAGCCGCTCGAGCTCCTCGACCCGCCGCCCCGGCATGACCTCGGCGTCGACCGTCCAGCTCCAGACGCGGCCCGCGACCCGCCTGACGAGGCCGATCCGGTGGGCGGGGCCCGGCTCTCCCATCGCGACGAGGTGCTCCGCCAGCGCCGGGTGCGGGCCGAGCGCCAGGGTGATGCGGCCGGCGGCGTCCAGGAGGTAGGGGCCGGCGCCCTCCGAGAGGAGGACCGGCAGGGCGACCTCCACCAGCGCGCCGTCCCATTCGGCGGGATCCATCCGCCCGAGCTCGGGGATCACCGCCTGGGCCTCGGTCCGGGCGATGCCGGGGAAGCGCGCCGACCCGTCGGGGAAGCCGAGTGCCCACCGCCGGGTGGGGTCGCCCGAGCCGGCGGGGGCGGCCGGCGCAGGTCGGAGGGCGATGGCCGGCCGAGCCGCGTCGGACGCGTCGCTCACGGGCCCCAGGATAGGTGGCCGGCGGCTAGCCTCGGCCCCGATGCTGGCGATGGTGCTGCGACGCCCGGGTCCCGCCGCGTCCGCGCCCCTCGAGGCGGACGAGCGCCCCGGCCCCGTGCCCGGCCAGGGCGAGATCGTCATCGCCGTGTCGGCCTGCGCGGTCTGCCGGACCGACCTCCAGCTCTGCGAGGGCGACCTCGAGGCGCGGCGCCTCCCGGTCGTCCCCGGTCACCAGGCCGTGGGGCGGGTGGCGGCCGTCGGCCCGGGGGTCCGCGGCTGGCGCGAGGGCGACCGCGCGGGCGCCTACTGGCTGGCCGGAGCAGACGGCACCTGCCGCCACTGCCGGGCCGGGCGCGAGAACCTCTGCGAGTCGGCGGCCTTCACGGGCTGGGACGCCGACGGCGGCTTCGCCGAGCGGATGCTCGTCAGGGCCGACTACGCCGCCCGCCTGCCCGAGGGCCCCGAGGACCAGGCGCTCGCCCCGCTGCTGTGCGGGGGGGTCATCGGCCACCGCGCCCTCCGCCTCACCGGGATCGCCCCGGGCGGCCGCCTCGGCCTCTACGGCTTCGGCGCCTCGGCGCTGTGCACGATCCAGGTGGCCGTCCACATGGGCTGCGAGGTCGTGGTGGCGACGCGCTCGGAGGAGGAGCGCGAGCGGGCCCGTGCGCTCGGCGCGACCTGGACCGGCTCCTACTCCGACCGGCCGCCCGCGCCCCTCGACGCCGCGATCACCTTCGCGCCGGCGGGCGACGTCGTCGCGGCCGCGCTGGCGGCGGTCAACCGCGGCGGGACGGTGGTGGTGAACGCGATCCACCTCGACCGCCTGCCCGAGATGCCCTACGAGATGCTCTGGTGGGAGCGCTCGCTTCGCAGCGTCGCCAACGTGACCCGGGCCGACGCGGCGGAATTCCTCGAGCTCGCCGCCCAGATCCCGGTGCGCACGGCCGTCGAGGCCCATCCCCTGGAGGACGCCAACGTCGCCCTCGCCAGGCTGGCGAGGGGCGAGGTGCGGGGCGCGGCGGTCCTGACCGCGCCCCGCTGACCGCGCGCCGCCCGGCGCCGCCGTCAGAGGCCGCCGGAGGCCTTCTTGATCGCCTCCCCGATGGCCTTCTTCAGCCCGTCGCCCACCGCAGGGGCCCAGCCCTTGGCCGCGACCGCGACGGCGGCGATCAGCAGCGTGACCATCACGACCACGCCGACGTACTCCACCGTCCCCTGGCCGCGCCGGTCCTGCCGCGCCCGCTCGAGCGCCGTCAGCGCCACGGCGTGGAGCCACGCCCAGATCGCGTGTCCCATCCCTCCGTCCCCCTTCCGTCGTGTGCGATCCGCCTCGATCCTGGCCGGGGGCCTCCCCCGGCTCGACGCCGGGGAGCGCCGTGAGTGCGCCCGGGGTGTCACGGCGTGCGTGGCTGCCGCCCGCCCGGCTGGGCCCGCCGCTCCAGCCACGCCTTGACCGCCTCGACGGCGAGGTCGCCCCCCAGCCCACCCGCGTCCTCCGAGACCCGGAGCGCCGCCTCGCGCGGCGGCATCGCCCGCAACTCGCGGACGTAGTCCCGCAGGCGCTCGACGTCGAGCCGCGCCCCGGCGGGCGTGAGGAGGTCGGCGTCGGGGACGGTCAGGAGCTCGCCGAGCGGGTCCTCCAGGAACCGCCTCCCGCGCGCGCCCACGCGCCGGCCGAAGCCGCGGGCGAAGCGATGGCGCATCTCGACGCCGAGGACGACCGCGTCGCGCGATCCGCGGGCGGCGGCCCGCAGGGCCCGCCCGATCGGCTCGTCGTCGCGGCCGCGCGGCATCTCGAATGCCGGCGGCGGCAGCGGGTAGCGATGGTCGAAGGGCGCCGGGTCCCGCGACAGGGGCGCCGCGACCGCCTCGACCAGCGCGGGCGGCCCCGCGGGCGGGCGCACCTCGCGGACGAGCCAGGCCGAGACGGCCGCGAGCAGCAGGGCCACGAGCACGGCGATGCCGATGCTCTCGACGGCGGCCTGGCCGCGCTCGGCGCTCCGGGACACGGCGCCGACGCTAGGCGGGTCCCCGGCACGCCTCCGCACCGGATGGACGCGAAACGCGAACGGCCCCGTGACGGGGGCCGCGCGCCGCCTGACCCCGGGCGGGGCGTGTGCGAATATCGGGACGCCCACGCCGGCGAGCTCGTTTCGAGGAGGCGCAGATGACGGTCCTGGACAACCTTGCCAAGCAGGCGAACCGGCTCGCGACCGACGTCCAGACGTCGCTCAAGCGCGCCCGCGTGGAGGGCGAGCGCCGTCTCCTGCAGCGCCATCACCGCACCGCGCTCGAGGAGCTCGGGGAGCGCGCCTACGAGCTCGTGAAGGCGGGGCAGCTCCCCGAGGAGCCGCTCGCCGCCGAGATCGCGGCGGTCAACGCGAAGCTGATGGAGATCGAGGGGAAGGTCGCCGAGATCGACTCCCTCCACGGCGACGAGGACGCGCCCGCCGGCGACCCCTCCCAGGACGCCTTCCCCATGGTCGGCGACGAGCCGTCCGGGCCCACCCCCGGCCCCGGCTGGGACGCCGCGGACCGCTTCTTCAAGCGCGATTCGTGACGGAGAAGCCCCTGCGCAGAGCGTGTGACACCGCCCTTCGGCGGGTGGTTGCGGGGGCCATATGCGGGTGTATGCTTGCGGCTCGGCCGGGAGGACGTGGGGACCGCCCGTCGCGATTCTGAGGGGAGCCACCGGCGTGAGAGCCGAGTCCGATCTTCAGGGACATCACCGCCAGGAGGCCCCCGCCTGTCACCGCTGCGGCCTCCCGCTCCTGGCCGAGGCGCGCTTCTGCCCCTACTGCGAGCGGTGGCTCGACGAGGGGGGCCTGCCGAGGCTGCTCGCGCGGCGCCGGAGCGCCATCGACGGCGGCGCTCGGCGCATCGCCGGCGTGTCCGAGCGCGTCCTGCTCGTGATCGGCCTGACGCTGTTCACGCTGGTCGCCGCGGCGAGCATCATCGCCGCAGTAGCCACCTAGGCCGCCCGCCCGACACGAGGCGGCGCCGGCGCGCGGGCGACGTGCGGCCCGCGGCCACCTGCGACGGAGGTCGATCCGACCGATGCCGAGCGTTCACGAAGACGAGCAGTTCGAGGTCGGTGACGAGGTCACCGGCTCCTTCCGCTGCGCCGAGTGCGACCTGCTGGTGAAGTCGCCGAAGGAGAGCGACGGGATCCTCGTGCTGCCCCTCTGCCCGCTGTGCGGCGCCGAGGAGTGGCGCCGCGTCCCCGCCGCCTAGGGCGTCCGCGCCGACAGGGAGGCGTGGCGGGCGAGGAAGGCGGCCTCCGCCCGCAGCAGCGCCACCTGGGCCGCGCGCACCGGCCGGGGAAGCGTGCCGCGCAGGGCGAGCCAGCCGCAGCCGAGGAGCCACGCCGGGATGAGCGCCGCGCCCGCGACGAACAGCGCGAGCGCGTGCGGCAGGCCGGCGGCCAGTCGCAGCATCGCGGTCGCGGCGGTCGGCCGTCCCGAGAGGTCGACCGAGAGCCGCACCGGCGGGTCGGCGTCCAGCGGTGGCCGCTCGACCAGGAGCATCCCGAAGGCCCGCACCCACACGAGCCACTCGAGCGCCGCGGCCACGCGCGGACCGTCGTCGCGCAGGTACTCGTCGGCGCGCCGGGCGGCCAGGTGCAGGCCGGCCACGGGCGGGATCACCAGGTAGGCGGTCGGGAGGATCCACCCTCCGAAGGGCCCGACGACCCCCAGCGGCAGGAGGGCCAGGGCGCGGAGCGGGCCGCGGCGCCGCGGCGGCGCCGGGTCGAGGGCCAGCGCCGCCGTGCGGCTCAGGTCGCGGCCTCCTCCAGCGACGCGATGAGCTCGCTCACCGGGATCGCGGCAAGGGTCTCGAAGCTCGCGCTCCCGCGCGAGGCGAGCTCCACGGCGAGCCGCGAGATCACCCGCTCGTCGGGCGCCTCGACGACGCTCAGGAAGTCGTAGGCGCCCAGCAGGAACCACTGGCGCAGCACGCGGCCGCCGAGCGCCTCGATCTCGCGGTTCACCTCCAGCAGCCGCTCGGGCGTCGCCTCGAGCGTCCGCAGGCCCTGCGGGGTCAGGGTCGAGAGCAGCAGGAACGTCCGCATCGGCCGAGTCTACCCGCGAGCCGCGACCGCGGACGCGACCGCCCGAGGGTGCAGCACCGGGACCAGGGCCTCGACCCCGTCAACCAGCCGCGGCCCGGGCCGGCTGAAGTGGGAGCCGCTGTCCAGGGCGGCGACGCGGCCCTCGCGCACCGCCCTCATGCCGCCGTACCGCTCGTGGAACCGGTCACGCGCGAGCGCGGCGAGCGTCTCGGCGCGGCTCAATCCGCAGGGCATCAGCAGCAGGACGTCGGGGTCGGCGGCGACCACGTCCTCCGGGCGCGCCGCCACGGAGGGGCGTCCCGGCCGCCCCAAGGGGTCGTGGCCGCCGGCGAGGGCCACCTGCTCCGGCACCCAGTGCCCGGCCACGTAGGGCGGGTCGAGCCACTCCAGGCACACCGCCCGAACCGGCGGGAGGCCCGCCGTGGCCTCGCCGGCGCGATCGAGGCGCTCGCGCAGCCCCGCCGCGACGCGGGCGCCGGCGTCCGCGGCTCCGACCGCCTCCCCCACCCGCACGACGCATTCGAGCACGTCGCCCAGCGTCTCCGGCTCGAGCGACAGCACCTCGGGCCGGCTCGGGATCGACCGCGCCGCGGCCTCCACCTCGCCCCGCTCGACCGCGCAGACGCCGCAGAGGGCCTGGGTGACGATCAGGTCCGGCCGCGCCCGCGCGAGGGCCTCCGCGTCGAGCCGGTAGAGGCCGCCGCCCTCGTCCATCGCCTCGCCCACGGCGCGGTCGATCTCGGCCGAGCCCATCTCGCTCCGGTCGAGCCGGTCGGCGGTGACCGCCGGCACCGACGCGACCTCCGGCGGCCAGTCGCACTCGTGCGTGCGGCCCACGAGCCGGTCCCCGCGCCCGACCGCGGCCACCATCTCCGTCGCGCCGGGGATGAGGGAGACGATCCTCACGGCGCCGCCCAGGGGCCGGGGCTACACTGCCCCACGGCCGGCCCCCGTCCCGAGGTGAGCATGCAGCGCGACTCCGACCCTTCGCCGAACGAGCTCCAGAAGGCCCTGCTGGGCTACGACCCGACCTCCCTCGAGACCTCCTTGATCGACTGGACCAAGGAGAACTGGCCGATGGCCGCGCGGGCGATGGTCTACAACCGCTCGGAGGCGGACAAGACCGTGCAGGGCGTCAGCGGCATCCGCAGCGACGACGCCCGCCTCGCGCTCGAGGTGGCCGCCAGGGTGGCGATCTCCGAGCGTGAGCTGGTGTGCCGCGCGATCGCCCACGTCCTGCCCGGCTGGCTCGAGGAGACCTACGGCCTGCGCCCGGACGGCACGGGCTCAGGCGGCTGAGAGCTTCGGCTCGACCGGGTAGCCGCCCTCGCGCCACGCGTCCCAGCCCCCGACGAGGATGCCGACCCGCGAGCGCCCGTTGTCGACGGCCCAGATCGCGATCTTCAGGCTCGTCGCGTCTCCCGGGCGGTCGTCGTAGAAGATCAGCTCGCGGCCGTCGGGCAATCCCCCGATCTCGCGCTCGAACTCCATCGGGTTGACCCGGATCGCGCCCTTCACCTGCTCGTCGGACTCCCGGTAGCCGAGGTCGCGGACGTCGATGGGCTGGACCGCGTCGCCCATCCGGAACGCGGCGGCGAGGTCGACCGGCTGCCACCGCGAGACGTCATCCCAGGCCATTCGCCCTCCCTGCCGCTGCGGACCGCTCCAACGCTACCAGCCGCTCGGCGCCGGCCAGCGAGGAGGCCCCGACGAGCTCCAGCACGCTCGCCGCATAGGCGTCGGTGAGCGGCGTGCGCACCCCCGCCTCGACCGCTCCCCGCAGGTAGGCGACGCCGTTGCGGGGGCCGCGGCGCGCGCTCTCCACGGCCCGCCGGGCGAGGGCGGCGGGGGCCATGTCCCGCTCCGTCAGGTTCCGCGGCAGGCTCGCGCTCAGCACCAGGAGGTCGCCGCCCAGATCCACCCGCACGATCCCGCGCGTGCCGTCCAGGCCCTCGCGCGCGGCCAGCAGCTCCGCCGCGGCGGCCGGCTCCACGCCGTCGGCCAGGTGCAGCAGGGCGCCCTGCACGGACCCGCCGCGCGGGTGGGGCACGAGCACCGGCCCGCCGCCCCAGCGCCGCGACGCCCGCCCGTACTCGACCGGAAAGGGCGTGCGCCAGGGCTCCGAGCCGACGACCACGGCCGCCAGCCCCGGGCCGAGGTCATAGAGCAGGGAGCCGTAGGCGAGGATCGCCACCCCGCGCCCGGCCTCGGGTCGCGCCGTGTCCACCGGCGGCTACCATCGCCGGGATGCCCACGGTGCCGCAAGCGCCGGTCGTGCGGCGGGCGCGCGAGGACGACGCCCCGGCGATCGCCGCCGTGATCGTCGACGCGCTCTCGGACAAGTACGGCCCGGCCCTCGGGCGCGCCGCCCTCCGCGGGCTCGAGGGCCTCGTGCGCCGGGACATCCGCGAGGTCTCGAGCTCGCGCTACTGGGTCGCCGAGGTGGACGGGCGCGTCGCGGGCGGGGTCCATCTCGCCCTGGACGACGACCGGGGGGCGGGCGCCCTGCAGGCCCTCGCCGCGGAGGTCGGGTGGGTCCGGGCCCTGCGCGCGGTCGCCGTATTCAGCCTGCTGGGAACCGGACGCGTCGCTCGCGACGAGGGCTACATCGACGAGCTGGGCGTGGCCGGGTGGGCCCGCCGGCGCGGGGTGGCCAGCGCCCTCCTGTCGGCCTGCGAGCGCGAGGCGCGGCGGGTCGGCAAGCGGCGGCTCACCCTCTGGGTGACGGCGGACAACAGCGCCGCCCGGCCGCTCTACGAGCGCTACGGCTTCCGCGAGGCGGCGCGGCGGCGCTGGGTGCTCGGGCGGCTGGTGTTCGGCGCGCCCGGGGCGATCTTCATGGAGCTGTCGCTCCCACCTCGCTGACGACCTCGTCGAGCACGGGCTCCGCGGCGCCGACCGGCGCGGCGGGCAGCTCGAGGCGGGCGCGCCCGCCCGGCCCGGACTCCAGGGTGAGGCGGCCGCCGAGCCGCTCGGCCAGGGCACGGGCGACGCCCAGCCCCAGACCCGCCCCCGGGAACCCGTTCGCGCCCTCGCCGCGTCCGAACCGCTCGACGGCCGCGTCCAGCTCGTCGCCCGGGATGCCGGGGCCGGTGTCGCTCACGGCCAGCTCGACGCCGCCGCCGGGCAGCGCCCGGCCCGAGATCGTGATCGTGCCCCCGCGGGGGGTGAAGGTCGCGGCGTTGGCCATCAGCTCGGACAGGATCTCGTGCACCAGCACCGGGTCGGTGTGCATCGGCGGCAGCGCCGCGGGCAGGTCGGTCTCGAGGCGCAGGCCGCGGTCCCGCAGCTTCTGATCGAAGGCCGCCGCGAGGCCGTAGGTGACGCCGGCGGCCCCGACCGCGCTCATCCGCACCGGCCGGCCCCGCGGGTCGTTGTCCGTCCCGCGCAGGATCTGGCCCACCAGCCGCTCCATCCTGTCCCCCGCGGCGAGCACCCGCCGCACGGCCGGAGCCGCCGTCGCCGGGACCTGCGCGAGGAGATCCGAGCCGATGGCCTGAACCTCGCTCACGGGAGCCTGGAGATGGCGGGCGGCGGAGCCGGTGATCTGGCGGCGCAGCGCCGCGAGCCGCGCCTGCTCGGATCGCTCGGTCACCGTCACCATCCTGCCGCCGGGGACCCCCCAGGCGTCCACCTCGAGGGCTCGCCCGTCGCCCATCGTCAGCCGGCGCGAGACCGGTCCCGCGGCCTCGAGGCCCGCCTGCACGGCCTCGTCGATCGCGGCCGCGTCGGCCGGGGCGGCCTCGGCCACCAGCCGCTCGAGGGCCTCGTTCCGGATCAGGCTGCCCGCGGGCGTTCGGGCGGCGGCCGGCTGGGCCATGGGCTCCAGGGCCGCGCCCAGCGCCTCGACTCGGGCCTCGGCGGCGTCCTGGAGCTCCGCCGCGCGGCGCCGAGAGCGCCCCGACGGCGCGCGAGAGCCGGCGCATCTCCCCGCGCCCGGCCTCCGGCACCGGCGTCGGGCGCCCCGTCGCGGTGGCCTCGGCCGCGGCGGCGATCGTGCGCTGGCGCGAGCCCGACCGCGCGCCGAGGACCCACGCCGCCCCCGCGCCGAGGGCCGCCAGGGCGGCCACCAGCGCCCCGAGCGGCCAGAGCCCGGCCCCCAGGCTCCCCGCACCCGGCGCCAGCGGCTGCCGCAGGACGATCCGGGCGCCGGACGGGAGCTCCCGCGCCGCCTGGACCGCCCCGTCCCGGAGCGCCCACCCCTCGACGCCGGCGGTCGCGAGCGCCGCGGGCCAGGACGCCGCGCCCGCGCGCCAGGCCGACGCGGGCCCGCCGGCCTCCACCTTCACCCGCCCCGCGGGTCCGACGAGGCGCGCCGGCACGCCGGCGCCCTCGAGCGCCGCCCGGGTCGCGCGCGCATCGGCGGGGTCGATGCGGGCCGCGAGCGCATCGGCCGTCCTGGAAAGCGGCTCGCCGGTCCGCGCCACCTCGCGGCGCAGGTCGAGCCCCACGGCGAACGCCGCCACCAGGCCGAGCGCGCAGGCCAGGAGCAGGAACGCGGCGAGGGCTGGCCGCCAGGGGCGGAATTGGCGATGCTCGGGATGCATGCTTCGGCAGGGCTTCGCCCTCTGCGGGCGAAAATCCTTCCGCCGTCCGGGTGCCGGGGCGGAGGATGGGGGAGACCGAGGGGTGGACATGCGCGAGACTGTGCGGCCATGAGCGACGTGGAGGAATGGCCCAGGGCGCGCGGCGGCCGTGCCGGGCGGGGCGAGCGGACCCTGACCGCCAGCGAGGCGGCCGCGCTGATCGGCGTGAGCGTGGCCACCGTGCGCGGGTGGGCCGACCAGGGCCGGCTGCCGTCCCACCGCACGGTCGGCGGCCACCGGCGCTTCGAGCTCGAGGAGCTCCGGGAGTGGCTGACCGACCGCGGGGCCCCGGCGCCCGAGCCGCGGCGCCTGCGCCGCCCTCCCCAGGACGTCCCCCCCGCGCCCCTGCTCGCGCGCGAGCTGAACCTCAGGACGGAGGCCATCGTCGAGCGGGTGCTCGACGGCTACGACGCGGAGGTGGAGACGCCCCTCCCCGCCCCCACCGCGCCGGCCATGCGCCGGCTCACGGTGCGCTTCCTTCGCATCCTCACCGCGGGCCTCGAGAGCGGCCGGCCGGGGGTCTCGATGGGACGGGCCGAGCTCGCGGGCCTGCGCGGCGGGCTGCAGGGCCCGGCCGGCCTCGGCGTGCTCGCCGAGCACACGCGCGTGGCGATCGCGGTCGCCATGGAGGCCGAGGAGGCGCGCCGCGAGGAGCGTCCCGATGGAGCCGCAGGCGATCGCCGCGCTCTACGCCGTCATCGACCACGCCCAGGCCGCCGTGGTGCGCGGGTTCGACCAGGCCCATGGCGACGCATCGGGAGCGCCGGCGGCGAGCTGAGCGGGAAGGGGCTCCGGCGGCTCAGCGGGCCGCCGTCGCCGCGTCCTGCGCCTCCGCGGCCTCGCTGGGCTGCTCGGCGCGGATGAGGGTCGCGGCGACCACCGCGGCGGCCACGGCGAAGACGGCTCCGATCACGAAGGCGGCGTTGTAGCCGCCGTTGAGGGCGGCGAGCTCGTCGTCCCCGGACGATCGCAGGCTGTCGGATCGGCGCCGCGGCGACGCTGGCCAGGCCGGCGAGGGCGAGAGCGCCGCCCATCATGAACGCGGTGTTGACCACGCCCGAGGCCAGCCCGAACTGGGTCTCCGGCACGCCGCTCATGGCGGCCAGGAGCAGCGGGTTGAACGCGATGCCCGCGCCGAGGCCGATGGCGATCGTCCCGGGGAGCACGTCGACGAGGAGGCTCCCGTCCACGGGCGTCCGGGCGAAGAGGACGAGGCCGACGGCCATCAGGGCCAGCCCCGTCACCAACGGGGCCTTGATGCCGAAGCGCATCACCAGCTTGTCCGAGAACAGCGAGGAGCCGCCCCAGATCACCATCGAGGGCAGGTAGGCCAGGCCGACCTCGAGCGGCGTGTAGCCGAGGACCTGCTGGAGGTAGAGCGCCGAGAAGAAGAACCAGGCGAACAGGCCGCCGGCCATGAGCACCCCGACGACGTTCGCCGCCGAGACGTTGCGGTTCCGGAACAGGCTCAGCGGCATGAGGGGCGAGGAGACGCGCGCCTCGATCGCGAGGAAGGCCACCAGGAGGGCGGCCGCCGCGCCGAGCAGCCCGAGCGTCCGCGCCGACCCCCAGCCGGTCTCGTTGCCGTTGACGATCGCGTAGACGGCGAGCATCAGCGCCCCGGTCACGGTCACGGCGCCGGCCACGTCGACGCGACCGCCGGCCGCCGCGCCGCGCGCCTCGGGCAGGAGCCGCAGCGACAGCGCGTAGACGGCCACCCCGACCGGGATGTTGACGAGGAAGATCCAGTGCCACGAGAGCACGTCGGTGAGCACGCCGCCCAGGAGGACCCCGGCCGTGCCGCCCCCCGACAGGACGAAGCCGAAGATCCCCATCGCCTTGGCTCGCTCCGCGGGCTCCGTGAAGAGGGTCATGATCAGCGAGAGCGCCACGGCGGACACCAGCGCGCCGCCGAGCCCCTGGACGGCCCGCGCCCCGACCAGCATGCCCTGCGTCGTCGCCAGGCCGCAGGCGAGCGAGGCCGCGGTGAAGAGCCCGATCCCGGCGAGGAACATCCGCCGCTGCCCGAGCAGGTCGCCGAGGCGGCCGCCGAGCAGGAGGAAGCCGCCGAACGTCAGCAGGTAGGCGTTCACCACCCACGCGAGCGACGTCTCGGAGAACCCGAGGTCGTCCCGGATCGACGGGAGGGCGACGTTCACGATCGTCCCGTCGAGGACGATCATCAGGTCGCCCAGACAGAGGACGATCAGCGCCAGCCAGCGCGCGCGGCGGTCCATCGTCAGCAGCTCTTCCCAGGTTGGCCGTGGGTCACGCCACCGGTGTGACGGAGCGTCACCGCCGAACTCATCGCTCCGCGGCGCGCGCCTCGAGCAGGTCGGCGTACCGGTCGCGCAGATCCTGCCATCCCCACCGCTGCGCCGCCTCGCCGGTCGCCGGGCCCTGGGTTCAGCCCCAGAATGGGAAAACCCCGCAAATGCGGGGTTTCCTTTAGCAGGCCGTAAGCCGGATTCTGTCGTGGGCAGCCATCCATCTGGGACGCCCGTCGCCGGGCGCCTCGAGCGGCCGACCTGGGGCTGGGCGAGCAACCCGTGACGCCCCGATTTGGCCTTGCACCGGGTGGGGTTTACCCAGCCGGCCTGTCACCAGACCGCTGGTGCGCTCTTACCGCACCTTTTCACCGTTGCCGCCGGCGCGAGGCCGGAGGCTGTGTCGTTTCTGTGGCACTTTCCCTGGGGTTTCCCCCGCTGGCCGTTAGCCAGCACCCTGCTCTGCGGTGTCCGGACTTTCCTCGAGCCGCTCGCGCGACCCGCGGCTGCCTGGCCTGCGGTGGGAAGGGTAGCGCCCCGGAGCCTCCCCCAGGCTCGAGGGCGCCACCATGCCGGGTCAGAGCGCCCGCATCACCCCGACGACGACGCCGCACAGCGCGACCTCGTCGGCCACGATCGGCGCGTAGGCGTCGTTCTCGGGGACGAGCTCGACCCGCCCCCCGGCGCGGCGCAGCCGCTTCACGGTCGCCTCGTCCTCGATTTGCGCAACGACGATCTCGCCGTCCTCGGCCGTCTGGGCGCGCCGCACGACCACCATGTCCCCGTCGAGGATCCCGGCGCCGACCATGGAGTCGCCGGTCACGCGGAGCAGGAAGTCGCCCGCGAAGGGCGTCGAGACCCAGTCCTCGACGTCCTGCTCGGCCAGGCGCGGCGCGCCGGCAGCCACCGAGCCGACGAGCGGCAGCGCCTCGACTCGCGGGTGGCCGATCGCGGGCGCCGACTCGTCGGCCTCGCGGCGCACGAACATCGCGCGCGGCTTTGAGGGGTCGCGCTTGATGTGGCCGCCGGCCTCGAGCTTCGCGAGGTGCGCGTGGACCGTCGACGGCGACGCGAGCCCGACGCCGAGCCCGATCTCGCGGACCGTCGGCGGATATCCGGTGTCTCGGCAATGCCGGGAGATGAACTCCAGGATCGCGGCCTGCCGTTCACTCAGCTCGTCCATGCGGATCCGCCTCCGGGGCGCGAACAGGTGTTCTGCGCACGCTAGCAAAGCACCCCGGACGGAATCCAGGGCGGCGCGGGGCCGCCGCTATACTGACGCGACCACGCGCCTGTGGCGGAATTGGTAGACGCGCAAGGTTGAGGGCCTTGTGGGCCGTATGGCCCGTGGAGGTTCAAGTCCTCTCGGGCGCACCTCAGGAAGCCCCGCGAATGCGGGGTTTTCGTCTATTTTGGGGCCGGTGCTGGCAACGCGCTCGGAGGCGTCCGTGCTCCCCGCGTGCTCCCGAAAAGCGGCTGAGGTGCTCGCGGAGGCGTCCGTGCTCCCGGCGATGCTCCCGAGCCGAGGCGGTCCCACGCTCGCTCTGCACGTCGAGCGCGGCCAGTCGCTCGCGCTGGCCGGCCAGCGTGCCGGGCATGACGTGGCCCTAGCGGTCGAGGGTGGTCGTGATCGAGGAGTGGCCCGCGACCGCCTGGACCTCCTTCGGGCTGAACCCGGCCGCGATCCACCGGCTGACGGTGTAATGACGCAGCTCGTGGATCTTCCGGTGGGGCACCTGGCGCGGCGCTGGGCGCGTCGCCAGGCCCGGTCCGCACCTTCGGCGCCAGGAGGTCGCCGGTCGCGGTCGCCAGCACCCAGCCCGGCTCATCCTCCAGCTCCTCTCGGGCCGCGCGGGCGTCGGCCAGGGCGCGCACTAGCCCGTCGTCAACACGCCCTTCTCCCACGTTGGCGATGAACTTGATCGCCGTGACACTCGGCAGAAACACGTACGCAGCGGCCTTGGTCGTGATGAAGCTCGAGAGACCCCTCACCTCGATCGGCGGGCCTCCGTCTCCCCGCGGTATGACGAAGATGCTCTCCGCAGGGTCCTGGGTGCCGATCAGTGGATCCCTCGACTCAGGGCGGAGCCTGACGCCCCCGGCGAATTCGCTGTCGTTGACCCAACGCCGCAGAACGAACTCGTACTGGTTCTCGATGTTCGAGTTGATGAACTGAAAGAGCATCCCGCGCTCGATGCCATCGTGAGGTTTCCCCGGATCATAGGCCGGCCCGTACGGCAGACCGCGACGAACCAGCCGGTGGGAGTTGTTGCTGCCGCCGGGCACCCCCTGGCCGGCGACTGGTTGACCTCGTGGATTCACGCGGCGTATGTGTGCGCCGACCGGACAGCGGATCCCCTTCGGGTCTCCCGAACCATCGGCATCCACATACCCGAAATCGTTCAACTGTTCGGGCGAGATCCCTCCCGCAGGGCTATCCGTGTCCGGTGACACGGCGAGAGGAACGCCGTTGCGCCATCGCCCGCAGATCTTTGCGGCCAGCAGCTCGGGATCGATCGTGTCTTTGTGCGACTGCAGGAAGTCTTCGAAGCCAACGACGTCGGTCTCGACCTTCTTGAAGACCGCGAAGCTCCCGTTGAGGCCCAGCGTTCGCGGCTCGGGAACGACGTAGTTCTCAGCGTCGTCCCGCAAGACGAAGAGCCATGGCTCGCAGGGCTCCTGGTGATCGGGCTGATACTGCTCCGGGCCGCCGCGAATGGTGGGCGTACTGATTCCGTCGGTATATCCGAAGTGAACCTTGGCGGTCGGCACGGGTTGGCCATCTTGCATCTCCATCAACGCCATCCCGTCCTGGCGCCAGATTTCTCGGAAGGCGTCTCCCTCGGCAAGACAGGCACACAAGCTGTCGCTGTAGCTCGTCATCGCCTCCGGGCTGAGGGCGTGCAGCGTCACCAGGACGTGATCGTCCCCTCCTCCAAAACCCCCGATCCAGTTCGCGGGCGAACCTGCTCCGGTGTCGCCGACCAACTCCGCTCGTTGCGCGGCTCCTTCGATGAACGCGCCAAATGACTCGAAGGACAGCGTCGGGACGCGTTCCTCGATCTCCAGCGCCACCAGCCCGGGCCACGTGATGCCGATGTTGAGGCAATAGTCGGGCGTGCGGCGCGGGGCCTCGCCGGGATCGTCTCCCGGTCCGGGCGCGAACCCCACGTGCCAGTCCGCGGCGGTCGTGATCTGCGGGGTGTCGGATTCATCGCCGTTGACGAGCCGTCCGAGTTGCCTGCGCGCGTGTGCCGGATCTCCGACCGCCAGCAGGAAATGCCGCACCATCGGCATTCTGTAAGCGCGGAGGATGAACCCCTGAATGTCCGCGAGGTCGAGCGCGGACCCATCTCTCGCGCCCGAACCGCCCTCACCCCCTGGGTGTTCATGCCGCCGTCGACCAAGCAGCCGGCGAAAGACCCCCGGGCGCTTCTTCGGCGCTGCTGCCTGTGTGTTCGTGACCACGTGACGGGCTGCTATCCGGCGGTGTCCGCTGGTGACTCGCGATCGGCCAGCAGGGCTCGGATGTCCTGAACCCCGAGGCCCGGATAGGCGCTGTAAAACCCGATGGCCGGATAGTTGTTTTCCAAAGCCCACTGATAGAACGCCTGGGCGTTCTTTGCTACTGGGGTTGGCGGCGCGCCAATGACATGTGGGAAGAGGGCATCGAAAACGACCGAGGTCTTGTCTGCGAAGTCCTGGATGTACTTCGTCGAAATCACCGTCGTAGATCGTGAAGAAGCCCAAGTGGTTCTTCTCAAAGGGCACCCAATGGGAGAAATGCAGCGTCCCGAGCGAATCCGACGCTTCCTTGCCCTCGTCTTTGATGGACCTCGCGGCCAGCTTCAAGGCAAAGCCTTGCAGACGTGACTTGATGGTCATGTATGTCAGCAACGGGCTCTGCGAGGTGTTGCCCGTGAAGCCGGCCGCGCGCGCGCACGCCTTGACGTCCTGAACCGACGCGTCCTCGTAGGCGAAGTACGTATCGATAGGCTCGCGGACGTGATGCTTCAGCCATTTGACGACCCTCTGAGGGTTGCCGGCCACGGGCGTGGCCGGAGGGTCGTCCACGTGCGTGAAGATGGCGTCGAACACCGGGCCAGCACGCTCCACGAGCCGCTCGATGTGCTGGTCGCCCTCGCCGTCGATGTCCGAGAGGAAGAGGAGCTTCTCGTCTCCTTCGATCATGAATCGGGAGAAATGCACGGTTCCGAGGTCGTCCTGCACTTTCGCGAGGTCGGGCATCAACGGGGGCAGCTCTTCGGCGAGCGCCTTGGCGTCGGCGGGTGCCTCGATCGGGAAGTCGATCACGAGATGACTTTGGCTCATCAGCGTTCTCCTTCCGTGTCAAGCGCTGATGCCGTGCGCCGTGGCGACGTGGGCGCCGGCCTCGTGCAGAGCCTTCTCGTCCTCGTGTCTCGCCGGCTTGAGGTCGAAGATGACCCTCCTCACGGTCCCCGTGAACGCATACGGAGCCCTGGCCGCGTAGGCGCGGTCAACGACCAGGCCGTTGTCGCGGCCGACGTCCATGCCGGCGTAGCCGGAGAAGCGGACGGCGACCGTCCTTTCCATCCGCCCCTCGCCGATCTTCTCGTCGTTCGCGTACAGGGAGACCATTCCGCCGGCCGAGGGTTCTTGGCGGTCGGCGTCGAACTGCATGCGGACCGTGATGTCCCCGGTCGGGATCGGCTCGGTCGAGACCTGCTCGTACCGCTCGACGCCCATCATCGAGTAGCTGTGGTGAAGCAGGCCGTTCTCGTCGACCCAGAGCGAGAAGCCGCCCATCTCGTCCGCCTCGGCGACGATCACGCCCTCGGCGCCCTGTGCCGGCACCGTGAGCTGCGCCTCGATCGCGTAGGAGCGGCCGTAGACGCGCGGGATCATCCCGGCCGCGATGTTCTCGACGTCGCCGTAGAACGTGTGGGTCGTGGTCGTCGGCATCGGCGGCAGGATTCCGAAGAAGACCGAGAGCGCCGCCAGCAGCGGCAACGCGTTGTGCTTCTCGGCCTCCTGCCAGAAGAGCTCCTTCAGCTCGGCCAGCTTCTCCGGGTTCTCCGCGGCCAGGTCGTTCGCCTGGCTGAAGTCGTCGGGGAGGTAGTACAGCTCCCAGGTGTCCTGCTCCGGGTCGTAGGCCCCGGGTGCGAACCTCGCCATCGTCGGCGGCGAGAGGTCCCAGGGGATGCGGTCGAGCTTGCAGGCGGCCCACCAGCCGTCCTTGTAGATCGCCCGGTAGCCGGCGATCTCGAAGTACTGCACGGTGTGCCGCTCGGCGGCGTTCGCGTCGTCGAAGCTGTAGAGGAAGCTCGTGCCCTCCAGCGGCTTCTGGGCCACCCCGTCAACGACCTTGGCCTCGGGGATACCGGCCGCCTCGAGGATGGTCGGCCCGATGTCGATGCAGTGGGTGAACTGGGACCGAAGCCCGCCGGCGTCCTTGATCCGCTCCGGCCAGGAGACGACCATGCCGTTGCGGGTGCCGCCGAGGTGGGAGGCGACCTGCTTGCCCCACTGGAAGGGCGTGTTCCCGGCCCACGCCCAGGCGGCCGCGTAGTGGGGGGCGAACGCGTCGGTGCCCCAGGCGTCGAGCCCGCCGTACTGCTCGATCAGCGAGAGCTGCTGCTCGGGGGTGAGGGCGATCCCGTTCTGCATCGTCAGCTCGTTGAAGGAGCCGGTGAGGGTGCCCTCCAGGCTCGCGCCGTTGTCCCCGAAGATGTAGATGACGAGCGTATTGTCGAGCTCGCCCATCTCCCCGACCGCGTCGAGCAGGCGGCCGACGTTCCAGTCGGCGTTCTCCTGGAAGCCGGCGTAGACCTCCATCTGCCGCGCGTACAGCGCCCTCTCGCCGTCCGAGAGCGAGTCCCAGGCCGGGAGCGCGTCCGGCCTCGGCGTGAGCATCGCGTCCGGGGGGATCACGCCCAGCGTCTTCTGCCGTTCGAAGGTCTCCTCGCGGAGCACGTCCCAGCCCTGGTCGAACTCGCCGCGGTACTTCTCGCTCCACTCGACCGCGACCTGGTGGGGCGCGTGCGAGCACCCGGTCGAGTAGTAGATGAACCAGGGCTTCTCCTGGTCCTGGGCGCGCACCTCGTGCAGCCAGCGCGACGCCTGATCGGTGAGGTCGTCCGGCCAGTAGTACTGCTCGCCGTCCTCGCCCTCAGGGACGCCGAGGGTCGTGTTGTCCTGCGTGATCACCGGGTCGTACTGGCCCGCCTCGCCGCCGAGGATGCCCCAGAAGCGGTCGAATCCCCAGGCGTTCGGCCAGCGGTCGAACGGCCCGGCCGCCCCCTGCATGTGATCGGGCGTCATGTGCCACTTTCCGAATCCGGCGGTCGAGTAGCCGTTGCCCTGAAGCGCCCGGACGAAGGGAGCGCAGTCCTTCGGCACGCTCGCCGAGTAGCCGGGGAACGGTCCGGGGAACTCACCGATCGACCCGAACCCCACGGTGTGGTGGTTGCGGCCGGTCAGCAGGGCGGCCCGGGTGGGCGAGCAGAGCGCGGTGACGTGGAAGCGGTTGTAGCTGAGGCCCTGCTCGGCGACCCGGGTCATGGCCGGCGTGGAAACGGGCCCGCCGAACGTGGACGGGTTGCCGAAGCCCGCGTCGTCGATCAGGACGAGCAACACGTTCGGCGCGCCCTCCGGGGGCGACGGCGTCATGTTGATCGTCCAGTCGGGGACGGACGCGTCGAGCGTGCGCCCGATCGCGCCGCCGAAGTTCGGGTCCGGGATCGGAAGCACCGTCCGGTCGGGGCTGAACTTCCCCATCGCCTCGGCGAGCGACTCCTTCAGGGCGCCGGTGCCCTTCTTGTCGCCCTGGACGACCGAGCGGATCAGCGCGCCCGCGAGCGCCCGCTCGACGCCGAGCCGTTGCTCGTCGTCGAAGACGGCGATGATCCCGGCCGACCCCGGCGGCAGGTTCTCGCCGATCTTGTCGTGAATCTCGTCCTCGACCCGGTGGTCGGCGAACTTGCCGATGACCCGGCCGGCGACCGCGCCGACGGCGACCGACGCGAGCAGCGGGGGCGCGAAGAGGCCAACCGCAAGCCCGACCCCGCCGCCCCAGCCCGTCCCCTTGCGGCCGCGGTTGTCGCCCGTTTGCCGCACGCCGACGCTGCCGTCCTGCTCGTGCGTCACGAGGATGACGCCCTCGATCGAGACCTGCTTCTCCTTGACGAGCGCGAGGAGCGACTCGAAGTCCTTCGTCGCCTCGTCGATGTCCTGGTAGCCCGCGACGAGCAGGTCGGTCGGTGTCTCGGCCATCACGACTCTCCCTTCGATTCCATGCCGAGAGGATCGAGCGGCGCGAAGGTGTTCGGCCGCGCGCCGCCCAACCTAACCGACTCGCGCCTCCCGCTCGGCGGTGGCCTTCGCAGCCCAGGAGGCGCGGGGCGCGCGGCAGCCGCGCGAACCACGGGAGGAACGTCGATGGAGATCGCGGTGCTCCTCGTGCTCGCGGAGCTCTGGCTCGTGCTGCTGTGGCCCCTCGGCGTCCCGACGCTCCTCAAGGGCCGGGTCGGGCTGTTCGTGCTCGGCATCTTCGTGCCCTCCGCTGGGCGGTCGGCGGGTTGGGTCCGGGCCGCGACTGATCGCGAGAGCATGGGAGCCGGCGCCGACCTGCCGACGGCCCGGAGCGATCACAGCGCAGGGGCCGCTGCGCGCGCATCCCCACATCGGGTGAATCCTCGAAGCGAGCGCCCACCATGAAGCCGCGGGGCATCGCCGCCGCGGGCTCTCACCCCATGTGGCCGATGCGGCTCGAGAAGC
>CAWIGI010000012.1:0-251655 GCA_963835685.1 Miltoncostaeaceae bacterium
CCTCGCGCGCCGGACCGCGACATGCTGCGGCCAATCGTGATCATGCCGGCCGAGCTCATGCCGTCCATGGCCTGAGCGGCGAGCGAGCGCCGGCGTCCGATGCGGCGACTCGTGACCGGCCTCGGCGCGGTCGTCCTCCATCCATCCGGCGCGCTTGAAGCACCAGTACTGGACCACGACGACGACGAGCATCCCCACCAGCGCGAGCGCGTAGCCGAACCGCCAGCCGAGGTCGGGCATGTGCTCGAAGTTCATGCCGTAGATTCCCGTGATCACGGTCGGGACCGCGACGATCGCCGCCCAGCCCGACAGCTTCTGTAGCACGGTGTTCTGGCGTACCGTGACGCCCGACACATTCGCGTTCTGCAGCCCGTCGAGCGCGTGGCTCAGGAGATCGACCTCCTCGAAGAGCCGTTGCACGTCGTAGCCGACGTCGCGAAAGAGCGGCCGCAGGCGCTCTGCCAGCTGGGGCTGCTGTCCCTGGTCGAGTCGGTCGAAGAGCCCGAGCATCGGGTGCACGACCCGGGCCATGCGGGCGGCCTGCTGGCGGTGAACGTAGATGGCCTGCCCCTGGTCGCGGCCCTCCTCGAACACGGCGTGCTCCAACCGCTCGAGGTCGTCAACGAACCGGTCGATCACCGGCTCGTAGCCGTCGACGACCTCGTCGAGGATCGCCCAGGCAGTATGCCATCGCCCCGGCCTGCCCGCGCTGGCGGGGTCCTCGTCGAGTCGCCGTCGTGCCCCCTCGATCACCGTCGCCAGCTGGCGACCGGCGACGATGGCGTAGTGCTCGCCGATGAAGAGGTCAACCTCGCCGATGTCGATCGCGGCGCGGCCTTCGTCATAGCGCACCGTCTTCACGACGAGAAAGAGCTCGTCGCCGTAGCGCTCGAGCTTCGGGGCGCTGGTGCCCCTCCTGCGCGTCCTCGACCGCGAGCGCCGGCAGCCCGAAGCGCTCCCGGATCGCCTCGATCTCGTCGGCGCCGGGGTCGACGACGGCCAGCCACACGAAGCCCCGTCCGGCGCGGGCGCGCTCCAGGGCCTGGTCGAGCTCCGGCGCGAGCAGCTCCGGAGCGCCCGAGTCGTCGTAGTGGACGCTCTCGGTGATCACCCGTTCGCGGCTCCCTCCTGCTCGCTCGTCGCCACGGTGCCCTCCCGCGGAGTCTGCGCGAAGCTGGACGAGAACCTACTGCCCCGCCTGGACGGCACGGCCCACCGACCGCCACGACCCATAATCAGCCGTGAGGACCAGCATGGCCGCCAGCCGGAGCAGCGCCCGGGGAGCACCGGGCTGACGTGTGCGAGTTCCTCGGCGTCTCGCTCGGGGCGCTGATGGTCGCCGTGGTGCTCCAGACGCTGCAGGCGGCCCTGGACGCGCGGCGTGGCGCAACATCCCGCGCGACGCCTACCCGTCGTTCGTCTCGAGTCCCGGCGCGAGCGCGGTGCACTTCAGCGCGCCCCTCGACCACCCCGTGCTGACCGTGGTAATCGCGGCGGCCGTGATCGCCAGCGCGGCTCTGTCGAGACTCCTGCCGACCTGGCTGACTGCTACGGCATCCCGCACCGCGGACGTCGCGCGAGCCGGGAGAGATCACCAGGAATGCGTGACGACCGGTCACCCAGCCGGCGTCCAAGCTCCGCCACAGCTGACGACGAGTCGACTCGGAAATGGCTCGCGCAGCGGTCAGCAACGGCGGCGAAGGAGCTGGAATGGCGCTATCGGACGAGTTGGCGAAGCTCACGGCGCGTGCGAAGGAAACGGAGACGCGCGCAGCGGCAGCGCGGAGCAAGGCCAGGGCCGACCTCGAGCAGGAGGTCTCCTCGGCGCGCGCAGCGGCTCAGGCGCAGGGCGACAAGCTGCGCCAGAAGGCCGCAGACAGCGAGGGCCAGATCTCGGACTGGTGGGTCAACGCGCAGAAATCGTGGAACGAGCGCATCGACGCGGTCCGCGAGGACATCGAGAGCAAGAAGACCGCCCACGACGTCGGCAAGGCCCGGTGGAAGGCGGAGCGGGCCGAGGAGGACGCGATCCTCGCGATCGACGCCGCGTACTGGGCCATCGACGAAGCCGATTACGCGGTGCTCGACGCGGTGCTCGCGAGGATGGACGCCGACGACGCGGCGGCGGCCGCGGGCGAGGCGCCCCGGTCGTGAGCGGGGCGACGCGGGGGCCGTGCGACCACCGGCACGGCCTCCGCGCGGCTGACGCGAGCCGGGGCCCTCAGCGACGCGGCCGCTGACGCCGGCGCCTGGATCCGGCGACGACGAGTTGCCCCAACGCCATCCCGCTGAGGGCCCCTGCGATGGCGTCGGACGGGTAGTGCACACCGGTGTGGACGCGCGAGTAGGCCACGAGCGACGCGATGACGCTCAGTGGGATGCCCGCCCCTGGCCAGACGCCGCCGACCCCGGTTGTGAAGGCGAACGCAGAGGCGGCATGGCCCGAGGGCCACGACGTGGAGCGCGGCATGTCGACCTGGCGGGTGACCGGCACGGCGTAGCTGCCGCGATCCGGCCGGCGCCGGTTGCCGAGCCGCTTGAGCACCAGGTTCACGACGGCCGACGTGACTGCGATCGACGCCAGGCCCGCCGCGGCGGCGCGGCGGCCGCGCTCGCCGCCGAAGGCGACGCAGAGCGCGGAACAGGCGATCCAGAGCTTCGAGCGGTCGGCGGCGCGGGAGAGCCCGCGAAGCGCCGCGTCCATCGCGGGGGTCGGCGTCGCTGCGATCGCCGCGTAGACGGCCACGTCGAGGCGCACGGCCTCCTCCCGCCACTGCCGGCGGTCCGCCGCGGCGCCGTCGTCGCCCGGCGCCGTCACGTCGGCCCGGGGCCCGGGGCGTGCCCGGCAGGCGCCGACGCCGGCCGCGGCCCGGACGCCGACCCAGCTGCATCGCGGGCTGGGATCCTGACGCGCAGGGCCGCGGGCCGGATCACGAACGCGAGCGGCGGCGTGAGGTCGACCGCCTCGCCGTCGATGCCGGCGTGCACGGGCCCGGGGGCCCTCACCTCCAGGCTCGTCGCGGTCCACGACCGTCCGGGGGGGTGCGGGCCATCGCCCGGCCCGTCGAGGACGATGACCCCGAGCCGTCCGCTGTCGAGCGCGGGGCGAGCGCCCGGCGCCGACGGGCGTTTCAGCGCATAGGGCCCGTTCGAGACGAGCACCACGGCGGGATGCGCGTGCTCGCGGCCGAGGTCGTCCACGAGGCGCAGCCCCGGCGCCTCGGCGGTCGGGCCGAGCCGTGCGCGCGCGGTGGCCAGCAGCGTGCGCACCTTCGCGTCACGGTACGCCGCTCGCTGGACCGCGTCGCCGTAGATCCCGAGCGAGACGTTGTTCAGGAAGGTGCGGCCGTTCACCTCCGCCACGTCGATGCGGCCCTCGAGCCCGTCCGTGAACGCGTCGAGCGCGCCCACCGGGTCGCGCCGGTCCACGCCGAGATCCAGCGCGAAGTGGTCGCGAGTGCCGGCCGGGACGCAGACGAAGGGGAGCCCGTGCGCCCGGGCGACGGCCGCGACGAGGCTCTGCGACCCGTCGCCGCCGGCGGCGCCGAGCGCATCGGCGCCGCCGGCCACGGCCTCCTCGACCAGCGCCCGCAGGCGCTGACCAGGCTCCGGGCAGACCACCGCGATGCCTCGTTCGCGCGCCCGCTCCACGACCCCGGCGCGCACGGCCCTGCCGCCGCCGGACCTCGGATTGACGAACAGGACCGGTTGGCGCGGCGGAGGCGCCGGTCTCCAGTTCATCGCGAGCGGCGCGTGGCGACGCGCACGGCGGTGATGGGATGGAGGGGTATCACGCGGCCGAGCATGACGCACGACCGGGTGAGCCGTCGTCACGTGGTTTACGTGATTCGCCCCGGGCCGCTAGGGTGGACCCGAGGGCCCGTGGAACGCGCGATCCGGATTTTGACGTGTCCCTGTTCTGGACAAGCTCGCGCCCCGCATGGCGGTCGCGGGACCGCGCTCGGAGCCGGCGGTGGTAGCGCACAGCCGCCACGGGCGCCTGCCGGCCGCGCGCGGGCTGGTGCCGCGCCGCCCCCTGTTCGACCGGCTGTCGCGCGTCGGCCCGGGCGAGGTCGTCCTCCTGTGCGCGCCGGCCGGGAGCGGGAAGACGGCGCTGCTGCGCTCCTGGGTGGAGTCCGAGGGGCTGGCCGATCGGGTCGCCTGGGTGTCGGTCGAGCGCGCCGAGCGGGATGCGCAGCGCTTCTGGCTCTCGGTCGTCAACGAGCTCGCCGGCGCGGTCGCGGAGGACGGGCTGGTGGAGCGGGTCGGCGCCACGCCGGCCTTCGGCGGCCAGGCGGTCGTCGAGCGGCTGCTGTCCGACCTGGGCTCGCTGGGGCAGCCCGTCGTGCTGGTCGCCGACGACCTGCACGAGCTGCGCTCGGTGGAGGCGCTCCGCCTGCTCGAGCGCTTCCTGGCCGGCCTGCCGCCGGCGCTGCGGGTGGTGCTCGCGACCCGCGAGGACGTGGGGCTCGGCCTGCATCGGCTGCGGCTGGCGGGCGCGCTGACCGAGATCCGCGGCCCCGACCTGCGCTTCTCGCAGGAGGAGACGCGCCAGTTGCTGGACGCGAGCGGGCTCACGCTCTCCGACTCGGGATCGGCGCAACTCTGGGAGCGGACCGAAGGGTGGGCCGCCGGCCTGCGGCTCGCTGCGATCTCGCTGGCCGGACACCCCGATCCCGAGCGGTTCGTCGCCGAGTTCTCCGGAAGCGAGCGCACCGTGGCGGGCTACCTCCTGGCGGAGGTGCTGGAGCGCCAGCCGCCGGACGTGCGCGACCTCCTCCTGCGCACCTCGGTGTTGGAGCGGGTCAACGGCCCGCTCGCCGACACGCTGACGGGCCGCATGGGCTCGGAGGCGATCCTGCAGGGCCTCGAGGACGCGAACGCATTCGTCGTGTCGCTGGACGCCGGGCGATCGTGGTTCCGCTACCACCACCTGCTGACCGACCTGCTGCAGCTCGAGCTCCGCCGGGTCTCCCCGGCGATCATCGACTCGCTGCACCGCGCCGCGGCGACGTGGTTCGAGGAGCACGGCTTCGAGGTCGAGGCGATCCGGCACGCCCAGTCCGCGGGTGACTGGGGGCACGCCGCCCGCGTGCTGGCCGACAACTCCGTCGACCTCGTCTTCGACGGCCGCAAGGCGACCCTGCGCGCGCTGCTGGCCGCCTTCCCGGCGGGCGCGCCCGAGGAGGATGCCGAGCTGGCGCTCGCGTTCGCCACCGGTCGCCTGTACGACGGCCTGCTGGAGGAGAGCGGGACGCACATCGCCGCGGCGGAGCGGCTGGCCGCGACGGTACCCGACGCGCGGAGGCGGCTGTTCGACCTGCGGCTGGCCAGCGCGCGGCTCTGGCTCGCGTGTCAGCGCGGCGACCTCGCCACCGCGCGCCAGGCGATGGGCTCGTTCGACGCGCAGACGGAGGACGAGCTCGCGCGCAGCAACGACCATCGCGCCTCGGCCCTGATGAACCTCGGCATCGCCGAGCTGTGGTCGCTGCAGCTGGACGAGGCCCGCCGCGACCTCGAGGGGGCGCTCGCGCTCGCACGCCGCATCGGCCGGCCCTACCTGGAGGTCGGCTGCCTCGGGCACCTCGCGCTGGCCGCCGTCCTGGGAAGCTCGCTGAACGTCGGGCTGGGGCTGAGCGAGGAGGCGGTGACGATCGCGGAGGCCCACGGATGGGGAACACATCGCATCCTCGCGCCCGCGGTCGCGGCGGCGACCGGCGCGCTGGCGTGGCTCGGTCGCTTCGACGATGCCGAGCGGTGGCTCGAGCGGGTCGTGCGCTCGCCGGTCGCGGAGCTCGAGACGGAGCCCATCCTCCCGTTCGCGCGGGCCTTCCTGCGGCTCGGGCAGGGCCGGCTCGAGGAGGCGCTGGCTGAGTTCCGCGCCGCGGACCGGCTGCATGCCTCGCTCGAGCCGGAGCACGCGCTCCCGATAGACGTACGCGGCTGGATCGTCCTCGTGCAGGCGCTGAAGGGCGACCGGGCGGCGGCGCGCGCCGCGCTCGCCACCATGGGGGCCGACGAGCGCGACTCGGCGGGGATGCGCCTCGCCGCCGCGGCGCTCCGGCTGGCGGACGGCAGCCCCCGGGAGGCGGTGGACGTGCTGGCGCCGCTGATCGACGGCACGCCGAAGGCGCTTCACCCGCGCTGGGCGACCGTCCACGCGCTGCTGTTCGACGCTGCGGCGCGTGAGCGGCTCGGCGACCGGGCCGGCGCGGAGGCGTCGATCGAGCGCGCGCTCGAGCTCGCCGAGCCGGAGGGGGTCGTCCTCCAGTTCGCCCTGGCTCCGGTTCGAGAGCTGCTGGAGCGCCATCCGAGGCACCGCACCACCCACGCGACGCTGCTCGCGACGATCCTCGGCATGCTCGCGGGACGCTCGCCGCCGCCCGGTGGCGAGACGGCGCTGCTGCGGGAGGAGCTCAGCGAGGCGGAGCTGCGGGTGGTGAGATACCTGCCGAGCAACCTCACGGCACCCGAAATCGCCGCCGAGCTGTGCGTCTCCGCCAACACCGTGAGGACACACCTGCGCCACATCTACGCCAAGCTCGACGCCCACAGCCGCGGAGAGGCGGTCGCGCGCGCACGGGACCTCGGGCTGCTCGGCCCGGCGCCCGCCCGCGCCCGATGAACCCGGCGGCTACCCCGCCCGATGCAGCTCGCGGACGGCGAACGCGCGCGCGATGTCGCCGATGCCCTCCATCAGCGCCCAGATCCCGGCGAAGACGAGCAGGATGTAGGCCTTCTCGATGAAGAACTGACCGGCGGTCCAGAAGGCGAGAACGCTCATCAGGATGCCCGCGACGAGCCCGAGCCACCAGAGCGGGTTGAACGCCCACTCCAGGAACGCCCGCACCATCCACCACACGCCGACGAGCAGGAACAGGAAACCGAGGATGTCCGCCAGCGCGGCGAAGGTGTCCTCCGGGTTGGCCAGGCAGACGACCCCGGCGGCCACGAAGAGCAGGCCGAAGCAGACCCACACCCACCGCAGCGGCACGGGCGCGCCCGCGAGCGCGAGGTTCTGGATGCCGGCGAGCAGGAACATGAGCCCGATGATGACCCCGACCGTCCTGACCGAGGTCTCGTCGAACTGGAGGATCACCACCGAGATGATGATCCAGGAGATCCCGGCGACGACCCAGAGCCACCAGTAGCCGGTGGTCTCGCGCGGCTCCGACGCCATCGGCGGCGTTCCGAGGTCCCCTCGTGCGGCCTGTTCGCCCATGCGGTCCTCCTCAGTGCCGCCGGCCCTCATCGATCTGGACCCGGCCCTCGCGAGCTCTCATCACATGTTCTGAGTGTTCTGCGCGCCGTCATGCAGGCGTTTCGCGGTGTCATGCGGACCAGCGCAGCCTGACCTCGACGTCCACCCGGTCGCCGTCGGTCCTGCTCTCGCGCGTCAGGAGGACCTGGTCGACGACCGGGACCTTGACCTGGTCGCCTCCTGTCCGGAGCTCGAGCGTCCCACCGGCGGTGAGCGAGTAGGCGATGTCCACCAGGCGCTCCGCAGCCCGTTGACGCGAGAGGTACTCCTCGTGCTTGAAATTGGTCACGCCGCTCGTCTCGCGCCCCACGGTCGCGCTGCGCGGGGTGAGCGGTCGTCACGCAATTCGCGTGATCCGCCGCGTTGACGCCCGTCGCGGGGCCGGGCATGGGCTCGCCCGGGCCGTTACAGAACACCGAGGGGAGGAGCGCGTGCCGACGGTCATCGCCCACCGCGGTGTGAAGGACGTCGAGCAGCTGGCTCGCGCCACCCGGGCGCGAGGAGTTCTTCCGACCCCTCGGGGTCAGGAACATCCGCACGTTCGTCGATCCGCAGAACCGAACCGCGTCGCCCTGGTCATGGACGTGCCGGACATGGATCCTGGGACGGCCGCGATGGAAACCGAGGCCGCGAGCAAAGGCCGCAAGGGGCTCGCGCAGACCGTCGATCGTTCGTCGCCTGGCCGGAGTCGGGTACGGCAGGTCCGTCAGCGCCCAAGGCCGAAGCTCGGACCCTGACGGCGTCTCGGGCCGGGGTCATCGTGTCCGAGGCCGGGCGCCCGCGGACCATACTCCCGCCCGTGCTCCCGCTCGGGCTCGCGGGAGCGCAGCGGCGAGCGGTAGCCGGGCTCGGCGCGCTCGATCTGCGCGCGCGCCTCGCGAAGCCGTGCCAGTGCTCGGCGGTGCTCGGCGCGGCCGGCCGGGTCGGCCGGCTCGGACCCGAGCGCCCGCTCGGGGTCGGCGATGCCACGGCGCAGCCGGTGGCCCTCGAGCTGGCGCAGGGCCGCGCGCCAGCGTGCGAGAGGGCGCTCGTGCCCGGGGCGGCCGCCGAGTGCGGCCTCCAAGTAGGGCGGGGGATCGCGCTCGGCGATGCAGACGCGCTCCTCGGCTCGCCGGTCGAGCTCGGCGTCGAGGGCGACGATCCGGGCCGAGAGCGCCGGTGCCTCGGTGCGCTGCCAGGCCTCGCGGGCCTCCTGGCCGTCGCGCGCCTGCGACATCTGATGCTATGACCCTGAGAACCCTCATCGGGACGGGCGGATTCGAACCGCCGACCCCCGCCACCCAAACGCAAAGTGCCCCCGTCCCGTGGGGTTCCGCGACGTCCCGTCATGCCCCGTGATCCCGCTGGGCTAGCGGGTTCTCGGCGAGCATCGGACCAAGGGCCCGGAACTCTGCGGGATCGGCTCTGCGGCAGAGAGTGCGGCAGATTCTGCGGCAGATGCCGTCGGCGTGGCGGCATGACGGCCTCGGGGGCACCCGTGGAGCGGTCCGCCTGCGTGCGGTGGGTTGTCGAGCGCACGTTCGCGTGGTTGTACAACTTCCGCCGGCTCCGCATCCCTTGGGAACGCGACGCCAGCATGCACCGCGCGCTGCTGAGCCTCGGATGCGCATTCATCGGCTGGCGACGCCTTGAGCGGTGAACGCGCGATCCACCCTCGCGCCTCTGTCGCATGGAACGAAGCACGACAGCCTCGCGGCTCCCCTTTCCACAGCAGGAGCGACGCGGAAGCCGATCGCACGCCTGCGGACGACCGCGTGTCGTCCAAGACAGGCGTCTACGACTGCCGCCCATTCGCTTCCGCTATCGGACCATCAGGGTTGGGCGGCAGGCGGCGTTGTCAGTCGAGCGTGATGACGACCTTGCCGTTGGCGCGGCCCTGCTCGGCGTACGCCAGCGCCGCGAGGGTCTGGTCGAACGGGAAGGTCTTGTCGATGAGCGGGTGGAGGTGGCCGGCGTCGTAGAGGGAGGCCAGCTCGCGCAGCTGGGCGCCGTTGGCCTGCATGAACAGAAACGAGTAGCTCACGCCGAGCTTCCGCGCCCGCTTGCGGACCTTGCGGCTCAGCAGCCCCATCACGACGCCCATGAGCTTCGGCGCCCCGAGCTGCTTCGCGAACCCGGGGTCCGGCGGGCCGGTCACGCCGATCGCCTGTCCGCCCGGCTTGAGGACCGTGAGGGACCTCTCGAGGTTCTCGCCCCCTCGCGAGTCCAACACGACGTCGTAGCCGGAGAGGACCTCGGCGAAGTCCTCCTGCGTGTAGTCCAGGACGACGTCGGCGCCGAGGCTGCGCACCAGCTCCGCGTTCGTTCCGCTCGCGGTCGTCGCCACCGTGGCGCCGAGGTGCTTGGCGAGCTGGATGACGGTCGACCCCAGGCCGCCGGAGCCGGCGTGGACGAGGACCTTCTGGCCGGGTTTCACCTGGGCGCGGTCGACGAGGGCCTGCCAGGCGGCCAGTGACACCAGCGGCACCGCGGCCGCCTCGTGCAGGGTGAGCGAGGCTGGCTTGGGCGCGACGTCGTCCTGGTCGATCGCGATGTACTCCGCGAAGGTCCCGATCCGCAGGTCGCGGGGGCGAGCGTAGACCTCGTCGCCTCCCTGGAAGTCGCGTACGGCCGAGCCGACCCTGGTCACCAGGCCGGCGACGTCGTGGCCGAGCACGAACGGGGTCTGGTACTTCAGGAGCCGCTTGAACTCGCCGTTGCGGACCATCTTGTCGAGCGGGTTGATGCCGGCGGCGCTCACCTTGACCAGCACGTCACCGTCACCGACCTCGGGCTCGGGTACGTCGGCAGCGCGGAGTCCGTCCTTGCCGTAGTGCTCGACGACGAATGCCTTCATAGGAACTCGAGAGCCCGCGTGACGAAGTCCTCGTGGAACTGGAACACCCCGCCGTGCCCGGCGTCGGGATAGAGGACGAGCTGGCTGTTCGGGAGTCGTCGATCGAGGTCGACGCTGTTCTTGGTGGGCACCATCTTGTCGCTCTCGCCATTCATGACGAGCACCGGCTGGTGGATGCGCGCGAGCTCCGCGGGCTTCTGCTGACCCCATCGGTGGATGGCCTTGAGCTGGGCGCGGAACGAGCCCACGGAGATGGCCGTGTCGCGGTCGTTCGTACGTTCCTCGAGCCGTGCCAGGAACTCCTTCCCGGCTCGGCGCCCGTTGGGAGTCCTGGTGAAGAAGAGGAACTGCTTGGGGTCCCGGCGGGTGAGCAGTCCTCGCGCGGTGTCGAAGAGGGAAATGCGGGTCACCTTGTCGATGCCATCGCCCCCCGCGGGGCCGGTTCCGGCGAGGATCATCTTGCGCACGAGCCGCGGCTCCTCCTGCGCGATCACCTGGGCGATCATGCCGCCCATGGAGAACCCGAAGAGGTCAACCTGATCGACGCCGAGGGCGCGGATGAAGGTGACGGCGTCCCTCGCCATCTCCTCGATGGTCGTCGGCGTGGACCCGCTGGAGGCACCGACACCGCGGTTATCGAAGGTGATGACCCGATGCTCGGCGGCGATGCCGTCCACGACTCGGGGGTCCCAGTTGTCCAGGACTGCGGCCAGGTGGGTGAGGAAGACCACCGGCACCCCCGTGCTCGGGCCGAGCTCACGGAAGGCGAACTCCACGCCGCCGGCGTTGATGGTCTGCGTCGGCGCGGTCTTCCACGTCGCGTTCAGGGCCGCACCCGTAGCTGCCTCGACCGTCGTCATCGCTTGTCTCCTTGCGCAGACTGCATTGGCTTTGGATTACGGTCATACTACAATAGTACGGCCATAATGCAATGGGGGGTCGAACACGATCAGGAGCAGCTCGACGAGCGGAGGTCGCAATGCGCTACCGCAAGGACCACAAGCAGGCCACCAGACAGCGCATCGTCGAAGCGGCCGGGCGGCGCTTCAAGCAAGACGGCATCGAAGGCGCCGGCGTGGCCGCCGTGATGTCGGACGCCGGCCTGACCAACGGCGCCTTCTACGGCCACTTCACGTCCAAGGAGGATCTCGTCGCGAACGTCCTCGCCGACCAGCTGCGCGTCCAACGCCACGGCTTCGATGCCCAGGCCCCCGATCGGGCGGGGCTCGAGGCGTTCGTCCGCTCCTACCTGTCCCCGCAGCACCGCGACCAGTGCGCCGACGGCTGCCCGTCGGCTGCGCTGCTCGACGAGATCGCCCGCCGCCCCGCCGCCACCAGGCAGGTCTTCACCGACGAGCTGATGGGCGTGATCGACGACATCGCCTTGCGCCAGGACCCGACAGACGTCGAGGCCGCTCGGACCGACGCGCTCACGGTCTTCGGACTGATGGTCGGCACCCTGCAGCTCGCCAGAGCACTGACCGACCGCGACCTCTCCGACCAGCTCCTCGCCCGCGGCGTGGAGACGGCCGTGAAGCTGCTCGACGACCGGGCATGACCGCGTCGCAACACACGCCCCGCCAGGCAACGACGACAACTGCCACGTCTGGGGCTGGCGCGTTCTCCCCGGATGCACTACGCCCCGGCGCGCGAGTCAGCCTCGCCGGGAGCGGGATCCCAGTAGTTATGCCCCTTCTGGCCATGGGCAGTCTGGGATAGAATCAGCGACCTCAGGCCACCCGCAGGCGAAGGGCCAGACGGCCTACGCGCGCGCTCTCGGCGGGGCGCTAGCTGGCGCCACCGCGGTAGGTCAGGCCGGGATCATTCGCTCGCCGGGGGTCTTGTGGGTCCCCGGGCCGCGGTACCACTCGACGTCGTCGGCCTCCACGGGCTGGCCGCACGCCTGGCAGGCCGCCCCCCGGCCGAGCTCGCCGCCGCAGCCGGCGTGGCGCAGGACCGACGGGGGGCCGTTGGGGGCGAAGTGGGCGTCGCCCCAGCGCATCAAGTCGACCAGCACCGGGAGGAGCTCCTTGCCAGCGTCGGTGAGGACGTACTCGAACCGCTCGGGGCGCTCCTGGTAGCGGCGGCGCTCGAGGACGCCGGCCTCGGTCAGCGTGCTCAGCCGCTTGGTGAGGATGTTGGGCGCGATTTTGAGCCGCCGCTGGAAGGGCTCGAAGCGTGTGACCCCCAGGAAGGCGTCCCGCAGCACGAGCAGCGTCCAGCGCTCGCCGATCAGCTCCAGGGTGCGCGCCACGGAGCAGTTCTGTCCCGTGTAGTCGCGGCCGAGCACGGCAACGAGTCTAGCTTGCATCACGGAAGCTTGTCCACTAGCTTGCATGGCGCTAGTGACCCGAACGCCCGCATCACGCCCCGACACGGCGCCTTCCGCGCAGGCGTCGGCCGGAATGCCCGCCGGCCGTCGCCGTGGGCCGCGGCTCGCCCGCCAGTGGCAGGTCCTGCTCGTGGTCACGGCCGGCGCCTTCCTGGCCAACCTGGACCTCTTCATCGTCAACATCGCCTTCCCGGCGATCCAGGCCGACTTCGCGGGCTCCAGCCTGTCGGCGCTCTCCTGGGTGCTGAGCGGCTACGCGATCGTGTTCGCGGCGCTCCTCGTGCCCGCCGGGCGCCTGGCGGACCGCCTGGGCCGCAAGCGCCTCTTCCTCGCCGGCCTGGGGCTGTTCCTGGTCGCCTCCGCGGCGTGCGCCGCCGCTGCCGGCCCGTGGGCCCTCGTCGGCGCCCGCGTCGTCCAGGCCGTCGGCGCGGCCCTCCTCATCCCGACGTCGCTCGCCCTGCTCATCCCCGAGTTCCCGCCGCACCGCCGCGCCGCGGCGATCGGCCTCTGGACGGCGGGGGCCGCCCTCGCGGCGACGCTCGGCCCCACCATCGGCGGCCT
Organism: Miltoncostaeaceae bacterium; assembly: GCA_963835685.1. GTDB lineage: Bacteria > Actinomycetota > Thermoleophilia > Miltoncostaeales > Miltoncostaeaceae > DATAGF01. Next base: position 12,991 of record CAWIGI010000012.1, read on the forward strand.
GCTGGTGAGCGCCAGCTGGCGGTGGGTGTTCCTCGTGAACCTCCCGCTCGGGGCGCTGGTCGCGATCGCCGCCGTCCGGGTGCTCACCGAGGCGCGCGATCCGGCCCGGGGCCGGCGGCCCGATCTGGTCGGGGCCTTGCTCCTCTGCGTCGGCGTGGGGGCATTGGCGCTCGGCATCGTGAAGGGCGAGGAGTGGGGCTGGATCAGCGGCCGGGTCGCGCTGTCCGAGGCGACCGCGCTCGTGGCGCTGGCCGCGTTCGCGGCGCGCTCGGCGCGGCACCCCGCACCGGTCGTGGAGGGGGTGATCCTGCAATCGCGGACGCGCCGCGCCGCGAACCTGAGCGTCTTCCTCTTCTCGATGGCGTTCTTCGCGCTGCTGCTGGCGAGCGTGCTCTTCATGACCGAGGTCTGGCACTACTCCGCGCTCCAAAGCGGCCTGGCGTTGGCGCCGGGGCCGCTGATGGTGGCGCTCCTGTCCTGGCCGGCCGGCACCCTGGCCGGCCGCATCGGCGCCCGGCCGATCGCGCTCGCGGGCGTGGCCGCGTTCGCGGCGGGCTGCGGCTGGTGGATCGCCCGGATCGGAACCGAGGCCCACTACGCGTCCGACATGCTGCCCGGGATCGTCCTCACCGGCGTCGGGGTGAGCCTGACGTTCCCCATCCTCGCCGGCGCCGCCGTGTCCGCGCTCCCGCCGGAGCGGACCGCGACCGGGAGCGCGGTGTTCAACATGGCACGCCAGATCGGCGGGGTGATCGGGGTCGCCGTCCTGGTCGCGATCCTCGGCGAGCGGGCCCCCGACCTCACGCAGTTCCGCGCCGGCTGGGCGTTCATGGCGGCCGCCGCCGTGGCCGCCGGTGCCGCCGCCGTCTTCGTCCCCCGCCCCCGCCGCGCGGCGGACCCCCACCCTCGACCCGCCCACGCCACCCACCCGGACCCCCAAGGAGGTCTGCCATGACCCATCAGCCGTTCCGCTTCGACCTGACCGGACAGGTCGCGCTCGTCACGGGCGCGTCATCCGGCCTCGGCGTCGTCTTCGCCCGCGCGCTGGCCGAGGCCGGCGCGTCCCTCGTCCTGGCCGCCCGGCGCCTCGACCGGCTCGAGGAGGTGGCCCAGGGCATCCGCGAGGGCGGCGGCTCCGCGGTCGCGGTGGCCTGCGACGTGACCGACCCCGAGCAGGTGGACGCCGCCGCCCAGCGGGCGCTCGACGAGTTCGGCGGGCTCGACATCGCGGTGGCCAACGCCGGCGCCGTGCTCGACGGCCTGTCGCTTCCGGAGCGGCTGCCGCCCGCCCTGTGGGAGCAGTCGATCGCGGTGAACCTGTCCGGTGCCTGGTACACGTGCCAGGCGGCGGGCCGCCGGATGCTGGCGGCCGGCCGCGGCTCGATCGTGGTGATCTCCTCCTACACGGGCCTCGCCGGCATGCCCCACTTCCCCCCCGCCTACCAGGCGTCCAAGGCGGCGGTCCTGAACATCACGCAAGCGCTCGCCGCGTCGTGGGCCGACCGCGGCGTGCGGGTGAACGCCATCTGCCCCGGGTGGTTCCCGAGCGAGATGACCGACGCGGTGCTCGCCGCCCCGGCCTGGCGGCAGCGCGTCGAGGCCCAGGCGCCGATGGGGCGCACGGGCGTCCCCGAGGAGCTCACCGGGCCGCTGCTCCTCCTCGCCTCCGACGCGTCGAGCTACATGACGGGAACGGTGCTCGTCGTCAACGGCGGGACGTCCGCGGTGGTCGGCCAGACGCCGTACTCGCCGGAGCTCTTCGGCCTGCACGCCGCCGTGATGCCCGGGGACCTCGGGGTTCCCCTCACGCCCGGGGACGACATCCTGCCGACGGTGGCGGCGTGATGGCCCTCGACGCCCTGGACGCCATCCGCCAGCGGCGGGCGGTCCGCCCCTACACCGACCGCCCGGTCGTCGACGCCGACCTCGACCGACTGCTGCGGCTGGCGCTTCTCGCGCCGACCGGCCACGGGGCCCAGTCCTGGAGCTTCGTGGTCGTCCGGGAGCCGGAGCGGCGCGCCGCGCTCGCCGAGCTGGTGCTGCGGGGGGCCGCGGAGTACTTCCGCACCTTCCGCCCCCGGGCCGAGGGGGCGAGCGACGAGGAGCACGCCGCGTGGGCCCGCGGGTACGCCGAGAAGGCCCTCGGCAGCTACCGGCAGGTGCCGGTCTGGCTCTGCGCGGTCATCGTGCCCCGCTTCCACTACCCCGATGACCCGCTCAAGGAGCACATCGAGCGCTTCGGCGACGTCACCTCGCTGGCGTTCGCGCTCGAGAACCTCTTCGTCGCCGCCCGGGCCATGGGGCTCGGCACCACGCCCACCAACTTCCATTTCTTCTTCGAGCAGGAGTACCGGGAGCTCCTGCGGCGCTGCCCCGAGCTCGGCGTGCACTACCTGACCCCGCTGGGCTACCCGCCGGAGTTCCCCGTCGGGCTGCGGCCGGAGCTGGCGAAGGCGCGCCGCCCGTGGCGGTCGCTGGTCCACGACGAGGAGTGGGGGCGTCCGCGCATCGATGTGGACGCCGGGGCATGAGGGCTTGGGCGCGGCGGCCATGGCCATCTGCGGCTCGCGTACTGCTGTGAGGCTCGCCTGAGACCTTGCAGTTGATACCCGGCGCACCGCCAGTGGCTCGGCGACCTCGCCCTCCGCGATCCTCTCGGGCGCGCGGTGTCGGGCGGCGCCGGCCTTCGGGCCCTGGCTCCCGAGGAGACGAACATGTCGATGACCACCAACACCGAATCCGGAATCAGAATTCCGGGAACCAGGAGCCACTTCCTCGACCCGGCCGGGTCGCATGACCGAGGGCAAGGCCGACTGCGCTACCTCACCGGTGGCAGCGGCGCGCCACTGGTCATGCTGCACACCGTGCGCACCCAGGCCGAGCACTTCCGCCACCTCATCCCGCTGGTCCAGCAGCGATACACCGTGTACGCGCTCGACCTGCCGGGAATGGGCTACTCGCAGATCGTGCCCGGCGCCTCCTACGAGGAACCCGCCTTGCGCGCCGCCGTCAAACGGCTCGTGACCCAACTCGATCTGCGCGACGTGACACTGCTCGGAGAGTCGATGGGGGCCGTGCTCGCCCTGACCACAGCGGCCGACCTCCCCGACCGCGTCCACCGCGTCGTGGCGGTCAACGCCTACGACTACGCCGGCGGAATCGCCAGGTCCAGCCTCCTGGCCCGGCTGATCATCACAGGCGTCATCGCCCCCGGAGTGGGCCCGATGCTCGCCCGGCTGGAACCCAGACCCGTCATGCGCGCCGATACTGACCCGCGGCCTCGTCGACCCGACCGCGCTGCGCGAGGACTACCTGGACGAACTCCTCAACGTCGGCCACCGCCCGGGCTACCCGACGGTCGTCCGCGCCGTGTACCGCAACCTCCCCAGCCTCGTCGCGGCCCGCGCCCGCTACCCCGAGGTCACCGCACCGGTCCACCTCATCTACGGGGAGAAGGACTGGTCCCGGCCTTCAGACCGGCAGGCCAACAGGCGACAGCTCCCCAACGCCGAGTTCACTCAGGTCCCGAACGCCGGCCACTTCATCGCCCTGGAACGGCCTGACGTGCCAGCCAACTTGCTCAACTCGGTCGCATGACCCAGCTCGAACCAAGTGCCCAAACCGCCTCCGATCCCAGCTTCCGGCGAAGCTGGCTGCGCACCCGTCGGTCCAGGCCGTCCTCGCCCGACGCAGGGCCGGTGAAGTTGGTCTTGCCCCGCTGTCGTGGACAACTGATCTGCCCCCACTTCCATGGAGTCGGGTTCCTGGAGTCCTCCGGCAGCAAGGAGGATTCAGATGCCCCGCCGCTACCCCGCCGAGACCCGCCGCCAGGTGATCGAGCTGGCCCGCGCCGGCACGAGGGTGTCCCAGTTGTCGGCGACCTTCGGGATGACCGAGGCGACGATCTACAACTGGCTGCGCCAGGATCGCATCGACCGGGGCGAGATCCCCGGCACGAGCACCGACATGGCCCTGGAGCTCGCCGCCGCCCGTACGCGCATCCGCCAGCTGGAGACAGAGCTCGCGGTCTCCCGCAAGGTCAACGAGGTCTTCCTCGAGCAGGGCCTGCCCCCAAAGGCTCTTCCCGGTAATCGAGTCCCTGACCGGGCAGGGCATCAACGTGCGCCACGCCTGCCGCTGTCTCGGGGTCGCCGAGTCGGGCTACTACGCCTGGAGGAGTCGCCCGACATCTCCCCGGGCGCTTCGCCGGATCTTCCTTGCGGGCCAGATCACCGAGGTCCACCGCAACTCGGGCGGCGTCTACGGCGCGCATCGAGTGACCGCCGAGCTGCGCTTCGGCCGCCAGATCGTCGTCGGCCACAACGCGGTCGCCCAGATCATGAGCGAGCTCGGCATCAAGGGCCTTCCCAATCGCCGCCTGCCACGAGGCGCCGGGTCGGAAACGTCGGCTGTGCTGACTGTGAGTCTGCGGGCAGGCGGTTCCGTCTGGGGCCGCTGCCAGGCTGGCTCCGATGCCGTCAGCGCGTGACTCGTGTTCTGACGGACCCTTTGGTGTCTTTCCCGGGATGTGTCCGCGCGACGAACTGATGCTCCCGCCTTGGCGCCGCTTGCTGGCCTGATCAGAAGCCTGTCCGCCTCGGGCGTGACCCATCACAGTCCTGCCGCGCGGTTTCCTGCCCAGACCGGCACCAGCGCTCCCCCAACATCGAGCTGGAGGTGGTGTGGATGCTGGCAGACGAGGTCAACGTCGTCATCGGCGTGGACACCCATCGCGATGCCCACAGCCCTGGGGCGCGCTGGCCGCGCGCAGCGGCGCTGTGCTCTCTGAGATGGCCGTGCAGCCGATGCCGATGGCTACCGGCAAGCCTGGAGCCGATCGCCGTCCACGCGCCTGGGCGGCGGGCCTGGGCGGTGGAGGGCTCGGGCGACCTACGGCGCCGGGCTGGCCCGGTTCTTGCCGAGCGGGGCGAGCGGGTGATCGAGATCGACCGGCCGAGCGACGCCGAGCGCACCCAGGCCAAGAGCGATCGCCTTGACGCCTCCGGGCGGCCGCACCGCCTGGCGCGCGCAGGCTCGCCTCCCCGCGCGCCGGCGCCGGCCGTGAGGCCTGAGGGTACTGATGGTCGCCCGCTCGGGCGCCGTAACGCTCGCCGCAGGCCATCCGTCAGCTCAAGGCGCTCATCATCACCGCCCCCGATGCCTGCGCGGGCGTCTGCGGCGCCTTGACGGCATGACCCTGCTTGGCCGTTGTGCTGGCCTGCGCAGGCCCGCAGACCCCGACCCGGCTCTGCAGGCGACCGTGGTCGCCTGCGCGCCTGGCCCGGCGAGCGCTGTCGGCCGACGGAGAGGCCCGCAGCACGAGCGCGACATCGCCGCCTGGGTCAGGGCGATCTGCCGCAGCTGCTGGCCGAGCCCGGCGTCGAGCCAATCTGTGCCGCCCAGCTGCTGATCAGCTTGGTCGCATCAGGCTGCCGGCGGAGAGCTCGTTCGCCCGCCTGGCCGGGGTGGCGCCCATCCCGGCCTCATCTGGCCAGGTCGTCCGCATCGCCTGGACCGTGGCGGCGATCGCCAGCTCAACCGCGTCCTGCACACGATCGTCCTCTGCCGCCGCAGCGCGATCCCCGGACGCGCGCCTACGTCGAGCGTCGCGTCGCCCAGGGCAAGAGCACGCGCGAAGCCGTGCGCTGCCTCAAGCGCTACGTCGCCCGTCACCTCTTCCGGCTGCTCGAGTCCGCCGCGGTACCGAGCTTGACCGACATCGAAGCATCCTCGTGCGCCGCGACTTCCGCCGCCGCGCGCCGATCAGCTGGATGACCGACATCACCGAGCACCCGACCCGCGAGGGCAGGATCTACTGCTGCGTGGTGCTCGATGCCTTCTCGCGGCGGATCGTCGGCTGGTCGGTGAACGACACGCAGACGACGGTGCTCGTGACCAACGCCTCGGTATGGCGACCCGCCGGCGCGACCCGGCCGGCGGCCTCGTGCTCCACACCGACCGCGGTGTCCAGTTCACCTCCTGGGCCTTCAGCAGAAGGTGCGCGACGCCGGGCTCGCCCCCTCGATCGGGGCCCGTCGGATGCCTTACGACAACGCCGTCGTCGAGGCCTTCTGGGCTCGCATGCAGGTCGAGCTGCTCAACCGCAAGCCCTGGAAGACCCGCATCGAGCTGGCCTCAGCGATCCACGACTACATCGAGCTCTTCCACAACGCCCGGCGCCGGCACTCGGCGCTCGCCATGCTCACCCCGACCGAGTACGAGGAGCGCTACTTCCAGACCCGCGACGCCGCCTGACTCCAGATCCCGTGCCCATGGAAGGGCAACTGAAAGCGGGGTGGACGCGCGGCCCACCTTGCGCCTCTGTCGCATGGAACGAAGCACGACAGCCTCGCGGCTCCCTTACACAGCAGGAGCGACGCGGGAGCCGATCGCGCGCCTGCCGACGCCCGCATTTCGTCCAGACCGGTCGTCCGCGTCGTCGTGATTTACGCCCTCGCTCTCGTCGAGGAGCGGCAGTCTCGACCTGCGCTCCTGCTTCGTCCCTCGCGAGCGGGTCACGGCCGCAGTGGAAACGCTTGTCCCTCGGACGCTGCACGAGCCCGGGAGCCCGGGCACAAGGCCCGCGCCGTCACGGCGCACTCGTCGAACACGGCGTTCAGCTAGCGACCGCGCAGAGAGCGACGCCCGGAAGCTCGTACCCACCGTCGGTGGCGAAGGGGACGAACGCCCGCCTGAGCCGTGCCCTGAGCACCTCCCGCTCATCCTCGGGGAGCGCGGGGAGCACCATCGCGAACGGGCCCGCGACGTCGATGACCCATTGCTCGTAGTCGTCAAGGGCGCGGAAGGTGAAGCGCACCGGGACCTCCTCAGTGCGGACCGACCTGAAGCCGGCGCCGTCGAGGAGCGCCCTGGTGCGCTCCTCGCTCGCCATGTTGAAGACCCCGGGTGCCTCGGGCTCCGGGCGCGGCATGTGTCCGCGCTCGACCAGGATCATGCGCATCGAGGCCCACGGGTTGCGCTCGGGCGCGCCCCACACTGAGAGCGCCAGCCGGCCGCCCGGCCGCAGCACCCGGCGCGTGCTGGCGAGCGCCACGGCGGGATCGGCCACCAGCATGTAGGTGCTCTGGCAGAGCACGCCGTCAACCGAGCCCGAGTCGAGCTCGATCCGCTCCGCGTCGATCACCCGGTACTCGACGTTCCCGAGCCCGAGCTCGGTGCCGCGGCGGCGAGCGACCTCGACCATCTCCGGGGAGAAGTCAGTCGAGATCAGGCGCCCGTCCTGACCAAGGATCGCCGCCGCCTCGAAGCCGGTCTCGCCGGTGCCGGCGCCGAGCTCGAGCACCGTCTCCCCGGGCTGTGGCCCGAGCTCCCCGATCAGCCACTCGCGCACCGGGGTCAGGGCGTCGGCAAGCTGCGCTCGCCAGCGCTCCCAGCCGGGCGCCATCGCCTCCCAGACCTCGTGGCTGGTGCGGCGGTAGTCCTCGACTTCCACGCGGCGATCCTACGCCACCGGGGTCGGCTCGCGGCCTTCATTCCACCCCCAGGTGCCGGGTCCCGATGACCGAGTACGTCCTCGAACGAGGGGCAGAGGCCCGCCCGGACAATAGCCATGAACGTCCGGCAGCCCGATCACTTCCGCAAGGGGACCCCGAGAGCCCGCATGGCACCACGGACGATCGCCGCTCGTCCAACTCAGGAGCGAGCCCCGGCAGCCCGCGGGCTCTCGCGATCACGCGGAACCAGCACCCTTGCAGGCGGGGTCGTTTCGTGGAGGGTTAGGCTGTCGCGGTGGCGCTCATCGAAGTCAATGGCGTACAGCTGCTCGTGGAGGAGTCCGGCAGCGGCGATCCCCTCGTTCTAGTCCACGGGAGTTGGGACGACCGGCAGGTTTGGGCGCTTATCGAGGAGGACCTGGGGCGCCGCTTCCGTGTGGTCACTTACGACCGCCGTGGACACACGGGCAGTGAGGACAGCCTCGAGCTCGGGACCCGCCGCGACGACGAAGACGATCTTGCCGACTTGATCGGTGCGCTCGATCTCGCGCCGGCGAACGTGGTCGGCAACTCCTTCGGAGCCTCGATCGCGCTCGGCCTAGGCGCCCGCCGGCCCGAGCTCTTCCGCACGCTCTGCGCGCACGAACCACCGCTGCTGTCACTCGCGGCCGACGACCCCGTAGTGGCGCTAGTCGGCGAGGCCGTCGGCCCCGTACTCGAACTGATCGAGCGTGGCGAAGCCGAGGCCGCCGCACGTGACTTCGTTGAGAACATCGCCCTCGGCCCCGGCGCGTGGGAGATGATGTCCGAGGAGGAGCGCGCCTCCATCGTCAGAAACGCCCATACCTTCGTCGGCGAGCAGCGTGATCCCGGCTGGGCCGAGATCGACCTCGCCGCGCTGGGCGGCATTGCGTTCCCGGTCCTCTTGACCCAGGGCGATCAGAGCCCACCGTTCTTCTCGAGAATCATCGCGGGCCTGGCACAGACCATCGAGGGCGCCGAGGTGAGGACACTGCCCGGTGCCGGGCACGTTCCGCATATGACGAACCCCGCCGAGTACGTGTCGGCTATCAGTCGGTTCGCGGCAGGCTGATGCGAAACGCCGGTACGAATGGCCTGACTGCAGAGTGCCGCCTTCGCATGACCGCAGCCTTTCGGCGGTCGGCACACCGAGCGTTGCAATGCGCTGCAAGCGGGCGTCTCGATCGGCGGTGGACAGACGCTCGCTTCGGACGAAGAGCAGGAGCGCGGGGTGAGACTGCTCCTGCCCCACGAGAAGAGCAGTCTCGGGCGCCTCGCTCCGAGGGGCGCCGGCTGGCGCCTCACCAAACGCGGCAGCGGCCCGACGACTTCTGAAACCGCTTCTGAAGGCCGCAAGGGGCTCGCGCAGACCGTCGATCGTTCGTCGCTTGCCGGAGTCGAATAGGCAGGTCCGTCAGCGCCCAAGGCCGAGGCTCGGACCCTGACGGCGTCTCGGGCCGGGGTCATCGTGGCCGAGGCCGGGCGCCCGCGGACCATGCTCCCGCCCGTGCTCCCGCTCGGGCTCGCGGGAGCGCAGCGGCGAGGGGTAGCCGGGCTCGGCGCGCTCGATCTGCGCGCGCGCCTCGCGAAGCCGTGCCATTGCTCGGCGGTGCTCGGCGCGGCCGGCCGGGTCGGCCGGCTCGGACCCGAGCGCCCGCTCGGGGTCGGCGATGCCACGGCGCAGCCGGTGGCCCTCGAGCTGGCGCAGGGCCTGGCGCCAGCGCGCCTGGGGGCGCTCGTGTTCAGGGCACGGCCCGAGCGCGCGGTCCACGTAGGGCGGACGCTCGCGCTCCGCGATCCGGGCGCGCTCTTCGGCCCGGCGGTCAAGCTCGGCGTCGAGGGCACCGATCCGGGCCGAGAGTGCCGGAGCCTCTGTGCGCTGCCAGGCCTCGCGGGCATGCTGGCCGGCGCGGGCATGGGACATGGCCTCCCGCAGGGGCCCCTCACGCTCATCGAGCATGCGTCTTTGGCGGGCGAAGTCGGCGACGTCGGCACGCAACGTCCGACGCTCGCGGCGGCCATTCGAGCGCAGCAGGCGGAGAGGACCCTGGCCCTCCAGGCGGGCGGCGGCGCGCTCGTCGAGGACGGCAAGCTCACCGCGACGTCGATCAATCGCCGCGAGCTTGTCCTGGAGGTCGCGCACCTCGTGCGCCCGGGAAGGCGGCCCGCCGCGCGCGAGCCGCTCGGCGAGGGCTTGGCGCTCGGCGAAGAGCACCGGGGCGGCAACCGCCGGCTCCTGCGGGCGCGCGGGCTCCATCGCCCGCCCGGGGGTTGCCCCCTCGCTCGCCGGCGCGCCCCGCTCTGCCGCCTCCAGCCGCTCGATCGCCAGGTGCTTGGCCTGGCGGCGCTCCCAGACAGTGGCCAGAACCCTCGCAGCGCGCTCGGGCTCGTCGCAGGTCGCATAGACACGCAGGTGGACGCGGTGGCGGCTGGCGGCCACGTAGGCCCACTCGGCCCCGCCCCTCTCGGGCGAGGCCAGCAAGAAGGTGCGATCGACGCTCGCCCCCTGGCTGACGTGGCCAGTGAGGGCATAGCCGTGGTGGGCGTGGTCGAGGTAGTCGGCGGGCAGGGTGATGAGGCGCCCGTCGTCGGCGCGCAGGGTGAGCGAGCCGGCTTCGCGGTCCAGGCCCTCGACCGTGCCGCGGGTGCCGTTTCGAACATCCAGACCCGGGCGGTAGTCGTTGCGACGGCAGACCAGGCGATCCCCGGCGGCCCACTCGCGCCCGTAGGCCACCAGCCGCTCGGCGCCAAGGACTCCGGCGTCGTCGAGCACAGCGCGGGCGAGGACGTTCAGGGTGGCCACGTCGGCGCGGTCGTGGGCCAGGATCAGGCAGGAGGCCGGATCGGGCAGCGCAGCCCGCGCCCAGTCCTCGATCAACTGGGCGCGGGCGTCCTCGGTGGCGGCGAAGCTGCACAGGGCGCCGTGACCCTCCAGGAGGCCAAGGGCCTGATGCGGGCGGCGCTCCGCGAGGGCGTCGGCGACCGCGGCTTGCAGCGGATCGCGCTGGCGGCGGTTCTCGCTCAGGCTCGCCGCGCCGAGGCGGTCGGCGAGCGCCGCGAAGGCCCCGCCCGCCTCGATCGCCGGTAGCTGGGCGCGGTCGCCGACAAGGACGAGGCGCCCGCTGGCCGCGGCGACGTGCTCAACCAGCTCAGCCAGGGCCCGGGTGGGCATGGTCGCGGCCTCGTCGATGACCAGCACGGCCCGAGTCGGGAGAGCGCGCGGATCGCGGCGCAGCTCGTGAAGGATGCGGGCGGCGGTCTCTGCGGGGATGCCGGCCTCGCGCTGGAGGGTCTGGGCGGCCTCGCCCTGCCAGGCGAGCCCCAGCACCCGCACCCCGGCGCGCGCGTGGGCGTCCGCGAGGGCGGCCAGGGCGGCGGTCTTGCCGCGGCCGGCGTGGGCCTCCAGCACGACGACGCGCCCGTCGCCGCCGCAGAGGTGACGCACCGCCGCGTGCTGGTCCGCACCGAGGTGTGGGTGGGCCGCAAGGGCCTGATCGACGTGCTCCGAGGCCGTGGGCAGCCAGACGTCGCGCTCGCCCGCGATGGCGACCAGGCGCGACTCGACCGCCAGCAGCTCGGGGGTGGTGTACGCGGCCCGGCGGCCGCGCTCGGGGAGGGCAGGCTCGACACGACGCGCATGGTCGGCCAGGAAGCCGTCGGCGAGGGCCTCGAGCCAGTCGGCCGGGGCTCCCCCTGAATGAGCCTCGGCCAGGGCGCGGATCAGGTCGCGCCGACCGAAGGTGCTCTGGCGCTCGGTGAGGCCCGCAGGTCCGGCGAGGGTCGCGGCGACCTCGGCCCGCTGGCGCTCGTCGGGGAGCATGGGGCGGGCGCGATCGATGAGGCCGGCGACCTGCTCACGCCCGAGGCCGTGCTCGGCTGCGCGGGCGCGCCAGTCGGCCCGGGCCACGTCGCGTTCGATCACCGGCTTGCGGTCGCGGGTCTGGCGCTGGGCGGCGCCGACGGCCGCCAGGCCCACTGATCCGCGGGCGGCTGCGAGCTCGGCGATCTCGGCGTGGCGGGCCGAGAAGTGCGCGAGGACGGGTCGCGAGATCCCCGCCAGCTCGGCGGTGCCGTTGACGACCGGCCCCCAGGCGACCCCGAGCGATTGCGTGAGGGCGTGGCGCATCACGGCCTCTTGGATCGTGCCGGCGGTCTTGGCGGCGCGGTAGACCGGGCGCATGTCGGGGGCCGAGTAGCGGCCGTCGGCACCCCGGACGGCGTTGGCGATGACAGCGTGGGTGTGTAGGTGGGGATCACCCGAGCGGCTCATCTCGTGAACGTAGGCGGCCCCTACCAGGCCGTGGGCGGCGATGATGCGCTGCCCGGCGGCGCCACGGCGGCCCTGCAGCTCGTGGGCCTCCAGGTAGGCGAGGCCGGCGGAGACGCCGGCGGCCTGGGCCTCGAGCACCGCGGCGCGTGTGCGCTCGTCCCCGATCGCCAGCAACACAGACACCGACTTAGGGGCGGTGAAGGTGAGATCGAAGCCGGCGTTTCGGCGCCCCTCGCGCAGGCCCGCGAGGCGCTCGCCGCTGGTCGGGTCGACGCCGGCGAGGAGCGTCTCGAGCTGGCCGTGCTCGGGCGCGCCGAGGAGGTCCAGGTGCTCGGCCTCGGCGCCGATCCATTGGGAGGGGGCGTGGCCGGCCTCGGCGTAGTAGTCGTCGGCGGCGAACTCGGGCCGCTCGTAGTACTGGCTGCTGCGGGCGGCCCGGATCGTGAGCATCGCTTCAGACGGTAAGCCCCGGCTCAGACGGCGCCGCACTGATAGTGCAACTGCGCCTGCGTCTGGACGGACCGGGTCCGGGTGTCCGGAGTGGTGGCTAGAGTCGCCCGCCGTGGAACGGACGGTGAGAGGCGAGGGTGGCTGAGGCGCTGCCCGCGCGAGTGCCTGGCGCCGAGCGCGCTGTGGTCGAGGGACGCAAGTTGGCCGGGTGGGTGCTCGCCGAGCGGGGGCATGGCGGCGATTGGGCCCGTGCCTTCGCCCTCGCCCCGGGGGACGCCGGCCTCCTCGAGGAGGCCCTGAGGGCCCATGTGCGCGACAACCCGCCTGCGGCGGTGCTCGATAATCCCGCCGCATCGGGGGCGCTCACTTATCGCGTCTACGGCCCGCTCCAGCTGGCGGGGCAGCGGGCCTTCGTGCTCAGCGTCTGGGAGGTGCTGGCCCCGGGCGCACCGCCGCGCCTCGTCACCGCCTACCCGCGTCGGCGGCGTCGGCGCTAGGCTGTGGGGCATGGCGGCGCCCTACGACTACGTGGAGCTCACCGCGCCGGCCGGGGAGTGGCCGGCGGGGACGCGGGGGCACCTCGTCGAGGCGTACCCGAACGGGACGGGCCTGGTCGAGGTTGACGGTGCCGCGGCCGGCGATCCGGCGCGTGACTTCCTGCCCGCGGTGAGGCTGGAGGCGCTGAGGGTGCTCGAGCCTGCCGCCTCTCGGCCGTAGATCTACCCGCTCCAGCCCTGCATGGACGCCATCGCCGAGCTCGCTGAGGTTCGCCTGTGTCGCCCCCACGGCCGCTGGCCCGTGGGGGCGCGCGGGGTGGTGGTCAACTACCGCCCCGGCTGGCCAGTCGCGACGGTCAACTTCTCCGAGCTGGTGTCCCCGGCGGAGCGCGTGGCGCTCGACTTCTTCGACCTGGTGACCGAGGTCGAGGTGGACGATCTCGAGCGGGTCGAGGCTGCCGCCTCGTCCCGAGCCGCCAGCGGTTCCTGAGCAGCCGAGCGGCCGGCGGCCGCCGTCTGATCGACTCTACCGGTCAAGCCCCCGGTCGAGCTCCACCAGCCGGCGCATGGCCTCGAGCTGCGACTCCTCTTCGGGCCGTCCCAGCGCCTCCATCATCCGCACGAGGTCGCCCTGTGAGGCGACCCGGGGCCGGAGGCCGCCCCCGAGGTGGACGCGCTCGGCCCGTCGGCGAAGGTCGCGGTGGCCCCTGGTCCCCGTCGGCGTCTCGAGCGCCTTGATCCTCGCGCCGGCGCTCCAGTAGACCCAGGCGTCTCCCTCGAAGCGCACTCCGGTACGGGGCCCGCAGCGCGAAGCTGGCGATGGCCTCGTCCGTGGCGTCGCGTGCGCCCTTCGGGAACACCAGGTCCACCCCGCCCGGCAGCTCGTCGGCGCCCTGCAGCACCCGCGCCAGCGACCCGATCAGGATGTAGTCGACCCGCCGCTCGTCGAGGGCGGCCAGGATCGCGTAGGGGTCGAGCCGGTTGCCCGGCTGCTCCACGCCGCCGCGGGTCAGGGCGACGTCGAGGCGCTCCTTCGGCGTCAGGCGGGACAGCTCCCTGAGCCGGGCGTCGCGGGCGTCGTCGACGACGTTTGGGACCAGGCCCATCGAGAGGTCGAAGCCGCAGGCCTGCAGCACCCGGCGCACGGTGGCGAAGGCGGGCTCCACCTCCCCGGCCTCCCAGCGGGCGATCTGCGAGCGCGGGGTCCCCAGTAGGTCGGCCAGCTCGTGCTGGGCGAGGGCGGCGCGCATGCGGGCGCTCCGGATGAGCTCGGCGGCGGTCATCCCGCCGCCAGCCTACCCGCCTGCCTTGTATCAGCGCACAGTCGCATTTACGCTACGAGCGAGGCTATTGAATCATGACCTCTCGATGAGCGACCTGCTGACCGCGGCCGAGGCCGCCGCGGAGCTGCGGTGCCACGAGAAGACGGTCCGCCGGATGATCGGCCGGGGCGAGATCGACGCGCACTTCGTCGCCGGCCGGTGGCTGATCGCCCGGGACGCCCTGCCGACTGAACTCCCGCTACCCCGGCCCCGGCCCGGGCCCCGCCCCAGGGCGCCGGGCGGTCACTTCGCCGAGATCGCCCGGGAGATGGACGCGGCCTGACGCGCCTCGATGGCCGTCTCCTCCATCGAGCGCCGCTCCGCGAGCTCGGCCTCCGCGAACAGGTGGCCGTAGGTCGTGATGACCATCTGCGGGTTGGAGTGGCCCATGAGGTTCGCCACCTGCCACGGGTTGCGGCCCTCGGCGATCAGGAGGCTCGCGAATGTGTGGCGCAGCGCGTAGGGGGGCACGTCGAGGCCCGCGCGAGCGCGGGCCGGCCGCCACACGCGCGTCGTCCAGTTGCGGTGATCGGTGTGGAAGGGCGCGACGATGCCCGACTCCGGCCGCGCCTCGCCGGCGTGCAGCTCGGCCAGGTCGTCGGCGAGCGGGGCGATGATCGGGACCGCGCGCTCGCGGCCGGTCTTGGTGCGCTTCTCCCGCCCGTCGCTGGCGGCGGCTGAGCGGACGACGATGCTTCGCTCCTGGACGTCCTCCCAGCGCAGGGACCGCATCTCGGCGGGCCGCAGGCCGGCGTAGGCCATGAGACTCACCATCACGCGGTCGCGCGGGAAGCGCATCTGTGCGCGGATCAGCTCCACCTCGAGCGGCTGCGCGGCCCGGCGGCGCTGGACGGGACGGTAGATGCGCCCGAGCCCGCGGCAGGGGTTGTCGCGGATCAGGTCGTCGCGGACCGCGGCCCCGAGGGCGGCGGAGAGGATCTGCACGGCCCGGTCGGCCGTGTAGAGCGTGGCGCCGTCGCGCACCAGGGCGGCCCGCCAGGAGCGCACCTCGCTGCGGGAGATTTCCGTGAGTCGCAGGCTCCCGAGGTGCGGCACGATCAGCTTGTCGATCCGGTCGGCCCGCTCGTGGCGGGTGACCGGCTCCCAGGCGACCCCCTCCGTGCGGAGCCAGTGCTCGAGCCAGTCGGTGAGGGCGAGGCGCCCTTGCCTCGCCGCCCGCTCCCCGCGCTCGAGGTCGCCGACGAAGATCCTCGCCTCGCGCTTGGTGGCGAAGCGGCGGGTGCGCCGCCGGCGGCGCTCGGTCCAGTCGACCCGCCACGGCTTGCGGGGCCGCTCCGGCTCGTGGATGAGCGAGGGCACGGCCCGGATCGTAGCCCGATCTGCGGCAACTTGTGCGGCACTTCTGATGCTATGACCCTGAAAACTACATCGGGACGGGCGGATTCGA
The DNA here is from genome assembly GCA_963835685.1 of Miltoncostaeaceae bacterium. GTDB lineage: Bacteria > Actinomycetota > Thermoleophilia > Miltoncostaeales > Miltoncostaeaceae > DATAGF01. The sequence continues at coordinate 28,413 of CAWIGI010000012.1, forward strand.
ACCGCCGACCCCCGCCACCCAAAGGCGGTGCGCTACCAGGCTGCGCTACGTCCCGGGTCGACGGCAGGGTAGCCGATGGACGATCGCCGCCTGGATCCGCCGCGCGCAGCCTGGCGCCGGTAGCGTGGCGGGGTGCGCTGCACGCGGATCGCGTCCGAGGACGGCGGGCCCTCGCGCTTCGAGGACGTCGACGTCGAGCTGGCCGAGGCCGGGTTCGCGCCGCCGGCGCCCCCGTTCGAGATCTCCGCGGCCATGCCGTGCACGGCGATGCTGTTGGCCACGCTGCCGGTCGGCTACGAGAGCGATTGGCACCCCGCCCCCGCGCGCCAGTGGTTCCTCCAGCTCGCGGGCGAGCTGGAGGTGGAGACCGGCGACGGCGAGGTCAGGCGCCTCACGGCGGGCACCGTCGTGCTCGTGGAGGACGTCACCGGGCCCGGCCACCGGACCAGAGTGGTCGGGCAGGTGCCGGTGCGGGCGGCGTTCGTCCGGCTCGGCGGCTGAGGCTAGACCCGCGTCGGCTGCGGCTGGGGGGATGGCGCAGACCCGGCGGGGCTGGGACGCGGCGAGCGCTCGAGCTCGGCCACGGCCACCTGGCGGCCGGGGCCGAACGGGTGGCGGAAGCACCACTCGACGATCACGTCGGCGACGCCCGCCTCGAGGTGCTCGAAGGCCACGCCGAGGCTCCAGCTCCCGGGGTCGTGACCGGCCTCGACGCGGGCGACGACGCCCTCGACCTCGATCGGCCCGTCGTCGAGGAGCAGGACGATCCGCAGGCGGTCGCCGGCGGCGCGGCGCTCCGAGACGATCATGGCGAGGCCCTCGCGGCTGAGGTCCTCGACCCGGGCGGGCGCCTCCGGGCGGGCGCCTCCGGCCGAGTAGGCCGCCGCCACGGCGACGGGGAAGCGGTGGCTGAAGCGGGTGTGGCGCACGCCGCGCGCCCAGGCCACGACCGAGCACACGAGGGCGACGTTGGCCGCGGCCCACACCACCGTGATGGCGTGCGCGCCCGGCGAGAGCTGCCCGGGCAGGCCGAGCATCTGGGCGGCCGTCTGGTAGCCGATTGCGGCGGCGGTGACCGCCGCCAGCGCGATCGGAAGCCACAGCGCCCGGGCGACGCCCGTCCGGCGACGGCGGCCGCCCTTGGGGGTCACCTGGAAGCCGCCGCGTCCGCCGAGCAGCGCGGTCATCGCCCTCAGGTAGGGGGTCATGCGGGCGACGGCGAAGCGCTCGCACTCGATCAGCCCGTAGCGCCCGCGCGTCAGGGCGCGCGAGGCCAGCGGCACGAGGACGAGCTGGGGGATGAACAGGGCGGCGTAGAGCAGCGGGCCGGCATCGATCGGCGCCACGCCGGACGCGAGCACGACGGGCGGGATGACGAAGCCGAGCAGGCGCTGCGGGCCCTCCAGGAAGTGCATGCAGCTGGCCGTGTACTCGAGGCGCTGCGCCCACGACAGGCCGCGCTTGAACATGGGCGGGTCGCGCCGGAGCATCTGCAGCGAGCCCTTGGCCCAGCGGCCGCGCTGCACGAGGAAGGCGCCGATCTCCTCGGGCGCGATGCCGAGCGCCATCACCTCGGGGTGGAAGACGCTGCGCCACCCGGCCGCGTGCAGGCGCATGCTCGTGTGGGCGTCCTCGACCACCGTCTCGGTCGCGACGCCGCCGACGGAGACCAGCGCCTCGCGCCGGATGACCGACGGGCAGCCGCACCAGAAGGCCGCGTTGTGCCGGTCCTTGCCGGGGCAGATCGCGTCGAAGAAGACGCTCTGCTCGTTGCGCAGCGGGTCGTCGTGGTCGCGCGGGTGCTGGAAGCCTCGGTTGTAGAAGTGCTGCGGGGCCTGCACGACGGCGACGTCCTCGTCGGCGAAGTAGCCGAGCATCCGCTCGAGGAGCTCCGGCCGCGGGACGTGGTCGGCGTCGAGGGTGACGATGAACTCCGCGTCCACGTGCTCGAGCGCGTGGTTGATGTTGCCGGCCTTGGCGTGGCGGCGCGGCGCCGGGCCGCGAGAGGTAGCGTGCGCCGAGCTCCTCGCACATCAGGCGCACCCACGGCCGGCCGCCGTCGTCGAGCACCCAGACCCTGGGGGCGACGTCGCTGCGGATCGCGAGGGCGCCCACGACGGTCGGCCGCAGGACGTCCTCCGGCTCGTTGAGGGTCGTCACGAGCACGGCCACGTCGCGGCCGGGCAGCGGCGGCGGGGCCTCGCGCCGGGCCATGCGCCAGCACGAGAAGGCCAGCAGGGCGAGCATGACGAGACCGTAGGTCTCGGCGGCGGCGAGCGGCGCGCCGAGCCACATCGACGGCCCGTCGAGGGTGAAGCCCCAGCGCCAGACGATGTAGACGAGGCTCGCGGCCAGCGCGGCGACGACGATCAGGCGTGACGTCCAGGCCATGCACTGCCCATCGGCGGCGGCGATGCGGACTTGAACCGCCCGCCGAGCCTAACCCCGCCCGACGACCCTCGCCCTGGGGCGCAGGCTCGCGCGGTTGCCGTGGGCGTCGCGGGCGCCGAGCACCACGCGGACGCCGCGCGGCGGCCGCGCGCCGACGCGGACGCGCAGGACCAGCGCCGCGGGCCGGCCGGCGCGCACGCCGCGCCGCACCCGCGCGCGGGCAAGGCGGGCGGTGACCAGCGCGTCCTCGTCGCTCCGCACGCGCAGCCTGACCGTGACGATGCGCCCGCGCACGGTCGCGCGCATGCCGCTCACGCGCAGCCGCGGGGCGCGCCGGTCGGGGCTCCCGACCGTCGGCGGCGTCGGGGCCGGGCCCGGGGCGACCACCGCCGGCGCCGGGACCTCGGGGGCCGCGGGGTCGAGCCGGATCCACCGCGCCACCGAGGGGACGCCCCGCGAGTCGATGGCGAACAGCATGTACCAGCCGGGCGGCGCGACGCTCGGGTCGGGCGGGCTCGTGAGCACGACCCCGGCCTCGCCGGGACGCCGGGCCAGCTCGATCGAGCGCTGCTCCATGTCGACCGCGTGGGTGACCGCGCCGGGGCGCATCAGCACGACCCTCGCGATCGCCGACGGGTCGCTCACCTCGATGGGCAGGCGCGCGGCGTACGGCACTGCTCCCGGCGCCGCGGTCACCGCCGGCCGGCTTCCGCCCGCGAAGAGGTAGGGCGGCGAGTAGAGCTGGGCCGTGCGGCTCGCCGTCGGCAGGTGCTCCTCGCGGTCGTCGCCGGCCGACAACACGGTGCCGTCCGGCAACAGCACGGCGGTGGAGTGGTAGGTGCGGGCGTCGGTCTCCTTGGCGACCTCGCGCCAGTCGCCGGCCGCGGGATCGTAGAGCTCGGCCTCGTACACCGGGTCGGCGTAGAGGTTGCCGTCGGGGGACTGGCCGAGGCCGCCCCCGCTCGACAGCTTCGAGCCGTCCGGCAGCAGCACCGTGTTGAAGTGCGCGCGGGCGCGGTCCAGCGACGGTCCCGTGCGCCACGTCGGTCCCGCCGGCGTGCCCCAGCCGGGGTCGTTCAGGTCGAGGTGCTCGGAGGTCACGGTGGGTTCCGGCGAGTCCGGGTCGGCCTGGACTTCCGAGCCGCCGATCAGCGTGATCCGCGCCGCGCCCGCAGGGCCGCCGGGCTCCATCACGGCGGTGCCCCAGAAGCGCGAGAGCCCAGGTCCTGGAATTGGTGCGCCAGCTCCAGTCCTCGGAGTGGAGGAGGTAGGCGTCGCCCCTCCCCGGGCCGGCCATGAGCACGCGGTCGCCGGCGCCTCGCCCCGCGAGGGTCGTCTTGGGCAGCAGGAACATGTGCGGGTACAGGTTCACGTCCTGCGGCAGAGAGCCGACGCGGTCCAGGCGGTCACGTCCGCCCGGCGCCGCGCGCGGCGTGAACACCTCCACGTCGCGGACGACCTGGTGGCGGCCGCTCTCGTCCCAGCCGCCCACGATCAGCACGCGGCCATCCGAGAGCGTCGTCAGGGTCGGATACCAGCGGCCGTGCTCCATATCCCACGGTTGGCCGTCCTCGTGCCGCAGCCGCTCCCAGCTCTGGGTGGAGGGGTCGAAGATGAAGATCCAGTTCGCCCCCCGGAAACCGCGGGCCTCCTGCGGGTCGCCGTCGCCCCACGGATAGGAGAGGTTGCCCCCCGCGACGAGCACGCGGCCGTCGGGGAGGACCGCCTGCCCCCCGCACCAGATGTTGGCCGGCCAGCACCTGGCCGTCGTGGTGCCGGACCTCGGGGATCGCGACCTCGTCGATCCTCGTCGGTCGCCGGGTCGTAGAGGTGGGAGCTGCCGCCCTCGTTCTCGGGCACCTTGCTGAACCAGAGCACCTTCCCGGTGTGCAGGACGACCGCGTGGATCGCCAGCGACTGCGACGGAAACGGGTCCCCCCACTCGCCGACCTGCGACGGCCCGGCCGCGGCGAGCGCGCGCAGGCCGGCGCCGGCCGAGGGCGGCGGCGCCCCGGCCGAGGCCGGGCACGACTCCCAGTTGGCGGCGCGGTAGGCCGGATCCGACTCGCAGCGGTCGAGGACCGCCTCGTGGCGCTCGGCGCCCGCGACGGTCTCCTCGGCGTGGTACGCGTGGCCGGCCCCGCCCTCGAAGCGGGCCAGCTCGGCCGGATCGCCGCTGCCGGTGACGGTGCCCAGCAGCGCCGGCGCGCCGGCGAGGGCCACCGCGCCGACCGCGGCCAGGGCGAGGGGCGCCGCCCGGGCGCGCGGCCCGGCGATGCGCGGACGTCGCACGGCGCTATCCCCCTGCGGCTCGGGCCAGGCGCAGCGCCTCGTCCGGCCACCAGGTCCCCGCGGGGGGGCCGCCGTTGCAGGCGCCGTCCGACTCGCCCGGGCGCTTGATCCAGAGCAGGGCGTCGACCGCGGGGTCGCCGGTGTCCGCGGTGGGCGCCTGGCCGAGGGCGCGCCCCGGCGGGTTGCACCAGGCGTCGCCCGGCGCGGGGCCGGCGCCGTTGCGGCTGGTGTCGATGACGAACGGCGCGTCGTCCACGCGGCGCGACACCGCCCGACCGTAGGAGCGGGAGCGCGCGGTCGTGTGGAAGCTCGCGACGTTGACCGCGAACCCGCGGGCGCCGTCCACGCCGGCCGCGCGCAGCCGCCGCGCCATCTCCGCCGGGGGGATCCAGGCCGGGTTGCCGGCGTCGATGTAGACGGCCACACCGGGGCGGCCCGCGAGCCGGGCGACCGCCTGGGCGATCAGGGCGGTGCGGACGGCGCGCTCGTCTCCGGGCAGCCGATCGAGGGCCGCGAGGGCGTCGGGCTCGAGCACGACGGCCGCCGGGCCGGCGCCGATGCCGGTGGCCAGGGCGTCGATCCAGGCGAGGTACTCGCCGGAGTCCGGCGCCCCGCCCGCCGAGTGGAGGCCGTGGTCGCGGTTGGGGATGTTGTAGGCCACCAGCACAGGGATCGCGCCCGCGGCCCGGGCGGCCCGGACGCGCCTGGCGGCGGACGCGCGCACGTCCGAGGTCCAATCGCCGAGCCACAGGGCGGTCGGCTGCCGGGCGATGCGGTACGCGAGGGCGGCGTCGGCCGGCCGCTCGCGGCGCCAGGCTCGCGCCTGGGCCCGCGCGGGGCTCCGGGGCGCCCGGTAGATGCGCCCGCCGGCGAAGGGGCTCGGCTCGCGCGCGTCAGCCAGGCGGGCGATGGCCTCGAGGGGAGCGCCGAGGGACGCGACGGCCGCGCGGACGGGGGCGGACACCTCGGCGGCGCGCGTCATCGGGGCGCCCTCATCCGCCGCTGCGCCGGCGACCGGGGCGAGGCCGGCGACCAGGGCCGCCAGGAGCAGGGTCCGGCGGCGCCGTGAGCGCGATCGTGGAGGGGGCACGGGTTGTGGGTGCGCATGACGTCCCTATCGGCACGCCGGGCGCGGACTCAACCCTATGGAAACCTCACATCGGGCGCCAGCCCCCTCAAGCGGCACCGGATACGAGCCGATGATCCCCCTGATGCGTCGCGCCATCCGCCGGAGCCTCGTCGGCGCCGCCGCCCTCGCGGCGGTCGCGGCCGTCATCGCCGTGCCCCACCTGGCCGGCCGGGCCGAGCCCGCGCCGCCCCCCACCGCGCCGCCCATCCCGGGCCAGCCCCTTCCCCCGGCCCCGGCCCCGGCGGGCGGGGAGCCGGCGGCGGAGCCGGCTCCCCCGCCGCTGCAGCGCCTGGTCCCGCCCTCGAAGGGCGCGCTGCTCGGCGTCTCCAACCCCGCGCTCCCCCGCGAGGCCGGCGCCGTGGACGACTGGAGCGCCGAGCACGCGGTCCGCCCCAGGATCGTCAACTGGTTCCAGCAGTGGCTCAGCGGCGAGACCGCGCTTCCGCGCCGATTGGGCGGCCCGGGTCGCCGAGCAGGGCGCGGTCCCCATGATCACCTGGGAGCCGTGGTCGGCGCCGGCCGGCGAGATGCACGATCCGGAGCAGCCCGATGTCAGCCTGGCCCGCATCGCCGCCGGCGACCACGACCGGTACGTCCGCTCGTTCGCGCGCGAGGTCGCCACCTACCGCGGGCCGGTGCTCCTGCGGCCCATGCACGAGATGAACGGGCACTGGTACTCGTGGAGTGCCGAGGTGAACGGCAACACGCCGGCCGAGCTTCGTCGCCGCCTGGAGGCACCTGCACCGCGTCTTCGCCGAGGAGGGGGCGCGCAACGTCAGCTGGGTCTGGTCGATCAACAACCTCGAGTCGGCAGACGCCGAGGCCGTCATCGCCGAGCTCTACCCGGGCGACCGCTACGTCGACTGGGTCTCGACCAGCGGCTTCAACTGGGGCGAGGCCTACGACTGGAGCTCGTGGCGCGACGCGGACGCCCTCTACGGCACCACCTACCGGGCGCTCGCACGCTTCGGCAGGCCGATCATGATCTCGGAGATCGCCACCACCGACCTGGGCGGCGACCCGGCGGGCTGGATCACGCAGACCCTCGCGCGCCTGCGCGCGGGCTACCCGCTGGTGCGCGCGGTGGTCTGGTACGACGACATCGACGGGGCCGGCCTCGACTTCCGCCTGCGCGGCGCCACGACCCGGGCCCTCGCCAGCCGCGCCGCGACCGGCGACGGCTGGCTGCAGGACCCGGACGTCCGCTACCTGGCGCCCTGACCGGCGGCGACGCCGGGACGCCCGCTCTCCACCGGCAGGCCCGCGGCGATCCACTCGGCCTTGCCCTCGTGGTAGTCGCTCACGTTGGCGTAGCCGAGCGAGGCGAGCCGGCGCGACGCGATGCCGGAGTTCTGGCAGGGGCCGCTCGCGCAGTAGACGACGATCTCGGCGTTCTTGTCGGGCAGCAGCGCGGGCGCCAGCGAGTCGACCTCGTCGTGGGGGATGTTGATCGCGCCCGGCAGGCGTTCTTGCTCGTAGTACATCGGCGGCAGGGCCTCGACCAAGGTGAGGGGGTCCCCGCTGTCGAGCCGTGCGCGGAGCTCGTCGAGCGTGATGACGCGTGGCATGCGATGCCTCCCTGGGCGTGCGACGGATCGTTGTCGTCGCATTTGTTGTCAATGCACCGACATGCTATCCGATCGAACGTTGCGAGTGCAACATCGCTTGTGAGAAGGTTGACCCGTGGCCGGCGCCCCCTCACCCGAGCACATCGCGGCCTGGCGCCTGCTGATGGAGACCAACGCCCGGGTGGTCGAGCGCGTCGAGGCCGCCCTCGCCGAGCTCGGCCTGCCCCCGCTCGCCTGGTACGACGTCCTGTGGGCGCTGCGCGAGGCGCCGGGGCGGCGGCTGCGCCAGGCGCAGCTCGCCCACGCCGTCGTCATGAGCCGCAGCGGCCTCTCGCGGCTCGTCGACCGCATCGAGGCGGCCGGCCTGCTGCGGCGCGAGCCCTCCCCCTCCGACCGGCGCGGCACGGAGGTGGTCCTCACGGACGAGGGCCGCGCCATGCTGCGCCGCATGTGGGCGGTCTACGGCGACAGCATCGAGCGCGGCTTCGCGCGGGCGGTCGACGACCCCGCCGCCCTCACGGAGGCCCTGGAGCCCGTGGCGGAGGCGCTCCGGACGGCGGGCGAGCCCGTGCGATAGGACCCGCCGCCGGCTACGACGAGGGCGTCCGCACCGCCGGGGGCGGCCTCGGCTCCTCGGCACGGCGCTCGCGGTTCCGCGTGGCCCAGAGCGATGCCAGCATGGCCACGCCGAGGATCACGACGACGGCCCCGAGCGTCATCCAGACCGGCGGGTCGTAGACCTCGCTGGTCAGCATCTTCAGGCCGACGACCCCGAGGACGACGGCGAGCCCGTAGTGCAGGTACTCGAAGCGGTCGAGCGCGCCGACGATGACGAAGTAGGCCGCGCGCAGCCCCATCACGGCGAAGATGTTGGCGGCGAGCACGATGAAGGCCTCGTCGGTGATCGCGAAGATCGCGGGGATCGAGTCGATCGCGAAGACGACGTCGGTGCTGGCGACGACGATCAGCACGGCGAAGATCGGCGTCGCCAGGCGGCGGCCGCGCTCGCGGACGAAGACCCTCGTCCCACGGTAGTCGTCCGTGCTCGGCACGAAGCGGCGCACGAGCAGCAGCAACCTGTTCCTGCTCGGATCGACCTGCTCGCCCGAGCTCCGCGCAAGCCGGTAGGCGGTGAAGATCAGGAAGGCCCCGAAGACGTAGATCACCCAGTGGGCGGCCCCGAGCGCCGCGGCGCCGATCGCGATGAAGATCCCTCGGAAGATCAGCGCGCCGAGCACCCCGAACAGCAGGACCCGCGGTTGGAGGTCCTTCGGCACCGTGAAGTAGCCGAAGATGACCGCGAACACGAACAGGTTGTCGATGGAGAGGCTCCACTCGACCAGGTACCCCGCGATGTACTCCCCGGCCGCGGTGCTCCCCTGGGTCGCCCCCAGGATCGCCGTGAAGCTCAGCCCGAGGGCGACCCACGCCAGCGTCCAGAGCGCCGCCGTCCTCGGCCGGACCTCGCGTTGGCCCCGCCCGAACACCAGGAGGTCGATCGCCGTGAGCACGGGAACGGCGGCGATGAGGGCGATCCATGCCCAGAGCGGCGGGTTCACGCGGGCGGGTCCTTCGGGTCGGTGGGGCTACCGGACGCCGAAGGTCTCTCCCGCCCCGGTCTGGCGGGGCCGACGCCACCGGGCCGTGCGGCCGTCGTGACGATGACGTCGTTCGGGGATACTCCCCTTGCGGTCAGCCGATCGTAGCGGGTGGCGCGCTCATGCGCGGCGCCTGCGCCGGGGCGCGGGCTTCTCGGCGTCGGCGTACGCCAGGCCGACCGCCGCCTCGGGGGAGGCCGCCCGGAACGTGACGCTCTCCTCGATGAAGAGCTGGACGCGCTCCGCATCGTGGTCCAGGTACCCGATCGACAGGTCCTGCCCCACCACCAGCTCGAAGTCGTCGCCGCGCTGGCTGATCAGCACCGCGCCGTTGACCGCCGGGGCCCACACCACCGGCCCCTCCACGATCAGCCGCAGATGCTCGAGCACCGGGTAGCCGCCGTGCTCCGTGGTCTCGATCACGCCCGTGTAGCAGCGGGGCCCGAGGGCCAGCGCGTAGGGTCCCGCGACCCCGGCGCGCATGAGCGTCTCGACGGCCTTCGCGACGTAGTTCGGGTAGCGGTCGTAGTCGGTGTTGATCGGGATCGGATCGTGCGGGGACGTCTCGACGATCCCCCGCACGCCGGCGGCCGGGAAGCCGTTGAACACCAGCCGGTCCTCGGCCAGGGCGGCGCGGCGGGCCGCGTCGACCACGGGGTCCCAGTCCGCGTCGGGGGCGCCCCGCGCGACGGCGTTGACCTCCGAGCGATCCAGCGTGAAGGGCGTCCGCAGCTCGGCCAGCGGCTGGACGAGGCGGATGCGGCTCTCGACGCCGTCGGCCGGGGCGTCGGCGGCCGGGGCGACGCGCCCGAGGCCGAGCGCCGAGTGGTCCCAGCCGTGGGGGCCGGAGAAGCCGGTCAGCCTGCGGGCCGTGAGGAAGTGCTTCAGCGAGCGGCGCGCCTCGAACTCGATGTCGGCCCAGGCGGCCTCGTTGACCGGCGCGAGCTCGCGGTGGAGGTGGTTCATCGCTCGCCCCGCAGGCTGCCGATGCCGAGGCTCCCGTCGCCCGCCCCTCCCCCGCCGCCGTCGCCGCCCTCGACCTCCTCCTCGATCGCGACGATCGAGCCCTCGGTGAAGAGGTACTCGCGCAGGTGCTCGTCGAGGACGGGATCCTGGCGGCGCAGCCACTCGAGGCTCATGGCCGCGTGCTCGGTCTCCTCGTCGCGGTTGTGGGCGAGGACCGCTGCGAGCTCGCGGTCGCCCGCGGCGTCGATGCGCTGCTGGTACCAGTCGATGGCCTCGAGCTCCTCCATCAGGGAGACGATGCCGCGGTGCCGGTCGAGGGTCGCCGGCGTCAGGTCCTCCCTGGCCTCGTGCAGGCCCATGCTGGAATCCGCCATCCCCGCCCCCTTCGCCTCAGTCGTCCTCCGAGAGGGCCTCGCCGGGCCCCTCGGCCAACCGCACCCGGTCGCCGTCCACCAGGAGGGTGGCCGACAGGACCTCCCAGTGGCGCGCGATACGGGCCATCACGAGGTTGACCATGCCCGTTCCCTCCGGGCCGCTCACCGGAACCATCAGATTGGCCTGCGCGGCTCCGCGGCCCGACGGCACCTCGCCCTCCGGCCGCCCAACCTCCAGCGGCCGGCCGACCGACTCGACGACCGCCGGGTGGCGGCCCACGAAGCGCTCGGCCGCGACGGCGGCGTCCCCGCGGCGACGGCGCCGCGCGAGCACGAGGATCGCGACGACGGCGGCGAGGAAGGCATAGGCCAGCACGCCGCCGACGATCGACAGCGCCTCCTGCGAGATCCCCGCGCGCCGGAAGCCGAAGGCGACCAGGAAGAAGATGCCGAAGAGCACCGCACCGATCAGCAGGATCGTGCGCTGGGTGCGCCGGGAAGGCGCCATCAGGCGACCGCCCAGAGCTCGGCGAGCCGGCCGAGCGTCTCGCGGTAGCGCCGGAAGGCCTCCTCGCGGCCCAGCAGCTCCAGGCTCTCGTAGATCCCCGTTGACACTCGCTGTCCGGTGATCGCGATCCGCTGGGGCTCCAGGAAGTCGCGGGCCGCCTCGCCCATGATGTGGAGCTGGTCCTGCAGGGCGTCCTTGATCGCGTCGAGGGTCCACTCCGGCAGGGCCTCGAGCCGCCCGAGCCCGCCGCCGATCACCTGGATCGAGTGCTTGACGTCCTGCGTCAGCACCTCCCAGGCGTCGGGGTCGATCTCGAGTGGCCGGAAGAGCCATCCGGCGAGGCCGTCGTACTCGGCCAGCGTGCTGAGCTTGCGCTTGACGAGCGGGGCGCTGCGGCGCACGAGCTCCTCGGCCCCGGGCCCGCGCTCGGCGATGTACCCCGTCTTCCCGAGGTACTCGACCAGGGCCTCCTCGAACTCCGCCGCCCCCATCAGGCGCATGTGGCGTCCGTTGATGACCGTGAGCCGCTGGAGGTCGAAGACCGCCGGGCTCTTGGAGATGCGCCCGACGGAGAAGCCCTTCACGAGCTCGTCGACCGTCAACAGGGTCGTCTTGTCGTCGAGGCTCCAGCCGAGCAGGGCGAGCGTGTTCACCACCGCGCTCGGGACGTAGCCGGCCTCCTCGAGATCCTCGACCGAGGCGGCGCCGTGGCGCTTGCTCAGGCGCTTCTTGTCGGGGCCGAGGATGAGCGGCACGTGGGCGTAGCCAGGAGGCTCCCCGCCCAGCGCGCGGATCACCATCATCTGCTTCGGGGTGTTGGAGATGTGGTCCTCGCCCCGGATCACGTGCGTGATGCCCATCTCGAGGTCGTCCACGGCGGCGGCGAGGTTGTAGGTCGGCGTGCCGTCGGAGCGGGCGACCACGAAGTCCTCGATCGCGGCGTGGTCGAAGGTGACCGTCCCGCGGACGTAGTCCTCGATGGCCGTCTCGCCGGGGACCTCGACGGCGAAGCGCCAGACGGGCCGGAGCCCCCTGCGCCTCGAGGTCGGCGATCTCCGCCGGGTCGCGGTCGCGGCGCCCGCGCACGACCGGGGCCCGCCGGTCTGCCCGGGCGGCGGCCCGCTGGGCCTCGAGCTCCTCCTCGGTCTCATAGGCCGGGTAGACGGCGCCCGCCTCGCGCAGCCGCTCGACGGCGCGGGCGTAGACCTCGTCCCGCTCGCTCTGCCTGAAGGGGCCCTCGTCCCAGTCGAGGCCGAGCCACTCGAGGACGCGCAGGATCTCGGCCTCGCTCTCGGGCGTCGAGCGCTCTTGGTCGGTGTCCTCCATCCGCAGCACGAACGTGCCCCGCCCGCTGCCGCGCGACCAGCCAGTTGAAGAGGGCGGTCCGGGCGCCGCCCACGTGCAGGCTCCCCGTGGGGCTCGGAGCGAAGCGCACGCGCGCCGGTCCGGTCACCTCGGGTCGCTCTCTCGCCATCGGCCCTAGGATACCGACGTGCGATTCGGCGCCCACGTGTCCTCATCCGGGGGCATCAGCCAGGCGATCGGGCGGGGCGTCGAGCTCGGCTGCGAGAGCCTGCAGATCTTCACGCACAACCCTCGGACCTGGCGGCCGATCAAGCACGCGGAGGAGGAGATCGCCGCCTTCCGGGCCGCGGCCGCCGACGCGGGCATGGGCCCGCTCGTGAGCCACGGGCTCTACCTCATCAACCTCGGGGCGCCCGACCGCGAGGTGCCCACCGGGCCGCCCGGCAAGCCCGCGGTCGCGATGCGCAACATCTACCGCACCTCCGTCGAGAGCCTTGTGCAGCACCTGACGACCGGGTACGCGCTTGGGCTGGCCGGGGTGGTCCTGCACGTCGGCTCCTTCAAGGGCTCGACGGAGGCCGAGGCGATCGGCCGCATCGGCGCCGGCATCGCCGAGGCCCTCGCGGCCGCCGAGGGCGACTGCCGCGTCTACCTCGAGAACACCGCCGGCGCGGGGGACACGATCGGCCGCACCTTCGACCAGCTGCGCGCGGTGGCCGACGCGGTGGGCGTGCCGGAGCGCCTGGCCTTCTGCCTGGACTCCCAGCACCTGTTCGCCTCGGGGTATCCGGTGCACGAGGAGGGCGGCATCGACCGCGTGCTCGCCGAGTTCGACGACGTCCTCGGGCTGGACCGGCTGCGCTGCCTGCACCTGAACGACTCGAAGGTCGCCTTCGCCTCGAACCGGGACCGCCACGAGAACATCGGCGACGGCGAGATCGGCGAGGAGGGGATCCGGCGCTTCCTGGGCCACCCCGACCTGCAGGGGCTCCCGGTCATCCTCGAGGTTCCCGGCATCCACGGCACCGGCACCGATCTCGAGAACATGGCGCGCGCCCGGCGCCTGCACGAGGAGGGCTTGGCGGCCCGTTCCTAGGGGCGATTTCAGAAGTCCGTCGCGCGCGCTATCGACGCCCGCCGAACTCCCAGTCGTGTACCTCGACGTGCGCGTACAGCCCGGCCCGGACGAAAGGGGTGGACGCGAGCATCGCCTCGACTGCGGCGCGGTCGCGCAGCTCGATGAGCGTGGCGTCGCCAACCCACTCCCGACCGTCATCAGAAAGCAGCGGCCCACGCGCGATCATGTGCTCGAGATAGCCGCCGTCGGCGAAGTACCGGCGCTGAGCCGCCCGCAGTGCGGAGCCGACGGCGTTCGTGTCTGGGCTGCCGTGGCCGATGACGAGGAAGCGTGGGTTGGCCACATTGTCGCCATCGAACTCCCACATCGTTCCTCCCAGCGCGTTGCGCCAGCGGCGCACCATGACCTCGGAGTAGACCCCGGCGACGTAGCAGGGTTCTTCGAAGGCGAAGACCCGGGCCGCCGCGGCGTCGGGGAGCTCGACGATGTGCATGCTGCCGGTCGAGGTCGCTCGATCCGCCGTGAGTGTCGGTCCGCGCGCGATCATCGAATCGGCGTACCGATCCATGAACGACCAATGGGCTTCGGTCAGCTGCCCCCACAGCGCTTCTGAGCCCGGTTTCGCGCGGCAGTAGAAGAAGTACTCCATGTCTCGGCGCCTCGCTCTTCGCCCGCTCGGACCGCGCGCCCCGCCCTCAGGCGGAGCCGGGAGAGGGGCGTGGTCCTCAGAACTCGACCGCCCCGTCGCCCTTCCAGACGGCGAGCTTGACGAGCGTCTCGTCGTTGACGCCCTCGCCCGACAGGACGCAGGTCTTGGCGTCGCGCTCCCACGTGACCACCCGCCGGCCGTCCTGGGTGAACAGCCGCAGGTCGATGCCCCCGCTGGTCACCTCGCGGGCGTCCTCGGGGGGGTCGAGCGCCTCGCCGGGCACGATCGTGTAGCCCACCTGCTTGCCCTCCTTGTCGTAGAGGACGGTGCGGGTCTCGCGGCCGTCGAGGTCGTCTCCGCGCTGGCCGGAGGCGGTCCAGCCGAACTCGGCATCCCAGTCGGGGAAGGCGGTGCCCTCCACGGCCGCGTCGAGCAGGGCGGGCTGGGCGGGGTCTTGCGGCGGCGGCCCCTCGGCCGCCGGGCGGGCGCTGACCGCCGCGGCCTGGGCGACGGTCGGCCCGCCCCCGCCCGTGGGCAGTAGCGCGAGCACCAACAGGGCGGCGAGGGCCGCCGCGACCGCGGCGATGCCCAGGGCGCCACGGCGCCCGAGGGCGGGGCGGCGCGCCGGGCGGCGGGCCCGGTCGAGGCCCTCGCGCAGCGACGCGGGCGCGCCGCCGGCATCCGCGGCGGCGGCGCGCAGGATCTCCACCGCCCGCCGCTGCTCGGCCAGCTCGGCGGCGAGCTCGGGCGACGCGGCCGCCTCGCGCTCCACCTGCGCCGCGCGGTCGGCCGGAAGGCGCTCGTCGGCCAGCGCGGCGAGCTCCTCGGGCGTGGGCCCGGGGCCGCCTGTGCCGTCGCCTGTCCGCTCCACCGACAATCCCTTCGCGTCGCCGTTTCGGGGCGGCCGCCCCGCGGGCGCAGACCGCGCCCTGACCTTACGGACGCCACCCGGGGCCAAGTTATTCCCGCCTCCGGCGAAATCGGTAAGTGGCGCCCGGGGGTCCGCCGCTATTGTGGCCCACGGCGGCCCGGGGCGTCGCGCCGGGCGGACGCGCGTCCCCAGGAGGGGGAAGTTGGAGCGCCACCTCGACCCCCGCGCGATCGGCGATCACATCGACCGTCTGCACCGCGCCGCCTGGGCGCTCTGCGGCTCGCGCGAGGACGCCGAGGACCTGGTGCAGGAGACCTTCGCGCGCGTCCTGGCCAAGCCGCGCCTCCTGCGCCGCGAGGACGACCTCGGCTACCTCCTGCGGGCGCTGCGCAACGTGTTCCTCAGCCAGCGCCGCACGGAGTCGCGGCGCCCGCGCACGGCGCCCCTGCCCGACGAGGCGGTGTTCGCGGAGCGCCGCCCCGAGGCCGACCCGCAGGCGTCATACGAGGCGCGCGAGGTCTACGCCGCCGTCGCGGCGCTGCCCGACGACTTCCGCGACGTCATCGTGGCCGTGGACGTCGCCGGGCTCTCCTACAAGGAGGCCGCGAAGGCCTTCAAGACGCCGGAGGGCACGGTGATGAGCCGTCTTTACCGCGCGCGCAAGCAGGTGGCCCAGGCGCTCGACGGATAGGCGGCGCCCGCCCTGTGCGAGAATTCGCCCCGCCGCGCGGGCGTAGCTCAACGGTAGAGCAATGGCCTTCCAAGCCACAGACGGGGGTTCGACTCCCCTCGCCCGCTCTCACTGCAGCCCGCGGAACGCGCCCCCGTCGATGTGGAGGCCGGTGCCTGTGACGAAGCCCGCCTGCTCGGAGCAGAGGAAGGCGACGACGGCGCCGAACTCGTCCGGCTCGCCGAGGCGGCCGGCGGGGATCGCGGACGCCAGCTCGTCCAGCGATCCCGCGAGCGCCGCCACCCGGGCCGTGTGGTGGGTCCCCGGTTGGACGCTGTTGACGGTCACCCCGTCGCCGGCGACCTCGGTCGCGAGCACCTTGAGGAAGCCGGTGGCCGCCGCGCGGGCGGTCGACGAGGCGATGAGGTTCCCGATCGGCTGGCGCGCCCCGAGCGAGGTGATCGCCACCACCCTCCCCCACCCGCGCTCGCGCATCGATGGGACGGCGGCCCGGCACATCGCGACCGTTAACAGGCAGTTCAGGTCGAGCGCGGCGCGGTAGGCGTCGAGATCGGTGGTCGCGAAGGTGCCGGGCGGCGGGCCGCCCGCGTTCGCGACCAGGATGTCCACCGGCCCGCCGAGGCGCCCGGCGGCCTCCTCCACGAACCCCGCCGCCCGCGCCGGCTCGGAGAGGTCGGCGACGATCCCCACGGCGCCCTCGCCGACTTGGGCGGCCGCCGCGGCGAGACGGTCGCGGTCGCGGCCGCAAATCGCGACGCGCACCCCCTCGGCGGCCAGCGCCCGCGCGGCCCCCAGCCCGAGCCCGGACGACGCGGCAGCCACCGCCGCCCGCCGTCCCGCGATCCCGAGGTCCATTGGCGGAACGCTACCGGCCGGGGCCGTGAGCGACCCGTGACGGCCGGGTGAGGTGCCCCTGCTGGGATGCCGCCATGGCGACCTCCCCCGACGCACCCGTGCGCCCCCCGCAGCCCCTGGCCGGCCGGGGCGCGCTCGTTACGATGGCCGGCGGGGGTGGACGCGGATGAGGCTCACCTGGCGGCAGCGACTCGCGGTCCGGCTCGGCGAGGCCCTCGAGCGCGTCGCGCCCTGGCACCGGCTGCCCCGTGTGCTCGGCCTCCTCTGCCTGATCGGGATCCGCATCCGCCTGCGGTTTCACAACCTCTACGACCCCGCCCCGCGCCCGGGGCCGCGCGCCCCGGCCGCGGGCGAGGCGGGCTTCCCGTTCGGCCGCAACCAGCCGCTCTGGGCCGCGCCCGAGACCGGCCTGCTCGACCCCAGCCCCCGCCTCGTCAGCGAGCGGCTGCTCGCGCGCAACGGCGACTTCGCCGCGGTGCCATTCCTCAACCTGCTGGCCGCGGCGTGGCTCCAGTTCCAGGTGCACGACTGGATCGGCCACCGTCGGGACCCCGCCCAGGCGACCAAGCTCCGCGTGCCGCTCCCGCCGGACGACGGCTGGCCGGAGGCCTCGAACGGAGACATGCTCGTCGCGCGCACCGTGCCCAGCGCGCTCGCGGCGGCCCCGGGCGGGCCGCCCGTCTACGACAACACCGACACGCACTGGTGGGACGCGAGCCAGGTCTACGGAAGCACCCCCGAGCGGCAGGCCGCGCTGCGCGAATACGCCGGCGGCCGGCTCCTGCTGGGCGACGACGGCGGCCTGCCCCTGGACCCGAGCACCGGCCTGGACCTGACGGGCGTCAGCGGGAACTGGTGGACCGGGCTGTCGCTGCTCCACTGGCTGTTCGCCAAGGAGCACAACCGGATCTGCGCGATGCTCGCCGAGGCCCATCCGCGCCTCTCAGACGAGGAGCTCTACCGGCTCGGGCGGCGCGTCAACGCGGCGGTGATGGCGAAGATCCACACGGTCGAATGGACGCCGGCCGTGCTGCCCCACCCGACCATCCGCGCCGCGATGCGCGGCAACTGGTACGGCCTCTTCGGCCCGCGCGGATCGCGCCTCCTCCGCCGGTTCACGCGCCGCGACCTGCTGATCGGAATCCCCGGCTCGACGCACGACGACCACGGCGTGCCCTACTCCCTCACCGAGGAGTTCGTCGCGGTCTACCGCATGCACCCGCTGATCCCGGACGAGGTGCGCATCGTCGGCGCGGACGGGCGCGAGCTCGGCGCGCGCACGCTGCTCGAGCTGACCGGCACGGCCGCGCGCGTCGTCTCGAGGGACTTCCGCGCCGCCGACCTCCTGGCGACGTTCGGCGTCGGGCGCGCGGGGCGGCTCGCGCTCCACAACTTCCCCGACACGCTGCGGAACCTGCCCCGCGGGCCGTCGGACGTCGCGCAGGGCGACGAGGCCCGGATCGACCTCGCCACGATCGACGTGGTGCGCGACCGCGAGCGCGGGGTGCCGCGCTACAACGACTTCCGACGCATGCTGCGGCTGCCGCCGGCCGCGGGCTTCGAGGAGCTCACGGGCGGCTCGGCCGAGACGGCCGCCATCCTGCGCGAGGTCTACGGGGGCGACGTGGAGCGCGTCGACCTGATGGTGGGCCTCTACGCCGAGCCGCTCCCGGACGGCTTCGGCTTCAGCGAGACCGCCTTCCGCATCTTCATCCTGATGGCCTCGCGCCGCCTCAAGTCGGACCCCGCCTTCACCGACGACTACCGGCCCGACGTCTACACGCGCGAGGGCCTGCGCTGGATCGAGCAGCGGACCATGCCGAGGCCTCATCGCCGAGCACCTCCCCACCCTGAGGCACCTGGTGGACGACGTGAGGAACGCCTTCGAGCCGTGGGACCGCCCGGGCAACCGCGTCTCGGGCCGGAGCGACCCGTTCCCCCCGGCGGAGCGCGCGGGGGCCCGGCCGTGAGCCCCCCGATCCAGGCCCTCACCGACGGCACCGCGGGCCGCGTCCACGCCTACCTGCTCGAGATCGACGGCGGCATCACCCTCATCGACACCCTCTCGGGCGACGACGGCGCGGTCGTCCTCGACGCGCTGCGCAAGATGGGCCGGGGGCCCGAGGACCTCTCGCGCATCGTCCTCACCCACGCCCACCGCTCCCACATCCGCGGCGCCGCGCGACTGCGGGAGCTGAGCGGGGCGACGGTCTACGCCAACCCCTTCGAGGCGACCACGATCCGGGGCGAGGTGCCGTGCGCGCCGGTGACCCTCCGGCCGCGGCGCCCCTTCCGCGTGCTGCACCTCCAGTACGGCCTGACGATCGGCAGCCGCCTGGAGCGCGCCGGGGTGCCCCGGCGGCTGCTCGATCCGTTCATCGCGCCGGCCTGCCCCGTCGACGCCGAGGTCGGCCACGGCGACGCCATCGGCTCCCTGCAGGTCGTGCTCACCCCGGGGCACACCGACGGCAGCACCTCCTTCTACTGGCCGCAGGAGCGAGCGCTCTTCACCGGCGACGTCCTCGTCACCTGGCCGCGCCTCGAGGTCGGCTGGGCCGGGCTGACCACCGACACGACGCGCAACCGGCGCTCGCTGTCCGAGCTGGCGACGGTCGGGGACGTGGAGTGGATCGGCACCGGCCACGGCCCCCCGATCGAGCACGACGCGGCCGCCCGGGTGCGAAAGCTCTTGGAGGGCGGTCCGAGGGGTTAGCCCTTTCCGGCGCCCGCCCCGGCGAAGCCGGTGCGCCGGCGTACGCCGGGACAGCCTCCCTGCTGTAGGCCGATCCGGCCTACAGCAAGGACGCGTAGAGCTCGCGGGTCTCCTCGCCGGGCTCGATGCCGAGGCGCCCGCGCAGGATGGCCCGGCAGGCGTGGAACTGGCGCAGGGCGAGCGGCCGCTCCCCCGCCTGGGCGTAGGCGCGCATGAGCGCCCGGTGCCAGCCCTCGCGCTCGGGGTCGGCGTCGACGAGCTGCCGGTAGCGCTCGATGGCGGCGGCCGGGCGCCCCATCTCGAGCAGCGCGCCGGCGAGGCGCTCGAGCAGCTCGACCCGCCGGCGCTCGAGGTCGCGGCGGGTCTCCTCGCTCCAGGGCTCGTAGGGGAAGTCCGGGAGGAACTCGCCGCGCCAGAGGCTCTCGGCCGCGAGCATCCGCTCGAGCGCCGCCTGGTCCATCGCGCCGCCCGCCGGCGCCGCGAGGCGCTCGAACTCGCCGGCGTCCCAGGAGTCCCGCTCGCCCAGGTTCAGCCGGTAGACCTCGCCCTCGCGCACGATCGGCGACCCGCCCGAGCGCGGCGCCGCGAGCGGGTCGAGGGTGCGGCGCAGCTCGTGCAGGGTGGTGTCGAGGGCGCGCGAGCCGCGCTCGGCCGGGAGCTCCGGCCAGAGGTGGTCCAGCAGCCGGTCGCGGTGGACGCCACGGGGGCCGGCGCAGGCGAGCGCGCCCAGCAGCGCCCGGGCCTTCGCGCGGCCGAAGGCCGAGTCGGGCACGCGGGCGCCCGCGCGGTACAGCCGCAGGCCCCCGAAGGTCTCGATCCGGATCGGGGGCCGGGGGCGGCTCTCGAGCAGGCCGCGCGCCCGCTCGGCCGCGGCGGTCACGGCCGGGTCGCCGTCGGCCAGGAGCAGGCGCAGCGTCTCCGGGTCGACGTCGGTCTCCTCGCCGATGGCGTCGGCGAGGGCGCCTCGCGCCGAGGGACGGCCGGCCATCTCGGCGCACCCGTGCAGCACCTCGCGCCCGCACGAGGCGGCGATGCCGGCGGCGGCGGCCGCGCCGGGCAGGTCGCCCTCCAGGGCCCGCGCGAGCAGCGCGGCGGCGCGGGGCCGCTCGCGCCGGCTCCACAGCGCCCCGAGGCCGAGCCGCTCGGTGACGTCGAGGGCCTCGGAGAGCCGCTCGTCGCCGAGCGGCATGCCGGCGTGGGCGCTCGCCGACAGCAGCGCGGCCCGGGCGCGATACCAGTCGAACCCGTGGCGCCCGGCCAGCGCGTGCGCGTCCTCGGCGATCTCGCGGGCGAGCCCGGCCGCGCCGGCCGCCTGGGCGGCGAGCGAGAGTTCCCCGAGCACCGTCGGGATCTCGTAGGAGTCGCCGTACGCCGCCAGGGCGGCGCGGGCCGCCTCGACGCGGGCGACCGCGACGTCGGCCTCGCCGCGCGCCGCGGCGCCGCGCGCGATCCCCGCGCCGAGCCGGTAGGCCACGTTCGTCCCCGCGCCGGCCGCCATCGCCCGGCGGGCCTCGGGCTCCAGCGCCGCCACCGCGTCCCAGTCGCCGAGCCCCGCGTACGACATCAGCCGCCACCACAGGATCAGCAGCCCGGGCGCGGCCGCCATCCCGAGCGAGGCCGACACCTCGAGCACGGCCTCGGCCTCGTCGAGGCACGCGCGATAGCGGCCCGTGTCCGCGAGCATGAGCGCCCGGTTGCCCCGCCCGAAGGCCTGCATCATCGAGGACTCCTCGACCTCGATCGGCTCGATGCGCGCGAGGCCGTCGTCCATGCGCGCGGCCGCCTGGGCGAGCCGGCCCTCCGGGTAGTCGAAGTAGTAGCCGCGCACCATCTCGGCGCAGGGGGCGAGGAGCGCGAGCTCGCGGCGCCCGGCCGATGCCAGCGCCTCGTCCATCAGCGCCTCGGCCTCGGCCCGCCGGCAGCCGATGGCGTGGGCCACGGCGACGATCATCCGCACGAGGCCCGCCGCCGGCCCCGCGCCGGCGAGGCCGCCGAGGTGGCGCTCCGCCGTCGCCACCCTCAGCGCCGGGCTGACCCCCACGGTGAGCATCGCGAGCTGCGAGCGGTACAGCGCCGCGGCCGCGCGGTCCACCTCGCCCGCCGCCACGAGCCGGCCGATCGCGTCGTCCCAGCCCTCGAACGCCGCCGCCGCGTCCCCGGCCAGGTAGCTGAGGAGCGCGTGGGCCAGCTCGATCCGGGGGCGCGGCCGCCAGACCTCCGGCGGGATGCGCTCGAGCCAGCCGGCCAGCGTCTGGCGCTCGGGGGTGGGCACCATCGACTCGGCGACCTCCTCCAGCGCCGTCGCCGCCGCGCCGGGGTCGCCCGCCTCCAGGTGGTGGCGGACCGCCTCCTGGTGCTCGCCGACCGCCGCCCAGGCCCGCGCGGCCCGCTCGTGCAGCCCCGGCAGCCGGTCGGGCTCGCGCTCGACCAGGCGGCGCCGCAGGAAGGCGTGGAAGAGGTGGTGGTAGCGGAACCAGTCGTCCTGGGCCTGAACGATGAACAGGTGCGACGCGAGCAGGTCGCGGACGACCTCCGGGGCGTCGGGGCGGTCGGTCACCGCCGCCGCGAGCGCGGGGGTGAAGCGCTCGAGGACGGCGGTCTCGAGCAGGAAGCGCTGGAGGTCGGCGGGGAGTCCCGCGAGCACCTCGTCTGCCAGGTAGTCGAAGTGGGGGCCGGCGGTCGCGACCTGCTGGGGCAGGCCCGGGCCCACGCCCGAGCGCGTCGCCAGCAGCAGCCCCGCCACCCAGCCCTCGGTGCGCTGGTGGAGCTCGCCGATCTCGGCCTCGTCGAGGCCCTCGGCCGCGTCCTCCAGGAGCTCGGTCGCCTCCTGGAAGCTGAACGCCAGCATGTCCTCGCCGACGGTCGTCGCCCCGCCCGCGGCCACCCTCGAGGTCGGGATGGCCAGCTCCCGGCGGCTGGTCATGGCGAGGTGCACGTTCGGCGGCAGGTCCGACGCCAGCAGGCCGAGGGCATCCAGCATCGCCTCGCCGCCGAGCGCATGGACGTCGTCCAGCGCGAGGACGAAGTCGTCGGGGATGGTCTCGACCAGCTCGTTGGCCAGGGCCGCGATCTGGTGCTCCGGCGGGCCCCCCGGCCGCAGGGCCGAGGCGACCCCCGGGAACGCCTCGGCGACGCCGGCTGCGACGTGGGCGACGAGCATCTCCGGCGTCCTCAGGCGCGGGTCGCACGACAGCCACACCGACGGCATCGGGGACGCCTCGAGCGCCTGGACCAGCAGGGTGGTCTTCCCGTAGCCGGCGCCGGCGACGATCGCCGTCAGCCGGCCCTCGAGCCCGCGGTGCACGCGCTCCACGAGGTCCGGCCGCGGGACGGCGCGCGGCGGCAGCCGCGGGGGCAGCAGGCGGGTGCGGAGGACCCCGACCGCGGGCGCCGCGGCGGAGGAGCCGGTTGTTGCGGCCGTCGTCATGCTCCAGGGACACTCGGATCGCGCGTGCCGCGCAATCATCCCACCGCACCGCGGGCTCGGGCGCAGGCCCAATCCGCCAGATCTTGAGCGAACGGGCCCGTGAGGCCGCTGTGACGGGCCCGTGAGGGTCGCGCGCCATCGTGCGCCATGGCCCACCGCCCTCACAGCCGTCCCGCCCCGCCGCGCCCGGCGCCCGCCGCGGAGCCGGCCGCGGTCTGGGCGCCGTGCCCCACCTGCTGGGGCCAGCGCCGGATCCTGACCCCGGCGGGGAACTGCGAGGGGCTGGTGCCCGTCGCGTGCCCGGGGTGCCTGGGCGTGGGCGAGCGCCCGGTCGGGAGCCCGGCCTCTTAGCGAGGAGTCTCCCCGGGGCCGGCCACGGCCGTGCCGCGCCGTGATAGACACCACGCGCGTGCTCGAGCGCCTGAGGAGACTCGGGAGCTTCCCCGGGACCCGCGTCGGCAAGTGGGTCGTCCTGGTGGCCTGGCTGGTGATCCTGTTCGCCGCCTTCACGCCGGCGGGCCAGTTCGAGGACGCCCAGGAGAACGAGGCCACGAGCTTCCTGCCCGGCGACGCCGAGTTCGACCAAGGTCCTCGAGCAGCTCGAGCAATTCCAGGACGAGACCGGCGAGCAGGCCGACGCGGTGATCGTCTACGCGCGCGACGGCGGGCTCACGGCCGCCGACCGCGCGACGATCGCCGGGGACCGGGCGTCCCTGAACGCCGACCGCCCGGAGGCCGCGGGCCCCACCGGTCCGCCGGTGCTCAGCCAGGACGGCGACGCGGCGCTGCTGATCACCCCGCTCTTCATCGAGGAGGGCGACGCCGACACCCTGCTCGACTCCGTCAAGGACATCCGCGACCGCGTCGGCGATGCCCCCGCAGGGCCTGGAGGTGAAGGTCACGGGCGGCGCCGGCTACTCGGCCGACGCGATCGAGGTGTTCGGCGACATCGACTCGACGCTGCTGCTGTCGACGGCCCTGATCGTCTTCATCCTGCTGGTGCTCATCTACCGCAGCCCGATCTTCTGGATCATCCCGCTGCTGTGCGTGGCCTTCGCCGAGATCACCGTCCGCGCGATCGGCTACGGGCTGGCCGAGGCGGGCGTGGTCATCAACGGCCAGACGGCCGGCATCCTGCTGGTGCTGGTCTTCGGCGTCGGGACGGACTACGCGCTGCTGCTGGTCTCCCGCTACCGCGAGGAGCTGCGGCGCCACGAGGACCGGCACGAGGCGATGGGGCTCGCCCTGCGACGGGCCGGGCCCGCGATCCTGGCCTCGGGGGCCACCAACATCTGCGCGCTGCTGGTGCTGACGATCGCCGAGGTGAACGGCACCGCCGGCCTCGGGCCGGTCGCGGCGATCGGGGTCGCCGTCGCGCTCGTCGCGATGCTGACGATCCTGCCCGCGCTCCTCGTCATCTTCGGGCGCCGCGCGTTCTGGCCCTTCGTCCCGCGCTACGAGCCCGGCGGCGCCAGGGTCCCCGAGGAGCACGGCTTCTTCCGCCGCCTCGGCGACCGCATCGGCCGCAGCCCGCGGCCGATCTGGATCGGGACCGTCGTGGCGCTGGTCGTGATGGCCATGGGGCTCTTCACCTTCGACACGAACCTCACCTCCTCGAACAGCTTCCGCGGCGAGGTCGAGGCGGTGCAGGGCCAGGAGCTGCTGGCCGAGCACTTCGCGGCCGGCGCCAGCGCACCCACCGACGTGATCGTGCCCGACCCGGCGCGCGTCACGGCGGTGACGGCGGCGCTCCGGGGCGCCGAGGGGGTCAGCGCGGTGGCGCCCATCGACCAGGGGCCGCCGGGCGTGCGGCTCGCGGTGACGCTGGAGCCCGACCCCTACAGCACCGACGCCTTCGACCTCGTCCCGGGGCTGCGCGACACGGCCAAGGCGGCCGGCGGCCCCGACACCCTCGTCGGCGGGCCCACGGCGACCGAGTACGACCTGCGCGTCGCGTCGGAGCGCGACCTCGCGCTCATCCCGCCGATCGTGCTGGTCGTGATCCTGGTCATCATCGCCCTGCTGCTGCGCGCGATCGTGGCGCCGCTGATCCTGATCGCCACGGTGATCCTGTCGTTCCTCGCCGCCCTCGGCGTGAGCGCGGTCGTCTTCGACGTGATCTTCGACTTCCCGGGCGAGGACGCCTCGCTGCCCCTGTTCGGCTTCATCTTCCTGGTCGCCGTGGGGGTCAACTACAACATCTTCCTGATGGCCCGCGTGCGCGAGGAGGCGGCCGTCCACGGGACCCATGAGGGCATGATCCGGGGCCTGGCGGTGACCGGCGCGGTGATCACGTCCGCCGGCCTGGTCCTCGCGGGCACCTTCGCGGTGCTGGGCGTGCTGCCCCTCGTCTTCCTCACCGAGATCGGCTTCCTCGTGGCCTTCGGCATCCTGCTCGACACGCTCCTGGTGCGGTCGGTGCTCGTGCCGGCGCTCGTGATGGAGGTCGGCGACAAGGTCTGGTGGCCCTCGCGCCTGGCGAAGGAGGCCGGCCGCGCCGAGGAGGAGCGGCCGCGCGCCCCCGAGCCCGCGCCGGGCACCGGCCCGGGCTAGGCGCGCCCCGGCCGCGAGGTCAGGACGGGGGCGCCGTGCCCGGGGCGAGGACGGCGGCGAGCTCCTCCAGGATGACGGGGTCGTCGATCGTGCTCGGCACGATGTAGGTCCGGCCGTCGGCGATGTCGCGCATCGTCCGGCGCAGGATCTTGCCGCTGCGGGTCTTCGGGAGCCGCGCGACCACCTCGACCCGCCTGAGGCTGGCCACCGCGCCCACCTCGCTGCGGACGATCTGGACCAGCTCGGCCTGGACGTCGGCCTCGTCCCGCTCGGCGCCGGCCTTGAGCACGACGAGGCCGACCGGCACCTGGCCCTTGAGCTCGTCGGCGACGCCGATGACCGCGCACTCGGCCACGTCCGCGTGGGTGGCCAGGGCCGCCTCCAGCGCCCCGGTGGACAGGCGATGCCCGGCGACGTTGAGCACGTCGTCCGTGCGCCCCATGACGTACAGGTAGCCGTCTTCGTCGAAATGGCCGCCGTCGCCGGTGAGGTAGTGGCCCTCGTAGGCCGACAGGTAGGAGTCGGTGAAGCGCGCGTCGTCCCGCCACAGGGTCGGCAGCGCGCCCGGGGGCAGGGGCAGGCGGATCACCACCGCGCCGTCGACGCCGGCCGGCGCGGGGCGGCCGGCCTCGTCGACGACCCGCACGTCCCAGCCCGGGACCGGCTTGGTGGGCGATCCCGGCTTCACGGGGAGCGGCTCGAGGCCCATGCAGTTCGCCGCGATCGGCCAGCCGGTCTCCGTCTGCCACCAGTGGTCGATCACCGGGATGTCGAGCAGGTCGCTCGCCCAGTGGTAGGTGTCCGGATCGAGGCGCTCGCCGGCGAGGAAGAGGCAGCGGAACCGCGACAGGTCGTGGCCGGCCAGCAGCTCGCCCCGGGGGTCCTCCTTCTTGATCGCGCGGAACGCCGTCGGGGCGGTGAAGAGCGCTCTCACGTCGTGCTCGGCGATCACGCGCCAGAAGGCGCCGGCGTCCGGCGTCCCGACCGGCTTGCCCTCGTAGAGGACGGTCGTGCAGCCGGCGAGGAGCGGCGCGTACACGATGTAGGAGTGGCCGACGACCCAGCCGATGTCGGAGGCGGCCCAGAAGGCCTCCCCCGGCCCGGTCGCGTAGATCTTCTCCATCGACCAGCGCAGCGCCACCGCGTGGCCGCCGTTGTCGCGCACCACGCCCTTCGGTGACGCCGTCGTGCCCGAGGTGTAGAGCACGTAGAGGGGGTCGGTCGCGGCCACCGGGACGCAGGCCGCGGGCTCGGCGCCGTCGAGGGCCTCGCCCCATTCCAGGTCGCGGCCGGGCACGAGCTCGGCCGGGGCCTGCGGCCGCTGCAGGACGATGCAGCGGGCCGGCGGATGCTCCGCCATCTCGAGCGCCGCGTTCAGCAGCGGCATGTACTCGATGACCCGCTGGACCTCGACGCCGCACGACGCGGTGACCACCAGGACCGGCCGCGCGTCGTCGATCCGCGCCGCCAGCTCGCGGGCCGCGAAGCCGCCGAAGACCACCGAGTGGACGGCGCCGATGCGGGCGCAGGCCAGCATCGCCTCGACCGCCTCGGGGACCATCGGCATGTAGATGACGACGGTGTCGCCGGCGCCCACGCCCAGCCGGCGCATCGCCCCCGCGACCCGCGCCACCCGGTCGCGCAGCTCGCCGTAGGTGAACGACCGCACCTCCCCCGTGACCGGCGAGTCGTGGATCAGCGCCGCCTGCCCGGCCCGCCCGCCGTCGGCGTGGCGGTCGAGGGCGTTGTGACAGGTGTTGAGGACGCCGTCCGGGAACCAGCGGTAGAGCGGCGCCGCCGAGTCGTCGAGCGCCCGGGTCGGGGCGCGCTCCCAGTCGATGGCGCCCGCGGCCTCGAGCCAGAAGCCCTCCGGGTCCTCCAGGCTGCGCCGGTACTGCTGCTCGTACGCCCCCACGTGGGGCCCCCTTCCGCGCTAGTTGATCCTCCGGTCGTGCCCCGCCCACTCCTGCTCGCGCAGGAGCACCTTGCGCACCTTTCCGGTGGAGGTGCGCGGCAGCTCGTCGACCATCTCGAAGACGTCGGGGCACTTGTAGCCGGCCAGCAGGCCGCGCACGTGGGCCCGCAGGTCGTCCGGGGCCGCCACGCCATCCGGGCGCAGCACCACGAAGGCCTTCGGCCGCTCGCCCCAGCGATCGTCGGGCACCCCCACGACGGCGGCCTCGAGGACCGCCGGGTGGCTCACGATCGCCTGCTCCACCTCGATGGTGGAGATGTTCTCGCCCCCCGAGATGACGACGTCCTTCGCGCGGTCGCGGAGCTCGACGTAGCCGTCGACGTGCCACACGCCCAGGTCGCCCGAGTGGAACACGCCGCCCCGGAACGCCTCGGCCGTCGCCGCCGCGTCGTCGTGGTAGCCCTTCATGACGTTGTTGCCGGACATGACGATCTCCCCCACCGCGACGCCGTCGCGGGGCACGTCGCGCCCGGCCTCGTCCACCACCCGGATCGGGTCGGCCATCACCATCGCCACGCCCTGGCGCGCGAGCAGGCGCGCACGCGTCCCGGCCTCCTCGTCCTCCCAGCCCACCTGCCACTGACACACCGTGTGGGGCCCGTAGGTCTCCGTGAGGCCGTAGACGTGCACGACCCGGGCGCCGAGCGCCTCGGTCTGGGCGAGGATCGTCGGGCTCGGCGGGGCGGCGGCGGTCATCACGACCAGCTCGCGCTCGAGCGGATGCGCCTCGGGCGCGTTCACCAGCAGCGACAGGACGGCCGGCGCCCCGCACATGTGGGTCACCCCCTCGTCGTCGATCAGCCGCCAGATCGCGTCGCCGCGCACGGCGCGCAGGCAGATCTGGGCGCCGCCCGCCGCGGCGATCGCCCACGGGTGGCACCAGCCGTTGCAGTGGAACATCGGCAGGGTCCACAGGTACACCGTGCCGGGGCCGTGGCCGGCGGTGATGTTCTCGCCCAGGGCGTTCAGGTACGCCCCCCGGTGGGTGTACATCACGCCCTTCGGCGCGCCCGTGGTGCCGGAGGTGTAGTTGATCGAGATCGTGGCGTCCTCGTCGGCGACCCGCCACGGCAGGGGCTCGTCGGAGCCGCGCGCGGCGAACTCCGCGTAGCTCGTGCCGGGCGGCGTCGCCTCCGCGGGGTCGCCGGCCCAGACGACCTCGCCCACGGGGCCGAGGCGGTCGATGACCGGCGCGACGGTCCCGCTCAGCTCGGTGTCGGCGACCAGCAGGCGCGAGCCCGAGTGCGCGCAGATCGCCCGCACCTCCTCCGGGGCGAGGCGGGTGTTGATCGCGACCAGGACGGCGCCCGCCAGCGGGGCGGCGAAATGCGCGACGAGCAGGGCCCGCGAGTTGGGGCACAGGTAGGCGACGCGGTCCCCCGGGCCCACCCCCGACGCGCGCAGCGCCTGGGCGGCCCGCGTCACCTCGCCGGCCAGCTCCGCGTAGGTGATGCGCTCGTCGCCGTCGACCACGGCGACCCTGTCCGCGAAGACCGACGCCGAGCGTTCGAGGAACGCCAGCGGTGTGAGCTGGGTGATGTGGACCGGCACAGGGGGATCACACCGGCCGGTCGGCGGCCCCGTCAAGCGCCGCCGGGTTGAGGGGGCCGCCAGCCGGGTAGGAAGAGACCGTGCCCGAGCGTCGCGGCAGCGCGGGCGACGAGCCGGGGGCGCCGACGGCCGTCGAGCCGCCTCCGGTCGCGGCGGCACGGCCCGCCTCGCCGGAGCGGGTCGTGTGCGCCGCGCTGCCCGCGCCGGACGCGCCCGTCGGCGGCTAACCTGGGCCACCGCCGCGGCCGCGGCGGGGCCACGCAGCCGGAGGACAGGGTGGAGGCGCGCCTGCTCGAGTCCGTCTTCCCGACGGACACCAACCCGCAGGGGAACCTGTTCGGGGGCACGCTGGTCTCGTGGATGGACAAGGCCGCCGGCTACGCGGCGATGAGACGGGCGCGCAGCACCGTCGTGACCGCGGCGATCGACGACATCGCCTTCCGGGTGCCGATCCTGCAGGGCGACCTGGTCGAGGTCGCTGCGCGCGTGATCGAGGTCGGCCGCACGAGCATGCGCGTGCGGGTGGAGGTGCGCAAGGAGAGCCTGGTCGACGGCACCGCCGAGCTCTGCACGGTGGGGCACTTCACGCTGGTCGCGATGGGCCCCGACCGGCGCCCGACGCCGGTGCCACCCGAGGAGGGCTGACGGCGCAGCCGGGGCCCACGGCGACGGCCGGGCCGCCGGTGCGCTACCGGAGCAGCCGCGGGCGCCTCGTGCTGCTGGCCACCGTCCTGGGGTCCGGGATGGCGTTCCTCGACGCGACGGTCGTCAACGTCGCGCTGCCCAGCATCGGCGAGGACCTCGACGCGAGCCTCGCGGAGCTGCAGTGGACGGTCAACGCGTACGCGCTCACGCTGGCGGGCCTCATCCTGATCGGCGGGTCGCTGGGGGACCACCTCGGCCGGCGGCGGGTCTTCGTGTGGGGGGTCGGCTGGTTTGCGATCGCGTCGCTGCTCTGCGCCGTCGCCCCCACGGTCGAGGCCCTGATCGTCGCGCGCGCGGTCCAGGGGGTCGGAGCGGCCCTCCTCACCCCGGGCAGCCTGGCGATCCTCGAGGCGGTCTTCCACCCCGAGGACCGCGGGGCCGCGATCGGCGCCTGGTCGGGGCTCGCCGGGGTCTCGACGGCGATCGGACCCTTCCTGGGAGGCTGGCTCGTGGAGGCGGTGTCGTGGCGCCTGATCTTCGTCATCAACCTCCCCCTGGCCGCCGTCGTGCTGTGGGCGGCGCGCAGGATCCCCGAGACGTACAACCCCGAGGTGCGCGGCCAGCGCCTCGACTGGGCCGGCGCCGCTCTGACCGCGTTCGGCCTCGCGGGCGTCACCTACGCGCTGACGGAGGGCGACGCGTCCGGCTGGACCGACCCCACGGTCGTGACGCTCGGGACCCTCGGCCTGGCGGCGCTTGCGGCCTTCCTGGCCGTGGAGGCCCGCGGGAGCCATCCGATGGTGCCGCTCGACATCTTCCGAAACCGGCTGTTCTCCGCTGCGAACGCGATGACCTTCATCGTCTACGCGGCCCTGGCGGGCGCCCTCTTCCTGCTGCCCATCCAGCTGCAGCAGGTGGTCGGCTACTCGCCCCTGCAGGCCGGATCGGCGTTGATCCCCATGACGATCGTGATGCTCCTGCTGTCGTCGTGGGCGGGCCGCCTCGCGCAGCGGATCGGCCCGCGGCTGCCCATGGGGCTGGGCCCGATCATCGCGGCCGCCGGCCTCGCGCTGCTCACGCGGGTGGGGCCGGACGCGTCGTACGTCGCCGACGTCCTCCCGGCCGTGCTCGTGTTCGGCCTGGGCCTCGCGGTGACCGTCGCGCCGCTGAACGTGACCGTCCTGGGCGCGGCCGGCGAGGAGCGGGCCGGGATCGCCTCGGCCATCAACAACGCCGTGGCCCGCGTGGGGGCCCTGCTCGCCGTGGCCGTGATCCCGCTCGCGGCGGGCATCTCGGGCGACGACTACCTCGTGCCCGAGGCCTTCGACGAGGGCTTCCAGACCGGCCTCTGGATCTGCGCAGCCGCCTGCGCGGCCGGCGGCGTCCTGGCGCTCGCGACGATCCGGCGGCCGGAGGCGGCGCCGCGCGCGCCGGCGCCGGCCCATTGCTGCATCAGCGGGCCGCCTCCCGAGCTGCCGCTCGAGGCGCCGCCCGCGGCCGGCTGACCGGCTCGCATCGAGTCGGTCGGCGCGCCGCGCAGGTCCCCCACCGGCGGCGCACCGACTCGACCGCGTTCCCGCAGGCCCAAAGGCACTTCGGGCGCCGATCACTCTTTCCCTCTTTGACTGAAGAAATCCTGAACGCTCGCCCCGGAGCGTCTCATGAGGCGATACTGGCGCCATGCTGTCGCCTCTGGTGCTGGTGGTGGAGGACGACGCCGCCCTGCGCTCCGTGCTGTCCCGCGGCCTCCGCGAGGAGGGCTTCCGCTGCGAGGTCGTCGCCACCGGGGCCCAGCTGCTCGAGCGCGTCCCGGTCGCCCGTCCCGACGTGCTCGTGGTCGATATCGGCCTCCCCGACTGCGACGGGCGGGACGCGTGCCAGGCCCTGCGGGCCCAGGGGGTCGAGGCCCCGGTGCTGTTCCTGACGGCCCGCGACGCCCTGGTGGACCGGCTGGCGGGGTTCGAGGCCGGGGGCGACGACTACGTGGCCAAGCCCTTCTCGCTCGACGAGCTGGTCGCCCGCCTCCGGGCCCTCGTGCGGCGCGGCCCGGGTGGGGCGGCGCCGACGCGCGTGGGCGGCGTGACCCTCGACCCCGCGCTCCACGCGCTGGTGTCGGGGGAGCAGCGGGTGCGGGTGACGCCGACCGAGTTCCGCATCGCGGCGGCGCTGTTCGCGCGGCCCGGGGAGGCGGTGCGGCGGCGTGAGCTCATCCGCGTGGGCTGGCCTCGAGGCGCGATCGTCAACGAGAACACGCTGGACGCGTACATCGCCCGCCTGCGGCGCAAGCTGCGAAGCCTCCCCGACGCGCCCGAGCTCGAGACCGTGCACGGCGTCGGCTACGCGATCCGGTGAGCTGGATCCGCACACCGCGGGCGCTCCGGACGCGGCTCCTGCTCGCGATCGTGCTGGGCGTCGGGGCTGGACTGGTGGCCGGCACGGTCGGGTTCAACGTCCTGGTCGCCAGGAGCCTCTCGAACGACGCCGACGAGATCCTCCAGGCGCGGGCCACGGGTGAGCGGGCGAACCTCACGATCGAGGACGGTCGCATCGTCGCGCCGGAGCCCCCGGCGGCCGCCACGATCGAGACGCGCGCCTGGGTGTTCCAGGGGCGGACGGCGGTCCAGAGCCCGCCGGTGACCGCCGAGCTCGAGCGGCAGGCGACCGCGCTGGCCGGAGGCCCGGAGCGCAGCGTCAACGTGGCCGAGGACGTCCGCCTCTTCGCGCTTCCCGTCACGGCCGACGGCCGTCGGGTGGGCACCGTCGTGGCGGGCCTCTCGCTCGAGCCCTACCAGCGCACCCAGGTCATCGCCCTGATCTCCTCGATCGCCCTCGCGTGCGCGCTGCTCGCCGCCGTCGCGCTGGCATCGGCCGCGATCCTCCGCGCAGCGCTCCGGCCCGTGGCGAGGATGACCGAGGACGCCGAGCGCTGGAGCGAGCGCGACCTCGACGAGCGCTTCGCGGTCGGCCCGGCGCACGACGAGATCTCGCGCCTCGCCGCGACGCTCGACGGGCTGCTCGACCGCCTGGCGGCGAGCGTTCGCCGCGAGCGCCGCCTCACGGCCGAGGTCTCGCACGAGCTGCGCACGCCGTTGGCCCAGATCCAGGCCGAGGTCGATCTCGCCCTGCGCCGCAAGCGGAGGCCCGACGAGTACGAGCGTGCGCTGGAGGAGATCCGCGCCAGCGCGCAGAGGATCGGCGCCACGATCGAGACCCTCCTGGCCACCGCCCGCCAGGACGGCCGGCTGCCCCGTGGCACCGGCGACGTGGCGGAGGCCGCCTCGCGGGTGGCCGGCGAGGTCGGACCGCCCGCCGGCGGGCGGCCCGTCGTCGTGCGCGTCGATCCCACCATCGAGAGCGCGCGGGCGGGCGTCGAGCCCGAGGTGATCGAGCGGATCCTGCACCCCGTCATCGAGAACGCCTGCCGCCACGCGCGCGGGGAGGTGCGGGTGGGCGTCACGGCCGAGAACGGCGACGTCACCGTGACCGTCGCCGACGACGGCCCGGGCGTGCCGGAGGGCGACCGCGAGCGCATCTTCGAGCCGGGCGTCCGGGTCGGCGGCGACGGTCACGGCTCGTCCAGCCCCGCGGGCGGGGCCGGCCTCGGCCTCCCCCTCGCGCGGCGCCTCGCCCGCGCCGCAGGAGGCGACGTCCACGCCGAGCCGGGCACCGGCGGCCGCTTCACGATCCGGCTCCCCTCCGCCTGAGCCGTCCACCGCCCTGATAGGGGCGGGCAACGCCCGGGAGGGAGGGCCCTGAGCGGAACGCCCGGTGGGCCGATCACGGGCCCTGCGGGCCCGTCGAGGCCGGCCGGCCTGCGCGACTGGGGCGCGCCGGCCGGTCTCGCGTGGGAGGAGACGCCGACGGGCCGAGTCTCACCGGGCCCAGGGCGCGGTTCACCACATCTCCGGGAACGGGGGGGCGCGTCCGTCCGCGTGCCAATTGGCAGTCGCGCCCCGTGCCAATTGGCACACGGCCCAGCACGACCCCAACTCGAAGCCGGCTCACCTCGGCGGTGATCCGTGCTCGCGCCGGGTGCAGGCTTTCTCGTGGCGCGGAGCCTGTACAAGGGAGAGCGGCTCGGGAAGCGGCCGCCCTGCCTGATCTGCATGGGGCCGGGCCGGCGAGCGGGGGCTGCTGCATCTTCCTGGTGGGGTGTCGGTGTGGCTCTGCGCGGGCCACCGGAGCCTGAGTTCCTCCGGCGCCGGCGGGCGGGCGGGATCGTGCCGACCGTGATGCGGGCGTGGCAGGCGGCCGGGTGCATGACGCGCGGCCGTCATCGGGCTCTCGACGCGCACCTGGCACGGCTGTCGGGGCCGCCCGCACGCGACCGGCCCGGCTCCTACGCCTGGCCCGAGCTCCGGCGCGAGGCGGAGCGCCGGTTCTGCGCAGGCGAGCCGCCCGCCCGGGTGATGTCGGATCTGCGGAGCGCCGTCGCCGCCGGGCCGGCGAGGGCGCCGTCGCGGCGCACGATGATGCGCTGGTTCCGCGAGGGGCGCTGGCTCGACGATGGCGGCGGCCGGCGGTCGCGCCCGCCGGCCGGTCCGGGGGACGGTAGGGTCACGAGGGACGGATCCGGACGGGTGGCCGTTCGCCTCCCCGACGCCCACGGAGGGAACCCCGATGTGCGGACAGTGCTATGCGACGGGGGCCGCGGCGGGCGAGGCGGCGATGCTGATCGGCGCCCCGGTGGCCTACGCCGTCTACCGGCGGGCGCGGCGCGCGCTGGGCCTTGCGGACACCGCCGTCGCGCCTCAGACGGGCGCGGGAAAGCCCAGGAAGGGGTACCGCCCGACGCCGGGCGCGGCCATCGGCCGGCCGATGTCGCTCCACGGCGCGCCGAACCCGTAGCCAGCGGCCCGCTCGTCGCGAGAAGCCACGGTCACGGGATCACGACGAGCTTGTCGCCGCCGGCGCCCGAGGACGCCAGCCGCGACCACGCGCCCGCGGCTTCCGCGAGCGGGACCTCGACGAGGCTCATCGAGACGGCCCCCCGGACCGCGGCCTCGGCCAGGTCGCCGTACGCGGAGGCGACGTCGGCCGGGTCCTCGCTGAAGACCGAGAAGCCGCGCAGGTCGAGCCGCTTGCCGCGCAAGCGGGCCGGCGGCGACCTCGGCCACCTGGCCGGCGGCGCTCCCCACCTGCACGATCCGGCCGCCGCGCCGCAGGGCGCCGATCGCCGCCACCGCGGGCTCCCCCCAGAGGATGTCGACCACGAGGTCGGCGCCCTCGCCGCAGGCCTCGCGCAGGGCGTCCTGCAGCCCAGCGTCGGTCGGGAGCGCGACGTCCGCGCCCGCGGCGAGCGCCCGCTCTCGCCCGCCGGCGCTGCGGGCGGCGGCCACGATCCTCCCGGCGTCCCCGTCGCGGGCCGCCTGGACGGCCACCTGGCCGACCGCGCCGCCCGCCCCCAGGACGACCACGGTCTCGCCGGCATCGAGGGCCCCGCGCTCCCGAACCGGCATCCAGCCGGCCAGGCCGGCGATGCCGAGTCCCGCCGCGAGGGGGAAGCCGACCCCTGGAGGCAGGGGCACGACGGCGCTCTCGGCGACTCTGACGACCTCTGCGAGGGCACCCGTCATGGGCAGGCACCAGACCGGGGCGCCGGCCGGATGGGCGGCGGAGGAGAGCACCTCCCCGGCCGCCTCGGCGCCGGGGACGTACGGCGGGTCGGGGACGTCCATGTAGAAGCGCCCCGCTGCGATCGCGACGTCAACCGGGTTGAGCGACGCGGCCCGCACACGCACGAGCGCCCCGACGGGAGCTGGGTCCGGCTCCGGGAGGTCCGCCGGCTCGGGCACCGCCCCCGGCTCGGGCACGCGCAGCGCTCTCACGGCGGGGGAGGCTACCGCGCCGGGCAGGCGGAGACGCGCGCCGGATCGTTGGCCCTGGGGCCAAGGGAGGCACCGCTCGGACGCCTCACACTCGCCCCCATGAGCTGTCATCACCACGAGCCTCACGGCGATCGGAGCATCTGGGTGACGTGCGCGACCTGCTGGGGGCAGCGGCGGCTCCTGACCGCCGCGGGCGGCGGCGGGCTGGCCCCCATCACCTGCCCGGGATGCCTGGGCGTCGGCGAGCGCCTCGCGCACAGCGCCCAGGTCGCCGCGCCGACCCCCTAGGCCGAGCGGCCAGTCGTCCGGGCGCGGCGCGAGGATGGCGCGATGAGCGAGGCGCGCGCGGACCCCCGGTGATCAAGTACATCGGCTCCAAGCGGGCCCTGGCGCCGGTGATCGAGCAGGTCGCACGCCGGCTGCCAATCGCCTCCGCGGCCGACCTCTTCGCGGGCACGACGCGCGCAGGCCAGGCGTTCCGGCGGGCCGGCTGCCGGGTCGTCTCGAACGACCTCGCCACCTATTCCGAGGCGCTCGGCCAGGCGTACATCGCCGCGGGCGCCGACCTCGACCGCGATCTGCTGCGCGGCCTCCTGGCCCGGCTCGGGGCGCTGGCCGGCCGCCCGGGCTACGTGACCCGGACCTTCTGCACCGAGGCGCGCTTCTTCTCGCCGGAGAACGGGGCCCGGATCGACGCGATCCGCGACGCGATCGACGAGATCGACGCCCCCGAGCCGCTTCGGGGCTGCCTGCTCACCAGCCTGCTCGAGGCGGCCGACCGCGTCGAACTCGACCTGCGGGCTGCAGATGGCCTACCTCAAGCGGCCGGCGCCCCGGTCGCTGCGGCCGCTCGAGCTGCGCGAGCCCGCCCCGGTGGACGGCCCGGCCGGTGAGGTCGACCGCCGCGACGCGAACGGCCTCGCGCGCGACCTCGCGGGGGTCGATTGCGCCTACATCGACCCGCCCTACAACGGGCACTCCTACTTCTCGAACTACCACGTCTGGGAGACGCTCGTGCGCTGGGACCGCCCGGATGCCTACGGGGTCGCGCGCAAGCGGGCCGACTGCCGCACGACCCACAGCGCCTACAACCGCTCCGGCCAGGCGTGGGCGGCGCTGGCCGATCTGGTGGGCTCGCTGACCACGCCCTGGATCGTGGCGTCCGTGAGCAACGAGGGGTTCCACGACCCCGCGGGCGTGGCGGCGCTCCTCGCCGAGCGCGGCCATGTCGCGGCGCTGGCGATCGACCTGCCGCGCTACGTCGGCGCCCGCATCGGCATCCACAGCCCGGCGGGGGAGCGCGTCGGCACCGTGTCGCACGTCCGCAACCTCGAGTACCTGATCGTGTCCGGCCCCGATCGCGCCGTCGTGGGGCGCGCGTTCGACGGCCTCGACGCCGCGCCCCCGCAGCGCCCCTCAGCGGCGCGGGGCCGCGTCGGCGATGAGGGCCCGGCTCTCCTCGCCCAGCTCGAGCTCCACCTGGGCGAGCCACGCGCCGCCTGTGTCGAGCAGGAGGATGGCGACGCGTTCCTGACGCGCCATGGCGGCGGCGAGGCTCCGTTGCTCCCGTCCTCGAGTCGCAGGCCGATGCCGGTGGGGCCTCCGGCAGCGGCGGACCCAGGGGAACGCTAGTCAAGGGCGGGGCGCGGCGGCGGACGGCCCGCGCGCGCCGGTGTGACGACGACGACCGGGGCGCCGGCGAGGCCCCGTCTGCGAGGCGGGGGCACGCGGACCGCATGGACGTCGCGCCACCACTGGAGCCGCGAGAAGCCTTCCGGGTGCGGGTCGGCAAGGCTGCCACTCGCCCTGGCGGGCCGCCTGGGCGTGCAGCCGCTCGGCGATTCCGGCCGAGGAGGACGAGGGACGCCGGGCGGCGATGCGCCGCGGCGCGCGATCCAGACGGCCGGAGGCGGCCGTCGCGGCCGTGGCGCCGGCGAGGCCCTCGCGTCGGCGAAGGCGAGGTCGAGCGTGAGCGCATGGCCGGACCGACCGGCGACGAGTCGCGCCGGCAATGGGGTCGCTCGGGCCCTCGACGGGGGCAGGCCCACAGCCGAGGTCCCGTCCGGCGAGGGCCCGACCCGCCTCGAGGCGGAGCATACGGCCGTGACGGGTCCGCGGTCGGGACGCACGGAGCGACAGGCTGCGCCAGCTGCGGGCGGGCCGACGCAGCTGGTCCGGGCCGCCCTGCGCGGCGCCGTGGAGGCCGCTCATATCCGGTAGACCCTAGCAAACGACATGCGGCTGGGCCCGAGGCACGTAGAAGCCGCCGGACGCCGATGGGCGCGCCGGCGGCCGTGGCCGCGTTCGTGGAGGAGCCCGCGGCTACTTCAGGCGGAAGGTGATCCGGCCCCGGTTGAGGTCGTAGGGCGAGAGCTCCACCTTCACCCGGTCGCCCGGGTTGATGCGGATGCGAAACCGCCTCAGCTTGCCCGCCATGTGGGCGAGCACCTCGTGGTCGTTGTCGAGGACCACGCGGAACATGGTGTTGGGCAGGGCCTCGGTGACCTCGCCCTCCACCTCGATCGCCTCTTCCTTCTGCTTCGTACCCAGGAAGTCTCCCCTTCCGTGCTCCGATCCCGCTGTGCGCCTACAGCGGCGACACGCTGGACGCCTGCGGGCCCTTCTGGCCCTCCGTCGCCTCGAAGCTCACCCGCTGACCCTCCTCGAGGTTCCGGTACCCGGACCCCTGGATCTCGGAGAAATGCACGAACAGGTCCTTGCCGCCGTCATCCGGCGTGATGAACCCGTAGCCCTTTTCCGCCGAGAACCACTTCACGACACCCTCAGGCATTGATCGTCCTTCGCTCGTTCCACTTTTGCCGGGCTGGCGCACAGCCCGCGCGGGATGGTACCTCACGCCGCCGACGCCGTACGCGCGCCGGCGTCACGACCGGGCGAGGCGCTCCTGCATCGCCGCCACGCCGCGGCGCAGATCGGCCTCCGGGACGGTCATCAGGGAAGCGTTGGCGACCGCGTGCACGGGGCCGTCCAGGGGATCCTCGCCGTCGATCGCGTTCGCGAGGAAACGGATCGGGATGTCGTGCGTGACCACGAGCGCGACCTGCGCATCGACGCCCAGGAGACGCTCGAAGCCGCGCGCGTAGCGGCGCAGGGCGTCGATGCGGCTCTCGCCGCCGCGTGGGCGGGCATCCTCTCCGCGCTCGTCGCGGAAGCGGCGGTACTCGTCCACCGAGCGGCCCTCGAACTCGCCGAGCAGCACGTCGTCGAGGTCCGGACAGACGACGACGGGGACGTCGCGGCCGTCCAGCAGGATCGCGATCGTCTGCTCGGTGCGGGGAAAGCGCGTGCGGACGCCCAGGTCGAACGCGACGCCGGCGATCCGGTCGCGGAGCCTGGCGACCTGCTCGCGCCCCTCGTCGCTGAGGTGCACCGGCACCGACGGATCGCCGTTGAGGCGGCGCGCCGCGTTGTAGTCCGTGCCCCCGTGGCGGACGAGGGCGAAGGTGCGACCGTCGGCCATCGGCGCCAGCCTATCCGGGGGGCCTCACGGGGCGCCGGTGCCTCGGCGCCCCCGAGGGCGCGGCACACGCGCCCGTGCGCCGCAGTCGCGCGGGGCCGGAGTGCCCTTCCGGCCGCACGGCGCGCGACGTCACCCCCTTCGGCGCGCGGCGCGGGACTCCTCCGCGGGGTTTCCCTTCCGACCGCTGCGGGCACTATGCTGAGCGTCATGATCAACCGCCGCAAAGCGATCATCGGATACGTGACGTACTTTTTCACCACGCGGATCGTGGGCCGCATCGTGCGAAAGAAGACGGGCGACCTGGGTCTCGGGTCACCTCAGAACGGGGGAAAACGGCAGATGCTGAACCGGACGAAGTCCGCGCCGAAGGTCGTGGCGGCGCGCACCGCGGTGCTCGTCGCGGCGGCGCGCCCGATCGTGGAGCGCGCGATGAACGACCCCGAGCTGAACGCGGCGATCCGGCAGGCGTTCGACGCGGGGCGCGAGGTCACCGGCGAGGTCCGGGGGAAGCCGCCCAAGACGACCGAAAAGCGCGTTGCACGCGATCAGAGGATCCTCGAGAAGGTGGAGACCTCGGCGGCCGACCTGCAGCAGGCGTTGACGCGCGTCCTCAAGGAGCCCGAGAAGGAGAAGGGGTTCTTCCGGAAGGTGGTGACGCCCGTCCTCGTGATCGGCGGCGCCGCGACGGCGGCGTGGTACGGGCTGAAGAAGTTCGGCGACAAGAACCAGAAGGAGCCGCCCTACTAGGTCCCCGCCGCCGGGCGCCGGGGATCGGAGCCGCGTGGCGGGCGCCGCCGGCGGCGCCTTCCCCGTCTTCCTGGAGATGGGGCTCGGCGTCGACCTCGTCGGGGAGGACGCCACCAAGGCCGCCTGCCGGGCGGTGCGCGAGGCCATCGGCCGGACGTCGCTGCCGGGGGTGCGCGCCCTCATCCCCAGCGGCGACCGGGCCCACATGCGCGTGGACGTGACGATCGCGGTCCCCGGGCACGACGCGGTCGACGCCGGCGCGGTGGCGTCCGAGTTCCCGTACGGCCGCGTCAGCGTGCGCGCGGAGCCCGGCGGCCTGCGGATGCCGAACGGCACCGACGCCGGACCGGGCGAGGACCACCTGATCTGCGCCGTCGCCGTCGTGGCGGTGGGCTGGTAAGGCGAAGGCCGGTCGCCGGGCGATACGCTCGCCCGTCGTGATCGACGACGGCGCCCCGGCCCTCTCCTGCGAGGGCGTGACGAAGCGGTTCGGAGGGGTGACCGCGCTGGCGGGGCTCGACCTGGAGGTGCCCGAGGGCGCCTTCTTCGGCCTGCTGGGGCCCAACGGCGCCGGGAAGACGACCCTCATCCGCAGCGTCGTGGGGCTCACGCACCCCGACGGCGGCGGCATCCGGGTCTTCGGACGGCCGGCCTGGGGCGAGGGCGCCGGCGCGGCGCGGCGCGCCATCGGCTACGCGCCCCAGGAGATCGCGCTGGACCGGTTCGTGCCGGTGCGCGAGTCCCTGACCCTGCACGGCCGCTACTTCGGCCTGAGCCGCGCCGACGCGCGCCGCCGCGCCGACGACATGCTCGTGGCGTTCGACCTCGCCGCCCGGGCCGACGACT
Organism: Miltoncostaeaceae bacterium; assembly: GCA_963835685.1. Taxonomy (GTDB): domain Bacteria; phylum Actinomycetota; class Thermoleophilia; order Miltoncostaeales; family Miltoncostaeaceae; genus DATAGF01. Next base: position 68,454 of record CAWIGI010000012.1, read on the forward strand.
ACGCCCACCACCTGTCGGGCGGCATGCGCCGGCGCCTGCTCCTGGCGCGGGCGCTGCTGCACCGGCCGCGCCTGGTGATCCTCGACGAGCCCACCGCCGGCGTCGACCTCGAGCTGCGCCACGACCTCTGGGCCTACATCCGGACGCTCCACGCCGACGGCACCACGATCCTGCTGACCACCCACTACATCGAGGAGGCGGAGGCCCTCTGCGAGCGCGTCGCGTTCATCCGCAGCGGGCGCATCGTGGCCGACGGGACGCCCCCGGACCTGCGCGAGCGCTTCCGCGCCGACCGGCTGGAGGACGTCTACCTGCAGGTGGTGGGGCGATGACCACGACGGCGGCGCCGGCCGCCCGCTGGCGTGGCGTCGCCGCCCTGGCCGAGCGCGAGGTGCTGCGCGTCCTGCGCCTGTGGACCCAGACGATCGCCCCCCCGGTGGTCGCCGCGGTGCTGTTCATCGTGGTCTTCGGGGTGGCGCTGGGCAGCAGCATCCGCGTGATCGACGGCGTGCCCTACGAGCGGTTCATCGTTCCCGGGCTCGTGCTGATGGGCGTGGCGACCTCGGCCTTCGGGAACAACGCGACCTCGATCTACCAGGCGCGGAACGACGGCTTCATCGAAGACCCGGCGAGCAGCCCGATGGGGCCCTCACAGCTGCTGCTGGGATACCTCGCCGGCGGGGTCGTGCGCAGCCTCCTGATCGGCGCGCTGACGCTGGCCGCGGCGCGCGCCTTCGTCGACTACCCGGTGCAGGAGCCGCTGGTCCTGGCGGGCGCCCTCGTCGCGACGAGCGTCGCCTTCGCCTCGCTCGGGACGGTGGTCGGCCTCTACTCCACCGGCTGGGAGCAGCAGAACGTCGTCGGCAACCTCGTCATCGCGCCGCTGGTGTTCCTGGGCGGCGTCTTCTACTCGATCGACGCCCTCGCCGAGCCGTGGCGGTCGCTGTCCCACGCCGACCCGATCTTCTACATGGTCGTGGCCGCGCGCCACGGGACGCTCGGCGCCGCCGAGGTGCCGGCCGGGGTGTCGCTCGGCATCACCGCCGGCCTCGCGGTGGCGGCGCTGGGCTGGGCGTGGTGGACCTTCATCCGCGGGGTCGGCATCCGCACCTGACCCTCCGTCCCGGTCGGGGCCTCCCCTACGATGGCGCCTGATGGACCCGGGGGACATCCTGAGCCGCACCTGGCAGCTCTACCGGGACCATTGGCGCCACTTCGTCGCCATCGCCGCGGTGGTGTACGTGCCGCTCGGGGCCGTGTCGGCGGCCCTCGCGCTGCTGGGCTGGCCGGGCATCCTCGCGGCCAACATCCTGAACCTCGCGGCGATCTTCCCCGTGCAGGGCGCCCTGGTGAAGGCGGTCGAGGACGTGCGCGACGGCCGGCGCGACCTCGGGGTGGCCGACACCCTGCGCCACGCGGGCGTGCGCCTGATCGCGCTCACGGCGGCGGGGCTGCTCGCCGCGCTCGGCATCCTCGCCGGCCTGACCCTGCTCGTCGTGCCGGGCCTGGTGCTGCTGACCTGGTGGATCGTCCTGTCGCCGGTGATCATGCTCGAGTGCTGCGGGATCGCCGACGGGTTCGGCCGCAGCCACGCGCTCGTGCGCGGCAACGGCTGGCCGGTGTTCGGCGTCGTGGTGCTGACGATGCTGGTGCTCCTGGCCTTCAGCCTCGCGCTGGGGATCGCGTTCAGCCCGCTGGGCGGCCCGGCGCGCGGGTTCCTCCAGGCGGCGGCGGGCCACACCCTCGCGGCGCCGTTCGCCGCGGTCGCGTGGACGCTGACCTACTTCCGCCTGCGCGAGATCGAGGAGCGCGGCGCCCCGGCGGGGCTGCCGCCGCCGGCCCCGGCGGGATGACCCGGGCGCGGCGCGGCGGGCGGGGGCCTACTCCGACCAGTCGCCCTCGACGACCGGCGGGCCGTGGCGGTTGAGCAGCTCGGCGGGCAGGAGGAAGCGCCGCCGCTCGCCGCCGCCCTCCTGCTCGTAGCCCGCGGCGGCGGCCTCCGGCACCTCGACCGCGAACAGCACCCGGTCGTCGCCGTCACCCGCATCGGGCGGGCGGTCGGTGACCCAGACCCCCGAGCGCGACCCCTCGGCGGCGTCGCGGAACCCCGACTCGCGGATCGCGAGCGCCCCGTCGTAGTCGCTGGCGTGGTAGAGGCGCAGGCTCGGCGGCGGCTCGGGGGCGGGCACGGTCGTGGCGGGCGGCCGCGGGGCCCCGCCGGGCAGTGGCGGCGCTCTCGAGCTCGAGGTCCACGACGACGTGCGTGATCGGCAGGTCGTAGCGCTCGCGCGCCCGCGACACCACCTGGCGCTCGAGCCAGTTCGAGCGCTGGGGCGGGTGGGTCGAGATGATGACCTCGTCGGGCTCGAACGTGCGGATCGCGTCGTCGAGGGCCTGCAGCGGGTCGGCGTCCCCGAGCGCCCCCTGGGCGGGGATGCCCGCCGCGGTGAACGCGCTCACCGACGCGTCGAGGCGCTCCAGCGCCTCCCCGCGGCGACGCTCCAGGTCCGACGTCAGCCAGTGCTCGAGCCGCGTCCGCGCGAGCGCGGGCGCGACGATCATGACCTCGGCGCCGGGGCCGCCCCGGTACCCGACCTCCTCCACGACCCCCCGCGCGGCGCAGGTCTCGTTCGCGATGACGAGGATCCTCCGCGGGTGCGCCCCCGGCTCGGGCGACGTGGACATGCGGCGAATCTACCGAGTCCCCGGACGGGGCGCCACCGCGTCAGAGCGGGCGCCGGCCGGTAGAATCGACCCGTGGCCCGGACGCACTCGGTCGACGACTACCTCGAGGCGATCTACTTCCTCGCGACCCCGATCGGCGAGTACGGGCCGGTCGTGAAGGAGGCCCCGGTCCCGGCGGCGCGCGTGGCCGAGATGCTGCACGTCACCCCGCCGACCGCGAGCGAGATGCTGAAGCGCCTCGAGGCCGAGGGCCTGGTCGAGCGCGGGCCCCGCAAGGGGCCGCTGCTCACCCAGAAGGGGCGGGCCGCGGCCGAGCGCGTCGTGCGCCACCACCGCGTGATCGAGCGGTTCCTCACCGACTTCATGGGCTACTCAGCCGCCGAGTCGCACGTCCACGCCGACGAGCTCGGGGACGCGTTCTCCGACGAGATGGTCGAGCGCCTCGCCGAGCAGCTCGGCAACCCCGAGCGATGCCCGCACGGCTGGCCGGTTCGACCCCTCCCACGAGGTGGAGGAGAACCGCGAGCTGCGCCCGCTGGCGGCGCTCGAGTCGGGACGGGCGCGGATCGTCCGCCTCGCCGAGCACGACGGCGACCTGCTGCACTGGTTCTACGAGCAGGGCCTCGTGCCGGGGACCGACGTGGAGGTGGTGCGCGCCGACCCCGCCGCGGGTCAGCTCACCCTCCTGATCGACGGCGAGGAGCGGGCGATCGGCGACCGGGCGGCCGGCCGGCCTGTACGTCCTCCCGGGCTGACCCCGCCCGGCGACGCGGGCCGCTCGCTCCTCGTCGCGCCGGGCGATAAGGTCTCCCGAATGTCGCACCTCCCGGCAACCGACGGCGAGCGGATCGGAGGGCCGTCCGTCGGCCGCTGAGCCGGTCGTCGTCACGGGCCTGACCAAGGCCTTCGGCGCCGTCCAGGTGCTGCGGGGGGTCGACCTGTCCGTGCCGGCCGGGGGCCTGGTGGCGCTGCTCGGCCCCAGCGGCTGCGGCAAGACGACCCTGCTGCGGACCGTCGCGGGCCTGGAGCGGCCCGACTCGGGCGAGGTCCGCGTCGGCGGGCGCGTGCTGTCGGGCCCGGGGCGCTTCGTCGCCGCCGAGCGCCGCCGCATCGGGATGGTCTTCCAGGAGGCCGCGCTCTTCCCCCACCTGAGCGTCGCCCGCAACGTGGCCTACGGGCTGCCGCGACGGGCGCCCGACCGCGCCGCGCGCGTCGCCGAGGCGCTGCGGCTGGTGGGCCTGTCGGGCTACGAGGACCGCATGCCGGCGACGCTGTCGGGCGGGCAGCTGCAGCGCGTGGCGCTCGCGCGGGCCCTCGCGCCGCGGCCCTCGGTGATCCTCCTCGACGAGCCGTTCTCGAACCTGGACGCCCCGCTGCGGGCGGAGCTGCGGCTCGAGGTGCGGCGCCTGCTCGCGGCGAGCGACGCCACGGCCGTGTTCGTCACCCACGACCAGGAGGAGGCGTTCCTCGTGGGCGACGAGGTGGCCGTGATGGGCGGCGGCCAGGTGGCCCAGCAGGGGGGGCCGACCGACCTCTACGAGCTGCCGGCCACGCGCGAGGTGGCCGAGTTCATCGGCGACGCGAACTTCGTCGCCGGCGTCGCCTCCGGAGCGCAGGCCACGACGGCCCTCGGCGCCGTGCCGCTGCACGCCGAGGCCTGGGGCCCGGTCGAGGTGATGATCCGCCCCGAGCGTCTCCTCGCCCGCCCCGGCGCGGACGCGACGGTCGAGCGGATCGACTACTACGGGCACGACGCGGTCTACGTCGTGGCGCTCGACGCCGGCGGGGCCGTGCGCTCGCGCGTGATCGGCGCGCCCGCGCTCGCCCCCGGCGCGCGCGTCGCCCTGGAGTTCACCGGCGCGCCGACCGTGGCCTATCCCGCCGCCGCGGCCAACGGGGCCGCCGTCCCCGCGGGGGGCTGATCGCGCAGGCGGCCGACCTGGTGGTGCTGGGCGCCGGGCCCGCCGGGGTGGGGGCCACGTACCGAGCGGCCCGCGCCGGCCACCGCGTGATCCTGGTCGAGCGGGCCGGCCACGTCGGCGGGGCCGCGGCCAGCCACACGGTCGCCGGCCTGCGGGTCGACCTGGGCAGCCACCGCCTGCACCCGTCGGTGGAGCCGCGGATCCTGGCGGAGCTGCGCGCCCTGCTCGGCGACGACCTCCAGCATCGTCCCCGCAACGGCCGCATCCGGCTCGGCGACCGCTGGATCGCGTTCCCGCTGAGGCCGCTCGACCTCGCCCGGCGCCTGCCGCCGGCCATGGCCGCCGGCGCCGTCCGGGACGCCGCCTCGCGGCCGCTACGCCCCGGCCCCGCGCGCCGACACCTTCGAGGAGGTCCTCCGGGCCGCGCTCGGGCCGACCCTCTGCGAGCGCTTCTACTTCCCCTACGCGCGCAAGCTCTGGGGCGTCGAGCCGTCGGAGCTCTCCGGCGAGCAGGCGCGCCGGCGCGTCGGCGCGCGCTCGCCCGGCCGCCTGGTGGGCCGGGCCCTCGCCCGCGGGAGCGCCGGCAAGCGGTTCTTCCTCTACCCGCGGCGCGGCTACGGGCAGCTCTGGGAGGCACTGGCGGACGGCGCCGCCTCGGCCGGCGCCGAGATCCTGCTCGGCACCGAGGCCACCGGGCTCGACCTGCGCCCCGACGGGGCCCGGCGTCACGCTGGCCGGCGGCGCGGTCCTCGAGGCGCCGGCGCGTGTGGTCGACGCTGCCGGCCACGGCCCTCGCCCGGATGGCCGCCCCCTCCCCGCCGGCGGACGCCCTGGCCGCCGCGTCGGCGCTCGAGTACCGCGCGATGGCGCTCGTCTACCTCGTCGTGCCGCGGCGCCGCTACACGCCGTTCGACGCGCACTACCTGCCGGGCGGGGCCACGCCGGTGACCCGGGTCTCGGAGCCGCGCAACTACCGCGACGGGCCCGACCCCGAGGACGTGACGGTGCTGTGCGCCGAGATCCCGTGCTCGGCAGGCGGGCGGGTCTTCGCCGCGCCGGCCGAGGAGCTGGGCCGCCTCGCGGCCGACGGGCTGGTCGAGGCGGGCCTACCGCGCCCCGAGGTCGCCGCCGTCGAGGTGGCGCGCCTGCGCCACGCCTACCCCGTGCTGCGGGCCGGCGGCGAGGCCCACCTCGTCGCGCTCGACGCCTGGGCCGGCGCGCAGCCCGCCCTGCTCACGCTCGGCCGCCAGGCGCTGTTCGTGCACGACAACGCCCACCACGCCCTCGCCATGGCCTGGGCGGCGGCCGACTGCCTCGGCCCCGACGGCTCCTTCGACGACGCCGGCTGGGCGCGCGCCCGGCGCCGCTTCGCCGCCCACGTCGTCGAGGACTGAGCCGTTGAGCTCGCGCAGCACGGCGGGCACGACGCGGCGCAGGTAGGGGACGAGGCGCACGAACGAGCGCCCGTGCTCGCGGAAGCGGTACCGGATCGGGACCTCCGCGTAGCGGTAGCCCTTGCCGAGCAGGTCGAGCGTGAGCACCTGGGCGTAGTTGAAGTCGTGGACGATCTCGGCGTCCGCCGCCGCGGCGCGCGACAGCGCGCGGTAGCCGCTCTGGCCGTCGCTCAGGCGCCGTCGCGCGGCGAACGAGAGGAGGCGCGTGAGGACGACGTTGCCGACCCGCCGGTGCGGCCGCATGCGCTCGATGCGCCCCCGGAAGCGCGAGCCGACGACGTAGTCGGCTCGGCCCTCCAGGATCGGCGCCACCAGCGCCTCGAGCTCCTCGGGGGCGTACTCGCCGTCGGCGTCGCAGAAGGCCACGGCCGCCGCCCCCCGGGCGACCCCCGCGGCGAGGCCCCGCCGGACGGCCGCGCCGAGGCCGCGGTTGACGCCCATGCGCACGACCTCCGCCCCGGCCGCGGCGGCCGCGGCGGGCGTGGCGTCCGAGGAGCCGTCGTCGACCACGATCACCCGCACCGGCCGGCCCGCGGCCGTCGCGGGCGCCCGGCCGACGACCTCGGCGACCGTGGCCTCCTCGTCGTGGGCGGGCAGCACGAGCACGACGGGGCCCGCGGGGACCGGGCGCCGCGGGCCGGGGCGCGGCGCGGCCGCGGCCGAGGCGCACCCGCCCGAACAGGCCCGGCGAGGGATGGACGGCGCCGACGCCTCCGGCCACCAGGGCATAGGCCGTCTTGAGCGCGTGGGCGGCGACCGCGGCCGCCAGCGCGGCGCCGGGCTCCGCGCCGAGCGCGACGAGCGCGGCGGTCGCCGCCGCCTCGTAGGTCCCGACGCCGCCGGGCGCGATCGCGACGAGCTGGGCCGCGATCGTCACGGCGGTGACCAGGGCCGCCTCGCGGGGCGAGAGGTCGATCCCGGCCCAGCCGGCGCAGGTCCACACGAGCACGCTCTCGAGCAGCCAGGCGACGGCGGCCCCTGGGAGGGCGACGGCCAGCCAGCCGCGGGCGGGCCCGAGCCGGCGCAGGGCGCGCGCCAGCCACCAGGCGGCGGCGACCAGCGCGGCGGCCGAGGCGACGGCGAGCGGCAGCCCGGCGCCGCCGACGAGGCGCTCGGCGAGGCCGGGGCCGAGCACGGCCGCGATGGCGACGACCGCGAGGACGTCGGCCGCCCTCAGCAGGACCGCCGAGGCGGTGGCCGCGCCGAGCGGCACGCGCGCGCGCCGCACCGCGGAGAGCACGCGCAGCGGCTCCCCGAGCCTCAGCGGCAGGAGGTGGTTCCCGGCCAGCGACACGTGGATGGCCGCCAGCGCGTGGCCGAAGCGGAGCCCCGGCAGCGCCCGGCACCAGAGGGCGGCCCGCAGGGAGAACGCGAGCGCGTAGGCCCCGAGGGCCAGGGCGAGCCCGAGGGGATCGGCCGCGGCGGCGCGGGCGGCGGCGGCGAGCGCGCCGAGATCGACCGCGCTCGCGATGTAGACGGCGCTGGCGAGCAGGGCACAGCGCGCCGATCGCCATCAGCGCCGGCCTCGGTCCGCCCGACCCGCGTTCGAAGGTGCGCCTTATATTCAACGGCGGTTGACCTTACACTCTCCCCCGTCCGGCGGCGGCGACAGGAGACGACGTGAGGCGAGCCCGGCGTGCGATCGCGGTGGTGGCGGCGGTGCTGGCGGTCGCCGGCACGGGTCTGGCGGCGGCCGGCTGCGGAGGTGACCGCGACGCCCTCACGATCTACTCCGGGCGCACCGAGGACCTCGTCGGGCCGCTGCTGGAGCGGTTCGCCGAGGAGCAGGACGTGGCGATCGACGTGCGGTACGGCGACACCCCCCAGCTCGCGCTGCTGCTCGCGGAGGAGGGCGACCGCAGCCCGGCCGACGTCTTCTGGGGCCAGAGCCCCGGCGCGACGGCGTACCTCGCCGAGCGGGGCCTGCTGGCGCCGCTCTCGCGCCAGGTGCTCGACCTGGTCAACCCGGACTTCGAGGACCCCGAGGGCCTGTGGACCGGGATCAGCGGACGCCAGCGGGTGCTCGTCTACAACTCCGAGGAGGTCCCCGCGTCCGAGCTGCCCGACTCGGTCCTCGAACTGACCCAGCCGCGGTACCGGGGGAGGGTCGGGATCGCGCCGACCAACGGCTCCTTCCAGGACTTCGTGACGGCGATGCGCGACATCGAGGGCGAGGAGGCCACGGCGGCGTGGCTGCGCGGGATGGCCGACAACGACGCCCGCACCTACGCGAACAACAACGCGATCGTCGAGGCCGTCGGCCGCGGCGAGATCGACATGGGCCTCGTCAACCACTACTACAACCACCGCTTCCTGGCGGAGGACCCGTCGCTGCCGAGCCGCAACCACGAGTTCGCGGCCGGCGACGTGGGGGCGCTGGTGATCCCGTCCTCGGCGAGCATCCTCGCCGCCTCCGGCAAGAAGGAGGACGCCGAGGCCTTCATCGCGTTCCTGCTGTCGAGGGAGGCGCAGGAGTACTTCGCCGAGGAGACGTTCGAGTACCCGCTCGCCCAGGACGTCCCGCCCGCCGAGGGCGTGCCGCCGCTGTCGTCGCTGCACCCGCCCGACGAGGACCCCGGCCGGCTCGGCGACATCGAGGGCACGGCCCGGCTCATCCAGGAGAGCGGCCTGCAGTGACCGTCGCCCCCGCCGCCGTGCTGCGGCGACCGGGCGCGCGCCCGCGGCGCCGGGCTCCGCGTCCTCGTGGTGGTGCTCGCGCTGCCCTTCGCGGCGCCGCTCGCCTACCTGGTCGTGCGCAACGCCGACGAGGGCGGCTTCGGGTCGACCCTCTCCGACGGCGCCCTGCTGGAGCCGCTGGGGCGCAGCCTGCTGCTCGCGACCACCGTCGCGGGCGCGGCGGCCGTCGCCGGGACCGCGGCCGCGTGGCTCGTGACCCGCACGGACCTCCCGGGGCGGCGCGTCATCCGGCTCCTGCTGCCGCTGCCGCTCGTGCTGCCGTCGTTCATCGGCGCCTTCGCCCTGATCGCGGCCTTCGCCCCCGGGGGCCTGATCGAGCGGGTGACGGGGGTCTCGAGCCTGCCGGAGGTGCGCGGCTTCGCCGGGGCCTTCTGGGTGCTGACCCTGCTGACGTATCCCTACGTCTACCTTCCCGTCGCCGCGCGGCTGCGCCAGCTCCCGCCCGCGATGGAGGAGTCCGCCCGCCTGCTGGGCCGGGGCCCGGCCGCCACCTTCGCGACGGTCGTCCTCCCGCAGGCCCGGGCGGCGATCGCCGCGGGGGCGCTGCTCGTGTTCCTCTACGTGATCGCCGACTTCGGGGCGGTGCAGCTCCTGCGCTACGACACCCTGACCCGGGCGATCTACGCCAACTACCTGCTCGACCCCGCCGTCGCCGTCGCGCTGAGCCTGGCCCTCGGGCTGCTCGCGATCGTCGTCGTGGTCGCCCAGCGCCGCGTCGCCGGCGGACGGCGGGCGGACCCGCGCCGCGGCGGCCGCCCGCTGACCGTGGCGCTCGGGCGCTGGCGCGCGCCCGCGCTCGCGTTCGTCGCCGGCCTGCTGGGGCTGGCCCTCGCGGCGCCCGTGGCGGTCCTGGTCTACTGGACGGCACGGGGCGTCAGCGCGGGCACCTCGCGGGCGAACTCGCTGGTCGCCGACCCCTCCCGGCTGGTCGAGCCCGCGCTCAACACCTCGGTCGCCAGCGTCGGCGCCGCGCTGCTCGCGGTCGCCGTCGTGCTGCCGGCCGCGTTCCTGACGGCCCGCCACCGCAGCCGCGTCGGCGGCGGCGCGGCGGCGCTGGTGATCGGCGGCTTCGCGCTGCCGGGCCTCGTCATCGCCCTCGCGCTCGCCTTCTGGACGCTGCGCAGCCCGGGCCTGATCGGCGCCCTGTACCAGACCCTGCCGCTGCTGGTCGGCGCCTACGCCCTCCACTTCGGGGCGCTCGCCCTGGGGCCCGCGCAGGTCGCCGCCTCGAGCGTGCCGCAGCGGCTCGACGACGCGGCCCGCACCCTCGGCCGGGGACGGCTCTCCCGCCTGGCGACGATCGACCTGCCGCTGATGGCCCCCGGGCTCGCCGCCGCTGCGGGGCTCGTGCTGCTGTCCGCGATGAAGGAGCTGCCGATCACCCTCCTGCTGGCGCCGGCCGGCTTTCCCACGCTGGCGACGCGCATCTGGAGCTCGACGGAGGACGCCTTCTGGGCGGACGCGAGCATCGCGGCGCTGGCGCTCCTCGCCGTCTCGGGGATCCTGACCTGGCTGCTCGTCGTCCGCCGCGACCACGCCCTCTCGTGAGGCGCGCGGCCTCCCTGCGCTGGGCGATGGCGATCGTCGCCGCCGTGGCCTTCGCCGCGGCCGCCGCGGGCATCGGCTCGCGGGCCTCGTACGGCGCCCAGACGACCGCCGACGAGCCCCACTACCTGCTCACGGCGCTCAGCCTCGCGCGCGACGGCGACCTCGACGTACGCGACGAGTTCGCGGAGCAGGCCTACCGGCCGTTCCACGAGATCGAGCTGGCGCCCCAGGCCCGGCCGCTCCGCGACGGCCGCCTGATCGAGCCCCACGACCCGCTGCTCCCCGCGGTCCTCGCGGCCCCGGCGGCGCTGGGCGGATGGGTCGCCGCCAAGCTCACGCTCGCGGCGATCGCGGCCGCCCTGGCCGCGCTCACGCTGTGGACCGCGGTGCGGCGGTTCGGCGTGCCGGTGCTCCCGGCGGCGGCCGTCGTCGGCGTCTTCGCGGCCTCGGCGCCCCTCGCCGCGTACGGCTCCCAGGTCTACCCCGAGCTGCCCGCGGCCCTGGCCGTCGCCGTCGCGCTGGCGGCGCTGGCCGGCCCGCTGCGGCGCGGCGGGCTCGCCGCGCTCGGCCTCGCGGTCGTCGCCCTGCCCTGGCTGTCGGTGAAGTACGCGCCGGTCGCGGCGGTCCTCGCGGTCCTGGGGCTGTGGATGCTCGCGCGCACCGGGCGGCGCCGGGCCGCGCTCGCCCTGGGCGGCGGCCTGGCGGCCGCGGCGCTCGTCGTCCTCCTGGCGCACCAGGCGCTCTACGGAGGGTTGACCCCGTACGCGGCCGGCTCCCACTTCGTCGACGGGGAGCTGACGGTCGTGGGCTCCGACCCGGATTACGCCGGCCGGGGCCGCCGGCTGGTGGGGCTGCTGGTCAACCGCGACTTCGGCATCGCCGCGTGGCAGCCGGCATGGCTGCTGATCGTGCCGGCCCTCGCGTGCCTGCTCGCCCGCCGCCCGCGCGGGTGGGCGGCGCTCGCCCTGCCGCTCGCGACCGGCTGGCTGGTGGCGACCTTCGTCGCGCTCACGATGCAGGGCTGGTGGTTCCCCGGCCGCCAGGTGGTCGTCGTGCTGCCCGCCGCGGTCCTGGCGATCGCCTGGTGGGCGCGCGGCGGCGGCCGGCGCCTGGCCGCGACGCGCGCGCTCGGGGCGGCGGGCGTGCTGGCCTACGGCTGGATCGCCGTGGAGGGGGCGCTCGGGGCGCATCGCCTGGGTCGTCGACCTCCAGGAGACGGCCAACCCGCTCTACGGCGCCTGGTCGGCGGCCATGCCGGACTACCTCGACGTGACCGCCGCCACCTGGGTCCTGCACTGGGTCTGGGCGGCGGCGCTGGTGGCGGCCGCGGCCGCCGCGGCGCGCTCAGAGCGGATTCGCGCCCGCAGACGACCGATCGCGGAACCCGCGCATGCCGCCTGAACGTCGCGTGCTCGTCACGGGGGCAGCGGGCTTCATCGGCTCGACCCTCTGCGAGGCCCTCGTTGCCGATGGGTGGCGCGTCGCAGGGCTCGACGGCTTCATGGGCTCTTACCCGCGCGTTGACAAGGAGGCGAACCTGGCGTCCCTCGCGAACGAGCCCCGCTTCGACCTCCTCGAGGCCGATCTGGGGACGGCGGACCTGGCCGGGGCGCTGGCCGGCGGCCCGCGCGTCGTCCACCTCGCCGGCCGGGGCGGCGTGCGCGCGAGCTTCGGGCGCGGCGTCGGCCCATGCCTGCGGGACAACCTCGAAGCGACTCACCGGCTCATCGAAGCCGCGCTCGCGGCGGACGTGCCGCGGCTGGTGTGGGCGTCGTCGTCGTCGGTGTACGGCCCTGCCGGGCCGGCGCCCGCCCACGAGGACCGGACGCCCACCCTCCCGGTCTCCCCCTACGGCGCAATCAAGCGAGCCTGCGAGGATCTCGCCGCCCGCGCAAGGCGCCGAGGCTTGAACTGCGTCGGGCTGCGCTACTTCACCGTCTACGGCCCGCGCCAGCGGCCGGACATGGCGGTGCGGCGGATGTGCGAGGCGCTCGCCGGCGGTTGTCCGTTCGCGATCTACGGTGATGGCGCCCAGGCGCGCTCCCTCACCTACGTAGACGACGCCGTTGACGCCGCGATACGAGCGCTCGTCGCCCGGAGGCCCGCGCCGCTGTACAACGTGAGCGGACGGAGGCCGACCTCAAACCGAGAGCTGCTCGCGGCGCTCGCCGAGATCGCCGGCCGGCCGGTGCCGATCCGCGCCGGCCCAGCCGCCGCGGGCGACGTCGCGAGCAGCGTGGCCGACACCTCGCGGGCGCAGCACGACCTTGGCTGGCGGCCGCGGACAGCTCTGCACAAGGGGCTCACGACGCAGCTCGCGTGGGTCATCGCTCACCGCGACCGCAGCCTTGACCTGAGGGTGAGGTCAGCCGGTCTCGAGGGGCTGTCCCCGGTCGCGCGCAGGTGGCGACGCCGCCGTCCACGACGTGGATGACCTCGGCCGCCCCCGCGCGCATGAGCAGGCTCGCGCCGACGCTGCTCCGCTGGCCTGAGGCGCAGATGACCGCCACCGGGCGCGCCGGGTCGATCCCGTCCGGGATGCCGCGGATGTCGTGGTACGGGGCGTGGACCGAGCCCGGGATCCGCCCCGCGTCCCACTCGGCCTGCTCGCGGACGTCCAGCACCTGGAGCGAGGGCTCGTCCGCGAGGCGCCGGGGCAGGTCCTCGGCCCGCAGCCGGGCCATCCGCTCGACGGGGCGGCGCTCCTCGCGCCAGCTCGTCATGCCGCCGGCCAGGTAGCCGGCGACGCTGCGCACCCCGACCGCCGCGGCCAGGCGAGCCGCGCGGAGGCCGTCGGCGTCGTCGCGGCCGATGAAGACGATCTCCTGGCCGGGCTCGGCGACCCACGCCAGCTTGGTGCCGAAGCCTGAGCGCAGGTGGGTGACCAGCACCGAGCCGGGGACATGGCTGTCGGCGAACTGGAGGTCGGTCCGCACGTCAACCAGCAGCGCCCCCTCGGCGCCCATCTCGTCAACCCGGCGGGCCGACAGCGGCCCGGCCCGGACGCCGGCGGTGACGAGCGGGCCGCGGTTGAGGGCGACGATGTCGCCGAAGCGCGGCGGCTGCGGGCCAAGGCCCGCGAGCGCGCGCGCGACGAAGTCGTCCTCGCCCGCCTCGGACAGGATCGGGTTGTGGCCCAGCTCGAAGCCGATCGTCGACGAGATCTTCTGGTCCATGTCGGGGCCGCCGCACATCGAGCCGCCCAGATGCCCCGGCCAGACCTCGGTCTCGGGCGGCAACGAGAGCAGGCCGTCGGTGAGGCTGCGGTAGAGGGCCCGGGCGCCCTCCTCGCGCTCCACCGCGAGGTCGGGGCGCGCGACGTCGCCCACGAACAGCGAGTCGCCGGTGAGGACGGCCCATGGCTCGTCCCCCCGGACCGTGTCCACGAGGGCGAACGCGGTGTGCTCGGGCCGGTGGCCCGGCGTGTGGATCGCGCGCACGCGAAGCCGTCCGAGGATCAGCTCCCAGCCGTCGTCGAAGGGCTCGTGGGGGTACTCGGCGCCCGCCGCCCGGTGCACGTGGATCGTCGCGCCCGTCGCCTCGGCCAGGCGGCCGTGGCCCGAGACGTGGTCCGCGTGCGTGTGGGTCTCGAGCACGTGCTCGATCCGCACGCCCAGGTAGCGGGCGAGCTCGAGGTACTCGTTAACGTCGAAGCGCGGGTCGACCACCGCCGCCGCGCCCGCGTCGCCGTCGCCCACGAGGTACGACGCGCAGCCGAGGTCCTCGTGGATGAGCTGGCGGAAGATCACCCGTCGAGCCTATGTCACAGGGCGAACACGATCCCCGCGGGCGGGCCCGGGGCGGCGGCGATGATGGGCAGCGACGCCCGCAGCACGCGCTGGAAGAGCCCGGCGCTCTCGCCGAACAGCCGCGCGAGCGTCTCGGGCGGGGTCGGGACCGCGCTCACGCCGTTGGCGTGGTCGGTCACGAACCCCATCAGGGCGAACGGCAGGCGCGCCTCGCCGGCCAGGACCGTCTCGGGGCCGCCGGTCTGGCTCACGCAGCTCACCCCGGCAGCCGCGAGCTGGGCGATCTCGCTGGCGGAGTTCAGGCGCGGCCCGTCAACGTGGCCGTAGACGCCGCCGTCCCGGACCTCGAGGCCGGCGGCGCGGGCGCCGGCCACGAGCCCGGCGCGCACCCCCTCCGCGAAGGGCCGGTCGAAGATCCAGTGGCCCCTCCCCGGGATCTCGGGGGACGTGAACAGCGTGCACAGCGAGCCGTCGGCCAGGCGGTTGGAGGGGAAGTGGAGGTCGTCGAACACGACGAGGGACCCCAGCTCGAGCGATGGGTCCACCGCCCCGCAGACGGTGGTGGAGACCACGCAGCCGGCCCCCAGGTGGGCAAGCGCCGCGACCGTGGCGCGCGGGGTCACCTGGTGCGACAGGCGGGCGTGGCCGCCGCCGTGGCGCGGGACGTGGAGCACCGGCACCCCCTCCAGGCGGCCCGCGACGACCTCGGCGGGGCCGTAGGGGGTCTCGACCGACTCGACCGAGCGCCCCTCGAGTCCGTCCAGCTCGTACAGCCCCGTACCGGTGATGAGACCGACGGTCGCGGGCTCCGGCACCGGCCGAGCCTACCGGTGCGCGAGGCCCTCCATGTCCCAGCCGGCGGCCGTCGCGCCCGCGAGATACGCGCTCTCCAGGAACTCCAGCAGCGCCCCGCGCGGGTCCGGGGCGGCCCGGACGTCCTCGTACGGCAGCAGGGCCAGCGAGCCGGTCGGCCCGGCCTGCCACGCGGCCCCCGCCGGGGCGAGCGGCCGCTCGGCGAGCCCGGGCGGTTCCGGGGCCGTGTAGGAGTAGAAGGCCGGCATGGGGATCCGGTCGTCGCCGGCCCAGAAGCCGAAGCTGACGACCTCGTGGGTGTAGGCCTCGACGGTCACCGGGTCGGCGCCCTCGATCGCTGGCGCGCGGCGGCCCGAGAAGCGGGTGACGGCGAGGTCGAGGCTGTGCCAGAAGAGCTGCACCGGGCTCGTCTTGCCCGAGAAGCGGCCCGAGAACTCGCCGAATGCGTCCGCCGCCGATCGCAGGACGCCCCACCAGCGCGCGACCGCGTCGGCGTCGTACGAGCGGTGCTCCCGGTCCTCGGGAAACGGCGTGGCGTCGGCGAGGTCGAACGGTGTCGGCCGGATGGCGCAGGGTCACGCCGACGTCCTCGAGCGCCCCGAACAGGCGCTCGTGGAACGCGGCGACCGTGAGGCCGTCGTGGAGCGCGAAGTCGCGCGTGGCGCCCTCGCTCGTGCGCACGACGGCGCGGTGCGCGACCAGGTCGAGCTCGATCTCCGCCAGCCCCGCCTCGCACGGCATCGGGCCGGTCGTGACGCCGCGGGCGCTCACGCGCAGGGTCACGTGCCACCAGTGGTTGAGCGGCGGCGTGAGGGCCATGCGCACCTTGCCGACGATCTGGCACCAGCGGTGGAGCGTCTCCTTCGTCGGGCGCCACTCGTCGAGCGGCAGCGGCGGCCAGGCGTCGGCGGACGGCACGCCCGCGAGCCTAGCGGCCCGAGGTGACCCGGTAGCCGCCTCGGTGCGCCGACAGGAGGAAGTCCGGATTGACGCAGGGGCCGTCCGAGCGGTGCTCGAAGGTCCGCTCGATCTCGGTGCGGCACATCGGGAGCGGCTCGCGCGCGGCGCGCAGACCGCCGAAGCCGGCCCGGGTCCGCTGGAGCAGCCGGAAGCGGTGGAGGTCGATCTCGGCCCGGTAGACGCCCTCGAGGCAGCCGATCCAGGTGCGGCCGTCCCGCTCGTACGAGTAGAGGCGGCTGCAGCCCGACGCCAGGCATCCGGCCGGGAGCACGAGGCGCTCGCACGCGACCGGGCAGAGCCGGCACGAGCCGGCGGCGGAGGCCGCGGCGGGCGGGGTCCGGGTGGTCGTCATGGTCGGGTTCTCATGGGCACCGGGCGAGTGAAGCAGCCGCTCGCCGCGAGGGTCAAGGCGCCGTGGCGACGGCGCCGATGGCGACGCCCGGGATGACGAGGCCCTCCGCGGTCCGGAAGGGCGCCAGGGCGGCGTCGACGCGGCGCCGGAGCTCCTCGATCTCGTCGGCGCGCAGCGTGCGCAGGATCCCTCCGAGGGGCGACAGCTCCCCGCTCACCGCGAGGTACTCGGCGGCGTCCCGATAGCGCATGGTGACGGCGATCTCCTCGACCCGAGGCGTGACGAGCCCGGCGGCGCCGAGCATGCCGGGCAGGCGCTCGGCGTCGGCCAGCGCGAAGGGCGACGGGTCGCCGGGCACGGGCGGCGGCAGGTGCCCGCGCTCGCGCAGCACCGCTCCGGCGACCGCCAGCCAGAGGTTGCGGTCGGGCGACCCCCACACCGAGAGCGCGATCCGTCCTCCCGGGCGCAGGACGCGCCGCGCCCCCTCCAGCGCGGCCGCGGGGTCCTCCATGAGCATGACCACGAACCGCGCCACGACCGCGTCGACCGAGTCGTCGGGCAGGTCGATGCGCTGACCGTCCATGACGCGGTGCTCGACGTTGGCGGCGCCGACCTCCTCCGCCCGGCGGCGGCCGAGCTCGACCATCTCCGGGGTCAGGTCGGTCGAGATCAGCCGCCCCTCCTCGCCGACCGCGGCGGCCGCCGCGAGCCCGGTGTCGCCCGAGGCCGCGCCCAGCTCGAGCACCGTCTGCCCGGGCTCGGGGGCGACCGCCGCGACGAGCCAGTCGCGGACCGGCGCCAGCTCGCCGTCGATTCGCGCTCGGTGCCGGGCCCAGCCGGGGGCCATGGCCGACGACATCTCAGCGGGAGTGGGGCGCCGATCCGAGCCCATGTCGCAACACAAGCACGGCCGGGCTACGCTGTCAGCATGCACCTGATCGTGGGCCGGAAGGAACACTGGGTTCGACAATTGATCCCTGGCCGAGCTGGCGGGGCGGCACCGCGCGGTCGCCGTCGACGTCGGCACGGGTGACGGCGCCTACGCGCGCCGGCTGGCCGCCGCCGATCGGGGCCTCCTGGTCGTCGGGGTCGACGCCAACGCGGACAACCTGAGGCGGGCCTCGCGCCGCGCGGCCGCCGCCCGCGGCTCGCGGAGGGCTTCCCAACCTGCTGTTCGGGCGCCTCGCGCTGGAGCATGCGCCCGGGGCGCTGGCGGGCCTCGCGAGCCGCCTGACGGTCCTCCTCCCCTGGGGCTCGCTGCTGCGCGCGGTCGCGGCCGGCGAGCCGGAGGGGCTGGGCCGCCTGCGGGCGCTCTGCGAGCCGGGCGCGGAGGTCGAGATCGTGTTCGGCGACGGCGATCTCGACGGGGTCCCGGCCGAGGCGCTCCCGGCCCGCTACGCCGAGGCGGGCCTGGCGGTGTCGGCCGAGCCGGTCGGCGCCGGCGAGGTGGCGGCGCTCGGGACGACCTGGGCCAAGCGCCTGGCCCGGTCCGACCCGGACCGCCGCTTCTGGCGCCTGAGCGGGGGGCGTGCGCGCGGGGGGGGCGGGCGGTCGCTCCGCCCCTCAGGCCAGGCAGCGCTCCCCGAACAGGGTCTTGAGCTCGGCCACCAGGCCGTTGTCGCGCGGGTTGACGCGGTACTGCTCGCCCAGGCGGTAGCGCCGCGGCCCCTCGCCCGTCTCGACCTCGACCACCACCGGCACGTCGCCGCGGTGATCCGCGAGCAGGCGGCGCAGCTCGTCGAACGGGGTCGCCGAGAGCCGGTCGAGCGGCACCCGGACCCGGAGCCGCTCCTCCTCGGCGTCGTCCTCGGGGAGGAAGGCCCGGACGGCCTGGGCGACGAGCTTGGTCTCGCCCTCCCCCTTCTGGTCAACCCGGCCGGCGATCAGCACCAGCGCGTCCGCCGTCAGCAGATCGCGTGCCTCGGCCAGGACCGCCGGGACCACCACGACCTCGACCGACCCCTCGAGGTCGTCGAGCCGGGCGAACATCATCGGCTCGCCGCGGCGCGTGGTGATGTGCTTGACCGACCCGACGAGGCCGCCGACCGTGACCGCCTCGCCGTCGGCGCGGTCGACGAGCGCGGCGAGCCCGCAGGTGACCTCGCGCGCGAGCTGGCGCCGGCAGTCGTTGAGCGGGTGGCTCGAGACGTACAGCCCCAGCGCCTCCTTCTCGGCGGCGAGCTTCTCGTCGCGGGCCATCTCCACCCCGGAGATCGGGGGGTCGAGCTCGACGACCGAGTCCGCGCCGCCCATCGCGCCGAACAGCGACTCCTGGCCCGCCGCGAGGTCGAGCCGGCGGCGGGCGGCCTGGCCCATGGCCGCCGGGAGCGCCTCGAGCAGGCCCCGGCGGGTGGCGCCGGTCGAGTCGAGCGCGCCGCCGCGGATCAGGCTCTCGAGCGCCCGCTTGTTGACCTGGGCCTGGTCAACGCGGCGGCAGAAGTCCCAGATCGACTCGAACTCGCCGCCCTCCCCGCGCGCGGCGAGGATCGCCGCGACGGCGTTCTCCCCCACCCCCTTGACGGCCGTCAGCCCGAACCTGATTTCCCTCGGAAATCCGGGCATCTCCCCGGGCCCCGTGACGGCGAAGTCCGGCCCGCTGACGTTCACGTCCGGGGGCAGCACCGCCAGGTCCATCTCGGCGCAGGCCGCCACGTAGAAGGGCACGCGGTCCTTGGTGTCCATCACCGAGCTGAGGAGCGAGGCCATGTACTCGGCCGGGTGGTTCGCCTTCAGGTAGGCGGTGTGGTACGCCAGCAGCGCGTAGCAGGCGGCGTGGCTCTTGTTGAACGAGTAGTCGCCGGCCGCCTCGCAGAGGCTCCACAGGCGGCCCGCCACCGTGGAGTCCGTGCCGCTCGCGATGCAGCCCTCGATGAACTCGTCCTTCAGCGAGGCCATCAGGACCTTGTCCTTCTTGCCCACGGCCTTGCGCAGGTCGTCGGCGCGCGCAGGCGAGAACCCGGCGATCTCGCGCGAGATCGCCATGAGCTGCTCCTGGTAGACGGCCACGCCGTAGCTCACCCCGGTGATCGCCTCGAGGCGCGGGTCCTCGAAGGTCACCCGCGCCGGCTCGCGCTTGTTGCGCGCGTAGGTGCTGATGAAGGCCATCGGGCCCGGCCGGTAGAGCGCGACGAGGGCGATCAGGTCGGCGAACTCGGTCGGCCCCACCTCCCGCAGCGCCTCGCGCATCCCGCTCGACTCGAACTGGAAGACGCCGATCGCGTCGCCGCGGGCGAGCATCTCGTACGTGCGCGCATCGTCGAGGGGCACGGTCTCGATGTCGAGGGCCTGGCCGGTGCGGCGCTCGATCAGGCTCAGGCACCCCTGGATGACGTCGAGGTTGCGCAGCCCGAGGAAGTCCATCTTCAGCAGGCCGAGGCTCTCCACATCGTGATCGGGGAGCTGCGTCACCACGTTGCCCTCGTCGTCCAGCCGGACGGGCAGATAGTCGGTGATGTCGCCGGGGGCGATGACGACCCCCGCGGCGTGAACGCCCTCGTTGCGCACCAGCCCCTCGAGCGGGCGGGCCGTGTCGATGATCTCCTTGGCGACCGGGTCCTCGGCATAGGCATGGGCCAGCTCGGTGCCCGGCTTCATCGCGTCCTCCAGCCGGATTCCGATCGGCCGCTCGGGCACGAGCTTGGCGATGCGGTCAACCTGGCCGTAGCTGTGCCCGAGCACGCGGCCGGCGTCGCGCACCACCGCCCGGGCCAGGAGCTTGCCGAACGTGCCGATACGCGCGACGGCCGACGAGCCGTACTTCTCGGTGACGTACTGGACCACGCGGTCGCGCCCCGCCACCGAGAAGTCGGTGTCGATGTCCGGCATGGTCCTGCGCCCCGGGTTGAGGAAGCGCTCGAAGAGCAGGCCGTGCGCGAGGGGGTCGAGGTCGACGATGCGCAGCGGTGTAGGCGACGAGCGACCCGGCCGCCGATCCCCGCCCGGGCCCCACGGCGACGCCGTTCTCGCGGGCCCAGCGCATGTAGTCCCAGACGATGAGGAAGTAGCTGGCGAAGCCCATCTCGCCGATCACGCCCAGCTCGAATCGCAGGCGCTCCTCGGCGCCGGGCGGCGGGCCGTCCGGGTACCTGGCGGCCAGGCCCTCGCGGCAGAGGCGCTCGAGGTAGGCGTCGGCGCTCTCGCCCCCCGGCACCGGGAAGCGCGGCAGCTTGACGTCCCCGAGCGGCAGCCGCAGCGCCGCGCAGCGCTCGGCGACCTCGACCGACATCGCGATCGCGTCGGGGAAGTCGGGCAGCGCGGCGGCCATCTCGGCCCCGGTCTTGAGGAAGAACTCCTTGGTGTCGAACCGGAAGCGGCTGGGGTTGCTCAGGAGGTCGCGGGTCTGGATCGCCAGCAGCGCCTCGTGGGCGTCGGCGTCCTCGCGGCAGGGGTAGTGGGCGTCGCAGGTGGCGACCATCGGCAGGCCCGCGTCCGCCGCCAGCCGCCGCAGGTGGGCGTTGATGGCGGCCTGCGATCCCATCCCGGCCTGCTGGACCTCGACGAAGACGCCGTCGGCGCCGAAGATCTGCGCCAGCGCGTCGAGCTCGGCGCGCGCGGCGGCGACGTCCTCCCGCTCGAGCGACTCGCAGACGACCCCGGAGAGGCACCCCGAGAGGGCGATGATCCCGGCGGCGTGCCGGGCCATCAGCTCGTGCGAGATGCGCGGCTTGCGGTGGTAGCCCTCGAGATACCCCGCCGAGCAGAGCCGGATGAGGTTGTAGTAGCCCTCGGTCGTCTCGGCGAGGAGCGTGAGGTGGTTGCGCCGCTCGCGCGCCGGCCGCAGGGCGTGGTCGGGGACGACGTAGGCCTCGAGCCCGAGCACCGGCGTGATCCCCCGCGCCGTGGCCTTGCGGTAGAGCTCCACCGCCCCGCTCATCACGCCGTGGTCCGTGAGCGCGACCGCCGGCTGGCCCATCTCCTCGACCCGGTCGAGCAGCCGCTCGATGCGGCACGCGCCGTCCAGCACGGAGTAGTCGGAGTGGACGTGGAGGTGGGCGAAGGGCGGATCCGCGGGCGCCGGCATCAGGACGCTGAGGCTACCCGCGGACGCAGGGCCCGACAAGGACCGTTCACGCTAGATGCGGGGGTTGCGCCACGCCCGCGGCGCTATACCTAGCGCACCCCGCCCCGGGCCGTCTCGCGCTGCGATCTCGGGGTCTCGTGCAGCGATCGGCGGTCTCGCGCTGCGACCCGGGCCTTTCGCGGCCGTGGCGGCCGCCGTACGCTCCCGCTGCCCGGCATGCTGCGAACGGGGGGAGCATGACAGCGAGCGAGACCGCCACCCGGCTGCTCGAGGCCTTCAACGGCGCCGACTGGGACGCGTTCCGCGGCGGGGTGACCGACGACGTCGTGTACGTCGAGGCGGGGACCGGGCGGCGCATCGAGGGGGCCGATGCCTACCTCGCGCTCTGCCAGGGGTGGCGGACGGCTCTCCCGGACGTGCGCGGCACCGTCCACCGCTCCCTCGAGGGCGACGGCGTCGTCGCCCAGGAGGTGACCTGGACCGGCACCCACGACGGCCCCCTTCCGACGCCCAGCGGCGACATCCCGGCGACCGGCCGCCCCGTCAGCGTGGACGCGACCCTCTGGGTGGAGACCCGCGGCGACGCCGTGGCCGAGGTGCACCACCACCTCGACGTGATGGCCCTGATGGCCCAGATCGAGGGGATGGGGACTAGAGCGACGGCGGCCCTCTCGCGGGGCCGCCGGGCGCGCCTCCGGGCTCTGGCCGGGCCCTCCGGCAGACGGCGGCACCGCCTTCGGCGGGGGGCCGCCGATCTCTCGGCGGCGCGCCCTCGCCGAGCGTCATCCCGGCGCGCCCGTCCGTCCGCCGCGCTACGTCGCTCCGTGGAGCCTCACCGGCACCGCCCGCCCGTCCTCGACGGCGACCATCGTGAATACGGCGCGGCAGACATCGCGGATCTGCTTGCGCACGGGGTCCTCCGCGCGCGCCGACAGCTCGATCCGCAGCGAGGAGGTGCCCACCTCCGCCAGGCGCGCCGTGACGTGGCAGACGTCGCCCGCGTGGACCGGCGCCGACCACACGCACTCGTCCACCGCCTTGAAGTAGACCCGCTGCTCGGGGACCACCGCGCGGGTCGCGACCACCCAGGCTGCCATGTCCATCCAGCTCATCATGTGGCCCCCGTGCATGACGCCCAGCGTGTTGACCTGGGCGGGCATCACGAGGAGCGAGAGGACGTAGGACCCGGCCGCCTCCGCGTCACTCATGGGCGCCGATCGCGCGCGCGATCACCATCTTCTGGACCTCCGAGGTGCCCTCGCCGATCTCGAGGATCTTGGCATCGCGATAGAGGCGCGCGATCGGGGTCTCCTCCATCCAGCCGTAGCCGCCGTGGATGTGAAGGCTGCGCTCGGCCACCGTCTGGGCGAGCCGCCCGGCCGTCAGCTTCGCCATGGCCGCCAGCTTCGTGACGGGGGCGCCCGTGTCCTTCACCCGCGCGGCGGAGTAGAGCAGGCTCCGGGCCGCCGCGATCTCGGTGGCCATCTCGGCGAGCTGGAACTGGATGGCCTGGAAGCCGGCGATGGCCCGCCCGAACTGACGCCGGTTGCGCGCGTGCTCGAGGGCGAGCTCGAGCGCTCCCTGGGCCAGCCCCACGCCCATCGCCGCGATCGCGATGCGGCCGCCGTCGAGCGCCCCGAGCGCCTGGCGCATGCCGGCCCCCGGCGCGCCGAGCAGCGCCTCCGGCCCGAGCTCCACGCCGTCCAGGTGCACCGGCCGGGTGTCCGACGCGCGCCAGCCGACCTTCCGAAGCGCGGGCCCGGGGCGGTACCCGGGGGCGTCGGCGGGGACGATGAAGCAGCTGATCGCCCCGTCGCCGTCCCGCGCCGTCACCGTGCAGCAGGACGTGATCTCGGTGCCGGAGTTGGTGATGAACATCTTCTCGCCGTCGAGCGTCCAGCCGCCGCCCGGCCGGGCCGCGGCGCGCGTGCGGCAGGCGGCGGAGTCGGAGCCCGCCTCGGGCTCGGTGAGCCCGAACGCGCCGAGCCGCCGCCCGGCCGCCAGGTCGGGGACCCAGCGCCGCTTCTGCTCCTCGTCGCCGAAGAGGACGATCGGCATCGTGCCCAGGCCGGTGTGCGCCGCGACCGTCACGGCCACGCTGGAGTCGACGCGCGCGAGCTCCTCGACGGCGATCGCGTACGAGAGCGTGTCGAGGCCCGCGCCCCCGAGCTCCTCCGGCACCGTCATGCCCATCAGGCCGAGACCGCCGAGCGTCGCGACGATCTCGTAGGGGAAGCGGGCCTCGCGGTCGAGCTCCTCGGCGACCGGCGCGATCTCGCCCTCGGCGACCTCGCGCACGGTGGCGCGCAGCTCCACCTGCTCGCGGGTGAGCCCCTCGTTCACCGCCGCGCCACGCGCACGCTCACGCGGCGGACCGTAGCGCTCCCCGGCCGGCCAGGCGGGCGTTCGCGCGCCGCAGCGCCGCCTCCAGCGTCGTGCCGCCGTTCGCGCGCGCCTCCTGGATCAGGTCGCGCACCGCGTCGCCGATCCGGTCGACGCGCTCGCAGACCCGCTCCGCGGCCCAGCCGTTCAGCTGCTCGGCGACGGCGATCAGGCCGCCCGCGTTGGCGACGAAGTCGGGCACGTACCCGATCCCGTGCTCCGCGAGCAGGGCCGCGACCGAGTCGTCCGAGAGCTGGTTGTTGGCCGCCCCCACGATCCAGCGGCAGCGGAGGGACGGGACGGTCCGGGGCCTCAGGATCCCGCCCATCGCGCAGGGGGCGAGCACGTCGCACGGGTGGGCGAGGGCGTCGCCGGGCGCGAGGACCGCGGCCCGCGTCCAGGCGGCGACGGCCGCGGCGCGCCTCGGGTCGGCGTCGCTGACCCACAGCCGCGCGCCCTCGGCCGCGAGCAGGCCCGCGACCGCGCCGCCGACCTTCCCCACGCCCTGCACCACGACACGCGTTCCCTCGAGGCCCTCGCCGCCGGCCTCCTCCTCCCACGCGGCCCGGATCGCCGCCACCACCCCGCGCGCCGTGAGCGGCGAGGGGTCACCGTCCCATCCGACCGGCCCGTCCGGCAGGCCCAGCACGTAGGGCGTGTGCCGCCGGAGCGCCGCCATGTCGGCGACCGTCGTGCCCACGTCCTCGGCCGTGTAGTACGCGCCGTCGAGCAGGTCGATGACGCGGGCGTAGGCCCGCCAGAGCGCGGGCGACCGCAGCCGCGCCGGATCGCCGACGATCACCGCCTTGCCGCCCCCCACCGGCAGGCCCGCGGCCGCCGCCTTCAGCGTCATGCCCTCAGCGAGCCGGAGCGCGTCGATCGTCGCGCACGCGTCGCTCGCGTAGGGGCGGAAGCGGGTGCCGCCGACCGCCGGCCCCGGCGCGGTCGAGTGGACCGCCACCACGGCGCGCAGCCCGCTCTCGTCGTCCGCCGCGTGGACCACCCGCTCGAAGGGCCCGACGGCCGCGTCCTCCAGCACCCTCACCGCGCGCCGGCCCCGAGCAGCTCCGCCAGGCGCGCGTAGGCCGCGTCCTCCTTGGGGTAGCGGACCTCGCGGAACCCGGTCACCGCCTCAGGGAGCCGCAGCGCCTCCTCGGCGGCGGACCCCGCCAGGCGGCCGTCGCAGACGGCCCCCACCACCTCGTCCTCGTACCAGTCGCGGAAGGCCCGCTCGCGCCGGTGCCACGCCGGCAGCAGACCGCGCAGGAACCGCGCCCGCGACATCAGGCGCAGCTGCCAGTCGCGGGTCTCCATGTCCCATTCCAGCCGCCGCCCGAGCAGGTCGAACGCCGGGCGGTTGAGGTGCACGTAGCCGATCCGGTCGCCGCGGGAGGGATCCACGCCGAAGCGCTCGCGGTCCCGGGCGTACTTCTTCGGGCTCGTGAGCTGGGAGGCGACGAAGACCTCGTCCTTGATCGCCATCGTCCGGTGCAGGTTGTGGATCGCGGCCGGGATCAGGGCCGGCGCGGCCTGGCGGATGCGGTCGATCTGGGCCAGGTAGCGCTCGGCGTAGGCCGGCCCGCCCCACGCGACGATCTCCGGCAGGCGCGGCGCCAGCATCCTCAGGGCCACCTCGCCCAGGCCGGCCTCCCGCGCCCGCTCGAACGCGCGCGCGACCGCCCGCCGGCGCCGGCGCCCGCGCACCCAGCCGAGCTCGCGCGCGATCATGGCCTCGGCATCGTGGGTCGTGGCGGGGCCGCCGCCGCCGGCCGCCAGCACCCGGCCGAGCAGGAACGCGCGCAGGTTGTCCTCGGCGTGGCGCCCCGCGACGCGGCGGATCGCGTCCTCGAGGGCCTCCCGCCCCACCGGGACCCAGCCCCGCTGCCACGCCGCCCCGAGCAGCGCGACGTTCGCGTAGCGCGCGTCGCCCAGGGCCCGGCGGGCGGCGGTCGTGACGTCGGTCGCGACGAGGCCGCCCGGCCGCGTCTCGGCGTTGGCGCGCTCGACGAGGTCGTCCGGGTACCGGGCCGCGCCGGTGAGGACGTTGGTGGTCGGGCGCCGGTGCGTGTCGATCGCCGCGGCGGTGCGCTCGGGGGCGGCGAGCCGCATCGCCCGCGCTGCCTCGAGCGGCTCCAGGCCGAGGATCAGGTCGGCCGCGCCCTCGGCGATCTCGGCAGCCCGCGGCATCGCGCCGTCGTGCATCGTGACGTGGCTGAAGACGCCGCCGCCGCGCTGGGCGAGGCCCTTGCGGTGGAAGACCTCGACCGCCGGCCACTCGGCCGCGGCCGCCTCGATCAGGATCCGGCCCACGACGCCGATGCCCATCCCGCCGACGCCGGCGAGGTGGATCCGGTAGACGGCAGGATGCGCCGGGATCGCGGGCTCGGGCGGCGGCACCAGGTCCGGCCGGGCGGCCTCCGGGGGCCGCGACCGCCTGACGGTGACCCGCTCGAAGCTCGGGCACGCCTTGATGCGGGCGCAGTAGCCGTCGTCAACGCAGACGTCCTCGCTGATGCCGACCTTCTGGCCCAGCGGCGTGCTCACGAGCTCGAGGCCCGGGCAGCCCGTGCCGGTCGTGCACTCGCGGCAGTTCTCGCAGGTCTCCTCGACGATGTTGTAGCGGGTCACCTCGGGCAGGTAGCCGCGCTCGCGCTCCACCGCCGCGCGCTCGGCCTGTCGCCGGCGGCCCGACGTGATCGCGCACTCCTTGTCCGCGATGATGACCCGGGTCCCGTCCATCAGCAGGGCGCGCTCGATCAGGCCCATGTGCGCGTCGCGGTCGTCCGGGTTCGAGCGCCGCAGGAAGTCCGGCCCCATCGCCGCGACGATGCGCTCGATCTCCAGCGGGGCCTGCGGGCGGCCCATCAGGTCCGTCTCGCTGGCCGGGGTGCCCTGGTGCCCGGTCATCGCCGTGTTCTTGTTGTCGAGGATGATGAAGAGGATGTCCTGGCGCTGCTTGATCGCGTTCGCGATCGTGGACATCTCGCCGTGGAAGAAGGTCCCGTCGCCGACCAGCACGTAGTGCTTGTTGGTGACGAGCGGCGCGGCGCCGGCGCCGGTCGCGCCCCCCAGCCCCATCGCCGACAGGTTGTGCATCTCCTCGAACGGCGGCAGCATGGCCATCGAGTAGCAGCCGATGCCGCCGTGGGCGATGACGTCAACCGGCCCGCGCCCGTGCACGCGCCGCATGTAGGCGGGGTCGGCCAGCCGGCGGCGGATCTCGAGCATGGGCGAGCTGGTGCCGCGGTGGGGGCAGCCGGCGCAGTAGGTGGGCGTGCGCGGGGTCACGTCGAGGGCCCTGCGGGCGAGGGCGGCGCGGCGCTCCGCCACGGCGCGGGCCTGCCCCTCGGCGCCGGCCGGGAAGGCGTCCGGCCGGGCGAGGACGAGCCTGCCGAGCACCGCCAGGGCGATGTCCGGGTCCATGCCCGAGCTCTCCGGGAAGCCCCGCGCCCCGTCCGGCAGCCGCTTGCCCCAGACAGCCTGGCGGCGCCCCTCGAGGGCCCTGCGTACCTGGTCCTCGACCTGCGGCCCGCGCTCCTCCATCACCACGACCTCATCGACGCCGTCGGCGAAGGCGCGCACGACGTCCCCGTCCAGCGGCCAGGTGAGGCCCAGGCGGAGGACCGGCACCGCCCCCTCGATGCCCAGCTCGGCCAGCGCCCCGCGCAGCAGGACGTAGGAGGCGCCGCCGGTCACGATGCCGAGCCGGTGGGGCCCGGCCCCGGCGACCCGCTCGATCCGGTCGATCCCGGCCGCGCGCACGGCCGCGTGGAGCCGCGGGATGCGCCGCTCGAGGATGTCGGCCTCGAGCGAGGTCGCCTGAGGCGGCAACGAGACGGCATCGGCGACGCGGACGGCCGCCGTGTCGAGCTCGACCCGGCTGCGGGGGCCCACCGCGGGGGCGCGGTTGGGGAGCAGGTCGACCACGCCCGCGCCGTCGGCCTGCGGGGTGGTGCACATCAGCCCCACGATGAGCTCGCTCTCGGCCGAGAGGTCGAAGGCGAGCCGCACGAGGTCCTTCAGCTCCTGGGCGCTCGCCGGCTCCAGGACCGGGATCCTGGCGCCCGCGAGGGTGCTCCGGCTGTCGGCGCCGACCTGGGTCGACGAGAGCGCCGGGTCGTCCCCGGCGATCACGACCCCGGCGGCGCCGGCAGCCGGCAGGGCGGCGTTCGCGATGGCCAGCCCATCAAGCGCCACGTAGGCGCCCACGCTCTTGAACACCGCCATCGCCCGGGCCCCGGGTACCTGGCGCGCCCCGTTCAACATCGCCGCGCTCTGGGCCTCGTTGTTGGCCAGCTGCGCCTCGGCGCCCAGCTCGAGCAGGTAGGGCGCGTGGGCCTCGCAGATCGAGAAGACCTCGGCCACCGGGGAGCCCGGATAGCCCGTGATCAGCGAGACGCCCGCCTCCAGCGCGCCCTTGACGATCAGCTCGTTGCCGTCGAGGACCGCTCGCCCCGCCCCCCGCTGGAGCGGCGGCCCGTCGGCCGCCAGGGGGCGTCGGTCGGTCGCGACGGTGGCCATCTCCGAGCCTCCTCTTCGCCGGCGGCTACTCGTGACGATCGATACGCACGAGAGTAGGCTCTGATCGTTCGTGTTCCTAGACCAATTCATTTGATAATCGAGCCACATGGACGCGATCGACCGAAAGATCCTTCAGCACCTCGTGGCCGACGGGCGGATGTCGTTCGCCGCGCTCGGGCGGCTCGTCAACCTGTCGACGCCCGCCGTGCACCACCGGGTGCGCCAGCTCGAGCGGCGAGGCGTGATCACGGGCTTCGGCGCGCGCGTCAGCCCGGGCGCGATCGGCCTCGGCCTCTCGGGCCTGGTCGCCGTCGAGACCGAGGGCAGCCTCGACGCGATCATCGCCGCCGTGCGCGCGATGCCCGAGGTCGAGGCCTGCTGGTCGACCGCGGGGACGAGCGACCTGCTGCTGAAGGTCAGGGTCGGCGACCCGCCGGCGATGGAGCGGCTGCTGGTGCGCCTGCGCGAGCTGGTCGGGGTCGACCGCACCCGCACGACGATCCTCCTCGACACCCAGTTCGAGCGCGAGCCCGACCCCGCCGCGCTCGGCTCCGGCGAGGAGTGAGCCGGGCCGCCGCGGGGCCGTGGCGGGCGGCTACTCGGGGGCCGCCTCCGCCAGCAGGACGCCCCACGGGCCGCCGAGGGCCAGCAGGGCCCCGTCGGGCGACCACGCCGCCGCGCGCGCTCCGCGCACCCAGCGCACCAGCGCCCGGTCGTCCGCCCGGACCAGCGCGACGACGTCGGAGCGGCCCTCGCGGGTGTGGACGGCCACGACCGCGCCACCCGGCGCGGTGGCGACGGCCGCGATCTCGCCCGCGGCCAGCGACGCCGGATCGAGCGCCGCCGGCAGGTCGGCCGAGGGATCCCCGCCCGGGCGGTCCTCGGAGATCGCGGCCAGATCCGGCACCGACCACGCGCGGGACACGTAGGGGCTGATGCCTCGCAGGGCGCCCCGGCCGTCGAAGGCGAGGTGGAGGGCGGGCTCGCGCGCGGCGGCCAGCACCCGCAGCCGGCCGACGCCGGCGACCGGAGAGGAGGGGTCGATGCCGGCCAGGGCGAGGGCGGTCTCGGGCGGCGGCGACAGCATGAGCCCGACCGGCGGCGGGGGCCGGCGCCTCCCGGGCCTCCCCGCCTGCGCGAACACCGAGCTGACGACGCTCCAGGGCCCGGGGTCGTCGCGCAGGACGTCCGGGGGCGGCGGCGGGCGCGTGCTCATCCATCCTCCTCGAGGGGTGTCAACCAGGCGCAGCCCCAGTCGCCGCCGATGACCCCGCCGTCCTCGGCCGGGGACGTGGCGAGGGCGCGGGCGCCGGCGATCGCGCGCACGACCGCGCCGTCCTCCGCGCGCGCGAGGCAGGCGATGGGGTCCCCGCCGGCGGGGGTCCCCAGGGCGACGAGCGTGCCGTCGGAGCACAGCGCCGGCGCGCCCGCGGCGGCCAGCGGAGACGGCCAGGAGCCGAGCGGCTCGGCGGCCCCCGCCTCCCAGACGCTGATCGACCCGTCCTCGTGGCGCGCCACGGCCCGCGGCGCGGAGGACGCCCCGGACAGCGAGACGATCGGCGAGCCCTCGCCCGGCTCGGCGCCCGGCGCCGCGGCGCGCGACCCGCACCCCGCCATCAGCGTGCCGTCGCCGACATAGCAGAGGGCCGCGGGCACGCCGTCGTGGCGGGCCACGGGATCGGGCGTCCCGAGGTCCCACTCCTCGACGCCGCCGTCGACCGCCGCGGCGATCCGGCGGCCGTCTGCGCGGACCGCGACGGGGCCGGGGCCGAGGCCCGCCGCGACGTCGCCGAGGCTCGGCAGCACGACGGCCCGCCAGCCGTCCTCGGCCCGCAGGAGCCCGGCGTTCGCCAGCGGCGCGCCGATCGCCGCCTCGAGCCCGGGGGGCCGGCGGTCGTGGATCACCTGCATCTTCGGCGCCGAGAGGGTGTAGGCGACCCCGGCGGCCGTCGCCAGCACGAGCTTGCCGCCGGCGACGACGGCCGCGTCGCGCACCGCCACGGGGGCGCCGGCCCCCAGGCGGAGGGCCGGACCGCCGTCGTCGACCGCGCCGGCGGGGGCGGCCGCGGGTGCGAGCCGCAGGCCGCGGGGGCCGCGCTCCACCCGCGAGAAGGCCGGGACCGCCGCCGAGTCCACGGGCAGGACCGGCGGCCCGCCGCGCCTCACCCGCGCTCCCGGGCGTCCGCGATGCGGTGGGCCATGCGGCTCTGCAGCGAGAAGAGCTCGATGAAGCCGGGCGCCGCCCCCTGCGAGAAGGTGGCGTCGGCGTCGAAGGTGGCCATGCTGCGGTCATAGAGCGCGTTCGGCGACCGGCGCGCGGCGGCGGCGGCGGAACCCTTGTAGAGCCGCATCGTGATCTCGCCCTCGACGCGCCGGTTGACCCGCTCCATGAAGGCGTTCAGGTCGGCGAGCAGGGGCTCGTACCAGAGCCCCTCGTACGCGAGCTGGGCCCAGAGCGCGTCGAGCTGCGGCTTGAGGGCGTTCTCGCGCCCGGTGCAGACGAGCTTCTCGAGCTCGCGGTGGGCGGTCAGGATGATCTCGGCGGCGGGGACCTCGTAGATGTCGCGCACCTTCAGCCCCACGACGCGGTCCTCGATGTGGTCGACGATCCCCACGCCGTTGCGCGCGCCGGCGTCGGCTACGCGGCGGATCAGCTCGACCAGCCCCATCTCCTCCCCGTCGAGGCTGACGGGCAGGCCGTCGCGGAACCCGATCACGAGCTCCTCGGGGCGGTCGGGGGCCCTGGCCGGCGGGGTCACCAGCTGGAAGACGTCCTCGGGCGGAGGGCGCTCGAGGTCCTCGATGACCCCGCCCTCGCTCGAGCGGCCCCACAGGTTGTCGTCGATCGAGTACGGCCGCTCGACCGTCGAGGCCACGGGGATGCCGTGCTCCTGGGCGTAGGCGATCTCCTCGTCGCGCCCCATCTGCCACTCGCGCACGGGCGCGATCACCCGGAGGTCCGGGGCCAGCGTGGCGATCGTCGCCTCGATCCGCACCTGGTCGTTCCCCTTGCCCGTGCAGCCGTGGGCGATGGTGTCGGCGCCGTGCTCGCGGGCGGCGTCGCAGGCCAGCTTGGCCAGCAGCGGCCGGCCGAGGCTGGTGAAGAGCGGGTACCCGCCCTGGTAGCGGGCGTTGGCGCGGATCGCCGGGGCGACGTATCCGGCCGCGAACTCCTCCTTGGCGTTGACCACCAGGCTCTCGACCGCGCCCAGGTCGAGGGCCTTCCGGCGCACGGCCTCGAAGTCGTCGTCCGGCTGTCCGAGGTCGATGCAGAGCGCGATGACGTCGGCGTCGTACTCGTCCTGGATCCACTTGAGCATCACGGACGTGTCGAGGCCGCCCGAGTAGAGCAGCACCACGCGATGCACCTCGTGGGGCTGGGCGAGATAGCCCGCGACGGGCGGGGCGGGGCGGGGCTCGGGCACGCGCTCCTCCGGGGACGTCAGCGGCCGGAGTCTAGTCGCAGGCCGCGGCCGTGACGGGCGCGTGACCGCACCGTGAGCGCCGCCTGGGAGGGTCGTGGCGACCCACCCGGCAGGGGAGGGCCGATCTTTGGAGAACTCGACGGACGGGGGGTGAGCGGATGCGGCGCTTCAGCCGTATACAGGAAGAGATGATCGGAAACCCGACCACACCGACCGCCGCGGGTGACGCCATGAGCGCCCTCTGCGTCCACTCCGCCCTCCGGGTTCCGGCCGAGATGCAGGTCGTGGCCTTCGTCAGGAGCGCCATCGCCTGCGTGCTGGACCGCGAGGACTGGCCCGCCGAGAGCGCCGGCCGGGTGCTGCTGGCGTCGAACGAGGCCCTGACGAACGCGATCGAGCACGGGTCGCCCACCGGCGGACGCGTGGACGTCGACCTCGTCGTGACGCGCGATCGCGCCGACATCCGCATCGTCGACCAGGGCGTACCGGGCGCGGCGATCCCGCGCCTGCCGAGCGGCCCGCCGCCCGTCACCGCCGAGCGCGGCCGCGGCCTGCTCATCATGAGCCGGATCGCGGACGACTTCGACGTGGTCGCCGCCGGCGGCGGCACCGAGGTCCACGTGGGCTTCTGGCGGCACGAGGCGGCCGAGGAAGCCGAGATGGCCCTGGAGGCCCGGGCGGCCTGAGGGAACCTCCCGCGCGGCCGATCAGTGCGCGCGCGGCCGGCCGCCGGTATCCTCGCCCCGCTGTCGAGGCCAGGAGGCGTCGGATGACAGAGGGCACCCCGCCCGTCGATCAGGGCCCGGCCGAGCGCGACGGGCTCGCCGTCTCCGCCCGCGACGTGACCAAGCGCTACGGCACCGGCGGGGCGGCGGTGGACGCCCTGCGCGGCGTCACGGTCGATTTCCCGAAGGGCCAGTTCGCCGCGGTGATGGGACCGTCGGGCTCGGGCAAGTCGACGCTGATGAACATCCTCGCCGGCCTCGACGCGCCGACGTCGGGCAGCGTGACCATCGACGGCACCGAGATCACGACCCTCAAGGACAAGCCGCTGACGCTGCTGCGGCGCGAGAAAGTCGGCTTCGTCTTCCAGTTCTTCAACCTCCTGCCGATGCTGACGGCGGAGGAGAACCTCGAGCTCCCGATGACGATCGCGGGCCGACGGATCGACCCGGAGTGGGAGGGGTCGCTCGTCTCCTCGGTCGGCCTCGGGGGCCGGCGCCGGCACCGCCCCTCCGAGCTCTCGGGGGGCGAGCAGCAGCGGGTGGCGCTTGCCCGCGGGCTCATCTCGCGGCCCGCCGTGCTCTTCGCCGACGAGCCCACCGGCAACCTCGACTCGGCGACCTCGGACGAGATGCTGAAGCTGCTGCGGCGCTCCGTGGACGAGTACGGCCAGACGATCGTCATGGTCACCCATGACGCCCACGCCGCGGCGACGGCCGACAGGGTGCTGTTCCTGCGCGACGGCGAGATCGTCGAGGACCACGGCCACCTCGAGGCCGACGAGATCTACGACGTCGTGAAGGCCTCGAGCAGGCGTGAGCCGGCTCGTCCTGCGCGGGCTGCTCGCCCGCAAGCTGCGCACCATCCTCACCTCGATCGCCATCGTGCTCGGGGTGGCGATGGTGGCGGGCACCTTCATCGTCACCGACCAGATCAACGCCGCCTTCGACGACATCTTCGAGACCGGCAACTCCAAGATCGACGTCGTCGTCTCGCGCGCCACCGAGTTCGACACCTTCGAGGACGCGCTCCCCCCGCTGCCGGAGTCCGCCGTCCAGCAGGTCGCGCAGGTGGACGGGGTCGAGCACGCCGAGGGCCAGATCCAGGCGAGCGGCCAGCTCGTCGTCGACGGCGAGATCGTCGAGGCGGAGGGCGGCGCGCCCGCGATCGTCGTTTCCAACGTCGACCCGTCGATCAACCCGAACGTGCCGCTCGAGGGGCGGCTGCCCGAGAACCCGGGCGAGATCGCCGTCATCAAGGACACCGCCGACAAGGAGGACCTCGAGGTCGGGCAGCCGGGCATCGCGCTCGCGACCAAGACCGGCACGCAGCCCGCGACGCTCGTGGGGGTCTTCCGCTACGGCGACGTGGAGTCGATCGGCGGCGCCACCGTGGTGCTGACCACCTTCGACGACGCCCAGCGCTGGTTCGAACGGGAGAACGAGACCTCGCTGGTCTTCGCGTCGGCACAGGACGGCGTGTCGGCCGCGCAGCTCCGCGACCGGGTGCAAGGCGCCCTGCCGGACACCTAGAAGGTCGAGACGGGACAGGAGAACGCCGAGGAGCAGAGCGACGACATCGCCGGCGAGATCTCGGGCTTCCTCACGCCGGCGCTGCTGACGTTCGCCGGGGTCGCGCTGTTCGTCGGCGCCTTCATCATCTTCAACACCTTCTCGATCACCGTTGCGCAGCGGGTGCGGGAGTTCGGGATGGTGCGCACCCTCGGCGCCACCCGCGGGCAGGTGCTGCGCAACGTGATCGGCGAGGCGCTGGTCGTCGGGGTGCTGGCGTCGCTCATCGGCCTTGCCGTCGGCATCGGGATCGCGAAGGGCATCCAGGCGCTCTTCGACGCGATCGGCTTCGGGCTGCCCGCCACGTCGATCGAGATCCGGCCGCGCACGATCATCGTCGCGCTGCTGGTCGGGGTGGTCGTGACGGTGGTCGCCTCGGTCGGCCCCGCGCTGCGTGCGACCCGCGTGCCGCCGATCGCCGCCGTCCAGGAGGGGGCGACCCTTCCGCGCGGGCGCTTCAGCCGCATCGCGCCCTACCTCGCCGGGGTCTTCGTGGTCCTGGGCATCCTCCTCTTCGTCTACGGCCTCTTCAGCGACCTCGGCGCGACCGAGGCGCTGCAGGCGCTCGCGATCGGCGCCGTGCTGGTGTTCCTCGGCGTCGGCATGCTCGCGCGGCTACGTGGTGCGGCCGCTGGCCAGGGCGATCGGAGCGCCGATCGAGGCCGCCGCCGGCACCACCGGCCGGCTCGCGCGCGCCAACGCGACCCGGAACCCCGCGCGCACGGCCGCGACCGCCGCCGCGCTGATGATCGGCGTCGGCCTGGTCACCTTCGTGGCGATCTTCGCCGCCGGGCTCAAGGAGTCGTTCACGGGCGCCATCGACCGCACGATCCAGGGGGACCTGATCCTGCAGACGAGCAACTTCGAGCCCTTCCCCGCGGCCGCCGAGGAGGTCGTGCGCGAGCGTGACGGGGGTGGAGGCGACCGAGTTCCTGCGCTTCCCCGAGATCCGCGCCGAGCCCGGCGGGACCCAGTTCCTCAACACGATCGAACCCGGCCAACGCGCCGCGCGTGTTCGACTTCGACTGGCGGGGCGACGCGTCGGACGCCCTCTTCGCCCAGCTCGGCACGGACGGCGCCCTGATCGAGACGAACCTCGCCAAGTCATCCGGGCTGCGGACCGGCGACAGCTTCACGGTCACCACGAACCGCGGCAACCAGGGCCGCTTCACGGTGCTCGGCGAGTACCGCGACCCGGTGCTGTTCACCGGCATCACGGTCTCGAACGCGGCCGCCGACCGGCTGGACATCCCGCCCGACCCGTCGGTCGGCGTGGTCGCCTTCGAGCCCGGCGTGGACGCGGCGGCCGTGCAGCAGACGGTCGCCGACCGGGTGGAGGAGCAGTTCCCGATCGTGGACGTCCAGAACAACGAGGAGTTCAAGGAGGAGTTCGAGGGGCAGATCGACCAGATCCTCGCGCTGCTCTACGCCCTGCTCGCGATCAGCCTGATCATCTCCCTGTTCGGGATCGTGAACGCGCTCGTGCTCTCGATCTACGAGCGCACGCGCGAGATCGGGATGCTGCGCGCGATCGGCACGACCCAGCGCCAGATGCGCAGCATCGTGCGCTACGAGAGCATCATCACCGCCGTGATCGGCGGGGTCCTCGGCATCCTGATCGGCGTCTTCTTCGCCTGGATCCTCACCCGCGGGCTCGAGGACGAGGGCATCGAGTTCTCGCTGCCGATCGGGACGCTGGTGATCTTCCTCGTCCTCGCCATCCTCGCGGGGGTGCTGGCGGCGGTGCTGCCGGCGCGCCGCGCCGCCCGCCTCAACCCCCTGGAGGCCCTCCACCACGAGTGAGGACGTCCCGCAGGGCCGCGACGAGGCCGTCGACGTCCTCCTCCTCGATGACCAGCGGCGGCAGGAAGCGCACGGTGCGGGACGAGGTGTTGTTGGCCAGGTAGCCGGCCTCGAGCAGGCCGGCGACCAGCTCGGGCGCGCGCGGCAGGGGGAGGTCGATGGCGCACATCAGGCCGCGGCCGCGGGCCTCGGAGGCCAGGCCGTCGGCGACGAGGCCCTCGAGCCCGGCGAGCAGGCGGGCGCCCTTGCGCCGCACCCCCTCCTGGAGCGCGGGATCGCCCAGCACCCCGCACGAGGCGAGCGCCGCGGCGCAGGCCAGCGGGCTCGCGGCGAAGGTCGAGCCGTGGTCGCCGGGCTGGAGCACCGCATCGTGCTCGGGCCGCGCGACGATCGCCCCGATCGGCACGCCGCCGCCGAGGCTCTTGGCGAGCATCATCACGTCGGGCACGACGCCGGCGTCCTCGTAGGCGAACAGCGGCCCCGTGCGCGAGAGGCCGGTCTGGATCTCGTCCACCAGCAGCAGCGCGCCGTGGCGGTCGGCGAGCTCGCGGGCGAGCCGGATCATCTCGAGGGGGACCGGCTGGACCCCGATCTCCCCCTGCACGATCTCGAGCACGATCGCGCAGGTCCGTGGCCCGACGGCGGCCGCCATGCCCTCGAGGTCGTCGCGCTCCACGTGGCGGACGCCCGGGACGAGCGGGCGGAACGGCTCCTGCTTCCCGGGCTGGCCCGTCAGCGACAGGGCGCCGTAGGTGCGGCCGTGGAAGCCGTTGACCAGGGCCACGACCTCCGGCCGGCCCGGGCCGCCGCGCTTGCGCGCCAGCTTGAGGGCGGCCTCGCTGGCCTCGGCGCCCGAGTTGCAGAAGAAGACCCGCCCGCCGAGCGAGTTGTCGCGGATCCACTCGGCGAGCGCGACCATCGGCTCGGTGTAGTACAGGTTCGAGACGGTGATCAGCCGCGCCGACTGCTCGGCGATGGCGGCGACGACCGCCGGGTGGCAGTGGCCGACGTTGTTCATCGAGATGCCGGCCATGCAGTCGACGTAGCGGCGCCCGTCGCCGTCGAACAGGGACGCCCCCTCCCCCCGCACGAAGGCGACCGGCTGGCGGCGGTAGGTCGGCATCAGCGCCGCCGCCTCCCGCTGGACCAGGAGCTCGTCGATCACGCGGTGATCTTCGTCCCGATGCCCGCCTCGGTGAAGATCTCGACCAGCACGGAGTGCGGCACGCGCCCGTCGATGACCTGAACGGCCTCGACCCCCGCCTCGAGCGCGTCGGCGATCGCGGCGAGCTTGGGCAGCATCCCGTCGCCCACGCCCCCGGCCGCGGCCATCTCGCGGATGTCCGCCAACCTGCACTCGCTGACGAGGCTGGCCGGGTCGTCGGCGTCGCGGAGGATCCCCTCGACGTCGGTGAGGAAGATCGCCCGCCGCGCCCCGAGCGCCGCGGCCAGGCGGCCGGCGACCGTGTCGGCGTTGATGTTGTAGCTCTGGCCGTCGGGATCGACGCCGACCGAGGCCACGACCGGCACGAAGTCGGACAGGCGCTCCAGCACCATCGTGTCGATGCCGGCGACCCGGCCGACGAAGCCCAGGTCGGCGTCGGGGCTCGAGGCCTTCTCGGCCCGGATCAGCCCGCCGTCGTCGCCCGCCAGGCCCACGGCCGACACGCCCGCCACGTGGAGCTGGGCGACGATCTCCTTGTTGATCTTGCCCACCAGGACCATCTTCACGAGCTCCATCGTGGGCGCGTCCGTCACGCGCAGGCCCTGGACGAAGCGGACCTCGAGGCCCAGGCGGTCGGAGTAGCGCGAGATGTCCGGCCCGCCCCCGTGGACCACCACGGGGTTCATGCCGACGAGCTTCAGCAGGGCCACGTCGCGCGCGAACGACGCCTTCAGCTCGGGCGTCGTCATCGCCGCGCCGCCGTACTTGATCACGATGGTCGCGCCGGCGAACTGGCGGATGTACGGCAGCGCCTCGAGCAGGACGTCAACCCGAGGCTCGACCTCCGCGCGCGTCGGGGCGGTCCTCGTGGTGGCGTGCGGCGTGTCCGGGGCCATCGGCGCCGGATGGTGACACACGCGCGCCGCCCGGCGCGAGGCGGGGGCTACTTGGGAGCGCTCTGGGGCGAGCCGAGGCGCAGCGCGCCCGACAGGACGAGATCGATCAGGGGCACCCGCCGCTGCGGCGGGACCGGCGCCTGGCGCCGCGGCACCGGCGGGGCGGCGGGCGTCGGTCGTTGGCCGTTCGTGTCCGGTGACATGGCCGTCCTCGGGTCCGGTGCCGTACAGGTTCCCGCTCGAGGCTGCCGCGAACCACGGCTCCGGCCTATCGCCACGCGGCCAGAACGGGCCGGCGCGGCTTGGACCGGGCGTCCGGGGGCGACGACCCCGCCGCGGGCCGCCGCGACCGCTCGCGGCGGCTACGTGTGGTACTCGGCGTTGATCCTGACGTACTCGGGGGTCAGGTCGCAGGTCCAAAGCTCCGCCGCGGCCGAGCCGCGGCCGAGGTCGATCCCCAGGTCGTACTCCTCCTGGGCGAGCACCAGCCGGGCCTCGGCGGAGGCCGAGGGCACGCCGTTGACGCGGACGTCGGGCTCTGGGAACGGGCCGGACCGGCGGGCCAGCGCGGCGCCGACGGCCTGGGTCACGCGCCCCCAGTTCGGGTCGCGGCCGAAGATCGCCGCCTTGACCAGCGGCGAGCGGCCGACCGCGCGCGCCACGCGCTCGGCCTCCAGCGGGTCGCGGGCCCCCGAGACCAGCACCCTCACGGCGTGCTGGGCTCCCTCGCCGTCGCGCACCATCTGGATCGCCAGCCAGCGGCAGACGGCGGCGAGAGCGGCGAGGAGCCGGTCGCGGTCCTCGCCGGCGAGGGGCGGGCCGTCGGCGCCCGCCATCACGAGCAGGGTGTCGGAGGGGCTCATCTGGCCGTTGACGCTGATCCGGTTGAACGAGGCCGCGGCGGCGGCGGCGGTCATCGCCTGGAGACCGGTGGCCTCGACGGGGGCCCCGACCGTCACGTAGGCGAGCATCGTGGCCATCCCCGGCGAGATCATCCCGGCGCCCTTGGCGGCGGCGCCGATCATCGCGTCCCCGCCCGACAGCGACAGCCGGAACGCGCCGCCCTTGGGCGCGCGGTCGGTGGTGCAGATCGCCCGCCCGAAGTCGGCCCCTCCCTCGGGGGACAGGGCCGCGACGGCCGCGTCGATCCCGGGCTTGACGAGGTCGAGGTCGATGCGGTCGCCGATCGTGCCCGTGCTGCACACGGCGACCTCCTCGGGGAGCAGCCTCAGCCACCCCGCGACCCTCCGGGCCATCGTGTCGGCGTCGTCCACGCCGGGAGAGCCGGTCGCCGCGTTCGCCGACCCGGCGTTGACGACGACCGCCCGGATCCCCGCGCGGTCGATGCGGCGGTTGCGCACGACCGGCGCGGACGGGAGGGCGTTGATCGTGTCGACCATCGCCGAGGCGACCGGCCGCTCGGCGGCCAGGATGCCGAGGTCGAGCGCCCCCGAGGCCTTCAGCCCGCAGGCGACGCCCGCGGCCTGGAAGCCCTGCGGCGCGGTCACCGACCCGCCCGTGACGAGCTCCAGCCCCTCCGGGGCGCGCACCCAGTCGTCGCGGCCGACCGGCGAAAAGTGCCCCACTAGAGCAGGCCCTCCGTCTCGGGCCGGCCCGCCATGAGGTTGAGGTTCTGGAGCGCCTGGCCGGCGGCGCCCTTGCCGAGGTTGTCGATGGCGCCGAAGGCCGTCAGCCGCCCGCCGCGCGGGTCGGCGACCGGGCACACCTGGGCGAAGTTGGTGCGCTGCACGGCGCGCATGCCCGGCGGGGTCTCGACGACCTCCACGAAGGGGTGATCGGCGTAGTAGGCGGCGTAGAGGTCGCGCAGGTCGTCGGGGTGGGCCGCGCCGCCGTCGGCGAAGCGCGCGTAGCAGGTGGCCAGGAGGCCGCGGTCCACCGGCACGAGATGCGGCGTGAACGTCACGGGCTGGCCGAGCTCCTGCTCGATCTCCGGCGCATGGCGGTGCGCATAGACCTTGTACGGGCTGACGTTGTCGGTCGCTCGGGAGAAGTGAACGGTATCGGTCGGCCGGCGCCCGGCGCCGCTCACGCCGCTCTTCGCGTCGATGACCACCTCCTCGACCGCGTCCGCGACCGGCAGCAGCGCCAGCAGGGCCGCCTCGGGGTAGCACCCGGGGTTGGCCACGACCCGCGCGCCCGCGATGCGGTCGCGGTAGCGCTCGGGGAGGCCGTACACCGCCTCGTCCAGCAGGTCCGGGCGGGGGTGCGCGAAGCCGTAGACGGACTCGGTACAGGCCGGGATCGCGCAGGCGGTGGTCGGCCGACACGTCCACGACCCGGGCTCCGCGGTTGACGAGGTCGGCGACGAGCGCCGCCGCCTCGGCGTGCGGGTAGCAGACGGCCGCCAGGTCCCCGGCGTCCACCGCCTGGACGTCGGGGAGCTCCAGCCGCCGCTCCACACGGTGCTCCGGCGCCACCTCGACCAGCCGCCGGCCGGCGTCGCCGCGAGCCGTGATCACCCCGAGCTCGAGCGAGGGGTGGCGGTCGAGCAGGGCGGCCAGCTGGGCGCCCGCGAACCCCGCGGCGCCGAACACGTGGACCCTGGTCACGTCCGCAGCCGCCCGCCGGCGGCCTCGAGCGCCTCTTGAACGCGCGCGACCGCCGCGTCGATCTCCTCGTCGGTGAGCGTACGCCCGGGGTCGGCGATCTCGAGGCGCAGGGCGAGGCTCACGCGCCCCTCCCCCACCTGCTCGCCCTCGTAGCGGTCGAAGACGCTCACGCTTCGCACCAGCGGCGCGCCGGCCCGGCCCGCCGCCGCCACCAGGTCGGCTGCGCGGGCGCCCTCGGGGACGACCACGGCCAGGTCGCGCCTGGACACCGGGACCGTGAGGAGGTCCTCGTAGGCGGGGGGCGCCGACGGCCGGGCCGCCAGCAGCGCGTCCAGGTCGATGACGAGCGCCGCGACCGGCGGGGCCACGTCGAACGCGCGCAGCACGAGCGGGTGCACCTCGCCCACCCAGGCGAGGACCGCCGGGCCGGCCGTGAGCCGGACCTGGCGCACGGGGTGGAAGTACGGCGCCTCGTTCGGCTCCGGCTCGGCCGTGACGCCGGCGGCCCCGACCAGCGCAGCTGCGAGGCCGCTCGCGGTGTGCACGTCGGCCGGCCGCCGCGGGGTGCGCCAGCCCTCGCCGGCGACGTCGCCCCATTGCACCGCCGCCAGGAAGTTGCGCTCGTCCGCGCGACCGTCCTCGCGCGGCGCGTAGGTGCGTCCGATCTCGAAGAGCCCGCCGTCGGCGCGCTGGTGGGCCTGGTTGCGGGCCACCGCGCGCAGCAGGCCCGGGAGCATCGAGCGGCGCATGACGGCCATGTCGCCGCTGATCGGGTGCGCAAGGCGCACGACCTGGCGGCGGGGGTCGTCGGCCGCGAGACGCAGGGCGTCGGCGTCGGCCTCCGGGACGAAGTGGTAGGTGACCGCCTCGAAGAGGCCGAGGTCGGCCGCGAGCCGCTCGAGACGGTGCACGAGGGCCTGCGCCCGGCTGCGGCGGCCGCGCCCCACGACCCGCGGCATCTCGACCGGGATCGCGTCGAGGCCGTGGATCCGGGCCACCTCCTCGATGAGGTCGATCTCGCGGGTGAGGTCGCTCCCGCGCTCGAACGGCACGCGCACCGTGAGCGCCTCGGGGGAGGCGCCGACGACCTCGCAGCCCAGCCGCGACAGGATCGCCTCGGACTCCTCCGGCGCCACCTCGACGCCGAGCACGCGCGGCACGCGCGCGTGCCGCATCGTCACGGCCGGCCGCTCGGGCGGCGGCACCAGGGCGTCGAGGGTGCCCGGCACCAGGCGCGCGCCTGCCAGCTCCACCAGGAGCCGGCAGGCGATCGACATCGCCCGCGCGGGCAGCTCCCGGGGCAGGCCCTTCTCGAAGCGCGAGCTCGACTCGGTGCGCAGGCCGAGCCTCAGCGAGGTGTCGAGGATCGCCGGGCCGTCGAAGGTCGCCGCCTCGAGCAGCACCGTGCCCGTGCCCTCCCCGACCTCGGCGAACCCCGCGCCGAAGATGCCCGCGATGACCGCCGGCCGCTCGGCGTCGCAGATCGCGAGCATCGACGGATCGAGGGCCCGCTCCTGCCCGTCGAGGGTCACGATGCGCTCCCCCTCGGCGGCGCGCCGCACGACCACGCGCCGGCCCTCGAGGCGGTCCAGGTCGAAGGCGTGGAGCGGCTGGCCGGTCAGCAGCATGACGTAG
Source organism: Miltoncostaeaceae bacterium (assembly GCA_963835685.1). Lineage (GTDB taxonomy): Bacteria > Actinomycetota > Thermoleophilia > Miltoncostaeales > Miltoncostaeaceae > DATAGF01. The sequence goes on from CAWIGI010000012.1 coordinate 110,345, forward strand.
TTCGTGATGTTAACGACGTTCGAGATCGCGCGCATGCCGGCCGCCTCGAGGCGGTGCCGCAGCCAGGGGGGCGACGGGCCGACGCGGACGCCGGTGAGCACGCGGGCCATGTATCGCGGGCACAGGTCGGGGTCCCGCACCTCGACGCTCGCGTGCTCCTCGACGCGCCCCGGGCCCTCGGCGGGCGGGTCGGACTCGTCGAGGGGGACGAGCGGCGCGCCGGTGACCGCATGCGCCTCGCGGGCGACGCCGTAGACGGCCAGGCAGTCGGGCCGGTTCGACGTGACCTCGAGCTCGAGCACCACCTCCGAGAGGGGCAGGACGTCGGCGAGCGGGGTGCCCGCGGCGATCCCGTCCTCCAGCACGATGATCCCCGAGGCGTCGTCGCCCAGCCGCAGCTCGGTCTCGGAGAGGATCATCCCGTTCGACTCCTCGCCTCGCATCCGCCTGGCCCTGAGGGGCTCGTCCTCGCCCGGGAGTACGGCTCCGGGGAGGGCGACGGCGACGGTCTGCCCCGACGCCACGTTCGGCGCACCGCAGACGATCTGGCGCGGCTCGCCGTCGCCGAGGTCGACGCGGCAGACCCTCAGCCGGTCGGCGTTCGGATGCTGGGCCGCCTCGAGGACCCGGCCCACGCGGAAGGCGGACAGGTTGCCGTTACCGGCGGGCACGCCGAGCCGGTGGACCCCCTCCACCATCGTCCCCGTCCGCGAGAGCCGCGCCGCCAGCTCCTCCGGCGGCACGCCGGGGTCGACGTGCTCGCGCAGCCACGACATCGGCACCTCGCTCACGCGAACTGCTCCAGGAAGCGCAGGTCGTTCTCGTACATCAGCCGCAGGTCGGGGACGCCGAAGCGGATCATCGCGATGCGGTCGAGGCCCCAGCCGAAGGCGAAGCCGGTGTGGCGCTCGGGGTCGATGCCGCACGCCGACAGCACGTGGGGATCGACCATCCCGGCGCCGGCAAGCTCCAGCCAGCCGCGCCGGCCGGCCTTGTCGACCCACGAGACCTGGACGTTGACCGAGGGCTCGGTGAACGGGAAGAAGTGCGGCTGGAGGACGATCTCGCGGTCGGCCCCGAGCAGCTCGCGGGCGAAGTGCAGCATGGTGCCCTTGAGGTGGGCCATCGTCAGGCCCTCGTTGACGGCGAGGCCCTCCATCTGCTGGAACATCGGGCTGTGGGTGGCGTTGACGTCGTCGCGGCGGTAGACGAACCCCGGCGCGACGAGGTAGATCGGCGGCTCCTGCTCCTGCATGGCGCGCACCTGCACCGGCGAGGTCTGGCTCCGCAGCAGCCGGTCGGGCCGTCCGGCGAGGTAGAAGTTGTCGCTCGCCGACCGCGCCGGATGGCCCGCCGGGGTGTTGAGCGCGGTGAAGTTGTGCCACTCGGTCTCGACCTCGGGCCCATCGGCGATGAAGTAGCCGAGGGCGAGGAAGATCTCCTCCATCTCGCGCCGGATCTGGGTGATCGGGTGCAGCGCGCCGCGCGGGTGGGGGTCGCCGGGAAGGGTGACGTCGGTCGTGTCGCGCTCGAGGGCCGCCCCCAGCTCGTCGGCCTCGAGCTCGGCGGCCCGGGCCCGAAGCGCCTCCTCGATCGCCGAGCGGGCCGCGTTCGCCGCGCGGCCGGCCGCGCCCCGCTCCCCGGCCGGCAGCGAGCCGATGCCGGCCAGCGCGGCGGCCAGCCGGCTGCGCCGGCCGGTGTGCGCCACGCGCGCGGCCTCGAGCTCGGACAGGCTGCCCGCCGCCCGCACGGCGGCGAGGGCCTCCCGCTCCACCTCGGCCAGCTCCCCGGTGCTCATGGGCCGCCCAGGCTAGCGGACCCGTCCGTCCCGCCCGCGGCGGCGAGGGCCCGCTGGCGGCCGGCCTCGGCGAGCAGGGCCGCCCCGGCCGCCGCGACGTTCAGCGACTCCGAGGCGGGGGCCTGGGGGATCGTCACCCTCACGACCGCGCGGCCCGCCCCGAGCTCGGCAAGCGCCCCGCCGAGGCCCGCCCGCTCGGCCCCGAGGGCGAGGACCAGGGGGCGCGTGAGGTCGGCCTGCCACGGCGCGACCCCGCCGCGCGGGACGGCGCCGACGACGTCGAAGCCGGTGCGAGTCGCGAGGTCCGCCGGCGTCACGCCCTCCAGCAGCGGGAGGGCGAACGTCGCGCCCATCGCGGCCCGCACGGCCCGCGGATGGAAGGCGTCGGCCGAGCCCGGGCCAAGCGCGAGCCAGTCGGCGCCGAGGGCCGCCGAGGTGCGCACCAGCGTCCCGACGTTGCCCGGGTCGGCCACGCCCGCGAGGTAGACCCCGAGCGACGGCGGGAAGCGCACGTCGCGGAAGCTGCGCACCGCCGGCTGCGGGAAGACCCCGATGATCCGCGGCGCCGCCGCGAGGGTGCTTGCGCGACGGAGCAACTGCCCGGGGACGCGGTAGCGCTCGGCGAGCCCCTCGGTGGCGGCGAGGCGGGGGTCGTCGTCCGGCACGCGGTCGGCGTCGACCAGCAGCGCGACCGGGCTCACGCCGTGCGCGAGGGCGGCGTCCACGAGGTCCTCACCCTCGGCCACGAGCAGGCGGCGCTCGCGGCGGACCTTCTTCGCCTGAAGCGCGGAGACCAGCCGCAGCGCCGGGTTCCGCGCCGAGCTGACCCGTCGCAGCCGCGAGCGCGGGCTAGGCGCTCGCGGCGCTCTCTCGTGCGGCGCGGGCCCGGGCGCAGAGCGCGGCGAACGCGGCCGGCTCATGGGTCGCCAGGTCGGCGAGGATCTTCCGGTCGAGCTCCACGTCGGCCAGCTTCAGGCCGTGGATGAGCTGGCCGTACGTGAGCCCGTTCTCGCGCGCCGCCGCGTTGATGCGGGCGATCCAGAGGCGACGGAAGTCCCGCTTGCGCGTGCGCCGGTCGCGGTAGGCGTAGCGGAGCGAGCGCTGGACCTGCTCCTTGGCGCGCTTGTACGAGGTGCTCTTGGTGCCCCAGTAGCCGCCGGCCTGGTCGAGGACCTTGCGCCGCCGCTTGCGGGCCGTGACCGAGCGCTTGACCCGGGCCATCTACCGGCGCCCCAGCATGCGCTTGACGGCCCGGGCGTGCTCCGGGGCCACCTCGGCCTCCTTGGAGAGGTGCCGGTGGTCCTTGCTCGACATGCCCTCGAGGTTGTGGCGGACGCCGGCGCGCTGGAACAGCACCTTCCCGCCGCCGGTCACCCGGAAGCGCTTCTTGGCGGCCTTCTTCGTCTTCATCTTGGGCATGGACGATCCTCGCGGGCTCGCGGGCCGCCGGACAGGTTAGACGACGGGACGCGCGTCGGCTAGGACGCGGTCGAGCCGTCCTGGGCGGCCGCCGGCTGCTCGGCCTCCCGCCTCGGGCGCCCGTTGCCCTCGCCGCCCTCGCCCCCCGCCCCGGCGGGGTTCTTCACCGGGGCCAGCATCATCACCATGTTGCGACCGTCCAGGTTCGGCCGGCTCTCGACGATCGCCAGGTCGCTGAGCTCCTCGGCGAGCCGCAGCAGGATCGCCTCGCCGCGCTCGGGATGCAGGAGCTCGCGGCCGCGGAACATGATCGTGATCTTGACCTTGTCGCGGTGGCGCAGGAACCGCTCGACGTGGCCCTTCTTGGTCGCGTAGTCGTGCGGGTCGATCTTCGGCCTGAACTTGATCTCCTTGATGGTGATCGTGCTCTGGTGCCGGCGCGCCTGCTTGGCCTTCTGCTCCTGCTCGTAGCGGTACTTGCCGTAGTCCATGATCCGGCAGACCGGCGGGCGGGCGTCGGGCGCCACCTCGACGAGGTCGAGGCCGGCGTCCACGGCGATCTCCTGGGCCTCGGCGAGCCGGACGACCCCGCGGTTGTCGCCGTCCGCGTCGATCAGCCGTACCGATTCCGCCCGGATCGCCTCGTTGATCCGGGTCGAGGGGCCGGCGGGCGGGCGTGTGTCCGGTCCGCGCCTAGGCGGCAAACAGCACCGTGGCGGGCCTCAGGCGCGTCCCCCGACGTGCGCGCAGGGTGGTGCTTCCGCCCGTCGGATCTCGATGATGGATGAGGTCTGCGCCAATGGAAGGAACCCGCCCTGGCGGCGGGTCGGATGACAATAGCAGGGGTCCGCGGTGCCGGTCGCCGCCGTGGCTACGACGGCGAGGCCTCCGGGGTCACCACGTACTGGCGCAGGTGGAGGTCGCGGTAGGTGACGGGGCCGCGCGGCCCCGGGACGTGGTTGACGTTGATGCCGGTCTCCGGCGCCGCCATCAGCTCGAAGCCGTCGAGCAGGCGCGTGGTCGCGTTCCAGAACGCCCCCGTGCCCCCGTACGCCGCGAGGAACGCCTCCGCGACGCTCCGGTCCTCGGTGACGATGGCGGCCGCGATGCCCGAGGTCTCCTCGTTGGCGATGCGGGCGGCGTCGGCGGCGTCGGCGACGGGGGCGATGGTGACGGTCGCCTCGTTGCCGTCGTCGAGCGCCCACTCGTGCCCCAGGGGGTGGTCGTGAGGGGGAAGCGAGGGGCGCACGCCCAGCCCGTCGAGCCGCTCGAGGACACCGGGCAGCAGCTCCTCCCAGAGCGGTCGGGCGAGCAGGAGGAGGTTGAGCCGGTTGCAGACGCCGAGCCGGTCGAGGCTGCGCTCGACGAGGGCGAGCGCCCGCTCGCGGTCGGCGGCCGCGTCGACGTAGAGCACGCCTCCCCCGTCGGCGTGGGCGAGCGTCCGCACGCCGTGGGCAGCCGCCTCGGCGGCGAGGGCGGCGGTGGTCGCGCCGCTGCCGCGCAGGATGACCAGCGGGATCAGCCGCGGCAGGGACACCAGCGCCCGCGCCGCCTCGCGCGCGGGCGTGCGGACGAGCTGCACGGCGCCGGGGTCGAGGCCCGCCCCGGCCAGCGCGGGGCCGATCACCTCGTCCAGCAGGGCCGTCGCCGATCCGAGCGCCGCCGCGCCGGTGCGCAGCACGCCCGAGTTGCGCGACTTCACGAGCTGGGAGGCCACGTCCACCGTGACGTTGGGGCGCGCCTCGTAGTTGGCGCCGATCACGCCGACGGGCCGCCGTCGCTCCTCGACGACCAGCCCGCCGCCCAGCCGCCGTGAGCCGGCCAGTGGCTCGACGTCCGCAAGGCGGGCCAGCGTCTCGATCTGGGCGGCGATGCGGCCCAGGCGCGCCTCGTCGAGCCGCAGGCGGTCGAGGAGGGCCTCGCCGAGGCCGCCCCGTGCCGCCTCCAGGTCGCGCGCGTTGGCGGACAGCACCGGGTCGGCGCGCTCGACGAGGAGACCGGACATCCTGGCGAGGGCCTCGGCGACCGCCGCGGCCCCGGCCGCGGCCAGCGCCGGGTGGGCGGCGCGCGCAGCGCGCCCGGCGGCCGCGACGACCTCGCGGGGTCCGTCAGACGACACGCCACGCCATCCCCGGGACACTGTCACCCGGCGTCCGGGCACTCACCAAGCGCACGCCCCCCGGGCCAGGGGACGCCCCACGACCGCCCGCGCGCTTCGAGCGGCTACCTGCTGCCGGCAACCCGCTGCTTGAGGACCGCTCCCGGGGTGAAGCGGGGCACGCGCCGGGCGGGGATCTGCACCTTCTTGGACGGGTCCTGGGGGTTGACTCCGGTCCTCGCCGCACGGTGGGAGACCGAGAACTTGCCGAAGCCGGCAAACGCGACCTCGTCCCCGTTTGCGAGGGCTTCCTCGATCTCCTGGAGGACGGCCTTGACGGCCCTCCCGGCCTCGGCGCCGTTCATCTCGTGGTTCTTGCCAACCTGGTTCACGAACTCAGTCTTGTTCACAGGGACCCCCTGGCGTCGATGTGTGCGGGAGTAGCCCGCTCGTCCAACCTACCAGCGGGGCCGGACGAAATCGCGGTCACCGTGCGGTTTCTCGCGCTCGACGGGCGTCTTTGTCGCCTACCCGGCTCGCACGATGCGAAACCACCGCGCGGGCCGCGCCAGGCGAAAATGCTGCGCGAGCGGGGAAATCCCGACCGTCGGCGCCGGGCCGCCCGCCCTCTGAGAGGCTGGCGCGGTGGAGTTGGACCTGGCAAACCTCGTGGTCATCGCCACCGTCGCCGTCCTGGCGCCCATCATCGCGGACATCCCGCGGCGCGCGCGGATCGCCACCGTCGTCGTCGAGATCCTCCTGGGCATCGTGGTCGGCCCCCAGGTGCTGGACCTCGCCGAGCCCGACGCCTTCGTCGACTTCCTCGCCAACCTGGGGCTCGCCGCCCTGTTCTTCCTCGCCGGCCGCGAGATCGACCTCCGCCGCATCGCGGGGACACCGCTGCGCCAGGCGGGCGCGGGATGGCTGATCGGGCTCGTCCTCGGGGTGGTGATCGGCTTCGCGCTGGATGCGGCCGGGATCGTGTCGGACCCTGCGATCGTCGGCATCGCGCTCGCCACCACCGCCCTGGGGGTGCTGGTGCCGATCCTGCGCGACGCCGGGCTGTCCGCGACCCGTTTCGGGACGATCGCCCTCGCGGTGGGGGCCATCGGCGAGGTGGGACCGATCGTGATCCTCTCCGTCTTCCTCGCGACCGACAACGACGTGCTGAGCGCGATCCTGCTGTTCGCGTTCGCCGCCATCGCGGTCGCCACGGCGCTGACCGCGGTGCGGCTCCGCCCCCCGCGGATCGCCAGGCTCGTCAACGAGACCATGCACGGCAGCGGTCAGCTCGCCGTGCGCATCTGCATGCTCCTTCTGTTCGTGCTCACCTTCGCCGCCGTGGAGCTGGGACAGGACCTCATCCTCGGGGCCTTCGCCGCCGGTCTCGTGCTGGGATTCGTGACCCGCGACGCGCCCGCTCTGGACGACCTGTGGCACAAGCTGGACGCGATCGGCTACGGGCTGCTGATCCCGTTCTTCTTCATCCGCAGCGGCATGACCTTCGACCTCGACGGGCTGCTCGAGAGCCCGGCCTCGCTGGCCGAGCTGCCGCTGTTCCTCGCCCTCTTCCTCATCGTGCGCGGGCTGCCGACGTTCCTCAGCCGCCACGAGGTGCCGCCGGGTGCGCTGGCCCCGCTCGCGCTCATGGCGGCGAGCGCGCTTCCCCTGGTCGTCGCCATCACCGACGTCGGGGTGCAGACGGACAGGCTGGCGTCCGACACGGCGGCGTCGATGGTCGGGGCCGCGATGCTCTCCGTGCTCATCTACCCGGCGCTGGCGCTCGTCCTGCTGAAGCGGGCCGAGGCGAAGTGGGAGATCGCGCCCGAGCCCGCGCCGGCGGGCGGCGGGCCCGGGCCGACGCCTCCGGCGTAGCCTGGGGTCCGTGGAGCAGCGACGCCTCGGCCGCGGCGGTCCGCTCGTCGGGCCGATCGGATTCGGCGCCATGAGCTTCGTCGGCTACTACGGCGCCGCGGACGCAGCGGAGGGCATCCGCGCCGTCCACCGGGCGCTCGACCTCGGCATCACCCTGATCGACACGGCCGAGTCCTACGGGCAGGGCTCCAACGAGGAGCTCGTGGGTCGCGCGATCGCGGGCCGCCGCGACGAGGCCGTGCTGTCGACCAAGTCGAGCCGGGGGAGCCCCGAGCACCTGCGCCGCGCGATCGACGCGAGCCTCACGCGCCTGGGGGTCGACCACATCGACGTCTACTTCCTCCACCGGGTCGACGCCGAGGTCCCCATCGAGGAGTCGGTCGGGGCCATGGCCGACCTCGTCGCCGCGGGCAAGGCGCGGCACATCGGCCTCTCCGAGCCCGGGGCGGGGACGCTGCGGCGCGCTCACGCGGTGCACCCGATCGCCGCGGTCCAGAGCGAGTACTCGCTGCTGCACCGGGAGCCGGAGGCCGAGATGCTCCCGCTGGCGCGCGAGCTCGGGATCGCCTACGTCGCGTACAGCCCGCTCTCGCGCGGGCTGCTCACGGGCCGCTTCCGGCGCACCGACGACCTGAGCCCCGACGACTGGCGCCGCCAGGTCCCCCGCTTCCAGGACGGGAACCTCGAGCGCAACCTCGAGGTGGTCGCCCGGCTCGAGGCGATCGCCGCCGGGCGGGGCGTCGCCGTCGCCACGCTCGCGCTGGCGTGGGTGCTCGCCCAGGACGACGGGGTCGTGCCCCTCGTCGGCAGCTCCCGCGCCGACCACGTGGAGCGCAGCCTCGAGGCCCTCGCGATCGAGCTCTCGCCGGCCGAGCTGGCGGCCATCGACGCGGCGGCGCCGCCCGGCGCGGCGTCTGGCGACCGCTACCCCCCGTCGCACATGCCGAGCCTCGGGCGCTGACGCGGCGGTGGAGCACCGCGGCCGGCCCTGCGTGCACCCCGAGACGCGGGCCGAGTGGCGGCGGTGGCTCGCCGAGAACCACGCGTCGAGCGACGGCGTCTGGCTCGTGTCATGGAAGGTCGCGACCGGGCGACCCGTGATCCCCTACGACGAGGTCGTGGAGGAGGCCCTGTGCGTGGGCTGGATCGACAGCCGCGGGAACAGGCTCGACCACGAGCGCCACCTCCTGCTCCTCACGCCGCGCAAGCCGGGCAGCGGCTGGTCACGATCCAACAAGCGGCGGGTGGAGCGGCTGACCGCGGCGGGGCTCATGCGGCCCGCCGGGCTCGCCGCCGTCGCGGCCGCGGTGGCCGACGGATCGTGGACCGCGCTCGACGCCGTGGAGGACCTCATCGAGCCCGACGAGCTGGCGGCGGCGCTCGACGCGGTGCCGGCGGCGCGGGAGCGCTGGGACGGCTTCAGCCCGTCCGCGCGCAAGGGCATCCTCCAGTGGATCGCCACCGCCAAGCGCCCGGAGACCCGGGCCAAGCGGATCTCCGAGACCGTGCGCCTGGCGGCCGAGGGGAGGAGGGCGAACCAGTGAGCGCGGAAGCCCCCGCCGGCGGGCTCAGCCTGAGGCCACCCCGAGGGCCTCGCGGACCTTGGCGAGCATCGCCTGCTCGCCCTCGCTGATCTGCTTGGCCCCGATCCCCATGAAGCCGCCCTCCTTGGCGGCCTCGGCCGTGGCCTGAGCGGAGTCGACCAGCCACTGCCGGAAGGCGCCGGCCTCCTCCGGGGTCGCCTTCGCCGAGAGGATCTCGTTCACCTTCCGCAGCTCCTCGACGATCTGATCGCGGGCCGTCGCCCCCTTGAGGTCCATCTCCTTCAGGACGTTGTGGCGCTGCTGCTGCTGGGCCATGGCGTCCTGCGAGACGGCGACCAGGAGCTCCTGGTCGCCCGGCGGCGTCCCCGCCGCCCGCAGCGCGGCGATGCTCTCCTTGCCCATCTCGATCGGCCCGCCGGGGTCCGAGAGCGAGACCGCGAACCCGGCGACGGTCGGCGCGCGGCGCAGCGCGGCCCACTCCTCCTCGGTGTAGTCGGCCTTCGCGGTCATGTGCCCTCCTTGGTCGGGACGCGGGCGTGGCCGGAGCGGCTGTCCGGCTGGTCCGGGGCCGCCGCGTGGTCGGCGTCGAGGTCGCAGGCGGCGATGACGCGCGACGCGTGCACGAAGACGCCGGGAGCGCGCCCGCGCTTGATGGGCTCGCCGCACTCGCCGCACCGGAGCGGCGGCTCGACCGGCTGCCGTCCAACGCCCGTGGTCATCGCGCTCCCGCGATCGATGGCTTCCGCGCGACGCTATCAGGGGCGGGTGGTTGGACAGCGGCACGAAAACGCCCCGAGCCCTGGAATCAGGGCTCGGGGCGGACCTGCGTGCAGTGGACCCGGCCGGCACTGCCCCGGCGTCCGAAAGCGTTCCCACATCAGCTTCTCCGAGCGCAGTCGGCGGTGAGAGTCTCGCGGGGGGCGTCACCGTCAACCGACCGCTCCCCCGCCAGGCACTCCTGCGATCTCGCCCGACGACCGAGTGCCGTTGCCGCCGGGCCAGGGCCGCTGACTGACACCGGTGATCCCCCTCACGACCCAAAGGGGGGCCGATGGCTCTCAGTACTGCGGTTTAGGCAGCGAGAGCGAGCTTAGGAGAGGTCTCCGCAGCTCCATTGTTCCCGGTTGTTGACGCGGTCCTCCGGGTCCGCGGCTCGCTTACCGATGCGGTACCGCTCCGTCGAAACTGGATCGGGCCCGTGTTCTGCCCGAGGGTAGCACCGCTCCGGGCTACGATCAGCCGGTGCGCGCCCTGCTGATGAGGACCTGCCTGGCGGACGTGGTGGCGCCGTCGGTGGCGCGGGCGGCGGCGGCGGTGCTCCGGCGCGCGGGCGTCGAGGTGGTCGTCCCGCGGGGGCAGACCTGCTGCGGCCAGCCCGCCTGGAGCGCCGGCCACCCCGACCAGGCGCGGCCGGTCGCACGGCGTGCGCTGCGGGCCTTCCGCGGCGACGACCCGGTGGTCGTGCCGTCGGGGTCGTGCGCGGCGATGGTCCGCCACGGCTACCCGGAGCTCTTCGCCGGCCGGCCGGAGGAGGACGAGGCGCGCGCGATGGCCGAGCGCACCCTGGAGCTGTCCCAGTTCATCGCCCGCGAGGGCCTGGCGGTCGGGCCGGCCGCGGCCGCGCCGGGCTCGGTGACCTACCACGACTCGTGCCACATGCTGCGCATCCTCGGCGAGCGCGAGAGCGCTCGCGCCGCGCTGGCGCAGGTCGGCGGCCTCGAGCTCCGCGAGCTGGACGGCACCGAGGTCTGCTGCGGCTTCGGCGGGACCTTCAGCGTCAACTTCCCCGAGGTCTCGGGCCGCCTGGGCGAGGAGAAGGCCCGCAACGCCGCCGCGACCGGCGCGGACGAGCTGGTGGCCTGCGACGTGTCCTGCCTGCTGCACATCGCCGGCCGGGCCCGGCGCACGGGGATCCCCCTGCGGGTGCGCCACCTGGCCGAGGTCCTGGCGGGGTGACCGCGGCGCCCGGCGGCCGGCCGGTCGTTTACCCCGACGCGGACGAGCCGCTTCGCGCGCGAACCCGCGACGCCCTCGCCGACGCCGAGCTGGGCGGGAACCTGCGCGCCGCCGCGGCGAGCTGGGCGGCCGGGCGCGAGCGCATGGCGCGCGATTACGGCTTCGGCGAGATGCGGACGCGCGCGCGGGAGATCCGCCGCGGCAACATCCGCCGCCTGCCCGAGCTGCTGGAGCGGCTCGAGCGGCGGGTGACCGAGGCCGGCGGCGTCGTGACCCGTGTCGGCGACGCCGAGTCCGCCTGCCGCTACGTGCTCGACCTGGCCGCCGCACGCGGCGCGCGCCTCGTGGCCAAGTCGAAGTCGATGGCCACCGAGGAGATCAAGCTCAACGAGGCGCTCGAGGAGGCGGGGCTGCGCGTGGTGGAGACCGACCTGGGCGAGTGGATCCTGCAGCTCGCGGGCCAGCACCCCAGCCACATCGTCGCCCCCGCGGTGCACCTCAACAAGGAGCAGGTGCGCGAGCTGTTCGCGGCCGAGAGCGGCCAGGACCTGCCCTCGGGGCGCGAGGCGCTCGTCGCCCACGCGCGGCGGCGCCTGCGCGAGGTGTTCGCCGAGGCCGACATCGGCGTGTCGGGGGTCAACCTCGCCGTCGCCGAGACCGGGACGATCTGCGTGGTCGAGAACGAGGGCAACATCCGCCTGGTCACCGCCCTGCCCCGCATCCACGTCGCCGTGATGGGCATGGAGCGCGTGGTCGCCGACTGGGAGGAGGCGGCGCACATCCTGCAGATCCTCCCGATGGCGGCCATCGGGGACGACGCCGCCGGCTACGTCAACCTGATCACGGGGCCGCGCCGCGAGGACGAGGTTGACGGGCCGGAGGAGCTCCACCTGCTGATCCTCGACGGCGGCCGCTCGGCGCTGCGGGGCACGGACGTCGAGGAGGTGCTCGACTGCATCCGCTGCGGCGCGTGCCTCTACTCCTGCCCGATGTGGCGCAGCGTCGGGGGCCAGACGTACGGGTCGCCCTACTCGGGGCCGATCGGGGCCGTCATCACGCCGCTGCTGGAGGGGATGCGCGGCGAGCGCTCGAGCGAGCTGCCCTTCCTGTCGTCGATCTGCGGCGCCTGCCACGAGGCCTGCCCGGTGGGCATCCCCCTGCACGACCTCCTCGTTCGCGTGCGGGGGCGCGCGACGACCAACGCCCACCGGCGCGACCGCTGGCGCTTCCGGGCCTGGAGCGCCGCCTGGCGCACGCCGCTCGGCTATGGGGCCACTCGGGTCGCCGGACGGCTGGGCCTTCGACTGCTCGGGCGGCGCGGCTGGGTGCGCCGCCTGCCGGGCCCCGGAGGCGACTGGACCTCCCAGCGCGACCTCCCCTCGCGGTGGCCGCCCCGCTGACCTCCCTCGCCGAGGACCTGCTGGAGGCCCTCGCGCGCCGGCGCGCGACCGGGGCGGTGGTGGCCGCCGCCGACGCGGCGCGCGCCGCCGCCGCGGCGGCCGACGATTGGGGCGTCGAGCGGGCCCTTTTGGCCGACGACCCGGTGCTCGACGAGCTGGGGGTGGGCGAGGCGCTGGGCCGCGACGGCCGCGAGGTCCTGCGCTGGCCCGAGGGCCGCGGCGGTGGCTGGCGCGAGCTGCTCGGCCTCGAGGGCCCCGAGCTGACGGTCGGCGTCACGGTGCCGGCCCTCGGAGTGGCCGAGCGCGGGACGCTGGTGCTGGAGACCGGCCCCGGCCACGGGCGCTCGATCGATGTCGTCAGCATGTACCACCTGGCCGTCCTCCCGGCCTCGCGGCTAAGGGCGACGCTGGCCGAGGCCCTGACCGAGACCTACGCCGGCGGGCGCGCCCCGTCGGCGGTCTCCCTGGTCTCGGCGCCGAGCCGGACCTCGGACATCGAGAAGATCTCGACCCTCGGTGCCCACGGCGCCAAGGGTCTGCATGTGATCCTGGTGGAGGATCGCTAGCCCCTCGCGCGGCCAGGTGACAGCGGCGGCAGCGACGTGTGAGACTCGCGCCCTCGCCCGCCGCCCGGAGGTGCACCAGTGGGACGCAGAGGCCGGATCCGGCTCGTCGCCGTCGTGGCCGCGCTGTGCATCGTCCCGCTGATGGCGGGCTGCGTCGTCCTCCGCACGGTCGGCCTCGGCCCGCAGCAGGACGTCATCGGCGACTTCCCGGTCACGATCACGGCCTGCGCGTCCGGCTCGGCGGGGTGCGACCAGAACGGCCTTTCGGGGGTGCCGGCCTTGACCGGGACCGGCCAGATCCTCCTGGCGGTTCTCGCCGACGAGAACACCAGCATCCCCTCATCCCTCGTCTCGACGGGGCCCGAGGCGCTCGCCTTCGCCCCGAGCCCATCGTACGCCGCCGAGCTCCAGCGGCTCGACCCGGCGCCCCCGGGGAAACGCTGGCTCGGTTTCATCTCACAGGCGGTGGACTTCCAGGCGGGCACCGGCCCTCAAGCCTTCACGGTCAACTTCCTCATGAGGCTTCGCCGCGGGGCCGACGGGGCACCGTTCTCCGGCCGCCTGGGCGGCTCGGGGGGCCAGGGCCTCGCGACCATCACCGCCGTCGGCGTCCGTGCCGTGAGCCCGGCGGGCCCCGCCTCGCGCCCGGTCGCGTGCGGGCCCTCCCTGTACAAGCTCCACGACGAGGTGCCGCCGCCGTCCACGGGCGACGACGTCTGGGTGATCTGCGCCGACAGCACCAGCGACTCGAACGAGGTGGCGCGCGACCTCGGCGTGTTGGACGGCGCGGTCGCCACCGGGCAGGCGGGCGGCGTCGAGACCCTGCCCTTCCTCGTGCGCTACGCCGGCCCCGCGACCCCGGCGGCGGACTTCCGCCTGAGCGCGTCGACGCAGCTTCCGGGCGCGACCGCGGCCGTTACGCCGGCGACCCTCGTGCCGGCGTCCAACAGCCCGAACCTGGTCTCGGTCGCCGTCGGGATCCCCGCCGGCGCGAGGCCGGGCAAGTACGAGGTGACCCTGACCGCGCGGCTGGCGAACGGCCAGGTGCGAAGCGGGACGGGCACGCTCACCGTTCTGCCGGGGCCCGCCGGCGGACCGGCCGCCCGTCTCAGGGTGACCACGATCCTGCCCCGGCGGCTCTCCGCGAAGATCGCCCGCCGCAGGGGCATCGTCGTCCTCATCGGCGCCACCAAGGGCGGCTTCGCCCGCGTCCAGCTCTTCCAGGGCAAGGGGAAGAGGCCGAAGGCAGCCAAGCGGGTGCGCCTGAAGGTGCCGGGGCCGACGAGGGTCGTCCTCAAGAGCGCGAAGCTGAGGAAGGGGCCCTACCGGATCGTGATCCGCGCGGACGCCCGCACCTTCGTGCGCAGGGCCGTCCTCGCCAAGTAGCTAGCGGCGGCGCACGGCCTTCATGGCGCGGTCGGCCTCGCGGCGGGCGTCGCGCTCGGCGATCGTGCGCCGCTTGTCGTAGAGGGTCTTGCCGCGGCCGAGGCCGAGCTCCAGCTTGGCCCGCCCCTCCTTGAAGTACAGGCGCAGCGGGACGAGGGACAGCCCCTTCTCGGCCAGGTCGGAGGCCAGGCGCCGGATCTCGCGCTTGTGCAGCAGGAGCTTCCGGGTCTGGCGGGGGTCGTGGCCGCCGTGGCCGGCGTTGTCGTACTCCGAGATGTGGGCGCCCACCAGCCACGCCTCGCCGCCGCGGATCTGGACGTACGCGTCGGTGATCGTGGCGCCCCGCTCGCGCAGGCCCTTCACCTCGGTGCCCTGCAGCACGATGCCGGCCTCGAGGCGCTCGAGGATCTGGTACTCGTGGAGGGCGCGGCGGTTACGCGCGACGTCGCGAAAGCGCTCGCCGCCGGCGCCCGCCTTCTTGCGAGGAGACATCGGCGCGCGATGTTAGCGCGGGCTCGAGCTCGACCCGCCCGCGCAGCGGCTCGACCCGCACCACGCGGGCCTCGAGGACGTCGCCAAGGCGGATGCGGCGGCCGGTCGCCGCGCCGACCAGCGCGACCCCGAGCGGGTCCGCCCGGTAGTGGTCGTCCTCCAGGCGCCGCGACGGGAGGAACCCCGTGAACACCTCGTCGAAGACCGTGAATACGCCGGCGTCGATCAGGCCCACGACGGTGCACGAGACCGGGGCGTCCCAGCCGCCCGCCGCGAGCCGGTCGCGCAGGAGGAAGGCGGCGCAGATCGCGTCGGCGCGGTGCTCGACGGCGGCGGCCTCGCGCTCGGTGGCCGACGAGTGGTCGGCGGCCTCGTCGAGCTCGGCGGGGCCGGGGCCGGGATCGCCGATGCCCAGGGCGTCCAGGAGGCTCCGGTGCACGAGCAGGTCGGGGTAGCGGCGGATCGGCGAGGTGAAGTGCAGGTACGCCGGGCTGGCAAGGCCGGAGTGCCCCGGCTCGGCCGGCGAGTAGTAGGCCTGGCGCAGCGACCGCAGTACGAGGGGCCACAGCGCACGCCCGTCGACGCCGCGGGCGGCGATGTGGCGGGCCACGGCGCGCGCGGCCTCGGCGGCGGCGCGCCGGCACTGGGCGGGGC
Source organism: Miltoncostaeaceae bacterium (assembly GCA_963835685.1). GTDB lineage: Bacteria > Actinomycetota > Thermoleophilia > Miltoncostaeales > Miltoncostaeaceae > DATAGF01. The sequence continues at coordinate 125,533 of CAWIGI010000012.1, forward strand.
CGAGCTCGCCGCCCGGCAGGGGCGGCGTCGGGACGCCCAGCTCCTCGAGCTGCGCGTAGAGCAGCTCGATGCGGCCCGGGGCCGGGTCCTCGTGGTGGCGGAACACCGTCGGCGCCGAGCGCGCGATGAGGTAGCGGGCGACGGCCTCGTTGGCGGCGATCATGCACTCCTCCACGAGCGAGTGGGCCGGCGTCTGGCCCTCGAGGTGGATCTCGGCGACCCGGTCGCCGTTGAAGCGCACGACCGGCTCGGCCGACTCGGCCTCGAGCGCCCCGCGCCGCACCCGCCGCTCGCGCAGGGCGGCGGCGATGCCGGCGGCGCGGCGGATGTCGTCCTCCAGGCCGGCGTCGCCCAGCGGCCCACCGGCCAGGAGCGCGTCAACCTCGGGGTAGGTGAGGCGCCGCTCGGACCGGATCAGCGAGCGCGAGAAGCGCGTCTCGCGGGCGGTCCCGTCGTCGCCGACGACCATCTCCACCGTCACCGCGGCCCGGTCGGCGCCGGGGCGCAGGCTGCAGAGGTCCGACGAGAGGCGCTCGGGCAGCATCGGGACCACCGCGCCGGGGACGTAGACCGAGTTGCCGCGCCGCGCGGCCTCGCGGTCGAGGGCGCCGCCGGCGGGCACGAAGCGCGACACGTCGGCGATGTGGACCCACAGCCGCGTCGCCCCGCCGCCCTCCGGCGCGACGGCGATCGCGTCGTCGTGGTCCTTGGCGCCCTCGGGATCGATGGTGATGACCCGCTGGCCGCGCAGGTCGCGACGCCCCCGGTCGGCCGCGACCCCGGAGTCGTCGGCCTCGTCGGCCTCGGCCAGCGCCGCGCGCGGGAACGGCCGGGCGAGGCCCTCGGCGGCGAGCAGCCCGGCCAGCGCCGCGCGGGGCGAGGCCGCGGGGCCGAGGACCTCGCTCACACGCCCGGCGCGGCCGCGCATGGTCACGACGACCAGGTCGCCCACCTCCGCTCCGCCGCGGGCCCCCTTGGCCAGCGGGATCCGCGGCCCCGGCTCGAACGCCGGCTGGGCCGCGGCGCCGCGGCCGGCGGGGACCAGCTCGCAGACCAGGACGGCCGACGGGCCTCCACGGCTCATCGCTCAGGCCGCGGCGGCCGCGAGCGCCAGCCCCCGCTGCAGGGCCTCGTCGCGGCGGGGGGTCGCGGGGTCGTCCACCACCCTCACGTCGGGCGGCAGGCCCCGCGCGGCCAGGTCGAACCCGTCCGGGGTGAGGTAGCGCGCGGTCGTCAGCTTGAGCGCCCCGCCGTCGCGCAGCGGGCGGGTGCTCTGCACCAGCGCCTTGCCGAAGGTGCGCTCGCCCACCAGCTCGGCGCGGTCGGCGTCGCGCAACGCCCCGGCCACGATCTCGCTGGCGCTGGCGCTGCCGCGGTTGACGAGGACGACGAGCGGCAGGTCGCCGGCCGCCGGCGTCCCCTCCGAGCGGAACACGCGCCGCGGGGAGTGCAGCCCCTCGGTGACGACCACCTCCGAGCCGTCCGGCAGGAACACCCCCGCGACCCCGACCGCCTCGTTCACGAGGCCGCCGGGATCCCCGCGGAGGTCGAGCACCAGCGACGTGACGCCCTTCTCGCGCAGCGCCTCGACGGCGTCGCCCAGCGCGTCGGCCGACCCCTTCGTGAACTGCGCGAGGCGCAGGTACCCGACCTCCTCCCCGCGGGCGGTCTCCACCCGCGAGTCCACGGCCGGCACCCGGATGCGCTCCCGCTCGAGCTCGTACCGGCGGGTCGGGCCACCCGGGGCGGCGATCCCCAGATGCACCGTCGAGCCCTTGGGGCCGCGGATCTCCGCCACCACCGAGTCGAGCACCCGCCCCGTCACGGGGGTGCCCTCCACCGACACCAGCCGGTCGCCGGCCCGGATGCCGGCCTCGGCGGCGGGGCTCTCCTCGAACACGCGCGTGATCACGATCGCCTCCCCGCGCTGGGCCACCTGCAGGCCGACGCCGTAGTACTCGCCCTCGTTGCGCTGTCGCAGGGCCTCGAGCTCGTCGGGGTCCAGGTAGTCGGTGTACGGGTCGCCCAGCGCGTCGATGATGCCCTGGACCGACGACCGCTCGAGCTGCGTGGCATCGATCGGCTCGTAGTAGTCGTTCTCGAGCACCTCGAGGACCTGGGAGCCGAGGTCCTCCCCGCTGTCGCCCAGCAGGATGCTCCGCAGCGGGTCGGAGAGGCGCGTCAGCCCCGTGGCCTGGGCGTGGCCGCCCACGACCACTCCGCCCACGAAGGCGGCCAGCACCACCAGGACGGCGGCGACGACGGAGAGGATCCGGCGCGGGCTCATGGTCGTGTGCGGCCGCTCACGGGTCGATCACCGATGATAGACGCGGCCCGCCCGGCCGCCTGCGGGGGCGGTCCGGGGATCGGCGTAGGCCCCTTAGGTGCTTTTCCCGGCGGCCGGCCCCGGCGCAGCCGGTGCCGCCGGTCCACATCGGGCCCCGGCCAGGGGCCCGATGGCCTCCGCCGGGCCCGCAAGAGGCCCGGCGCAGGCTGACTTCAGACCTTCAGGAAGCGGCGCAGCGTGATTCCGCTGCCGATCGCGCCCACGATCGCTCCGGCGGCGATCAGCACCAGGCCGAGCAGCGGGAAGCCGATCGTCGTGGCCTCGTCGCGCTGCAGCGCGCTGTCGGTGCCGTCGATCCACTGGTCCACGACCCCGACCTTGACGGCCCACAGCAGGGCGACGGAGAGGACGGCGCCGACCAGGCCGCAGATGATCCCCTCGATCACGAACGGCCAGCGGATGAACCAGTTCGTGGCGCCGACCAGCTTCATGACCTCCACCTCGCGGCGGCGGGCGAAGATCGACAGGCGGATCGTGTTGCCGATCAGCAGGATCGACGCCACCAGCAGGATCGTGATCAGCGCGAGCCCCGCCCACTGGATGAAGCGCGCGACGGTCAGCAGCTTGTCGGTGGTCTCCTTGCCGTACGAGACGCCGAGCTCCGGGTCGATCGGCGGGAGGTCGTCGATGGCGGCGATGACCTCGTCGGCCTGCTCCGCCGAGCCGGGCTTGATGCGGAAGTTGGCCGGGATCGGGTTCGAGCTGAGGAAGTCGGTGACCGAGGGGTCCTTGAGCCGCTCGCGCAGCTCCTCGAGCGCCTGGTCCTTGTTGATGTAGGTGAACTCCTGGACCAGCCCCTGCGCCTGGAGCCGCTTCAGCTCGTCCTGCAGCGCGTTCACCTGGGCGACCTTGGCCGAGTCGGAGATGTAGGCGCGGATGTCCACCCGCTCCTTCTGCGAGTCGACGGTCGACTGCACGTAGAGGAACGAGGGGATGAAGGCGCCGAGGATGAAGACCGCGATCAGCACGGTCACGGTCGCCGCGATCGAGACCGCGACGTTCGCGCGGATCGAGCGGATGGCCTCGGCCAGGAAGAAGCGCGGCTTCACGAGGGGCTAGTAGTCGACGCGGGCGTAGCGGCCCTGGCGCTGGTCGCGGACGACCCTGCCGTCCTCGAGCCCCACGACCCGCATCTGCATCTTGTCGACCATCTCGCGGTCGTGGGTGGCCATGATGACCGTCGTGCCGGTGCGGTTGATGCGGTAGAGCAGCTGCATGATGCCGATCGAGGTCTCGGGGTCGAGGTTCCCGGTCGGCTCGTCGGCGATCAGCAGGCGCGGGTGGTTGACGAACGCGCGCGCGATCGAGACGCGCTGCTGCTCGCCGCCCGAGAGCTCGTTCGGGTAGCGGTCGCCCTTGTCGGACAGGCCCACCAGCGTGAGGATCTCCGGCACCTTGCGCCGGGTGTTGCGCGGGTTCTCGCCGATCACCTGGAGCGCGTAGGCCACGTTGTCGTAGACCGTGCGGCCGGCGAGGAGCTTGAAGTCCTGGAAGACGCAGCCGATCGCGCGCCGCAGGTAGGGGACCTTCGAGCGGCGCAGCCGGTTCAGGTTGCGCCCCCCACCGTGATCGTGCCCTCGGTGGGGTCGAACTCCTTCAGCAGCAGCCGGATGAACGTCGACTTGCCCGAGCCCGAGGGGCCCACCAGGAAGACGAACTCGCCGCTCTCGATCGAGAGGGAGACGTCGTCGAGGCCGAGGACGTTCGGGTCGTAGCGCTTCGTGACGCCCTGGAAGATGACCATCGGGCCCTCGCCGGGGCGCAGCATCGAGCGCCGGTCGGCGCGCGTGACGGGGACCTCGCGCTCGCTCGGACGATCGCGGCGACGACCGCGGCTGGGCGGCGTGTCGGGGACCGGGGGTGTCGGGGGCGCGTCGGTGCTCAAGGCGAAGACGGCTGCGGAGGCTCGCGCGACGGGGCCGGACTGGGCAGGTCTCGGCCACCGGCCGCCGCGAGGCCTCGGCAGGGTAGCGGGTGCCGGAGGCCGGAGTCAATCCAGGCGGGAAATCGCTGCAACGGCGCGCAATCCATCGCTGCGCACCGCTTCGACGCGACCGCGATCAGTCCTCCGCGGCCCGGTCCGGGGCGGCGCCCGGCCCGCCGGCGGCCTGGGCCCGCCGCTCCAGCTCGGCGCGCATGAAGGCGTCGAGGTCGCCGTCGAGCACCCCCTGGGCGTTGCCCGTCTCCTGCCCGGTGCGCAGGTCCTTGACCATCGTGTACGGATGGACCACGTAGGAGCGGATCTGGCTCCCGAAGCCGATGCTCTGGCTCTCGCCGCGGCTCCTGGCCGCCTCGGCCTCGCGTCGCTCGAGCTCGGCCTGCACGAGGCGGGCCCGCAGCAGGGCCATCGCGGTCGCGCGGTTCTGCGTCTGGGAGCGCTCGTTCTGGCACTGGACGACGATCTTCGTGGGCAGGTGCGTGATGCGCACCGCCGAGTCGGTCTTGTTGACGTGCTGCCCCCCGGCACCGCTGGCCCGATAGGTGTCGACCTTCAGGTCCTTGTCGAGGATCTCGACGTCCACGGACTCGTCCACGAGGGGCGCGACATCGACCGCGGCGAACGATGTCTGGCGCCGGTTGGCCGCGTCGAACGGGGACAGCCGCACCAGCCGGTGCACGCCCCGCTCGGCCGACAGCAGCCCGTAGGCGTTCTCGCCGTGCGCGGTGAAGGTCGCCGACTTGATGCCGGCCTCGGCTCCCTCCTGGACCTCCTTGAGGTCGGTGCGGAGGCCCCGCCGCTCGGCCCAGCGGAGGTACATCCGCAGGAGCATCTCGGCCCAGTCCTGGGCGTCGGTGCCGCCCTCGCCGGCGTTGATCGTCACGAGAGCGTCGCCGCCGTCGTGCTCGCCCGAGAACAGGCGGGCCTCCTCAAGGCCGCCGAGGCGGTCCTCGGCGGCGCGGATCCCGTCCGCCAGCTCGGTGAGCAGGTCGGGGTCGGGCTCGCCGGCGGCGCCCTCCTCGTGCAGCAGCTCGGCCATCTCCGCGAGCGAGGAGACCTCCTCGGTGAGCTGCCGGTAGGCGCTCAGGCGGCCGGCGGCGGCGGCGTGCTGCGCGGAGACCTTCGCCGCGCGGGCCTGCTCGTCCCAGAAGCCCGGCGCGCCCATCTCGCGCTCGAGCTCGGCCACCCGGCGCTCGAGGGCCGGCGGGTCAAAGATAGTCGCCCAGGACGCCGGCCCTCTCGCGAAGGCGTGAGGCGCGCTGGACGAGGTCGTCGAGCGAGTAGGGGGGCTCGGTGGTCATCTAGGCCCCGTGGCAGCGCTTGTACTTCTTGCCCGAGCCGCAGGGGCAGGGGTCGTTGCGGCCGACCTTCTGGTCGTCGGAGAGCACCCGCTGCTCGACGACCGCGACGCCGCCGCGCCGCTCCTCGGCCTCCATCTCGGGTTCCTCGACACCCTCGGCCTCGGCGGCCGCGCCCTCGAACCCCTGGATCGGATCGGACTGGTACGAGTAGTCAACGTCGGCGACCTTCTGCTCCTCGGTCGCGGGGGCCCGGTCGACCTGGATGTGGAACATGTACCGGACGAATTCGGTCTTCACCGTGTCCATCATCTCGTCGAACATCGCGTGCCCCTCGAGGCGGTACTCGGAGAGGGGGTCCTTCTGGCCGAGCGCGCGCAGGTGGATGCCCTCGCGCAGGTAGTCCATGTTGTAGAGGTGCTCGCGCCAGTGCTGGTCGATGAGCTGGAGGAGCACCCAGCGCTCGAGGTCGCGGACGAGCTCCGGGCCCAGCTCGGCCTCGCGCCGGTCGTAGGCCTCCATGGCGTCGTCCTCGAGCCGGTCGAGCAGCTCCTCCCGGGTCAGCGGGTCAACCTCGTCCTCGAGGTCGGCCGCGAGGTCGTCGGCGCCGAAGCTGACCGGGTAGTAGCCCTGGAGCGCCCCGAAGAGCGCGTTCATGTCCCAGTCGGCCGGCAGCGACTCCTCGTCGCCGTACTGGTCGACGACCTCGACGAGGGTCTCCGCGATCCAGTCGCGCGCCTGCTCGCCCAGGTCCTCCCCCTCGAGCACCTGCCGGCGCTCCGAGTAGACGACCTCGCGCTGCTTGTTCAGGACGTCGTCGTAGTCCAGGACGCGCTTGCGGATGTTGAAGTTCTGCTCCTCGACCTTCTTCTGGGCGCCCTCGACGGTCTTGGTCAGCATCTTGGCCTCGATCGGCAGGTCGTCGCCGGGGCCGAGGCGGTCGAGGATCTTGAAGATGCGGTCGCCGGCGAAGATGCGGATGAGGTCGTCCTCGGCCGACAGGAAGAAGCGGGAGGCGCCCGGGTCGCCCTGACGGCCCGAGCGGCCGCGGAGCTGGTTGTCGATGCGGCGGCTCTCGTGGCGCTCGGTGCCGACGATGTAGAGGCCGCCGCGATCGGCCACGCCCTCCCCCAGCTTGATGTCAACGCCGCGGCCGGCCATGTTCGTCGCGATGGTCACGGCGCCCGGCTGGCCGGCGTGCTGGATGATCTCCGCCTCGCGGGCGTGGTTCTTCGCGTTCAGCACGTTGTGCTGGATCCCGCGGCGGGTGAGCATCCCCGAGAGCATCTCGGAAACCTCGACCGAGATCGACCCGACCAGCACCGGCTGGCCGCGCTCGTTCGCCTCGGCGATCTCCTCGACGACGGCGCGGAACTTCGCCTCCTTCGTCTTGAAGATGTAGTCGTTCTCGTCGACCCGGATCATCGGCACGTTGGTCGGGATCGACGTGACGTCGGCGTTGTAGATCTTCGCGAACTCGTTGGCCTCGGTCGCCGCCGTGCCCGTCATGCCCGCGAGCTTCTCGTACATGCGGAAGTAGTTCTGCAGCGTGATCGTCGCGAGGGTCTGGTTCTCCTCGCGGATCCGCAGGCCCTCCTTGGCCTCCAGGGCCTGGTGGAGCCCCTCCGAGTAGCGCCGGCCCTCGAGCACCCGCCCCGTGAACTCGTCCACGATCAGCAGCTCGCCGTCGCGGACGATGTACTCCTTGTCCTTGCGGTAGAGGGCGTGCGCCTTCAGCGCCTGGATCAGGTGGTTGACGAGGTTGCCGTTGACGTCGAGGTAGAGGTTCTCGATGCCGAGCGCCTTCTCGACCTTGTCAACGCCGCTCTCGGTGGGCGACGCGGCGCGGTGCTTCTCGTCAACGTCGTAGTCCTCGTCCTTCTTGAGGGTCGGGACGATCCGCGCGAAGCGGTAGTAGGTGTCGGTCGCCGCCTCCGGCACGCCCGAGATGATCAGGGGCGTGCGGGCCTCGTCGATCAGGATCGAGTCGACCTCGTCCACGATGCAGAAGTAGTGGCCGCGCTGCACGCAGTCGTCCAGGCGGACGGCCATGTTGTCGCGCAGGTAGTCGAAGCCGAACTCGGCATTGGTGCCGTAGGTCACGTCGGCCGCGTAGGCCTGCCGTCGCTGGTCCTCGGGCATCATGGTGGCGATCACGCCGACGGAGATGCCGAGCAGGTCGTAGATCGGCCCCATCCACTCGGCGTCCCGGCGCGCGAGGTAGTCGTTGACCGTGACGACGTGGACGCCCCGGCCGAGCAGCGCGTTGAGGTAGACGGCCGGCACCGCCGCCAGGGTCTTGCCCTCGCCGGTCTTCATCTCGGCGACCCGCCCCTCGTGGAGCGTCATCGCCCCGACCAGCTGCACGTCGAACATCCGCTGCCCCAGGCGACGCACGCCCGCCTCGCGGGCGACGGCGAAGGTCTCGTCAACCAGGTCGTCGAGGTCGGCGCCGTCGGCGACGCGGGCCCGGAACTCGTCCGTCTTCGCGCGCAGCTCCTCGTCGCTGAGCTTCTGGATCTCCGGCTCGAGCGCCGTGATCTGCTCGACGCGCGACTGCATGCGCTTCATCGAGCGGCCCTCGCCCACGCGGAGGACGCGGTTGATCATGTCGGTGCTCATGCAGCGGGCTCCCGGGGCGGGGACACGGCCGGCTCATCGTAGCGCGGAGCCCGCGGGCGCCGGGGGCCGCACGGAACGGAACCCCAAGGCGTCCGCAGAACGGAACCCGAGGGCACCGAGGCGTCGGACCCGGTCTCGCCCCGCCGAAGGCGGTAAGGCCGGATTAGTCCGCATCTGCGCAGATGGCGCGCCCCGGCCGAAGGCCGGAGCTATCTGCGCCGGCGCGGGAGAGGCCCACCGTGCTCAGCGAGCGGGTCAGAGCTCGACCCTCACTCGGGGCCGATCAGGCCGTAGTTGCCGTCCCGCCGGCGGTAGACGACGTTGACCTCGCCGCCCTCGCTGCGGAAGACGTAGAACTCGTGGCCGAGCATCTCCATGTTGAGCGCGGCCTCCTCGGCGGTCATGGGCTTCATGTCGAAGCTCTTGCGCCGCATGAGGCGGGGCCGCCCCTCGCCCCCGGCCGGCAAGTGAAGGGCCTCGTCGCCCGCGCGCGCCGCGGCCTCGTCGGCGGGCCCGCGGCCGCCGTGGGCCTTGCGCCGCTCGCGGTAGCGCCGCGCCTGGCGCTCGAGCTTGCGGGCCGCCTGGTCGATCGCCGCGTACATGTCCTCCGCGCTCTCCCGCACCCGCAGGACCGGCCCCTTCGTGCGCACCGTCACCTCGGCGATCTGCGAGCGCTCGATCTTCGGGTTCTTCTCGACGGACAGCTCGAGCTCGACGCTCATGGCGTCGTCCCACGGAGGCATGATGCGGGCGAGCCGCTCCAGCTTCTGCTCCGCGTGATCGAAGAGGGCGTCGGTGACGGAGGTGTTCCTCCCCTTGACCTGGAGCTGCACGGTCGCCCCCTCCCGTCGCGTTCGGTCGCCTCATCCTAGAACGGGAGGCGGCCTCCGACGAGGGCCTCATCGCACCCGCAGTGCCCGGGCGAAGCAGGCCGCGCCCACCGTGCGCGCGCCGCCGGCCCGCAGGGCCCGGGCGCAGTCGGCGAGGGTGGCGCCGGTCGTGTGGACGTCGTCGACGAGCACGGCGTGCGCCGGCACCGGATCGGCTCCCCTGGGCGCGAACGCGCCCGCGGCCTGGCGCGCGCGGGCCGTCGCGGAGGCGCCGCGCTGGGCGGGCTCCTCGCGCACCCGGGCGAGCGAGTCGGCCACCGGGCGCCCCCAGCGGCGGGCGAGCTCGCGCGCGATCAGCAGGCTCTGGTTGAAGCCCCGCGCGGCGAGCCGCGCCGGCCCCAGCGGCACCGGGACCAGCGCTGCGCCGAGGGGCGGCGCCGGCACCGCCTCCGCGATCCGCCCGGCGAGGACCGCGGCGAGCGCCCGGCGGCGCCCGTCCTTGAGCGCCGCGACGAGCGCCGGGGCCGCGGCGGAGTAGGCGACCGCCTGCCGCGCACCCGCGACCCGGCCGCGGCAGCCGGGGCACCGGCCCGCCGGCACAGGGACGGGCGCCCCGCACCCCTCGCAGAGCGGCGGCTCCAGGGGCTCGAGGGAGCCCAGGCATCCGGCGCAGGCGACCGGCCCGGGCAGGCCGCACCCGGCGCAGGCCGGCGGGAGCAGGAGGTCGAGGAGGCGTCCGACGGCCATGCCCCAGCGTGGCCGTCGCCCGCGCGCGGGAGGCGCGCCGGGCGTGCCGGGGGGCTCACGGGAGCGTGCCGAGCGCCGCGCGGAGCGAGCGCTCGTACGGGGGGCGGTGCACCCCCTTCTCGGTCACGATCGCCGAGACCAGCCGCGCGGGCGTCACGTCGAAGGCCGGGTTGGCGACGCTCGCGCCCTCGGGGGCCGCCGGGCGGCCGAAGAGGCCGAGGCCCCGCACCTCGTCGGCGGCCCGCTCCTCGATGACCACGTCCGCCCCGGCGGGCGTCGACGGGTCGAGGGTGGTGGTGGGGGCGGCGACGATCATCGGGATCCCGTGCTCGCGCGCCAGGATGGCGAGCCCGTAGGTGCCGATCTTGTTCACCACGTCGCCGTTGGCGGCGATGCGGTCGGCGCCCACGACGACGTGCGTGACGCGGCCCGAGGCCATCATCGCCGCCGCCGTCACGTCGGCGATGAGGGTGTACGGGATGCCGTCGCGCTCGAGCTCCCAGGCGGTGAGCCGGGCGCCCTGGAGCAGCGGCCGGGTCTCGGCGACGACCACCCGCACCGTGGGATCGGCCGCGAAGGCCGCGCGGACCACCCCCAGGGCGGTGCCGTAGCCGCCCGTCGCGAGCGCGCCGGTGTTGCAGTGGGTGAGGATCCGCGCGCCCCGCGACACGAGCCCGAGCGCGTGGCGGCCCATGCGCTCGCAGCGCTCGACCTCGTCGGCGTGGAGGGCCCGGGCGGCCTCGGCCAGGGCGGCGGCGAGGGCCTCGGGCGGCCCGGGGTGCGCGGCCGCGAGGGCGGCCTGCCCGTCGACCGCGGCGGAGAGGTTGACGGCGGTCGGGCGGGCGCCGCGCAGCGCGGCCGCCGCGCGGGCGACCTCCTCCTTGGTCGCGGCGAGGCCGCGCCCGGCGGCATGCTGCGCGGCCAGGGCGACCCCCATGGCCCCCGCGACGCCGATCGCCGGGGCGCCGCGAACGACCATCGCCCGGATCGCCTCGGCGACCTCCTCCCATCCGCGCAGCGTCACGGTCACGACCTCGCCCGGCAGGCGGGTCTGGTCGAGCATCTCGACGACGCCGTCGCCAAGGCGGATGACGTCCTGCGGCGCGAGGCCCGGCTGGTCCGGCATGCGCGTCAGGCGCCCGGGCTCGCGACGGACGGGGCCGATCGCCCGGCGCGGGTCAGCCCTCGGCGCCCGCCGCCCTCCCGTAGCCGGTCTGCGCGAGGCGCTCCTTGAGGCGCTCGATCGGCTCGACCGGCCCGGGGTCGACGCCGCGCAGCAGGGCGAGATAGAGGGACGCGTAGTCCCCGAGCATCACGAGGTCCAGCATCCGCGCCAGCGGCGCCTGCCCCTCGGCGGTGATCGAGAGGGCCGAGTCGGCGTGGGCCTCGACGATCTCCCGCGTGAGCTCGAAGCGGCGCTCGACCTGGCGGTGGTTGCGCGGGTCGCGCAGCATGACGAGCCGGGTGAGGTCGGCGAGCGGCGCGGGCGTGCCCGAGAGCCCGACGATGTCGTTGTGGTCGAGCTCGGGCAGCGCCGCCGACCACGCCGGCAGCTTGGCGTTCTCGGCCACCTGGCAGCGCCAGCGGTAGGCGACCGGCGCCGTCAGCTCCGCGCCCCAGAACAGCGGCACCCCGCCCTGCAGAGCGCGCGCGAGCTGCTTCGCCGGGTTGTCCGGCTCCGGCACCTCGGGGCCCAGCGCCGCGACCGAGGCGGCGACCGTCTCGCGGGCCTCCTGCAGGTCGGAGCCCAGCGGGGGCACCGCGCCGACCCTGTCGAGGAGCACGGCCACCGGCACCAGCAGGCGCAGGAGCGCCGCGCGCGGCTGCAGGCCGGGCGGCAGGGCGATGACCGGCACCCCCTCGGCGGCGTAGAAGCGCCCGAGCTTGCCCCCGCTCGTCACGGCGACGCAGAGCGAGTTGCGCTCGAGCGCCTGGCTCGCGCAGGTGAGGGTCTCCTCGGTGTCGCCGGAGTACGAGCTGAGGATCACGAGGGTCCCCTCGCCGATCCAGCCCGGCAGGTAGTAGTCGCGCACGACCGACATCGGCCGCAGCAGGCGGTCGCGGTAGGCCCCCAGCACGAGGTCGGCGGCGATGCCCGAGCCGCCCATCCCGCAGACCGCGATGTCGCCGACCGCCTCGGACGGGAAGGGCAGCTCGACCGCCTCCGCCGCCGCGCGCGACTCGTCGAAGGCCGCGACCGATTCGGTCATGCCGGCGATCAGCCCCAGCGAGTCGATCGCGAGGGCCTCCGGTCCGTCGAGTCCGCACACCGGCGCCAGGCTACAGGGCGTCTGCGGCGCCCGAGAGCTCGGCGCCCGTGGGCACGGGGAGCGCGCCGTCGACGGCGCAGCCCGGCCCGATGGTCGCGCGGTCGCCCACCACCGCGCCGGGCGCGAGGGTCGCTCCGCGGCCGACCGTCACGCCCTCCCCCACGATCGCGTCGCGGACCACGGCCTCGTCGCCGACGCGCGTCCCGGCGCCGATGACGCTGCCCTCGACCACCGCCCCGGCGCCGATGCGGGCGTCCGGCCCCACGCTCGACCGCGCCCCGACCCGCGCGCCGGGGGCGACCTCCGCCCCGGGGCCGAGGTAGGCCTCGCCGGTCGGCGACTCGGTGCGGACCGCGCCGCTCAGGACGTCGCGGTTGGCGGCCAGGTAGGAGGCGGGCGTGCCGATGTCGCGCCAGTAGGCGTCGCTGGGGAAGCCGTAGAGGGTGCCGATCTCGGCGAGGACGGGGAACACCTCGCGCTCGATCGAGCACGCCCGCCCGGCGGGGATCCGGTCGAGCACCGTCGGCTCGAGCAGATAGGTGCCAGCGTTGATGCGAAAGGGCTCTCCGGGGCGCAGCGCCTCCGGCGCCGGCTTCTCCACGAACGCCTCCACCGAGCCGTCCGGGTAGAGGCGCACGAGGCCGAAGGCGCTCGGGTCCTCGACCGGCGTCAGCACGACGGTGCCGTCCGCCCCCGTGCGGCGGTGGGCGGTCGCGACGGCGTCGAGGTCCAGGTCGGTGAGGATGTCCCCGTTGAGCACCAGGAACCGGGTCCCGTCGAGCTCCGGCTCGGCGTTCTTGATCGCCCCCGCCGTGCCGAGCGGCTCCGGGTCGACGACGTAGCGCAGCCTCACGCCGGACGGCTCGCCGTCGCCGAAGTGGGCGCGCAGCGCGTCGGGCCGGTAGCCGCAGGAGAAGATCACGTCCGTCACGCCGTGCCGGCGCAGCAGGTCGAGCTGGTGCGCCACGAAGGGCCGGTCGACCAGGGGCATCATCGGCTTGGGGCGCGTGTCGGTCAGGGGCCGCAGGCGGGTGCCCGCGCCACCGACGAGGACGACGGCCTGCATCAGGCGGTCACGAGGGGGTTCGGCCGATGCCCTCGAACGTGTAGCCCGCCGCGGCCATGGCGTCGGGGTCGAGGGCGTTGCGCCCGTCGATCAGGACCGGCGAGCGCATGGTGGACCGCAGCGCCCCCCAGTCGAGGCCGACGATCGACGCCCACTCGGTCACCAGCACGGCCGCGTCGGCGCCGCTGATGGCCTGCTCCGCGGAGGTGCACATGATCACGCCGTGCAGCCGCTCGCCGGCGCCGTCGACCACCGGGTCGTAGGCGCACACCTCGGCACCCTCCGCCAGCAGGCGCGCGGCCAGCACGAGGCTCGACGCCTCGCGCATGTCGTCCGTCTCGGGCTTGAAGGCCAGGCCGAGCAGGGCGACGCGCTTGCCCTCCAGGGAGCCGAGGTGCTTCTTGAGCTTGCCGATGACCCGGCGCTTCTGGAGCTCGTTCACCTCGATGACGGAGGTGAGGAGCTGGAAGTGGTAGCCCGAGTTGCCGGCGAGCTGCTTGAGGGCGGCGACATCTTTCGGGAAACAGGAACCCCCAAAGCCAATCCCGGCCCGGAGGAACGAGCGGCCGATGCGCCCGTCGAGGCCCATGCCGTGAGCGACCACGGCCACGTCGGCGCCGACCTCCTCGCAGACGTTGGCGATCTCGTTGATGAAGCTGATCTTCGTGGCGAGGAACGCGTTGGAGGCGTACTTGACCATCTCGGCCGACGGCACCGTCGTGCGCACGATCGGCGCGCCGAGGGAGCGGTAGAGCGACTCGACCCGGTCGCCGTGGGCGGGGTCGAAGGCGCCGATCACCACCCGGTCCGGGTGCAGGAAGTCCTCGATCGCCGCGCCCTCCTTGAGGAACTCGGGGTTCGAGCAGTAGCCCACCTGGCCCATGCCGCGCGCGTCGAGCTCGGCGCGCACGCGCTCGCCGGTGCCCACCGGGACGGTGCTCTTCATCACCAGGAGGTGGCGCGGCTCGGCGCCCACCCGCTCGAGCTCGTCGATCACGCCCATGACCCGGGAGAGGTCGGCGTCGCCGGAGTACGTCGGCGGCGTGTCAACCGCGATGAAGACGATGTCCGAGCGGGTCAGCAGCCGCTCGAGCGACAGGGTGTAGGTGAGCCGCTCGGCGTGCTCGGCCATGAGCTCCTCGAGGCCGGGCTCGTAGATCGGGACCTGGCCGTCGTTCAGCGCCGCCACCTTGGCGGCGTCGATGTCGCGGAGCGTGACCTGGTGGCCGATCGCGGCGAGGCAGACGCCGGTGACCAGGCCGACGTAGCCCGCCCCGATCACGCCGACCCGCTCGCGCGCCGCGCCCTGCCCGTCGGGCGCCGGCCCCTCCGCCCCCTCCTCGGTCACGGCGTGGAGCCCTCGAACTCGACCGAGACGTCGGTGTCGGTGCGCCCCTTCTTGAGCCTGGCGCGGTTCAGCGGGCGCATCGACTTCGCGATCTCCTCGATGGTCTTGGCGCTCAGGTCGTTCTCGAGCGTGTTGGAGACCCAGTAGGTCACCCCGCCCACGGTGAACGCGAGACGCTGCAGGTTGCGCCCGTCATAGTACGTGAGGTACTCGCGCCCGCCCGTGGTGTACGAGCCGGTCTGGCCCTCGAGGATCGAGACGTTGCGGGCCGAGGTCATCGTGATGCCCCAGTAGCGCGGGGCGCCGGCGACGTAGACCTGCCCCACGACCTTGACGGCCGGGGGCCCGCCGTTGCCCGATCCGACGTTGACGCGGTAGGCGCGCACGATCCTCACGCTCGCCCCGGTCGGGACCTTCATCGGCACCATGACCCTCAGCCCGAGCGCGCGCCCCGCGCGGCGCAGGGGATCGACGAGGCTCGTGGTGTCGATCGTGTCGGCCGGCGGGCGGGTCTCGGGCTTCGGCGCCGGCTTGAGCCTGCCGTCCCAGTCGTCGCCGGCAACGACCACGACCTCGTTGCCGTTGGCGTCGCCCTCGTCGAGCGGGGCGGTGCTCGCCGACGCCCCGAGCGCCGCGCGGATCTTGCGGGCCGGCGTTCGGAAGCCCTCGGCGTAGTAGACGCCGCTGGCCTCGTAGGAGAAGTCGTCGGCGTTCCCGGCGGCACGGGCGTTGTAGCGGCGCTCCCGCAGGGCCTCGGCCAGGTCCTCGGCCGCCAGCACGCGGCCGCTGCCGTTCATCACGGCGACGTCGACCGTCGCGGGGTCGATCGGCTTCTCGTTCTCCTCGCTCTCCTCGAACTCCGGGTTCTTCCACTCGGCGACCTTGGTGGCGATCTCCTGGGACGAGGCCTCCTCGATCGCCGCGCCGTTGATGATGTTGGGGCTCCCCTGGATGCGCACCCGCGCGATCTTCTCGTCCGGCGTCGTGAGGGCCAGCTCGAGCAGGCTGAGGAAGCGCCCCGGGTTGGTGATGTCCATCTCGATGTTCTTGTCGAAGATGTTCCGGAAGCTGGTGACGTTGGCCAGGTTGCCGACGTCCTTGGTCTGGCGCTTGAGCTCCGAGAGGAACTGTTGCTGGCGGGCGATGCGCGCGTAGTCGGAGTCGGTGTGCCGGTAGCGCACGTACGCCAGGGCGTCCGTGCCGTTCAGGCGCTGGTAGCCGGGCTGGAGGTCGATGTCGGCGTAGTTGGTGGCGGCCGTGCCGACGTTCTCGTTGAAGTAGCGGCGGTCAACGTCGAGGTAGACGCCGCCGACCTCGTCGACCAGCTTCGCGAAGCCGGCGAAGTCGACGATCACGTAGTGGTTGATCGGCTCGCCGGTGAGGGCCTCGACGGTCTTGATGGTGGTCGCCGCGCCGTGGGAGTAGGCGCTGTTGATCTTCCCCTGGCCGATGTCGGGGATGTCCACCAGGAGGTCGCGCGGGAAGGAGAGCATCGAGATGAAGCCGCGCTTGTTGTCCATCCGCACCAGGATCAGCGTGTCGCTGCGGCCCGGGTCGCCGAGCTCGGGCCGGGTGTCCGATCCGATCACCAAGACGTTGACGGGCTCGCCGGGCAGCACCGCGCGCGTCGCACGCCGCGCGGCCTTGGCCTCGGGGGTGTTCGGCGCCGCCGCCTCGAGGGTGTCGTCGAGGTAGATGTAGCTGCCAACCGAGATCGCCACCGCCAGGCCGATGATGCCCCAGAGGGACCAGCCCACGATCGACAGCCACAGGCGGCGCCGGCGGGGGACCCGCCAGTAGCGGGCCTTGGTGTGGGGCGGCTCGACCTTCTTGGGGGTCATCAGATGCCGGCGCCCGCGTCGCCGGCCGGGGCGGGCCGGCCGGCCACCGCGCGGGCGAACTCGACGAGCGCCCGCCGGTAGCGGGGCAGGCTCTCGATCTCGACGTACTCCTCCGGCCCGTGGTGGCCGCCTCCGCGGGGCCCGAACTCGACCGCGGGCACGCCGACCTCGAGGAAGGCGACCGCGTCGGAGGCGCCGTCCCGCCCCACCGAGGCGCTCGACGGCTCGTGCCGGCCCGCGGCCTCGAGCAGCGCCAGCACCATGGGGTGGTCGGCGGGCACCGCGGCCGGCGGGCGCTCGAGCAGGATCTCGACGTCCGCACGCGGGTCGAGCGAGCGGATCTGGGCGAGGACGTCCTCGGGAGACTGGCCCGGGAGGTAGCGAACGTCGACGTCCATCCGGCAGGCGTCGGGCACCTTGTTGACGGCGTCGCCGCCCTGGATGCGGCCGAGGTTGATCGACGGCCGCTCGAACAGCGGCGCCGACTCGGCGGCGAACGGGAGCGTCTCGATGAGGCGGAAGATGTCCACGGCGCGCAGGACGGCATTGTCGCCCAGCCAGGGGGTGGCGCCGTGGGCGGCGGTTCCGCCCACGTCCACCCGCACCATGAGGACCCCCTTCGCCTGCACGCCCACGTGCATGTCGGTGGGCTCGCCGCAGACCACGAAGTCCCGCTCGCAGTCCGTCGCGCACCAGCATCTCCGTACAGTTCTCCCCCGGGTCGGAGCGTTCCTCGTCGGGGACCACGATCAACTCCACCTCGGCGCCGTCGATTCCGGCGGCCAGGTCCGCGACCGCGAGCATCATGGCGGCGAGCGCGGACTTCATGTCGTAGGCCCCGCGCCCGAACAGGCGCCCGCCCTCGAGGCGGGGCGTGAACTGCTCGGGGTGGCCGGGGACGACGTCGAGGTGGCCGTGAAGCACGAGCCGCGTCGCGCCCGAGCCGACCCGCGCCACGAGGCAGCGGCGGCCGGCGGTCTCCATGCGCTCGACGGTCGCTCCGCGCGCCTCGAGCCAGCCCGCGACGAAGTCGGTGGCCAGCCCGATGCCCGAGCGGCGCGACGTGTCGTAGCCGATCAGCCGCTCGGCCAGCAGGACCTCATCCACCGGGGCAGGATACCGGAGGCCCCCGCCGGGCCCTCGCCGCAGGGCGGGCGGCTCACTTGGTCTCGGTCGTGGGGCGGGTGCCCGAGGGCGCGCCCGGGGCGATCGACCCGAGCCGTCGAGGCCTGGCCGTCGATCGCCTCGACCTGGTGCCGCAGGCTCCAGGCCCCCCACAGGGCGAGCAGGGCCGCGCAGCCGGTGAGCGTCGCCATGATCCCGGCCTCCTCGGCGATCGCCCCCGCCACCGTCGAGCCGATGGCGATCGGGCCGATGACCGAGAGCTGGTAGAGGCCCAGCATCCGCCCGAGGAGGGTCCTCGGCGAGCGGAGCTGGATCGCGGTGTTCGTGGCGGCGAACATCCAGATCCAGAAGGCGCCGCTGAAGGCCATCCCCGCCAGGCCGAGCCACAGCCACGGCGTGAGCGCCACCACCGCCAGGCCGGCGGAGAAGGTGAGGGTGGCGATCGGCAGCGCCCGGTGACGCGGGAGCCCGCGCCCGTGCAGCCGCTCGAGCAGCCAGGCGCCGGCGAGCGCTCCCCCGCCCATGGCCCCCAGCAGCAGCCCCAGCCCCTCCGGGCCGGCGTCCAGCCGGTCGGCCACGACCGGGGCCAGCTCCTGGATCGGCGAGGCGAGCGCCGTGAACAGCGCCATGCCGATCAGCAGCCGGCGCATGCCGTCGTCGCCGGCGGCGTAGGCGAGCGCCTCGCGCATCCCGACCCCTTCCGGCCGCGCCGCGACCCGGCCCGCGGGGATGCGCAGCAGCACCAGCACCAGCGCGAGGAAGGAGACGGCGTTCACCGCGAAGCAGGTCGTGGCGCCGAAGAGCGCCAGGGTCGCCCCGCCGATCGCCGGCCCCGCGAGACGGGCGACGTTGATGCCGGCCGCGTTCAGGCTGACGGCCTGCGAGAGCCTGGACGGCGGCACCAGCGCGGGGATCAGCGCCAGCATGGCCGGCAGCCCGAGGGCGAACCCGACGCCGACCAGGAACGTGAACGCGTAGATCGACCAGACCTCCGCGCCGGCGATGCCGGAGATGACCGCCAGGGCGCCGCGGCGGCGGCCTGGAGGGCGAAGGTCCAGATGCCGACCGCCCGGCGGTCGAAGCGGTCCGCGAGCTGGCCGGCCACGGTCGAGAGCGCGATGGCGGGCGCGCGGGTGACGAGCGCCAGCGCCCCGACCGCCGCGGGGCTCCCGGTGAGCTGCAGGATCAGCCAGCCGCTGGCGACGATCTGCAGCCACGACCCCGCGTTCGACGCCAGGCTCGCCAGCCACACGTCGCGGAACGCCCGGTATCGGAGGACCTCGGGGACCACCGGCGGAGTATGGCGGGGTCCAGTTCGGGGGTCGGTGAGCTCCGACCGTCAGCTGACTCCTGGATCGCCCCGGCCGCGCCGGCGAAAACGGCTCCGGCATTCGGCCGGGGCGCGCCGTTTTCGCAGATGCGGCCAACCGGATTTCACCGCCTTCGGCGGGCGGGAAATCCGGAATTACACCCCGGTGCCCTCGGGCTCCTGGTCGGCGGAGCCAGGGCAACCGGATGACAGCTACCGCTCCCTGGATCGAGGCGTCGCCGCCGTGCGCTCGCGCGATGGCCCGGACGATCGCCAGGCCCAGCCCGGCGCCCGGGGCGTCGGCGGAGGCGCCGCGCGAGAAGCGCCCGAAGACCTCCTCGGCCTCCTCGGCCGGCACGCCGGCGCCGCCATCCGCGACCGTCAGCTCGACGGCGCCGTTCGCGCGGTGCGCCCCCACCACCACCGGCCCGGCGCCGTGGCGGAGCGCGTTGTCGACCAGGTTCGCCAGGGCCTGCTCGATGCGCAGGCGGTCGGCCTGGAGCGCGGCGTCCGGGTCGGCGGCGACCTCGATCGAGCGCCCCTCCTCGGCGGCGCGGGCGGCGAAGCGCGCGGCCACGGTCTCCAGCACCTCCTCGGCCTCCAGGCGCTCCCGGTGGATGGGCAGGCGCCCCTCGTCGATGCGGGCCAGGACGAGCAGGTCGTCCGCGAGGCGGGCCAGCCGCTCGGTCTCCTCGCGGGCCGACGTCAGCGCGGCGCGGAGCTCCGGCGCGGAGCGGTCGCCGGCCAGGGCGAGCTCGATCTCGGCCTTCAGGATGGCGACCGGCGTCCGGAGCTCGTGGCCGGCGTCGGCGACGAAGGCCCGCTCCCGCTCGAGCGCCGCGTCGATGCGCCCGAGCATGTCGTTGAGGGTCTCGCCGAGCCGGCGCAGCTCGTCCCGCGCCTCGGGCAGCGGGAGCCGCTCCCCGGAGCGCGCGCCCGAGATCTCGCCCGCCCGGGCCCGCATCGCCTCGACTGGCCGGAGGGCCGTCGCGGCGAGCAGGTAGCCCAGGAGCGACGCCGCCAGCAGGGCGATCGGCCCCGCCACCAGCAGCAGCCCGGTGAGCCCCGCGACGGCCTCGTCGCGGTCCTCGAGCGACGAGCCGACGACCACGATCCGCTCGTCGGCGCCGGCCGGGCGGGCGAGCAGCCGCACGGGCCCGTCGGCGCCCGGCACGGTCTCGCGCTCCACCCTCACCGACCCGGCGGCGGCGCGCCGCAGCTCGCCGGCGTCGAGGAGCGGGGCGTCCAGGAGGGGCGACGACGCGTCGATGACCCCCCCACTTCGGTCGAGCACCTGGGCGAAGCCGTCCTCGACCTCCGAGAGCCGGCGCTCGGCCGGGCCGGCGAGGCTCCCGC
This sequence comes from Miltoncostaeaceae bacterium, assembly GCA_963835685.1. Lineage (GTDB taxonomy): Bacteria > Actinomycetota > Thermoleophilia > Miltoncostaeales > Miltoncostaeaceae > DATAGF01. The sequence continues at coordinate 145,631 of CAWIGI010000012.1, forward strand.
CCCCCTGCCCCACCAGCGCGGCCAGCTCGTCGGCCCGAGCGCCGAGCGAGGTGTCGATGCTCTGGTCGAGCTCGTTCTGGAGGCTGACGCGCAGGAAGACCCCGACGACGACGAGCACGAGCGCCATGGCGAGCGCGAAGGCCAGCGTGAGCCGCCAGCGGACCGGCAGCCGCCTCATCAGGGGGCGCGGAGGCGGTAGCCGCCGCCGCGGACGGTCTCGATGTCGTTGCGGCCGAACGGCCGGTCGACCTTCGTGCGCAGGTAGCCGATGTAGACCGCGACGACGTTCGAGCGGTTCTCGTACGCGCTGTCCCAGCCCGCCTCGAGCAGCGCGAGCCGGCTCAACACCTCGCCGGGCCGGCGCATGAAGGCCTCGAGCAGCGCGAGCTCGGTCGCCGACAGGGCGATCTCGACGTCGCCGCGCCACACCCGCCGCTCGGCCGGGTCGAGGCGCAGGTCGCCCACCTGCAGCACCGCCGGACGCTCCCGCGGGCCACGGCGGGCGAGCGCCCGCAGGCGCGCGGCGAGCTCGGCGAGCTCGAACGGCTTGACCAGGTAGTCGTCGGCGCCGCCGTCGAGGCCGGCGACCCGGTCCTCGACCTCCCCGCGCGCGGTGAGCATCAGCACCGGCGACCAGACGCCCGCCTCGCGCAGCCGCCGGCACGTCTCGAAGCCGTCGAGCCCCGGCAGCATCACGTCGAGGGAGATGGCGTCGTAGACGGTGGCGGCGGCCATCCAGAGGGCGTCCTCTCCCCGGGCGGCGACGTCGGCGATGACCCCGTGCTCGGCCAGGCCGCGCCGCAGCAGGTCCGCCATCTTGGGCTCGTCCTCGACGATCAGCACGCGCACCCGGGCCCTCCGCTCAACGCCGGCGCCGTCACGATCGCGCGCCCTTGATGAGAGCACGGATGAGACGAGCCTCTCATCTCCCTCTCACCCTGTCGCGCTTTCCTCGTCCCCAGCGGGCTGGGAACTCGCCTGGCACCCTGATGCGAAGGAGACGAGATGAGGATGGACAGACGGACCAAGCTCGGGATCGGAGGCGCCGCCGCGGTGCTGGTGATCGGCGCCGGATCGTTCCTCGGCATCGCCGCGGCGACCGGAGGGGACGACGACGAGCAGCTCAGCGGCTCGACTCGCGACCGCGCCGTCGCGGCGGCGCTCGCCAGCACCGGCGGCGGCCAGGTCCTGGAGACCGAGGCCGGGGACGACGGCGCCGCGTACACGGTCGAGGTCGAAGAAGCCCGACGGCTCGGTGGTCGAGGTGCAGCTCGAACGCCGACTACAAGGTCACGGGCGCCCCCGCCGACGACGACGGCGCCGAGGGGGCCGGCGAGGACGACGACTGACCGAGGCCCTGGCCGCGGGTGTGCGAAGCTCGCGGCCATGCGCCCCGTCTACGTCACCGGGCACCGCAACCCCGACCTCGACTCGATCGCCTCGGCGATCGGCTACGCCGAGCTGAAGGGGCGCCTCGACACCGCCGGGCGCTACGTCGCCGTCCGCCTGGGCGAGGTCAACGCGCAGACGCGCTGGGCGCTCGAGCGCAGCGGCGCGCCGGAGCCCGAGCTGCTCCCGCACGTCCGCCTCCGCGCGCGCGACGTCATGCGGCCGGGGTGCCCGTGCGCGGACCAGGGGGCCTCGCTGCGCGACGTGGGCCTCGTGATGGCGGGCGGCGACGCCGACCTCGTCGCCATCACCGACGACGGCGGCGCGGTCGTCGGCATGGTCACCGCGCGCGACCTCGCCCGCCGCTACATCAAGGAGTCGGGCGAGCCCTCCAGCTTCGCCGACCGCCCGGTCTCGGCCGACCTCATCGTCAACGTCCTCGAGGGCGAGATGCTCCTGCGCCCGGCGCGGCGCCTGAACGGGCGGCTGTGGGCCGTGACCGTGGACGCGGCGACCATGGGCGGGACGATGGGGCCCAACGACATCGTCGTGATCGGCGACCGCGCCGACGCGCAGCGGCGGGCCGTCGAGATCGGGGTGGCCCTCCTGGTGACGACGTACCGCTCGCGCCCCGACCCCGAGGTGATCGAGCTCGCCCGCGGCGGCGGCACCGGCATCATCCTCTCCCCGCTCGACTCGTACGTCACCGGCCGCCTCGTCTCGCAGTCGGTGCCGGCCCGCGAGGTGATGGGCCGCGAACCCCCTCACGGCCGACCCCGACGACCTGCTGTCGGACATCGCCAACCGGATCAAGGACGTCAACTACAGCGCCGCGATCGTGGTCAACGATTCCGGGGTCCCGGCGGGCCTGGTGACCCGCGCCGAGCTGGTGAACCCGCTCCCGCGCCGGGTCCTGCTGGTGGACCACGGGGAGCAGAGCCAGAGCGTCCCCGGCGTCGACGACGCCCACATCGTGGAGATCCTCGACCATCACCACATCGGCTCGATCGAGACGCGCTTCCCGGTGTCGGCGACCTTCGACCCGGTGGGCAGCACCGCGACGCTCGTCGTGGAGCGCTTTCGCACGGCGGGGCGCGAGCCCCGGCGCTCCACCGCCACGCTGCTGCTGGCCGCGATCCTCTCGGACACGGTGATCCTGAGCTCGCCGACGACGACCGAGCGCGACCACCGGGTCGTCGAGTACCTGGAGGAGCTCCTCCGGATCGATCCGCGGGCGTTCGGCTCCGAGATGTTCGAGGCCTCGTCGGACGTCGGCGACGTGCCCGCCGCCGACATCATCCAGCGCGACGTGAAGGACTACGAGGTGCGGCCGGGCACGACGGTCAGCATCGCCCAGATCGAGACCGTCGGCCGCAGCCTGGCGGCCCGCCACCGGGAGCTGCTGGACGCCATGGAAGCCGCGAGGGAGCGGTCCGGCCAGGCCGTCTTCGCCCTCATGCTCACGGACATCGCGCGCGGAGGGACCGATCTCCTGGTGGCCGGCGACCGGACGTCGCTCGAGCGGGCGTTCGGCGCCGAGGCCACGGACGGCGTCATGGACCTGCCCGGCGTGATGAGCCGCAAGAAGCAGGTCGTGCCGAGGGTCCTGGCCGCGTTCTCCCCTAGGAGCCCTCGGCGGCGGCCGCGGCCTCCTCGTCCAGCGCCGCGGCCAGCTCGGCGTCGACCTCCTTGACCGTCGCGTGCACGACCTCCACCTCGTCGAGGAGGCGCTTCGCCTTGTCGATGTCGTCGATCTCGACCGTCGCGATGAGCGCCGAGTGGCCGCCGTCCAGATCGGCGCCGAGCGCCCTCAGGTCGTCGTCCTCGAAGCCGGTGTCGCGCAGCTTGCCGACGAGGGCGCCGACCCCCGCGCCGATCGGGAGGCCGAGCAACGCGAGCGGCGTGAAGAGGATGCCGAGGAGCCCGGCGAAGGCGCCGATGCCGGCGCCCTTCAGCGCCCCCTGGGCCGTGGTCGTGTCGTGCGTCTCGAGGAAGCGGAGCTTCCCGTCGGGCCCCTTCGAGACGATGGCCGCCTGGCCGATGGCCTCGGGGCCGAGGGCCGGCGTGAGGGTGGCGAGGGCGCGCGCCGCCCCGCCGTCCTCGGCGAAGGTCGCGATCAGCAGCTTGAGCGTCGTCGGTTCGGTCACGGTCTGCGCTCCTTCCCTCAGCGCCGGACGGGCGTCTCCCGGGACCGATCATCGTCGAGAGCCGGCCCGCGCGCCAGGCGGGCGTCACGAGCCCAGCGTCAGCGGATCAGAATCGGCGACGGCGGGTCGGGAGGCGGACAATCGAGCTTGGTGCTCATCCATTCCCTGCCGGGCCTGAGCACGCCGAGCCGCTGTCTCAGGACGAACGCGACCTTGGTGTAGAACACGGCGGGTTCCCCGTGGCCGGGCAGCCTCAGGTTTGGGCAGTAGCCCGGCCGGGTCAGCTCCACCCTGAGGCGCGTTCCGTTGTCGCTGCAGCCGCCCGCGCAGGGAATGAGCGACCTGAAGCTGCCGAGACCGACGGCCTTGCGTCCGCCGAACTGCGTCCAGCGCACGCCGCGGGCTGCGCCGGCGATGCGGACTCGAACCTCTCGCGGGCGCACCTTGAAGTTCTTCCCGCCCGGCCCGTCGCGGTTCTTGTGCACGACGCCGACCCGCTGCTTGAAGCCGACCTCGACGTCGAAGTCGGCGGACCAGGATCGACTCGCCGGCGGGGTGTCGCTCGCGTTCGGATCGCAGACGCGATCTCCGTCCGCGACGGCGGTGAAGGCGACCGCGTTGCCCTGAACGGACACGCCGGTGAGTTGCGCGTCGAAACTCGTGCTCCTGGCGCCCACCGCCGGCCGCCGGACCCGGACGTCGAACGCCCCCGCCGGCAGCGTCACCGTCGCCGACGCCGACACACCGCAACCGACGCCCTCGATACCGATCTCATCGGAGACGGGCAGCGGGGCGACGATGGAGTTGCGCGGCGCGAGCGCCGACTGCGCAGCACCGGACGGCCAGACCGCCACGGTGGCCAGTGCCAAGGCTGCTGCTGCGCTCAGACGACGCATGGCCGGAGATGACGAGCGTAACCCGGGGGGCGGAGCATTGACCAGGATGAGCTGAGCCAAGGGCGTCCGCGACGTATGGCAGCATGTATGGCATGCACAAGACGACGCTGTACCTCCCCGACGATCTCCGAGAGCAGCTTCGGAGCGCCGCGCGCGAGCGCGGATCGTCGGAGGCCGAGGTGATCCGCGACGCGCTTCGCGCCTACGTCCCGGGGCTCGTCGCCCCGGAGCCGACCATCCCGCTCTTCGCGAGCGGCGATCCGACGCTGGCCGAGCGCGTCGACGAGGCCCTCCACGGCTTCGGCGAGACCTGATCCTCCTCGACACGAGCGGGCTGCTCGCGGCGATCGACTCGAGCCAGCGCCGCCATGAGGCCGCGGCGGCGGCGCTCTCGTCGGCGCGCGGCCCGCGTCTTCTGTCGCCCTTCGTGCTCGCCGAGCTCGACGATCTCGTCTCGACGCGCATCGGCGAGGATGCCGCGCGGGCGCTGCTCGGCGAGGTCGCCCGAGGCGTCTTCCGGCTCGAGCCCTTCGACGCGGCCGACGTCGCCGAGGCGAACGACCTCCTCGCCCGCTACGCCGGCGCGGGCCTCGGGCTCGCCGACGCGTCCGTCCTGGTCCTGTCGCGGCGGCACCGGGCTGGCGACGTGCTGACGCTGGACGAGCGCCACTTCCGCCTCGTCGTGACCGACTGGCTTCCCTCGTCGTCGCTTCGGATACTGCCGGCGGACGCCTCCGGCGAGGGCGTCTAGCGGTCGGCCACCCTCAGGCGGTTCTCGGCGCGGCGGAGGGCGCTCTCGGCGGCGGTCCGGGCGACCTCGTCCTCGGCCTCGGCGAGGGCGGCCTGGGCCCGCTCGAGCGCAGCCTGGGCGCGGGCCCGGTCGATCTCGCCGGCCGGCTCGGCCTGCTCCACCAGGACCAGCACCTGGTCCTCCTCCACCGAGACGTAGCCCTCGGTGGTCGCGTAGACCAGCTCGGTGTCGTCGAGCAGCTTGATCCGGGTCTCGCCCATCCGGAGGAACGCGATGAAGGGCGTGTGGCGAGGCAGGATCCCGACCTCGCCCATGACGCTCGGCGCGATGACCATGTAGGCCAGGTCGTCGAAGACGGCGCCCTCGGGCGTGAGGAGCCGCACGCCGAGGCGCTTGCGCTCCTGTCCCGGGACGGTGCCGGTGCTCACCGGTTCTGCAGCTCCGCGGCCTTCTCGACGGCCTCGTCGATTCCGCCGACCATGTAGAAGGCGTCCTCCGGCAGCTCGTCGTGGCGGCCCTCGACGATCTCCTTGAATCCGCGCACGGTCTCGGACAGGGGCACGTACTTGCCGGGCCGGCCGGTGAAGGCCTCGGCCACGTTGAACGGCTGCGACAGGAAGCGCTCGATGCGGCGCGCGCGCGCCACGGCGAGCTTCTGCTCGTCCGTGAGCTCGTCCACCCCGAGGATCGCGATGATGTCCTGGAGGTCGCGGTAGGTCTGCAGGGTCTCCTGCACCTGGGTCGCCACCTCGTAGTGCTCGGCGCCCACGCCCTCCACCGACAGGATGCGGCTGGTCGAGCCCAGCGGGTCCACGGCCGGATAGATGCCCTTCTCCGAGATCGCCCGGTCGAGCACCGTCGTGGCGTCGAGGTGGGCGAAGCTCGCGGCCGGCGCCGGGTCGGTGAGGTCGTCGGCGGGCACGTAGATGGCCTGCACCGAGGTGACCGAGCCGTTGCGGGTCGAGGTGATGCGCTCCTGCAGGTCGCCCATCTCCGTCGCGAGCGTCGGCTGGTACCCCACGGCCGAGGGCATCCGGCCGAGGAGCGCCGACACCTCGGAGCCCGCCTGGACGAAGCGGAAGATGTTGTCGATGAAGAGCAGCACGTCCTGGCCGCCCTCGTCGCGGAAGTACTCGGCCATCGTCAGCCCGCTCAGGCCCACTCGCAGGCGGGCCCCCGGGGGCTCGTTCATCTGCCCGTAGACCAGCGCCGTCTTGTCGATGACGCCGCTCTCCTTCATCTCGAGCCAGAGGTCGTTGCCCTCGCGCGTGCGCTCGCCCACGCCGGCGAACACCGACAGGCCGCCGTGCTCCTGGGCGATGTTGTGGATGAGCTCCTGGATGAGCACGGTCTTGCCCACGCCGGCGCCGCCGAAGAGGCCCACCTTGCCGCCCTTCACGTAGGGCGCGAGCAGGTCGACGACCTTGATGCCGGTCTCGAAGATCTCCTCGGAGGGGTCGAGCTGGTCGAAGGACGGCGCCTCGCGGTGGATGGGCCAGCGCTCGGTCGCGCCGATCTCGCCGCCCTCGTCGATCGTGTCGCCGAGCACGTTGAAGATCCGGCCGAGCGTCACCTCGCCCACGGGCACCGAGATCGGCGCGCCCGTGTCGGTGACCGTCGTGCCGCGCGCGAGGCCGTCGGTGGTGTCGAACGCCACGGCGCGGACGCGGTCGTCGCCCAGGTGCTGCTGGACCTCGGCGACCAGCGGCGCCGCGTCGTCGCCGCGGTCGATCTCGAGCGCGTTGTAGATGGCCGGCAGCTCGCCGCCGGGGAAGCGGACGTCGAGGACCACCCCCCTGATCTCCAGGACCGTGCCGGTGCTGCGGGCGTCGTCAGCCATGTCGGTGCGCTCTCCTTGAGGGTCATTCGAGGGCGTCCGCGCCGGCCACGACCTCCAGGATCTCCTGGGTGATCGCCGCCTGGCGGGCGCGGTTCATCGCGAGGGTCAGGTCGCCGATCAGCGTGCCGGCGTTGTCGGTGGCGTTGCGCATGGCGGTCCGCCGGGCCGCGAGCTCGGCGGCGGCGCTCTCCCGGAGGGCCCGGTAGATGGTGGTGTCGAGGAAGGTCGGCAGGAGCGCCCGCAGGAAGTCCTCGGGGTCGGGCTCGAAGAGCGCGAGCCCCTTGCCGAGCTCGGGCTCCTCCTCCTCGTCCTCCTCCAGCACGACGGACCGCTCGATCGGCAGGAGCTGCTCGGTCGTGACCCGCTGCTCCAGCACCGACTTGAAGGCGTTGTAGACGATGACCACGCGGTTCGCCTCCTCGGCCGTGAACCGCGAGACCAGGTGCTCGGCGACCTGGCGGGCGTCGGCGTACGTCGGCTCCGTCGAGAAGCCCTGGAAGGAGCGGTCGAGCGAGAGGCCCCGGAACCTGATCGTGCCGGTGCCCTTCTTGCCCACGGTCACGTACTCGACCTCGGAGAAGCCCTCGGAGGCGAGGTCCTGCGCGACGAGGTACGCCGTCCGGACGATGTTGACGTTGAAGGCGCCGGCCAGCCCGCGGTCGCCCGTGATCGCGACCACGATCGCGGCCCCCTCGGCGGGGCGCTCCTCGAGCAGGGTCAGGCCCTGCATCCCACCGCTCTGGCGGGCGGCCTGGGCCATCAGGCGGCGCATGGCCGTGGCGTAGGGGCGCAGCGACTCGATCGACTCCTGCGCGCGCCGCAGCTTCGCCGACGCCACGAGCTCCATGGCGCGGGTGATCTTGCGCGTGTTGCGGACCGAGTCGATCCGCCGCTTGATGTCCCTCTGGGTCGCCAACGGGCGCTAGGCGGCCGCGCCGGCCGGCTCCTCGGCCTCCTCGGCCTCCTCGGCCTCGCCCGCCTCGTCCGCCGGGGGCGTCTCGGCGCTCCTCGCCGGGCGCCGCGAACTGCGCCGCGACGCCGGCGATGACGGAGTCGAGCTTGGCCGCCGCCTCGTCGGAGAGGTCCTTGGTCTGCCGGATCTCCTCGAGCACCTCCGGCGCGCTCTCGCGCACCTCGCGGCGGATCGCCTCGTTGACGTTCGGGACCTCGGACACCTCGACCTTGTCGAGGTAGCCCTGGTTGGCGGCGTAGATCACCACCACCTGCTCCTCGACCGGCCAGGGCGCGTAGGCCGGCTGGTTCAGGGTGGCGACGAAGCGGGCGCCGCGCGCGAGCGTCCGCTGGGTGGCGGCGTCGAGCTCGGAGCCGAACTGGGCGAAGGCCTCGAGGTCGCGGTACTGGGCGAGCTCGAGCTTCAGGCGGCCGGCGACCTTGCGCATCGCCCGGAGCTGGGCGTTGCCCCCCACGCGGCTGACCGAGATGCCGACGTTCAGCGCCGGGCGCACCCCGGAGAAGAAGAGCTTGCTCTCGAGGAAGATCTGCCCGTCCGTGATCGAGATCACGTTCGTCGGGATGTAGGCGGCCACGTCGCCGGCCTGCGTCTCGATGATCGGCAGCCCCGTGAGCGACCCGCCGCCGAGCTCGTCGCTCAGCTTGCAGGCGCGCTCGAGGAGGCGCGAGTGCAGGTAGAAGACGTCGCCGGGGAACGCCTCGCGGCCGGGCGGCCGCCGCAGCAGCAGCGACATCTGGCGGTAGGCGTCGGCGTGCTTGGAGAGGTCGTCGTAGATGCACAGCGAGTGCTGGCCGCCGTAGAGGAAGTACTCCCCCATCGCGCAGGCCGCGTAGGGCGCCAGGTACTTCAGCGGCGCCGACTGCGCGGCGGTCGCGGCGACGACGGTCGTGTACTCCATGGCGCCGGCCGCGCGCAGGCGCGCGACGACGGTCGCGACCGTGGACGCCTTCTGGCCGATCGCGACGTAGAAGCAGTGCATGTCCTGGCCGGCCTGGTTCATGATCGTGTCAACCGCGATCGTCGTCTTGCCGGTCTGGCGGTCGCCGATGATCAGCTCGCGCTGGCCGCGCCCGATGGGGATGAGCGCGTCGATGGCCTTGATGCCGGTCTGCAGCGGCTCCTTCACGGGCTGGCGCTGGACCACGCCCGGCGCCTTGAACTCGACCGGGCGGAACTCGCCCGTCTCGATCGGCCCGCGGTCGTCGAGGGGGTTGCCGAGCGGGTCGACCACGCGCCCGAGGAGCGCCTCGCCCACCGGCACCTGGATGACCTTCCCGGTGCGGCGGACCGGGTCGCCCTCCTTGATGAGGACGTCCTCGCCGAGGAGCACGACGCCGACGTTGTCCTCCTCCAGGTTGAGGGCCAGGCCGATGACGTCGTGGGGCAGCTCGACCATCTCGAGCGCCACGCAGGAGTTGAGACCGTGCACGCGGGCGATCCCGTCGCCGACCTGGAGGACGGTGCCGACCTCCTCGACGTCCACGGTCCCCGAGAACTGCTCGATCTGGTCGCGGAGGACCTTGGTGATCTCGTCGGGTCGAAGCTTCATGCTTGCGGTCGTCCTCTCTGCTCAGGTCGGGTGCGTCAGGTCTCAGGCGGGCGCGACGGCCGCGTCGACCGGGGCGGCGGTCAGCTCGCGACGCAGCTCCTCGATGCGGTGGCGGACGGAGCCGTCAACCACGACCTCGCCGACGCGCAGCACCAGGCCGCCGATGACGTCGGGGTCAACCGACTCGGTGAGCTCCACCGTGGCGTTGGTCTTGGCCTGGAGGCTCTCGACGATCCGCCCGCGCAGGTCGTCTGGCAGCGGGACGGCGGTGACGGCCTCGACCTCGAGCCGGGCCTCGGCGCGGGCCACGCGCTCCCGGAACGCCGCGGCGATCTCGAGGTACTCGGCGATGCGGCCGCGCTCCACGAGCACCTGCAGGAAGTTGGCGAAGAGCGGGTGGGCGTCGGCGGCGATGGCGCCGACCACCGAGCTCTTGGCGCGCGAGTCGATCTCGGGGTTCTCCAGGGCCGCCCCCAGGTCGGAGGTCTCGCCGACCGCCGTGGCGAAGGCGTCAACGTCCGCGGCCACCTGCGGCACCGCGTCGGCGTCCAGGGCGGCCTCGTAGAGGGCCTCGGCGTATGTGGTCGCGACGCTCACCCTGGCTCGCGCCCGTTGCCGTTGGTCGAGATCGCCGACAGGTCGGCCTCCTCGATCGCCTCCTCGATCAGGCGGCGGTGGTCGTCGTCGCTCAGCGAGCGGCGCGACACCTTCTCGGCCGCCATGAGCGCGAGGGTGGCCACCTCGTCCCGCAGGCCGCTCGCCGCGGCCCGGGCCTCGGCGGAGATCTGCGTCTCGGCGTCGGTCAGGAGGCGCTCGCGCTGCGTGTGCGCCTGGGCCAGGATCTCCTGGCCCTGGCGCTCGCCGTCCTTTCGCGCCTGCTCGCGCAGCGCGTCGGCCTCGCGGCGGGCCTCCGCCAGGCGGGTCTTGTAGTCCTCGAGCAGGGCGGTCGCCTCGTCGCGGCTCCGCTCGGCCTCCTCGATGCTCTGCGCGATGTCGGCGCGGCGCTTCTCGATCGCCTGGCCCACGGGGCCGAAGACGTACTTCTTCAGGATGAAGAGGGTGATCCCGAAGATCACCAGCGTCCAGATCATCAGACCCGGGCTGGCCTCCAGGAGCGGGTTGCCGTTGTCGTCACCGGACTCGGCCTGGAGCGGCAGCGACGTAGACGGCGAGTGTGCCCATCAGGTCCACGGCCTAGCCGATGAAGAAGGCGACGAAGCCCATCAGCAGGGCGTAGAAGACAATCGCCTCGGTGAGCGCGAGGCCCAGGAACATCAGGGACAGGATCTCGCCGCGGAGCTCGGGCTGGCGGGCCACCGCCTCCACGGTCTTCCCCATCAGGTAGCCGACGCCGGCACCCGGGCCGATGGCCCCGAAGCCGGTGGCGAGACCGAGGGCGAGGATCTTTGCTGCATCCTCGACGTTGCCCTCGACCTGGAGCATGCCGGTCGCGAGCTGGGAGGCGACATCCACGGATTCTCCTTTCAGTTGCCGGGTTCTAGTGCGATGGCGAGACGGCGAAGCCGATGTAGATCCCGCTGAGCATCGCGAAGATGAACGCCTGCAGGCCGGCGATCAGCAGCCACTCGAAGACGTAGAAGAACACGCCCACGGGGATGGCGATGAGCCCGGCGAAGTTGCCGAGCAGGATCACGAATCCGGCGCACATGATGATCAGCAGGTGGCCGGCGAGCAGGTTGGCGAAGAGCCGCACTGACAGGCTGACCAGGCGCAGGAGCTGGGACAGCACCTCCAGCCCGGCGATGAACGGCTTGATCAGCCGGGGGGCGTCGGGCACGAGCGTCTTGGCGTACCCGACCGGGCCGTGGGCGCGGATGCCCTCGTAGTTGTAGGCGATGAACGTGACGAGGGTCAGCGCGATGGTGACGTTGATGTTCGCCGTCGCGGCGTAGAGCGAGAGGTCGGGGATGCCGAACGGGAACGTGCCGCTCTCGTGCGAGACCGGCAGCGGGATGAAGCTGATGAGGTTGCTGACCGCGAGGAACATGAAGAGCGTGGCGATGTACGGGAAGTAGCGCGAGAAGACGCTCTCGGTCAGGGTCGGCCGGGCGATCTGGCGCTCGGTGAACTCGTAGGTCAGCTCCACGAGGTTCTGGGCGCCCGTCGGGCGCTGGCGCAGCCCGCCGCGCACGACGAAGATGCCGACCCCGATGCAGATGATTCCCGCCAGCAGCAGGTAGACGACCGCCTTGTTGATCGACATGTCGAGCGGGCCGATCTCGATCGAGATGTACGGATCGAGCTTGAACTCCTCCGACGGGTCGAACTTGGTCTCCTCCTCCTGCCCGAGCGCGAGGGAGGGGGCGGCGAGCAGGCACCCGACGGCGAGCGCGACGAGCGCCCGCCAGGACCGCCGCAGGCTCACCGGGGCGTGTCCTTGGCGACCCGCTGGCGCATCGCGAACAAGAGCGTGCGACCGGCGAGGTCGCACGTGAAGGCCACCAGGAACACGACGCCCGCCGTGAGGCCGATCTGCTCGTCGTAGTTCAGCGCGATCACGAAGAGGATGATCGCGACCAGCCAGGCGCGCGAGATGAACGAGATGCCCGCGAGGCCCACCGCGGCGGTCGGCGAGACGTTCATCGCCAGCTTGCCCGTGAGCAGCTGCAGCGACCAGTTGGCGACCCAGAGGACCACGCCGAGGACCCACCCGTTGAGGGGCCCGCCGACCAGCAGGACGATGGGCAGGGTGAGCACGGCGACGATCAGGCCGATGGCCGAGGCGATGGCGGTGAGGGAGCGGGGGCCCTCGGGCGTCTGGGCGGTCGCCGCGACCGTCATCGGCCGCCCCTCGGCGACCGGGAGATTCCCTTGTGTGATGCGTCCTCCGTGGTCACGCGCGTCGAACCGGGCGCCGCGGGGGGCCGGGTCCCGGCCAAGGCGCCGCGGAGTATACCTGCGCGCCGATCGGCCATGAGCCGGAACGCGGCGGCGGAGGACGTTCGTCCGGGCCGGCCGCCGGGCGCGGTGCAGGCATGGCCGGCGGTGCGCCACCGCCGGCCGCCAGGGACCGGGCGCCGCCCGGCGAACTGACCGGGTGTGCGGGGCCCCGGGACCAGCAAGATCCTGCGTATTCAGCCTTTCGGCCAGTTGCCGGGCGGGTGCGCCGCCCGCCACGATCCCGCAATGCCCTGCGCGCCGACCGGCCGCGGCGCCCCCCGCAGGCGCCCCTGGGCCGCGAGCGTCCTCGCCGCGGCCGCCGTCCTCGGCGCGGTCGTCCCGGCCGCCCAGGCGCGCCACTCCATCCTGACCGGCGACGCCGCGAGCATCTCCCGCCTCGTCGGGCCGCAGCCCGGCGGCGGGGACGGCCTGTCGGCAGCCGACGGCCTCTACGAGGACGGCCCCGGGGCGGTCCTCGGCAAGAGCCGCCAGGTCGCGCGGCTCTCGGACGGCAGCGGCGCGGGCACGAGCCTGTTCGCGCGCGGGTCGAAGGGCATGGCGGACCTGCTCCGCGAGCGCATCGAGGCCTCCGGGGCGCACGCGGTCGTCGTCAACGGCGTGAGCTGGCGCCTCAGCGGCTCCGAGGGCCGGCAGCTCGCCGACGCCCTCGCGGCGCTCGCCGCCGAGCGGGCTCCGTACGCCCCGGACGGCCTCGCCCGCAGGGTCCACCTCAACCTCCCGTCGCGCCCGCTGCCGCTCATCTACCCGGACTGGTTCTCCGGCGCGTGGCGGGCGATGGTCCTGGCGGGCGGCGTCTGGCTCGAGACCGACCGCGCAGGCCGGCCGTTCGCCGCCGAGGAGTGGCTCGCCTGGCCGGGCGAGCTCTCGCGCGAGCTCGAGCGGCGCGGCGGCGACGCGAGCCGCCTGCACCTCCGGCTCACCGGCGCCGGCGACCACGAGGCGACCTGGCGCCGGGCCCGCGCCGGCGACGCGTGCGCGCTCCTGGCCAACGGCCCCGGCGCCGCGCGGCTGGGAGGGGACGCGCACGAGTTCGCGGCCCAGTTCCGGGTGACCTTCGGCCCGGCCCCCGCGCCGGAGACCGGCCCATCGCGCATCGCCTGCTGGCCCGGCGCCGAGCTCGACAAGGCCCAGGCCGCCGCGCTCGCGGCGGTGCTGGTCGGCGCGCGGTCGGGCGTCCCGATGCCGCCGGGGACGATCGAGCCGTCCGTCCTGCTCAAGGGCCGCCCGACGGAGGTGTCGGTGCGGATGGGGCCGGACCCGCTCGGCATCGCCGCGGCGCTGCGGGTCGACCCGGCGGGCTTCTGGGGCACCGCCAAGGCCGAGGTGGTCGCGACCGGCCCCGGCTTCACCGCCCGCGGCGCCGTCCACGCCGACGGCTCGGCCCGCCTCTCCGTCACGGCGCCGGAGCCCGGGCCGGTGCGGATGCGTCTCGTCGTCCCCGGACGGTCGATCCAGCGGGCCCTCGGCCAGCCCGGTCGACCTCGTCGGCGCGCTCAAGCCGTACGAGGACGTCCTGGAGGGCACGTGGGACAAGATGCTCGGCGCGCCCGCCGCCTGGGCGCTGAGCTCGCCGCTGGTGCGCCCGGGTCAGGCGCCCGGCAGCCCCGTGCTCGAGGTCGAGGACCGGCCCGAGCCCCCGCCCGACCCGGGCCCCGAGCCGGCCCCGATCCCGGGGCCCGAGCCCGCGCCGTAGCGCTCGCCGTAGCGCTCGCTGAGGCCGGGTTCGCCCCGGGCGCGCCGGCGAAATCGGCTCCGGCCTTCGGCCGGGGCGCGCCGATTTCGCAGATGCGGACCAATCCGGATTCACCGCCTGCGGCGGGGCTGGAATCCGGAATTTTCGCCTCGGTGCCCTCGGGCTCCTGGGGGTGGTTCGAGGTCAGGTGAGGACGAGCGTGGCGGCGGCGGCTCCGCGCAGCTCCGCCACGCGCCGGGCCTGCTCCTCGAGGTCCCCGCGCGGGAGGCGGCCGAGCGCCTCGACGGTCACCTCGGCCGCCCTCCCCCTCGCCTTGACCCGCCACAGGCCGGCGAGGCGGCCGTCCCTCAGCACCGCTCCGGGGCTCGCGACGGGCCGGAACAGGCGCTTGCGCAGCTCGGGGTCCGGGGCGAGCAGCGACCGGTTGGGCTTCTGGAGATAGGGGTCGCCCGGCGGTATCAGCCGGATGCCCGTCGCCGGCGGTGGCGACTCGAGCGCGCCCACGTCCTCGCTCAGGAGCCACCCCGTGCTCGTGCCGACCCGCACCTCCGCGAGGTCGCCCGCCGCCTCGTCCCACAGGCGGCGGGCATGGGGCCTTGCGAGCCCGGCCCACTCGGCGAAGTCGCCGGGCCCGGCCGGTCCGTAGAAGCCGAGGAAGCGGTGGACGGCCTCGCTGGCGGCCGGCGCCCGTCCCGGCGCGCCCATCACGTAGCGGCGCTCGGCGTCGAGCCGGGCGCCGGCCTCCACCGTGGCGTAGCGCCACAGCATCGGGGCGACGTGGTGGCTCCCACAGCCCCGGCACCAGGGCATCAGGTCGGGGCGCACGCGCGCTCTCAGCTCCTCGTGCAGCTCGTTCTTGCCGAGCGCCCGGCCGTTCGCCAGCGCAGCCTCCGTGGCCGTCGCCACCTCCGCGAGCGCCTCGCTCGGGGCGAATCCCCTCTCGGCCGCGAGACGCTGGACCTGCCGGCCGAGCTGTGCCCCGAGCTCGCCGTCGTCGCGGGCGATCAAGGCGCGTCCGTAGAGCGCCAGGTCGCCCGGCGCGACCGCGTGGATGGCCCCGCGGACGACGTGGGCGACGACGAGGTCGCCGGCGTTGACCGCGCGATGGTAGGCCTCTCGGGAGAGCCCCTCGGCCCGCGCTGCCAGCGCCAGCAGCGCCGCGTCGCGGGCGAAGTCCGAGGCCGGGCAGGCCGCCGCCTCGGCGATCGAGCGCGCGCCCCCGACGGCCAGCCCGGAGCGGGCGAGCCGGAAGGCGAGGACCTGATCCGGCGCTACGGCCGCTCGACCACCTCGCCGCGGCGGGCGAGGCGGCTGTCGCGCACGATCTTGATGACCGGCGTGCTGCGCCACTTCAGGATCTCGAGCACGTAGACGAGGTAGACCGAGGCCGCGAGGGCGATGAGGCCGGCGCCGATGAGGCCCAGCGTGCCCGCGATCTGGATCCCGCCCTCGGGGTCCTGGTAGGGGACGAAGCGCATGGTGACGGCGACGCCGCCCATGAGGGCGCACCAGCCGTAGAGGGCGAGCACCGTCTTCCGCTGCCCCCAGCCGATGGTGAAGAAGCGGTGGTGGAAATGGCTGCGATCGGCGCTGTACACGGGCAGGCCGTACTTGAGCCGCTTGAGGATCACGAACGAGGTGTCGAGAATCGGGATCGCCAGGATCACGAGCGGCGCGACGACGGCGACGGCGGCGGCGCTCTTCATGACCCCGCTGACGGCGACGCCGGCGATGACGAACCCCAGGAGCATCGACCCGGCGTCGCCCATGAAGACGCGCGCGGGGTGGAAGTTGAAGACCAGGAACGCCGCGCAGGCGCCGGCGAGCGACGCGGCGAGGATCGCCGGATCGGCCCGTCCGAGCGACGCGGCGAGGATCGCGAAGGTCGTCGCCCCGAGGCCGGTGATGCCCGCGGCCAGCCCGTCCATGCCGTCGGTGAAGTTGATCATGTTCACCAGGGCGACGAACCAGAGGATCGTCAGCGGGTACTGGGCCCAGCCGAGGTCGCCGACGCCCACGAACGGCAGCGTGACGTGGTCGATCGTGAGGCCCGCCGAGACGGGGATCGCCGCGCAGGCGGCCTGCCCCACGAGCTTCACGGCGGGGGTCAGGCCCCAGACGTCGTTGACCGCACCGAGCAGCGTGATGAGGATCGCCCCGGTGACGAGCGCCCGCTCCGGCGACCCCTCGGGGAAGTAGAAGAGCACCGGCACCATGAAGCCGGCGAGCAGCGCGAGGCCGCCCAGCCGCGGGGTCGGCTCGCTGTGGATCCGCCGGTCCGAGGGGACGTCCACCGCGCCCACCGCGCGCGCGAGCCGCGCCGCGAGCGGCGTCGTCGCCAGCACCACGAGGGCCGCGACGAGCGCGCACAGGATGGGGATGAGGGTGGTCGTCACGACGCCGGGGGCCCGCTGGGGCCCTGGAGGATTCTAGGTGCCACGGCCGGAGACCTTCAAACGACCGTTGCGGCTGTGGCCGCGGTGGGCGACGGCGGCGGCCCGCAGCACCAGGCCGCGCGGAAGCAGGCGCGCGGCGAGCATCGAGCCCCGCGAGACGAGACCGGTCGGCGCCCGCCGCCGGCGGCGCTCGAGCGCCCGCCACGTGGCGCGGACCACCAGCTCCGGGTCGTCCACCGGGACGGCCCAGTGCATCGTCCCCTCCGAGCCGGCCGTCAGCGTGAAGTCGGTGCGGGTGGGGCCCGGGCAGACCGCCAGGGCCCTCACCCCCGTGCCCCGCAGCTCCTCGGCGAGCGCCTCGGCGAAGTGCAGCCCGAAGGCCTTCGTCGCGGCGTAGGTGGCCATGTAGGGCACCGGCTGCCAGGCGGCCGCCGAGCTCACGACCACCAGGGCGCCCGCCCCGCGCGCGACCATGCGCGGCAGCGCGTGGGCGGCGAGGTTGACCACCGACAGGCAGTTCAGCCGCACGATGCGGTCCTCGCGGCCGCGGTCGAGCTGCCACAGCGGGCCGTGGGAGCCGAGGCCGGCGTTCAGGATCACCAGATCGGGCGGCGGGGCCTCGTCGAGCGCGTCGCGGCAGGCCGCAAGGCCCTCCCCGGTGGCGAGGTCGGCGACCACGGGGCGGGCGTTGACGCCGTGCACCTCGCGCGCGCGGCGCGCCAGCGCGCGCAACCGCTCCTCGCGCCGGGCGACGAGGATCAGGGGGTGGCCACGGCCGGCGAGGGCGTCGGCGTACGCCCACCCGAGGCCCGACGACGCTCCCGTGACGAGGGCCGGGACCCCGCCCGCCGCTCATCCGCCGGCGCCTCTCGGCGTAGAGCCGGTCGCCGGCGTCGCCGAGACCGGGGACGATGAAGCCGCGCCCGTCGAGGCGGTCGTCGATCGCGGCGACGGTGACCGGCACCTCGGGCGCGGCGGCCGCGACGGCGGCCAGCCCCTCCGGCGCGGCGATGAGGCCGGCGAGGCGCACCCGCCGCGCCCCGGACGCGCGCAGCGTCCCCAGCGCGGCGACCGCCGAGCCGCCGGTCGCGATCATCGGGTCGAGCACGACGACCTCGTCGTCGCCGAGGCCGCGCGGGCAGGCTCTCGAGGTAGGCGCGGGCGGTCAGATCGCGCTCGTCGCGGACCATCCCGAGGAAGCCGACGCGCGTGTCGTCCGGCAGCAGCGCCAGCGCCGGCTCGAGCATGGCCAGGCCCGGCCCGCAGGATCGGCACCAGCGTGACCCGCCGCGCCGGCACCCGCGCCGCCGCGGGGGCCAGCGGCGTCACCACCTCCTCGTCGCGCCCCTCGAGATCGGCGAGCGCCGCGGCGACGACGAGCGCCGACAGCGCCCCGGCGTGGCGCCGGAAGGCGTGGGGCGCGGTGGCAGCGTCCCGCAGGCGCGCGAGGTGGAGGCCGGCGATGGCGCCGGCGACGGCGACGGGCGGGCGCGCGGGCACCCGCGGAGACTAGTCCTCGCCGCGCCTCGGGGGGTCGGTGGGGACCGAGGGGGCGGGGCCCGCGCCTCCGCCGGCCAGGGTCGCGACCCGGGCGATCAGCCGGAGGAAGGCGGCCTCGGTGAAGCCGAGGGCGAAGGCGAGGGCCGCGAGGCCGCTGGCGTCGCCGCCGACCGAGACGATCCCGGAGCGGTTGACCAGGAACGCCAGCATCCCGGCCGTCGCCCCGACCGTCACCTGGGAGATGAAGAAGGGGACGAACTCGCGGATCTGCGACCCGGGGACCAGGTCGTCGCGGACGCGGATGAGGGTCCCGAGCGCGGCGCCGATCGCCCCCGCCGCGGCGGCCAGCTGGAGCACGCGGTCGTCGGGCACGGCGTCGGCGATCGCGATGGCGAAGGCCACGCTGGCGAGAAGGACGACGGGCGCGATGATCCGCAGCGCCCTCAGCGTGAGCTCGTTCCTGTTCCGCACGGGCACGTCGTCGAATTGCTTGGCGGCGACGAGCTGCTGCAGCATCTGGCGCGTGAGGTTGACGTCCTCGGGCCCGGGGCGCCGGCCGCTCCTCGACCCGGCGAGGATCGGCGGGACCTGGCGCGGGTACATCGTGGTCCACCGCACGCCCCGGCCGTGGCGCTCGGTGTAGAACGCCGCGGCGCGCTCCCTCAGGTACTTCTCGTCGCCGAGGTCGATCAGGAGCGCCTCCAGCCGGAAGCGCCGGGCGAGCACGATCTCGATGGTCCACGGCGAGCGCCGCGGCAGGCTCACGGCCTCCGTCAGCTCGGCGACCTCGGACGGGGAGAGCGTGGCCCGCCGGCAGATGCCCTCCGCGTTGACGATGAGGCGGGCGAGGTTGCGGAGGGTCTTCCGGAACTCCGGGTCGCGGACGTCGGAGCTCCAGACGACGCCGTGCTGCTGCGCCGACCTGCGGCCGCGCGGCCACCGGCAGCCGAGCAGGCCGTCGATGCGGCCGAGCTCGGCGCTCGCGAGGGCGGCGAAGCGCTCGGCCGGGCCGCCCGGCGGGCGCGGGGCGCCGGGTCCCGTTCGTCCTCGGCAGGGTGTCCAGCATCTCGCGCCGGACCCTCGCGCACCCCGCTTACCGCGCGCTAACGAGCGCGCCGGGCGGGCCGGTGGAGGCGCGCCGGATCGCTGCGCGCCTGGATCGTCGTGACCATCCCGAAGAGCTCGTGCGACTCGGGGGTGCCCTCGAACAGCGAGCACCAGATCCTCCAGGTCCCGGGCGTCAGCGTCGCGCGCACCTCGGTGGACGCGCCGGGCGCGAGGGCGACCCGGTGCAGCGTCCCCGTGGCGTTGACCAGCGAGACGTCGTGGTCGTCCATCCCGCGGTTGTAGACCCGCAGGGTCACGGGCCCGGCGGCGACGACGCGCTTCGAGGGGATCATCGTCCACTCGTCCTCGTCCACCGCGAGCGAGGTGGGCAGCGGCGGCGGAGGGGGGAGCCTCAGGCGGTGGATGCGGGGCGCCGCGACGGCCGTCGCGGCCGCCAGGAGTGAGACGACGATGAGGACGGCCGCGATGCGCGCCGGTCCCCTCACCCGACGAGCGGCCCCCCGAGGGGGAAGGGGCCGCCGGGGATCACGGCCCCCGGGTCGCCGCCGAGCCACTCCGAGATCACCGAGCTGTAGACGGCCCGGAAGTCGGTGGTCACGCGCAGGTCGCCGTTGTAGAGCTGGCTCAGCCCGGGGAACGCGCCGCGCATGCCGCCGCGCACCGAGGAGCCCATCGCCATCATCAGGCCGCCCGCGCCGTGGTCGGTGCCGGTGTTGTTGGAGGCGACGCGGCGGCCGAACTCCGAGAAGACCACGGTCATCACGCGCCCCTCGATCCCGCGGGCGACGAGGTCGTCGCGGAACGCCGCGAGCGCGCGCGACAGCGTGACGAGCTGGGGGTCCTGGCTGGCGAGCTGGTTGCCGTGGGTGTCCAGGGAGCCCCAGTCGATCGTGATGACCTTCACGCCGAGGTTCGCCGAGAGCAGGATCGCGGCGAGCTGGAGGCGGGTGGAGAGGTCGGACTGCGGGTAGCCGGCCGTGACGGGGGCGCCCGCGAGCGAGCGCAGCGAGCGCGACACCTGGACCGTGCGGGCGTAGGTCTGGCGGGAGCGGGCGAGCCCGTCGTTGCCCCTCCCCGCCGGGACCGCCGCGACGGGCGCCATCTGCTCGGTGGTGTTGACGAGGTTGGTCGCGACGCCGTTGACGCGGAACTCGACCCCGTTGAGGCTGCGGACGGCGCTGACCGGCGCCTTCGAGGCCCGGATCTGCTTCGAGATGCTCGAGTCGATCGAGACGGCCTGCAGGGGGTTGTCGGCCGAGCCGTAGAGGTCGAGCCACCGGCCCAGCCAGCCGGTGGCCATCTTCTGGAGGGCGCCGGCGAACCAGTAGTCGCGGCTGTCGAAGTGCGAGCGGTTGGCCGGCGTGTAGTCGGCGGCGGGCCAGACGGCGAGGTCCGATCCCGGCCCGCCCGAGCCGTCGCCCCAGAGGGTGTCGAGGCCCCTGGCGTCGTTGTTGTTGCCGGCGCCCGAGACGCAGACGTTGGCCCACGCGTGCGCGCCGCCGGTGCCGGGCATGACGGTCGAGCCCACCCGGCCCCCGGGGCCGGCCACGGACGGCCCCTGGGCGCGGGCCAGGTTCGGCCGAGCCGCGGTGTAGGCGGCGTAGTCGGAGATGGGCACGATCGTGTTCAGGCCGTCGTTGCCGCCGTTGAGGTAGAGCATCACGACCTGGTTGGCGGGGCTCGCGGCCTCGGCGACGGCCGCCTCGTAGGCCCGGGTCCAATCGATCTTGCTCGCCGCGTAGACCGAGGCCAGGCCGAGGACGCCGGTGCGCAGGAAGGCGCGGCGGTCCATGCCCTTGGCCCGCGGCACGCCGTCCGGGAAGCCGGCCACCGCCTCGACCGGGATCGGCATCCGGTTGACCGGGTCGAGGTCGGTGACGCGGCTGTCCGAGCGCGCGCAGTCGGCGCACCTGACCGCCTCGTTCGTCCCGGGGTCGGGCCCGGGGGCGGCCGGCTCGGCGCCGTCCCGGTCGATGTCGAGCTCGTCCGCCATCACATCACCTGTGCGTCGGGGCCGCCGAGCAGGAACGCCCGCAGCACCCGCTGGCGCGCCACGCGGTCGCCGGGGGACGCGACCCGCGCCTTGGTCGCGTAGTAGAGGAGCGAGCTCTTGGTGCCCCGCCCCACCCAGGGCCTGCCGACCGCCGCGTGGGCGCGTGCGAAGGCCTGCCTCGGCGTCTCGGCCGGCTCGTCCTCGGGCGCCTTCGCCGCCAGCGCCGCGTACTTCAGCGACAGCAGGCGGTTGGCGGCCCCGAAGCGGGCCAGGGCCGTGTTCGTGTTGAGCCACGAGGCGCCGCCCTCCCACCCGGCGACGGTCGGCGGGAAGTACGGCAGCTGGCCCATGTCGCGCAGGGCGTTGTAGAGGGTCTCGTCGGTGATCCCGAGCCCGAGCGACCGCATCACGCCGATCGCGAAGACGACCGGCGTCTTGATCATGGTCGGCTCCTTGATCGAGGCGAGCATCGCCGGGTGCGTGAGGATGCGGCGCACGAGCGGCCGCAGCGCGGTAGCCGCCGCGCAGGTAGACGCCGCGTCAGGTCGCGCACCGTCGCGGCGTCGGGCGGCGGTGGGGTGGAACTCGCCCCAGAGCTTGGTCACCAGGAAGGGCGCGTGGCTGGGGTGCGACATCACCACGTCCACGAGCTGGCGGTGGGTGAAGGCCCCGGTCTTGCCCAGCACGGTCTTCTGGCCGTCGTCCCAGCGCGACGGCGTGAAGTACGCGCTCGGCGCGTCCGGGTTGTCGTCGTTGATCTGCCAGCCCGTGGAGGCCCGCGCCGCCTCGAGGACGTCGCTCTCGGTGTAGTTCGGCTGGCCGGCGGCGTTCGTCACCCCCAGGCAGAAGAGCTCCATCAGCTCGCGGCCGTAGTTCTCGTTGACCCGGCCCTTGCGGCTGTCCTCGCCGGTGAGGAAGCGCAGCATCGCCGGCCCCTCGCCCACCTCGTAGACCAGGTTGCGGAAGTCGGCCCTCGGGTTCGCCGCCAGGTCGGCGTACTTGCGGAAGAGCGCGTTCTGCTGGGTCATGAGCTGCGGCGGCGAGGTCTCGTCGCGCTGGGTCGCGAAGTGGCGGTGGAAGAAGAAGGTGAGGCGCTCCACCAGCGGGTTCCTGGTGCGGATCATCTGGTCGCACCAGGCGAGCACGAGGTCGGTGTCGGACTCGTGGGGCCGCAGCGGCGTGCCGTCCCGGCGGCGCGCGGCGGCGCCGGTCGCCGGGCCCTGCGGGTCGGCGATCAGGCGGTTGACCGCGCGGTGCAGGCTCATGCCCTTGAAGCGCCGGCGGTCGGCGTCGGAGGGGCCGAACCCGGCGCGCCACATCAGCCGGTTGACCATCGGCTCGGTGAGCGCGGCCTGCGCCCCGCCGGCGGGCGGCTTGCGCGTCCGCCGCCGGCGCGGCGGGACCAGCCTGCGCGGGCTCACCTCGCCGTCCTCTCTCGCGAGGCCCTTGAAGGCCTTGCGCGCGGGCTTGGTCCCGACCCGGAAGTCGCCGTTGGGGTCGCGGGCGTCGTACCAGACGATGCCGCCGCAGGTTCGGGATCTCGCTCCGCAGCCCGGCCAGCTGGGCGATCCACTGCGCCTTGCTGCCGCCCTTGTTGGTCGAGCCGGTCTCGGCGATCCAGAAGGGCTTCGCCGAGAGCGCGGAGACCTGGCGGTAGACGTCCTCGAAGAGGGCCGTGGGCTCGGTCCAGGCGAGGCCGCCGATCTGGCCGAAGTTGTATCCGCTGGCCCCGACGAGATCGACCTGTGTCGGCGCCCGGGAAGTAGGCCGCGATCGCGTTCTCAGGGGTGTCCGGGATGCTGCGGACGTAGGGCGCCCACATCAGCTTGATGCGCTTGCCGCCGGAGTTGCGCACCACCTGGCGGACCTTCGCCCAGGCCTTGGCGTAGTCGGCCGGCGCGTTCCCGTTGACCGACCCCGACCAGGCGTACCACGGCGTGTTGGGCTCGGGCATCGGCCGCAGGATGGGCGCGGGCCTGAGCTTGCGGAGCTGCTTCGTCAGGCGCACCAGGCCGCGGTTCTGGCGGCCGCGGCGGATCGCCCCGAGGCGGAACCTCGGCTGGCGCGCCCCGGCCGACTGCTTCCCGCCGTCCGGCATCCACGAGACGAGGAGGCGCGCGCCGGAGCGCTTGGCGAGCGCGACGACCTGGGGCTCCACGAGCCGGCCTCCCGTGACGTACGTCGAGATCACCTTGGTGGCCCGCGGCGCCGGCCGAGCGGCGCAGCGCGGGCACGCCCTTGGCGGGGTCGTCCTGGTAGACCCCGAGCTCGACTGCCGCGGAGGCGGAAGGGGTCGCGATCCCGCCGGTCCCCGCCGCGGCGGCGAGGGCCACC
Organism: Miltoncostaeaceae bacterium; assembly: GCA_963835685.1. Taxonomy (GTDB): domain Bacteria; phylum Actinomycetota; class Thermoleophilia; order Miltoncostaeales; family Miltoncostaeaceae; genus DATAGF01. Next base: position 169,082 of record CAWIGI010000012.1, read on the forward strand.
ACGGCGCACGCGGCGGGGATGAGGGAGCGCCGCGGGAGGTGATCCGGTCGCGGCGCGGGGGGACCATGGCGCCGTACCGTACTCATGGCCCCGGCCGAAGCGAGCCTGGTCCCGCGGAACCGCAACGGTTCCATAAGAGAGTCCTCACATGCGTGCGAAACGCGGCGGATCCGGCGGCGCTGGGCGCCGGTCCTCGGCTCAGCCCGCGTCAGCCGGGCCGCACGACGTCCCGGCCCGCGCCGCCCAGGGCGCGGTCGCGGCCGGCGCCTCCCAGCAGGACGTCTCGCCCCGCGCCCGCCGAGCAGGACGTCGGCGCCGGGCCCGCCGAGCAGCCGGTCGGGGCCGCCCTGGCCGAGGATGCGGTCGGGCCCCGCGCCGCCGGTGGCGCGGTCCGCGCCGTTCCCGAGGCAGATGACGTCGGCCCCGCCGCGGCCGTGCACCACGTCGTTGCCGCCGAGCGGCGGCGATGACGTCGCGCCGGGGCGTCCCGAAGATCCTGTCGCGCCTGGCGGTGCCGACGAGCGTGGTGGGGCGGCCGCCGCAGCGCAGGGCCGAGGAGGCGCGGACCCCGGGGCTGCTCCCGCCGGCGCCCGGCGGCCCGTACGTTCACCGCCACGGTGACCCGTGGCGCGAACCCGAACTGGTCGAAGGCGCGTTGTAGGTGAAGGTGTCGGTCCCGATGAAGCCGGCCCGCGGCGTGTAGGTGCGCGTCTCCGTGCCCGGCCCCGGCGGGCCCGCGTCGGCCGGGATGGTGCCGTTCGCCGGCTCGTCGGCGACGTTCACCCGCACCGGGCGTCCGCTCGTAGGCCGGCCCGGTGTCGGGGCACGGCAGGCGGATCGCGACCGGCGTGTTGCGCGGCGTGCTCACGGTGCGCGGCTGGCAGGCCGGCCGGCCGTCGGGCGCCCAGTCGGGGTTGCCGTCGAAGCGGCCGGCGGTCTCGACGAGCGGCCCGCGGCGACGAGCTCGCTGTCGTCGGCGCGCTCGACGACGAGGTCCCCGAGCCCGAAGGTGCCCCGGACGTACGCGACGCTCGGTGCCATCCGGCGACCAGGTGCAGTTGTAGTCGCCGTTGGCCGGAGCCGAGCCTCCGGTGTCGCCGTCGGAGAGGATCGTCTGGCCGCCGCCGTTGAGGAGGGAGACGATGACGTCGGCGTTGCCGTCGAACGGGCCGCGCGTGTAGCAGAGGCGGGTCCCGTCCGGCGAGACCGAGGCCTGGTGCTCGTTGATGCCCGGGCCGAAGGTCACGCCCGAGGGCGCCCGGCCGGGTTGTTCGCCGGCTTGCGCACGATGCTCGCGTCCCCGCCGGCGTTGATCGGCGCCCGAGGTGTAGAAGATCGTCTGCGAGTCGGGCGTCCAGGCCGGCTTGCCCGCGGGCGCGGCCTCGTTGGGCGTGAAGTTCACCGGCGCCGCCCGCCGGAAGGGTGTCGACGAGGATGTCGCCGGCGTTGGTCTCCCAGGCGATCCGGGTGCCGTCGGGCGACCAGGCGGGCCGGTCCTCGCTCACGGCGGGGGTGTTCGTGATGTTGACGGGCGGCGTGCCGGGGGGCGCCGTGAGGTCCTGGACGAAGATGTCGAAGACGCCGCCGGCGCCGCGGGCGTAGGCGATCCGGGTCCGGTCCGGCGACCAGGTCGGGTGGCGGTGCTGGACGCCCGCCGTCGGCGTCAGCGCCGCGCTGACCGCAGGCTCGAGCGCGGTGGCCGGGCACGCGCCAGAAGTGGAGCCTGGCCTCGGCGTCGCGAGACGTCTCGCCCGCTGGCGAAGACGATCCGGCCGTTGGTGCCCGACAGCACCGCCCCGGCGACCTGCGGCAGCGCGACGAGCGCGACGGCGGCCGCGACGGCCGCCGCCGTGACGAGCCTCGAGTGTCCTCGCCCCTCGCATGAGGCGGCGAACCTACAACGGCGGGTCGGGCCGGCGCACCCCCCGCCCGGGGGGTCAGGAGACGGGCGTCGCCGCCTGCAGGCGCGGATAGAGCGGGAAGCGCTCGCCGATCGCGCGCGAGCGGCCGCGGAGCGCCTCGAGGTCGGCGTCGGTCGCGCCGGGGTCGAGCCCGGCGGCGATGATGCGGGCGATCTCGCGCATCTCCTCCTCGCGCAGCCCGCGGGTGGTCAGCGCGGGGGTGCCGATGCGCAGGCCCGAGGTCACCGTGGGCGGGCGCTCGTCGAAGGGGATGCCGTTCTTGTTGACCGTGATGCCGGCGCGCTCGAGGCGCTCCTCGCCCTCGGCCCCCGTGAGGGGCGTGGCCGAGAGGTCGACCAGCACGAGGTGGTTGTCGGTGCCGCCGCTGACGAGGTCGACGCCGCCGGCCATCAGCTCCTCGGCGAGGGCCTTGCAGTTGAGGACCGTCTGCTCCTGGCGGGCGCGGAACTCGGGGGTGAGCGCGTGACCCAGCGCCACGGCCTTGCCCGCGATGACGTGCATCAGCGGGCCGCCCTGCAGCCCGGGGAAGACCGCGCGGTCGACCTTGGTGGCGAGCTCCTCGCTCGACAGGATCATGCCGGCCCGCGGCCCGCCGAGGGTCTTGTGGATCGTGGTGGTGACGATGTCCGCGATCCCCACCGGCGTCGGGTGCTGCCCGGCGGCCACGAGGCCCGCGATGTGGGCCATGTTGACCATGAAGACGGCGCCCACCTCGTCGGCGATCTCGCGGAAGGCCGGGAAGTCGATGATGCGCGGGTAGGCGGACGCCCCCGCGAGGATCATCGCCGGGCGCAGGTCGCGGGCCATCTCGCGGACCTGGTCGATGTCGATGCGGCAGTCGCCGCGGCGCACGCCGTAGTGGTGGAAGTCGTAGAGGCGGCCGGAGAAGTTGACCTTGAGGCCGTGCGACAGGTGGCCCCCGTGGGCCAGCGCCATGGCCAGGACGCGGTCGCCGGGCTGGAGCACCGCGGCGTACGCCGCCTCGTTGGCCGTCGCGCCCGAGTGGGGCTGGGCGTTGACGTGCTCGGCGCCGAAGACCTCCTTGGCGCGGTCGATCGCGAGCTGCTCGGCCTGGTCCACCACCTCGCAGCCGCCGTAGTACCGCCGCCCGGGCAGGCCCTCGGCGTACTTGTTGGTGAGCACCGAGCCGACCGCCTGGAGCACCGCGTGGCTGGTGAAGTTCTCGCTGGCGATCATCTCCAGCGTCTCCCCCTGGCGCTCCACCTCCGCGCGCAGGATCGCCGCGACCGCGGGATCGACGTCGGCGATGTCCTGGGAGAGGTAGCTGTCGTCGTCGATGAAGCTCACGCGGAGGACCCCCGGGCGTCGTCGTGGTGTTCTCGCACGAGGGTACACCCCACCCCCGCCAGCGCCGCCCCGACGCCCCCGGGGTCGGGCCCGGGCCGCACGAGCACCGCCGCCCCTCCCGCGGCGACGGCCCGCAGGTCGACCACCGCCGACGCCGTGCCGGGCAGCGGGCCGGCGTCGACGACCGCCGCGCAGCCGGCCCGCAGCTCGGCGGGGACGTCGTCGACCGTCACCGGATCCGGCCCGCCCGGGAGGTTGGCGCTGGTGGCGATCAGGGACAGGTCGAGCCTCGTGAGGGGGCCCGTCATCCGCGGAGCGCGCAGGCCCACGGACCCGGCCTCGGCCCCGGCGGCGGCGGCGTAGCGCCCCGGCGGGTCGGGCAGGATGCAGGTCGCCGGGCCCGGCAGCAGCGCGCGGGCCGCCGCCTGTGTGGCCGGGTCGAGCCAGCCCAGGGCCTCGGCCAGCAGCGGGCGCGCGAAGGCCAGGACCTGGCAGGGCCGCTCGCGGGGACGGCCCTTCAGCGCGTACAGCGCCGCGACGCCGTCGGGCGAGTCGAGCCAGGCGGCCAGGCCGTAGACCGTGTCCGTCGGGACGACGGCGACGCCGCCGTGGATCAGCGCCGCGCGCAGCTCGGAGCTCTCGGCGCTCACCCGGGCCGCCGCCCCCCCACGACGCGGACGATCCCGGCGAGGTCGGCCCGATGGCCGACCCGCACCAGGCCGCCCGCGCGGAACGCCGCCTCGGCCGCCCCGGCCTGGCCCTCCCCCACCTCCACCAGGAGCGCGCCGCCCGGCTCCAGGTGGGCGGGGGCCTCGGCCGCGAGCCGCTCGACCGCCTCGAGCCCCGTGGGGCCGGCGACGAGGGCCTCGCGCGGCTCGAAGCGGAGCTCCGGGGGCGCGGCCTCGAGGGCGGCCGGCGACAGGTACGGCGGGTTGGCGGCGACGACGTCGAAGCGCCGGCCGGCCACGGCCGCGAAGCCGTCCGAGGCCAGCCACTCGACGTCCAGCCCGAGCCGCTCCCCGTTGGCGCGGGCGCGGGCGAGCGCGCTCGGCGACCGCTCGAGCGCCGTCACCCTGAGCGCGGGACCCTCGTCGGCGAGGGCGAGGGCGACCGCCCCGCTGCCGGCTCCCCAGTCGAGGACGGCCGCACCGGGCGCGGCGACCTCCAGCGCCCACTCCACGAGCAGCTCGGTCTCGGGGCGGGGGACGAGCACGTCGGGGCCCACCTCCACGCGCAGGCGCCGGAACGCCCGCTCGCCGGTGATGTAGGCGACCGGCTCACGCCGGCCCCGGCGCGCGACCAGGTCACGGGCCCGGTCGAGCTCGGCCGGCGTCAGCGGCCGCTCGGCGCCGGTGTAGAGCGCGAGCCGCTCGACCCCGAGGGCGTGCGCGAGCAGCAGGTCGGCGTCGAGACGGGCCGACGGCGAGCCCCGCTCGGCGAGGAAGGCGGCGCTGCGGCGCTGCGCCTCGCCCACGGTGAGGAGCTTGGTGGTCAGCGGCGGGCGCGGGCCAGGATGAACGAGGTGAGCGGCCCGAGCAGGAAGCCGTAGACGGCGTCGCAGATCTCGCGCAGCCCCGAGGCCTCGGCCAGCTCGTCCCCCTGCGTCTGGACGAGCCGGATGTAGACCTTCGACGGCTCGGAGTGCATCGGCTCGACGGCGCACTCCATGGCCGCGTCGCCCAACCGGCGCCAGATCCGCAGGCCGACGGCGACGTCGTCCCCGCCCAGCAGCCCGAGGCGCTCGGGGTCGATCTGCAGGAGGCTCCCCGCGAGCAGCTCGTGCACCAGCTCGGCGTCCTCGACGTCCCAGACCGCGACCAGGGTGACGTCCTCGATCCAGAGCTGCCCGATCTCGTAGCGCTCGACGGCCTCCTCGACGAGCCCGACCACGCGCTCCAGGCCCTCGCGGTAGCCGAGATTGGTGACCGCGCACGATGCGATCTGCGAGGGGCGCAGCACGAACTCGGCCCCGTCGTTGCCGGAGTAGGTCGCGCCGCCGTCGGAGTGGTACTCGAGGCGCGACAGCCCGTAGCGCTCGCTGATGGCCGAGAAGAACAGGGCCAGGTCGTCGCGCGGCATGTCGACCGGGTCGTGCCGCACCGTGAGGCCGAGGAACTCGACGCGCAGGAGGTCGGGGTTGAGGCTCACGTCGCCACCTCGGCCGGCGCCTGCTCCTCGAGCAGCCGGCGGCGCTCCTCGGCGGCGAGGGCGTCGGTGAGGGCGTCGAGCCGGCCCTCGAGCACCTGCTCGCGCAACGCCACCGTGACGCCGACGCGGTGGTCGGTGACCCGGTTCTGGGGGAAGTTGTACGTCCTCACCTTCTCCGAGCGGTCGCCGGAGCCGAGCTGCGACCGCCGCGCGGCGGTGAGCTCCGCCGCCCGCTCGGCCTGGAGCCGCTCGTAGAGGCGCGCCCGCAGCACGCGCATGGCGCGCTCGTAGTTCTGGAGCTGGCTCTTCTCGTCCTGCATCGCGACGACGATGCCCGTGGGGAGGTGGGTGAGGCGCACCGCCGAGTCCGTCGTGTTGACGCTCTGCCCGCCGGGGCCGCTCGAGCGGTAGACGTCACGCTTGACGTCGTTCGGGTCGATGGTGACGTTGACGTCCTCGACCTCGGGCAGCACCGCGACGGTCGCCGTGGAGGTGTGGATGCGTCCCTGGCTCTCCGTCGCCGGGATCCGCTGCACGCGGTGGACGCCGGCCTCGTGCTTGAAGACGGCGTACGCGCCCCGGCCCTTCACGCCCGCGATCGCCTCGCGCAGCCCGCCGGCGTCCGCCTCGCTGACGGCCATCAGCTCGACCGTCAGCCCGCGCGACTCGGCGTAGCGCGTGTAGATCTCGAGCAGGTCGCGCGCGAAGAGGGCGGCCTCCTCGCCGCCGGTGCCGGCGCGGATCTCCACGATGGTGTTGCGGTCGTCGTCGGGGTCCGGCTCGAGCATCGCCTCGCGGATGCGCGGCGCCAGCTCCTCGAGCTCGGCGCGGGCGTCGGCGAGGAGCGAGCGCACCTCGTCGTCGTCGTCGCCCTCGGCGAGCAGGGCCTCCGCCTCGGTTGCCCGCTGGTCGGCGTCCTCCCAGAGCGTGGCGAGCTCGAAGGCGTCGGCGAGGTCCGCCCAGCGCTTGCTGACGGCCGCGTAGCGCGCCCGGTCGGACGGCAGCCCGGGGTCGGCCAGGGCGTCCGCCAGCTCCGCGCGCGTGCGCGCGATCTGGTTGACCAGCGGGCGGACGTCGGCGCTCACGTGAGCCTCTCCTCCTGGAGGGGCCGGGGGGTCGTCGTGCCCCGGGCTAGGCGCGCCGGCTGCGGGCGAGCTTGCGCTGGAAGCGCTCGACCCGGCCGCCGGAGTCCACGAGCTTCTGCTTGCCCGTGTAGAACGGGTGGCAGTTGCTGCAGATCTCCACCCGGATCTCGGGCTTCGTGGAGCGCGTCTCGAACTCGTTGCCGCAGGAGCAGCGGACGTGCGCGACGACGTAGTCGGGGTGGATGTCGGTCTTCATGCCGCCGCCTTTCGAAGTGCACGAGCGTAGGGCCGCGTGCCGCGGCCCCGTCGGTGAAACGAGTGTAGCGCCGAGGGTGAGACAGCGTACGCCGGGCCTCGTGCCCGCTCGCCGCACGCCAAGGCTTCTACCCGAGAACCTCGACGACTCGGCCCGGCGAGGAGCCGTCGCTCTCCGAGCGGCATCGCCGGTCGCATGCGCGCCCCAGCTGGGCGCCTGCGGGCCGACATCCTCTGCCTGCAGGAGGTGAACGGCCAGGAGAGCGAGGGCGCGCCGCGCGCGCTCACGGCGCTCGACGCCCTGCTCGCCGACACCGATTACGCCGCATTCCCGCGCGTCAGCACGCTGACGCAGGCCGGCCAGCCCTACGACGAGCGCAACCTCGTGGTGCTGAGCCGCCACCCGATCCTGGCGAGCCGCCAGCTCAAGCACGACCGCGCGCCCGCCCCGGAGTACCGCCGCGTGACGGCCCGCCCCCCGGACGACGACGCCAGGATGATCACCTGGGAGCGGCCGATCCTGCACGTCACCATCGACCTGCCGGGGTCGCACCGGCTCGAGCTCATCAACGTCCACCTGAAGTCGAAGAACCCGAGCGACGTGCCGGGCCAGCGGGTTGACACCTTCACCTGGCGCACGGCGGCGGGCTGGGCCGAGGGCTACTTCCTGTCGGCCATGCGGCGCGTGGGCCAGGCGCTCGAGGTGCGCATCGTGGTCGACGAGCTCTTCGACGCGCGCTCCGACGCCCTGGTGTGCGTCTGCGGCGACTTCAACGGCGACGCCGCCGACACGCCCGTGGCGGCGATCCGCGGGGACGTCGAGGAGACCGGCAACTCGGCCCTGGCGGGGCGGGTGCTGGTGCCCTGCGAGCGCACGATCCCCGAGCCGGCGCGTCACTCGCTGCTCTACCACGGCCGCGGCGAGATGATCGACCACGTCCTGGCCAGCCGCGAGCTGCTCGCCTTCTACCGCAGCGCAGAGGTGCACAACGAGCAGCTGCACGACGAGTCGGTCGCCTTCGCCGGCGACGTGAAGTTCCCGGAGTCGGACCACGCCCCGGTGGTGGCGGAGTTCGTCGTCCCGGGGTGAGGGGCTGAGCTTCGGAGTTGGCGAGCTGTGGAGGTGGCGAGCTCCGAAGTGGCGAGCGATGAAGCGCCCGCTGGGGCCGGGAATGGCCCGGGCGCGCCGGCGAGAAAACTTTAGCTCCGCCCTTCGGGCGGGGCGCGCTTTTCTCGCAGATGCGACTGATCCGGATTCACCGCCTTCGGCGGGACGGGAATCCGGAATTCACCGCTCGAGGCTTCGGGCTAGCCCTTGCGCTGCTTCACCAGCTCGGTGAGCTTCGGGACGATGTCGTTGAGGTCGCCGACGATGCCGAGGTCGCTGAACTCGAAGATCGGGGCGTTCGGGTCCTTGTTGATCGCCACGATCGTCTGCGAGGTCTGCATGCCGACCTTGTGCTGGATCGCGCCGGACACGCCGGCCCCGATGTAGAGCTTCGGCGAGACGACCTTGCCGGTCTGGCCCACCTGGGTCGCGTAGGGGTACCAGCCCGAGTCCACGACCGCGCGGGTGGAGGCCACCGCCCCGCCCAGGGCGGCCGCGAGCTCCTCCACGATCGAGAACTTCTCGGGAGCGCCCAGGCCCCGGCCGCCGGTGACGAGGATGTCGGCCTCCTCGATCGAGGGGCCGCTCTGCTCCTCGTGGGCCTGCTCGACCATCTCGGCCTTCTGGGAGAACTCCTCCAGGTCGGCGGAGATCTCCTCGACCGCCGCCTCGCCGCCCGACTCGGCCGGGTCGAAGGAGCCGGCGCGGATCAGCCCGAGTCGCGGCTCTGCCGTCCAACCCACGTCGACCATCACCGTGTCGCCCAGGGCCGAGCGCTTGCCGACCAGGGCGCCGCCGTCCCGCTCGAGATCGCCGAGGTCCCAGTTCAGGCCGGCGCCCAGGCGCGCCGCGACGCCGCCGGCGACGTCGGCCGAGAGCACCGAGGCCGCGAACAGCACGGTGTCGAAGCCCTTCTCGGCGACCAGCCTGCTGATGACGTCGACGCGCGGCTGGGGCAGCGGCGCCTCGAGGGCGGCGTGATCGGCGACGTAGACCGTCTTGGCGCCGAAGCGCCCGGCGCTGGCGGCCGCCTCGCTCACGCCCGAGCCGACGACCACGCCGGCGGTCTCGGGGTCGAGCTGGGCGGCCTTGCCGAGGACCCCGAGCGCTCCCCGCTGGATCGCCGAGCCGTGATGCTCCAGGAAGACCAGCGTGCTCATACCAGCTTCCTTTCCACCAGGAACTCGAGGATCTTCTCGGCGCCCGAGCCGTCGTCCTCGATCTTGATCGTCTCCCCGCGCGAGGGGGGGTCGGCGAGCCCGATCACGGTGGTGCGCGAGCCGGCCTCGCCGGCGCTGCCGGGATCGACGCCGACGTCGGCCAGGGACTTCACCTCCTGGGGCTTCTTCTTGGCGCCCATGATGCCCTTGAGCGACGGGTAGCGCGGCTCGTTGAGCGAGTCGGCCACCGCCAGCACGGCCGGCAGCGGCGCGCGGATCTTGTCGTAGCCGAACTCGGTCTGGCGCTTGGCCGTCGCCTGCCCGTCGGCCACCTCCAGCTCGGAGATCTGGGAGATGACCGGCATCCCGAGCTTGTCCGCCACGGCCGCCCAGAGGACGGCGCCGTCGCCGTCGGTCGCCTGCTGGCCGAACAGCACGACGTCGGGCGACTCCGCCTTGAGCGCCGCCGCCAGCACGTTGGCCGTCGCCACCAGGTCGGAGCCGGCGGCGGCCTCGTCGGAGACCAGGACGGCCCGGTCGGCCCCCATGCCCAGGCCCTTGCGCAGCGAGTCCAGGGCCCGGTCGGCGCCCATCGAGACGAGCACCACCTCGCCGTCGCCCGCGGCCTCCTTGAGGCGCAGAGCCTGCTCGACGGCGTGGAGGTCGTACTGGTTGAGGGACCGGTCGCCGGAGCGGTCCATCCGCTTGGTGCCCGGATCCATCCTCCGGTTCGGGCCGGGATCCGGCACCTCCTTGACGCAGACCGCGATCTTCATTCCGACCCCCCGCTCACTCGCTGGCGTTCGCGCCGGATCGTATCTGGGCGGCTCAGCGCCCGCGGAACCGCGGAGGGCGCTTCTCGAGGAAGGCGGCCATCCCCTCGCGCTGGTCCTCGGTGTCGAACGCGAGCGAGAAGAGGTCGAGCTCCCGGGCGAGGTTGCCGGCCAGGTCGCCGTCGCCGGCGCGGTTGATCATCGCCTTCGCGGCGGCCACGGCCCAGCCGGGCTTGTCGGCGATCTCCCCCGCCAGCGCGACCGCGGCCTCGACCAGCTCGTCGTGGGGCAGCACGCGGTCCACCAGGCCGAGGGCCAGCGCCTCGTCGGCGGCGACCCTGCGCCCGGTGAAGATCAGCTCCTTCGCCCTCCCGGGGCCGACCAGGCGCGGCATGCGCTGGGTGCCTCCCCAGCCCGGGAAGATGCCGAGGGTCACCTCCGGGAGACCGATCTGGGCCCGGTCGGACGCGAGGCGGATGTCGCACGCCAGCGCCAGCTCGCAGCCGCCCCCGAGCGCGTAGCCGTTCACCGCGGCGATCACGGGCTTCGGCAACGCCTCGACGCGGTCGAGGGTCGCGTGGCCGCGGGCGGCGAACGCGCGCGCCTCGAGCGGGGAGGCCTCCCGCACCATCGACACGTCCGCCCCGGCGGAGAACGCCCGGTCGCCCGCGCCGGTCAGGACGGCCGCGCCGACGCCCTCGTCGGCCTCCACCTCGCCGAGGCGGGCGGCCAGCTCGTCGAGCATGTCCGGCGACAGCGTGTTGAGCCGCTCGGGCCGGCTCAGGGTGATGAGCGCGACGCGCCCGCGCCGCTCGAGCTCCACCGGCACGGGCTACGCCGCGCGCGCGCCGACCTGGGCGCGGATGAAGTCGACCATCTCCTGCACCGGCGCGCCCGGCGTGAAGACCTCCGCGACGCCGAGCTCCTTGAGCGACGGGATGTCGTCCTGCGGGATCGTGCCGCCCACGATCACGAGCACCTCACCGGCGTCCTCCGACCGCAGGAGGTCGATGACGCGGGGTACCAGGGTCATGTGGGCCCCGGACAGGATCGAGAGGCCGACGGCGTCGGCGTCCTCCTGCACCACGGTGGCCGCGATCTGGTCCGGGGTCTGGTGCAGCCCGGTGTAGATGACCTCCATCCCGGCGTCCCGCAGGCTCCGGGCGATGATCTTCGCCCCCCGGTCGTGGCCGTCGAGGCCGGGCTTCGCGATCACGACGCGGATGGGACGGTCGTCGACGGGCCGGGCGTCCATGGGCGGCCGAGTCTGACATAGCCTTCCCTGCTCCACGACCCTTCGGGAGCCGCCATGCCGACAACGCTGAGGAAGTCCGCCGACCCGCTCGCCGCCAGGGCGGACCTCCTCGTCGTCTGCGTGCCCGCGCCGCCGTCCCTGGGCGGCCCCGCGGCGGCCCTCGACGCGGCGCTCGGCGGAGTCGTTGCTCGCGCAATCAAGGACGGCGAGATCGACGGCAAGCCCCGCTCGTCGACGGTCTTCCACGGCACCGCCGGCCTGGCCGCGCCGCGGGCGGTCGTCGTGGGGGTGGGCGAGGGCGGCGCCGACGACTGGCGCGCCGCCGGCTCGTCGGCCGCCCAGGCGGCGGCGAGGGTCCGCGCCCGCAGCGTCGCGCTCGCCCCGCCGCCCGAGGCGGGCGCGGCGGAGGTCGGCGCCCTGATCGAGGGCCTCGGCACGGGCCTCTACCGCTTCGACCGCTACAAGACGACCGGAGAGGCCAAGCAGAAGGCGCCACGGGTGCGGCGGGTGGCGGTCCACTCCCCCGCGCTGGGGACCGTCGACGTGCGCCGCGCCGACCGGGTCGTCGAGGCCGTCAACGGCGCCCGCGACCTCGCCAACACCCCGTCGAGCGACCTCACCCCCACCGACCTCGCCGCGCACGCAAAGGCGCTCGCCGATGCGACGCCGGGGCTCTCGTGCACGGTGCTGGGGCGCTCGCGGCTGGAGAAGCTCGGTGCCGGGGCGCTCCTGGGCGTCGCCCGCGGCTCCGACGAGCCGCCCCGGATGATCGTGCTGCGGTACCGGCCGGAGCGCGTCGCGCGGCAGGGCGAGGTGCTGGGGCTGGTGGGCAAGGCCGTGACGTTCGACAGCGGCGGCATCTCGATCAAGCCGTCGGGCGGCATGGAGGAGATGAAGCTCGACATGGGCGGCGGCGCGGCCGTGCTGCACGGCACCGCCCTGGTCGCCTCGCTCGGCCTGCCGGTGGAGATCCTCACGGTGGTGCCCGCGACCGAGAACATGCCGAGCGGCCACGCCGTGAAGCCGGGCGACGTGCTCACGGCCTTGAACGGCCGCACGATCGAGGTCATCAACACGGACGCCGAGGGGCGCCTGATCCTGGCCGACGGGCTGGCCTACGCCGCGCGCGAGGGCGCCACGCGCCTGATCGACATGGCGACGCTCACCGGCGCCATCGTGGTGGCGCTCGGGGAGGTCTACGCGGGCCTGTTCGGCTCGGACGACGACTGGACCGCCCTGGTGCGGGAGGCGGCCGAGGAGTCGGGCGACCTCGCCTGGCCGATGCCGATGCACGAGCGCTACCGCCCGCTCATCGAGAGCAAGGTCGCCGACCTCACCAATGCGTCCAACAAGCGCCAGGCCGGCCCGGTCTACGCGGCCCAGTTCCTCCGCGAGTTCACCGACGGCCTCCCGTGGTGCCACCTCGACATCGCCGGCACCGGGATGGCCGACGGCCAGGGGACCGGCTTCGGCGTGCGGCTCGTCCTGGCGGTCGCCGAGCGGCTGGCGTCGCCGCCACCGGGCTGACGCGGCGCCGTGGCCTGGGTCATCGTCATCGGCTTCGCGGTCGCGGTCGTCGGCGTGATCGTCAAGGTCGGGGTCAACGTCGCCCGCGACCTCCGCGAGGACCGGGAGGCCCACGGCGGTCGCCAGACGCGCGAGGCGGCGAACCGGGCCCTGGCGATCGCGGCCGCGGTGGCGCTGCTCGTGGCGCTGGTCATCGTGGTGCCGATCGTCATCTCGCTGACCGACGACTGAGCGGGTCGCCGCCCGGCGGCGACGGGACGATCACGGCCCGCCCGGAGCCTGCCGGCCTCGAGGTCCCGGACCGCCGCGTTGACGTCGTCCAGGCGGTACTCGGACGCGTGCAGCGTCACCCGCCCCTCGGCGACGAGGCGCATCAGCTCGGCGAGCTCCCCGTAGGTGCCGACCAGGCTTCCGGCGACCGCGATCTCGCGCGCGACCACGTCGATCGCCGGGATCCGGATCGTGATCGTGCCGCCGTAACCGACGGCCCAGTAGGTGCCCCCGGTCGCGATCATGGCCGAGGGCCTGCCCGATGGCGACCTCCTCGCCGACGAAGTCGATCACGGCATCGGCGCCCCGGCCGCCCGTGAGCTCCATGACGGCCTCGACGGGGTCGCCGACCGAGGCGTCCACGAGGTGCTCGGCGCCGAGGCGGGCCGCGAGGCCGAGCGCCGCCCCCGAGCGGTCAACCGCCACGATCTCGGCCTCGCTGAGCTCGCGGAGCAGCTGGAGCGCGATGTGGCCGAGGCCGCCGACGCCGATGACCGCGCACCGGGAGCCGCGGCCGAGGCCCTCGGCGGCGCGCCGGGCCGCCCGGTACGCGGTGAGGCCGGCATCGGCGTGGGGCGCGACGGCCGCGGGCTCGACGCCGTCGGGCAGCGCGATCACGGCGCGCTCGCCGGTGCGCAGGTACTCGGCGAAGCCGCCGTCCGCGGTGATCCCCGGGAACGCCTGGTCGGCGCAGTGCATCTCCTCCCCGCGCCGGCAGGCCGGGCACCGCCCGCAGCTGACGACGGGGTGGACGATCACGGCGTCGCCCGGCTTCAGCGAGCGCACGTCGGGCCCCACGTCCTCGACCCAGCCCGCGTTCTCGTGCCCCAGGACGTACGGCAGCTCGACGTCAACCCGCTCCCGGAAGAAGCCCTCGATCACGTGGAGGTCGGTGCGGCAGAGGCCCGCCCCGCCGATCCTCACGATCACGTCCGACCCGCCCGCGACCTCGGGCGCCGGCACCTCCTCGATCGACAGCTCCGAGCCGTAGGCCGCGAGCACGGCCGCCCTCATTCCAGGCCCGCCCGCCCCAGGACGCGGTCGACGGCCTCGGCCGGATCGAGCTTCCGCCCGAGGACCTCGTCGATGAGGGCGTCGACGAAGGCCGGGTCGGCGGCGGCGTCCAGCCTCCGCGCCAGCCGGTCGGCGGCGAGCGCCCTCAGCTGGCGCGCCATCCCGTCGCGGCGCCGGGCCTCCAGCCGGCCCTCCTCGCCGAGGAACGCGCGGTGGCGCTCCACCTCCCGCCAGAGCTCCTCGAGGCCCTCGTTCTCGAGCGCCGCCACGCGCACGATCGGCGGCTCCCAGGGGCCGGCGGGGACGAGCGAGAGGGCGGTCCGCAGCTCGGAGGCCATGACGTCGGCGCCGGGGCGGTCGGCCTTGGTGACGGCGAGCACGTCCGGGATCTCCATCAGCCCGGCCTTGATCGCCTGGACGCCGTCGCCGCTGCCCGGCATCAGCGTCAGCACGACGGTCTCGGCCAGCGCCTGGACCTCGACCTCGTTCTGGCCCGAGCCGACCGTCTCGACCAGGACCACGTCGAAGCCCGCCGCGTCCAGGATGAGGACGGCGTCGGCGGTCGCCTCCGCGAGCCCTCCCTGATGGCCGCGGCTGGCCATCGAGCGGATGAACACCCCCGGGTCCAGGAAGTGGTCGGCGAGCCGGATCCGGTCCCCCAGCACAGCGCCGCGGGTGAACGGGCTCGTCGGGTCGACGCTCACCACGGCGACCGATCTCCCGGCCCGGCGCAGGTGCCCCGCCAGCGCGCCGATCATCGTGCTCTTCCCCGCCCCCGGGGGGCCCGTCACGCCCACCCGCCACGCCCCACCGGTGGCCGGGTGGAGGGCCGCGACGAGCTCCCGCCCCTCCGGCCCGAGGCGCTCGGCCATGCTGATGGCCCGCCCGATCGCGCGGCGCTCGCCCGCGCGCACGCCGGCGACGAGTTGATTGCTCACGCAACCTCCGCCAGGGCCTCGGCGGCCGCGGCGAGGAAGCGCTCGTTCTCGCCCGGGAGGCCGACGGTCACCCGCAGCGCCGACGGCGCGCCGAAGGCGCGGGCCGGCCGCACGATCACCCCGCGCGCGAGCAGCGCGGCGTTGACCGCCTGGGCACGCTCCGGCGTGCCGAGGTCGACCAGGAGGAAGTTCGCCGCGCTGGGCAGCGGCTCCAGGCCGAGCCCCCTCATCCCGGCCGCCACCGTCTCACGCTCGGTCGTGTTCAGCGCGACCCGCTCGGGCAGCAGGGCATCGCTCTCGGCGAGGCTCGCGACCGCGGCCGCCTGGGCGGGGCCGCTCACGTCGAAGACGTTGCGCACGACGCCGACCGTCCGCACCAGGTCCGGCGGGCCCAGCAGGTAGCCGACCCGCAGGCCCGCCAGGCCGTAGGCCTTGCTGAAGGTGCGCAGGACGCCCAGCGCGCGGCCCTCGGCGACGAGGCGCGCGGCGTCGTGGCCGCCCTCGGGCAGGTACTCGACGTAGGCCTCGTTGACCAGGGGCAGGACGTGGGCCGGGAGCGCGTCGAGGAAGCGGACCAGGCCGGCCGCGGTCACCGCCCCGCCCGTCGGGTTGTTGGGGCTCACCACCACGGCGAGCTTGGTGCGCGGGGTCACCTGCTCGAGCAGGGCGTCGAGGTCGTAGGCCCCGTCGGCGGCGAGCGGAGCGAGACGGAGCGTCGCGCCCTGGATCTCGGCGCCCATCCGCCACGACAGGAACGACGGCCAGGCCATCACCAGCTCGTCGCCGGGGTCGAGCAGGGCGAGGCACAGGAACCTGATGAGGCCGTCGATGCCCGCGCCGGGCAGCACCTGGGTCGCGTCCAGGCCGGTGCGGCCGGCGAGGGCGTCGCGCAGCGCCCACGCGCCCGCGTCCGGGTAGGCGCGGGCGCCCTCGGCCGCCTCGCGGATGGCGGCGACCGCCCCCGGCATGGGCGGGAAGGGTCCCTCGTTCGAGGCGAGCTTGACGACGGAGTCGACGCCCAGCTCGCGCCGCACCTCCTCGACCGGCCGCCCGGGCTCGTACGCCGCGACGCCGGCCAGCGCGGGACGGACGAGGCCGCGGGGCAGCTTCGAGGTCGCGCTCACGGGGCGCGATCGTAGAGGACGCCCGCTGTAGGGTCGCGCCGAGCGACCCCTGGAGGCGAGGCCGTGATGATCACCGAGCGCAGCAAGAGCGTCATCCCGTTCCGGCCGGCCGACGCGGGCCGGGTGGGCGAGGGCTGCTTCTACCTCGACGTGATCGTCTGGCTGAACGGGGATCGCGTGGAGATGGGCGACCGCGTCGGTTTCAACTACGGCTGCTACGTCAACGGATACGGCGGGCTGACCATCGGTGACAGGAGCATCTTCGGTCCCTACTCGATGGTCCACACGGCCAACCACGAGATGGACCTGGGCGCCCCCATCCCCGATCAGGGCTGGGCGCCCCGCAGCGTGGCCGTGGGCGCGGACTGCTGGATCGGCATGGGTGTCTGTATCCTCCCCGGCGTCACGATCGGGGAGGGCTGCGTGGTCGGTGCGGGAGCGGTCGTCGCCAAGGACCTCGAGCCGTACTCGGTCGCCGTCGGGAACCCCGCGCGAGCGATCCGCGACCGGCGCGCCGCCCGCGCGTGAGGGTCCTCTTCCTCCAGCGCCAGCCCTGCATCCGGGCGTTGAAGTACGCGGTGGGCCTCCGCGCCGCGCGGCCCGAGATGGCGCTCGGGTTCGCCTACCAGGGCCGCACCCTGGACGAGTGGTACGGCTCCGGCGACGACCTCTTCGAGGCCTGGTGGCGGCTCGACGCCGACGACCCCGCCGACGGCCTCGCCGCCGCGATCGACGAGTTCGGCCCGACGCTGATCCACAGCCACAACCTGCCCGACTCCCTCACCGTCGTGGCCCTGGAGGTGGCCGACGGGCGGATCCCGGTGATCCACGACTCCCACGACCTGCAGAGCCTGCGCCGGACCCCCTACGAGGACGGTTTCGACGACCCGGACGACCCCGAGACCCTCGAGAAGGCCGCCGTCGAGGGGTGCGCCGCGCTGGTGGCGGTGTCGCGCGAGATGCTCGACGAGATCGCCGCCCGTTACCGCGTGCCCGAGCGGACGCTCCTGTTCGCCAACTACGCGCTGGCGCGCGACGTCGCCCCCTTCCCCCGCGCGCCGCGCGGCGACGGCCCGCTCCGGCTCGTCTACCAGGGCAGCCTCTCGGCCAACGGGAGCCACTACGACCTGCGCGACGGGCTCGCCGCCGTCGCGGCCGCGGGGCTCCGGATCGACGTGTTCCCGAACCGCGAGGTCGCCGAGTACCGGGAGCTCGCCGCCGCGACGCCGGGCATCCGCCTGATGGAACGCCTGGAGCCGGCCGCGCTCCTGCGGCGCCTGCCGGCCTACGACGTCGGGTGGGCGGTCTTCAACCCGCGGCTCAACGCCGCCCATCTCGACACCGCCCTCCCCAACAAGGCCTTCGAGTACCTGGCCTCCGGCCTGCCGATCGCGGCCGGCCCCCACAGGGCGCTGCGCCGGCTGGTCGAGGAGAACGGGGTCGGCGTCGTGGTGGAGGACCTCGCCGACCTGCCGGGCGTGCTCACGCGCGCCCCGCTCGCCGACCTGCGCCGCCGTGCCCTCGAGGACCGGGCGCGGTTCACCGTCGAGGGGCACATCGGCGAGCTCGTGGAGCTCTACCAGGAGGTCGCCGCGCCGGCCGTCGCCGCCTGACCCGGCGGGGCCGGCCCGGGGCGGGGCGCACTACACTCCCCGCCGTGGACGGCCTCCTCGATCTCGGCCTCTTCCCCCTCGATCTGGTCATCCTCCCCGGCGAGAAGGTCCCCCTCCACCTCTTCGAGCCGCGCTACCGCCAGCTCTACGCGGACTGCGTGCTGGACGACCGGCCCTTCGTGATCGTCCAGAGCGGCCCGACCGGGCCGGCGGACGTCGGCTGCTCCGCGACGTTCGAGACGCTCGTGCGCCGCTTCGAGGACGGGCGCCTGAACGTCATCGTCCAGGGGCAGGAGCCGGTCGAGCTGGTCGAGGAGTCGGAGGGGCGCCTGTACTTCTCCGCGAGGGTGCGCGCGCTGCCCGACGACCCCGCGCAGGCTCCGCCCGAGCTCGCCGCCAAGGTGCTCTCGCGCTTCCGCTCCCTCGCCGGCCTGCCCGACGACGCGCCGCCCCCGGCCCCCGACGGGGTGCCGCTCTCCTACGCCATCGCCGGGGCCTTCGAGCTGCCGTCGGGGCCCAAGCAGGAGCTGCTCGAGAGCCGGGACGAGGGGCGTCGCCTGGCGATGGTCGACGAGATCCTGTCCGCGGTCGACCAGGACCTGCAGCACGCCCGGCTCGCCGCCCAGCGCGCCAGCACCAACGGCAGGGTGACGACCCCGTGACGGCGCCCTCCGCGGCCGTCGCCGCGCCGCCGGTCGTCCGCGGCCGCGCGGCGCTCATCTGGGTGGAGGGGCCCGACGCCGGCGCCTTCCTGCACGGCCTGCTCTCGAACGACATCGCCGGCCTCGGGCCGGGCGGAGCGACCCGGGCGCTGCTGCTCGACGCGAAGGGTCATGTCCAGGCCGACCTGCGCGTCCGCCGGGACGCCCCCGACGCCTTCACCCTCGTGCTCGCGGCCGGCGCGGGCGCCCTGGTCGCCGGCCTGCTCGACCGCTACCACTTCTCCGAGGCCCTGGAGCTGATCGGGCCCGAGGAGGCGGAGACCGTGACGCTGCCCTCCGGATCGGCGGTCCCCGCCGGCGCCGTAGTGGTGCCGTCCATCCTCCCGGGAGCGGTCGAGGCGGTGGTCGACGATCCCGGCGGCGCCATCGCCGCGGCCGGGATCCCCGAGGCGTCCGCGGAGGCCTTCGAGGCGGCGCGGATCGCGGCCGGCGCGGCGCTCGTGGGCGTCGACACCGGGCCGGCCACCCTCGTCCAGGAGGCGGGCCTCGAGGGCGTCGCCGTCTCCTTCGAGAAGGGCTGCTACCTCGGGCAGGAGACCGTCGCCCGCATCCAGTACCGGGGCCGGGTGAACCGCCTCCTGCGCGGGCTGCGCCTCGCGGCCGGCCCCCCCGCCACGGGCGGCCGGGTCCTGCTCGGCGGGCGCGAGATGGGGCGGATGACGAGCGCCGCCGCCGTCCCGGGGCTCGGGCCCGCCGGCCTGGCGATCCTCCGCCGCGAGGCCGAGGACGGAGCCGAGGTCGAGGTCGAGGCCGGCGACGGCGCCGGCGCGCCGGTCGGCGCCCGGGTGGTCGAGCTCCCGTTCCGGGCGGCGTGAGCGACGCGGAGGCACTGATCGGGCCGGTGGGGGCCGCGGCGCTCGACGAGGCGCGCCGCGCGCTGCGGGGCGCCGCGGACGGCGACGCCCTCGCCACGCTGCGCGTCGCCGGCTGGACCCGCGCCGACTGGTCGTTCCGGTTCGAGCTGGCCGGGAGCGGGCGCCACCTCGTCGTGCACGTCCCCCACGACGGCAGCCCGGCGGCGGTGCGCGAGGCCGGCCCGGGGCCCGACCCCCTGACCCCGGGCGGCCGCGGCGCGGCCTGAGCCGTTGCTGCAGGCGGCCCTCAACGGGGACCGCGACCACCCGGCGACCCCGCGGACGCCCTCGGAGCTCGCGGCAGAGGCCCGCGCCGCGATGGACGCCGGCGCCCGAGCGCTCCACCTGCACCCGTACGACGACGACGGCCGCGAGACGCTCGCGGCGGGGCCGTGCGCCGCGGCGCTGCGGCCCGTCCGCGCGGCCTGCCCCGGGGTTCCGCGTCTCGACTGAGGCACGTCCTGCTGTCCCTCGCCGACGCCCGCGCCTTCGTCGCGTCCGGGATCGCGTCCCGCTGCGCCAGGGCCCTGGTCGAGCCCCTGGACGCCGACCCCCGCGACGCCCTCGCCCACACCCGCCGCCATCGAGCGCGCGCTCGACGAGGCCGGCGTCGCCCTGGAGCAGGTCCACCACGGCGACGGCATCGCGTCCTGGGCGGTCAACCGCCGGGCGGCCGAGCGGGGTCACGGGATCAGGACCGGCCTGGAGGACACGGCCGTGCTGCCGGACGGCCGCGCGGCGTCGGGGAACGGCGAGCTCGTCGCGGCGGCCGCCGCGCTTCTCCGCCCGCCGCCTGGGCGCCGGCCGTAGGGCATTCCGTCCGCGTCCCGTGGCACACTACGAACATGCGTTCGCCATCGTCCCAGGGGCAGCTCATCCTCTTCCCGGGCGCCGCCCGTCCGGCCCGCCGCGAGCGGCCGCGCCGCCGCAGCCGGTCGGCCCGCATGGCCCAGAAGCTCGACGATCTGGCCGTCGCGGCGGAGCGCGAGGCGATCGCCGCCCGCCGGGCCGGGGACGGGGTCTCGGCGCGCGCGGCGCGCGACCGGGCCGCCGGGGCGAGGCGGGCGGCGGAGCTGCTGCGGGCCGGACCCCAGGGCGTCGCGGAGGTCCTCGGAGGGCGCACCGAGGCCGCCTGAGAGCGCAGCGGAGCGCCCGGGGACGTTGGTGGTGTTCTGGCCGCGAAAATCCCGCGAGGAGGGCCGCCGCTGTCGCGGCGGCTCTCCGCGGAAGGCCGGGCGGAGCCCGGCCTTCCTCCGGAAGCAGGGAGCCCGCATAGCTGAGCCTATGCGGGCGACCGATGACGCCGCATCCGCGATGATTTGCAGCCCGCCAGAAGTGAACGTTCCCGGGCGCTCCGCTAGGCGAAGAGGATCTCGTCGCCCGGCTCGCCGGCCCGCAGGCGCTCCTCGATCTTCTCGAAGGCCAGCTCGTGAAGGACCGGCAGGAGCCCCTCGATCGGCCCGTCGAGGGCCGCCTCATCCCGGAACTGCACGCTCACGCGACCCACGAAGCAGGTCTTGATCGCGATCTCCCGGCCGTTCTCGAGCACCCGGACCTGAAAGCCCCAGAGCATCGGGGGCCCATCGCTCAACGAGGTCCGGACCGGCTGAGGGTCCAGCTCGTAGACGCCGGACTCAGTCTCGACTTGACGGTGAGTCATAGATCGATCACGCCCCCGACCCGGGTCACGCCGGCCGCCGCTCCCCCGCGCCGGAAGTCCCCCGCGGCCTCGAGCCCGCCGGCGCCGCGGCCGGCCGCGCTGACGCCCCCGAAGAAGAGGTTCGCGGCGCCCCAGCGGCGCAGGCCGTGGCCGTCGGCGGCGAGCGCGGCGACCGCCGCCTCCGGCACTCCTCCCTCGACGTCAACGCCGTCGCCCTCCGGGTGGACGCGGGGACGGGCGACGGCCGCGGCGCAGTCGAGCCCGCCGTCGATGACGCTCACCATGGTCTGAAGGATGGCGGATCGCAGCCGGTTCGAGCCCGCGGATCCGAGGGCCAGCACCGGCTCGCCGCCGCGGAGCAGCAGGGTCGGCGCCATCATCGAGGTCATCCGCACGCCGGCCGGCAGGCCGCCGAAGCCGCCGGGGTTGAGGTCCTCCTCGCCGAGCATGTTGTTGAGGAGGATCCCGGTGCCCGGCACGACCACGCCCGAGCCGGACCCGTTGGAGCTGGACAGGCTCGCCATCCCGCCCTCGGCGTCGACCGCGCTGATGTGGGTCGTCGAGCCGGCGGGCTTGCGGCTCGCGGGCGGCGGCGGCGAGGGGTCCCCGGTGGAGCCGGCGCCTCCGGCGAGGCGCGCCCACAGCCGCTCCAGGTAGTCCTCCTCCTGCAGGTCACGGGCGAAGTCGTCGTCGCGCAGGGCGTTCGCCGCGGCGCCGGCGCGGGCGATCGCGAGGTAGTGCGCGACGTCGTCGCGAGGAGGCGGCCGCGCCGCGAGATCGCCGAGGGCCGCGGCGATGAGCGCGCCGCCCGACGAGGGCGGGGGGTTGGTCAGGACCGTGACGTCGCGGTACTCGACCTCGAGCGGGGCCCGCTCGGCCACCCGGTATCCGGCGAGGTCGTCGTGCGTCAGGAGGCCCCCCGTCTCCTCCTGGTGGGCGACGATCGCGCGCGCGAGCGCCCCGTCGCGCATGCTCGCGGCCCCGGCCTGCCCGAGGTGGGCGAGTGTCTCGCCCAGGTCGTGGAAGACGACCCGCTCGCCCTCGCCGAGCAGCCGGCCCCCCGGCGCGTAGATGGCGGCGGCCTCCGGGGTCGCCGTCAGCATCCCCCCCAGGATCTCGTGCAGGTAGGCGGTCTCGGTGCCGAGGACGACGCCCTCGCGGGCGAGGCGCACCGCGGGCTCCACCAGCTCGGCCAGCGCCAGGCGCCCGGCGCGCCGGTGGGCCTCGCCCAGCCCCGCGATCATGCCGGGCACGGCGACCGATGCCGGGCCGATGTGGAACACCTGGTCGGCGCCGCCGAAGGGCACGGTGAAGGAGCTGAGCTCGGCGGGGTCGAGCGGGCGCCCGCGCGGCCCGAGCCCCGGCACGGCGACGAAGAAGTCCAGCAGGGCCGTCGCGCCGTCGGGAGCCCTGGTGAGCAGGAACCCCCCGGCGGCCGGGCCGGTGAGCGGGCTCTCGGCGACCGCCGCCGCGAACGCCGCGGCGCAGACGGCGTCCACCGCCCCGCCGCCGCGCGCGAGTGCCTCCGCGCCCGCTCGCGCCGTCAGCCGGTGGCCGGCCGCGACCACGCCGACGGGCGCGTCGGCGCCGCGGGTCGCTACGCCGCGTCCTCCGGCTCGTCGCCGGGGCGGGCGGGCCGGCGGACGACGCCCGTCGACTCCGGGTCCAGCTCCGCCGGGGGCTCGCTCTCGACGTCGAAGATGCGAGGCGCGTCGTCGTCGCCCTCGCTCGGCGCGGCCGCCGGGTAGGGCAGGTCGAACCGCGTGACGCGCTCGGCCCGGCGCGAGAGCGGCGACCGCTCGGCGCGGCCCGCCGCGGCGGGCTCCCGGGCGGCGTCCGCGGGCGGACCGGCGCGGACGCCGCTGAAGTTCGCCGCGACGACCGTGACCCACACCTGACCCGACAGCTCGGGGTCGATCGTCGCGCCGAAGATGATGTTGGCCTCGGGGTCGGCCGCGTCGGCGACGACCCGAGCGGCCTCGCTCACCTCCACGAGCGACAGGTCCGGGCCGCCGGTGACGCTCAGGAGGATGCCGCGGGCCCCGTCGATCGGGGTCTCGAGCAGCGGCGAGGCGATCGCGGCCTGGGCGGCCTCGGTCGCCCGGTTGCCGCCGCCGGCGTAGCCGATGCCCAGCAGCGCGGTCCCGGCGTCGCTGATGATGGTCCGCACGTCGGCGAAGTCGAGGTTGATGAGCCCCGGCAGCGTGATCAGGTCGCAGATGCCCTGCACCCCCTGGCGCAGGAGGTCGTCGCAGACCTTGAACGCCTCGACCATGCTCGTCCCGCGCTCCAGCACGGCCATCAGGCGGTCGTTGGGGATGACGATCACCGTGTCCGCGGTGCCCTGGAGGGCCTCGAGCCCGGCGGCGGCGGCCTCGGTTCGGCGCCGGCCCTCGAAGCCGAACGGTCGCGTGACGACCGCGACGGTGAGCGCGCCCATCTCGCTCGCGATCTTGGCGACGATCGGCGCGCCGCCGGTCCCCGTGCCGCCGCCCTCGCCGGCGGCGATGAAGACGAGGTCGCTGCCGCGCAGCGCCCTGCGCACCTGCTCCTCGCTCTCCCGGACGGCCTGCTCGCCGAGATGCGCATCCCCGCCGGTCCCGAGGCCGCGCGTGATCTCCATGCCGACCGGGATCCGGACGTCGGCCTCGCTCACCTCGAGCGCCTGGCGGTCGGTGTTCACCGCGATGAACTCGACGCCGCGCAGGCCCGCCTCGATCATCCTGTCGACGGCGTTGCAGCCGGCGCCGCCGACGCCGACCACCCGGATGACGGCCACGTAGTTCGTGAGGTCGGCGCCGCCCGGCGCGCGCTCGGGGGCGGC
This sequence comes from Miltoncostaeaceae bacterium, assembly GCA_963835685.1. Classification (GTDB taxonomy): domain Bacteria; phylum Actinomycetota; class Thermoleophilia; order Miltoncostaeales; family Miltoncostaeaceae; genus DATAGF01. The sequence goes on from CAWIGI010000012.1 coordinate 192,642, forward strand.
GTCCGTGGCGCCGGAGGTCTCCTCCTCGAGCGGGTCGGTGCTGCGGAAGAGCTCGGACAGCGGCCCCTCCCGCATGCTGGGCCGGGAGCGCCCGCCCTCCGGGCGGCGCGGTTCGCTCATGCAGCGACCTTGCCCGCGCGCGCCATCCCCATCCGGCCCTCCCAGACCTCGCGGGCGAGGTGGCGGTACCAGCGGGCGGCCTGGCTCTGCGGGTCGTAGCGGATCACGCTCTTGCCCTCCACCGGCGCCTCGGCGAATCGGATGGTCTTGCCGATGCGCGTACGGTACACCCGGTCCCCGAAGCTCTCCTGCAGGAGCTGGACCGCCTCGCGGCCGTGGAGCGTGCGGCCGTCGTACATGGTCGGGAGGATACCCACGATGTCAACCTTCGGGTTGAGGTTCTCCCGCACCTGGGCGAGCGTCTCGCGCAGCTGGGCCAGCCCGCGCAGCGAGAGATACTCGCACTGCACCGGCACGACGACCCCGTCGGCCGCCACCATGGCGTTGATGGTCATCAGCCCCAGCGAGGGCGGCGTGTCGAGCAGGATGTAGTCGTAGAGCTCGCGCACCGGCCGCAGCGCGCGCTCGAGGACCCGCTCGCGCCCGATCATCGAGGACAGGGCCAGCTCGGCTCCGGCGAGCTCGATGCCGGCCGGCGCGATGTCGATCTCGCGCGTCTCGATGATCTCCGAGAGCTGCGCCCGCCCCGTGAGCACGTGGTACATGCCCAGCGTGAGGGACTCGACGTCGATGCCCTGGCTCATCGAGAGGTTGCTCTGGGGGTCGAGGTCGATCGCGAGCACCCTCGCGCCGAGGTCGTGGAGGCCGACGCCGAGGTTGAGCGTCGTTGTGGTCTTGGCGACGCCGCCCTTCTGGTTGGCGAGGGCGAGGACGCGGGCGGATCGGGGCATCGTGCGCACCTTGGTGGGGGCGGCTCTGGCTTTCGCCCCGTTTCGCCGCCAGGGCCCGATCTCCTTGCCGGATCCCGTCAGTCGGGGGGCAGCTCCAGGCGCCGCTGGCCCGCCCAGGCGGCGGCCTGGGAGCGCCGTTGGAAGCCGAGCTTTCGCAGCAGCTGGCTGACGTGGTTGCGCACGGTCTTCTCGGAGAGGTGCAGGACCTCGCCGATGGCGCGGTTCGTGTAGCCCTCCGCGATCAGCGCGAGCATGCGGCGCTCGCGGTCGGTGAGCCCGGCGAGCTCGGCCTCGGCCTGCTTGGCGGACAGCTCGCGGAATTGCGTCAGGAGGGCGCCCGCCGCGCGCGGGTCGAGCGTCGATTCGCCGGCCGCGGCCTCGCGGATCGCCTGGGTGAGCCGCTCGGCGTCGGCCTGCTTGAGCAGGTAGCCGCTGGCCCCCGCCATCACGGCGCCGACGATCGCCTCCTCGTCGGAGTACGAGGTCAGCATCACCACGCGCGCGTCCGGGTGGTCCGCCTTGATGCGGCGGCACGCCTCGACCCCGCTTCCGTCCGGCAGCCGGACGTCCATCAGCACGACGTCGGGGTGGGTCTGCTCGTTGAGCTGGACCGCCTCGGCGGCGGTCTGGGCCTCTCCGACGACGCGGAAGCCGGCGGCGTGCGTCAGCAGCGACCGCAGGCCGATGCGGACGACGGCGTGGTCGTCCACGATCAGCACGCGAATCGGGTCGCGGGGTGCGGTGCTCACGTCTCCACCCCCCGGAGGAGATCGGTGGACGGCGGGGCCTCGGCCTCGGGCTCCTCGCTGTCGAGCGGGACCGCGAGGGTGACGCGCGTGCCGCCGCCGGGCCCGGGCTCCACGACCAGCCGCCCCCCGAGGCGCCGGGCCCGCTCGCGCATGTTCCGCAGCCCCTGGCCGCCGCCCGGGCCGTTCGCGCCCGCGCCCGGGCCGCAGCCGTCGTCGGCCACCACGAGGTCCATCTCGTCCGGGGCGAGCACCAGCGAGACCCGGACCTTGCACGCGCCGGCGTGGCGCGCCGTGTTCGACAGCGCCTCGCGGAGGATCTGCTCGAGGTGCTGCCCGGCCTCCTCGGGCAGCGGGCCGCAGGGGCCGGCCCGCTCGACCGAGAAGCGCACGTCGCGACCGGTCTCCTCGGCGAAGCGGCGGGTCAGGTCGCCGAGGCCGCCGGCGATGCCGTCGGGCGTGGCCGGCGCGACGGCGAGGTCGCGGATGTAGTCGCGGATGCCGTCGGTCGCCTGGTTGAGGTCGGAGACCACCTCCCGCACCTCGCGGCGCACCGAGGGGTCCTCGCAGCGGATCGCCACCGCCTCGAGGTGGAGGCCCGCGGCGTAGATGGACTGGATCGTGCCGTCGTGCAGGTCGCGCCGGAAGCGGGCGCGCTCCTCGGCGATCGCCCGCGCGCGGTCGAGGGCCTCCAGGCGCTGCTTGGCCTCGACGTCGAAGATCTCGAGCAGCTTCACCGCCAGCACGCAGAGGACGAGCCCGATGATCCCCCTGACGACCTCGAGCGGCAGGCTCGTGGCGTCGAACCAGCCGCCTGCGTCGCCGACCCCGCCGGGCGACACCGGCCCGCGGGCCACGATCAGCCCGGCGACCACCCCGTAGACCGCCAGCGCGGCGGCGGCGGCGGCGGCGTAGGGGCGGATGGCCGTCATGCCCGCCGCGCCGAGCTCGCTGCGCTGGCGCCAGAGCCCCACGGCCGACAGGATCGCCCCGGGGAACAGGAGCGTGTAGCGCGCGAGCGAGACCACGGCCGCCTCCCATTCCGGCGCGCTCCAGCCGGCGGGGCCGGCGGCGAGCGAGCAGCCGGCGACGATCCCCGCGCCGACGAGGATCGAGACGGCCGTGAGCGAGCGCCGCACGGCCGCGCTCAACCCGAGGAGCCGGAGGCCGAACTGGACGAGGAAGAGGAAGGCCGCGACCTGGACGATCCCCCGCAGCACGACGAGGCCCTCCACGACGCCCTCGCTCAGGTAGCCCTCCTGGATGGGCACGAAGGCGTAGCCCCAGACGGCGAAGGCCTCGACGAACGCGAAGCTCGCCAAGCCAGATGAGCGACGACGACAGGGTCAGGCGGGTGGCGCGCCGCCGCTGGAGCCACACGGCGAACCCGAGCGAGAAGAAGACCAGCCCCTGCGCGAACAGGATGATGGTCTCGTTCTGGACGAAGAACTCGCGCACGTGGCGCCCTCGGGGAGGTGGCGGAAACGCCGCGGCGGGCGGGGACCTCCTCGATCCCCGCCCGCCGCATGTTCCGCAGGAAATCGACCCCTTCCGGGGCCGATTGTAGCGCCGGCCGCCGCGGCGGCGGCCGGCGGCCCTACTTCCCGATGACCGCCTCGAGCTGCGCCCGCAGCGTCGCGATGGCGGCCTCGCCGCCGGCCGCCTCGACGACCTCGGGCTCCTCGAGGAGGGCCCGGCGGTCGACGAGGTTGCTGCGGTTGACGACGTACGGATCGTCGAGCACCTGGGCGAGGGGGCGGCCCGCCCGGAGCTGCCGGGCGACGTACTCGATCAGCCGCTTGTGCTTCGCCGACTCGGTGTTGACGAGCCTGCGGACCTCCTCCTGGATCCCCATTCGGCCCTCCTAGAAGCGCTGCAGCTGCAGGCTGCTCGCGCCCGCCATCCGGCGGAGGCGCGCGACGCGCTCCTCCATCGGGGGGTGGGTCGAGAACAGCTTCGCGAAGATGCCGGCGCCGCCCCGGCTGTGGGCGTAGGCCTGGAGCGGGTTGACGATGTAGAGCGGCTCGGCGGCCGGGTTGACCCGCATCGGGATCGCCGCTCGCCGTGCGGTGCAGCGTCTCGAGGGCGTCGGCCAGCGGGTTGGGATCGCCGACGTACTCGGCGCCGGTCGCGTCGGCGACGTACTCGCGCTGGCGCGAGATCGCCAGCTGGATGATGACCGCCGCGATCGGGGCGAGGATGATCGTCGCGATGGTGCCGATGAGCCCGAGCGGGTTCTCGTCGTCCCCGCCGAAGAGCAGCGAGAACTGGAGGAAGTTGGCGATCGCCGAGATCGCGCCGGCCACCATCGCGGCGATGCTCGCGATGAGGATGTCGCGGTTGGCGATGTGCGCCATCTCGTGCGCGAGCACGCCCTCGAGCTCCCGCGGGCCGAGCGCCCGCTGGATGCCCGCGGTCACGGCGATCGCCGCGTGCTTGGGGTTGCGGCCGGTCGCGAAGGCGTTCGGCTGCTCGGCGGGCGTCATGTAGACGGCCGGCTTGGGCACGCCCGCGCGCTCGGCGAGCCGCGCGATCATCTGGTGGAGCTCGGGCTGCTCCTGCGGGCTGACCGGGACGGCGCGGCTCATCTTGAGCGCCAGCGAGCCGCTGAACCAGTACATCGCGAAGTTGAAGACGACCGCGATCGCGGCGAACAGGATCAGGCCCGATGCGCCGCCGACGAGGTAGCCGATGGCGAGCAGAAGGCCCGTCAGCGCGGCCACGAACACGAACGTCTTGAAGTTGTTGCCCGCCTTGTAGGAGGCGAGGTTCATCGTCCCTCCTTCGGGGATCGCCCGTGCCCGCCCTCAGGGAGAACCGGCGCGGTGAGCCGATTATAGGAGAGGTACGGACGGAGGCCGCCGCGCGCCATTGCCGGGCGGTTAAGGGATGAACGAGCGCCCGGGCTACGCTCCGAGGCGTGCGCGCCGCCCTCCCGGCCCTCCTCGCCGCCCTCGTCGCCTGCGTCGCGTGCGGGCCGACCAGCCCGACCCAGGCCGGCGGCGAGGCGGCCGATCCCGTCGCCCTGCTCACCGTCCTCCCCAGCCCCGGGCAGCTGCGCGGCGAGCCGGCGCAGGCGGCGGGGCCCGCGGCGCTCCAGGAGGCGCTCACCGGGGCGCCCGACGCGGCGCTCGCCCAGCGCGTGCGCGAGCGCGCTCCCGAGGCGGCCGCGGTCCGGACCTGGACCGGCCCGGGCGGCCAGGAGCTCGTCGCCGTCGCCAGCGTCTGGGGCTCGCACCTGGTCGCGACCGGCGTCGGCGCCGACGCCGCCGAGCTGCTCCTCGAGGAGCGGGGCGCGAAGGCCTGGACGCCGCGCGAGGCGCCCGGCAGCCGGGGGGCGCGCGTGGACGCCCCCGGCCGGGAGGCGCGCCGGCTCGCCTTCGCGGTCGGGCCCAACTCGATCTACGTGCGCTCCCGCGGCCCGGTGCCCGACGACGTGGTCGAGCGGACCCTTCGCCGCCTCGTGCTCGCGCTCGAGGGGCTGGAGGACTCGGACGCCGCACGGTGACGGCGGGGAGCCGGACGACGGGCGTCGCCGTGACCTACCGGCACGAGTGGGGCACCGGCTGGATCGCCGCCCGCCCGGCCTGGATGCTCCGCGCATCGCACGCCCTGGCCCACGACGGCGGCGTGTGGCTCGTCAACCCGGTCGACGGCGAGGGCCTGGACGGGCGGCTCGCCGAGCTCGGGCGCGTGCGCGGCGTCATCCAGCTCCTCGACCGGCACGGGCGCGACTGCGCCGCGCTGGCGGCGCGCCACGGCGTGCCGCTGCTGCGGACCCCGTTCGACCGCGTGCCGGGCGCGCCGTTCGAGCCCGTCGCGGTCCTGCGGCGCCCGGGCTGGAGCGAGACCGCGCTCTGGTGGCCCGGGCGCCGGGCGCTGGTCGTGGCGGAGGCGCTCGGGACCGCGCCCTACTACCCGGCCCCCGGCGAGCCGCTCGGCGTGCACCCCCTGTTGCGGCTCACGCCCCCTCGGGCCCTGCTGGGCTTCGACGCCGCGCACCTGCTCACCGGCCACGGCGCCCCGCTCGAGGGGCCGGACGTCGCGCAGCGGGTCCGGCGCGCCATCGCCGGCAGCCGCCGCGACATCCCGCGGTGGCTCGCCGGCCTCCCCGCCGCCGGCCGGCGCAGGTGACCGGTCAGATCTGCGGGGGCGGGACCGGGTCCGGCCGGGGCGGTGGCACGGGCTCGGGGTCGGGCATGGGCCCGGGGCCCGGCGGCGTCGGCAGCGGCGGCGGGGCGGGCTCGGGGCCGGGGTGGCCGGGCGGGCGCTCGGCGCGGGCGCAGGTCGGGCTCACGCCCTGGCCGTTCCCCGCGCCTGCGGCCGCGAAACGCCGGGTCAGGGCAGCCGGCCGGCCTCCTCGGTGCGCTCGCGCAACCAGGCCGCCAGGTCCGGGGAAAGCGCGCCGGCGCGGAGCCGCCAGCGCCAGTTGCCCCGCCTCGTCCCCGGCGTGTTGAGCCGGGCCGCGCTGCCGAGGCCCAGGAGGTCCTGAGCCGGCACGACGGCCAGCCCGGCCGGCGAGGCGAGCGCCATCCGCACCATCAGCCGGTGGGGCTCCTGGTCGCGGATCCCGAGGCCGGCGGCGGCCTCGGTCGCCTCCCGCCGCGCGCGGGCGCCGGCGGCCGCCCACCAGCCGGCCGCCGTGTCGTTGTCGTGGGTGCCGCTGTACGCGATCGATCGCCGGGGGTGGTTCTCGGGCCGGTGGTGATTGCCCGGACCGCCGGGGAACGCGAACTGGAGCACCCGCATCCCGGGCAGGCCGAGCCCGTCGATCAGCCGGCGCACCGGTTGGGTGATGACGCCGAGGTCCTCGGCCACCAGCGACACCCGGCCCAGCGCGGCCCGGGCGGCCTCGACCACCTCGCCCCTGGGGCCCGGGTACCAGCGCCCCGAGCGCGCGGTGCGCGCCCGCGGCGGCACGCCCCACCACGCGACGAAGGCCCGGAAGTGGTCGATGCGTGCGCAATCAACCAGATCCAGAGCGCGCCGCAGTCGCTCGATCCACCAGCGGTGGCCGTCGGCGCGCTGCGCGGCCCAGTCGTAGGTCGGGCTGCCCCAGAGCTGGCCGTCCGCCGCGAAGGCGTCGGGCGGCACGCCGGCGACCGCGTCGCGCCGGAAGAGCCCGGGGTGGGCGCCGACGTCCGCCGCGCCGGGGGCGACGTAGAAGGGCAGGTCGCCCATGACCCGCACGCCGCGGTCGCCTGCGTGATCACGCAAGGACCCCCACTCGCGCTCGAAGCGCACCTGATCGGCCAGGGCCCCGCCCCCCGCGTACCGCGCCCAGTCGTCGGCCCAGTAGGCGTTGCGCTCGCGGAAGTCGGCGACCTGGGCGGCGGTCACCCGCGCGCGGCGGCGGGGCAGCAGGCCGGGCGAGGCCGCGAACGCCGACCGAGCTCGCGTAGGGGGAGCCGTGCCTGTCCGGGGGCGTGAGCGGCAGGACCTGCCACCAGGCCTGCCCCGCGTCGGCGAGCCAGTCGACGAAGCGGAAGGCCTCGGGCCCGAGACGCCCGCCGGGAAGGGAGGTCACGTGCAGCAGCACGCCCGCGCGCCGGGCGGCCGTGGGATCCTCCCGTGTCGCCTCGGTCGGCACCGGGAAAGGCTACGCTCAGTGCCGCCCGTGCCCGCCCCGCCACCCCGCACGCCGCCGCCGCGAATCCAGATCCACGACGTCCGGCCGTCGGTCGAGGGCGGCCGCTGGCCGGTCAAGCGCACGCTCGGCGACGTCGTCGTCGTGGAGTGCGACCTGGTGTGCGACGGTCACGAGGCGCTGCGCGCCACGGTGAGGCACCGCCCGCCGGGGGCGCGCGGCTTCGCGGAGACGCCGATGACGCAGCTCGGCCCCGACCACTGGCGGGGCGAGCTCACCGCCGCCGCGCTCGGGGTCCACCGCTTCCAGGTCGAGGCGTGGGTCGACCCGTTCGCGTCCTGGCGCGACGAGCTGGAGCGCAAGCTGGCCGCCGGCCAGGAGGACCTCGAGGGCGAGCTCGCCGAGGGGCAGGCCCTGCTCGAGGACGCCGCCGCGCGCCTCAGGGGCGCCGACCGGCGGACGGCGCGCGACGCGCTCGCCGCCCTCGCGGGCGGCAACGGCCTCGCCGCCCGCGCCGACGCCGCCCTCGCGCCCGGGCTGGCCGACGCCCTCTCGCGGGATCCCCGCCGCCGCGACCGCGCCCGGTCGGAGGCCTTCGAGGTCGACGTCGACCGCGAGCGCGCCCGCGTCGGCGCCTGGTACGAGCTCTTCCCGCGCTCGTTCGGCGGCTTCGCCGGGGTGCAGCTGCAGCTGCCCCGGCTCGCCGAGCTCGGCTTCGACGTCGTCTACCTCCCGCCCATCCACCCGATCGGCCGCACCCACCGGAAGGGGCGCAACAACGCGCCCGTCGCCGAGCCGGGCGACCCCGGCAGCCCCTGGGCGATCGGGGGCCCCGAGGGCGGCCACACCGCGGTCGCCCCGGAGCTCGGCACGCTCGAGGACTTCGAGCGGCTGGTGGAGGCGGCCCGGGAGCACGGGCTGGAGATCGCCCTCGACTTCGCGATCCAGTGCTCGCCCGACCACCCCTGGCTGACCGAGCACCCCGAGTGGTTCCACCGCCGCCCGGACGGGACCCTCAAGTACGCCGAGAACCCGCCCAAGCACTACCAGGACATCTACAACGTGAACTTCGACGGCCCCGACTGGCGGGGGCTGTGGGAGGCGCTGCGCGATGTCGTGCTCTTCTGGGCCGAGCGGGGCGTCCGGCTCTTCCGCGTCGACAACCCCCACACCAAGCCCATCGCCTTCTGGCGCTGGCTCATCCGCGGCGTCCGCGAGGAGCACCCCGACGTCGTGTTCCTGTCCGAGGCCTTCACCAGCCCCGCGCGGATGTACGCGCTCGCCAAGGTGGGCTTCAACCAGTCGTACACCTACTTCACGTGGAAGAACGGGGTGGACGAGCTGAGGGAGTACGTCGAGGAGCTGGCCGGCCCGGTCTCGGAGTTCTTCCGGCCCAACTTCTTCGTCAACACACCGGACATCCTGCACGCGTACCTCCAGGAGGGCGGCCGGCCGGCGTTCGAGGCGCGCCTCGTGCTGGCGGCGACCCTGTCGCCGAGCTACGGCATCTACTCGGGCTTCGAGGACCTCGAGCGCACGCCGGCCGCGCCGGGAAGCGAGGAGTACCTCGACTCGGAGAAGTACGAGGTCAAGGAGCGCCGCCTCGACGGCCCACTGCTCCCCCTCGTGCGCCGCCTGAACGAGATCCGGCGCACCTCCCCTCCGCTGTGGCGGATCGACGTCCGGTTCCTCGAGACCGCCAACCCGGCGCTGATCGCCTATGCCAAGGGCACCGGGCCCGGCGCGATCGTGGTCGTGGTGAACGTCGACGCGGCGGCGGCCCACGAGGGCCTCGTCGTCATCCCGCCGGAGCTGGGGCTGGCGGGGGCGTTCACCGCGCGCGACCTGGTGAGCGGCGAGGTCTTCCGCTGGGAGCAGGGGGGCAACTACGTGCGCCTCGACCCCGCGGTCGCGCCGATGCACGTCCTGAGGGCCGCGGCGTGAGCGCGGTCGCCTCCATCCAGCCGGACATCGCCCTCCTCGCCGCCCGCGACCACCACGAGCCCCACAGGGTGCTCGGGGCCCACCCCTCGGACGGCGGCGTCGTCTTGCGCGTCTGGCGCCCCGGCGCCACCGCGGTGCGGGTCATCCCCGACGGCGGCGCACCCGTCGAGCTGGAGCACCGCGCGTCGGGGCTCTTCGAGGCGGTCGTTGCCGGATCACGCAACTTCCCCCGCTACGAGGTGGAGGTGGAGCTCGGCGGGCTCGTGACCCGCGGGCGCGACCCCTACTCCTTCCTGCCCACCGTCGGCGAGCTCGACCTGCACCTCGTGGGCGAGGGCAGGCACCAGGAGCTGTGGGAGCGGCTGGGCGCCCATCCGCGCGAGGTGGACGCCGCCGCCGGCGTCGCCTTCACGGTCTGGGCCCCCTCGGCCCGCTCGGTGAGCGTGGTCGGCGACTGGAACGGCTGGGACGGGATGGTGCACCCCATGCGGACGCTCGGGGCCTCGGGGGTCTGGGAGCTGTTCGTCCCGGGCGTCGCCGAGGGGGCCCGCTACAAGTTCGAGATCCGCGGCGCCGACGGATCGCTGCGCCTGAAGGCCGACCCCGAGGCCGCCCGCGCCGAGCGCCCACCCGAGACGGCCTCGGAGGTCTTCGTGAGCCGGCACCCGTGGGAGGACGACGAATGGATGCAGGCCCGTCGCGAGCGGCGGCCCCACGAGGAGCCGGTGTCCATCTACGAGGTCCACCTGCCGTCCTGGCGCTGGAACCCGCTCGAGGGCAATCGGCCCCTCTCCTACGTCGAGCTCGGGGAGGAGCTCGGCGACTACGCGCTCGACATGGGCTTCACCCACGTCGAGCTGCTGCCCGTGATGGCCCACCCCTTCCCCGGCTCCTGGGGCTACCAGGTCACCTCCTACTTCGCGCCCTCGCCGGGGCTCGGCTCGCCGGACGAGCTGCGCGAGATGATCGACCGGCTCCACAACCGGGGCATCGGCGTGATCCTCGACTGGGTGCCCGCCCACTTCCCCCGCGACGACTGGGCCCTGGCGCGCTTCGACGGCACGGCGCTCTACGAGCACGAGGACCCGCGCCGCGGCGCCCACCCGGACTGGGGCACGCTGATCTTCAACTACGGCCGCAACGAGGTGCGTAACTTCCTCGTGGCCAGCGCCCTCTTCTGGCTGCGCGAGTACCACGCCGACGGGCTGCGGGTGGACGCGGTCGCGTCGATGCTGTACCGCGACTACTCGCGCGCCGCGGGCGAGTGGGTGCCGAACGAGTACGGCGGGCGCGAGGACCTCGAGGCGATCGGCTTCCTCCGCCAGCTCAACGAGGTCACGCACGCCCGCGAGCCCGGGACGATCATGGCAGCGGAGGAGTCGACCGCGTGGCCGGCCGTCTCGCGCCCCACCGAGGCCGGCGGCCTCGGCTTCGACTTCAAGTGGAACATGGGCTGGATGCACGACACCCTCGAGTACTTCGCGCGCGACCCGATCCACCGCCGCCACCATCACGACGAGCTCACCTTCAGCCTCGTCTACGCGTTCACCGAGCAGTTCGTGCTGCCGCTCTCGCACGACGAGGTCGTGCACGGCAAGGGCTCGCTGCTGTCCCGCATGCCGGGCGACGACTGGCAGCGGCACGCCAACCTGCGGGCGCTCTACGCCTACATGTGGGCCCACCCCGGCAAGAAGCTGCTCTTCATGGGCGGGGAGCTGGCCCAGGAGCAGGAGTGGAGCCACGAGCGCAGCCTCGACTGGCATCTGCTGGAGCGCCCCCGCCACGCCGGCGTCCAGCGGCTCGTGCGCGACCTCAACCGCCTCTACCGCGACACCCCGGCCCTCTGGCAGCTCGACGCCGACGGGGCCGGCTTCCGCTGGCTGGTCGTCGACGACCGCGACGCCAACGTGCTCGCCTTCGCGCGCTTCGCCCGCGACGGGCAGACGCTCGTCGCCGCCGCGAACCTGTCGCCGGTGCCGCGCCCCGGCTACCGGCTGCCCCTGCCGCGCCCGGGACGGTGGCGCGAGGTGCTCAACACCGACTCCGAGGCCTACGGCGGCGCCGACGTCGGCAACATGGGCGTCGTCCAGGCCGATCCGCAGCCGTGGGGCGGCGAGGCGGCGTCGGCCGGGGTGACGATCCCTCCCCTCGGGGTGGTCTGGCTCACGCCGGATGACTGACGTCTGGCCCGGGCGGCCGTTCCCGCTCGGCGCGACCTGGGACGGCGACGGCACGAACTTCTCGCTCTTCTCCGAGAACGCCGAGCGGGTGGAGCTCTGCCTGTTCGACGAGAGCGACCGCGAGACGCGCGTGGACCTGCGCGAGCGCACGGCCCTCAACTGGCACGGGTTCCTGCCCGAGGTGCGGCCGGGCCAGCGCTACGCCTACCGGGTGCACGGGCCGTGGGACCCGGCGAGGGGCCATCGCTTCAACCCGAGCAAGCTGCTGATCGACCCCTACGCCAAGGCCATCGAGGGGCCGATCGCCTACGACGCCGCCAACGTGCTGCCCTACGAGCCCGACGGGGAGGGCTCCGACCTCATCCGCGACGAGACCGACGACGCCGACGCGATCCCGCGCTCGATCGTCGTCGATCCCGGGTTCGACTGGGAGGACGACCGCCCGCCCGCGACGCCCTGGCACGAGACCCTGATCTACGAGCTCCACGTCAAGGGCTTCACCATGCGCCACCCCGGCGTGCGCGAGGACCTGCGCGGCACCTACGCCGGCCTCGCCTCGGACGCGGCCCTCGAGTACCTGCGCTCGCTCGGCGTCACGGCCGTCGAGCTGCTGCCGGTGCACCACATCGCCGACGAGGCCCACCTCGCCGCCAGGGGCCTGACGAACTACTGGGGCTACAGCTCGATCGGCTACCTGGCGCCGCACGCCCTCTACGCGGCCACCGGCCGCTCCGGCGAGCAGGTGCGCGAGTTCAAGGGCATGGTCAAGGCCCTGCACCGCGCCGGCATCGAGGTCATCCTCGACGTCGTCTACAACCACACTGCCGAGGGCGACCACCTCGGGCCGGTGCTCTCCTTCAAGGGCATCGACAACCTCAGCTACTACCGCTGCTCGCCCGACAACCCGCGCCACTACGTTGACTTCACGGGCACCGGCAACAGCCTCAACCCGCTCCACCCGAGCGTGCTGCGCCTGATCATGGACAGCCTGCGCTACTGGGCGACGGAGATGCGGGTCGACGGCTTCCGCTTCGACCTCGCCTCGGCGCTCGCCCGCGAGTTCTGGGAGGTCAACCGCCTGTCGGCGTTCTTCGACATCATCCACCAGGACCCGGTGCTCTCCCAGGTGAAGCTCATCGCCGAGCCCTGGGACGTCGGCCCGGGTGGCTACCAGGTCGGCAACTTCCCGGTGCTGTGGACGGAGTGGAACGGCCTCTACCGCGACGAGATGCGGGACTTCTGGCGCGGGCAGAGCGAGGGCGTGGCCGGGTTCGCCTCGCGGCTGACCGGCTCGAGCGACCTGTACCAGTCCGACGGGCGGCGCCCGTTCGCGTCGATCAACTTCATCACGGCCCACGACGGGTTCACGCTGCGCGACCTCGTCTCCTACAACCACAAGCACAACGAGGCCAACCTGGAGGACAACCGCGACGGCACCGACGACAACCGCAGCTGGAACTGCGGCGCCGAGGGCCCGACCGACGACCCGCAGGTCCTCGCGCTGCGCGCCCGCCAGCACCGGAACTTCCTCGCCACGCTGCTGCTCTCGCAGGGCGTGCCGATGCTGCTCGGCGGCGACGAGATGGGCCGCACCCAGGGCGGCAACAACAACGCCTACTGCCAGGACAACGAGGTCGGCTGGCTCGACTGGGAGCTCGACGATGAGCAGGCCGCCCTGCTCGCCGTCACCCGGCGGCTGATCGCCCTCCGCAAGGCCCACCCGGTCTTCCACCGGCGCGACTTCTTCGGCGGCGGCGACGGCGACGGCTCCGGCCTCCCGGACATCCGCTGGTTCCGCGAGGACGGCCGCGAGATGAGCCGGCGCGACTGGCGCGCCGGCGAGCGCCGGGTGCTCGGGGTCTTCATCAACGGCGAGGAGATCCCCTCGCCCTCGCCGGCCGGCGAGCCCGTGATCGACGACTCCTTCGTGCTGCTCGTCAACGCGGGCCACGAGCCGGCGGGCTTCCGGCTCCCGGCGCGGCGGTTCGGCACCCGCTGGCAGCAGACGATCTCCACCGTCGAGCCCGAGGCCCCCGAGGGCGCCCAGACGTGGCCCGCCCGGGCGGAGGTCAGCCTGGCGGCCCGGTCGGTCCTCCTGCTGCGCCGGGCCGGGTGAGGCGGCCGTGAGCCCGGACGGCGAGCGGCTCGCGGTGCTCGTCACCAGCGGGCGCTTCCCCCCCGCGACCGCCCTCGTCCGCGCGTTCCACGAGATCGGCGCCCGGGTCGACGTCGCCGACTCCTACGCGCTCTCGCCGGCGCTGCACTCGCACCGGGCGGACAGGACGCACCTCATCGCGCCGCCCGCGTCCCAGCCGCTGCGGTTCGTGGACGACGTGGCGGAGATCGTCCGCGCCCGGGGGATCGACCTGGTCGTCCCGAGCTTCGAGGAGTCGTACGTCCTGGCGAGGTACGCCGACCGCGTCCCGGCGCCGATCTTCACCTCGCCGTTCGCGACGGTCGCCGAGCTGCACGACAAGAGCCGCTTCGTGGCGCTGTGCGAGCGGATCGGCCTTCCCACCCCGGCGACGACCGTCGTCCGCACGCAGGCCGAGCTGGCGGCCGCCGTGGCCCGGCTCGATGCCTTCGTCGCCCGGCCCGCCTTCTCGCGAGGAGGGCTCGTCTACCTGACCAACCACGGCCCCCGCGCGGGCGAGAGCCGCCTCGAGGACTGCCGGCCGGCCCCCGACAACCCGTGGCTGGTGCAGCCGTACGTCGAGGGCGAGGACGCCTGCTCCTTCAGCGTGGTGCGCGACGGCGAGGTGCTGCTGCACTGCGCCTACGAGCCCACCATCGCCGCCGAGGGCGGATGGTCGATCCAGTTCTCGACGGTCGACGACTTCGGCTCGCTCGAGCGCGTCCGGGCGATCGCCGGGGAGACGCGCTTCACCGGGTGCATCGGCTTCGACTACCGGCGCGCGGAGGACGGCCTCGTGATGATCGAGGCCAACCCGCGGGCGAGCGCGGGGGCCTTCTTCCCCCCGGGGCCTGGCTGGCCGAGGCGATCACCGGGACCTCCACCGAGCTCCGGATCGTCCCGGCCGGGTTGAGCCGCCAGTACGACGCCTACCTGCTCGATCCGCACATCGCCTCGGGCTCGCCGGCGACGGTCCTGCGCGCGCTCCTCACCACGCCCGACGCCTTCTTCGAGCCCCAGGACGTCATGCCCGCCCTCTGCTTCCTCGTCAGCCGCCGCCATTGGAGCCGCGTGGCGCGCGAGGAGCACGTCTCCGTCGGCACGGCGTTCGTCGAGGACATGTCCTGGGACGGGACGCCCATGCCCGAGCCCCCCGCGGCCTGACGGGCCAGCCCAGGTCGGCCGCCCGCTGGCGCGCGTCGGGCCGCCCGCCCTCAGCGGACCGAGAGCGAGACCCCTGGCGACAGGTCGGCGCCCGTCACGGAGCCGTCCGCGATCTCCTCGGCCCCCAGGCCCTCGTCGATGCGGCGGATGAGGTCGTTCGCGCGCCGCACGCCCGCCTGTGAGATGCGCTGGTTGATCAGGAGCTGGGCCACCGAGAGCGTCACGTCGCCCGGGTCGCCGCGCTTGGCCGGGGCGATCCTGGTCGTCGTGGGCGTCGGCGGGGCGGCGGCGGCGGGGCGGCGAGGATCTGGGTCCCGGCGACGAGCTGCGCCCGCCCGAGCTGTCCGTCGTCGACGTCGCCGCCGGTGAGGCCCGCGTCGAGGCGCGCCTTGAGCGCGTTCAAGCGGCGGATGGCCGCCTGGGAGATGCGCTGGTTGACCAGGATCTGGCCCGTCGTGAGGGTGACCGAGCCCGGATCGGGCTTTCCGGCCGGCGGCACGGGCACCGGGCGCGGCGCCGGCGGGCCCAGGGTCAGCGACGTCGCGGCGAGGCGGCGAGCGCAAGGAGGGCGGCGATGCGCCGAGGCTGCGCCACGCCCTGGCCGCTCAGCCCAGGTCGGCGGCCGACAGCGTGGCGGGGCGCAGGTCGGTGCCCGACAGGCCGGTCTCGAGGCGCCGGATGAGGGCGTTGGCGTTGCGCACCCCGGCCTGGGAGATGCGCTGGTTGATCTTCAGCTGCTCGGTGCTGAGGGTGACGCTGTCGGGGTCGGGCGGGTTCTGGCGGGGCGGGATGGTGGTCTCGCTGGCAGGCGGCTCGGGCGAGGGGGTCTTGGTGACGATCTGGAGGCGGTTGAAGAGCTTGCCCTGGGTGACCTGGGCGGCCTGGACGTCGCCGCCGGTGAGCCCTGCCTCGAGGCGGTTGGTGATGCCCGTGGCCCGGCGGATGGCGGCCTGGTCGATGCGCTGGTTGATCAGCAGCTGCTCGGCGCTGAGGGTGAGGGGGTCGCCCTGGCCGCTGCGGCCGGGGTCGACGATCGGCGCCGGGTCGGCCGGGGCCGCCGGAGCGAGCGAGGCCGCCGCCGGGGCGCTGGTGATGCCCGGCCCCAGCTGGGGCGGCCCGATCGAGTAGCCGCACAGGTCGCGGGAGGCCAGGCCGCCGTTGAGGCGGGCCTCGACCGCGTTCAGGCGCCGGATCGCGGCCTGGCTGATGCGCTGGTTGATCTGCAGCTGCTGAACCGTGAGCGTGAAGGTGACGTCGTCCTTGGCCGGCGGCGAGGGCGGCAGCGGCAGGATCTTGCAGACCGGCGTCGCGATCGGCGTGTCGCCGAGCACGTCGCGGCGGTAGATGTTGCGCACGCCCGCGATGGTGCCGGCGACCAGGTTCGTCGCGAGCGACTGGAAGGCGACGTAGCGCCCGTCCTGCGAGGTCGACGGAAGGAAGGACCCGTTGTTGGCCGCGGCTCCGGCCGCCCCCTGTGCCCGGCTCACCAGTTCGGTCGTGTTGGCGATCGCGTCGCGCACGAAGACGTTGGTGAACGCGTCGTTGTCGTCGGCCGACAGGTTGTTCGCGCTCGATGAGAAGGCCACGCGGGCGTTGTCCGCGGTAGAGGACGTGAAGGAGGTGGCGTCGCCGCCCGCTCCGCCCGGGCCGCTCGCGCGGCTGACGAGCGCGGTGGTGGCGTCGTCGAGGTCGCGCAGGAAGATGTTCAAGACGGCGTTGTTGTCGTCGGCGGACAGGTTGTTGGCCCCGGACTGGAAGCTCACGTAGCGGCCGGACGGCGAGATGTCGGCGTTGGCCGAGTTGTCGCTGGCGGGGGCCCCGCCGGGCCCCGTCGCACGGCTGACGAGGGCGTTGGAGGCGGCGGCGATGTCGCGGACGAGGACGTTCACGACGGCGTTGTTGTCCTCGTTGGAGAGGTTGTTGGCGCCGCTCTGGAACGCGACGCGGTTGCCGTCGCCGGAGATCGCCGGGATGATGGAGTTGTCGTTCGCTCCGGCGCCCCCCGCGCCCGGCGCCCGGCTGACCAGCGTCGTCGTGTTGTCCACCAGGTCGCGGACGAAGATGTTCGTGTACGCGTTGTTGTCGTCCTGCGAGAGGTTGTTGGCGGCCGACGAGAAGACGACGAAGCGCCCATCGGCCGAGACGTCCGGGTCGTTCGAGGCGGCGTCCGCTGCGGCGCCCCCCGGGCCCGAGGCGCGACTCACGAGGGTCGTGGTCCCCGCGACGAGATCACGCACGAAGATGTTGCGGGCGGCGTTGTTGTCCTCCGCCGAGAGGTTGTCGGCGTCCGACTCGAAGGCCACGACGCGCCCGTCGCCGGAGATCGACGGATCCCGCGAGGCGCCGTCGCCGCCGACCCCGGCGGCGCCCGTGGCGCGGCTGGCGAAGGTCGTCGTGTTGGTCGCGGCATCGCGCACGAACACGTTCGAGAAGCCGTTGTTGTCCTCGGCCGAGATGTTGTCGGCGTCGGTGTCGAAGGCGACCTGATCGCCGCTCGCCGAGCTGGAGGAGACGACCGCGTTCGCGTCAACCGGCGCGCCGACCGGCCCGGTGGCGCGGGAGATGAGGACGACGTCGTCCTTGGCGGCGAGCGCGGGCGCAGCCAGCGCGACCATGCCGGCGCCGGCGAGGGCGAGCGCCAGGAGCGCCGAGCGTCTACGGCATCGCATGGTCCGGATGCGGCCTACGGGAACCTCCGGGGTGGTCGGGCACTCCACGTGGGGCACCGTCACCCTAATCGGGCCGTGAGGCTGAGGGCAAATCGTCCGGGGGCCGCGGCGGGCCGCGGTACCATCTCGGGATGAGCGCGGGAGGGTCGGCCGCGGTCGGCGCGGGCTACCTCGAGCACCTGGGGCCGGGCGACCTGGGCCTGGTCCTGCGCCTGGCCGGCCGCCCGGCGATGGAGGCCGGCGACGCGCTCGCCCTGCTGCGCGGCGAGCCCGGCCTGCTCGAGCGGACGCTCGCGTCGCCCGCCGCCGAGGAGATGCTCCTGCGCGGCGGCCTCGAGGACCCCGAGCGCGAGCCGTTCGTCACGGCCTCGCCGTTCCTGACCTTCGCGGCCGCCGTCGAGCAGGTGGCCGCGGAGCTGCGCGACGCCAGCTACGTCCCCGAGTGGGTCGGGCCCGCGCCAGCGCCTGCCGCTGCTGGGCGGCGACGACCTCCGCGAGCTCCTGGCCGACCGCCGCCGGCGCGTCTTCCTGGCCGCCCTGCTGGCCTCCTACACCCGCGTCTCGAGCGGGACCGTGTGGCGCGAGACCCCGCGCGGGTGGCGGCGCCAGCGCTTCAGCGAGCTCGACCCCGTGCGCCTCGCCGCGACGCTCGACGTGCTCCCGGAGTCGCGGCATCCGGCCGTGCACCGCCGTCTGGGCGACCTGTCGCTCTTCCTCGCGGGCGTGTTCCCCGACCACACCGCCTCGCGGGCCTTCCGGCCCATCGACCTCCAGCGGCTCGGGCGGTCCGCCGCCGTCGCGGACCCGGCGGGCGAGGTGCTCGGCGAGGCGTTGGAGACCCGCGGCGGCGTGGGCCTCCTGGAGCAGCTCGGCGCGCGCTGGTACCGGCTCGCCGCCCGCGCGGCTCCGCCCCCCGGCGCGCCGGCCCGGCTGCTCGACGCCATCGCCGAGCGCTTCGTCCAGGCGCGGCGCGCCCTCAACGTCCTCGCCGACCGCCATCTCTTCCCCTCGCCCCGGGACTGGTTCCCCGCACCCTGAGAGACTGGCGTCGGTCAAACCCCGGCTCGCCGATTGACGCGGGCCCGTTCCGGGCAGGTGGACGACATGGACGAGGAGCGCACGGTCTCACCCACGGAGGAGGCGCGCGCCGAGAGCCGCTCCGAGCGGACCCGCCGCCATGCGCGGCGCACGCGGATCTACGGGTGGACCGTCCTCGGCGTCGTCCTGCTGGGGCTGCTGATCGCGTGGGTCGTCGCCAACCGCGACGAGGTCGAGGTGAACTGGCTCGTCGGCTCGACGGACGCGGCGCTCGCCCTCGTCATCTTCGTGGCCGCCGCCATCGGGTGGCTGCTCGGCATCGCCACCTCGGCGGCCATCCGCCGCCGCACCCGGCGGCCGCCCCGCTCCTAGCCGCCCGGGATGCTCAGCGGGCGCCGGAGCGGCCGCGCGGCGGCGGCGGCGCGCAGACGCCGCCGTCAAGGAGGTCGCGGATCCCGCGGAGGGGCACCGCCACCCAGTCGGGGCGGTTGTTGAGCTCGTAGGCGAGCTCGTAGATCGCCTTCTCGAGCAGGGCCGTGTCGAGCACCAGGGCCATGGCGTCCGGATCGGCGGGAATCCACGGGGCGTCGCCGGCGGCCTCCAGGTAGGAGCCGAGGAACGCCGACTGCACCCAGTCGTTCCAGTGCCTCCCCCACGCCTCGAGCTCGCGGGCGGCGTCGGAGTCGGCCTCGACGAGGCCCCGTGCCACCGCGTCGAGCAGGGCCGTGACCGCCGCGTAGTCGAACGAGCGGAGCATCCCCGCGACGTCGCGCACGGGCGTGCGCTTGACGCGGCGCTCGCTGAGCGAGCGCGTCGGCTCGCCCTCGAAGTCGATGATCAGGAAATCGCGGCCGGTGAAGAGCACCTGCCCCAGGTGGAGGTCGCCGTGGACGCGGATCCGCGCCGCCCGGACGCGCCGGTCGAGGAGCGCGGAGAAGCGGCGGAGGAGGTCCCCGTCGCGCGCCAGCAGGTCCTCGGCCAGGGCGCGGTCGCGCTCGCCGAGCGACGGCAGCGCCCGTCGCAGCGACTGCATCGTCCGGCCGGTGAGGTTCCGCGCCGACTGGTAGACCGACCGCTGGTAGTGCGGCGTCACCGGCTCCGCCGCCAGCGCGGGGTCGGTCGCCTCCTCCGCCAGGGCCGCGTGGAGCTCGGCGAGCCGCCGGCCCATGAGCTGGGCCGACTGCAGGTAGGAGCCGACGACCTCGTCGACCTCCTCGGGGATCGGCGCCCTCGCGCGCTCCAGGAGCCCGTCCGAGGCCGCGTCGGGCGGCTCGGCGCCGGGACGGATCCGGTCGGTCAGGACCTCCTCCGAGAAGCGCCCGAGGGCGTCGAGCGTGTACTGCCAGGCGTCGCCCTCGTTGGGGACGAACTCGTGGAGGATCGCCAGCGTCGCCGGCTCGCCGCCGTCCCTCTGGTACTCGAGCGCCCCCGCCACCCGCGGCGTGTGCGGGAAGCGCCCGCGGTCGGCGAGGTAGCGGCCGAGCTCGAGGTCCGGGTTCACCCCGTCCTCGACGCGGCGGAAGAGCTTGAGGATCAGCGACTGCCCGAAGAGCACGGACGTGTTGCTCTGCTCGGCGCGGAAGACCGACGGCTCGGGCGGCTCGTCCCCGTCGAGGACGTCGCGCAGGGCGGGCGACGGGCGCCCCGTCAGCAGGCCGCCGCCGGTGCCGCGCAGCCTGCGCCTGCGGCGGACGGCGTCGAGCAGGGCGCGGCAGACATCGGGGTCGAGCAGGGCCTCGGCCACGACCGCGGGCTCGCCCCGGCGCTCGAGCCGCGCGACGACGCTGCGCGGGGCATCGGCGGCGAGCCGCTCCGCGCGCTCCCCCTCGAGCACCATCAGCGGCATGGCGTACGTCTCGGGCTCGCCCTCGATGAAGTCGACCCGCGCGATCACGACCCGGGCGGAGGGGCCGGCGAGGGGGATTGCATCGACCACCGACACGGACCGGATCCGGCGCGCCTTGCCCGAGTACCAGCGCCGCGTCGGCAGGAAGCGGGCGAGCGCCCGCTCGAGCTCGGCGCGCGGGCGGCCGGCCAGCAGCGCCTCGAGCGACCCCGTCCCGGCGATCGCGGGCGCGTCCTCGTCGGCCGGAGCGGCCGCGGCGTCCTCGCGAGGGCCCTCGATGGCGAGCCAGTAGACGGCGTGCGGGCCCAGCGTGAGCAGGTAGGGGAGCTCCCCGATCGCGGGGAAGTGGGTCTGGCCGAACAGCTCGACCGGCTCCGACCCCCTGAAGCGCGACAGGTCGAGCTCCACGAACTGCGCGAAGCGCGACAGGTTGGCCACGATCAGGACGCTTCGCTCACCGTCGCTGCGCAGGTAGGCGAGCACCCGCCGGTTCTCGGGGTGGAGGAACTCGAGGCTCCCGCGCCCGAACACCCGGGAGCGCTTGCGCAGCGCGAGCATGCGCCGCATCCACCACAGCAGCGACCCGCCGTTCGTGGCCTGGGTCTCGACGTTGACGGTCTCGTAGTGGAACTCGGGGTCGATGATCGGCGGCAGGTAGAGCCGCTGGGGGTTGGCGCGCGAGAACCCGGCGTTGCGGTCGCCGCTCCACTGCATGGGCGTGCGCACCCCGTCGCGGTCGCCGAGGTAGATGTTGTCGCCCATCCCGATCTCGTCGCCGTAGTAGATGACCGGCGTCCCCGGCAGCGACAGCAGCAGGCCGTTCATCAGCTCGATCTTGGGCCGGTCGTTCCCCAGCAGCGGCGCGAGCCGGCGGCGGATGCCGAGGTTGATGCGGGCCTCGCGCTCGTGCGCGTAGACCCGGTACATGTAGTCGCGCTCCTCGTCGGTGACCATCTCGAGCGTGAGCTCGTCGTGGTTGCGCAGGAAGAGGGCCCACTGGCAGCCCTCCGGGATCTCCGGCGTCTGCTGGAGGATGTCGATGATGGGGAAGCGGTCCTCCATCTGGATCGCCATGAAGAGGCGCGGCATCAGCGGGAAGTGGAAGGCCATGTGGCACTCGTCGCCGTCGCCGAAGTACTCGGCCGCGTCCTCCGGCCACTGGTTGGCCTCGGCCAGCAGCAGGCGGTTGGGGAAGCGCTCGTCCACGTGGCGGCGCAGGTCCCGGAGGAAGGCATGGGTCTCGGGGAGGTTCTCGCAGATCGTCCCGGGGCGCTCGTAGAGGTAGGGCACCGCGTCCAGGCGGAGCCCGTCGACCCCCATGCGGAACCAGTGGTCGACCATGGAGAAGAGGGCCCGGCGCACGTCGGCGCTGTCGAAGTTGAGGTCCGGCTGGTGCGAGTAGAAGCGATGCCAGTAGTACTGCTCCGCCACCGGGTCCCACGACCAGTTCGACGACTCGAAGTCGGGGAAGATGATGCGGGCGTCGCGGTAGCGGTCGGGGGTGTCGCTCCAGACGTAGAAGTTGCGCCAGCGGCTGCCCGGGGGCGAGCGCCGCGCCCGCTGGAACCAGGGGTGCTGGTCGGAGGTGTGGTTCAGCACCAGCTCGGTGATCACCCGCAGGCCGCGCTCGTGGGCCTTGCGGATCAGGAGCCCCACGTCGCGCATGGACCCGTAGGACGGGTTCACCGAGCGGTAGTCGGCGATGTCGTAGCCGTCGTCGCGCAGCGGCGACGGGTAGAAGGGCAGCAGCCAGATCGCCGTGACGCCGAGGTCGTGCAGGTAGTCCAGCCGGGAGATCAGCCCGCGGAAGTCGCCGATGCCGTCGCCGCTGAGATCCTGGAACGCGCGGACGTGCAGCTCGTACACGACCGCGTCGAGGTACCAGTCGGGGGCGTCGTCCAGGCCGTGCGGGGGATCGCCGGAGATCACCGCGCGGAGACTAGACCAGGGGCAGGCGGCGGGCCGCGGCTACGAAGCGGATCCTTCTCGCGTAGGTCCCCGAGGAGGGCAGCGCCACCCATGCCGCCGTCACCGCCCCTCCGGTCCCGATGGCGAGAGCGGGCTCGACGCGTGACCCGGAGCCGGTCGAAACCGTCTCCACCGGACCCAGCGGACCGCCTCGCGGCACGCGGCGGGCGCGAATTCCAGAGCCGCCCGAAAGGGGTTGGGACCAGGCCACCAGCGCGTCGCCGGACTGGCTCATGACGAGCGCCGGCTCGCCCACGTTGCGCGACGGGTCGGCGATCGGGCTGACGCGCCAGGGCCGCGTGGGATTGCCGCGCCAGGCGACCCGCAGCGCGAGCGGCGCAGGGCCCCGCCGCCACGCCACCGCGAAAGTGTCGCCCAGGAAGCCGATCGCGACAGCCGGTCCCCTTCCAGGCGGGAGCGGTCCTGCGGGCGCGACCGCCTCCGGGGCTGACCACGCCCCCGACCGGTCGCGGATGGCGACCATCGGCGAGCTCTCGAACCACCCGACGATCGCGCCGCCGATCTCGCCGATCGCCACGTTCGGGTCGCGCGCCGGACCGGGGCCCGAGAGGCGCACGGCAGGCCGCCATCCGGCGGCCGGATCCCGGGACGCCGACCACACGGCCCCCTCGAGCCCGATCCACGCCGCCACCGCGCGGCCGTCCGGGGCGACGGCCAGATCGAGCTCTCTCGAAGAGGTCGCGCCGAGCATTACCGGCGCGGAGAAGCCGGCCGCGCCGGCCGCGCGGTCGGACGCCCGTACCGCCAGCAGCGCAGACGTACTCGGGAAGTCGCCCTGTGCGAAGAGGGCAACGGCCGTGCCCGACCGATCGACGCCGACATCCAGCCCCGCGAAAACGCCCCGCGACGCGATGATCGCCGCCGGCTCCGGCGGGCCGGCCGCGGGCACCCGAGCGGCGCGGACGGACAGCTCCCCCAGCCAGCCGACCGTGCCTGTCCCGTCTCCGGCCACGCCCGTCGAAGGGGACTTGCCAGGGACGCTTGCGAGGACGGCGATGGTCACGGGCGAGCCGAACGCGACCGACGGGCGCTCGCGGCGGGCCACCTGGACCTCGGGTCGTCCAGCTGCCGAGCGCGGGCGCGCCCACGCCGCAACAACCGCTCCGGTGCGCCCGACGGCGAGCGTGGGTCCCGGGGGCCGGACCCCGAATCGCTCCGAGAGCGCGGCCGGCGCGAGCCACGGCGCCGGGGCGGCCGCCGCGGGGGCGGCGGCCAGCAGGATCGCGCCGAGCGCGAGGGCCGGAGACCTCATCGCGCGACCCTACGGCACGCCCGCGCGTGGACGGCAGCGGCCGGTTGCGGGCATCATTGACGGATGCCCGAGCTCCAGCGCACCTATCGCGGCTCCGCGATGCGCCCCGAGGAGGAGCTGCGCCGCAACGGCCCCGAGCGCGCCGTGGTGATCGCCTCCCTCCCGCACGACCCCGAGGAGGAGCGCGACCGCATGGCCGAGTTCGGGGAGCTGCTGCGCACGGCGGGGGCCGAGACCGTCGAAACGCTGGTGCAACGGCGCGACCGTCCCGAGCCGCGCACCTACCTCGGGCGGGGCCGCCTGGAGGAGCTGAAGGCGACGGTGGAGCGCCTCAAGCCCGACCTGGTCGCGGCGGAGGGCGCCCTCAGCGCCGGCCAGCAGCGGTCGCTGGAGGACCGGCTCAAGACGCGGGTCGTCGACCGCACGGCCGTGATCCTCGACATCTTCGCCCAGCACGCGCGCTCGGCCGAGGGCAAGCTGCAGGTCGAGCTCGCCCAGCTCGAGTACTCCTACGCCCGGCAGGAGGGCCTCTGGCAGCACCTCGAGCGGCTCGGCGGCGGGGTCGGCACGCGGGGCCCCGGCGAGACCCAGCTCGAGTCGGACCGGCGCCTCCTGCGCACCCGGATGGCCACGCTGCGCCGGCGCCTGCGCGACGTCGCCCGGTCGCGCGAGACCCAGCGGGGCCGGCGGGCGGCCGCACCGCTCCCGCGGGTCGCGCTCGCCGGGTACACGAACGCCGGCAAGTCGAGCCTGATGAACGCCCTCACCGGCGCGGGGGTGCGCGCCGACGACGCGCTCTTCGAGACCCTCGACCCCACCACCCGGCGGCTCGAGGCCGACGGCCACGAGGTCCTCCTGTCGGACACGGTCGGGTTCATCCGCAACCTGCCGCACCAGCTCGTCACCGCTTTCTCGGCCACGCTGGAGGAGGTGAGCGACGCCGACATGATCCTCCACGTCGCCGACGCCGCCGAGCCCGAGGGCCGCCGGGCCGCCCAGGCCCGCGCCGTCGCCGAGGTGCTCGACGAGATCGGGGCGTCGGGGGTGCCGCGGCTGCCGGTGCTGAACAAGATCGACCTGGTCGGCGCCGACGAGCGCGCGGCGCTCGCGAACCGGCAGCCGGACGGGGTCCAGGTGTCGGCGGCCACGGGGGAGGGCCTCGACGAGCTGCGCCGCCGGCTCGCCGACGCCGCCCGATCGCGCCTGACGCCCGTCGAGCTGACCATCCCCTACGAGCTGTCGGGGCTCATCTCGACCGTCTACTCGGACGGGCGCGAGGTCGAGCAGGAGCCGACCGCCGACGGCACCCGGGTACGGGCGCTCATGCCGCCCGCGTCAGCGGCGCGCTTGCGCGCGCGGCTGAACGGGGGCGGCTGAGGCCAAGGCGTACGCCGGGCCTCTCGCGGGCCCGGCGGGACGCGCAAAAGGCGCCCTGGCCGGGGCCTTTTGCAGACGGCGGCACCGCCTTCGGCGGGGCTGGCCGCCGAAAGGGCCAGACCCGCGGAACCGGGAGGCCTTCCCAGGCTCAGACGATCCGGACCGGGGTCCCGATGTCGATCTGGTTGTAGAGGTACTCCGCGTCGCCGATGTACATGCGGATGCAGCCGTGGCTCGCGGCCGTGCCGATCGACCCGGAGATGGGGGTCCCGTGGATGCCGATCGCCGGCGCCGACGTGCCCATCCACCGCGTGCCCAGCGGGTTGTTCACCCCCGGCGGCACCGGGCCGAGCCCCGCGGCCCAGGGGGAGTCGGGCGGGAACCAGGTGGGGTTGCGCTGCTTGGTGACGATGCGGTACGTGCCGGCGGGCGTCGGATAGGCGGGCTGGCCGACCGCGATCCCGAACGTGCGCCGCTTGCCCGCCCGCCACAGGGTGAGCCGGTACCTGCTGCGCTCGATGATGATGGCGGGCCCGACCGACGTCACGGCCGGGCGCACGCGCCTGGACGGCAGGGCGTAGGCCGGCAGGTCCCGCGCCAGGATCGCCTGCTCGACGCTCGTGGCGGCCTTCGGGAGGTCGACGGCGATCCCCACGCGCGGCTTGCTGACGACCGGCGTGGCGCCGCGGAAGCTCAGCGTCGCGTCCTTCGCCGGGACGTCGTGCTTGGCGGCGCGCAGGGCGAGGACCGCCCGCAGCCGCTTGCGGTCGACCTTCTGGCGCAGGGGGACCGTGACGCCCTCGGGCGGCACCGGCTTGGCGCGGCCGAAGAGCAGGGCGCCGTCGAGCGCGTAGTCCACGTCCGCCGCGTACCGGACCGCGACCGGGTCGATCGCGAGCCGCCGGCCGCGGAAGGTCAGCGGGAGCTTGGCCCGGCGCGGGGCGACGTACTGGGCGAGCACCGCGATGCGCGCGTCCGCGCGGGCGAGGCCGCCCACCGGGACCCCCGCGATGCTCACGCCGGGGGCGATCACGCCAGGGGGCAGCGCCGGCGCGACGGGGGGCGGCGGCGGGGGGGCCTGGGCGCCCCCGAGCGCCGGCAGCGCGGCCGCGCACGCCGCCGCCACGACGATCGCCCCAGCTCCCCGCCTCCAGCTCATCCGGACACCCGCGCTCGCGTCGATTGGCGGCGCATCCTAGCGGAGCCCTACGCGACCAGCCCCTCTCCGAGGAACGAGCCCCCCTCGGCCCCCGGGAGGGCGAAGAAGAAGCCGCCGCCCTCGGGGAGGATGTACTCCTCCAGGGGCTCGCCGTTCAGGCGCGCCTGCACGGCGAGGAACCCGCGCTCCAGGCTCTGCTGGAAGCAGACGAAGGCCAGGCCCTGGTCGAGCCGGCCGGCGCGGTCGTAGCCGCGCGCGTAGGAGAAGCCGCGCCGCAGGATCAGGCTGTCGGCCGTCTTGGGCGTGCGCGGGTTGGCGAGGCGGATGTGGGCGTCGAGCGGGATCGACTCCCCCCGCGGGTCGGCGGCGTAGTCGGGCTCGTCGGTCTCATGCTCCATGCCGAGCGGGGCGCCGCTGGCCTTGTGACGGCCCATGATCGCCTCCTGCTCGGCGAGCGGGGTCCGGTCCCAGAACTCGACGAACATGCGGATGACGCGGACGACGTGGTAGGAGCCCCCGACCGTCCAGGACGGCTCCCCGTCGCCCTCGCCCACCCATACGTGGCGCGCCATGAGGTCCTCGCGCGCCGGCGTCGAGGTTGGCGGTGCCGTCGATGAAGCCCATCAGGTTGCGCGGCGAGCCGGTCGAGCGGGGAGCCGTGCTGCCGCGCCGCGTGAACCCGTCGAGGACCCACCGCAGCACCAGCGTGCGCCGCGTGCGCCGCATCAGCTGCCGCAGCGCGAACAGGGCGGTGTCGGGATGCTCGGACTCGATGCTCAGGAGCAGGTCGCCGTGGCTGCGCTCGGGGTCGAGCCGGTCGTTGGAGACGAAGGGCATCGTCACCAGCTCGCGCGGCTTGCGATCCCCCAGGCCGAAGCGGCCGTCGAACAGCGACGCGCCCACGCTCACCACCACCGCGAGGTTGTCGGGCGGGGGCTCGGGGCCGAGGATCCCCGAGTCGGTCGGGGGGTAGGCGCGGTCGCGGACCTCCGGCGGGCGCCCCTCCATCAGCCCGGCGATCTCGTCGGTCAGGTCGACTCAGGAGCCCTCGAAGCTCGGCGCGGTCCCGCGCCAGCACGGTGAAGGAGGCCACCAGCCCGGTCGCCGGCGCCGGCTCGAGCGTGATCCCGGCCTGATGAGGGCCGGCGAAGGCCACCCGCCCGGCCTCGGCGGCGGGGCCGCCGTCCGAGCCGCCGCCGCAGGCCGCGGCAAGGAGGCCGCCGCCCACCGCCGCGCCGCCGGCACCGGCGAGGAACGCGCGGCGGGAGATGCCGCCCCGGCTCACGACAGGCCGAGCGCGCCCGGCACGAGGGCGAGGTCCTCCGAGAGGCTCGCGAGCTGGGCCTTCATCGTGTCGATCTGCTCCTGGGTGACGGTCGTTCTCGTGCACAGGTCGGACGGATACTCGTCGTTCTCCTGGCAGTAGAGGACCCACCCGGAGCCCTGGCGCAGGGGCTCGAGGCTGCCCTCGATCTCGTCGAACCCGGCCTCGATGCGGGCGAGGAGCTCGGGGTCGGCCTGCTCGAGCGCCGGGGTGAGGGCCGCGATGACCTCCTCGGCCCCATCGACGTTGGCGTTGAAGTCCCAGAGGTCGGTCTTGGAGTAGCGGTCCTCCTCGCCGGTGATCTTCCCCTGCGACACCTCCTCGATGAGCTCGGAGGCGCCCAGCGCGATCGCCACGGGAGGGACCTCCAGCGTCGCGAGCTCCGTCTTCAGGGTCTGGAGATCGCGGTCGAGCCGGTTCGCGAAGCGCGCTGCGCGCCGCGTGGTGTTGCGCGTCCACAGGATGTGCTCCAGGCGGTGCCAGCCGGTGAACGCCGGGTCGTTCGGCCCCGCGAAGTCGTCGACGCGGGCGTCCACCGCCCCGTCGATCTCCTCGACCAGCCCGGCGATCGGCTCGATCCGCTCCCACCCCTCGCGGCTCGGGGCGAAGGCCGCCCGGGCCGCCTGGAGATTGCCCGCGCGGACCGCGTTGGTGAAGACGCGCGTCCTCGCGATCGTCTCGTCCACCTGCCCGGAGACGTAGTCCGTGTACGCGGCGACGCCGGCGGCCACGGCCGCGTCGCCGGTCCCGGCGGTCTGCGTGTCCTCGAGCGAGAGCCCGGTGCCCGACGCGCTGCCGGACCCGGAGCCGGACGCCGGGCCGGAGCCCGAGGCGGACCCGGAGCCGGACGCCGAGCCGGAGCCCGAGGCGGATGCGGATCCGTCGGTGCCGACCTCGCGGACGTCCGTGCCGTCGTCCGACCCGCAGGCGCCGGCCGCGATCGCGAGCGGGACGGCGCAGAGGATCGCGAGGATGGTCAGGCGACGTGGCATGGACGGGCCCTCCGGCGGGACGGGTTGGCGTAGAAGCGGCGTGAGGCTACCCGAATATGTGAGCGTCGGCCAGGCGACATCTCACGCCGGGCGAATGTTCCGGGGCCGCCTCGCGGACCCGCCGCCATCGCGGGATCCGAGCCGATCGCTACTGTCTCCGGGGTATCCGGAGCGACCGAGGGGGCGTCAGCCGATCGCGAGGGGCCGACCAGGGGTGGAGGAGCACGAGCGCTACAGGGCGGCGCTCGGTGACGACCCCGCGGAGATCGGCGTGGTGCGTTCCGCGGTACGAGACCTGGCCGTGCGAGGCGGCTTCGCCGAGCGCGCGGGCGATCTCGTCCTCGCCCTCGACGAGGTCATCGCCAACGCCCAGGAGCACGGCCGCCCGCCGATCCTGGTGCGGGCGTGGGCCGACGGGCGCCTGGTCGTGGAGGTCACCGACGCCGGCCCGGGGTTCGACCGCGCCCGGGTCTGGAGCACCCACCCGCCCCCGCCTCTGGGGCAGCGCGGGCGCGGGCTCTGGATCATCCGCCAGCTCACCGACCTCGTCGCGATCAGCTCCGGCGAGGACGGGACCACCGTCCGCATCGAGCTCTCGCCGGAGCCGCACATCGGCGCCTGAGCCGCCGCGCGCCCGCACCAGGGCGCCCGGCCGCGTGGGTTCGGCTAGGCCCGGCTCTCCTGGGCGGCCGCCTCGGCGACCGGGGCCAGGCCGCCGACCCGGACCACGTCGCGCATCGAGAGGATGCCGACGAGCTCCGAGCCCTCGAACACCAGGACGTGGCGCACCCCGTGCTTGACCATCAGGGTCGCGGCGTCGGCGATCGGCCAGTCGGGGGCGGCCGTGACGACCTGGTGGCTCATCCGGTCCTCGACCAGGGCGGTCGCGGGGTCCTCGCCCGCGGCGACGGCCCTCAGCAGGTCGCGCTCGGTCACGACGCCGGGCCCGGGAAGCGTGTGGTCGAGCACGACGGCGGCGCCGGTCTTCTTCTGGACCATCCGGACCGCCGCCTGCTGCAGGGTGTGCTCGGGGCCCACGATCGCGCTGATCGGGCTCATCGCCTCCTTCACCCGCACGGCGCCCTCCCCCCATCGTGACGATTGTTGCTAGCGCGAGGTTTTCACGGCGGGGTCCCGGAATCAACGCCGTTTCGGGGAGCGAGAAGCCCCCGGATCGTCAGCCGGGCTCCCAGGCGATCAAGAACGACGGGTCGGGCCCGCCGTCCGGGCGCACGGGCACGACGCGCGAGGCGACGGCCAGGCGGCCGCTCGCGGCGGCCGGGACCTCGGCCACGAATCGCTGCTCCCCGCCCGTGGCCCCGCGGTGCTCGGCCGCGACGACGGCGCGCGGCGAGAGGCCGCCCTCGCCGTCGGGCGCGCCCGCGACCACCTCGACGCGGACGTCGTCCACCGACAGGTCGCCCAGCCGCACGAGCGCCTCGACGGCGAGCTCCGAGCCCACCGCGACGGGGCCGTTCGCGCGGATGCTGCTGCGCACGCTCACCTGAGGCCACGCCGCGCGCATCCGCTCGCGCCAGCCCGCGAGCTCGCGGGCGGCCGCGCCGCCGTCGGCCTCCAGCGCGGCGGCCTGCCGGTGCGCGGGCAGGTACGCGCGCTCGGCGTATTCGCGCACCATCCGGCCGGTGCTGAAGGCCGCCCCCAGCCGCCGGATCGCGGCGGTCATCATGGCCGTCCACTCGCGCGGGCGGCCGGAGGCGTCGCGCTGGAAGAAGAGCGGGATCACCTCGCGCTCGAGCAGCGTGTAGAGCGCCTCGGCCTCGACGGCATCGTTCTCCTCGGGGTCCTCGTACTGCTCGCCCGACCCGACCGCCCACCCGGCGTCCGGCGAGTAGCCCTCGGCCCACCAGCCGTCGAGCACCGACAGGTTCAGGGCGCCGTTGACCGCCGCCTTCATCCCGCTGGTGCCCGAGGCCTCGAGCGGGCGCCGGGGGACGTTCAGCCACACGTCGGCGCCCTGAACGAGGTAGCGCGCCACGTTCATGTCGTAGTCCTCGAGGAAGACGATACGGTCGCGCAGCCGCGGGCGCTGCGACTCGCGCACGATGCCGCGCAGGATCTCCTTGCCGGGGCCGTCGGCCGGGTGGGCCTTCCCGGCGACGATCAGCTGCACCGGCCGCTGCTCGTCGCCCACCAGGCGCGCGAGCCGCTCGGGGTCGCGGAAGATGAGGTTCGCCCGCTTGTAGGTGGCGAAGCGGCGGGCGAAGCAGATCGTCAGCGCGTCGGGGCGCAGCGCATCCTCGGCGGCTCGGCTGGCGAGCCGGCGCGATCCCTGGCGCGCCCACTGGGCGCGCAGGCGCTCGCGGGCGAACAGGACGAGCCGCTCGCGGCGCAGCTCGTGCACACGCCAGAGCTCCCCGCCGGGGATCGACTCGCCGCGCTCCCACACCGCCGGGTCCTCGGGCCGCTCGCGCAACCCCGGCCCGACGTAGCGGTCGAGCAGCTCGTGCATCTCGCGGCTGAGCCAGCTCGCCGTGTGGATGCCGTTGGTGATGCTCGCGATGGGGACCTCGTCAACCGGCAGCTCGGGCCACAGCCCGCGCCACATCCGCCGCGACGTGGCCCCGTGCAGCTCCGCCACGCCGTTCGCGAAGCCCGAGGTGCGCAGGGCCAGGGGCGTGAGGCCGAAGGACTGGTCGCCGCCCGGCTGGGCCGCCAGCTCGGCGAGCTCGTCCCAGTCCATGCCGGCGCCCTCGGCCAGGGGCTCGAGGTAGGCCCGCGCGAGCGCCGGCTCGAACGTCTCGTTGCCCGCCGACACGGGCGTGTGCGTGGTGAAGATCGTGGACGCGAGCACCCGCTCCCGGGCCTCGGCCGGCTCCATCCCGCGGCCCTCGACCAGCGCCCGGACGCGCTCGAGCGCGAGGAGCGCCGAGTGGCCCTCGTTCATGTGGAAGACCGTCGGCTCGATGCCGGCCGCGGCCAGGGCCCGCACGCCGCCGACGCCGAGCAGGATCTCCTGGCGGATCCGCATCTCGCGGTCCCCGCCGTAGAGCACGCCGGTGATCTCGCGGGCGTCGGGCGAGTTCCCCTCGATGTCGGAGTCGAGCAGGAGCAGCGGCACCCGCCCCACCTGGATGCGGCGCAGGGCCGCGCGGACCGGTCTCGCCGTGCGATCTCCACCTCGACGACCACCGGCCGCCCGTCGGGGCCGGGCTGGTCGGCCAGCGGCAGGTCCCCCCAGTCGGTCGCCGGATAGCGCTCGCGCTGGCCGCCGTCCGGCCCGAGGGACTGGCGGAAGTAGCCGCTGCGGTAGAGGAGGCCGACGCCGGCCAGCGGCACGCCCAGGTCGGACGCCGACTTGAGGTGGTCGCCGGCGAGGATGCCGAGGCCGCCCGAGTAGAGGGGGATGCCCGCGTCGAGCCCGAACTCCAGCGAGAAGTAGGCGACGCGCATCCCCGCGCCGTCCGGGTGCGCGCCCCGGAACCAGCCGGGGTCCTCGACGTAGGCGTCGAGGCGGCGCGCGACGCGGGCGACCATGGCGACGAAGCTCTCGTCGGCGGCGAGCGCGTCCAGCCGCTCCTGGGGCAGCCGGCGCAGCAGCGCGACCGGGTTGTGCGCCAGCTCCTCCCAGCCCTCGGGGTCCAGCCGCGCGAACAGCTCCTGCGCCTCGGGGTGCCAGGCCGTCCAGACGTTGCGGGCGATCTCCCCGAGCCACGCGAGGCGCTCGGGCAGCGCGGGGTGGACGTCAACCTCGTGGACCTTCATGCGGATCTCCCCGTCCGGGCGGCCGTGGCCGGCGCGCGTTCACGCCGGCGACGGCGCCGGCGCGGGCCCGGGAGCGCGCATCTTAGGTCAGCGCCGCGAGGCCCGGCCCGGCGTCTGCGACTCACGCTCAGGGCGCCTCCCACCGGACGCGCACGATGCGCTCGCCCTCGTAGACCGTCGAGAGCGCGCCGCCCAGCAGCAGCTCGAAGAGCACGTGGCGCTCCGGGGTGTCGGCGGTCGCGACCCTCGCCCGGGTGGCGGCGTCCTCGATCCGGCGGGCGAGGCCGCGCGCGAGGAACTCGCCGCCGCCGCCGCCCGAGTCCTCGACCAGAGCGTGGAGGGCGAAGCGCCCGTCGCGCACGAGATCGTGGCCCTTCGGCGAGTCGGGCTCCATGAAGAGGTAGAGGCCGCCGGCGCGAAACAGCGGGGTGACGGGGTGCAGACGCGGCGCTCCCCTCCGGTCAACCGTGGCCAGGTACGCCGGCCCCGACCGAAGGCGCCTGGCGCCGAAGTCCGCCAGCTCGGGCTCAGCGGCCGCGAGCTCCCGCCACCTCAGGACGGAGGTCGCGCTCACCTCATGCTGCCGGCCGTCGGAGCGACGGCTAGGGGCCGGAGCGTGCCGGCTCGTCCGCCTCGCCCATCTGGGCGAGGGCCTCCTGCGCCTCCCGCGCCGCATCCAGGCTCTGCGCCTGGATCTCGAGGAAGACCTCCTTGCGGAACACGGGGACCCGGCGCGGGGCCTGGATGCCCAGGCGCACCTTCTCGCCGAGGATCGAGAGGACGGAGACCTCGATGTCGTCGCCGATCATGATGCTCTGGTTCGCCTTGCGGGTGAGCACCAGCATTGTGGAGGCCTCCTGACGCCGGATGCGGCCGGGTCGTCCTCCGACCGCGGCGCTAGTATGGACGGCCGGTTTCGGGCGTGCCTATGGACTCTCGGGGAGGTTGGATGCTGTACGGACGGCGCTTGGATCAGGCCCTTCAACATGTGGACGGATCGCGCTACGCGCTGGTCCACGCGGTCGCCAAGCGCGCCCGTCAGATCACGCTCTGGCTCACGGCCGACCCGGCCGAGCTGCGGGCGGAGGCCGCCCCGCCCCCTGCGCCCGGCGAGCTGACCTCGCGCGACCCCGTCGCGCTCGCCGAGGCCGAGATCCTCGACGGCGAGGTGCGCGTGCGGTGGGACCCCGAGGGCCGCGCCGACGAGGCCGAGCTGCCCGAGATCGAGGACCTGGAGACCGACCCGCTCCTCATCGAGGGCCTCGCCGAGGAGGACGACGCCGGCCTCGACGCCGACGACGGCGACGCCGCCGTGACCCCGGCCCTGGCGCAGGTACTGGACGCCGAGGCGACCGAGGAGGCCGTCGTGCCCGAAGAGGTCGTCGAGGCCGCCGAGGTCGTGGAGGCGGACGGGCCGGTCGAGGAGGAGGCGCTCGCGCTCGGCGACCCCGACGAGATCGAGGAGATCTCCCTCGAGGACGTCGAGGAGCCCGACGAGGACGTCGACGAGGAGGAGCCCGAGGCCTAGGAGCGCGTCTCCCGGCGCTCGGGCCGGCCGGCGGCGCAGGCGGCGAGCCGCGCCATGAGATCGACGGCCTCCGCGGGCGCGAGGCCCTGACGGCGCACCAGCGAGCGCCAGGTGTCGAAGGCGAGGGCGTGGGCGAGGGCGGCCCGTGCCCGCGCCCCATCGCCGGCCCGCCCCTCGGCGAGGACGGCCGTCGCGGCGTCGAACCAGCCCGCAGCACTGGCCATCGCCTCCCGCAGGGACTCGACCGCCGCCGCGTCCCGCGTGATCTTCTCCATCATGTACTCGGTGCGGTCGTACCAGGCGTAGAGCTCGGCGAGGGCGGATCGCAGCCGGGCGTCGGGGTCCTCGATCGCCGCCCAGCGGGAGATGTCGGGCCGCGGGTTCTCGGCGCGCCAGTGCGCCGAGCAGGCGCTGATGAGCGCCCGCTCGTCGGGGAAGTGGCGGTAGACCGTCGCACGCTGCACCCCGGCCCGCTCGGCGATCGCGCTGACCGTGGTGCGCGCAGGGCCGACCGTCCCGTGCAGGGCGACGGTCGCCTCGGTGATGCGCCGACGGGTCTCGTCCTCCCGCTCGGCGCGGCGGCGCTTGCGGTAGGGGCGGCGCGGGGCGGCTGAGATTTCACCAGACATTAGTGTTCGCTCATATTGACACACGCGGCGGCCGTCGCATAGTTTGATCGCACACTACTGTTCGATCAAAGGAGTATCGATGACCCCGCCGTCCGCCTCCATCGCCCGCCCCCGCTTCGACGCCGCTCAGGGACCCCGCATCGTGGGGCCGCGCGACGGCCATTACGCCCGCCTCGGCGGCTGCGACGCGCGATTCCTGGTCTGGGGCGAGGAGTCGGGCGGCGGCTTCTCGCTGGTCGAGCACCCGATCCCGCCGCGCTCGCTGGCCGCCCCCCGGCACCGGCACGCGGGGGTCGACGAGTACAGCTTCGTGCTCGAGGGCCGCATGGGTGCGCTGCTCGGCGACGAGGTCGTCTACGCCGAGGCCGGCGACCTCGCCTTCAAGCCGCGCGACCAGTGGCACACCTTCTGGAACGCCGGCGACGAGCCCTGCCGGATCCTCGAGATCATCTCGCCGGCCGGCTTCGAGCACTTCTTCCGCGAGCTCGACGCCGGGGCCTGGGACGGCACGCTCGACATGGAGGACCTGTCGCGGCGCTACGGGATCGAGTTCGACATGGAGAGCCTGCCCCGGATCTGCGAGGAGCACGGCCTCACCCACCCGCTGCTCGCGGACCTCGGGTAGCCGTCAGACGCCGGCCAGGGAGCCCTTCTCCGCCTCCCCCAGGGGAAGGGCCTCGGCCAGCGTGATCTCCGGGGGCTCGGCCCAGATCTCCGCGCCGCGGGCGCGGAAGGCCGCGAGATGGGGGGCCGCCAGGTGGGCGTCGAGCGCCTCGCGCGACGCCCATCGCTCGACCAGGACGAAGCGGTCGGGGTCGCCGGCGACCCGGTGGACCGCGAAGAGCGCGCAGCCGTCCTCGGCGTGGGTCGGCGGGACGGCCTCCGCGAAGGCGGCCTCCGCCTCGGCCGCGCGCCCGGGCTGCGCCCGGAAGTGGACGACCACCACGATCCCGGCCAACGCTCAGCCCTCGGGGGCGGGCACCTCGACCGGGGCGGTCACGTCGGCGCCCTCCGCGCCGGCATCCGGCTCCGCGGCGGCGCCGGCGGCTGCCCCGGCCGCGCCCGCGTCCGGGACCGTCTGACCCGTCGGGCCGAGGGCGACGATGACCTGCGCGCTCGGATCGACCGCGTCGGCGATCGGGTCGCTCGCGGGCAGCCGGACGGGGTCGGGCAGGCCCAGGTCGTCGGCGACCTGGCGGGCCTCCGGGGCCGCGCCGCGCTGGTAGAGGACCCTGTCGGCCGTCTCCGGCGCCGGGGCGTTGCCCTCGGTGACCTCCTCGTAGCCGAGCGTCCGGGCCTCCTCGGCCGTGCGGCCGGCCAGGCCGGCCTCGTCGGAGCCGTTCAGCACCACGAGCGCGATCCCGGCGCGCGACGCCTCGCCGCTGGCGGCGACCGGCGGCGGGACGGCGGCCGGCGCCGTCACGGTCTTCGTCTCGGTGATGGTGGTGGTCCCCGCGCTTCCCGCGCTCACCAGGTACCCGACGACCAGGCCGATGAAGAGCGCGGCGCCGACGATGGGCAGGCCGAAGCGCCGCATCTGGCGCGGCGGCGGCGCGGGGGGCCGGCGGCGGCGGACGGGCCGGGCCGGCTCCTCCCAGTCGAGGTCGAGGTCGGGCGGACGTGTCCGGCTGCTCACGGTGGATCTCCCTCGCGGGTGGCCTGCGGGCGCTTGCCGCGTGTCTTGGACGGCGCCCGCGAAACTCCTGCCGTCAGCCCGGGATCGCCGGCGGCAGCCCGAAGGCGGGGAACCGGTCGGGCGGGAAGGTCACGATCTCCTCCACGAGCCCGTCGGCGATCCGCAGCACGTCGAGCGCCAGCGGCCGGAAGTCGGCCTCGCCCCGGCGGCGGAGGTAGTTGGCCACCGCCGGCTGCATGTTCGCGCGGGTGGCGAGGCACCTGATCCGGCCGAACTCCTCCGTGCCGAAGCCCCCCTCGACCCAGGCGGCGATCATCGCGTCGCGGCCGATCCAGACGCCCGGCTCCGGCGGCATCGAGAAGCGCGCGTCCTCGCCGATCACCTCGGCGAGTCCGTCGAGGTCGTCGCGCTCGGTGGCGTCCATGTAAGCGCTGCAGGAGGGCCCGCTCGGCCTCGCTCGGGTCCGAGCCTGGCGCCCACTCTGCCCGGCTCGCGGGCAGGCGCGTCCTCAGGGTCGCCCGCGCCCGCTGCAGCGCGCTGTTGACGGCGGGCACGCTCGTCTCGAGGAGCGCGGCGGTCTCCTTCGCCGACCAGCCGAGGACGTCCCTGACGATCAGCACCGCCCGCTGCGTCGGCGGCAGGTGCTGGATGGCCACGAGGAACGCGAGCTCGATGGTCTCCTTGGAGACGAGGGCGTGGTCCGGCTCGTCCTCGCTCGGCGCGACCGCCGGCAGGAGCCGGTCCGGGTACGGCTGCAGCCACGACACCTCGGACGCCATGCCCTCTCCCGCGGGCGCGTGCACCCGGCGCCGTTTGCGCGCGACGGCGTCGAGCGAGGCGTGGGTCGCGATCCCGTAGAGCCACGCCCTGAACGTGGAGCGTCCCTCGAAGGTCCCGCGCCGGCGCCACGCGCGCAGGAACGTCTCCTGCACGACGTCCTCCGCGTCCTCCAGCGACCCGAGCATCCGATAGCAGTGGACCTGCAGCTCGGGCCGGTAGCGCTCGGCCAGCGCGCCGAACGCCGACTCGTCGCCGGCCGTCGCCGCGGCCACGGCGGCGGCCCCCTCACTCGTCGGCATGACGTCCACCGTACCCATGATCCGGCCTCCCGACCCTCGCGTGAAAGCTGTCGCCCGTGAGACGCCGGCGGCGCCGGGGACTCATCGGTGGGGGGCCACAAGCGAACACATGTTCGGTATCCTGGCCGGCCCGTGCGCGCGTCAACCGAGGACATCGTCGTGTTCTGCCGCCTGCACCTCGGCGAGGGCGACGCCGAGCGCCTGGTCGGCTGGATCGCGTGGCGCACGGGCCGCAACCAGGCGATGGCGGGCGCCGGAGCGCCCATCCAGCGACTCGAGCACGCCGTCGCCAACTGGCTGGACGACGATCGGCGGGCGCGCCTTCTGGCGTGGCTGCGCCGGCGGGTCGCGGACGGGCGGGCCCCGGTCCCCGACTGAGCGGGGTCCGGGGCCCCCGCCGCGGGCGGTCGCTACTTCTTCATGAGACCGGAGAGCACCTCGTTGAGCTGGCTCGCGTCGGGCAGCTTGCCGTCGGGGCTGATCTTGTCCACGAGGTCGGGCAGGGCGGCGGCGATGCCGTCGGCCGCCTCCGCCTCGCTCATGCCCGCCTTCTCGGCGGCCTTCCTGACCTCGTCGGCCCCGAGGGCCTGCTCGATCTCGGCCCCCGAGATCGGCTTGTTCTCACCGGTCCCGATCCAGGACTGGAGCTTGTCGCCGAGCCCGGCCGCCTCGAGCTTGTCCATGATCCCCTGGGGGCCGCCGGCGCTCTCCACCAGATCGCCCAGGACGCCCATGACCTGGCTGCTTCCGCCCTTTCCTCCCAAGAGGCCCATCAGGCTGTCGAGAAGACCCATCACCCCTCCGCTCATCGTGGCCGCGCCGACCCTACCCGACCGGGCGAGCCTCGGCAGCCCTCATCGGCGCGGACGGGCCGGCCGCGCTGCGGCTCCGCGCTACCGTTCGACGATGGCCGCGCGACTGACCCTGTCCGACCTCGCCCGCGACCTCGCCGAGGTGGCGCGCGGCCTCCCGTCGTGGCGCCGCGGCGAGCCCGACGAGGCGGCGCGCGAGACCCTCGAGTACGCCGCCGGCGCCCTCCACCGCAGGCCGCCGACGCTCTGGGCGTGGACCGGCCGGGCCATCGGCGGCGAGCCCGCCGTCGCGCTGCCGGTCAGGGTGCCGCAGGCGATCGCCTTCGCGCCCGAGCCCTACGCGCGCACGTTGGTAGGCGCTCTCGGCGCGGCCGTCGACGCGGGGGGCGCCGTCGGGGCGCTGAGGCTCGAGGAGTGGCGGGGGTTGGCGTGCATCGTCGCGCCCGGGATGGACGCCGACCTGTTCGGCCTGGCCCTCGCCGACGCCGTCGACGACGGCTGGCGGGTCGCCGTCGCGGCGCTCCCGGACGAGGTCGTCCTCGGGGGACCACGACTGGCGCTGCCACCGGCGCGGGGGTCGGGCGGCCGCGGCCTGACCGGGCTCGCGCAGGAGCTGGCCGTGCACCCGGTGCGGATCGTCCTCGAGCTCCTGGCGCGAGAGCAGCCGATCGCCGGTCCCTATCCCCCCGAGCTGGCCCACTCGCTGCGCGAGTGGGGGTGCGCGGGCGAGCGCTCGCCCCCGACTCCGAGGCCCAGCCGAGCCTGGCGATCGAGGACGACCCCTGCCCGCGCCGCCGGCAGGCGCGCGCCGTGCTCCAGCGCCGGATGCGGTCGATGAAGAAGGTGGGCCCCGTGCACCACACGGAGTTCGACCACTTCTGCCGCGGCGCGGCGTCCCACGAGCGCCGGCAGGCGCTCGACGTGGCCGAGGCCCTGCTGCGTGCGGGGCTGCTCGGCGAGAAGCCGAGCGTCGGCCAGCGCCACATCTACCTGAACGTGAAGCGGATGGCGGAGGTCAACGCCCTCATCGACCACGGCGAGACGCGCGACCCGGTGCTTGGCGCGGACCTGGACGGCGCCCGCCCCGGGCGCCGGCGCCTCTACGGTTCCTCCGACGGCACCGTCACGGTGACCACCGGCACGGAGCGTTCCTCCGTGACGAGGCCCGCCGGAGGCGAGTCGCCCCGCGCCGCGTAGCCCACCAGGACGCCCACGGCAAGCGCGAGCACGAGCAGCGTGAGCGCGAGCGCGAGCCGGATCCGGCGGGGCGGCGGCCTGCGGGAGCGAGGAGCGCGCTCGGTGCTCACGGGCGCGCGTCCACGGCCTGGCGGGAGTAGGCCGCGAAGGCGGCGTCCAGGGCCACCCCCGGATCCCAGGAGGCGGGCTCGCGCGGCGCGACCCGCGCGCGCGAGGTCCAGGTACCAGGACGACGCCCCGTCGTAGGCGCGCGCCAGGTCGGCCAGCGTGAAGGTGAGCGCCGACGCGGCGGCGCAGCTCGTCGTCGACGGCGGCGATGATGCGGCGGCGGGCGCGCGCCACCGCCGGCGGGCCGGGCTGGGACAGGCGCCTGAGGCCCTCGTCCCACGAGAACCGTGCCGCGGCGACGGCCGGATCCCGGGAGGAGGCGGAGGATGAGGTCATGCGCCCGCTCCACGCAGCACGCGTCCGGCCAGTCGGAGCCGGGCGCGCTCCCGGATCCAGTCGCCCACCGGCGAGCCGCCCTCGTCCATGGCGAAGGCGAGGTGGGCGTGGAGGCACTTCACGTGCCGCTGGTCCCCGGCGCCGGCGACGCGGTGGCCGTCGTGGAGGGCCGCATGGCGCCGGTGGGCGGCCAGGAGGTGCTCGCGCAGGGCCTCGTCCGCCTCCATCATGCGAACGCCGCCCGCGGCCTCGAGACGGCTCACCGCGTCGGCGAGCGCTCGGCAGGTGAGCCAGTCGCGCGTCGGGAAGGGCCGGCCGCGGCCGTCGCGGGGAAGGTTGCGCACGACCGCGGGCGCCCCGAAGGGGCACCGCACGGCGACCTCGAAGCCGGCCATCGGCTCGCGGCCGATGAGGGCGGCGACGGCCTCCCGATCAGAAGAGGGCCGTGAGCCAGCCGAGCGGGCCGCCGTCATCGCCGCCGTCCCGCGGCTCGGGAGGAGGCGGCCGCAGGTCGCCGCGCACGAGGAGCGCCCGCTCGCCGGGCATCACCAGGCCGAGCTCGCGCGCCCGCGTCTCGAGCACATCGGGCGTGTCCAGCGCCTCGAGCTGGGCGCGGAAGGCGTCGCGCCGGTCCTCCAGGACGGCCAGCTTCGCCCGCTCGTCGCGCAGCTCCCCGCGCTGCTCCAGATAGCCCCTGACCGGACCGACGTAGCCGATGAGGAGCGCGGTGAGCAGGCCGGCGATGATCAGACGCCTGGCGGAGATTGCGACGCTCCAGGTTTGGCGACTCGGGCGCGGTGGCCCCCGTCCCTTCCGGGTACGCGCCCCCCGCGCGGGTTCCTGCCATCACGCGCGGAACGCGGACCTCCCGGGGTAGGAGGACGCCGGGCCGAGCTGCTCCTCGATGCGGATCAGCTGGTTGTACTTGGCGACCCGCTCGCTGCGCGAGGGCGCGCCGCTCTTGATCTGGCCCGCCCCGGTCGCCACGGCGAGGTCGGCGATGAAGGTGTCCTCGGTCTCGCCCGAGCGGTGGGAGACCATCGACGCATACCCCGACCGGCTCGCGAGGTCCATCGCCGCCAGGGTCTCCGAGAGGGTCCCGATCTGGTTCAGCTTCACGAGCAGGGCGTTCCCCGCGCCGAGCTCGATCCCACGCCGCAGCCGGTCGGTGTTGGTCACGAACAGATCGTCCCCGACGAGCTGAACGCGGCTCCCAAGGCGCTCGG
The DNA here is from genome assembly GCA_963835685.1 of Miltoncostaeaceae bacterium. Classification (GTDB taxonomy): domain Bacteria; phylum Actinomycetota; class Thermoleophilia; order Miltoncostaeales; family Miltoncostaeaceae; genus DATAGF01. The sequence goes on from CAWIGI010000012.1 coordinate 233,228, forward strand.
TCAGCCTCACCCAGCCGTCCCAGTCCTCCTCCGCCATGCCGTCCTCGATCGAGACGATCGGATAGCGCCCCACGAGATCGACCCAGTACTCGACCATCTCCTCCGGATCGAGCGTGCGGCCCTCCCCGTCGAGGTGATAGGCGCCGTCGCGGTAGAGCTCGGTGGTGGCGGGGTCGAGCGCCAGCGCCACGTCCTGCCCCGGCGCGTACCCGGCCGCCGAGATCGCCTCCATGATGACCTCGAGCGCGGCCTCGTTGCTCTCCAGGTCGGGCGCGAACCCGCCCTCGTCCCCCACCCCGGTCGCGAGCCCGCGCGAGCGCAGAACCGACTTCAGCGCCGAGTAGACCTCGGCGCCCGTCCTGACCGCCTCTGCCAGGGTGCGGGCGCCGACCGGCGCCACCATGAACTCCTGGAGGTCGACCGAGTTGTCCGCGTGCGCGCCGCCGTTGAGGATGTTCATCAACGGGACGGGCATCCGGTTGGCCCGGGCGCCGCCGATGTAGCGGTACAGGGGGAGGCCGGCGTCGGACGCGGCGGCGGCCGCGACCGCCAGCGAGCAGCCGAGGATCGCGTTGGCGCCGAGCCGCGCCTTGTTGGGAGTGCCGTCGAGCTCGATCATCGTGCGGTCGATGGCCGCCTGCCCGGCCGCGTCGCGCCCCACGAGCACGCCCGCGAGCTCGTCCTCGACGTTCGCGACCGCCTTGAGCACGCTGCGCCCTCCGAACGCCGACGGGTCGCCGTCGCGCAGCTCGAGCGCCTCGTGCGCGCCGGTGCTCGCGCCCGACGGGACGGCCGCGCGCCCGACCGCGCCCGACGAGAGCCGCACCTCGACCTCGACGGTGGGCTGCCCACGGGAGTCGAGGATCTGGCGGGCGTGCACGCGTGAGATCTGTGACATCGGCGCTCCGGGGCTTCGGTCGGGGGCGGCGGCGGAGTCTACCCGCGGGCTCACATCGCGGACCCCGCGTACGTTGTACTCGGAATGAGCGCTCCGCCCCCGTTCAACCGCTTCCTCGACGACCACCGGGAGGCCGTCTACCGCTTCCTCGTGGCGACGGTGGGCCCGGACGAGGCCGACGACTGCTTCCAGGAGACCTTCATCAAGGCGCTGCGCGCGTACCCGCGGCTGAGGGACGCCGGCAACCTGCGCGGCTGGGTGCTGACGATCGCCCGGCGGACCGCCATCGACGCGGCCCGGGGGCGCCGGCGGCGGCCCCAGCCGGCGCCCGACCCGGAGCCGCCCGCCGTAGACGGCACGCCGGACCTCGGGGATCCGGCGCTCTGGGAGGCGGTCCGCGGGCTGCCGCCCCGCCAGCGCGCGGCCGTGACCCTGCGCTACGTCAACGACCTGTCCTACGCGGACGTGGGACGGGTCATCGGATCCTCGGAGGACGCGGCACGCCGGAGCGCGTTCGAGGGCCTGCGGCGCCTACGGGAGGTGTGGGATGAGCGATGACCTGACGGACGCCCTGCGCGCGGGCTCAGCCGCGGCGGGCGCCGCCAGCGAGCGCGCGGCGCGGCGCCTGGCGACGGCAGCGGAGCGGCGCGGGCTGCTCGACGTCGCCTTCGCGACGGTGGACTCGCCGCTGGGACCGCTTCTCGCCGCGGGCACAGCGCGCGGCCTGGTGATGCTGGCCTACGACGACGCCTCGCTCGAGCATCGTCTCGAGCGGCTGGCCCGCGAGGTGTCCCCGCGCATCCTCGAGTCGCCCGCGCGGCTCGATCCCGTCCGCCGCGAGCTCGAGGAGTACTTCGAGGGGCGGCGACGGCGCTTCCAGGTGCCGGTCGACTGGTCGCTGACGCGCGGCTACGGGCGGGAGGTGCTGCGCCGGACGGCCGAGATCCCCTACGGCGGGGCCAGCACCTACGCCGAGATCGCCTACCTGGCCGGCAGCCCGCGAGGGTGGCGCGCGGCCGGGAACGCGCTCGGCGCGAACCCGATGCCGATCGTCGTGCCGTGCCACCGCGTGCTCGCGAGCGGGGGCGGCATCGGCGGCTACACCGGCGGGCTTCACCGCAAGCGCTTCCTGCTCGCCCTGGAGGGCGTCGAGCCCGAGGCCACCCGGCGGTAGGGGAACCGCCGGGTGCGCCGGCCGGGTCGTCAGCGGAGCGCCTTGCGCAGGTGCGGGGTGATGCGGGAGCCCACGGCGTGGTCGGGGCCGTTCGAGCGGTGGATGTAGGTGAGGAACACGGGGTCTCCTTGGCGCGGGAGGTTTATTTGTTGCGCGAAACAAAATACGGTGACCCTGGGAGGACGGATCACCCCAGGAAAGGAACGGCCCGCCATGCCGACATCCCGCGACGGGGCCCCCGAGATCGCCGCCTGGCACGGGCTCGTGCGCGTCCAGGGCGCGGTGCGACGTGAGCTCGACGAGGCCCTGCGAGCCGCCGACGGGGTCTCGCTCTGGGACTACGCCGTCCTGCGGGCGCTGTCCGGCGCGCGCGACCGCTGCATGCGGATGACCGAGCTCGCGCGTGCCACCGACTACACGCCGAGCGGCCTCACCCGGCTCGTCGAGCGGCTCGAGCGGGCCGGCCTCGTGCGGCGCGACCCCTGCCCGGAGGACCGGCGCGGCGCCGTCGCGACCCTCACGCCCGAGGGCCAGAGGGCGTTCGCGCGGGCCCGCCGGACCCACCTCGCCGCCGTGAGGGAGCGCTTCCTGGACCGGTGCAGCGAGGAGGAGCTCGCCACCCTCGTGAAGGTATGGGAGCGCGTCCTCCCTGGGTTCGACGGATTGAGCATGGCGAGCTCCGGGGTTGGCGAGCGATGATTCGGGTCGTGGGCCTGGGCCCAGGCGCTCCCGAGGCCGTGCCGGCGCTCGCGCTCGCCGCCCTCGCGGAGGCCCCTCGCGTGCTCGCGCCCGCGCTCGACCCCGCCCTCGCGGCGGTCCTGCCGGTGCCGGCCGAGCCGCTCGACCTCGCCGCGCTGCCCCCCGACGCCGCGATCGCCGCGCCCGACGCGCAGGCCCACCGCATCGCCCGCGCCCTGCCCTGGGCCGAGACGGTGCCGGCGCGCGAGGCGCTGCGCGCCCGGGCGATCGGCGCCGAGGTCGCCCTGCTGGCCGAGGTCGGCCTGCGGCTGCGCCGCGAGTGCCCTTGGGACCGGGAGCAGACCGCCGAGACGATCGTCCCCCACACCATCGAGGAGGCCTTCGAGGTCGCGGACGCCGTGGCGTCAGGCGGCCGGGGCCTGCCCGACGAGCTCGGCGACCTCCTCTTCCAGGCGGTCTTCCTGGCCCAACTCCTGGAGGAGGAGGACGGCGGCGACCTCGCGGCGATCGCCCGCGGCCAGGCCGACAAGCTGGTGCGGCGGCACCCTCACATCTACGGCGACGCGTCGGCCGAGACCGCGTCCGGGGTGGTTGACCTGTGGGAGCGGCGCAAGCGCGAGGAGCGCGCCGGCCAGGGGTCGGCCCCCGGCGGGCCCGAGCTGTTCTACGACCTCCCGGCCGGCCTTCCCGCGCTGGCCTTCGCGACGAAGGCCCAGCGGCGCGCTGCCGGCGCCGGCTTCGACCATCCGGACCTCGCCTCGGCCATCGCCAAGCTGGACGAGGAGGCGGCGGAGCTGCGGGACGACCCCGGCGCGCGCGAGCTGGGCGACGTCCTCTTCGCCGCGGTGGCCGTGGCCCGCGCCCTGGGAGCGGACGCCGAGCTCGCTCTCCGGGCCTCCGCGCAGCGCTTCCGCCGCCGCGTCGAGGAAGCGGCGCGCCTGGCCGCCGAGGCCGGCGACGACTTCGAGGCCCTCCCCCTGGCCGCGCAGCTGCGCTACTACGAGCAATCACGCTCCGCGGAGCGGTGAATTCCGGCCTCTCGCCCCGCCGAAGGCGGTAAGGCCGGATTGTCCGCATCTGCGAAATCGGCGCGCCCCGGCCGAAGGCCGGAGCCGATTTCGCCGGCGCGCCCGGGGCGATCCCGGCCCCAGCGGACGGAATCACGGAACCGGGCGTCGTGTCCCGCGCACGAGGAGGACGCCGCCGCTACGGCGTCGTCGCGCCCTCCGCGGGCTGCTCGGCCTCGGTCGTGGCCGGCTCCAGACCGGGGTCGGCGTAGACCGTGCGGGCGTTCCAGTCCTCGGCGACCTCGTCGTTCCACGTCGTGTACTCGGCCTCGCGCTTCTGGCCGAGCTGCGAGGCGATGATCTGGTCCTTGGCGTCGGCGAAGGACGTCGTGCGCGCCGGCGTCACGTCCACGGTGATGATGTGCCAGCCGAACTGGGTCTCCACGGGCCGCGAGATCTGGCCGTCCCTGAGCGCGAAGGCGGCCTTCTCGAACTCGGGGACGAGCTGGCCCTTCTGGATCGGCCCCAGGCTGCCGCCCTGCTTCGCGGAGCCGGTGTCGGTGGAGTTCGCCTCGGCGAGCTGGGCGAAGTTGTCTCGGTTGACCTCCGCGAAGATGCGGTCGGCCTCGGCCTTGGTCTCGACCAGGATGTGGCTGGCGACGCGCCCGGCGGCGACCTTGAACTCGTCCGGGTGCTCCTCGTAGTAGGCCTTGGCGTCCGCGTCGGTGAAGCGCACGCCCCGGGTGACGTGGTTGAAGAGCTTCCGCTCCTGGAGTCCGCTCTTGAGGATGTCGCGGGCGTCGGCCTCGGTGAGCCCGCTCTCCCTCAGAAACGCGGCGAATTCCTTCGGCTTGCCCTCGAACTCCGTCTCGATAGTCCTCGCGACATCGTCGTCGACCTGCTGCTCGGTGACCTTGCAGGGGTTCCCGCACTCGCGCGCCTCGAAGCCGACGACCTTCTGGCGGACGAGGACCTGGAGAGTCTGGCTGCGGAACCCGTCGTAACCCGCGGCGCCCTCGGCCGGGACGCTCTGCCCCTGGGCCTTGGACTGTGCGGCGCGCGAACGGGACGTATCGGTCGAGCTGCTTCTCGGCGATGCTCGCGTCACCGACCCGGGCGACGACGCCGGCCGGCAGGTCTGCCGAGTCGTCTCCGCCGCAGGAGGTCGCCGCCACGCCCACAGCCGCCAGAAGGACCAGGACCCCCGCGACCAGCGGCCATCTGCGGATGGTCTTCGGCACGAGGGGCGATGCTAGCACCTGCCCCGCCGCGCCCCGTTAGGGGCGTCTTAAGGCACGGGGAGCGGGTTCTGGGGCACCGGGCCGGGCCGGTCAGGCGGCGAGGGCCGACGCGCCGGCGAGCGCGTCGAGCGCCGCCTCTGCGGCCGCCAGACGCTCCGAGGGAGCCGCGCCGACCGGCAGCGACACGATTCGCTCGCGCCCGGCGTAGGTCGCCCCCGGCGCGGCCTGCCGAAGGGCGCGCAGGCCCTGGCTCGTGAGGCTCACGGGCCCGATGGTGACGCGGCCCCCTCGCAGCGCGAGCTGGCTGGCGCCGGCGTCGCGGAGCTTGATCCGCAGCCGCTGAACGGCCAGGAGGGCGTCCACCGGTGGCGGCACCGGGCCGAAGCGGTCCTCCAGCTCGGCGCGCAGGGCGGTGACCCGCTCGAGGTCCTCGGCGAGCCCGATGCGCCGGTGCAGGTCGATCTTGGCCGCCTCGAGGGCGACGTAGTCGCCGGGGATGTAGGCCGAGACCGGGACCTCGACGCGGACCTCGCGCTCCGGGGCGTCCCGCCCCTGCCCTCGAGGACCGCGTCGTTGAGCATCTCCAGGTAGAGCTCGAACCCGACGGCCGCGACGTGTCCGCTCTGCTCGTCGCCCAGCAGGTTGCCCGCCCCCCGGATCTCGAGGTCGCGCATGGCGATGCGCAGGCCGCTCCCGAGCTCCGTGTAGTCGGCGAGCGCCCGCAGCCGCGAGGCCGCGTCCCGCCCCAGGGTGGCCGCGTCGGGGTAGAGCAGGTACGCGTGGGCGGTCACGTCCGACCGGCCGACCCGTCCCCGGATCTGGTACAGCTGCGACAGCCCGAGCTGGTCGGCGCGCTCCACCACCAGGGTGTTGGCCTGAGGGATGTCGAGCCCCGACTCGATGATGCTGGTGGCGACCAGCACGTCGGCCTCGCCGCGCACGAACGCCAGCATCACGTCCTCCAGCTCGTGCTCGGCCATCTGCCCGTGCGCGGTGACGATCCGCAGGTCGCGCAGCACGGCCCGCAGGCCCTCGGTCGCCTCCTCGATCGTCTCGACCCGGTTGTGCAGGTAGAAGCTCTGGCCCCCGCGGGCGTGCTCGCGGCGCAGGGCCTCCCGCACCAGCTCCTCGTCGTACTCGCCGACGTGTGTGGCGATCGGCCGCCGGCCGGGCGGGGGCGTCTCGACGACGCTGATGTCGCGGAGGCCCGACAGCGAGATCTGCAGCGTCCGCGGGATCGGCGTCGCGCTCATCGCCAGCACGTCAACGCGCAGCCTCAGCTGGCGCAGGGCCTCCTTCTGCGCGACGCCGAAGCGCTGCTCCTCGTCGACGATCACCAGGCCGAGGTCCTTGGGCTGCACGTCCATCGACAGCAGCCGGTGGGTGCCGATCAGGATGTCGAGCCGGCCGTCGCGGAAGCGGCCGAGGGCCTCGCGGGTCTCCGCCGGCGAGCGGAAGCGGTTGACCATGTCAACGGCAACCGGGAGGTCCCCGAAGCGATCGCGGAAGGTGGCGAGGTGCTGCTGGGCCAGGATGGTGGTGGGCGCCAGCATCAGCACCTGCTTGCCGGCGGCCGCCGCCTTGAACGCCGCCCTCATGGCGATCTCGGTCTTGCCGAAGCCGACGTCGCCGCAGATCAGCCGGTCCATGGGGCGCGGGCGCTCCATGTCGTCGGCGACGGCGTCGATCGCCCGCTGCTGGTCCGGCGTCTCCCGGTGCGGGAAGCGCCGCTCGAGCTCGCGCATCATCTCGTCCTCGGGCGGGAAGGCGTAGCCGGGGGCCGCCGCCCTGGCCCGGTACAGGGAGATCAGCTCGCCGGCCATCTCGCGCACGGCGGCTCGGGCGCGCGACTTCATGCGGTCCCAGGCTCTGCCGCCGAGCTTGGAGAGGGCCGGGGGCGAGCCGTCGGCGCCGACGTAGCGGGTCACGCGGTCGAGCTGATCGTGGGGGACGTAGAGCCGGTCGCCGTCGGCGAAGGCCAGCGCGAGGTAGTCGCGCGTGAGGCCGGCGACGGTGCGCGTCTCGAACGCCGTGAGCCGCCCGATGCCGTGGTCCTCGTGGACGACGTGGTCGCCGACGCGCAGGTCGATGAAGCTCGCCAGGCGGCGGCCCACAACAGGCCCGCGCCCCTCCGACGGGCGCCGGCGCCGCAGGATCCGCTCCTCGGGCACGACGGCGAGGCCGAGCTCGCGGGAGACGAACCCGCCCTTCGCCGGAAGCGTCGTCATCGCGACCCGCCCCGGGTCGGGGAGCTCGCCGGGCGCGATCTCGGCTGGGCGCAGCCGCTCCAGCCGCGCCAGCGCCCGGGAGAGGTCGCCGCGGCGGGCGAAGGTCAGCAGCACCCGCAACCCGCCCCGGGCGAGGCGCGAGAGCTCGGCCTCGGCCTCGGCCGCCGAGCGGCTCGCGAAGCGGGCCTCGACGGCGTCGAAGGCCGGCGCCGCGGACCCGGACGGAGGGTGGAGGTCGAGGGCCGACAGGCCGGCGAGCGCCTCGTCCACCGAGGCGGGCTCGGCGAGCTCGCCAGCCGCTGCCTCGTCCTCGAGCCGCTCGCGCGCCTCCCGCAGGGCGGCGGCGTGCTCCGAGGGCGCGAGGCGCACGAGCCGGGCGTCGCCGGGGCCGGGGTCGGCGAGCGGGTCCACCCAGGGGCCGTCGCCGGCCTCGGCCGCCGGCCACGCCACCAGGCGCGTGATCGGCCGGATGGTCCGCTGGGTGAAGGCCGAGAAGGCCCTCATGCCCTCGACCTCGTCGCCGAACAGCTCGACGCGGGCGGGCAGGTCGGCGGTCAACGGGTAGACGTCGAGGATGCCGCCGCGCACCGCCAGGTCGCCCCGCTCCTCGACCTGGGGCACCCGCTCGTAGCCCATGGCCGTGAGGCGGTCGACGAGGTCGTCGAGCGACACCCTGTCGCCCTGGCCGACCTCGAGCGGCGGGAGCCGCGACGCCGCCGCGGGCACCCGCTCGGCGAGCGCCGGCGCGCCCGCGACGACGACGGTGCCGGGTCGCTCCAGGCCGGCGAGCGCGCGCGCCCGCTGGCCCACGATGTGCGGCGAGGGGCCCACGTCGCCGCCCACGGGCAGGCCGCGCGTCGGCCAGAGCGCCACGGCGGCGCGGCCGAGCAGCGCGATCACCTCGCCGGCGAGGTCGCGCGCCTCGTCGTCGCCCGGCGCGACGGCGAGCAGGGCCCGGCCGGAGCCCCGCGCCAGCGCGGCGAGGACGTGGGGCCACGCCGGCCGCCCGAGCGCGACCCGGCCGGCCGGCTCGCCGGCCCCCAGCCGGGCGACGGCCTCGGCCAGAGGCGGGGCGCCCAGGATGAGGCGGTCGATGGGGGTGGGCTCGTTCACGCGGACCCCTCGTCGGCGGTCGTCCCGTCGGCGGTCATCTCCCCGTCCCCGGCCGCGCGGCGCTCGCGGCGCCCGCGCGCCCGAGCGCCCGGAGGGCTCGCGTGGAAGCGGTTGATGGCCGACTCCATGCCCTCCGCGAGGGCGGCCTCGGCCATGTCGGCCGCGCCGGTCACCATCGCCTCCACCTCCTCCCGCGGCTCTGCGAAGCGCATCAGCACCCAGTCGGCGCCGTCGCCGCGGAAGTCCTCGGGCGGCTTGCCGACGCCCAGGCGGATGCGGGGAAACTCGCCGGTGCCGAGGCCGCGCATGACCGATCGCACGCCGTTGTGGCCGCCGGCGCCTCCGCCGAGCTTGCCCCGCACCGCGCCGAACGGCAGGTCAACCTCGTCGTGGATGACGAGGACCTGCTCGGGAGCCGCCCGCAGCATCCCGGCGGCCGGCCCGACCGCGTCGCCGGAGGCGTTCATGAAGGTGGTCGGGATCAGGAGCGCGACCGGCCCGGCGGGCCCCCTGGCCTCGGCGAACCGGCCGCCGTAGCGGCCGACGAAGCGGCCCGCGCCGAGACGGGAGGCCAGGAGCTCGACCACCTGCTGGCCGGAGTTGTGCCGCGTCCAGGCGTAGCGCGGCCCGGGGTTGCCGAGCCCGGCGACCAGCCGGATCGCGGGCGCGGAGGGATCCACGCCCACCGCCCCCTACTCCTCGGAGTCGGCGCCCTGCGACTCGGCGGCGGGGGCCTCCTCGCCCTCGGCCCCCTCCTCGCCCTCCTCGCCCTCGAGCCCCTCCTCTTCCTCCTCCTCCACCTCGGGCTCCTCCACCACCGTCGGCGCGATGACCGACGCGACGACGGTCTCGAGGTCGCTGACGATCTCGACGCCCTCGGGCGCCGCGATGCCCGCGACCGTGACGGAGTCGCCGACGGTCAGCTCGCTGACGTCGAGCTCGAGGTGGTCGGGAAGGGTCTCCGGAAGCGCGCGGACGACGACCTCGCGCAGCGGCTGGTCGAGCACGCCCCCGTCGCGCACGCCCACCGAGGACCCGACGAGCAGGATCTGGACGGGCGCCTCGACCTCCTGGGTCAGGTCAACCTCCTGGAAGTCCACGTGGAGCACCGCGCCCCGCACCGGGTCGAGCTGGGCGTCCTTGAGGAGCACCGGGCGGGCGTGGTCGCCCTCGACCGTGAGGTCGATCACGGCGCTGCGGCCCTCTGCCAGCACCCGGCGCAGCTCTCGCTCGGGCAGCGAGAACGCGAGCGACCGCTTGCCCGGCTCGTAGACCACACCGGGGATCAGGCCCTGGCGGCGCAGGCGCCGGGTGGGGCCGTTGCCGAACTGGGTGCGCTTCTGGGCGGAGAGGAGGACGTGTGCCATGACCGGCCCGGGAGGATATCAGCGACGATGTGACCGGCGTACCACGCGCCTCTCGGGCGGCCAAGGCGTACGCCGCCCCTCTTGCGGGGGCGGCGGGACGCGCCTCCGGGCCCTGGCCGGGCCCTCCGGCATACGGCGGCACCGCCTGCGGCGGGGCTGGCCGCCTTGAACACCACGCCCCGTCAGACGATCTGGACCGGGGTCCCCACCCGCAGGAGCCGCCCGAGGCGCACGATGTCGTCGTTCTCCATGCGGATGCACCCGTGCGAGACCGCGCCCGGCAGCAGCTCCGGCCGGTTGGTGCCGTGGATGCCGATGAAGCCGCCGCCGGGCCAGTCGGTGAGCCGCGACCGGGCGCTCAGGCCGTAGGCGAGGGGGCCGTACCGGGGGCTGGCGTAGCGGGTGAGCTTGTTGCGAACGTAGAAGCGCCCCGCCGGCGTCGGGGTCTGAGCGCTCCCGACGCCGATCCGGGCCCGCAGGAGCTCCCGGCCCTCTCGCCGGTAGCTGAGCGTGAGCCGCTCGCGGTCGATCAGCAGGCGCGCGCGCGAGACCCCGCCGGGACCGAGCGCGTCGCCCTCCAGCCAGCCGGTCTGGCGGGAGGGCAGCCCGGGGATCTGCGCCTCCACCCAGCGCCTGCCGTCCGCGTCAACCGCCCGCCGGAACGGGAGCACGATGTTGTCGGTGCCCTCCGGCGTGAGGCGGCTGAGCTGCGCCACGCGGCCGGCGTCGCGCGACGGGCGGACGTGGACGTCGGCGTCGCGGCTCAGGGACGCCCAGCGGGTCGCCGCAGGCTCGTCGAGGCCCCGCGGGGCCGGCACCGCGAAGGCCGGCTCCGGGGGCTCCGCGATGTCACCCGTGGGCGGCAGCAGCGACGGCTCGGGCGAGGACGAGATCGAGGCGACCGCGGCGACCAGGACGCCGAGGCATCCGGCCGCCAGCGCGCACCAGCACACGGCCACGAGAAGGGCGGCGCGCCTGACCATTCTCCGCGAGCCTCCCGCCTCACCCCGTGAACGAGGGGGCGCCATCGGCCGTGGTCGCCGGCGCCGCGACGATGAACCCGGTCGAGGCGACGAGCCGTTCCGCCTCGGCGCGGGAGATCGGCTCGTCGACGGCCTCGGCGGCCGGGGGCTGCGCCGCCAGGTAGCGGATCCAGGCGGCGTGGCGCGCCTCGACGGTGTGGATCGAGACCGCCGCGGCGACGTACGCGGGCGCCTGGATCTCGCCGAGCTGGCCCTTGTAGGCGGCCGTGCCGAGGTCCTCGAAGGCGACGGCCGTGCGCAGGAACGCGTCACCGTCGGCGGTGGTGCCCTTGAAGTCGAAGGTCGGGCGGGCGACCGCCTGATCCCCGAGCGCCTTGCGCAGCGCATCGACGTGCGCCCGCTCCACCGCCCCGATCTGGCCGGCCGCGCGCGCCGCGACGCCGCTCAGCGCGCCCTGGCGCTCGGCCTCGGTGTAGAAGTCCGCCTGCAGGTACTCCAGGGTGAGCGCGTAGTTCAGGATCGAGACGTCCGAGTCGGCCTGCGCGGCGGCCGTGCCGGCCGTCGCCAGGCCCGCGAGCAGGAGGCCCGCGGCGCCGGCCCCCGCGCGCGCGAGGAAGGCGCGGCGCGTGGACTCGGGGAGCCGGGACGCGGCCTCGCGGAGGGCCCCGTCGCGGTCGAGGTCGTCCAGGCGCAGGCCGCTCATGGCCCCGCCTCCGTCAGATAGCCCGTCGCCTCGATGCGGTCGACGACCTCGCTCGCGGGGATGCCGGGGTCCGTCGCCTCGGCCGCGGGGTCGTCGCCGTTGATGGCCCGGATCCAGGCCGCGTGTCGCGCGTTGACCGAGACGATGCGGCTCGCCGCCGCCAGGCCGCGCTCGGTGAGCCCGGGCAGCAGACCGTTGTACGCCGCGACCGCGAGGTCCTCGAGGGACGCCGCGGCGGTCGCGAACGCGGCGGGGTCGCTCGCGTCCTCGCCGAAGTCGTAGGTCGGCTCGTCCGGCGGGTCGGGCACGAGCGGCGTCAGCAGCGCCACGTGCTCGGCCTCCTGGTCGGCCGCCGTGGTCGCGAAGTCGAGCGCCTCGCCGTCGAGCGCCCCGCCCGCGACCGCCTCGGCGTAGAACGCCGCCTGCAGCCGCTCGAGCGCCAGCGCGAGCGCGAGCGGCTCCGCGTCGCGCAGCGACGACGCGCCCTGGCCGGACAGCAGCTCCACGCCCGTCGCGACCGAGATCGCCGCGACCCCGGCCACGCCGGCGGATCCGGCGATGAACCTCTTCCTGGTGGACATCCATGCGCCCTGCACTCCTGGCCCCCCTCGCTGACTGCCGGTCATCGAGGAAGTCAACACCGGCCATCGGCGGCCGCCAACCCCCCGTTCGGACGGGAGGGCCGCCCGCGCCCTCCCCGATCGTTGACCGGGCCGCGAGGGGCGTGATCTCGAAACGGCGGCTCTGGTCGTCCAACCGCGGCCTCTGACCCGGCGGGGAAGTCCTTGAGCGTCGCCAGGGACTCGGCCACGAGCGTCTTGGTCGCGAGGACGATGTAACCCTTCTGCGCGACCGCGCTCGTCGCAGCGCGGGCCGGCGAAACGCCACTCGCTGTGGCCGGCCGTGAACCAGCCGACCGTCGTTTGCGACCGGCCCACAGCCCGCCCCGAATGTTCAACCCCCCGAACGGATAGTTCTTCAGCCCGTTCGGGGGGCGACATCAACAGATTCGCCGACAGAGGGTCAGCGGCGGGTCCCCGCTTCCTCCTATGAAGCCCAGCGCGTGAGAAGAGGTCTCGGCTGCGATGGTCGCGATGAGCGGGGCGGCGGTGAGCACGGTGCTCGCGGTGTCGGTGGTGGCGGACACGGAAGTCAGTTTCCTTGGCGTCGAGTTCTCCATCCTCTGGGCGGAGCTCGCCGCTCTCCTCGTGCTGGTCGCGCTCCTCTTCGTGAGCGAGAGGGTGCGCCGGCGCCAGAAGGGCTAGCGATGGAGACGGCGGCGGCGATTGCCGCCATCGCCATTCCGCTGCTGGCGCTGCTCGACGCGGAGAACCTCGTCTCGCGTCTGCGCCCGGCGCTGGCACTCGGCGAGGCGTCCAGCGACGACTACACGATTCTCGTGCCCATCTATGGCAACCCGCGATACCTGCTCAACGGCAAGTTTCTTCGCCGACACAAGGCCCACGTGATTCTGGTCGTCAACACGAACACCGCCGTGATGCGGCGGTTCGCGACTCGCCGGTTGGCCTCGGGGTGGCGCGTTCACCGGGTCCGGGTCGAGACGACACACTCACCGATGGACATGATCACGCACGCGCTCGGGACCGTGACGACGACATACGTGATCAGGCTCGACGCCGACACCTGGGCGGACGAGGACATCGGCCGGGCCGTGGCCGCCATGGAGCGCGCGGGCGCGGATCTCTGCAGCGCCAAGGTGATCCCCGACAGGCGCGAGACGATCGCCGAGAAGATGCAGTGCATCGAGTACGACATGGCGATGCAGGGCAGACATCACCGGCCGTGGATGACGAGCGGGGCCATCACCCTGGCCCGCACCGAAGCGCTGCGCTCGATCATGAAGCTTCACTCGAATTACTTCTACGGCGAGGACATCGAGGTCGGGAAGATCGCCAAGAGCCTGGGCCTCAACGTGAAGCACGTCAACTTCAGTGTGTACACGGAGGTCCCTCGCACGTTCCGCGACCTGTTCCAGCAGCGCCGGGGCTGGTGGTGCGGCTCGTTCCGATCTGCGTTCATCAACTTCGACAAGAACCTGCGGTTCCCGGTGTTCTGGCTCTACAACACCGTGCTCGTCTGGCTGCTCATGACCGGCAAGTTCAGCTCCGGGCTGGGCAGGCCCGAGGTCATCCCGGCGATGATCCTCATCTACACGGGCCTCATCGTGATCTGCAATTGGCCGAGCCGGACCTGGTGGATGGTGCTGTTCCCGTACTACAGCCTGGCGCAGGTGATCGTCATGCCGATCTTCGGGGTGGCGAGGTACTACAAGCTCGCCTACTCGACCGGGCTCTACGGGCGCTACCGCTTCCCCCTTCTGGGCCGCGGCCCCTGGCGGCGGCCGATCCGGGCGACGCCCGCCGGAGGCGCCGATGCGTAGGCGGAACGCCCGTGCGCCGTGTGAACACCCACTGCGAGGAACCCCATGACGAAGAGAAGGATCAGATCCAGGCGACCGCGGCTCGCGGGGATCGTCGTCGCCGCCATGGGAGCGGCTTCGCTGGCCGTCGTCCCGGCCCTCAGCGGGCCCGGTGCGCCGGCGCGAGAATACTTGCGCGGGTACGAGCCGCCCGCCCTGGCGGGACACCTCCACGACCGGGCGGCCTTCATCCGCGCGGACGCACGGCGCCTGGCGAGATGCGCCGAGGCGGGCGTCGCCGTGACCGAGAGGGGCCGGTGCCCCCGGCGGCGGCAGCGCGCCCAGGGCACGCCCGTCCCCGCCGGCGGGGACGGGCAGACCGCTCGCGTCGCGGGCGCCGCGCTGGCCCCTCTGGCCGTCGAGGATGACGGCCGATGGGGCGAGCCGTTCTCGCTTCCGGTCATCGGCATCAACTCTGTCGTGCTGGCCACGGGCAAGGTGCTGATGTTCGCCTACCCGACGGCGGATCTCACCCAGAACGAGGCGACGGCCTGGGTCTGGAATCCGGTGACGCGCACGAGCCGCCGGGTCGACCCGCCGACGAACCCGGCCACCGGCCGCCCCTACAACATCTGGTGCGCCGGCCAGGCCGTCCTGGGCGACGGGCGGGTGCTCGTGGCCGGGGGCAACCTGGAGTACCCCGCGAACGGCCTGGACTTCAAGGGCCTGAAGACCCTGCTCACGTTCGACCCGTTCACGGAGACGTGGACGAAGCAGCCGGACATGGCCCACGGTCGCTGGTATCCGACCGTGACGACGTTGCCGGACGGTCGCGCCATCATCTACAACGGCTACGACGAGCAGGGCCTGTCCAGGATCAACCAGGACGTGGAGGTGTTCACGCCCTCGGCGAGCCCGGGCGGCGTCGGGAGCGCTCGAGCTGAAGCCGACGGCGCGACGCTACAGCGAGCTCTACCCACACATGTTCGTCGTGCCCGGCGGGAAGGTGCTGCAGGTCGGCCCGGACCAGACCGCGGCGCTCCTCGACACCAACTCGTGGACCTGGCAGACCGGTCCCCGTGCCGCCGACCGATCGCGTCTGGGGCAGCGCGGTGCTCAAGCCGAGCGGCCCGGGGGGCCCCACCACACTCATGCTGGTGGGCGGGACCGACCTTCCCGAGAACGAGAACGCGGTCGCCTCCACGATCACGCTCGACGTACGCAACCCGGGGGCGGGATGGAGCCCGGGCCCGGCCATGGAGTTCGGGCGCTCGCACCACAACACCGTCATCCTCCCCGACGACGCGCTGCTCACGGTGGGCGGCGGCGCCAGGCGCGACGATGAGTTCGGCCTCTGGGCCGGCCCCATCTACCAGTCCGAGCTGCTCGACACAGGGTCTGGGCTGGCGGAGCGTCGGGACCGAGATCGAGGAGCGCACGTACCACTCGACCGCCGTGCTGCTGCCCGACGGCCGAGTGCTTGCCGCGGGGGATGACCGCCCCGGCGCCCGCTACGCGGACAACGGCGAGCTCTACTAGCCGCCCTACCTGTTCCGGGGCGCGCGCCCGACGATCGACTTCGCTCCCGGCGCCGTGCGCTACGGGTCCACTTCCGCGTGGCGACCGGCGATCCGAGCGCGATCTCGCGGGCCGTCCTGGTGCGCCCCGGGTCGGCCCGACCCACGCGAACGACATGGACCAGCGTTCCATCCGTCTCACGATGACGACGCAGGCCGACGGACCTCACGCTCGACAACGCCGGCCAACGCGACGCTCGCGCCGCCCGGCTACTACATGCTCTTCCTGCTCGACGCCGACGGCGTGCCCTCCACCGCGCGCTTCGTGCGACTCGACCCGAACGCCCCCGACGCACCGCCGCTGCCGGGCGGCAACCAACCTCCGGCCGCCTCGTTCACACAGGAGCCCGCGAGCCCCGTCACGAACCAGACGGTCGGCTTCACGGACACCTCGACGGACGCCGACGGGACCATCGTCTCGCGGACGTGGGACCTGGATGACGACGGTCAGTTCGACGACGCCACCGGCGCCACGGCGAGCCGGAGCTTCCCCTCGGCCGGGAGCTATGCGGTCCGGCTGAGGGTGGTCGACGACGACGGCGCCGGCGCGACCGCCGTGCGCACGGTCGTCGTGACGGCAGGGGCGAACCCCAATCTCATCCCCAACCCGTCCTTCGAGGTCAACACCGCGGGCTGGTTCAACTACCGGTTCGACCATCGTCCGGGAGGTGCTGTCGGGGGCCCCCGACGGGTCCGCGGTGGCAAAGGTCAGCCGGACCTCCGGGGCCGACTTCAGCATCGACGACTCGCCCGACACGGTCCGCCCGGCGACCGCCGGCCACAGCTACACGGCGCGGGCCGTCGTGAAGGCCGCGAGCGCCTCGTCGGTCGGCAAGACCGCCCGGATCACCATCCGCGAGCGCCGCCCGAACAACGTGGTCGCGCGCCAGACGAGCGCGACGGTCACGCTCACCAATGCGTTCCAGCCGGTCGCGGTGACGGCCACGGTCATGGCCAGCGGCAACACGATCGACCTCTACGTCATGCAAGTGACGGCGGGCGGCGGCAACGCGTTCCATGTTCAACGACATCACTCTGAGGAGGTCCTGAACGGATCGTCGGCCACTCATGACCCAACTCGAGAGACGCTGGGCGCCGCGGGGCGGCAGCGCGGCCCTTGTCCGGGCTGCAGTTGTGCTGTTCGCGCTGCTGGTCGCCGCCGCCCTCTCCTCGGCGGCCGGCGCCGGCGATCCCGGCCCACCGCGCTCGGAGGACGACGTCTCCGAGCGGATCGACCTCGTCCCCGGGACGGGCGACAGCCGCGATCGCGCCGTCGCGTGGCTCGGCTCGCAGCAGAACGAGAGTCAAGGCTTCCGGGTGACGCTCGACCAGGACTACGGCGTCGAGTACGTGGGCCCGGTCGCCGGGAGGGTCGCCGACGTCGCGGAGCTGGACCCGTCGGCCAGCCCCGCCGACACCCGCGTGGCGTTCGCCCGCGCGTACGGCCTCGATTACCAGGGCCCGGTGGCCGGGACCTGGGCGGCGGTTCGACCCCGGCTCGCACGCGGTCGAGGTCTCGATCCGGAACGGAGCCGAGACCCTCCTCGGCCGGTATCCGCTCAGCGCGGACGGGACCTGGACCACGGGGGTCGACGTCGCCGGGGCCGGCACCAAGGTCGTCCGCCTGATGGAGACGGCGACGGGCGCGGTCGTCGCGACCTCCGAGAGCCCGGCGCCACCGGTGCCGGGCGTGGAGGTCCATGTCTTCTCGCGGACGGACATCGACAACCTGCAGGACGTCGTCGCGCTGGGCCGGGACGGGACCTTCAGCACGCCCCTGGCCCGGCGCGGCGAGAAGATCGCAAGGCTGATCCGGGCCTCTGACGGCCGCGTGCTCAACTCCAGCGAGTGGAGCGGCGCGGCCGGCTTCCGCGGCCTGCCGCGGTCCCTCTTCATCCCTCGGGACGACCCCGACTACGGCTACCCCGGTGACGCGACGCGGCGGTCCGGATACCGGCTCGAGCAGCGCTCGTTCGCCTACGATGCCGCCCTCGCGGCTCTCGTCTTCACCCAGGCCGAGGACTTCTCCAGGGCGCAGGAGATCCTGCGTCGGTTGAGCGAGCTCCAGCAGGCCGACGGCTCACTGAGCTTCTCGTACGACGTCTTCCTGGGCGACGTGGCGGATCGCTATGTCCGCAGCGGCGCCCTCGCGTGGGTCGGCACGGCCGCGGTGGAGTACGAGCGCGCGACCGGCGACCAGGCCTACCGGCCCCTCGCCGAGGGTATCGCGCGCTACCTGCTCGGCAAGCAGGTCACCGAGGCCAATGGCTATGAGCGAAGCGACCCTCGATACGGGAGCGTTCTGGGCGGCGAGGGACGGTATCTGGCCGACTACGAGTACGTGCCCGAGGCGATCGCATGGGCGTCGACGGAGCACAACATCGACGCCTACTTCTTCCTTCGCGATCTCGGTTACGTGACGAAGGCATCCGAGTACGCGGCCGCCGCCGATCTCGTCAAGCAGAGCCTGCTCACGAATCACTGGAACGCGGCGCTCGGACGCTTCGACCAGGGCGTGGGCGACCCCGCGCGCGCCCTCGACCTGGTGTCGTGGGGAGGGCTCTTTCTGCGCGCCGTCGGCGAGGCCGACAAGGCGCGACAGCAGCTCACCCTGTTGAGCGAGTTCCGGGTCGAGGAGACCGGGGTCGAGACCTCGGGCGATCCCGAGAGCTACAACCAGACATACCGGGCTGACGGGCCGATCGGTGGCTACAAGCCGTACGCCGAGAGCCCGGGCACGTACGACGCCCCTCCCCAGACGGTCTGGGCGGAGGGCACCTGGGGCGCCATCCTCCTGAAGCTGCGGCTCGGCGACGACGCGCGCGCCGACATCGAAGGCATGCTCCGGTTGCAGTCGGCGGACCCGCGCGGGGGATTCCTGCAGGTGACCCGCGGGCGGCGCGCCCTGCCCTACGAGCTCCACGCCTGGCCGACGGTCGGCGCCACGGCGTGGGCTGCGATCGTCCTGGGCGGCTCGGAGATCCTCTGGCGATCCGATGGGTGGGCATCGCCGTAAGGGGCTCCGGCGGCTCGGGCTCCACTGCCGCCCGGATCAGAA
>CAWIGI010000013.1:0-337623 GCA_963835685.1 Miltoncostaeaceae bacterium
GGTCTCGCGCTCCACGAGCCGCACGCGGCGGACGACGTCGTCGGAGCCCACCACGCTCAGGTCCACGACGAGCCCGCGAGCAGGACCGGGTTCCAGTCGAAGCTCGCGCGGAGGGCGACGGTGCCGGCCCCCGGCGCGGCGACCCGGATGTCCGTCTCCTCGAGCGGCGCCCCCTCGGGCGCCGCGCCGAGGACGACCGGCTCACCCTGGAGCCGAGCGGCGAGCGTCGGCACCCATCCGAAGGCGCTCTCAGCCGCTCGTAGATGCGCGGGTGCTCGCTGTGCGGAGCCCGTCGTAGTAGCCGGTGATCGAGAACGCCAGGGCGAACATGGCCGTCGCCAGCGCCGCGGCGACCGCCACGGCCGCGGTCGCCACACGGGCGGTCGGGCGCGCGGCGACGGCCTCGCGCAGCCGCAACCACACCAGGAGCGCGGACAACGACAGCAGCGTCGCCCAGTCCACCCCGTAGCGCATCGTCGCCGAGTCGAAGGACAGGATCGGGACGAGCATCACCAGCAGCGCGCCGAGCAGGAGCAGGGACGCGAGGACCATGGGCTCGCGTCCCACGCGCCGCCCAATCAGCAGGACCACCGGGGCGGCGAGCGCCAGGGCGAGCAACGGCGCCGTCGCGAGCGCGCCCGCAACCGGCTCGAGGCCGGCCGAGTAGTCGGCCGACAGCGTGCCCGGGTACGACGGGGCGAGGTGGGCGAACGGGAAGATCACGTCGATCGCGGGGGGGCCAGGAGATAGAAGAACAGCCCCGGCGCGAGCCGCGAGGGGTCGAGGCGGTCGAGCTCGCGAGGGTTGAGCCCGGCGAGCTGGTAGCTCGACGCCGAATTCCGTCACCGAGCCGAAGCGCACGAGGTTGTAAGCCGCCAGCGCGATCAGGCACGCCGCGAGCGGGCCGAGCGACCAGGCGAGCGGTCGGATCCACGCCCCGCGCCGAGCCCCGGCCAGACAGACCGGACGGCGCGGTACCAGGCCCAGGCGAACACCGGAGGGCGAGCACGAGGCTCGGTCGCGAGGCCGCCGCGAGCCCCAGCGCGAGGCTGCCGCCGGCGAGGCGCGCGACGCTGGGGCGGCTCCGCAGCGCGCCAGTGAGGGTCAGGTAGAGCGCGGCGAGGAGGCAGCAGTAGCCAGCTGCGATGGCGACCTCGTAGACCTCGGGCCGGCGGAGCAGGAAGGGCACGACGCTGGCGAGGCCGAGCATGAGGGCCGCCACGACGCGCGTCGCCAGAGAGGACTCCGGGCGGTAGCGCTGGATGAGGAAGCGCATCAGCGCGAGCGCGAACAGCAGACCGGCAGACGCCAGGAGCGCCGAGGCGAGCGCGTCGCCGGCCTCGATGCCCACGAGTCGCAGCGGCAGGTGCACGAGGACCACCGGCGCCGGGCCGAAGTACAGGTAGTAGCGGCCCTCGAACAGCGGAGGCGTCGTGAAGGCGCAGCTCGGCGTTCTGGGCCGGGTCGTACGGATCATCGAGGGCGAGCAGCTCGGGGCGCGGATCGACCGGGAGGTGGGTCTGACCATCGAGGAACGCGTCGGCCAGAAGGTCGTAGCGCCCGAGTCCCTCGGGGCTCGAGAACGCCGTCCAGAAGTAGAGGACGCAGAGCACCAAGGCGCAGCCGGCGAGCGCCAGGGGCTCCGCGCCCGTCAGGCGGCGCGTGCGCGGACCGAGCGCGGCCCGGAGCGACGTCGCCAGACCCGCTGGGCGGTCACCCGGTCCAGCGGACCGCGCGCACGTTCGTCGCGATCCCCGGATCCGGCACGGGGCGCGGGCCCGAGTACCGCACCACGCGCCAACGGATCCAGACATCCTGGACGCCGGCGAGGTCGAGGCCGGCGCGGACCGTCATCTCGCCCGGCTTGCGGGGATACCGGCGCGTTACCCCGTCCGTGCCGCGCACGGCGAGGACGATCCGCGAGCCCGTCCGCAGCTCCGGGTTCGGCACGAAGACCGCGCTCAGGTCAACGGTCCCGGAGCCCGGCGATGCCAGGCGCACCACGGTCGCCCGCGACGGATGCAGCGGCCCGACCTCCAGGACGAGGGGCTCGCCTCGCAGGCGCGCTGCGAGGCTGGGGACCCAGTCGAAGGCGCTCTTCAGCCGCGCGTAGGTCTCGGGGTTCTGTGTGCGGAGGGTGTCGCCGTAGCCGGTCATGGAGAACGCCAGCCCGAAGAAGACGGCGGCCGCCGCCGCCGCACTCGCGACGACCTGACCGCGCTGCCCCTGAGGCCACGGCCCTGCAGAGCACCCTCCACCCTCAGCCAGACCAAGAGCGCCGCGAGCATCAGCAAGGTGACGTAGTCGACCTCGTAGCGCATCGTCGCCCCGTCGAATGTGAGCAGGGGCACGGCCATGATCAGCAAGGCGCTCGGAGGAGCAGCGAGGCGAGCATCATGTCCTCCTGGCGGTGGCCGCCGCGCGCCAGCAGCACTGGTCCCGCGAACGCGAGGACGAGGAGGGGCGTGGTCGCGAGCGCCCCGCCAACCAGCTCGAGGCCGGCGGCATACTCAAGCGTCAGCGTGCCCGGGTAGTCCGGTGTGAGGTGCGCGAAGGGGAACACGAGGTCCACGCTCGGGGGGCGAGAGAAGGTAGAAGAAGGTCCCGGGGACGAGCCGCGCGAGGTCGAAGCGGTCGAGGATGCTCGTCCTGGCGCCGCCGAGCTGGTACGTCTGGCCGAACTCGGTCAGCGGAGCCGAAGCGAACGACGTTGTAGAGCCCGAGCAGGAACAGGCACGTGCCGAGCGGAACCGACGAGGCCGCCACGCGGAGGAGGCGGGCCCGGCCGCCCCAAGGCCGTCGCGAGCGCGGAGGGCCCGGTACCAGGCCCAGCCGACGGCGGGGCGGCGAGCAGGAGGTGCGGACGCGCCCCCGCCGCAAGCCCGAGGGCGAGGCTTCCTGCCCCGAGGCGCCCGAGACTGGGCCGCGTGACGGAGCGCGCCGGTCAGCGTGAGGTAGAGCGCGAGAACAGGAAGCAAAGCCAGCCGAGATGGCCACCTCGTAGACCGCGGGGCGGCGCAGCAGGAACGGCGCGACGTTGGCGAACCCGAGCAGGACCACGGCGACCGCCCGCGTCGCAAGCGAGGTCTGCGGCCGGTACCGCTGGACCAGGAAGCGCAGCAGCGCCAGGGCGACGAGGAAGCCGAGCGAGCAGAAGAGCGCGACGGCGAACTGGTCGAGCACCTCGACGCCGATCACGCGCAGCGGGAGGTAGAGAACGACCGGCGACGGGCCGAAGTACAGATACCAGCGGCCCTCGTAGAGACTCGCGTCGTGGAGGCGATAGGGCGGGTTTTGGGCGGGGTCGTAGGGATCGGGCAGCGCGAGCAACTCGGGCGGCGGAGGCATCCGAAAGGCGGTCTGGCCGTGGGCGAAGCATCGGTCAGCTCCCGGTAGTAGCCGTCGCCGGGACCGCCGCTGAAGGCGGTCCAGAAGTAGAACGCGCAGACGACCAGCGCGCAGATGCCCAGCCACCAAGAACTCGCGCTGAGCAGCCGGCGGCCGCGGCGAGGAGCATCGCGCCGACCGGGCGGCGCGCGGCCCGCGGGCGCGGCTATGGCAGCTTGGTCACGAGCAGACTGCCCGGTCGGGAGGCACAGCGGCACCTCCGGTCGGCCGTCAGCGAAGAACTCGTCCATCGGCGCGGCGCACGCCGGGGCAGCTGGGGAAGCCGTAGTCGTCGAGCACGATCGTCCCCCCGGGCAGCAGGCGCGGGTAGATGAACTCGAGGCAGTCGCGCACGGCCGCGTAGATGTCAACGTCGATGTACGCCCACGCGAGCCGGTCGACCTCGATCTCGTCGAGGATCCCCGGGATGTAGCCCTCGTGGACGCTCGCGAAGGGGAAGGGCGCGAGCGCGCGCCTTACGTCGTCGGCCGAGGTCGGCGCGAAGTCGCCCTCCTGGAAGCGGTCGACGCCCGAGGTCGTCGTCGGCATGCCGGCGAAGCTGTCGACAAGGTGCAGCGGCCGCTCGCGGCGCCGCGTCGCGGACCGTCGTGGCCTCGAGCAGCGCCGTGCCGCCGCGGAACACCCCGCACTCCAGGAGGTCGCCGTCGAGCGCGAGGGCCTGCTGCAGCGTGCGCCAGAGGACGTAGCAGCGGTCGCGGCTCACCAGCGTGCGACCCTCGGACGCGCGCGTAGACGCGCTCGAAGGCCGGGTCGCCGAGCCAGGGCGAGTAGAGCGGCTGGTAGAGGCCCTCGTCGGGGATGCGGTCGCCGTGGGCCGCGACGCCTCGTGCGCAGGCGGAAGTAGCCGGTGCGCGCGACCAGGCGCGCGTGACCCCGACCGGCGGCGGCTGGAACTCGCACCGGGATGAGGCCGCGCGGCGAGCGCGGCCCCAGCCGACTCACGCGCTGCCCGTGCTCACCCTCGGCCCGCCAGCGGCCCGCGGACGCGCGCCGCTCACGGTCGCCGCGCGCGCGCGCCCGAGCATCTGCAGCAGGATCGCGAAGGTGAAGGTCTGGAAGCCGAGGACGATCAGCAGCAGGCCGAGGACCCCGGGGTAGGAGAGGTCGGTCAGGCGGAAGCCGTTGCTGATCCAGTCCGCCAGCAGGATGCCGTCGAGGACGACAGCCCGGCGAGCATCGAGCACCGCCGCGGCGAGGCTGCCGCGGTCGATGGTCAGCGGCGCGCAGCGACGCGGTCGGTGAAGCGCGGGTCGAAGTTGTAGTGGACGCGCGCGAGCACGCCCAGCTGGAGCGCGCTGTAGCCGAGCAGTGGTCAGCGCCAGCCCGAGCAGCATCAAGTGCAGGTCCAGCCCGAGCCGCCGATCTCGACCGGGCCGGCCGCAAGCAGCCGCGACAGCACCAGCCCGAGCAGGAGCAGCGACCAGGCCCGGGCACGATGAGGAAGAAGTCCGGGCGCGTAGAGGAACATCACGCTGAGGTTGCGCCAGCCGGCGGCCCAGGGCGACCACCAGCCGAGCCGCTTGTGGTGGCTCTCGCGCCCCTCGCGGTCGCTGGTAGAAGCGCACCGGCACCTCGGTCGTGCGCAGGCGCAGCTTGGCCGCCTTGATGACCATCTCGGAGGCGTACTCCCACGACTGGCTCTGGAGGTCGATGCGCCGAGCGCGTCGCGCGGTCATCGCCCGCATCCCGCAGTGGATGTCGCTGAAGCGCGTGCGGTACATGCGGTTGAGGATCCAGGTCGTCAGCGGGGTGCCGAAGAACCGGTGCAGCTTCGGCATCGCGCCGGGCTCGATGTAGCCGCGGAAGCGGCTGCCCATGACGAACTCGTAGCCCCGGCGAGCGCTCGACGAAGGGCCGGATCTCGCGGAAGTCGTAGGTCAGGTCGCAGTCGCCCATGATGATCCAGTCGCCGCGGATGTGGGGCATCGCGTCGATGTAGGCCCGCCCCAGGCCGCGCTTGGGGACGCGGAGCACGCGCGCGCCGCGCTCCTCGGCGATCTCGGCCGAGCGGTCGGTCGAGCTGTCGACGATCACGATCTCGCCCTCGACGCCCGCGCGCTCGAGCCCCTCGTGGCACCAGTCGACGAACTCGCCGACCGTGAGCTCCTCGTTGAGGCACGGGGTGACGATGGAGACGTAACCCGGGATCGGGCTCGGCCGCGCCTGGCACCTCGGGGGCGGGCGCGTCGCGCTCGGGCGGTCGGGGCGCTCATGACGTCCGGCTCGCGCCGCGGGCCCGGGCCTGCGACGATCGCTCGTCCCCGGAGCGGAAGAGGTCGTTGACATAGAAAAGGCGGAAGAGGGCATCCGAGACGAGCCTCGCCCGGCCCCGTAGGCGTCGCCGCCGCCGAATGCGTCGTAGACGCGCTCTGCCGGGCGCTGATCGCCGAGCCGGTAGAGCGAGTGGAACGGGAACCCCCAGCGCGCGCACCGCCAGCGGCCGGCAGCCTGCCGCCTCGAGCTCGGCGATGAGCTCGGGCCGGCGAAGTGCGTGCCGTCGGCCGGACCATCCGGTCCACTGCGCGCAGGACCCTGCCAGCGCGGGCACCGTGATGCAGCACGTAGCGCCGCGCCATGCGGACGCCAGGTTCGCGACTCGCCGCGGGCCAGTCTCGGGATGTGCTCGAGCACCTCGGAGCAGATGACGGGTCGATCGGCGCGCCCGGCCAGGCTCCTCGCAGGGTCGAGCACGCGGCAGCTCCCGCGCACCGGCTGCGGCGAGGGCGTCCATCGGCGGTCCGAGAGGTCGCAGCCGTAGGTCTCGAGGCCGAGCCGGCGCTGGAGCTCCTCCAGGAGGTATGGCTGACCGCAACCGGCGTCGAGGCAGTCGCGCACCCCCAGCGGCGGACGATGTTCACCACGAGCCGCCGGCGATGCCGCGGCGCCGGGCTGCGCCGGTGCACCTCGTCCCAGCCGAGGACGACGTTCGCCGGATCCGCAAGGCCGGGCGCCGGCTGGTCAGCCATGGGCGGCCTCCTCCGCACTCGACCTGGGCGATCATCGCATCGATCGACGCGGCCATCGCCTCGCGCGAGGTGCGCGGCGTTGGCCCACCCGAGCGCCCGGGCGCGCGAGCTGTCGAAGCGCACGACTGGGACGTCGCCCTTCCAGCCGCGCGCGCCCTCGCCGAGGCGGTACTCGACGCCCTCGAGGCCCAGCCGCTCGGCCACCAGGTCGGCGATCTCGAGCACCGTCAGGTAGTCCTCGGTGGCGACGTTCAGCACCCGCGTCGGCGGGCCCGCCTCGGGGAAGAGGCCGGTCAGGGCGTCGACGACGTCGTCGACGTGGACGTACGACTTGCTCTGGCTGCCGTCGCCGAGGATCGTCGAGCTCGGCCGGGTCGTCGCGCAGGCGGCGGATGAAGTCGTAGGCCACGCCGTGGGTCTGGTTCGGCCCGACCACGTTGGCGAAGCGCAGCATCAGCGCGCGGATGCCGAACATGTGGCAGTAGGCGCTGATCATGGCCTCGCAGCCGAGCTTGGAGGCGCCGTAGGGCGAGATCGGCCACAGCGGGCAGGTCCTCGTGCACCGGCAGGTCGCCGACGTCGCCGTAGACGCCGCTGCCCGACGCGTAGGTGAGCCGCCGCACGCCGCCGCGCCGCATCGCCTCGAGGACGTTGTTGGTGAGGAAGGTGCCCTCCCAGAAGTTGACCGAGGGGTCGGCCATCGCCTTGGCGATGTCGGGGTTGGCGGCGAAGTGGAAGACGTGGTCGGCGCCCGCCATCGCGTCGGCCAGCGGCGTCCAGGTCCTTCAGGTCGCCGCTGCACGAGCGCGCACGCGGTCGTCGTCGAGCGCGTCGCCGAGGTGCTCGGCGCGGCCCGAGGTGAGGTTGTCGTAGACGATGACCGCGCGCCGCCGGGTCGTCGGCCAGCCGCCGGGTGACGTGGCTGCCGATGAAGCCGGCGCCGCCGGTGACGAGGTAGGCGGTCACGCCGGCCGCTCCAGCACGAGGGCGTGGCGGATGCCGCGCCGCGGCCGGGCGCCCCGGCGCAGCAGCGCGGCCTCGAGGCGGAACGCGGCGCGCGCGAGCGGCGACGCCGACGAGCGGGCGATGTCGCGCTCCACCCGCGCCGCGGCCTCGCCGGGCGCGAGCCGGCGGCGCCGGTTGCGCGTCTTCACGGCCCAGAAGGCCGGGTAGACCACGCTGCCGACGGCGGTCCGCGCCACCGGCGCCAGGCCCGCCGCGCGGGCCCTGGCCGGCCAGCTCGTCGCCGGCCGTAGCGCCGCTCGTGGCGCAGGTGGGCGTCGTAGTAGTCGTAGAGGCGCGGGTTGGCGGGCACGACGACCACGGCCCGCCCGCCGGGCCGCAGCACGCGGGCGAACTCGGCCAGCGCCGCGCGCGTCGTCGGGCAGGTGCTCGAGCAGGTTGAGGGCCACCAGGGCGTCGGCCGTCCCGTCGGCGAAGGGCAGGTCGGTCGCGCTGGCGTGGAAGAGGGCGGCGCCGGGCACGGCGGCGTGGGCCGCCGGGCAGGCCCGACGCCTCGGCGTTGACGCCGGCCAGCGGCGGCGCCCGGCCACTCGGCGCGCAGGTCGGCCAGCAGGTGGCCCGAGCTGCAGCCGACGTCGACCAGCGACGGGCGGGCGCCGAGGCGCGCGCCCCGCAGGGCGGCGACGGCCGCGGCGCGCGTGAGCACGTCGATCGGGTGCTCCAGGCTGGACTCGACGTGCAGCGCCTCGAGCTCGGCCGACCAGCCCGCGGCGCCGGCGTCGAGGTAGGCGAGGAAGGGCGCCGGCGCCGCCGGCGCCGTCGACGACCCAGCCGCCGTCGAAGGCCGGCGCGGCGTCGCGGCCGGGCGGCGGGCGCAGGCCGGCGAGCAGGGCCGGGGACGGCGACGGCCACCGCGCTCACCCGCCCACCGCGGGCGGTCGCGGCGGCGCGCGCGCCGGTAGGCCTCCTCGGCGCAGGCCAGGCCGTAGCGGGCCGACTCGAGGTCGCCGAGCAGCGGCGGCGCGGCCGGGTCGAGCGAGCGCCGCCCGGAAGTGGGCCCACTCGGCCTCCCAGGACCGGTCGGCGGCCGGGTAGGCGACCTCCTCCAGCTCGGGCGGCCCCATCTCGGGCCGCATGCGCCAGATCCGCAGCGTCTGGGGGCCGTAGGAGCCGGCGAGGCCGCTGACCGCGAGCTTGGTGGTGCGCGTGTAGACGTCGAGCGCGAACTCGTTCTTCCACTCCGACCAGCTCACGTGGAAGGTCGAGAAGGGGCCCGGCGCCGCCGGGCTCGGCGAGCGTGAGCACGGCGTTGTCCTCCACCGGCATGTCCCAGTAGCTGGTGCGCAGCAGCGCCGAGTGCAGCGGCAGCGGCCCGAGCAGCCAGTGGCTGAGGTCGAGCAGGTGCATGCCCTGGTCGAGCAGCTCGCCGCCGCCCGACACCTCGGGCACGGCGCGCCACTCGCGGTCGTAGCCGAGCCGGCCGCCGTGGCCGTAGCGGGCGCGCAGGTACATCGGCTCGCCGTGGAGGCCGTCGCGGACCTCGCTGATCGGCCCGCATGATCCCGGGGTGGAAGCGGTGGTTGAAGCCGACCTTCACCCGCCGCCCGGCGGCCGCCGCGGCGGCGGCGATGCGGTCGACCTCCTCGACCGTGCGCCCGGCGGGCTTCTCCACCAGCACGTGGGCGCCGCCCTCGAGGGCCCGGCAGGCCGCGCCGGCGAGCGCGTCGTGGGTGGTGGCCACGACCACGACGTCGGGCCGGTGCTCGCAGCACCGCGTCGAGGTCGGGCACGGCCCGGGCGCCGGTCTCGGAGGCGAGCACCTCGGCCCGGGCCGGGGTCGGCGTCGCACACCGCCACGGCGCGGTCGTCGCCGAGGGCGGCGGCGCGCTTGCGCCCCATCAGGCCGCAGCCGACGATGCCGACCGACAGCGCCATCACGCGTACTCCTGGCCGAAGCAGCCGTGGAAGTCGAAGCCGAACCGCACCTCGGGCGCGCCCGGCGCGCCGCCATGACCTCGCGCACCGGGCCCGGCTCGGGCGCGTAGAGCAGCAGGAAGCCGCCGCCGCCCGCGCCGACCAGCTTCCCGCCGACCGCCCCGGCGCCCCGGGCGCGCTCGTAGAGCTCGTCAACGCGCCCGGTGGTCATGCCGGCCGAGCCGCGCGCGCTTGTTGAGCCAGTGCTCGTGCATCAGCAGCCCGTAGGCCGTGAGGTCGCCGGCCTCCAGCAGCGCGCGGCTCTCGAGGCCGATCTCCTTGGTGCGGTCGAGGTTGGCGACCATGGTCGCGTCGAGGCTCGCGGGTGCGCTCGTCCTGGTCCTGGAGGATGTCGGTGGCCTTCCGCGTCTCGCCGGTGAAGAACAGCAGGAAGCCGTCGCTCATCCCCTGCAGGGTCTCCGGCGAGAGCCGCAGCGGCTCGACGGTGACCGTGTCGTCCTGGTTGAAGGTGTAGGCGCAGATGCCTCCGTGGGCGGCGACGTACTGGTCCTGCTTGCCCGAGGGCTCCCCGAGCACGTCGATCTCGATGTGGCAGGCGGCCTCGGCGATCGCCTCCGGGGTGCTCGACATCCGGCCCCCGAGGCTGCAGCGCCTTCAGCAGGCAGACCGTGAACGCGCCCGACGAGCCGAGGCCCGTGCCGGCCGGGATGTCGGCCACCGACGCGATCTCGAGCGGGCTGCCGCTGCCAGTGGCGGCAGAGCGCCTCGCGCAGGATCGGGTGGCGGATCTCGCGCGGGTCGTCGACCTCCTCGAACTCCGAGTACTTGAGGCGGAAGCGCTGCTGGAAGACCGTGTGGGTGAGCATGTAGATGTACTTGTCGATCGCGCCGGCGATGAGGAAGCCGCCGTGGGCCCGGTAGTAGGACGGCAGGTCGGTGCCGCCGCCGCCCAGCGAGATGCGCAGCGGCGCGCGCGTGAAGATCACGCTCATCGCACCGCCCTCGCGCCGAAGACCCACTCGTTGGCGTCGAGCCAGTCGAGCGTGCGCCCGACGGCCTCGGCGATCGTGAGGCGCGGCCGCCAGCCGAGCGCCCGCAGGCGCGAGCAGTCGAGGTGGATCAGCGGGCTGTCGCCGATCCAGCCGCGCGCCCCGCCGGTGTACTCGATGCGCGGGCTCACGCCGAGGTGCGCGGTCACCGCCCGCACCGAGGTGTCGACGTCCGAGACCTCGTCGGTGCCGAGGTTGAAGACCGCCGAGCCGGGGGCGTCGGGGCGCGAGGCGAGCAGCGCGATCGGCCTCCACGCAGTCGCCCACGTAGAGGTACGACTTGCGCTGGCGGCCGTCGCCGAGGACGGTCAGCGTCTCGGGGTCGTCGCGCAGCGCCCGGGAGAAGTCGAACAGGTGCCCGTGGGTGTAGCGCTCGCCGAGCACCGAGACGAAGCGCAGGATCACGCCGGTGAAGCCGTAGCCCTCGCAGTAGGCCTGGATCATCGCCTCGCCGGCGAGCTTCGAGGCGCGCGTAGAGCGAGGTCTGGACCGGGAAGGGCGCGTCCTCGGGCGTCGGCGCCACCTCCGGCTCGCCGTAGACCGAGCCCGACGAGGCGAAGACGATCCGCCGCACGCCCGGCCGCCCGCATGGCCTCGAGCACGGTGAAGGTGCCGACCGTGTTCTGCTCGAAGTCGCGCGACGGGTCCTCCAGGCCGAAGCGGACGTCGGCGTTGGCGGCCATGTGGAAGACCGTGTCGCAGCCGGCCATGGCCTCGCGCAGGGCGGCGGCGTCGAGCACGTCGCCCTCGACGACCTCGCCGCGCGCCGACGGCCTCGATCGCCCTCGACGAAGCGCCGCTGGCCGGTGGCGAAGTTGTCGTAGACGACGACCTCGACGCCGTCGGCCAGCAGCCGGTCGGCGAGGTTGCTGCCGATGAACCCGGCGCCCGCCGGTGATGAGGACCCGCCTCACGCGGCGTAGCCCACCGGGTGGGCGGAGACGCCGTGGCGGCGGTCGGCGGCGCGCGCGATCGCGCTCCACGGCAGGGCGGCCTCCCAGCGCGAGCGGGTGCGTGACGCGCAGGTTCTTCAGGACCTTGAAGCGGATGATGTCGGCGTGGCCGGGGCCGAAGCCGGTGATCACGCGGGCGGAAGCCGGCGCCGCGCCATGGCGTGGGCGAGCGTGCGCGGCTCGAAGAAGCTGACGTGGATCTCGGGGATCACGTAGCTCCAGTCGGCGAGCGCCCCGCGGTGGGCGGCGGCGTTGCCGGTCGTGAGGAAGAGCAGCCCGCCGGGCCGCAGCAGCGCGGCGCATGGCGCGCAGGAAGCCCATCGGGTCGGGCACGTGCTCGATCACCTCGATCGCGGTGACGACGTCGAAGCTGCCCGCGAGCGCCGTCGAGGTCCTCCTCGGCCGACGACCGGCACGCCCGCCTCGCGCAGCCGCTCGAGCGCCCAGCCCTCCTCGAGGCCCACGGCGTCGCAGCCGACGGCGTCGCGCGCGTAGCGCACCAGGCCGCCGGTGCCGCAGCCCGCGTCGAGCCAGCGCGTCGACGCGTCGAGGCGGCGCGAGCGCCGCGACCCGCGCGACGATCCCCCGCCACTCGTAGGCGCGCACGGTGCGCTCGGGGTTGGCCGCCTCGAAGGCGTAGTCGACCAGCGGGTCGGCGCCCTCGCCCGCGGTAGTAGGCGTCGGTGTAGACCAGCGCCGGGTCGGGCGGGTCGACCACGCGCGCGAAGCCGCAGGCGTCGCAGCGCAGCAGGCGGTAGGGGCCGGGGATGGCGCGCCCGACGGACCTGCCCGGCGTCGCGCGCGCGGGCCCCGCAGACCCGGCAGGCGCGGCGCTCGCCGTCGTCAACCACTCACCTCGGCCGCCTCGAGCGTGAAGCCGGCCGACGCGGCGTCGTCGTGGAACATCTTCACCGTGTCGAGCGAGAACTCGTCCAGGTCCTTGCCGAGCAGGTCGCAGCTTGCCGAGCAGGTCGTGGGTGACCGTGATGATGTGGCAGCCGATCTCCTCGGCCTGGGCGATGTTCAGCACCTCGCGCGGGCTGGCCCAGATCAGCTCGGCGGCCGGGGCGACCGCCATCGCCTCCAGCGACGTCGCGCATCAGCGGGATCGGGTCGCGCCCGGTGTCGGCGACGCGGCCGGCGAACACCGAGATGTTGCTCGGCGCGCCCCCGGCGAGCGCGCCCGCGACCTCCTCCACCTGGC
The DNA here is from genome assembly GCA_963835685.1 of Miltoncostaeaceae bacterium. Taxonomy (GTDB): domain Bacteria; phylum Actinomycetota; class Thermoleophilia; order Miltoncostaeales; family Miltoncostaeaceae; genus DATAGF01. Next base: position 12,479 of record CAWIGI010000013.1, read on the forward strand.
GCGACGGTCATGAGCGCGGTCACGTTCACCTGCACGCCGCCGGCCGAGAGGTCGCGGATGAGGTCGGTCATCGGCTCGGCGCGGGTGTTGGTGACCGGGATCTTCACGTAGACGTTCGGGCCCCAGGAGGCGATCTCGCGCGCCTGGGCGCCGCATGCCGTCGGCGTCGTCGGAGAACACCTCGAACGAGATCGGGCGGTCGGTGATCCGCTCCAGCACCTCGCGCGCGAAGGCCGCGTAGTCGGCGACGCCGGCCTTGCGCATGAGGGTCGGGTTGGTGGTGAAGCCCTTGATGTGCGGCTGCTCGGCCAGCCGCAGCAGGCTCTCCAGATCGGCGCCGTCGGCGAAGATCTTGGTGCGCATCGTCGTGAGGTCGAGGGTCATCGTGCCTCCTCTCCGAGGATGGTGGGCGGTCGCGGCGGCGACGATCCGCGCGGCCTCGAGGACGTCGCCGGCGCGCGCGTCGGCCTCGGCGCCGGCGCGGCGGTGGGACGAGCGCGGGTCCTCCACGAGCACCGTGCGCAGGCCGGCCGCGCGCCCGGCCTCGACGTCGACGTCGGAGTCGCCGATCAGCCACGAGCGGCCGAGGGCCGCCGCGTCGAGGCCCAGCGCGTCGGCGGCCTGGAGGATCAGCCCCGGCGCGGGCTTGCGGCAGTCGCAGGGCCGCCCGAGGTCGGGGTCGGTGCCGGCCGGGTGGTGGAAGCAGTAGCGCACCTCGTCGACGGCGACGCCCTCGTCGTCCAGCAGCGCCATCACGGCGTCGTGGACCGCCGCGAGCGCCGCGAGGTCGGCCGTGCCCTTGGCCGCGCTCGGCTGGTTGGAGACCACCGCGATCGGGACGTCGAGCGTCCGCAGCAGGCGGATGGCCTCGGCCGCGCCCGGCGCGAGGGCGACGTCCTCGGGGCGGTAGGGCGACTCGTGGTCGCCGGTCGCGCGGTTCAGCACCAGCTCGTTGAGCACCCCGTCGCGGTCGAGGAAGACGGCCCGGTCGGCGCTCATGTCGGCGACGAGGGGGCCTCGGCGCCGCTGTCGATGGTCTCCCAGGTGCCGGCCCGCATGGCCAGCGCCGGGTGCGACACCAGGAGGTGCCAGACGACCGCCTGGAAGGCCTCGGTGTGCGGCGTCAGCCGCTCGGGCGGCGCCCCGCGGACGACGATGCAGTGGTCGGCCAGCCGGGCGGTCTCGCCGTCGTCCTTGCCGACCACGCCGATCACCAGCGCCCCGACCTCGCCCGCCAGCTCCACGGCGTTCACCAGGCTCATGCTGATGTTGTGCTCGCGCGAGCCGCCGCCCACCGAGAAGACCAGCAGGGCGTCGCGGCCGCTCAGGCGCGAGCCGACCAGCCAGTGGCGGTAGGCCGTGTCCCAGCCCTCGTCGTTCACCCGGGCGGTGAGCTCGGAGACGTTGTCGCTCGGCGCGTAGCTCTCGATGTCGCAGATCTTGCGGAAGTCGTTGACGGCGTGGGACGCGTGGCCGGCGCCGCCGCCCGCGCCCAGGATGAAGAGGCGCCCGCCCGCCGCCCGCACGTCGGCCAGCGCCACCGCGATCGCGTCGATCGCGTCGGCGTCGAGGCGCTCGGCGATGGCGGCGGCCTCCTGCAGGTACTGCGCCGCGAAGGGCTCGGGCCGGAACTTGGGGAAGGGCACCGGCAGCAACCTATACGAGCGGCGTCGGCGGCTCCCGGACGCGGGTAATCTTCGCCCGGTGGCCGACCCCCAGCGCATCGCCGTCGTCGGCGGCACCGGCGGCCTCGGGCGGGCGGTCGTCGACGCCCTCCTCGCGCGCGGGGACCGCGTGCTCGCGACCGGCCGCGACCCGGCGCGGCTGGAGGCCCTGGCGGACGCGGGGCGCTGGCGCTGCGCGCTCGACCTGGGCGACCCCGGCTGCGGGGCGGCCCTCGCCGCCGCGGCGCGAGCGGGGCTCGGCGACGCGCTGGACGGCCTCGTGCTCGCCGCCGGCCGCCTGGAGCCGATCGGGCCGACGCGGACGGTCGACCTCGGCGAGCTGGCCCGGACGCTCGACGAGCACGTCCTCGGGGCGCTGCGGGTGGTGCAGGCCTGCGCGCCGCTGCTCGACGCCGCCCCGTCGCCCTCGGTGGTGCTCTTCTCGGGCGGCGGCGCGACCGGCCCCTTCCCGCGCTACTCGGCCTACGCCCTCGCGAAGGTCGCCACCGTGCGCCTGGCCGAGAACCTCGCCGCCGAGGAGCCGGGCTGGCGGGTGAACGCCGTCGCGCCCGGCTTCGTCGCGACCGGCATGCACGACACGACGCTCGCCGCCGGGCCGCGACGACGGTCGGGCCCTACTTCGAGGAGACCGAGCGCCGCCTGGGCGACGCGACCCCGCCCGAGGTGGCCGCCGAGCTGGTCGCCTTCCTGCTGAGCGACGCGGCGGCGGGGATCAGCGGGCGGCTGATCAGCGCCGTCTGGGACCCGTGGCGGGACGAGGCCGGCCGCGCGGTCCTGCGCGGGCCGAGCGACTTCGGGCGGCTGCGGCGCATCGACGCCCAGCGCCTCGCATTCGCACGGGTGGTCCGCCCGCGATGACTCGGTCCTCGCGTCGGCGAGGTCGCTCCATGACGCGCGAGGTGCCGTAGCTCCGCCCCCCGGTGTGGGGCGGATGACCCTGGCCCCTGGAGCGAGGTGAAGTCTCGGCGCACGGACCGGCACGGCGTTCCTCAGGTCCGAACGGCCCGGCGAGATCACTGCGCGGACTGAAGAAGCGCGTTGACCCGGCGAGGTCGGTGTGCACCGAGCCGGTAGCCCTTTCGACGCCGGGCGCCTGAAGCGCGCCCCAGGGACGCCCCGAAGTAGTCCGAGCCGTCCCAGTCGATCCCGCGGCTCGAGCGGCTGCACGAGCTCGGCCCGAGCCGAGGTGGCTGTTGTACTCGATGACGACCGACCGAGCGCGCGCGCGGCCTCGAGTGCGCGCCAGATCCAGTAGTCGATGCCGTCGACGTCGATCGACAGGACGTCGGGCTCGCGCGACGGCGCGTGGTCGGCGAGGAGCGCGTTGACGTTCTCCGGGCCCACCTCGGCCCGCACGGTCCGCACGCCGGGGTGGCCCTCGTAGCGGGCGTCGAGCAGGCGAAGAGGTCCGGGTCGGCCTCCATGAACAGCCCGGACCAGCCGAGAACGCGGCGAGGAAGACGCAGTTGCCCTCGACGCCCGGTCTCGACGCCGAACTCGACGAAGGTGCGGCGCGCCGGTGCCGATGCGCCGGAGGATCTCCTCGATCACGCCGTCCTCGCCGTTCTGGGAGAAGACGCGCAGCTCATACGGCGCAAGGTCGGGTGTCGGCGGGCGCGCCGGGCCCGTGCCCGTGGCTCGCGTAGCGGTCCGACAACGGCCGCCAGCGACGCGTAGACGAGCCGCGCGTCCGAGCTCACGGCCCGGGCGCCGCCAGCCGCTCCAGGTCGGCGTCGACCATCATCCGCACCAGGCCCTCGAAGTCAACCGTCGGCTCCCACCCGAGCCGGTCGCGGGCCTTCGTGGCGTCGCCGACCAGCAGGTCGACCTCCGCCGGGCGGATCAGCGAGGGGTCGGTGCGCACGTGCTGGTCGCGGTCCAGCCCGGCGTGCTCGAAGGCGAGCTCGACGAGGCGGTCAACCGTGTTGGTGACCCCGGTGGCCACCACGTAGTCGTCGGGGCGCTCCTGCTGGAGCATCCGCCACATCGCCTCGACGTAGTCGCCGGCGAAGCCCCAGTCGCGGCGGGCGTCCAGGTTGCCGAGGGTGAGGTGCTCGGAGAGGCCGAGCTTGATGCGGGACACCCCGTCGGTGACCTTGCGCGTCACGAACTCGAGGCCGCGCCGGGGCGACTCGTGGTTGAAGAGGATCCCCGAGCACGCGAAGAGGCCGTACGACTCGCGGTAGTTGACCGTGATGTAGTGCCCGTAGGCCTTGGCGACGCCGTAGGGGCTGCGCGGGTAGAAGGGCGTCGCCTCGTTCTGGGGGCTCTCGGCGACGCGCCCGAACATCTCGCTCGACGAGGCCTGGTAGAAGCGGATCGACGGGTCAACCTGGCGGATCGCCTCGAGCACGCGGGTCACGCCGACGGCGGTGAACTCCGCCGTCAGCACCGGCTGCGTCCACGACGTGGGGACGAACGACTGGGCCGCGAGGTTGTAGACCTCGTCCGGCTCGGCCTCCTGCAGGGCCGTCACGAGGGACGGCTGATCGAGCAGGTCGGCGTGGACGAAGCGCAGCCGCTCGCGGAGGTGGGCGACGCGCTCGTGCGACTCGGTCGAGCGCGCGCCGCACCACGCCCCAGACCTCGTAGCCCTTCCCCAGCAGGAGCTCGGCCAGGTAGGAGCCGTCCTGCCCCGTGATGCCGGTGATCAGCGCGCGGGGCACCGGCTCACTCGCGGTCCTCGTCGACGACGCGCTCGCGCCACCAGTCGAGGGTGTCGGCCAGGGTCGTCTCGATCGGGATCTCGGGCGTCCATCCGGTGTCGTCGCGCAGGCGCGCGGGGGAACCATAGAGGTCGGGTTGCTCCCCGGCCGGCGCAGGTCCTCGTCGGAGGTGAACGTCACGGGGATCCGCGCGAGGGGCGCCAGGCCCTCGACGAGGTCGCGCACCGGCCGCGAGCCGCCGCTGCACGCCAGGTAGACGGCGTCGGGGTCGCCGCGCTCGAGGATGAGGAGGTAGGCCCGCACCATGTCGCGGACGTCGGTGAAGTCGCGCCGGGTGTCGAGGTTGCCCACCCTCACCTCGACCCGCTCGCGGCCCTCGTGCTCGGCCTGCGGCGATCTGGCGGGCGACGTTGGGGAGCGACGAAGCGCGCGTCCTGCCCGGGCCCGATGTGGTTGAAGGCCCGCACGCGCAGCGCCGGCACGCCGTAGGACGCGCGGTACTGGGCGGCCGCGAGGTCGGCGGCCGCCTTCGATGCGCCGTAGGGCGACAGGGGCCGCAGGGGCGTCTCGGGGCCGACCGGCAGATCATCCTGCGCCACCCGCCCGTAGATCTCCCCGCTCGAGACGATCAGCGCGCGAACCTCCGGCGTGCCGGCGCGCAGGGCCTCGAGGAGCGCCAGGGTTCCGCCGAGGTTGACGTCCCACGTCCCGAGCGGGTCGGCGAACGAGCCCCCGACCGACGAGACGCCCGCCAGGTGCGCGACCGCGTCGGGAGCGACCTCGCGCAGGGCGCCCGCCAGGGCCGCGCCGTCCCGGACGTCGACCCCCCGGTCGAGCCCGTGGACCTCGTGTCCCAGCGCGGCGGCGCAGGAGGTGAGGTGGCGGCCGGCGAACCCGGTTGCGCCGGTGATGAGCAGCCGCACGAGGCCGTGAGGCTAGCAATGGTGCGGTGAGGGAAATGTGCGGGATCTTGGGAGGCGGGTTGCCGTCGCGAGCGGGGGGCCACTACTGTCGGCGGATGCCCGTCGTACGCAGGCTCCTGGCCGTCTGCGCGCTCGCCCTTGCCGTCGCCCTGGCGCTCGCCCCGCCCGCCGCGGCCGCGACGCCGATCGAGATCTACACGGACTTCGTGGTCAACGGGAAGATCACGGGCGACTACGCCTTCGACGACCTGGTGGCCGCGCTCGCCGAGGCCAACGGCGACCCCTTCTACGCGAGCTTCGCCGGCGCCGTCGAGGACAAGCTCGACGCCGACTACCTCGGACGGTCCCCCGGCGAGGGCTCGGCCGACCTGAGCGGCGCGGCGGGCTCGGCGAGCTCCGGGCTGCCCGTCCCGAGGACGCCCGACCAGAGCGGCGACCCCCCATGGCCGTTCCTCGCGCTGGCGGCCCTGGCCGGCGCGCTGGTGGTGAGCGGCGCGGGCTCCTCGATCTACCGGCGCGCCCGGCGCTGAGGCGCGACCCGACTCGCGAAGGCCGCGTACGGCTTCCGCGGTGCCGCGTCGTCCGTCCGGCATCCCGGAGGTCGCCCCGCATGTCGCACGCCAACTACAGCCTGACCATCCGCGCCGTCATCCCGGCGAGGGTCGGGATGCTCGGCCAGGCGATGGCCGCGATCAGCGACGCGGAGGGCCAGATCGGCGGGGTCGACATCGTCCGCTCGGCCAAGGAGACGGTGACGCGCGACATCACGGTGCTCGCCCGCGACGAGGCCCACGGCGAGCGGATCCGCGCCGCCCTCGAGGCCGTCGAGGGGGTGGGCGTCGAGTCGGTGAACGACCGGGTCTTCCTCTCGCACCAGGGCGGCGTGGTCGGCATGCAGAACCGCGCCCCGCTGACCAGCCGCGACGACCTGTCGATGGCCTACACGCCCGGCGTGGCCCGCGTGTGCATGGCGATCCACCACGACTTCGAGCAGGCCTGGGACTACACGATCAAGGGCAACAGCGTGATGGTCGTGAGCGACGGCAGCTCGGTCGTGGGCCAGGGCGACCTCGGCCCCGAGGCCTCGCTGCCCGCGCTCGAGGCCAAGTGCGCCTTCATGCGCAAGCTCGCCGGCATCGACGCCTTCCCGCTGCCGGTCAACCTGCGCGACCCGGCCGAGATCGCCGAGGCCGTGGCCCTCTGCTCGTCGGTGTTCGCGGGCATCCACCTCAGCGACATCGCCGCGCCGCGCTGCTTCGAGGTCCAGCGCCTGCTGGACGAGCGCCTCGACATCCCGGTGTTCCACGAGGACCAGCAGGGCACCGCCGCGGCCGTGCTGGCGGCGCTCACGAACGGCCTGGCGGTGGCCGGCACGAGCCTCTCCGACGCCACCGTGGTGGTCGCCGGGCTGGGCCCGGGGGGCCAGGCCGTCGTGCGGCTGCTGGTCGCCGCCGGCGCCGGCGACGTGATCGCGTGCGACTCGCAGGGGGCGGTGCACCCGGAGCGCGACGACGCGGGCGGCGACCTGGCCTGGATCGCCGAGAGCACCAACGCGTCGGGGCGCCGCGGCGACGCCGCCGCGCTCGTCGAGGGGGCCCACGCGTTCGTCGGGCTCTCGGCCCCCGGGGCGCTCTCGGCCGACGACGTGCGGCGCATGGCGCCGGACCCCGTCGTGCTCGCGCTGGCCATGCCCGACCCGGAGATCCTCCCCGAGGAGGCCGCCGGCGTGGCGCGCGTCTACGCCACCGGCCGCCCGGACGTGCCGAACCAGATCAACTCCGGGCTGGCCTCGCCCGGCATCTGGCGCGGGGCGCTCGACTGCCGCGCCACCGAGATCAACCAGGCGATGACCCTCGCCGCCGCGACGGCGATCGCCGAGACGGCGGTCGCGGAGACCGGGCCGAGCGCGTTCAACGTCGTGCCCTCGATCTTCGACCAGCGCCTCGTGCCGAACGTCGCCGCCGCCGTGCGGGCCGCCGCCGAGGCGACCGGCGTGGCGCGGGCCACGGGCAGCGCGGCGGTCGCCTCGTAGGCGATAGCGCGGCATGCTATCGTCGCACGCATGCGGCAGATCCTCGCCCGCGTCGACGACGACCTCCACGCGCGCCTGAAGGCCCGCGCGGCCGCCGAGGGGCGGTCGATGAACGAGCTGATGGTCGAGGCGCTGCGGCGCCAGCTCGACGCCGGCGACAACCCGCGCGCCCGTCTGCGAGCCCGGCTCGCCGCCCGCGGCATGCTGGCCGAGCCGAGCACTCCGCCCCCGACCTCCGGGCTCAGCCGCGAGGAGGGCCGCGCGCTCGCGATCGAGGAGCTGCGGGGCGCAGGAGACGCCGTCCTCGAGGCGCTCGAGTGGAGCCGGGGGCCGAAAGGCTGACCGACGCGGCCCGGGAAGCAGTGCGTCTACTGCGACTCCAGCGCCCTCGTGCGCGCATACCTCGCCGACGAGGCGGGCCACTTCGAGTCTCTCGCGGCTCCTGCTCGACCCGCGACGGCTGGTGGTCACCTCGGCGCTGACAGAGGTCGAGATGGTCGCCGCCATTCGAGCCGCGGCCCGAGCAGGCCGCGTTCGCAGGCCGGACGTCGCCATCGCCGAAGCGATCGCCGACATGGGCGCCGGCGGGCCGATCGCCTTGATCGCGCTCGACTCCGGGCATGTGCTTCCGCGAGCGCGAGCGCTCTGCGAGATCTACCGGCTGAGGGCGCTCGATGCCGTTCACCTTGCGGTCGCGTTGGCCGAGGCGGCAGAGCTCGACGGCCGACGACGGGTTCGTCTTCGTCACCCGTGACGCCGACCAGGCCGCCGCGGCGCGGGCCGAGGGCCTTCAGCTGGCCTGACGGCGACCGCTTGGCCCGGCGGCCAAACGCCCTCCGCACCCCCTGGCCCGCGGGCCAACGACCCGCCGGGGGGCGCGCTGAGAGGCTGACGCTGCGGCGAGCCCTTCCCGGAGGCCCGCCTGAGCACGGGGGCGCGGATGGAAGCTTTGGCGATCGACACCGTCTGGGTGGTGGTCGCCGGGTGCCTGGTGCTGTTCATGCAGGCCGGCTTCGCCATGCTCGAGGTGGGCTTCTCGCGCATGAAGAACGCGGGCGCGGTGATGGCGAAGGTGCTCATCAACCTGTGCCTGGCGTTCGCCGTCTTCTGGGCCATCGGCTACGCGATCGCCTTCGGCGACGGCGGGGACTTCCTCGGGGCGACCGGGTGGTTCATCGAGCTCGGCAACGCGGACGGGGTGCCGTCGCTCGCGTACTCGGCGGTCGACGAGAACACCAAGTGGTTCTTCCAGGCCACCTTCGCGGCGGTGACGCTCGCGATCGTGTGGGGCTCGATGCTCGACCGGGTCCGGTTCGGGGCCTACGCGCCGTTCGCGGTGCTCTTCGTCGGGCTGATCTACCCGATCGTGGTCCACTGGCAGTGGGGCGGCGGGTGGCTGTTCCAGCACGGCTACCAGGACTTCGCCGGGTCGGGCGTCGTGCACCTCTGCGGCGCGACCGCGGCCTTCGCCGGGGCGATGATCATCGGGCCCCGGATCGGCAAGTTCCGCGAGGGGAAGGCGGTGCCGATACCCGGGCACTCGATGCCGCTGGCGATCCTCGGCGTGCTGATCCTCTGGGTCGGCTGGCAGGGGTTCAACGCGGGCTCGTGGCTCGCCGCGGTGGGGGCAGACCTCGGGCGGGTCATCGTGGTGACCAACCTGTCCGGCATCTTCGGCGTGATCGGGGCCACGATCGTCGCCCGCCTGCTGCTCGGGCACGCTCGACATCGGGATGATGGGCAACGGCGCGATCGCGGGGCTCGGCGCGATCGCCGGCCCGTGTGGCTTCGTGGCCCCCTGGGGCGGGGCCGTGATCGGGCTGGTCGCCGGCTCGGTGATGGTGCTGGTGGTGCTCGGAGTGGACCGGATCCGCGTGGACGACCCGATCGGGGCGGTGGCCGGGCACGGCGGAGGCGGGAGTCGTCGGGGTGCTCGCCCCCGGCTTCCTGACGACCCCCTCCGCCGCTGAGCTGCTGGGGGGGCGCGAGGGCCTCGTCTACGGCGGAGGGCTCACGCAGCTCGGGTGGCAGCTCGTGGCGCTCGGCGCCATCGCCTCCTTCACGTTCGTGACGGCCTGGGCGTCCTTCACCCTCATCGACCGGACCATGGGGCTCCGCGCGCCCGAGGAGGCCGAGCTCCAGGGGCTCGACATCGTCGAGCACGGCATGTACGGGTATCCCGAGCGGTTCATCGAGGTGCCCGGCGCCACGCCGGACGACGCGCTCCTCGACCTCGAGGGGGTGCCGGTCGGCGCCGCCACCGCGCCGAGAGGGATGGAGGACGGGTCGTGAAGAAGATCGAGGCGTTCATCCGGCACGAGGCGCTCGAGGCGATCCACGACCGCCTGGCGGCCATGGGCCTGCCGTCGATGAGCGTGACCGAGGTCAAGGGCTCGGGGCGCCAGAAGGGGTTCACGGAGAGCTACCGCGGGGCGCGGACGACGATCTTCCTGCGCCCCAAGCTCAAGCTCGAGATGGTGGTCGACGACGTCGACGTGGACCGCGCGATCGACTGCATCCTGGAGCTCGCCCACACCGGCCAGCCGGGGGACGGCAAGATCTTCATCCTCGCGGTCGAGGAGTCGATCCGGGTGCGGACCGGCGAGCGCGGCCCGGTGGTCCTGGAGGCCCACGACCACTGAGCCGCGGGCCGGCCGCGGGGAGCGCTCCGCCCCGAAGGCCATGCTGCAATCCGGCGGGCTGCAAATCATCGCGGATCCGGCGTCATCGGTCGCCCACATAGGCATAGCTATGCGGGCTCCCTGCTTCCTTGGCCCGCGGGATTTTCGCGGCCGGAATCACAGCCAACCTCCGGGGCGGAGCACTAGCTCAGCAGCGTGCGGCGCAGCCGGGCCGCGGGGAACGGGAAGAGGGCGAGGAAGAGCGCGACCAGCGCGCCGACGTGCGCCAGCGTGAGCAGGTCGACGGTGCCCAGGGTGAGGTCGCGCGTGGCGGCGACCAGGTGCGAGAGCGGCAGGCACCAGCCGACGACCTGGGCCCACTCCGGGAGGTCGGAGAACGGGAAGAACACGCCGCCGAACAGGAACATCGGCGTGATGATCCCGGTGAAGAGGATGTTGTAGTGCTCGATGTTCGTGACCATCGCGGTGTAGGCCATGCCCAGCACGGCGAAGGTGAGCGCCCCGATCAGGAAGACCGCGGGCGCCAGCAGCGCCCACGGTGAGAGGACGAGGCCGAAGACGGCCATGACCATCAGGAAGACCACGCCGTAGGTGACCGCGCGCGTGGCGGCCCAGAGGTACTCGCCGACGACGACGTCGGCCAGCGACAGCGGCGTCGTGACGACGGCCTCGACGACCCGGCGCACGTGGATGCGCACGAACGAGTTGTAGGTGGTCTCGATGACCGCCCCGAACATGACCGTCGACGCCGCGACCCCCGGCGCGATGAAGTCCACGTAGTCGACCCCGTCGACCGTCGTGAGGTAGGTCCCGAGGCCGAGGCCCATGATCGCCAGGTAGGCGATCGCCTCGAGGAAGCGCGGCGTGAGGCTGGTGGCGACGGTCTTGCGCCCCACGGTGGCGTTGCGCTGCCACATCCGCAGCGCCCCGCGCGGCGAGAACTCGTACGCCTCGGCGACCGTCACCAGATGGTGGCGGGCCTGTCGTGATCCCGAAGCACCCGGTCCTTCGTCACGATCTGCGCTCCGTGGGCGCGAGCGGTCGAGTAGATGATCCGATCCGCCGGATCCCTCGGGACAAGCGCGCCCTCGAGTACCGCGGCGGCGACGGCGATGTCGGGGCGCAGGCCGAGGGTCTCGATCCGCGCATCCGCGAGCGCCGCGGTGACCCACGCGCCGACCTCGCGGTCGAGCAGGATCCGGCCCTTCAACGACAGCATCGCGAGCTCCCAGCAGCTGATCGTGCAGACGCCGAGGCGGTCGGCCCCGTCGATGGCCGCCCGCGCGGCGCGCGAGAGGCGGGCCGGCGCGTCGACGAGCCAGAGCCAGGCGTGGGTGTCGAGGACGATCACTCGCGCTCGACGTCCCAGGGGTCATCGATCGGGGCGAGGAGCTCCTCCTCGCTGACGTTGTAGGTGACGCTGCCCAGGAGCGACGGGGGCTCCTCGACCGGCGCAACCTTCGCGACCGCGCGACCGCGCTTGGTGACGACGATCGTCTCGCCCGTCGCCGCTACCTCGTCGAGCAGCCCCAAGCACTTGGCCTTGAACACGCTCGCGCTGATCGTGCGCTGGGCCATCCGTTCACCTCCTGAGTGACCATGGTCAGATTACCATGGTCACATCAACCTCAAAGCGCCTCGAGCGCCGCCCGGAACTCGTCGGCCATCCCGGTGTGGCCGTGCTTCAGGGACTGGTCGATGCCCGTGAGGTAGGCGTCGGCGGCCTCGTCGGCGCGGCCCAGCCGCGTCAGCGCCTCGGCGAGGCGGCCCCAGGCGTTGCCCTCGTCCTCGGCTAGCTCGAGGTAGGCGCGGAGCTCGCCGACGGCGTCCTCGTCGCGCCCGGCGTGCAGCAGCTCGTTGGCGTAGCCGAAGCGGGCGCGCGCGACGCTGGGGTCCGCGGCGACGAGGCCCGCGAAGTAGTCGAGGCGGTCCACGCCGTGACGGTACAGCGCCCGCGGCGGCGGTGGCGATCGGCACATTGATGCGGCCCCCAACGCCCGTTGCTAGCGTGCGATCCGAGGCCTGTGGAGCTCTCCGACTACCTGCCGATCCTGATCTACTTCGCCGCCGGCCTGGCCGTCGCCGGAGCGATCTTCACCCTCAGCAAGGTCGTCCGCGCCCGGCCCAACCCGGCGAAGGTGCTGCCCTACGAGAGCGGCATCCTGCCGGCCACGCCGGTGAGGCAGCGCTTCTCGATCGACTTCTACCTCACGGCGATGCTCTTCATCGTCTTCGACATCGAGCTGGCCTTCCTGTACCCGATCGCCGTGATCCTGCGCGACGACGGCGTGCTGGCCCTGGTGGTGCTCGTCGTCTTCGTCTTCACGGTCGTCGAGGCGCTCGTCTACATCTGGAAGAAGGGGGCGCTCGAATGGCGCTGATCCCGCCGCCCGGCAGCCCGGTGGAGCGCGCGCCGCGCACGGCGGAGGAGATCGACCGCGACCTCCGCGACGCCGAGGAGGCCGACTTCGAGCGGAGCCTCCTCACCACGACGGTCGAGAAGGCCATCGCCTGGGCGCGCTCGAGCTCCATCTGGCCCGCCACCTTCGGCCTCGCGTGCTGCGCCATCGAGATGATGCACACCGTGACCCCGCGCTACGACCTCGCGCGCTTCGGCGCCGAGGTGTTCCGGGCCTCGCCCCGCCAGGCCGACCTGATGATCGTGTCGGGCCGCGTCGCCCAGAAGATGGCGCCGGTCCTGCGGCGGATCTACGACCAGATGCTCGAGCCCAAGTGGGTGATCTCGATGGGCGCCTGCGCCTCCACGGGGGGCGTGTTCAACAACTACGCCCTGCTGCAGGGCGTGGACAAGATCGTCCCGGTCAACGTCTACGTGCCGGGCTGCCCGCCGCGGCCCGAGGGCCTCATCGAGGGCATCCTCATCCTGCAGAAGACGATCGGCGCCAAGGGCCTGCCGAGCGCGGCCGACCTGCGCCGCGAGGGCACCGCCGCGTGAGCGAGGTGCGCGCCACGATCGACGCCGGCGTGCCCGGCGCCGTCGCGGATGCCGTCACCCACGCCGGCGACCTCACCCTGGAGGTGCCCCGCGACCGGCTGCTCGAGGTGGCCCGCTTCGCCGCCGGCCAGCCGCTGTCGTTCACGCTGCTCTCCGACCTGACCTGCTCGGACTGGCCCGAGCGCCCCGGCCGCTTCCGGCTCGCCTACCACCTCTTCTCGCTGGGGAACGGCTCGCGCGTGCGGCTGCGCGTCTGGGCCGGGGAGCCGCCCGAGGTCGACTCGGTGACGGGCGTGTGGGCCACCGCCAACTGGCACGAGCGCGAGGTCTACGACATGTTCGGGGTCCGCTTCCGGGGCCACCCCGATCTCGCCAGGATCCTCATGCCCCTCGACTGGGAGGGGCATCCCCTGCGGCGCGACTACCCGCTGGGCGGCGAGGAGGTCGAGTTCTCGGATGCGGTCTAGGAGCGCGGGGCCATGAGCACCGAGCCCGGGCTGGGCCTCCCCCTCGCCGACGAGGCGCGCGAGGCCCTGGAGGCGGCGCGCCGCGAGGGCCGCGAGCTCACGGAGACCGAGCGCGCGATCGCCGGCGCCGAGGCGCTGACCCCGCAGGAGGCCCTCGCGAGCGTCGAGGCCGCCGGCGAGACCGACCCCGGCTCGCGGGCGCCGATGGTCATCAACCTCGGGCCGCAGCACCCCTCGACCCACGGCGTGCTGCGGCTGATCACCGAGCTCGACGGCGAGGTCATCCGCGACCTGCACCCGGTGATCGGCTACCTGCACACCGGCATCGAGAAGCAGTGCGAGAACAAGACCTACTGGCAGGCCATCACGCTCGTGACGCGGATGGACTACCTGGCCTCGTTCTTCAACATCCACGCCTACGCCATGGCGGTCGAGCGCCTGCTCGAGCTCGAGGTGCCGGACCGCGCCGAGTACCTGCGCGTGATCATGTCCGAGCTCAACCGCATCACCAGCCACCTGGTCTGGCTCGGCACCAGCGGGCTCGAGCTGGGCGCCATCACCCTGCTCTTCTACACCTACCGCGAGCGCGAGAAGGCGCTGGACCTCTGCGAGATGATCTCGGGGGACCGCATGAACACGCGGTACTTCCAGGTGGGGGGCTGCGCCGACGACATGCCCCCCGGGTTCGAGCAGCGCCTGCGCGCCTTCATCGACGAGATGCCCGGGCGCATCGACGACTACGAGGACCTGCTGTCGAGCAACCCGATCTGGCTCGACCGCACCAAGGGGATCGGCGTGCTGCCCGCCGAGGAGCTGCTCGACCTCGGCGTCACCGGGCCCGCCCTGCGCGCCGCGGGGGTGGACCTCGACCTGCGCAAGACGACGCCGTACTCGGGCTACGAGCACTTCGACTTCCAGGTGCCCCTCGGGGTGAACGGCGACGCCTACGACCGCTACGCCCTCCGCGTGCGCGAGATGCGCGAGTCGGTGCGGATCATCGGCCAGGCCCTCGACGGCATGCCGGAGGGCCCCCACATCGCCGACGACCGGAAGGTGGTGCTGCCGCCACGGGCCGAGCTCGCCACGTCGATGGAGGCGCTGATCCACCACTTCAAGCTCGTCACCGAGGGCTTCCACGTCCCCGAGGGCGAGGCATACGCGGCGGTGGAGAGCCCGCGCGGCGAGCTGGGCTGCTACGTGGTCGCCGACGGGTCGCCCAAGCCGCGGCGGGTGCACGTGCGCGACCCCAGCTTCGTCAACCTCCAGTGCCTGCGGCCGATGGCCCGCGGCGCCTACCTGGCCGACCTGATCACGATGATCGGCTCGCTCGACAACGTGATGGGCGGGGTCGAACCGGTGACCGCCGAGGAGATCCGGCAGCACATCGACCCGATGCGGGACGAGTTCGCCGAGGAGCGCTCGCTGGTGCTGCCCGCGCTGAAGTTCGCCCAGACCGAGAAGGGCCATCTCACCCAGGACGACCTCGCCGCGGTGGCCGAGGCCGTCAACCTCACGCCGGCCTACGTCGAGAGCATCGCCTCGTTCTACGACCGGCTCTACCTGCGCCCCACCGGCACGCGGGTGGTCTCGGTCTGCATCACCCTCTCCTGCATGCTGCGCGGCTCCGACGAGCTGCTGGAGCACATCTGCGAGCGCGAGGGCCTGCCGGGCGGCGGCGGCACCACCGAGGACGGCGCGATCACGGTGCAGGAGGCCCAGTGCCTGGGCTACTGCGACCGGGCGCCGTGCCTGCAGGTCGACGCGCTGGAGACCACGCGGCCCGCTGACCCTGGACGACGCCGACCGGCTGCTCGACGGGCTGCGCGAGGCCCCGCGCCCCGAGCGCCTCTGGAGATAGGTGCCCGAGAGCTACATCGTCTACCGCCATCGCGCGGCGGGCCGCCCCCTCACGGAGCTCGCCGACTACCGGCGCGAGGGCGGCTACGAGGCCCTGCGGAGGGCCCTGGAGGAGCTCGACCGCGACGAGGCCGTCTACCAGTTCGTGCGCTCGGGGCTCCGGGGCCGGGGCGGCGCCGGCTTCCCGATGGGGCGCAAGGCGAGCTTCATCCCGAAGGACTCGGCGCTGCCGGCCTACGTGGTCTGCAACGCCGACGAGAGCGAGCCGGGCACCTTCAAGGACCGGGAGCTGATGGAGGACAACCCCTTCCAGCTCCTGGAGGGCGTCACGATCGCGGGGTACGCGATCGGCGCCGCCCGCGGCTACATCTACATCCGCGGCGAGTACGAGCACCAGGCGCGCATCCTCGAGCGCGCGATCTCGCAGGCCCGGGCGGCCGGGATGCTCGGGGAGCGGGTGCTGGGGTCCTCGTTCGACTTCGACATCACGCTCTACCGGGGGGCGGGCGCCTACATCTGCGGCGAGGAGACGGCGCTGCTGGAGAGCCTCGAGGGCAAGCGCGGCCAGCCGCGGCTGAAGCCGCCCTTCCCGGCGGTGGCCGGCCTCTACGCGTCGCCCACGCTGATCAACAACGTCGAGACGCTCGCCGCGCTCCCGCCGATCGTCGAGCGGGGGGCCGACTGGTACGCCGGGGTCGGCACCGAGAAGAGCACCGGCACCAAGCTCTTCTCGGTCTCGGGCCACGTCCTGCGCCCGGGCAACTACGAGGTCGTCATGGGCGACACCACCCTGCGCGAGCTGCTGTTCGACATCGCCGGGGGCTTCCGGCCGGGGCGGGAGTTCAGGGCCGCCTGGGTGGGCGGCTCGAGCGTGAACGTGGTCGGCGCCGACGCGCTGGACACGCCGCTCGACTACGAGTCCCTGGCGGCCGCCGGCACCTCCCTCGGCTGCGCCGGCTGCATCGTCATGGACGACTCGGGCTCGATCGTGCGCTCCTCGCTGCGGCTGGCCCACTTCTACCGGCACGAGTCGTGCGGCAAGTGCACGCCCTGCCGCGAGGGCATGCTGTGGCTCGAGCGCATCCTGCAGCGGATCGTCAACGGCGATGGGCGCATGGAGGACCTCGAGCTGATCGAGTCGCTCAGTGGCGCGCATCAACGGCCGGGTGCTCTGCGCGCTGGCCGACACGGGGATCCTCCCCGTCGTCAGCGCGGTGCAGCCGCTTCCGGGACGACTTCGTCCGCGCGATCGAGAACGGCGGCGACCCGCGGCCCGATCCCATGATGGAGGTCGCGGTCGGTGGCTGACTACGCCCCGGTCAACCTGACCGCCCCCGACCAGGTGGAGTTCGAGCTCAACGGCCGCCGCGTGGCGGCGCCCAGCGGGGACGATGCTCGTCGACGCCGCCTACGCCCACGGCGTCGAGGTGCCGGTCTTCTGCTACGAGCCGCGCCTGGGGGCCGCCATCGGCGCGTGTCGCATGTGCCTGGTCGAGGTGGAGGGCATGCGCGGCCTGCAGACCGCCTGCAGCACGCCGGTGAGCCCCGACATGGTCGTGAGCACCACCTCCGAGGCGGCGCGCGACGGCCAGGACGGCGTCCTGGAGTTCCTGCTCGAGAACCACCCGCTCGACTGCCCGGTCTGCGACAAGGGCGGCGAGTGCCCCCTGCAGGACCGCACCTACAGGTTCGGCCCACCGA
Source organism: Miltoncostaeaceae bacterium (assembly GCA_963835685.1). Taxonomy (GTDB): domain Bacteria; phylum Actinomycetota; class Thermoleophilia; order Miltoncostaeales; family Miltoncostaeaceae; genus DATAGF01. The sequence goes on from CAWIGI010000013.1 coordinate 29,408, forward strand.
CGTCCCGGTTCGTCGAGACCAAGCGCCACTTCCCCAAGCCGCTCGACCTGTCGTCCCTGATCACCCTCGACCGCGAGCGCTGCATCTCGTGCTTCCGCTGCGTGCGCTTCAGCCAGGACGTGGCCGAGGACGGCGCCCTGATCATGGAGGACCGCGGCGCCGGCAGCGAGATCGGCACCTTCACGGGCGACGACTACGAGGGCCGGTTCACCGGCAACGTCATCGACCTCTGCCCGGTGGGCGCGCTGACGAGCATCCCCTACCGCTTCGTCGCGCGGCCGTGGGACATCCGCAACGCCCCGTCCGTCTGCGGCCACTGCCCGGTGGGCTGCAACGTCGAGCTCACCGAGCGCGAGGGCCGGGTCAGCCGCGTGACGGGCCGGCCCGACCCCAACTACGCCGTCGAGGAGGGGTGGCTCTGCGACAAGGGCCGCTTCGCCTACCCCGGGGACTGGGCCCCGGACCGGCTGCGGCGCGCCGTCATCCGCGACGCCGGGCGCACGCGCGACGCGTCGCTGGAGGAGGCCGTCGAGGCGGCGGCGCTCGTGCTGGGCCGCGGGGGCCGCGCCGGCGTGGTGCTCGGCCCGGGGGCGACGGTCGAGGAGGGCTTCCTGGCCCAGGAGCTCGCCGCCGGGCCGCTGGGCGGCGCGCCGGTCCAGCGCCTCGGCATCCCCGGCGAGGGCCTCGCCGGCCTGCGCGCCCGGCCCGCGGCGCAGCTGGCCGACATCGACGCCGCCGGGCTCGTGCTGATCGTGGGCGGGGACCCCGCCAACCAGCAGCCGGTGGTGGAGCTGCGGGTGCGCAAGGCGCGGCGCGCCGGCGCACGGGTGGTGTCGGTCGGCCCGCGCCCCCACGCCCTCGAGGGGCTGGGCGCGGCGGTCCGGGCGGCGCCCGGCGGCCTCGCCGCCGCCCTGTCGGGGGCCGAGCTGCCGGACGCGGAGCGGGTCGTGGTGCTCTGGGACGAGGCCGACCTCGCCGCCGAGCCCGATGCCGCCGACGCCCTCGCCCGCCTGGCCGAGGGCCTGGGGGCCCCGTGCCTCGAGCTCGGCGCCGACGTGAACGGCGCCGGCCTGCGGGCGCTGGGGATCCCGGCGGGCGGGGTGCTCGAGGCGGCCGCCGCGGGCGAGATCGACACGCTGCTGACCGTCCACGCCGACCCCACGGACGGCCCGGGCGCCTCCGAGTGGGGCTGGGCCCTCGGCCGCGTCCGGGCGCGCGTCGCGATCGCGGCCCACGCCTCCGGCGCGACCGACTCCGCGACCGTGGTCCTGCCGGCCGCCACCCACTACGAGAGCGAGGGCGTCTACGTCGCCATGAACGGCCGCGCCCAGCGGCTGCGGCCCGCGGCGGCCCCACCCGAGGGCGCGGCGCCCGGCTGGGAGCTGCTGATCGCGCTCGCGCACCGCCTCGGCGCGCCGCCGCCCTTCCGCACCGCCGCGCGGGCGTTCTCGGCCGCCGCGGCCGCGCGGCCGGCGCTGGCGGGCCTCGACTACGACGTTCTGGGGACGCTCGGGGCCCAGGTCCCGCCGGCGGCCGCGCCCTCGCCGAACGGGCGGCCCGGGCCGCGCGAGCCGGTGGGCACGGGGCTGCCGGTCGTCGCGACCCGGCCGATCTTCGGCGACGCCGCCGCCCACCGCTCGGACGCGCTCGAGGCCGTGCGCACCTCCGCGGAGCTGGTGCTGCACCCGGCCGAGGCCGCGCGCCGCGGGCTCGCCGACCGCTCCCGGGCGCGGCTGCGCTCGCCCCACGGCGAGGCGACGCTGCCGGTGCGCCTGGACGCCGGATGCCTGGAGGGCGTCGCCTACCTGGCGGCCGACGTGCCCGCCTCGGGCGTCGGGCGCCTGCTGCCGCCGGATCGCGGACCCGTCCGCGTCGAGGTCTCGGCCGCCTAGTGCCCGGCCCCGGGAGCCACTGATGGACGAGACCTTCCTCGTCATCCTCATCAAGGCCGTCGTGGTGGTGTTCGTGCTCATCACCGCGTTCGCCTACACGCTCCTGTGGGAGCGCAAGCTGATCGGCCGCTTCCAGGCCCGCTACGGGCCCAACCGCACCGGCCCCGTCGGCTACCTGCAGCCGCTCGCCGACGTCGTGAAGCTGATCTTCAAGGAGGACTTCGTCCCCCGGGGGGCCAACCGGATCCTCTTCCAGCTCGCGCCGATGATCTCCGTCGTCGCCGCCGTGGCGGCGGTGGCCGTGATCCCCTTCGGGGAGTCCATCGAGGTCTTCGGCCACAACGTCAACCTCTACGGGACCGACCTCGACATCGGGGTGCTGTTCCTGTTCGCGCTCTCGGGGCTCGGCTTCTACGGCCTGATCCTGGGGGGCTGGGCGAGCGGCAACAAGTACAGCCTGCTGGGCGCGGCGCGCACGGCCGCCCAGCTGGTCTCCTACGAGGTCGCGATGGGCCTGTCGGTGATCGGCGTCGTGATGCTGGCCCAGAGCCTGTCGCTGGTGGACATCGTCAACGCCCAGGCCGACTCGGTCTGGTACATCCTGCTGCAGCCGGTGGGCTTCGTGATCTTCGCGATCGCCGCGGTCGCCGAGACCAACCGGGCGCCCTTCGACCTGCCGGAGGCCGAGTCGGAGCTGGTCGGCGGCTACCACACCGAGTACGGCGGCCTGAAGTTCGCGATGTTCTTCCTGGCCGAGTACGTGAACATGATCATCATCTCGGCCTTCGGGGCCACGCTCTTCCTCGGCGGCTTCTCGGGGCCGGCGCTGCCCGGCTGGCTCTGGCTCGCGATCAAGGTCGCGGCGCTGCTGTTCGTCTTCATCTGGCTCCGGGCCACGCTGCCGCGGCTGCGCTACGACCGCCTGATGAAGTTCGGCTGGAAGGTGCTGCTGCCGCTGGCGACCCTCAACCTGATCGTGACCGCGGTCGTGGTCGCGCTCGGCTTCGCGGACTGACCATGGGACTCGAGGACTCGCTCAAGGGCTTCGCCGTCACCTTCCGCACGATGCTGAAGCGGCCCGAGACGATCGGCTACCCGGAGCGCAAGACGCCCGTGTTCCCGCGCTTCCGCGGCCGCCACCGCCTCTGGCGCCACGAGAACGGCCTGGAGAAGTGCGTCGGGTGCTCGCTGTGCGTGGCGGCGTGCCCGGCCGACTGCATCCGCGTCGTGGCCGAGGAGAACACGCCCGAGCACCGCGTCTCCTCGGGCGAGCGCTACGCGCGCATCTACGAGATCAACATGGCCCGCTGCATCTTCTGCGGCTACTGCGAGCTCGCGTGCCCGTTCGACGCCATCACGCTCGAGAACGAGTACGAGATGTCGGAGCGCACCCGCGCCGAGCTCATCTACGACAAGGAGATGCTGCTCGCCCCCCACCCCAAGCCGGTGCCCGTGCGCGCCGAGGTCCCGTAGGCTCGGCCGCCGTGGGTGAGCAGATCGTCTTCGGCTTCGCCGCCGCCGCGGCCCTCGTGTCCGCGGTCCTCGTCATCACCCTGAAGGGGCCGTTCCGCGCCACCGTCGCGCTGATCGGGACGCTGCTGTCGCTGGCGGTGCTGTTCGTGCTGCTGCTGGCGCCCTTCGTGGCCGCGATCCAGGTCATCGTCTACGCGGGCGCGATCGTCGTGCTGTTCCTGTTCGTGATCGCGTACCTCGGCGAGCGGCCCGTGGCGGAGGTCGGGGACCGCCTCGGCAAGTACGCCGTGTTCGCGTGGATCGCGGTGATCGCCCTCGCGGTGCAGGGGGTCATCGTGCTCGCGACGACCGACCTGCCGGGCTTCCGCGACGACCCGAAGCGGGTCGGGGACATCGGCAGCCCCGAGGCGGTCGGGCGCTCGTTCATCGACCGGTACATCGTCCCGTTCGAGGCGACCTCGCTGGCGCTGCTCGTCGCGGCCGTCGGCGCGGTGCTGCTGGCCAAGCGGGCCGTCAGGTCGGAGGGGGGCCGGTGATCGGCGAGGCCGTCGACGGCGTCCCCCTCATCCTCTACATCGGGCTGTCGGGCGCGCTCTTCCTGATCGGCCTGCTGGGGGTGATGATCCGCCGCAACCCCCTGCTGCTGCTGCTGTCGGTCGAGCTGCTGCTGAACTCGGCCAACCTGTCGCTGGTGGCGTTCAGCCGCTACTGGAACGTCACCGACGGCCAGGTCTTCGCGCTGGTCGTGATGGTCGTGGCCGCCACCGAGGTCGTGATCGGCCTCGGGCTCGTCGTCGCGGTCTTCCGCCAGCGCATGGCGCTGGACGTCGACCAGATGTTGACGCTGAAGGGCTAGGCGCTGGTCGTCGCCGTCCTCGGGTGGATCGTCCTCGGCCTGCCCCTGCTCGGCTGCGTCGTCCTGTCGCTGTGGCCCGGCGAGCCCGACCGCCGCCTCACCCGCGCGATCGGGGTCGGCCTGCCGGCGCTCGGCTTCGCGCTGACGCTGGCGATCTTCTTCATCTTCCTCAGCAGGGAGGCCGACGACCGCCTCGAGGTCGACTCGCTCTACGAGTGGATCGAGATCGGCGACCTGACCGTCAACCTCGCGATCCAGATCGACGTGCTGTCGGTCTTCATGATGCTGATCATCACCGGCGTCGGGTCGCTGATCCTCCTCTACTCCACCGAGTACATGGCGCCCGACCGGGACTACCGGCGCTTCTTCGCGGAGATGAGCTTCTTCGTCTTCGCGATGCTGCTGCTGGTCGAGGCGGCGAACTTCCTCTTCCTGATCGTGGGCTGGGCGTTCGTGGGCCTCGCCTCGTACCTGCTGATCGGCTACTACTACGAGCGCCCGTCGGCGGTCGCCGCCGCCAAGAAGGCGTTCGTCGTCAACGTCATCGGCGACGTCGGCATGGTGCTCGCGGCCTTCCTCCTGATCCGCGAGCTGGGCAGCCTCGACTACGGCGTGGTGTTCGCGACGGCGCCGGAGGGGCTGGGGCAGGACACGGGGGTCGCCGAGGCGGTGGCGCTGCTGCTGCTGGTCGGCGCCGCGGCCAAGAGCGCCCAGATCCCCCTCCACACGTGGCTGCCCGACGCCATGGAGGGCCCGACCCCGGTCAGCGCCCTCATCCACGCCGCCACCATGGTCACCGCCGGCGTCTACCTGATCGTGCGCTGCAACGTGCTCTACGAGCTCGCGCCGTACGCGGGGGACATCGTCGCCGTGATCGGGGCGCTGACGCTCTTCGTGGCGGCGACGATCGCCTTCGTCCAGGAGGACATCAAGCGGGTGCTCGCGTGGAGCACGGTGAGCCAGATCGGCTACATGATCATGGCCGCCGGGCTGGGCCTCTACGGCAGCTCGATGTTCCACCTGCTGACGCACGCCTTCTTCAAGGCCCTGCTGTTCCTCGCCGTCGGCATCGTCATCCACGCGCTCGCCGGGCAGCAGAGCCTGGACCGGATGGGCGGGCTGCGCCGGCTCCTCCCGCTCGCGAACGCCGGCGTGCTCGTCGGCTGCCTGGCGATCGCCGGGATCCCGCCGTTCTCGGGCTTCTTCAGCAAGGACGAGATCATCGCCGGGGCGCTGGACTCGGGCGACCTCGGCGTCGTGCTCGGCATCGTCGGCATCCTCGGCGCGGGCCTGACCGCCTTCTACATGTTCCGCCTCTACTTCCGGGCCTTCTGGGGGCCGCGGCCCGAGGGCGGGTACGACGTCCCCCACCCCCACCCGTCCGGCCGGGCCATGGCCGTGCCGGTGATCGTCCTCGCGATCGGCGCCACGTTCATCGGCTGGCTGCAGGTGCCGGGCGGCTGGCAGCTGGTCGACGACTGGCTCGAGCCGGCGCTGACCGCGGCGCCCGACATCGAGGTCACGACGACCGCCGAGGTGATCGCGTCGGTCGCGAGCGTGGCCCTGTGCCTGGTGGCGATCGCCATCGCGTGGTGGGTCTTCGTCGCCGACCCCCGGCGGCGGGCGCGGCTCGCAGGGGTCGCGCCCGCGGCGCGCGACCTGCTGGCCGACCAGTACCGCTTCGACGAGGTCTACGAGCAGGCCGTCGTGCAGCCCGGGCGCGACCTGGGCGACGTCCTGACGGTCAACGTCGAGCGCTACGGCGTCCAGGGGGCCATGGAGGGCGTGGCCCGCTCGCTGGTCAACGCCGGCCGCGGCCTGCGCGGGGCCCAGACCGGCCTGGTGCGCGCGTACGCGTTCGCGATGATCGCCGGGGCGGCGATCGTCGGGGTCATCTTCACGCTGGCGATGCGGTAGCGGGTCGTGCCCTGGGTCTCCGCCATCGTCCTGCTGCCCCTGCTGGGCGCGCTGTCCATGCTCGCGGTGCCCCCGGCGCCGGCCGGGGCGCTGCAGGCGCGGATCCACGCCCTGGTCGCGGCCGGCGGGACGCTGGTGCTCACCGCGATCCTCATCGGCCTCTTCGACCGGGACGCGAGCGGCCTGCAGTTCGTCGACCGCGCCGGGTGGGCCGAGGAGGTGGGGCTGTCGTGGGACGTCGGCGTCAACGGCCTGTCGCTGTGGCTCCTCGCCCTGTGCGCGGTCGTCTTCCTGCTCGTGGTCGTCGCGGTCTGCTGGCGCACGCCCGAGCGCCCGCGCGCGTTCCTCGCGATGGTGCTGCTGGCCGAGACGGGGCTGCTCGGGCTCTTCGCGGCCGGCCAGCTCGTCCTCTTCTACGTCTTCTGGGAGGCGATGCTCATCCCGTTCTACTTCCTGATCGGGATGTGGGGCGGCGAGGGGCGCGGCCGGGCGACGACGCGCTTCGTGATCTACACGATGGTCGGCAGCCTGCTGATGCTGGTGGCCATCCTGGCGACGGCGTTCATCGCGCGGGACATCACCGGCCAGTTCACCTTCGTCATCCAGGACCTCGTCGGCGTCGCGTTCAGCGAGACCGAGAGCGCCTGGCTGTTCGCCGGCTTCGCGCTGGCCTTCGCGATCAAGCTGCCGCTCTGGCCCTTCCACGGATGGCTGCCCGGCGCCTACCGCGCCGCGCCGGTGCTCGTCACCGTGCTGCTGGCCGCCGTGATGAGCAAGGCGGGCGTGTACGGCTTCCTGCGCGTCGGCCTGCCCGTGTTCCCCGACGGCGCCGACGCGTTCGCCATCCCGATCGGCGTGCTGGCCCTGATCGGGATCCTCTACGGCTCGCTGGTCGCCTGGCGGGCGCCCACCATGCGCCTGCTGGTGGCTTACTCCAGCCTCGCCCACCTGGGGTTCATCGCCATGGGCATCGTCGCCTTCGACCTGCAGGCCTCGCAGGGGGCGGTGCTGCAGATGGTCAACCACGGCGTCGTGGTGGCGGCGGCCTTCGCGATCGTGGGGATCATCAACCGCGCCGCCCCCGACGACCGCATCGACGGCATCGGCGGGCTGGCCGCCTCGGCGCCGCGTCTGGCCGGCGTCTTCCTGATCGTCGCGATGGCCTCGCTGGCGATCCCGGGGTCCAACTCGTTCGTGGGCGAGTTCTTCATCCTCACCGGCGTCTTCCGCCAGTACCCGTGGGGAGCGGTGCTCGTGTGCATCGCGATCGTCTACGCCGCGGTCTACATGCTGCGGCTGTACCAGACCTCGATGAACGGGCCGCCCCGCGGCGGCCGCCCGCAGGACGCTGAGCTGCGCGCCGCCGACCTGGTGGTGCTGCTGCCGCTGGTCGCGATCATGTTCCTGATCGCCCTGTGGCCGAAGAGCCTGGTCGGCGCGACCACCGCGACGCTCGAGCGCACGATCGCGCCGGCCCAGGTCGCCGCCGGCCGCCCCGCCGACGAGATCCGCGCGGTGGTGGTGCCCAACCCGCCGCCCGCCGTCCAGCCGCTGCCCGGCGACGAGGAGACCGGGGAGGCGGCGCCGTGAGCCAGAACGTCGTCGCGGCGACCCCGATCATCATCGTGGGCGGCACCGCGACGCTCGCCCTCGGCGCGGGCCTGCTGCCCGGCGCCGTCCTCCGCCGCCACGGCCCGGCGCTCGTCGGCATCGCCGGGATCGTCGCGGCCTTCGTCATGACCGCGGTCCTCTGGGGCGACCGCCAGGAGGCGTTCAACGGCGGCCTGCGCGCCGACCGCTTCAGCCTCATGCTGGGCGGGATCTTCCTGGCGGCGGCGCTGCTGACGATCATGCTCGCCTGGCGCGAGCCGGCCGCGGTCAACAGGCGGGGCGAGTTCGTCTCCCTGATCCTGGTCTCGACGACCGGGATGATGCTGGTCGCCGCGGCGGGCGACCTCATCTCGATCTTCCTCGGCATCGAGATCCTCTCCGTCGCCCTCTACGTGCTCTGCGCGCTGGAGGTCTGGCGCGAGCGGTCGCTCGAGAGCGGCCTGAAGTACCTGATCATCGGCGCGGTCGGCGCCTCGATCCTGCTGTACGGCCTCGCGCTGCTGTTCGGCGCGGTCGGCTCGACGGGCCTCAGCGAGATCGGCGACGCGCTGGCCGGCGGCACCATGGGCGACGAGCCGCTGGTGGTGGCCGCGATGGCGCTGATCGCCGCGGGCCTCGCCTTCAAGGCGTCGGCGGCGCCGTTCCACATGTGGACGCCCGACGTCTACGAGGGCGCGCCGACCACCGTGACCGCGTTCATGGCGACCGCGACCAAGGCGGCGGCGTTCGCCGCGTTCCTGAGGATCTTCGCCGGCGCGCTGCCCGACCTGCAGCCCGACTGGCAGGCGGCGATCGCGGCCCTGGCGGTGGCGAGCATCGTCGTCGGCAACGTCGCCGCGCTGGTGCAGACCGGCATGAAGCGCCTGCTGGCCTACTCGAGCATCGCGCAGGCCGGATACCTCCTGATCGGGGTCGCCGTCGGCTCGATCCAGGGCGCCGAGGCGGTGATCTACTACCTCGTGGCCTACACGGCGATGACGATGGCCGCCTTCGCCGTGGTGATCATCCGCGAGCGCGAGGTCGAGGACGGCGACCAGCTCAGCGCCCTCACCGGCTACGGCCGCGCCCGCCCCGTCATCGGCGTCGTCATGACGCTCGCGATGCTCTCGCTGGCCGGCTTCCCGCCGCTCGCCGGGTTCGTGGGGAAGTTCCTGCTCTTCGGCGCCGCGGTCGAGGCCGACCTCGCCTGGCTCGCGATCGTCGGCGCGGTCGGGAGCATGGTGAGCCTGGGGTACTACCTGCGGGTCGTCACCGTCGTGTGGCTGCCGCCCGCGCCCGGCGCGCCGCGCAAGATCCTGCGCATCCCCGGCCCCGTCGCCCTGGCGACCGTCACCTCAGGCGTCGCGGTGCTCGCGCTCGCCCTGATGGCGTCCCCCGTCATCGACGCCTGCCGCGGAGCGGCCGAGGCGCTGCTGGCGCCGTAGCCTCCTGCGTCCTGACCCGGGCGGGCCGTGACGACCACGAGGGCCGCGACGGCCGCCGACAACAGCAGGAGCAGCAGCGAGGTGATCACGCCCATCGCCGGGGTCGTCGGCAGCCAGCCCGGCAGCCCGCCGCCCTCGCTCGCGCGCAGCGGCACCATCGCGTCGCCGCCGACCCGGAGCGCCGGGCCGGCCTGCCGGCGCTGGGACGCGCCCGGTGTCCGCGGGCGGGAGCCGGCGCGGGCAGGCCGTGCCCCCGGCTCGGCGGCGGCGCCCGGCCGCCGCGCGGTGGCCGGGCTCCTGGGACCGGCGGCTCGGCTCGAGGCGGCGGGCGTCGGCTCGGCCGACGACGCGCCCTGCGCCCGCCCGGCGTCGGCGGCCTGGCGATCGCCGGCGCGCCCGGATGACGAGTGGAGGTCGGAGCCGGATGAGGGCGGCCCGGCCCTCGGACCGCGGGCGGAGGCGCCGGGCCCGCCCGCCACTCCGTTGACGACGGGGCCGAGGGCGCCGGCGGCGGGCGCCGCCGCGTCGGTCACGGGTCGGACGACGGGCGCGACGGCCTGCGCCACGGGCCGGACGACGGGGGCGACGGCCTGCCTCACGGGCCGGACGACGGGGGCGACGGCCTGGGTCACCGGCTGGACCACCGGCTGCACCGCGTCGGCGACGGGCTGGACCACCGGCCGGGCCGCCTCGGCCACGGGCCGCACAGCGCCGGCCACGGGCTGAACCACCGGCCGCGCCGCCTCGGCCACGGGCCGCACCGCGCCGGCCACGGGCTGAACCACCGGCCGCGCCGCCTCGGCCACGGGCCGGACCGCCCCGGCGGCGGGCGTGACGGCTCCGGAGGCGGCGCCCACGGCGCCGTTGAGGTCCAGGGCGGCCGCCCCGGGCGCGGCCGCCAGCGCCACCGTGAGCGCGCCGAGCAGCGCGAGCCGCGTCAGGGCTCGCCGAGAGGTCGCAGACGCCCGGAGGAGCACATCCAACTCCTACCCACGAACCCGCGCATTCGAACCCTCGGCGGGTCGCGCCCTGCCGCGGGCTCGCGCGATGCTCAGGGGCTCAGCTCTCCGGGCGGGGCCGGCGGGGCCTCGGGCCTGCTCTCGTCGGGCGGAGCGGGCTGGCCGGGGCTCAGCTCGCCGGGCGGCGCCGGCGGGGCCTCGGGCCGGTCGACTGGGGGCGGGGCGGCGTCGAGCGGCACGGCTGCCGGCTCGGGCCCCTCGGCGCCCAGCGCGGCCGCGGGCACCGCGGCCAGGCAGAGGCCGGCGAGCGCGGCGGCGAGGGTGTGGCGTCTCATCGTGGGCCTCCTCGGCGTGTCTGCGGATCGGCGCGCGGGCGCCCCGCGCCGAGGAGCTATCGGCGGCGCCGGCCGGGGACTTGAGCGGCTCCGCGCGGAACGTCAGGCGTCCCGGGCGCGCTCCCGGAGGACGAGCTGAACGGCCGTCGCCACGAGGATGAGCGCGAAGCCGATCCGCAGCGCCCGCTCGGGCGCCGCGTCGGCGATGAGCGCGCCGGCGATCGCGGTGCCCACCGACACCAGCCCGATGACGACGGCGTCGCGCCAGCGCACCGCGCCGGCGCGCGTCTGGCGCCACGACCCGAGCACCGCCACGGGGATGATCGCGAGGAGCGAGGTGGCCTCGGCCTCGAGCTGGGTCAGGCCGAGGATCAGCGTCAGGGTCGGCACGAAGATGATGCCGCCGCCGACCCCGAAGAGCCCGGCCACCGCGCCCGCGGCGACGCCGAGCAGGATGACCGCGATCGCCTCCAGCATCAGCCCACCGCCAGCCGCACGGCCACGGCCACGAGCAGGACGGCGAAGGCGTAGGTGAGCGCACGGCTCGAGACGCGCGCCTTGATCGCCAGCCCCAGGTTGACGCCGACCATCGCGGGGATGCCGATGAGCAGCGCGGTCTCCCACTCGACGTTGCCGAGCGCGCCGTGGGTCGCCGCGCCGACCGTCGCCGTGAAGATGATGGCCGCGAGCGAGGTCGCCGTCGCGATCTTGGCGTCGTACGCGAGCAGCGCGATCAGCAGCGGCACCATGATGATGCCGCCGCCGACGCCGAAGAGCGCCGAGAAGAGGCCCGCGGCGAGCCCGATCGCCGCGAGCCGCACGACCCGCGCCGAGGGGGCGAGGGGCACGCCCGCGTCCTGGGCGCCGCTGCTAGGGTCGAGCGCCGTGACCGCTCCCGACCGGCGGCTCGCCGACCTCCTCGCGCCGCTGCGCGAGCGCCCGGGCGAGGCGGTCGTGCTCTGCGACGTTGACGGCACGCTCGCCCCGATCGTCGCCCGGCCGGAGGACGCGCGCCTGCTCGACGGCGCCCCGGCGGTGCTCGAGGCCCTGCGCGCCCGCGTGCGGATGCTCGGCTTCGTCAGCGGCCGCGGCCTCGCGGACCTCGAGCGCCTCGTGGGGCTCGACGGCTGCGCCTACGCGGGCAACCACGGCATGGAGCTGCACCTGCCCGGCGAGCGGCCGCGGCTGGCCGAGGGCGTCGCCGCCCACGTCCCCGCCATCGCGGCGTTCGCCGCGACGTGGCCGCCCGAGCGGCTGGGGGTCGCCGGCCTGCGGCTGGAGGAGAAGGGCGCCACCCTCAGCGTCCACGCCAGGGGCGCGCCCGATCCGGCGGCCGCCGAGCTCCTGCTGCTCGAGGTCGCCCGCGAGGCCGCCGAGCACGGCCTGGTGACGACCAGCGGGCGGGAGGTGCTCGAGGTGCGGCCGCCCGTCCGCGTCGACAAGGGCACCGCCGTGACGGAGCTCCTGGCCGCCGCCCCCGGCGCCGGCGCGGCGCTCTACGTCGGCGACGACCGCACCGACGCCGACGCCTGGCGCGCGCTGCACGAGCTGCGCGACGCGGGGACGCTGCGCCACGCCGTCGCGCTCGCGGTCGCCAGCGCCGAGGTCCCCCCGGAGGTGCGGGCGGCCGCCGACGCGCAGGTTGACGGTCCGGAGGGGGCCCTGGAGGCGCTCCGGCTGCTCGCTCACTGACCCGCGCCGATCGCGGCGATGCGCGCCCGCCGCGCCTCGGCCAGCTCGGCCCACGGACGCGCGTTGCCGACGTCCTCGGGGCGTGCGCCGGCCCGTCGCGCGACGAGCAGGCCGTATCGGACGAAGTCGAACGCGCTCTCGGAGTGGGCGTCCGACCCGATGGTGATCCGCGCCCCTCCGGCCAGGGCGCGGCGCGCCATGTCGGCGTCGAGGTCGAGACGCTGCGGCTGGGCGTTCACCTCGAGGTAGGTCCCCGACGCGGCCGCGGCCTCCACGACCCGCGCGAGGTCGAGCGGCGCGTGCCCGCGGCGCCCGAGCATCCGGCCCGTGGGGTGGCCGATGACGTCCACGAACGGGCTCGCGACGGCCCCGAGCACGCGGTCGGTGTACCGCGCCGCGTCCTGCCCGAAGCCCGAGTGGACGCTCGCCGTCACCCAGTCGAAGCCGGCGAGCAGCTCGTCCTCGAAGTCGAGGCGGCCGTCGGCGAGGATGTCCATCTCGGTGCCCTTGAGGACGACGATGTCGTCCGCCCGCGCGTTGACCGCGTCGATCTCCTCCCACTGGCGGTGCACCCGCTCGGCGTCGAGCCCGCCCGCCATCGCCAGGCTCTGCGAGTGATCGCTGATGGCGAGGTACGCGTAGCCGCGGGCGCGGGCCGCCTCGACCATCTGGGCGACCGTCCGGGTCCCGTCGCTCCAGCGGGTGTGGCAGTGCAGGTCCCCCAGGAGGTGGGCGCGCTCCACCAGCGCCGGCAGCGGCCCGCGCGTGGCCGCCTCGATCTCGCCACGGTCCTCGCGCAGCTCGGGGGGCACGGGGTGCAGCCCGAGCGCGGCGTAGACGCCCTCCTCGTCGGCGTGCGTGGCGCGCTGGCCGTCGGGGCCGAGGATGCCGTGCTGCGAGACCGACAGGCCCTGCCGCACCGCGAGCTCGCGCAGCCGGATGTTGTGGGCGGCCGACCCGGTCGCGTGCTGGAGGAGGTTCCCGAAGGCCTCGGGCGGCCCGACGGCCAGCTCCAGGCGCACGCCGGCGTGCGTCGCCACCGAGGCGCTCGCGTCGCCGCGCGACAGCTCGCGCTCGACGGCCGGGTGGGCGGCCAGCGCGGCCTGCAGGTCGGCGGGGCGGTCGCTCGCGGCGACCAGGTCGATGTCGTGCACGCTCTCGCGCCCGCGCCGCAGGCTGCCCGCGACCTCGACGAGCGCGCCCGGGACGGCCTCGCGGAGGTCGCGGGCGATCTCCTCGGCCACGGGCAGCGCCCGGCCGATGGGGACGCGCTCCTCCTCGTCGGTCTCGGCGGCCGCCTGGCGGGCGAGCTCGGCCGCCAGGCGGGCCTCGGTGGTCGCGCCGAAGCCGGGCACGTCGCGTATCCGCCCGTCGGCGAGCGCGGCCGCCACGTCGTCGACGCTCGCCACCCCGAGCTCCTTCCACAACGCCGTGGCGCGCTTGGGCCCGATGCCGTCGAGCCGGGCGACCTCGGCGAGGCCGGCCGGCACCCGGTCGCGGAGCTTCGCGAGGGCGGCGATGTCACCGGTCTCGACCAGCTCGACGATCTTCGCCTGGAGCGTGGTGCCGATGTCGGGAAGGTCCACCGCGCGCCCGCTCATCGCCATCTCCGCGACCGACGTGGTCGCCGACCGGACCCGCGCCGCGGCCCGGCGGTAGGCCAGCACGCGGTGGCGCACCGCGCCCTCCAGCTCCAGCAGGTCGCCGATCAGGCGGAGCCTGTCGGCGATCTCGCGATTGGTGGGGAGGGCCTCGGCCACCGGAGGAGTTTAAGGCGCTGCCGGTGAACCTTGAGGGGGCGACCGCGCGGGCTGGTCGCCTCCGGCGCCGCTGGTATCGTCTGCCCGCGTTCCGAGGGGAGGTCGGCAGGTGCAGGTTCTGGGCTCGCGGCGGGGTGGCATCGTCACCCTCGTGATCGCCGCGGTGGCGCTCGTGGCCGCCGCCGCCTTCGCCGTGGTCCAGCTCGTCCAGCGGCCGACCGTTGACGCCCCCACGCCGGCCCCCGGCAGCGCCGTCCCCGACGCCCGGCCGGCCATCGCGTTCTCCGTCAACGACGGCCAGCGGCTGGCCGACCTGCGCGTGACGCTCGACGAGCGCGACGTCACCGCGCGCGTCCGCGGCTCGGGCGACGAGCTCACGGTCACGCCGGCGGCCGAGCTGCGCGAAGGGGCGCACGACGTGGCGGTGAGCTTCTCGAGCGGCAACGTCTTCGCGCGGACCGTGGAGCACCGCTGGAGCTTCGACGTCGACACCGTCGCGCCTCGCCTCGCGGTGGCCGCGCCGAAGCCCGGGGCGCTGCGCGCGCGCAGGGCGGTCAAGTTCAAGGGCTCGGCCGAGGCCGGCTCGACGGTCACCGTGGCCTACCGGGGCGGCGAGACGACGGCACAGGCGGGCGACGGCGGCGCCTGGTCGGCGGTCGCCCGGCTGCCGGAGGGGAAGATCGCCACGACCGTCACCGCCCTCGACCGCGCCGGCAACACGACGGCGAGGGCCCGCGCCGTCACCGTTGACACGACGGCCCCCCGCCTCGAGGTCTCCGCGCCGGCCAAGGGCGACCAGCTCACCGAGACCGACCAGCCGCTGGTCTACGGCGCGGTCACCGCGGACAGCCCCCGGGCGCTGACCTTCACGGCCTCGGTGAACGGCGAGGTCGTCGCGACCGCCAAGGGCCGGGATGCCGCGAGCGCCGATGACGCCGAGGACGTCTACGCGGAGGCGGCCGCCGGCGAGCCGACGACCCTGGAGCTCGACGGACGGCGCTTCGCGATGGCGATCGGCACCCTGCCGCAGGGCCGCAACCGGATCCGGATCAAGGTGGAGGACCGGGCCGGCAACGTCGCGCGAGCCGTGCGCGTGGTCCACGTGAACAGCACCGAGGAGTTCGGCTCGGTCGAGATCGGCGCGCGCGCCCGCGGCGCCGACGTCACCCTGCTGCAGCAGCGCCTGCGCGAGGCGGGCGTGTATCCGAAGAAGGGCAAGCTCTCGGGGGTCGTTGACAAGAAGACCGAGAAGGCGATCGCCCGCTACCAGAAGCGCTACAAGCTCCAAAAGACCGGCATCGTGGACGAGCGCATGGTCCAGCGGATGGTCGGGCGCCTCGTGGTCAACCTCAGCCAGTTCCGGGTCCGCCTGGTCCGCGACGGCAAGGTCGTGGCCTCGTATCCGATCGCCAAGGGGCAGTCCGCCTATCCCACGCCGACCGGCGAGTACGAGATCATCGACAAGCAGGTTGACCCCACCTGGACACCGCCCGACTCCCCCTGGGCGGCCGAGCTCTCGTCCATCCCGCCGGGCCCCGGCAACCCCCTCGGCACGCGCTGGATCGGGACGAGCGCCCCCGCGATCGGCTTCCACGGCACCTACGCCACCTACTCGGTCGGCACCGCCGCCAGCCACGGCTGCATGCGCATGTACATCGAGGACGTCGAGGAGATGTACGAGATGGTGACGCTCGGGATGAAGCTCTCGATCCGTCCGTGACGTCGGAGCCGGTCGCGGTCACCGACGCCGACTGGGACGCGCGGGTGCTGGGCGGCGACACGCCCGTGCTGGTCGACTTCTGGGCGCCGTGGTGCGCCCCGTGCCGGAAGGTGGAGCCGATCGTGCGCGACCTCGCGGCCCGCTACGAGGGCCGGCTGAGGGTCGCGCGCCTGAACGTCGACGACGAGCCTCGCGCGGCCGGCCGCTACGAGGTCCTCTCCCTGCCGACCCTGATCCTGTTCCGCGGCGGCGAGCCGGTCGAGCGCATCGCCGGCGCCGTCAAGGCGGCCCGGCTCGAGCGGGCCGTCGCCGCCCACCTCGACGCCCGCGACGACTGAGGAGCACATGTCCGCCATCTACTTCAGCCTCGGCCACGTCCAGCCCTTCGCCGACATGGCGACCGAGGTCGTCGAGGAGGGCGTGACGCTGGTGCGGGGGGACGGGAAGGTCGTCGGCCTGCACCTGGACGACCCGCGCCTCGTCCTGAGGCTGCCCGACTTGATCGAGCGGCTCGGCCTCGACGGCGAGCGCGTCTGGGGGCGCCTGCGCGGCGACGCAGACGTCCTGTTCGGCTCCCGCGCCGCCACCTGGGGCGGCGGCGGGGCGTAGCGCCAGCCCGGATGGCCAGATGAGGTCGCAGGACCGGGGGCGGGACCCGAGCGCCGGCGCGGGGTAGCGTTCGGGCATTCGAGCAAGCGCAACGACCTTGTCGTGCCACGATCGGCGGCGGCAATCGACGACGAGGTCGTCCGGTCGCTGCGCGATGCCGACCAGCGATAGGCGTCCGCATCTGCTCACGAGCGCGAGCATCGCTGTCGCGCTCGTACTCGAGGACCACGAAGGCCACGACCCCTTCGTCGTGGGCTGGGCGGGAGGGCCCGTCGCCGCGCACCGCGGGCTAGGGCCGGGCCCGCTCCAGCCGCAGCGCCAGGGGCTCGCCGTCCACGACGTGCTCCTCGCGGCGCAGCCCGGCGAAGGGCGCGCCGTGGCCCACCGTGAGGCGGGTCGCGAGCGTCTCGCCGGCGATCGCGTCGCGGTGCTCCTCGATCGCCTCGCGGAGCTCGCCGGAGCCGTCGAGGTGGAGGTGGATCCGCTCCTCCACCCGCAGGCCGGCCGCCCGTCGCGCCCCCTGGACCGCGTGGACCACCTCGCGCGCGAGCGCGTCGCGGCGGAGCTCGGGCGTGATCTCGGTGGCGAGGCCCACCGCCAGGGCGGCCTCCTGGCCCACGGCGTAGCCCTTCGTGGGCCGGGCCTCGAGCAGCAGGTCCTCCGGGGCGAGCCGCTCGCGGTCGCCGTCGAGGGCGATCTCGAGGTCGTCGCCCGCGTCGATCGCCCGCGCCGACTCGGTGGCGGGCAGAGCGGCGACGGCGGCCGCCACCTCGGGCATGCGCCTGCCGAAGCGCGGGCCGAGGCGGCGGTAGTTCGGCTTCACCGTCACCTCCACCAGCTCGCCGGGGTCGGTGACGAAGCGCACCCGCCGGACGTTGAGCTCCTCGGCCACCAGGTTGACGAGGCCCTCGATGGAGCGGGCGACCGCGGGCGGGGCCGCCACGACCGCCTCGGCCAGCGGCTGGCGGACGCGCAGGCCCGCCTCCGCCCGCGCCCCGCGCCCGACGGCCACGGCCTCGCGCGCGACGGCCATCGCGGCCTCGAGATCCGGGTCGCGGCGGCCCGGGGGATGGGGCCAGTCGGCCAGGTGCACGCTGTCGGGCGCCCCGGGGTCGTGGCCGGCCACGAGGGTGCCGTACATCTCCTCGGCGACGAAGGGGCAGAACGGCGCGACCATCAGGGTCATGGTGGCCAGGCACTCGTGGAGCGTCGCGAACGCGGCCTCGGCGTCCGCCCGCGCCCCCCCGGCCCCGTCGGCGGCGACGCCCGCGGCCGCCCCAGAAGCGGCGGCGGGACGTCCGCACGTACCAGTTCGAGAGGTCGTCGAGGAAGGCCTCCAGCGCCCGCCCGGCGCCGGTGGCGTCGTAGCCCTCGAGACGGTCGGTGACCTCCGCGACCGTCGCGTCGAGGCGCGACAGGATCCAGCGGTCGATGGGGCGGTGCGCCCCCTCGCCCGCGCCGTCGCCGGGCGACCAGCCGTCGGGCAGGGCCGCGTAGGTGACCAGGAACGCGTGGGTGTTCCAGAGCGTCAGCAGGAAGCGGCGCATCGCCTCGTCCACCGCCTCGAGGCTGAAGCGGAAGGAGTCCCACGGGCTCTGGGCGGTCAGGAGGTACCAGCGGAAGGCGTCGGCCCCCTGGCGGTCGAGCACGGTCCCGGGCTCGATGACGTTGCCCTTGCTCTTGCTCATCTTCTGGCCCTCGGCGTCGAGCATCAGGCCCAGGCACACGACGTTGCGGTAGGCCGCCTCGTCGAAGAGGAGGGTGCTCTCGGCGAGCAGGGAGTAGAACCAGCCCCGCGTCTGGTCGAGGGCCTCGCAGATGAAGTCGGCCGGGAAGCGCCCCGCCAGGTCCCCACCGGTGGCGAACGGGTGGTGGTCCTGGGCGAACGGCATCGCGCCGCTGTCGTACCAGACGTCGACGACCTCGGGCTCGCGCGCCATGGCGCCGCCGCAGTCGCAGGTCAGTACGACCTCGTCCACGTACGGCCGGTGCGGGTCGAAGGGCTCCGGCAGCTCCTGGATCGCGCGGTCGCGCAGCTCCTCGTAGGAGCCGACGGCGTCGATGCGGCCGCAGTCGGCGCAGCGCCAGAGGGGCAGCGGCGTGCCCCAGTAGCGGTCGCGCGAGATCGACCAGTCGACGTTGCCCTCGAGCCACCGGCCGAAGCGGCCGTCGCGCACGTGCTCGGGGTGCCAGCCGATGCGGCGGTTGAGCTCCAGCATCCGATCGGCGACCGCGGTCGTGCGGACGTACCACGAGGGCTTGGCGTAGTAGAGGAGCGGCGTGCCGCAGCGCCAGCAGTGGGGGTACTGGTGGCGGTGGGTCTCGGCCCGGAGCAGCAGCCCCCGCTCGGCGAGGTCGTCGACGAGGGCGGGATCGGCCTCCTTCACGGCGCGGCCGGCCCAGGGCCCGACCGCCTCCGTGTAGCGCCCGTCGGGACCGACCGGGTTCGGCGCCGGGAAGCCGTGCCGCCGCGCCACGTCCATGTCGTCCTCGCCGAAGGCCGGGGCGATGTGGACGATGCCCGTGCCGTCCTCGGTCGTCACGAAGCCGGCCGCGACCACCGCGTGCGGACCGTCGACGTACGGGAAGGGCGGGAGGTAGCGGCGCCCGACCAGCTCGCCGGCCGGCACGCGCCGGGCGACGGCCGCCCCCTCCCCGAGGACCCGCTCGACGAGCGCCTCGGCCAGGATCAGGGTCTCCCCCTCGTGCTCGACCGCCGCGTAGGAGACGTCCGGGTTGACCACGGCGGCCTGGTTCGCCGGGAGCGTCCACGGGGTGGTCGTCCAGACGAGCAGCGACTCGCCCGGCGCGTCGGCCAGCGGGAAGCGAACGAAGATCGACGGGTCCTCGACCTCCTCGTAGCCGAGCGCGACCTCGTGGCTCGACAGGGCCGTGCCGCAGCGCGGGCAGTAGGGCACGACCTTGTCGCTCTGGACGAGCAGGCCGCGCCGGTACAGCCCGGCGAGGCTCCACCAGACGCTCTCGATGTAGTCGGCGTCCATGGTGCGGTAGGCCCGCTCGGTGTCGATCCAGAACCCGATCCGCTCGGTGAGCCGCTCCCACTCGTTGACGTAGGCGAGCACGGACTCGCGGCAGAGGGCGTTGAACTCGGCGATGCCGTAGGCCTCGATCTGCGGCTTGCCGGAGATGCCCAGCCGCCGCTCGACCTCGATCTCCACCGGCAGGCCGTGGCAGTCCCAGCCGCCGCGCCGGTCGGCGAAGCGCCCGCGCATCGTCTGGAAGCGCGGGTAGACGTCCTTGAAGACGCGCGAGAAGACGTGGTGCGCGCCGGGACGGCCGTTCGCCGTGGGCGGGCCCTCGTAGAAGACGTAGGGCGGCGACCCGCGGCGCGCCTCGAGGCTGCGCCGGAACACGTCGCGCTCGCGCCAGAACGCGAGGACCCGCTCCTCCATCGCGACCCAGTCCGCCGCCGGGAGGACCTCCCGCCAGCCGCCCGGGCTCATGCCGCCAGGGTCGTGCGGGCCTCGAGCTCCTCGCGCACCTCGTGGAAGTCCTCGAAGGGGACGAACGGCACCCCGTCGGCGGTGAGGTCGCGTGCGAGGTGGGCGCGGGCGAAGACGATGTCGGCCATGTGCGCCACGCACCGGTCCGAGACGCCGTCGCCGATCAGCACCAGCCGCTCCCCCGCCCGGCGTGCGCGGACGTCATGGCGCTTGCAGCGCCGCCCGCACACGGCGCAGCGGGCGCCGCGGTCGGCCCAGACCAGCCGGGCGCCCTGCGGCGAGAACTCGGCCTCGTGGCTCGCGACCTCGAGGTGCCCCAGGCCCCACCGGCTCAGCACCGCGCCGATGACCGACCGGAAGCCCGACGACACCACCAGCAGGCGATGGCCGCCATCGCGCGCCCACGCGACGAATTCGGGGAAGCCCGCGCGCAGCCCGGCGTCGCGGAGCACGAGCCTGCGCACCTGCTCGGGAGTCGCCCGGACGCCGGCGAACTCCGCCTCCATCGCCTCCTCGAGCGTGAGCTCGCCCGCGCGCAGACGGGGCTCGATCGCCTCCCACAGGTCCCCGTCGCCGTAGCGCCGGACGATCAGGTGGAGCGTGTCGTTCTGGGTGATCGTGCCGTCGAAATCGCAGGCGATGAGCAGCTTCTCCACCGGGCCGGAGGGTACCAGAGCGGCTCCTCGCGCCCCCGCGGGTGCGGCGCACTAGGATCGGCGCCGTGGTCAGCCGCGCCATCGCCGTGATCGGCCAGGGCGCCCCCGACGAGGGCGCCGCGGCCGACGCCGCGCAGACCGTCGGCCGGCTGCTGGCGCAGGCCGGGGCGACGGTCGTGACCGGAGGCCTGGGCGGCGTGATGGCGGCCGCGGGCCGCGGCGCCCGGTCGGCGGGCGGGCGCGTCACCGCCGTCCTCCCGGGCACCGACCGCGACGCGGCCCGCGAGGCCGATGCGGTGGTCTGCAGCGGCGTCGGCGAGGCGCGCAACCTCGCCGTCGTGGCCTCCGCCGATGCGGTCATCGCCGTCGGCGGTGGCTGGGGCACGCTGTCGGAGATCGGCCTGGCGCGGAAGCTGGGGCGGCCGGTGGTGCTCCTGGAGTCCTGGCGGATCGCGGAGCCCGGGACGCGGGACGGCGCGTCCGCCTGCCCGACCGCCGCGACCCCCGAAGCGGCCGTGCGCATGGCGCTCGAGGCGGCCCGATAGCCGCCCCGCGGCCCATCCTCATCCACGGCTCCGGCGGCGACCACCGCGTCTGGAGCCTCCAGACCGCCCGGCTGGGCGGCGCGATCGCGGTCGACCTGCCGGGGCACCCCGAGGGCCAGGCGCTCGACCGCCTCGAGGCCCTCGCCGATGCGCTGGCGCCGGCCATCGAGTCGATCGAGGCGCCCCGGGTGCTCGTCGGCCACTCGCTGGGGGGAGCGGTCGCGCTCGAGCTCGCCCGCACCCGCCCGCCCCTGGTTGACGGGCTCGTCATCATCGCCGCCGGCGCCCGGCTGCCGGTGCCGGCCGAGGTGCTGGAGCGGGTGCGGGCCGACCCCGCCGGCGAGCGCCGGCGCCTGATGACGGGCTTCCTGGTGGACGCCGACCGGCCGATCGCGCGCGAGGTCGGCGCGGCGCTCGATGCCTGCGACGACGCCACCCTGGCGGCGGACTACGCCGCGTGCGCGGGCGTCGACCTGCGCGGCCGGCTCGGCGGGCTGCGCGCCCCGGCCCTCGTCATCGCGGGCGACGAGGACCGGCTCACGCCGCCCTGGCTCTCCGAGGAGCTCGCCCGCGAGCTGCCCATGGCCCAGATGATCCTCGTGCCGGGGGCCCGCCACATGCCCATGGCCGACGCCGACGGCACCGTCAACCTGCTCGCCGCCGCCTTCCTGGCGCGGCTCGAGCTGACCCTGGTCGATTGATGATCTCAGCCCCTCGGACGGCGCGCCCCGCCGTCAGGCGGAGCCGGGAGAGGGGCGTATGAGGGGCCGCCCCCTGCGCCCGGTCGCGCTCGTCGTGAACCCCGCCGCCACGCGCTCGGGCACGGCGGTGCGAGCGGAGGTGGCGCGCGCCCTCGCACCGCTCGGGCTCGAGTGGTCGCTGGTGACCGGTGGGCCGGGGGATGCCGCGCGGCTGGCCCGCGAGGCGGCCGAGGAGGGCGCGGCCGTCGTGGTCTCGCTCGGCGGCGACGGCGTCGCGGGCGAGGTCGCCGGCGCCCTCGCGGGGGGCCCCGTGGCGATGGCGCCGCTGCCCGGCGGCAACGCCAACGTGTTCTCGCGGGCCATCGGCTGGCCGAACTCGACCCGCTCCGCCCTGCCCCTGCTGGCGGCGGCCCTGGCGGAGGCGCGCGTGCGCGACGCGGCGCTGGGGCTCCTCCACCTGGACGGGCCGGACGGCCACGAGCGCGTGTTCGCGGTGAACGCCGGCATCGGCCTCGACGCCGCCACCGTCGAGTGGATCGAGGCGCGCCCGCGCACCAAGCGCCGCCTGCGCCAGGCCGGCTTCGTCCTGGGCGCCGCGGTCGCGGTGGCCCGGTCGGGGCGGGCGCCGCACCTGCGCGCGATCGCCGACGGCGGCGAGCCGGTCCTCGCGCGCGCCGTGCTCTCCGCCTGTGGGACGCCGTACACGTACCTGGGCCGCCGCCCCCTCGACCTGGCCCCGGGCGCCGCGTTCGACGGGCGCCTGGCCTGGGTGGCGCTCACGCGACTCCGTCCCCACGAGCTGTCGCGGCTCGCGCTGCGCGCTGCGCGCGGCGTGGACCTGCCGATCGGCTCGGAGGCCCTGCGCGGGGGCGCCGTCCTGCACGATCTGCTGGTCGAGAGCGACGTGCCCGCGCCGGTGCAGGCCGACGGAGAGCCCCTGGGGCGCCACGAGCGGGTCCGCGTGTCGCCGGGCCCGGTGCTGCGGGCGGTGGCGCCGCATCCGGGGTAGTCTGGGGCCATGAAGCTCTCCGGACGCACATACGCCGTGCTCGTCGCCGAGGGCGTCGAGGATCTCGAGTACTGGGTGACGGTCATGCGCATCCAGGAGGAGGGGGCGACGGTCGTGTCGGTGGGCTCGGACACCGAGTCCCACCGGGGCAAGAACGGCCTCAAGGTCCAGGCCGACGTCACCGCGAACGGCTTCGACGCCAGGAGCGTCGACGGGCTCGTCATCCCCGGCGGCCACGCGCCCGACAAGATGCGCCGGGACCCGGCCATCCTCGACCTGGTGCGCGAGGTGCACGACCGCGGCCTGCCGATCGGGATCATCTGCCACGGCGGCAGCGTGGCGATCTCCGCCGGCATCGTGGGCGAACGCGCCACCGGCTCGCTCGGGATCAAGGACGACCTCGTCCTGGCCGGGGCGGAGTGGGTTGACGAGCCGGCCTTCAGGGACGGGCAGATCGTCTGGGGCCGCGTCGTCGCCGACATCCCCGACTTCCAGCGCGAGCTCGTGGAGGCCTTCGCCGAGGCGCCCCTGCGGGTCTGACGGTCAGGGCGCCGCGAGGCTCGCCATGAGCGCCGCCGCGAGCGCGGCCCGCTCGTCGAGGCTGGCGACGAGCGCGTACTCGCCCGGCGCGTGCAGCCCGCCGCCGACCGCCCCGAGGCCGTCGAGCACGGGCACGCCGGCGGCAGCGAGCAGGTTCGCGTCCGAGGCCCCGCCCGCGTCGGCCCAGTCGATCGCGACGCCGAGCCGGCGTCCCGCGGCACGATAGGCCTCGAAGAGGGCCTCGCCGGCGGCGTCGACCGGCTTCGGCGGGCGGTGGAGGCCCCCGCCCACTGAGATCGCGACCTCCCGCCGGGCCGCCACCTCGGCCGCAGCCGCGCGCGCACCCGCCACGACGCGCGCCGCCTCCCGGTCCGAGTCGGCGCGCAGGTCCACCCGGGCCGCCGCCGCGGAGGGGACGACGTTGGCCGCCGAGCCGCCCGCCACGCTCGTGACGGTGACGGTGGTCCCGGCGGCGGGGTCGGCGAGCGCCTCCACGCGGCCGACCAGCTCGGCGAGCGCCGCGACGGCGCTGCGGCCGAGATGGGGCTCGCGGCCCGCGTGGGCGGCGCGTCCCACGACGTCGAGCGTCAGGGTGCCCACCCCCTTGCGGGCCCGGGCGACGTGCCCGCCCGCCAGGGCGGGCTCGAACACCAGCGCCGCGGCCGCGCCGCGGGCGGCGCCGAGGAGCAGCCCGCGGCTCCACGGCGTGCCGAGCTCCTCGTCCGGCACGATCAGCGCCTCCCAGGCCGGCGCCGGGGCCGGCCCCGCCTCGAGGGCCCGGAGCGCCTCGAGCATCACGACGAGGCCGCCCTTCATGTCGGCGGCCCCGCGCGCCACGAGCCGGTCGCCCTCGACCGCCACCGCGGGCTCGCGGCCCTCGCCGTCGTGGGGCACGGTGTCGTGGTGCCCGACCAGCAGCACCCGGGGTCCGGGCCGCGCGGGCGAGCGGACCCGCACGGCCGGCTCGCCGCCGGGGCCCACCGGCTCGAGCGCCGTCGCCCCGACCTCCGCGAAGGCCGCCGCGAGCTCGCGGGCCATGCGGCGCAGGCCCTCCGGGTCGCCCGCGTGCGACGGGATCGCGCACCAGCGGGCGAGGGTGGCGGCCGCGTCGCTCACGACTCCGCGCCCTGGAACTCGTAGACGGTGCCCAGCCCGAGCAGTGCGGTGAGCTCGTCCAGCGCCGCCCGGGACTCGTCGAGCAGGGCCGGGTCGGCGAGGTCGGACGGGGCGAGCCGGTCGCGGTGGTGGCGGTCGGCCCAGGCCTCCAGCGCCTCCAGGCGCGAGCCGTCCACCAGCGCCCCCGGCAGCATCGCCGCCCGCTCCTCCTCGGTGACGGGCACGGCCAGGCGCAGGCAGGCCGGCCCGCCGCCGTTGCGCATGCTCTGGCGCACGCCGACGATGACGACGCGCTCGAGCGGGCTGCGCGGGTCCGCCGACGTCCGCTCGAGCCACGCCGCAACCGAGGCCACCTCGCGGCACTCGGCCGGCGCCACGAGGGTCACCCGCCCGGCCGCATCGCTCACGAGCTGGCCGTTGAAGAGGTAGGACGCCACGGCGTCGGGCAGGGACACCTCGGCGTCGGGGACGACCACGGCGCGCACCCGGTCGCCGAGGGACGCGAGCACGGCGGGCTGATCGGCGAGCGCCCGCTCGTGGCACAGCAGCACGTCGCGGTGGCCCACCATCACGACGTCGTTGTGGAACGCGCCCGCGGCGACGGCCTCCGGGTGCTGCGCGGCGTGGCGCACCGCCCGCTCGTCGAGCCCGTGGGCGCGCGCCAGCGCGCGAGATGCCTCCTCCGCCTGGCGGCCGCCGTGCACAAAGAGGTGGATCGCCGCCCGGCCCGGCGGGGCGAGCCGCACGTGGTTGGCCGCGCCCTCGTCGGCGAACCGCGGCGTCGCGGGCAGCGGCTCGTGCACGGCGAAGCGTGCCGGGTCGGCGAAGATCGCCCCCAGCACCCGGTGGGTCGTCGGCGCCTCGATGGACCGGTGGGCATGGGCGAGGAGGTTGGCCGGCGTCAGGTGCAGCCGGCCGTCGGCCGCGTCGACGCTCGGGGCGGCCGTCGCCGCGTTGGCGGCCCACATCGCCGACGCAGAGGCGCAAGCCGCCAGCAGCTCCGGGGCCCGCCTCGCGGCGGCGGCCAGCACCGCTGCGTCGTCGCCGGTGAAGCCCAGGCGGCGCAGCGTGGGCAGGTGGGGGCGCTCGTGAGGCGGCAGCACCCCCTGGGGGACGCCCAGGTCGATCAGGGCCCGCATCTTGGCGATCCCCTCGCGCGCGGCGGCGCGCGGGTTCGAGACCTGGGCGCGGCTGGCCCGCGAGGCGACGTTGTCGGCCGACAGGCCGGCGTAGTTGTGGGTCGGGCCGACGAGCCCGTCCAGGTTCAGGTTGACCGTCCCGGTCACGGCCGCGCGGGGACCAGCCCCGGGAAGGGCTCGTCGGGCAGCGCCGGCCTCGGCCGCTCGATCGAGGCCACCGGGTAGCTGCAGTAGTCGGCGGCGAACAGGGCGCTCGGGCGGTGGTTGCCGCTCAGGCCGACCCCCCCGAAGGGCGCGCGGCTGGAGGCGCCCACCAGCTCGTGGTTCCAGTTCACCACCCCGGCCCGCACGCCCGCGGCGAAGCGCCGGTAGGCCGTCTCGTCGTCGGTGAGGATCCCGGCGGCCAGGCCGTAGGCGGTGCGGGCGGCCTCGGCGATCGCGGCCTCGAGGCCGTCGACGCGCACGAGCTGCAGGAGGGGCCCGAAGATCTCCGCGTCGGGACGGTCGGCCACCGCGGTGACGTCCACCAGTCCCGGCGACAGCAACCCGGTGCCGGACGCCAGGCTCCGCGCCTCGACCAGGGCCCGGCCGCCGGCGGCCAGGAGGCCCGCCTGGGCGTCGAGGACGGCCCGGGCGGCCTCGGCCGAGATCACCGGGCCCATGAAGGGCTCCGGCCGGTCGGTCGGCGGCCCGACCGTGATCCGCCCGATCATGGCGGTCAGCTCGTCGAGGAAGCGGTCGCCGCCGGCGCCGGCCGGGACGATGAGCCGTCGCGCGCAGGTGCAGCGCTGGCCGGCCGTGAGGTAGGCCGAGCGCACGGTCAGGTAGGCGGCGGCGGTGAGATCCGACACCTCGTGGACCACCAGCGGGTTGTTGCCGCCCATCTCGAGGGCGAGGATCCGCTGCGGCTCACCGGCGAAGCGCCGGTGCACCGCGGCGCCGGTCGCGGCGCTGCCCGTGAGGAAGACCCCGTCGAGCTCGGGGTGGTCGAGCAGGGCCTCCGCGACCTCCCGCGCGCCCTGGACGACGGCCAGGACCCCCGCCGGGAGGCCGGCGTCCGCCCAGAGCTCGGCCATGAGCTCCGCGACCGAGGGGGCCTGCTCGCTCGGCTTGAGCACGACGCAGTTGCCCGCGAGCAGTGCCGGGACCACGTGGCCGTTGGCCAGGTGGGCGGGGTAGTTGAAGGGCCCCAGCACCACGCACACGCCGTGGGGGCGGAAGCGCGTCACCGCCGGCCCCGCCACGAACTCCGACCGCCGCGACGCGAGGGCCTCGACGGAGATCTCGACCTTCGCCGCCACCAGCTCGGCCTCGGCGGCCGCCTCCCAGGGCGGCTTGCCGACCTCCGCCGAGATCGCGGCCGAAAGCTCCCCGGCGCGCGCGCGGACCGCGGACGCGTACGCCGCGAGGATCGCCTCCCGCTCCCCGGGCTCGCGGGCCGACCAGCCCGGGAAGGCCGCGCGCGCCGCCGCCATGGCGCGGTCGCAGTCCGCCGGGGTGGCCGCCTGGCCCCGCCAGACGACGGCGCCGGTCGCGGGGTCGCGGGAGACCAGCTCAGCCACGCGGGTCCTCCGTGACCAGGACCTCCTCGCCCGGCTCCGCGCCGAGCCGAGCCGCGGCGTCGCGGCCGAGCGTCACGTCGCCCGCGTCGTCGCCGGCCACGCGGCACCGCACCGCGCGGAACCGCGCGGGGTCGGGGACGGCGACGATCGCCGTCGCGCCGGGCCCGGACGGGTCTCCGACCCGGCCCACGCGCAACCGCCGGGCGTCGCGCACGGAGCGGATCGCCGCCGTCGCGCACTCGAGGATCGGCCCCGCGTCGAAGATGTCGACCTCGCGCGCCGGCGCGAAGCCCTCGGCCTCGAGCAGCCGCATCGCCGGGATCGCCGCCGTGTGGGGGCGCCCGATCGCGTCGCGGACCGCCGGGGGCAGGAGGTCGAGGTAGATCGGATGGCGCGGCATCAGGTCGGTCACGAAGTCCTTCTCGCCGAGGCCGGTCAGCATGTCGGCGTCGGCGAAGTCGGCCGGCGCGAAGAACACGCGCCCCACGGCGTCCCAGAAGGGGGAGCGCCCCTCGGCGTCCTGGTACCCGCGGATCTCGGCGATGGTGCGCTCGGCGAACCGGGCCGGGTGCGCCGCGACGAACGCGAGGCGCCCGAGCGAGGCCAGCCGCCCGAGGCCCCGCCCCCGCCGCGCGGGGTCGACGACGAGGCCGTGGAGCTCGGAGGGGCCCTTGTGCTCCCGGCGCAGGTGCAGCACCTCGATCGTGCGGTCCACGCCCAGCGGCGGGTGGGCGACCCGCTCGGGGCGGAGCTCGTACGTGAAGAAGGGGTCGAAGCCCCCGACCCGGGCGGCGACCGCCGACGTCCCGAGGAGGGTCCCGCTCGGATCCTCGACCACGAAGATGTAGTCCTCGCCGCCCGGGCGCGCCGGCGTTCGGGCCAGGGCGTCGGCGCTGCGGCCGAGGCGCTCGGCCAGGTGGCCCTCCTGCGGCGGCAGCGTGGTGACGCCGGCACCCGCCGCCCGCGCGAGCGCGAGGAGTCCGGCGAGGTCGTCCTCGCGGGCGGCTCGCAGCAGCGGCGCGGGCGGCTCCAGGGGCTAGGCGCCCGCGGCCGGTCCGCCCGCCCCGTTCGACGAGGGGTCGAGGCGGCCCGCGGCGATCGCGGCCGGGTCGCCCGCGGCCAGCTCACGGTGGGCGCCGATGCGCCGGTAGCGGTCCCGGCGCAGGCGCCGGCGCTCGCCGGGCGGCTGCCCACGCAGGTCGCGCAGCGCCCGGCCGAGGTATCCGGACAGGAGCCGCGCCGCCTCGTCGTGGTCGCGGTGGGCGCCGCCCGGGGGCTCGGGCACGACGGCGTCGGCGATCCCCCAGCGGTAGCAGTTGGCGGCGGTGGGCTGGAAGGCGGAGGCGGCCTCGCGGGCCTTGCCGGCGTCGCGCCACAGGATGGCCGCGCCGCCCTCGGGCGAGATCACCGAGTAGGTCGAGTTCTCGAGCATGATCACGCGATCGGCGACCCCGAGCGCCAGCGCCCCGCCCGAGGAGCCCTCGCCGATCACCACGGCCACCGCGGGCACGCGCAGGCGCAGCATCGTCTGCATGCTGCGGGCGATCGCCCCGCCCTGGCCGCGCTCCTCGGCGCCCGCGCCGGGGAAGGCGCCCGGCGTGTCGATGAGCGTGATGACCGGCAGGTCGAGCTTGTCGGCCAGGGCCATGACGCGCATCGCCTTGCGGTAGCCCTCGGGGCCGGGCATGCCGAAATTGCGGTAGGTGCGCTCGGCCGTGTCGCGCCCCTTCTGGTGGCCGATGACCGCGACCGGTCCGCCCGAGCCCCGGCCGATGCCGGCCACGATCGCGGGGTCGTCGCCGTAGAGGCGGTCGCCGTGCAGCTCCTCGAAGTCCGGCCACAGGCGCGCGATGTAGTCGAGCGGGTAGGGCCGGTCCTGGTGACGGGCGAGCTGGATCGTCTGCCAGATCGCCGAGCTGGGCTCGGGCTGGCCGGTGAGCCGGTGGGCGAGGCGCCGGACGAAGCGGCCCCCGCGACGGGCGGCGACGCTCACAGGCCGCCCTCCTCCTCGTCGTCCTCCTCGCCGGGCAGGCGCGCCTTCGCCCTCGCGACGAGGCGGCGCGACATCTCGGGCAGGTTCTTGGCCACCTCGGCGGCCCGCTCGGCGCGGGCCTGGGCCCAGGTCACGGCCGGGGGCGGATCGAGCCCGGTCGGCCGCTCGAGGATGCCGAGCACCTTGGCGATGCGGGCGGGCAGGTCGCGGCGATCGACCACCGCGTCGATCTGGCCCTTGGCGAGCTGGGTCTCGGCGCGCCCGAAGTCGTCCGGGAGTCGCTCGCGGGTGGTCTGCTCGATGACCCGCGGCCCCGAGAAGGCGATCAGCGCCCCCGGCTCGGCGTAGGTCACGTCGCCGAGCGAGGCGAAGGACGCCCAGACGCCCCCCGTCGTCGGGTGCGCGAGCACCACCACGATCGGCAGCTCGGCGTCGTGCATCGCCTCGACGCCGACCACCGTCTTGGCCATCTGCATCAGCGCCAGCACGCCCTCCTGCATCCGCGCGCCGCCGGACGCCGTGACGATCACGAGCGGCAGGCCCTTTTCGACGCAGCGCTCGCAGGCCCGCGCGAGCTTCTCGCCGACCACGGCGCCCATGCTCCCGCCGAGGAACGAGAAGTCCATCACGGCCGCCACGCAGCGCTGGCCGCGCACCGCGAGCTCGGCGCAGACCATCGCCTCGGCGCTCCCGCCCCGCTCGGCCCTCTCGACGCGGTCGCGGTAGGGCTGCAGGTTGACGAACTGGAGGGGGTCGCTGGCGCGCAGCTCGGGCCAGAGCTCGCTCCACCCGCCGCCCTCCGCGAGCTGCTCGACGCGCTCGCGGGCCGCGACGGCGAAGTGGTGACCGCAGGTCGCGCAGACGCGCAGGTTGCGGCGCATCTCCTCGGCCCGGTAGTGGCTCTGGCACCGCGGGCACGAGCGGTCGTCGGCGGGCAGCCTCGGGGACGGTTCGCCGTCCGAGGGCCGCCGCCGCCTGAGCCTGTCCACCGAGACGGTGATCTGCGGTTTCGTCATGGGCGCGGCTGGGTCACCGGCGGGATTATGGCAGGGGCTCGTCCAGCGCGGCCAGCCACTCCTCGACGCTGGCCCGGTAGGCCGGCACGAGGCGGGCGGGCGCGCGGGCCGAAAGCACCAGGCGGGCCGCCTCCGCCGGGTCGTGCCCGCGGAGCCGCAGCACGGCGTAGGCCACCATGGCCGAGCGGCGGCGGCCCTGCTGGCAGTGGATGAGGACGCCCGCGTCGGGGTCCTCGTCCAGCGCATCGGCCGCGAAGCGGGCGGCGGGCGCCCACAGCCTGGACGGCTGGTGGCGCCCGTGGTCCCACATCGGCGCGCTCATGACGTGGTCCTCGCCGAAGACCTCGCGCTCCGCCCAGAGGTCCTGCGAGATGCGCGTCTGGAACGGGGCGCGGCAGTTGACGACGTGGGTCACGCCGAGCTCGGGCAGGCGCTCGACGGCGCCGCCCACCGGGACGCTGCCGATCGCCACCCGCTCGCCGTCGATCCAGCTGAAGCCCTCGAGGCCCCGCATCGGCCCGTAGAGGCGCGTGCTGGCGCGGTTGTACGCGGCCCGCCAGCCGGCGCGGCGGCCGACCGGAGCCGTCACCCGTCCTCCACGCGGCCGAACACGAGGATCGCGTTGTGTCCGCCGAACCCGAACGCGCTCGACATCGCGACCTTGACCTCGGCCTCGCGCGCCGCGTTGGCGACGTGATCGACGCCCTCGCACTCGGGGTCGAGGGCGTCCAGATTGATCGTCGGCGGCACCATGCCCTCGCGGATCGCGAGGGCCGTGAGCGCGGCCTCCACGCCGCCCGCGGCGCCCAGGCAGTGGCCGTGCATCGACTTCGTGGACGAGACCATGGTGCGGGCGGCCACCTCGTCGCCCAGGGCGCGGCGCAGCACGCGGACCTCGCTGCTGTCGCCGACCGGCGTCGCGGTGGCGTGCGCGTTGACGTAGTGGACGGCAGCGGCGTCAACGCGTGCGTCGGCCAGCGCCATCGTGACCGCGGCGGCCGGCGCCTTGCCGGTGGGATCGGGCTCGGTGACGTGGTGCGCGTCGCCGCTGAGGCCGTAGCCGAGGACCTCGCAGTAGGGCTCGGCGCCCCGCGCCCGGGCGTTCTCGAGGCTCTCCAGGACGAGGATGGCCCCGGCCTCGCCCATCACGAAGCCGTCGCGGCCGCGGTCGAACGGGCGGCTGGCGGCCGCGGGCGACTCGTTGCGGGTGGACAGCGCGCGCATCGCGTTGAATGCGGCGACGCCGGTCCGGGTGACCGTGGCCTCCGCGCCGCCCGCCAGCATCACGTCGGCGCGGCCGCTGCGGATGTGCTCGGTCGCCTCGCCCAGCGCGTGGTTGCCCGAGGCGCAGGCGGTCGCGGGACAGGTGAGGGGGCCCTTGAGGCCGAGCTCCATGGAGACGTGGGCGGCGGGCATGTTGGCGATCACCAGCGGGGTGAAGAGCGGCGACGCCCGGTCCGGACCCCGCCGGTCCACGATCAGCGTCTGGGCCACGAAGCTCTCCAGGCCGCCGATGCCGCAGCCGACGGCGGCCCCGGCCCGCGGGCGCATGTCGTCCGCCACGGCCAGCGACGCGTCCTCCAGGGCGAGCCGGCCGGCCGCCACGCCCAGCTGGGCGCAGCGGTCCATCCGCCGCGCGGCGCGGTGCTCCATGAAGTCGGTCGGGTCGAAGCCCTTCACCTCGCAGGCGATCGTGGTCGCGGTGTCGAGCGGCTCGTAGCGCTCGATCGTGGCCGCGCCGCTGCGCCCCGCGATCGCGGCCCCCCAGTTCTCCTCGCGCCCGATCCCCAGCGCCGTGACCAGCCCGAGGCCGGTCACGACCACGCGCCGGCGGCCGTCCCCGTTCCGGAGCGCGCTCACGCCATCGCCAGCCCGCCGTCAACCGTGAGCACCGCGCCGGTGACGAACGCCGCCTCGGGGGAGCACAGGAAGGCCACGGCGCCCGCGACGTCCTCGGGCTCGCCCAGCCGTCCCAGCGGCGTGCCGGCGAGGATCGCCGCGCGCTGCTCGTCGGTGAGCGCCGCCGTCATGTCGGTCGCGACGTACCCCGGCGCGACCGCGTTGACCCGGACTCCACGAGGACCCGCCTCGCGCGCGAGGGCCCGCGTCAGCCCGACGAGGCCGGCCTTGGCCGCGGCGTAGTTGGCCTGACCGGCGTTGCCGGTCAGCCCGACGATCGAGGACACGGCGACGATGCTCCCGCCCCGGCGGCGCAGCATCCCGCGCAGCGCCGGGCGGGCGGTGAAGAAGGCGCCCGACAGGTTGGTGTCGATGACCGCCGCCCAGTCGTCCGCGCTCATCCTCACCGCGAGGCCGTCGCGGGTGATGCCCGCGTTCAGGACCAGGGCGTCGAGGGGTCCGAGGGCCTCCTCGACCGCCTCCACCAGCCCGGCGGCCTGCTCCTCGTCGGCGACGTCGGCCGCGTGGACGTGCGCCCGCCGTCCCGCGGCCTCGACCGCTGCGGCGGTCGCGGCGGCGCCCTCGGCGTCGGCGGCGTAGCCCACCCCCACGTCGTAGCCGTCGGCGGCCAGCGCCCGCGCGCAGGCGGCGCCGATCCCGCGGCTGGCGCCGGTGACGAGCGCGACCGGCATCAGGCCGCGATCGCCTCCACGTCAGCCGGCTCGCCCACCTGGGCGACGTCCGCCCCGCGGCGGACCCGCTTGACGAGGCCGGAGAGCACGCGGCCGTGCCCGAGCTCCACGAACCGCTCGGCCCCGGCATCGAGGGCGGCCACGACGGCGTCCCCGAAGCGCACCGGCTCCGTGAGCTGGGCCAGCAGGACGTCGCGCACGCGGTCCGGCGGCTCGAGGTCGCAGGTCGTCGTCGACAGGAAGGGGGGGTCGGGCGGGGCGGGATCCCACGCGTCGAGCGCCGGCGCCAGCCGCTCGGCCGCCGGCGCCATCAGGGGCGAGTGGAAGGCCCCGTCGACCTGCAGGCGCGCCGCCCGGTACCCCCCCTCGGCGGCGAGCTCGAGCACCCGCTCGACGCCGGCGGCGGTCCCCGACACGACCACCTGGCCGGGGCAGTTGAAGTTCGCCGGCCAGGCCTCCCCGGCCCGCTCGGCCAGCGCCCGCGCCTCCTCGTCCGAGAGCCCGATCAGCGCGACCATCCCTCCAGGCGCCGCCCGTCCCGCCTCGCGCATCGCGGCGCCGCGCTCGGCGACGATCCTCAGGGCATCCGGATAGCCCATCGCGCCGGCGACGACGAGCGCCGAGTACTCACCCAGGGAGTGCCCCATGACGAGCCCCGGCCGGAGGCCGGCGGCGGCGGCGACCCGCCACGCGGCGACAGACGTCGCGACGAGGGCCGGCTGGCAGACGTCGGTCTGGGTCAGGCGCTCGGCCGGGCCCTCGAAGCAGATCCGCGACAGCCCGTAGCCGAGGACGTCGTCGGCCTCCTCGAAGGTGCGGCGCGCGACCTCGAAGCGCTCGGCCAGCGCCCTGCCCATGCCGACGGCCTGGGCGCCCTGGCCCGGGAAGAGCGCCGCGATCATTCGGGGGCGATGGGCTCGTAGCGGCAGATCGTCGAGGCCCAGGTCAGCCCGCCCCCGAAGCCCACCAGCAGCAGCATGTCGCCCGCGCGCAGGCGGCCCGCGTCCCGGGCCTCGGCCAGCGCGAGCGGGATCGACGCCGAGGAGGTGTTCCCGTACCGGTCGAGGTTGTTGAACATCCGCTCCGGGGGGATGTCGAGGCGGGTCGCGGCGTGGTCGATGATGCGGCTGTTGGCCTGGTGGGCGACGACCAGGTCGATCTGGTCGATCGACATCTCGAGCGCCTCGAGCAGCCGCTCGGCCGACTCCACCAGCACCCGGGTCGCGAAGCGGAACACCTCGGGCCCGTTCATCTTCATGCAGCCGTCGGCCCGGTCGGGCCCGCTCGACACCGGCTGGCGACCGCCGCCGGCGGGGATCGTCAGCAGGTCGGCGCCGGAGCCGTCGGCGCCGAGGTCGAAGGCGAGGAAGCCGGTGGTGCCCTCGTCGCCGCGGGTGACCAACGCCCCGCCCGCGGCGTCGGCGAAGAGGATGCAGGTCGCCCGGTCGTCGTGGTCGGTCACCCGCGACAGCACCTCGGCGCCCACCACGAGGACGGTGCGGCAGATGCCCGCCTCGATCAGCCCGGTCGCCTGCGCCAGGCCGTAGACGAAGCCCGAGCAGGCGGCCAGGAGGTCGTACGCCGCCGCCCTGCGCGCGCCGAGCCGGTCGGCCACGAGGGCCGCGGTGGACGGGAACAGGTGGTCCGGGGTGGCGGTCGGGACGATCACCATGTCGAGATCGGCCGCGGCGACGCCCGCCGCCGCGAGGATCCGCTCCGAGGCGACGAGGGCCAGGTCGCTCGAGGCCTGGTCGGGAGCGGCGAATCGCCGCTCGCGGAT
This sequence comes from Miltoncostaeaceae bacterium, assembly GCA_963835685.1. Lineage (GTDB taxonomy): Bacteria > Actinomycetota > Thermoleophilia > Miltoncostaeales > Miltoncostaeaceae > DATAGF01. The sequence goes on from CAWIGI010000013.1 coordinate 63,768, forward strand.
GCCCGTGCGACTGACGATCCACTCGTCGGTGGTGTCGACGCGCCGGGCGATGTCGGCGTTCGTCACCACCCGCTCGGGCGCATAGCCGCCGAGCGCCGCGAGGCGGGCCCGGCCCGGGCTGCCGTTGCGGGCGGAGATCACGCGGGGGCCCCCGCGGCGGCGGCGTCGACCAGGGCGAACTTCAGGGTCGTCTCGCAGGCGAGCTCGCCGTCCACCGTCGCGGCGGCCTCGCCCTCGCCGAGCAGGCCGCGCCGGCGGGTGATGCGGGTCTCCAGGATCATCTCGTCCCCGGGGCGCACGACGCGCCGGAAGCGGGCTCGCTCGATGCCGGCGAACAGCACGAGCTTGCCGTCCGCCTCCGGCTCCGCGAGCGCCGCCAGCGCCCCGGTCTGGGCCAGGGCCTCGACGATGATCACGCCCGGCAGGATCGGGTTGCCGGGGAAGTGCCCCGCGAAGAACGCCGCCGCCGGGTCGACGCGCCAGCGCGCCCGCGCCGACTCCCCGGGCGCCAGGGCGAGGATCTCGTCGACGAAGAGGAAGGGCGGGCGGTGCGGGAGGAGGTCGGCCGGGGCCGGGAGGCGATCGGGCACGATCGGCGGGATCGTAGCCCATCGCAAACGGACTCGAGCGGGGCGTGTTCGCTATCCTGAGGCGGGCGGTGACACCCACCTTGCGCGCCCTGCTGTGCGGCCTTCTGATGGCCCTTGCCGTGGCCGCGCTCCTCGCACCCGGACCCGCCGCGGGCCAGGGGGCCGAGCCGGCGCCGGTGCGGGTCATCGAGCTGGACGGGTCCGTCGACCCGGCGACGGCCGTGTTCGTCGAGCGCCGCATCGGCTCGGCCGAGGACGCCCGGGCGGCGGCGGTCGTGATCCGCCTCGACACGCCGGGCGGGCTGATCTCGTCGACGCGCGACATCGTGAGCGACATGCAGGCCGCCGAGGTGCCGGTCACCGTGTGGGTCGGCCCCTCCGGGGCGCGGGCCGGCTCGGCCGGCGCCTTCATCGCGGCCGCCTCGGACCAGCTCGGCATGGCGCCCGGCACCAACATCGGCTCGGCGACCCCGATCGGCAGCGGCGGCGAGGACCTCGACGCCAAGGTGCGGAACGACGCGGCCGCCTTCATCGCCGCGCTGGCCGATGAGAGCGGGCGCAACGCGGAGTCGTACCGGGCGATGGTCACCGACGCCCGCAACCTGACCGCCGAGCAGGCCGTCGACGAGGACGTGGCCGACACGATCCAGCCCACGCTTGAGAGCTTCGTGGCCTGGCTGGACGGCCGCCCGGGACCCGAGGGCGCGATCGAGACGACCGGGGCGCCGATCGAGACCGACGCGCTGCCCTGGTACCTGCGGGTGCTCCAGGCGCTCACCGACCCCAACCTGGTCTTCTTCCTCCTCCTGGTCGGCCTCGCCGGGGTGGGGTTCGAGATCTTCCACCCCGGGGCGATCGTGCCGGCGGTGGTCGGCGCGATCTGCCTGCTGCTCGCGCTGGCCGGGCTCACCGTGCTGCCGTTCCAGTGGACGGGCATCGCCCTGCTGGCGCTCGCCGTCGCGCTGTTCATCGCCGAGACCCAGGTCGCCGGCTTCGGAGCGCTCGCCCTGGGCGGCGTCGTTGCCCTGGCGCTCGGCGGCGCCTTCCTGTTCGACTCCGACGATCCCGCGCTCGAGCCGTCGATGGGCGTGATCGTCGCCACCGCCGCCGTCGTGGGCGGGGGCTTCGCGGTGGCCGCACACCTCGCGCTGCGCGCCCGCCGGCAGCCGACCCGCACCGGCGGCGCGGAGCTCGTGGGCGAGGTGGGCCGCGCGCGCGGCGCCATCGGTCCGGGAGGGGGCTCGGTGCTCGTGAACGGGGAGATCTGGTCCGCCCGGGCCACCGCAGGCGTGGAGATCCCGGCGGGTGGGGAGGTCCGCGTCGTTACAGTTCACAGAGACGACCTCACGTTGACCGTCGAACCCAGAGAGGGGTAGCCCACCGTGACCGCCGCCATCGTCATCGTCATCCTGCTCGCAATCGGGCTGGTCTTCCTGTTCGCATCGGTGAAGGTCGCCCGCGAGTACGAGCGGGGAGTCGTGTTCCGGCTCGGCCGCCTGCTCGGCATCAAGGGCCCCGGGCTCTTCATCCTCATCCCCTTCATCGACAAGGCCGTGAAGGTCGACCTGCGGACGGTCACGCTGAACGTGCCGCCCCAGGAGGTCATCACCCGGGACAACGTGACGGTGAAGGTCAACGCGGTCGCGTACTTCCGCGTGGTGGACGCCTCGAAGGCGATCGTGCAGGTCGAGAACTACCTCGTCGCGACCTCGCAGATCGCCCAGACGACGCTCCGCAGCGTCCTCGGCCAGGTCGACCTCGACCAGCTCCTGTCCGAGCGCGACCAGATCAACGAGCGCCTCCAGACCATCATCGACGAGCAGACCCACCCCTGGGGCGTGAAGGTCTCGGTGGTGGAGGTCAAGGACGTCGAGCTGCCCTCGACCATGCAGCGCGCGATCGCCCGCCAGGCCGAGGCCGAGCGCGAGCGGCGCGCGAAGATCATCGCCGCCGACGGCGAGTACCAGGCCTCGGAGAAGCTCGGCCAGGCCGCAGCGGTCATCCGTTCCGAGCCCGGCGCGCTGCAGCTGCGGTACCTGCAGACCATGAACGAGATCGGGTCGTCGGAGCGCACGACCACCCTGATCCTGCCCTTCCCGGTGGAGATGCTCGAGGCGCTGACGGGGCACACCTCCGGCCGCGTGCCGAGCCGCGACGGGTCGGCCGGGTCGGGCTGAACGAGGAAGGAGGCCCGCCGTGCGGGCGATCTGGAACGGCTTCATCAGCTTCGGCCTCGTCACCATCCCGGTGTCGGTCGGCCTGGCGCAGCAACGGAGCGACGTCAGCTTCCGCACGCTCTCGCGAGAGACCGGTCAGCCCGTCAAGCAGAAGCGCTGGGACCCGGAGCGCGACGTCGAGGTGGGGCAGGACGAGACCGTCAAGGGCTGGGAGGTCAGCAAGGGCCGCTACCTGCCGGTCGAGGACGAGGAGCTCGAGCGCTTCGCCGCGCGCCAGGAGAAGACGATCCAGATCCTGGCCTTCGTCGAGCTCAGCGAGGTCGACCCGGTCCACTACGAGCGGGCCTACTGGCTCGAGCCCCAGGAGCGCGCGGAGCGCCCCTACGTCCTCCTGCGCACGGCGATGGAGAACAGCGGGCGGGCGGCGCTCGGCCGCTTCGTGCTCTCCACCAAGGAGCACCTCGTCCTGTTGAGGCCGACCGGCGGGATCCTCGCCCTCGAGACGCTCTACTACCCCGAGGACGTCCGCATCCGCGACCAGCGCGAGGTCGCCGACCGGCTCGAGGGCATCGACGTCTCGAAGGAGGAGCTGGCGATGGCCGAGCAGCTCGTCGAGGGCCTCTCGAAGCCGTTCAAGCCCGAGGAATACCCCAACGAGACGCGCGCCTCGCTCGTCGAGTTCCTCGAGGCGAAGGCGGCCGGCGAGGAGATCGCCGAGCCCGAGGAGGTCCGCGAGCCCGCGCCCGTCGTGGACCTGATGGCGGCCCTCAAGGCCAGCCTCGCGGCAGCGGAGGGCGGCGGCGGGCCAGGGGGCGACGATCAGCTCTCCATCGAGCAGAGCCGCCTGCGCAAGGTCGAGGGCGGCGGCGAGGGCGGGGGGAAGGCGAAGCCGGCGAAGGCGAAGGCCTCGACGAAGAAGAGCGGCACCGCCCAGCGCCGCCGGAAGGCGTCCTGAGCCCGGTCCGGCGGGACCCGCTCACCGACGAGCCGGTCCTGCTGGCTCCGGCCCGCGCGGCGCGGCCCCACGACGTGGGCCGGGCCGCGACCGGCGGCGGCTGCCCCTTCTGCCCCGGCCACGAGGCCGAGACCCCGCCCGAGACCCAGGCGATCCGCCCGGGCGGCGGGGCGCCGGACACCCCGGGCTGGCTCGTCCGCGCCGTCCCGAACAAGTTCCCGGCGATCGCGCCCGAGGAGGGCGTCCACGAGGTCATCGTGAACACCCCGCGCCACCTCGTGCGCTTCGGCGACCTGACCGACGAGGAGGCGGGCATGGCGGGCGGGGTCTGGGCCGACCGGATCGCCGCCGTGGAGGCCGACGCGCGCGGGTTGTGGCCCTTCCTCTTCCTCAACCAGGGCGCCGCGGCCGGCGCGTCCCTGCAGCACACCCACGCCCAGCTGGTCGGGCTGCCGATGGAGCCCCCGCGGCTGCTCGCCCGCGAGCGCGCGTTCGCCGAGGCGCCCCGCTGCCCGGTGTGCGCCGACCTCGAGGCGGCGGCGGACGGTCGCATCGTCGCCGAGGCCGACGGCCTGGTCGCGTGGTCGCCGGAGATCCCGCCGCTCAGCGGGACCGTCCGCATCGGCCCGGCGGCGCACCTGCCCGACTGGACCGCCGAGCCGGGCCCGGCGGCGGCTGCCCGGTTCCTGCGGCGCCAGACGTCCGACGTGACCGAGCTGCTCGGCGCGGAGGACGTCAACTTCTGGCTGCACCGGCGCCGCGGCGGCCGCGGCGACCGGTACCACTGGCACGTCGATCTGATCCCGCGCCTCGGCACGCTCGCCGGGCTCGAGCTCGGGACCGGCGTGATCGCCGTGGCGGTCTCCCCGGCCGAGATCGCGGTCCGGCTGCGCGACGCACCGGCCTCGCCGCGGCACTCGGGCGGCTCTCAGGGCGCCGGCGCGGCCTCCCGCGGGATGCCGGCGACCTCGTAGGCCTCGGCCTCGTCGAGCGTCTCGCGCTCCAGCAGCGCCTCGGCGAGGGCGGTCAAGCGCTCGCGGTTCCGGCCCTCGGTGAGGAGGCGGACGGCGTCGGCGTAGCACTCGTCCACGATCCGCCGCACCTCCTCGTCGAGCAGCGCCTGGGTGTGCGGCGACGGGCCGGCGCCGGCCCCCGGGAAGAGCAGCGGCTCGTCCTCCGGTCCCGGCAGCACCGAGACCGGGCCGATCTCCTCCGACATCCCCCACCGGCCGACCATCCGGCGCGCGATCGCCGTCACCTGCTCGAGGTCGGACTCGGCGCCGGTGGTCACGTCGCCGTAGACGACCTCCTCGGCCGCCCGGCCGCCCAAGGCGCCGGTGATGCGGCCGCGCAGGTAGGAGGCGTCGTAGCCGTAGCGGTCGGCGTCGGGCGCCTGGAAGGTCACACCCAGCGCCCGCCCGCGCGGGACGATCGAGACCTTGCGCACCGGGTCGGCCCCGGGCAGCAGCATTCCCAGGAGGGCGTGCCCGCTCTCGTGGTAGGCGGTGCGCTCGCGCTCGGCGGGCGAGAGCACGATGCGCCGCTCGGTGCCGAGGACGATCTTCTCGATCGCCTCGGTGAAGTCGTGCTGCTGCGCGCGCTCGTGGCCGTGCCGAGCCGCGATGATCGCGGCCTCGTTGACCAGGTTGGCCAGGTCGGCGCCCACCATGCCCGGCGTCGAGGCGGCGAGCCGCTCGACGTCGACGTCGTCGGCCACCGGCACCCCGCGGAGGTGGACGCGCAGGATCTCAGCCCGGCCGGCGCGGTCGGGAGGGTTCACCACGATGCGGCGGTCGAAGCGGCCCGGGCGCAGCAGCGCGGGGTCGAGGATCTCGGGGCGGTTGGTGGCCGCCAGCACGATCACGCCCTCGGTGCCGGTGAAGCCGTCCATCTCGGTCAGGATCTGGTTGAGCGTCTGCTCGCGCTCGTCGTGCCCGCCGATCGAGGCCGAGCTGCCGCGGGCGCGGCCGATGGCGTCGAGCTCGTCGATGAAGATGATCGCGGGCGCCGTCGCCTTGGCCTGCTCGAAGAGGTCCCGCACCCGGCTCGCGCCGACGCCGACGATGAACTCGATGAACTCGGAGGCCGACAGGGAGTAGAAGGGCGCCCCGGCCTCGCCGGCGACAGCCCGCGCCAGGAGCGTCTTGCCCGTGCCCGGCATCCCGGAGAGCAGGACCCCCTTCGGGATGCGGGCTCCCAGGCGGCGGTAGCGATCGGGGTTCTTCAGGAAGTCGACGATCTCGACGAGCTCGTCCTCGGCCTCGTCGATGCCGGCGACGTCCTCGAAGGTCACCGGGGGCTGGCTGGTGGCCTCGTACCGCCTCGCCCGCGAGCGCCCCAGGCCCGACAGCGCCCCGGCCGCCCCGCCGCCCGCCCGCCGCGTCAGCCAGACGAACAGCGCAACCAGCAGGATCACCGGGCCGAACGACAGCAGGATCGTGGTCAGCAGCGAGCGCCCCTCGTCGATGGGCTCGGCGTTGATCACCACGTCCTCCTGGACGAGGAGCTGCTCGAGCTCCGCGCCGCGCGCCCAGCCGGGCAGCTCGGTCTCGAAGTTGGTGTCGGTCGAGCCCGAGTCGGCCGGGTAGGTCACCTCGCGCCTGAAGTCGCCCTGGATCGTGTTCCCCGTGGAGGTGATCTCGGTCACGTTCCCCGCGCGGACCTGGTCGAGGAAGGTGGGGCTGTAGGGGATGTCGAGGCGGCTCTCGCGGTCCGGGATCAGCGAGACGACGAACCAGTTCAGGGCCAGGAGCGCGAGCAGGATCCACCAGAAGGCGCGGCCCCCCGGCATCCGGAAGCGCCCGCCGTCACCCTCGGCCGGGGGGCGCTCAGCCTGCGGCGGGCTCATGACCGGGCGCCGGGGCCTCGTCCCCGACCTCCCCGGGCTCGTCGTCCTGGGACTCGACGACCGAGGCGACGCCCACGACCGCGTCGTCGTCGGCCATGTTCATCAGCCTGACGCCCTCGGTCGAGCGGCCGGTGCGCCGCACCGACTCGGCGGCGATGCGGATGACCTGGCCCTGCTGCGAGATCAGGATCACCTCCTGGCCCTCGCGCACGGGCCGGGCGGTGATCAGCTCCCCCTTGCGGTCGGTGACCTTGATCGTGCGCACGCCCTTGGTGGGACGGCCCTTGGTGGGGTAGTCGGAGACCGCCGTGCGCTTGCCGTACCCGTTGCCGGTCACCACGAGCAGGTCCTCCTCGTCGCGCGCGACGGCGAGCGCGAGCACGCGGTCCTCCGGCTCGAGGGTCATCGCGCGCACCCCGCGCGTGTCCCGGCCCATCGGGCGGACCTTCTCCTCGTGGAAGCGGGCCGCCTGGCCACGGGCCGAGACCACCAGCAGGTCCTCGTCGCCGTCGGTGAGCTGGACGCCCACGAGCTCGTCGGTGCCGGTGAGCTGGATCGCGATCAGGCCGGCCTCGCGCAGGATCGTGTCGTAGCTGCGCAGCTCCGTCTTCTTGATCATGCCGTCGCGCGTCGCGAGGACGAGGTACCTGCCCTCGCTGTAGTCGCGCGTGGCGAAGACCGCCCGCACCTCCTCGCCCTCGCGCAGCGCGAGCACGTTGGCGATGTGCCGCCCGCGCGAGTCGCGCGCGCCCTGGGGCAGCTCGTGGACCTTCTGGCGATAGACCTTCCCGGTGTTCGTGAAGAACAGCAGGTAGTGGTGGGTCGAGGCGATGAAGAGGTGCTCGATGTAGTCCTCGTCCTTGAGCCGCACGCCGCGCAGCCCCTTGCCCCCGCGCCCCTGGGCGCGGTAGGTCGAGACCGGCAGCCGCTTGACGTAGCCGGCCCGCGAGATGGAGATGACCATCTCCTCCTCGGCGATGAGGTCCTCGAGGTCGATGTCGCCCTCGCCGGGGATGATCTCGGTGCGGCGCTCGTCGGCGTACCGCTCGCGGATCGCGATGAGCTCCTCGCGGATGATGGAGAGGACGCGGGCCTCGTCGCCGAGGATCGCCCGCAGGTCGGCGATGCGCTCCTGGAGCTCGTCGTACTCCTGCTGGATCTTCCCCGCCTCGAGCTGGGTGAGGCGCTGCAGGCGCAGGTCGAGGATGGCGCGCGCCTGGACCTCGGTGAGGTCGAAGCGCGTCATCAGGCCCTCGCGGGCCTCGTCGGGGTCGACCGCGCCGCGGATCAGCGCGATGACGTCGTCGAGGCTCTCGAGCGCCACCAGCAGCCCCTCGATGATGTGGGCCCGCGCCTCGGCCCGCTCGAGGCGGAAGCGGGAGCGCCGCGTCACGACCTCGCGCTGGTGGTCGAGGTAGTGGCGGATCAGGTCCACCAGCCCCAGGGTGCGCGGCACGCCGTCGACCAGCGCGATGGCGTTGACGCCGAAGGTCGTCTGCGCCGCGGTGTGCTTGTAGAGCTTGTTCAGCACCACCATCGGCACGGCGTCGCGGCGCAGCTCGATCACGACCCGGACGCCGTCGCGGCCGCTCTCGTCGCGCAGGTCGCGGATCTCGGGGACGACCTTGTCGTTGGCCAGGTCCGCCATCTTGCGGATCAGCTCGGCCTTGTTCACCTGGTACGGGAGCTCGGTGAACACGATCGCGTTCGCGCCGCCCTTCAGCGGCTCGTTGTGGGCGCGGCCGCGCACGACCACCCTGCCGCGCCCGGTGCGGTAGGCCTCGACCACGCCGACCCGCCCGACGATGATCCCGCCGGTCGGGAAGTCAGGCGCCCGGACGTGGCGCATCAGCCCCTCGACCTGGATGGCCGGATCGTCGATGAGGGCCACCACCGCGTCGATGACCTCGCCCAGGTTGTGGGGCGGGATGTTCGTCGCCATGCCGACGGCGATGCCCGAGGACCCGTTGACCAGCAGGTTCGGGAAGCGCGAGGGGAGCACCAGCGGCTCGCTGCGCCGGTCGTCGTAGGTCGGCGTCTCGTTGACGGTGTCCTCGTCGATGTCGCGCAGCATCTCGGTGGCCAGGCGCGACAGCCGCGCCTCCGTGTACCGCATGGCCGCCGCGGCGAACTCGCTGGTGCCGAAGTTCCCCTGACCGTCCACGAGCGGGTAGCGCGAGGCGAAGTCCTGGGCCAGGCGCACGAGGGTGTCGTAGATCGCCGTGTCGCCGTGGGGGTGGTACTCCCCCATGACCGTCCCCACGATGTTGGCGCTCTTGACGTAGGGGCGGTCCGGCTGCAGGCCGCGGTCGTGCATGGCGAACAGCACGCGCCGGTGGACCGGCTTGAGGCCGTCCCGGACGTCGGGCAGGGCCCGCCCCACGATCACGCTCATGGCGTAGTCGAGGTAGGACGAGCTCATCTCGCGCTCGAGCTCGCGCGGCTCGATGCGGCCGTGCCGGTCGATGGCCACGCGCTAGCCCCCCGGGCCCCGCCTCGGAGGCTCAGACATCGAGGAAGCGGACGCTGCGGGCGTTGTCCTCGATGAACGCGCGGCGCGGCTCCACCTTGTCGCCCATCAGCTTGGCGAAGAGCTCGCCCACCGCGGCCTCGTCCTCCATGGTCACGCGCTGCAGGACCCGCCGCTCGGGGTCCATCGTCGTCTCCCAGAGCTGCTCGCTGTTCATCTCGCCGAGGCCCTTGAAGCGGCTGAGCTGGACGCCCTCGCGGCAGAGGTCGAGGACGGCCGTGCGCAGCGCCTCGTAGCTGGCCGCGCTGCGCGCGCGGGCGCCGCGCGAGATGCGGAAGGGCGGCGTGCCGACCAGCTCGCGCAGGCGCGCCCGGGCGCCCCGGAGTCCCGCGAGCTCGCGGCTGCGGTAGATCTCCAGCGGGATCCGGACCGTTCGCGCCTCGCCCGTGCGCGCCTGCACCGACCGCGCGAGGAGCCCCTCGCCGTCCGGGTCGACGGCCTCGACCGTGAGGGCCGAGCGCTCGCCGGACGCCTCGTCGACGGCCCGTCCCAGGTCCTCGATGTCGGCCGGCTCGGCCTCGACCAGGCCGTGGACCTGGAGGAAGTTGACCGTGCCCGACCCGAAGGTCCCGCGCAGGTTGCCGGCCCAGGCCTCGTGCTCCTTGAGGGCCCGCTGGAAGCGCTGGTAGCGCGCCCTGGTGAGCCCGTTGGCCCCGCCGGCGGCGTCCTCCAGGACGAGGTCGCCCAGGTTGCGCTCGAGCAGCCAGTCCTCGAGCTCCGACTCCTTCTCGATGTACTGCTCCTGGTTGCCCTGCTTGACCTTGTAGAGCGGCGGGCACGCGATGTAGACGAACCCCTCCTCGATGAGCCCGCGCATGTGGCGGTAGAGGAAGGTGAGGATCAGCGTGCGGATGTGGGCGCCGTCCACGTCGGCGTCGGTCATGATGATGAGCTTGTGGTACCGGGCCCTGGCGAGGTCGAAGTCCTCGTCGATGCCCGTGCCCATCGCCGTGATCATCGCCTGGATCTCGGCGTTGGAGAGGACCTTGTCGATGCGGGCCTTCTCCACGTTGATGATCTTCCCGCGCAGGGGCAGGATCGCCTGGAAGCTCGACTGGCGCGCCATGATGGCCGAGCCGCCGGCCGAGTCGCCCTCGACGAGGAAGAGCTCGGTGTTCACCGGGTCGCGGTCCGAGCAGTCGGCCAGCTTGCCGGGGAGGTTGGTCGAGTCCATCGCCCCCTTGCGCCGGGCGAGGTCGCGCGCCTTGCGCGCCGCCTGGCGGGCCTGCGCCGCGTTGAGGGCCTTGCCGCAGATGACGCGGGCCTCGGCCGGGTGCTCCTCGAGGTACTCCGCCAGGCCCTGGGTCAGCGCGGCGTTGACGAAGCCGGTGATCTCGGAGTTGCCCAGCTTGGTCTTGGTCTGGCCCTCGAACTGCGGCTCGCGCATCTTGAGCGAGACGATCGCCGTGAGCCCCTCGCGCGTGTCGGGGCCCTCCAGGTTGTCGTCCTTCTCCTTCAGCAGCCCCTTGGCGCGCGCGTAGTCGTTGAGCGTTCGCGTGAGCGCCGTGCGGAACCCCGTGAGGTGGGTGCCCCCCTCGTGGGTGTTGATGTTGTTGGCGAAGGTGTAGACCGCCTCGCTGTAGGCGGCGGTCCACTGCAGGGCGACCTCCAGCGCCCCCTCGTCGCCGTCGACCTCGAGGTAGACGACGTCGCGGTGGAGCGGGTCACGCGTCTCGTTGAGGTGGCTCACGAAGTCGCGGATGCCGCCCTCGTAGTGGTACTCGACCTCACGCGCCTCGGCGCGCCGGTTGACCAGCCGGACGACGAGGCCCTTCGTGAGGAACGCGGTCTCGCGCAGGCGCTGCGCGAGCGTCTCGAAGTCGAAGTCCGGCTCCTCGAAGATCTCGGGGTCCGGCAGGAAGGTCACCGTCGTGCCGGTCGCGCCGCCGGCGTCGCCCGTGCGCTCGACCGGCCCCTCGGGCTCGCCGGCCGCGAAACGCTGGACGAAGACGCCCCCGTCGCGACGGACCTCGGCCACCAGCCATTCCGACAGGGCGTTCACGACGCTGATGCCGACGCCGTGCAGGCCGCCCGACACCTTGTAGCCGTCGCCCCCGAACTTGCCGCCCGCGTGCAGGACGGTCATGACGACCTCGAGGGCGCTCTTGCCGCCCTGGTCCGCCATCGGCGCGACGGGGATGCCGCGGCCGTTGTCGGTCACGGTGCACGAGCCGTCCGGGTTGAGGGCGATCTCGACCCGGTCGCACTCGCCCGCGAGCGCCTCGTCGACGCTGTTGTCGACGACCTCGTAGACGAGGTGGTGCAGCCCCCGCGGCCCGGTCGAGCCGACGTACATGCCCGGTCGGCGGCGAACCGCCTCCAGGCCCTCGAGGACGGTGATGTCCCCGGCGTCGTAGGTGGTGGTGGCCGGCGTGACGCCGGGCGCTGGCTGGATCTGATGCCTCCCTGAACGGTCCGTCGAGTTTATCACCTGGCCCCGTCGTCGCACCGCCAGTTTTCGCCCTATTTGCAGGTATTTTCTTCGGCTCAGGGCGGGCTCCTGCGGGCCGCCGAGGCGGCGGCGGCGCGCGCCACCAGGTCGCGCAGGGCGGGCTCGTGGACGCCCGCGGCGGCCGCGGCCCCGACCTCGAGCTCCGCGGCCCCCGGCGCGGCCCGCGGCGGCGCGGCGGGCACGGGCTCCGGCGGCGGCGGGGGCACGACGTGGTCCGCCACCACGAATCGTAGCCCGGAGACCTCCGCCTCCGGGCATCGCCGGGCGAGGCGGGGGGCGAGCTCGCCCCGCCGCGCCGACAGCTCGAGGGCCCACGACGCGCTCGAGCAGGCGACGGTGAGCACCCCGGCCCGGCTGCGGCGCACCGGCACGCTGTGGTCGGCGGCGGTCCGCCCGACGACGTCGGGCCAGGCGAGGGCGGCGGCCGCGACCTCCCCGCCGGCGCCCGGACCGGGGCCCGCGCGGCGGCGGAAGCGCGCGAGGGCGGCGGCGGCCGGCTGGGGCTCGCGGCGGCGGCGGCGGCGGCGCGGGCGGCCGCTCGCCTGGCTCACCGCAGGGCTCCGGCCTCGACCCTGACGAGGGCGTCAGGAGGGTCCGACAGCGCGTCGGTCGCAGCCGGGTCGGCGCTCGTCACCAGCGTCTGGCCACCGTCGCGGACGGCCTCCAGCAGCAGCCGGCGCCGCCCGGGATCGAGCTCGCTGAGCACGTCGTCGAGCAGGAGGATGGGCCTGGCAGAGCGCGCGCGCAGCTGGTCCCGGGCCGCCAGGAGCAGCGCCAGCGCGGCCGTCCGCTGCTCGCCCTGGCTGCCCGAGCGGCGGAGGTCGGCGGGCCCGGCCGCCACGACGAGGTCGTCCCGGTGGGGGCCCGACAGGGTCTGGCCGGCCTGGAGATCGCGGGGCCGGCGCTCGCGCAGGGTCGCCGCGAGCGCCGCTTCCAGGGCGTCGCCGGCGACGTCGGCCAGGCCGGCGGGGGAGGTCTCGAGGCCCAGCACCCCCTCCGGGCCGCCGCCGAGCGCGCCCAGCCAATGGCGGAACGGCTCCGCCAGGCCCGCGATGCCGGCGCGCCGCGCCGCGGCCACCCGGGCCCCGCGGGCGGCCATGGGCGCCTCCCAGGCCGCGAGGCCGGCCTGGGAGGCCGTGCCCGCGCGGATGCGCCGCAGCAGCGCGTTGCGCTGGGTCAGCGCCTCGTGATAGGCGGCGACGTCCTCGGCGAACCCGGGGTCCGCGGCCTCCAGGACGCGGTCGAGCGCGCGGCGGCGGGCCGCCGGCGGGCCCTTGACCGCCCGCAGCTCGTCGGGCATGAACACCAGCACCACGCGGGCCCGCCAGGCCGCCAGCGACCGGACCGGCTCGCCGTCGAGGCGCAGGCGCCGCCCCCGCCCCGGCGCGAAGCCGATCTCACGCCGGTGCATCCCGGTCGGGCCGTCGAGCTCGAGCGCCACGTGCAGTGCCTCCGCGCCGCGGCGGACCACCTCGGCCTCGCGCGCGGTGCGCGGAGAGACCCCCAGACAGCCGAGCGTCACGGCCTCGACCAGCGAGGTCTTCCCGGCGCCGTTCGGCCCCACGACGAGCGTCAGGCCGTCCGCCAGCTCGAGCTCGGCCCGGCGCCAGCACCGGACGTCGGCCACCTCGAGCCGGCGCGCCGCCCAGGCGCCCGTGAGGGCGTCAATACGCCCCTCTCCCGGCTCCGCCTGACGGCGGGGCGCGCCGTCCGAGGGGGAGGTCATGCGCCCCTCTCCCGGCTCCGCCTGGCGGCGGGGCGCGCCGTCCGAGGGGCGATTAGGCGTTGAGGCGGATCGGCATGAGGAGGTAGCGGTAGTCATCCCCGGCCCCCCGGAGCAGCCCCGGGCGCAGGGGGCTGATGAGGCCGAGACGCACCTCGTCGCCGGTCACGCTCTCGACCCCGGCGCGGAGGAACTCGACGTTGAAGCCCATCTCGAGCGGCTCGCCGGAGAACGCGACCGGGAGCGACTCGTGCCCCTCTCCGACCTGGTCGCTGATGGCCGACACGGTGACGGTGCCCGGCTGGAAGGCCAGCCGCACCGGCGTGTTGCGCTGGGCGAGGACGCCGATCCGGGTGAGGACGCCCTGCAGCTCGGCGCGGTCGAAGGCGACCTCGTGCTCGAAGGCGTCCGGTACGAGCTGGCGGTGGTCCGGGAACTGGCCGTCGATCAGGCGGCTCGTCAGGCGCATGTCGCCGACCCGGAAGAGCGCCTGGGTCTCGGTCAGCACCACCTCGATCGCCTCGGCGCGGAGCTGGGGCGCCATCCGCGCCACCTCGGTCAGGGCGCGCGCGGGGATGATCGCCTCCCGCGCGTCCGGCGGCGGCTCCTCGAGGGCCGCCTGGCGCACGGCCAGCCGGTAGGAGTCGGTGGCGACCATGGTGAGCCCGTCGGGCGCGAGGCGCAGCAGCACGCCGGTGAGCACGGGACGGGTCTCGTCGCGCGAGGCCGCACGGGCGACGCGGTCGATGGTGTCGACCAGGACGTCGGCCGGCAGGACGAGGCCGCTGCCCTCGTCGGCCGGGAGCTCCGGGAAGTCGCTCGCCTGCAGGCAGTTGAGCGAGAACGACGACCCCCCGCCCGAGAGGCTGACGACGCCCTCGCCGGCGCGGTGCTCGAGCGTCACGGGGCCCTCGGCCATGCTGCGCACGATGTCCCCGGCCAGGCGCGGGAGCACGACCGCTCCCGGCTGCTCGACCGTAGCCGACACCGGCACCCGCAGCGACAGCTCCATGTCGGTGGCCGCGAGCCCGCACCAGCCGTCCTCCGCGCGCAGCAGCACGTGGGACAGGATCTGGATCGTGCTCTTGCTCGAGGCGGCCCGTCCCGCGGCGGCCAGCTTGACCGCGAGCTCTTCCTTGGGCGACACCAGGCGCACCGCGCGACCCTAGCGATTGGCGACGGAAAAGGTGGCGCCGGAGGTCGTCCACGGAACCCGACGACCCAATGACGTCGTCATCGAATTGAAAGGGGTTCAGAGCAGTTCGACGTCGTAGGTCGTGTGGATGACGGGGAGAGATGGCGAATGCCCCGCACCGGGGCGCCGCCGCGGTGTGGACGGCCCTGTGCAGCGGAGGCCGCGGGGCGCGCGGACCGCTCCCCAGGCGTCCCCAGGCCGCCGGCTGCAGGCCGGTTCGGCCGGGGACGGTGTGGAGTGAGGGCACGCTCCCTCCCGAGACTCGTCCACCGTCACGGCGCCTCGCGGCGGCCCGTGAGCCGGCCGGTGAGGGACTGCACCGCGGTGAGGACCTCACCCTCGTCGGCCATCTGGCCCGCGACCTTCTGGACCGCGTACATGACGGTCGTGTGGTCCCGTCCGCCGAAGGCGCGCCCGATGGCCGGGAGGGAGGCGTCGGTGAGCTCGCGGCTCAGGTACATGGCCACCTGGCGGGGGCCGACGATGCGGCGCGTGCGCTTGTCGCCGGTGAGCTCGCCGAGCGCGACCTGGTAGTAGCGGCAGACCTCGCCCTGGATGAGGTCGATGCTGAGGACGCCACCGTCGGCCGGGAAGAGGTCCTCGAGCACCTGGGCGGCGAGGTCGACCGTGATCCGGCGCCCGGAGATCGAGCCGTGCGCGACCACGCGCGTGAGCGCCCCCTCGAGCGCGCGGACGTTGGTCGAGACGCGGCCGGCGATGAAGGGCAGAACCTCGGGCTCGTGGATGTCGTAGCGGTCGGCACGGGCGCGCTTCTGGAGGATCGCGATGCGCGTCTCGAGGTCGGGGGGCTGGACGTCGGTGATCAGGCCCATCTCGAAGCGGCTGCGCAGGCGGTCCTCGAGGGTCGCGATCGCCTTCGGAGGCCGGTCGGACGAGATCACGACCTGCTTGCCGCTGTCGTGCAGGGCGTTGAACGTGTGGAAGAACTCCTCCTGGGTCTGCTCGCGCCCCTGCAGCGACTGGATGTCGTCGATCAGCAGGATGTCGGTCGAGCGGTAGCGGTCCTTGAAGGAGCGGATGCCGCCGTCGCGGAGGGCGTTGATGAACTCGTTGGTGAACGTCTCGACCGAGACGTAGGTGACCGACAGCTCGGGGTGGTTCGCCGCGGCGAAGTGGCCGATGGCGTGCAGCAGGTGGGTCTTGCCGAGGCCGACGCCGCCGTAGACGAAGAAGGGGTTGTACGCCCGGGCCGGCTGCTCGGCGACGGTCAGGGCCGCCGCGTGGGCGAAGCGGTTCGAGGGCCCCGTGACGAAGGCCTCGAAGGTGAAGCGCGCCTGCAGCCCGAGCGGCCGCCGGGGGGTCAGCGCGCGCGCCGGGGGGTCGTCGGGCTCGTCGGCCGCCGCCGCGTCCCCGGCGGGCGCCTCCACGACGACCTCCACCTCGAGGTCGAGCCCGCGCACCTCGAACAGCGCATCCCTCAGCAGCGGCAGGTAGCGCTGGCGGATCCACTGGCGCAGCAGCTCGGAGTCGACGGCGAGCACCAGCCGGGCGTCGTCGAGGGCGACGGGCCGCGCGCCGGCGAACGCGAACTTGTACGTCTGGCTGTTCAGCGTGCCGCGAAGGCGGGTGCGCACCTCCTCCCAGACGGCGTCGCGCTCGGCGGGCGGGGTGGTGAGAGACGACATGACGGGGGCTCCGGCGGAGGCGGGTGGGCAGGAGGGCTGCTGCCGGGGGACGGGTCGAGCGCGGTCGGGACGGCCGGACGGGAGGGCTAGAAGAGCGTCGCGACGAGGGCGGTGCCCGCGTCCGTGAGGTGCCGGGCGCCGCCCGGCTCGCGGACGACGAGCCCGCGGTGCTGCAGGAGGGCCAGCTCGCGCCCGCACTCGGCGCGGGACCGGCCGAGCTCGCCGGCGAGGGAGGCCGGCGTCGCGTCGCCGACCTCCAGGAGCAGCGCGAGGATCTCGCGGGCCGCCTCGGACCACGCCGGGGCGGGCGCGCCGCCGGGCGGGGCCTCCGGGATCGGCAGGGCCAGCGTGACGACGGCTCCGCCGCCGAGGTTCTCGGCGATCTCCAGCGACCCGCCGTCGCCGGCGATGAGGTCGCGGGCGAGGGGCAGGCCGCAGCCGACCCCGCGCACCATGGCCCGCTCGGCGGGCCCCGCGGTCGACAAGCCGGGGGTCAGGGCCCGGGCGGGGTCGGCGATGCCCGGCCCGTGGTCGGCGACGCGCAGGACCGCGCCGCCGCCGAGGACGCTCACGACCGCGTCGCGGAAGCCGGCGTGGACCAGGTTCTCCAGGATCTCGCGGACGGCCGGCGGAGGCAGCGGCGAGCGCTCCGCCACGGCGTCGCAGAGCGACTCGACCAGGACCGCCGGGTCGTCGGCTGCGAGCTCCTCGACGACGGGGGGCTCGCCGGCGGGGCCGTAGATCGCCAGCCGCGCGGCGACGGCCGGCTGGGGGGCAGCCCGGACGGGGGTGACCGAGGGGGTGAGGGCGAGGGCGGAGGGCATTCGGAGGGGTCGAGGGGCGGGCACTTTAACGGGGCGCCTGCGGCCGCGGAACCCCTCCTGCGGGCCTGTGGAGAACGAAGTCACGACGGTGCGGCGAAATCCTGTCGCGCCGGCCGGGCGGCCCGGGGAGGCGGCCAACCGGATCCCCCTGCTCGCGGGGTTCTCGAGCTTCTCCACACGGATTTCCACACCTGTGGAGATCCCCGGGCGGCGGCGGTCGGGGAGGCGCCCTTTGCTATGCTCGCGCCTCCGCGGTGGGGCGAGGCACGGCCGGCCTCTGCGGACGCCCCTGCAACGACGCTGACGAGGAGCGCGGCGCGCGTGAAGCGGACCTACCAGCCCAACCGGCGCAAGCGCAAGAAGACACACGGCTTCCGGGTGCGGATGAGCACCCGCGCCGGCCGGGCGGTGCTCAAGCGCCGCCGCGCGAAGGGCCGTGCCCGGCTCTCCGCCTGACCTCGCACCCGCGCCGCGCCGCCCGGGCCGGATCAGCCGGTCGGGCGACTTCGACGCCGTCTACCGGCGCGGCCGCTCGGCGGCGAACCGCCACCTCGTCGTCTACGCGTTCGCCCGCGAGGAGCGGCCGTCCGGCGCCCCCGCGCGGCTCGGGCTGTCCGTCTCGCGGAAGGTGGGGGGAGCCGTCGAGCGCAACCGCATCAAGCGGTGCCTGCGCGAGCGCTTCGCGGAGCTCGCGCCCACGCTGCCGCCGGGACTGGACGTCGTGGTGATCGCGCGGCCGGGGTCCGCCGAGTACCTCGCCGAGCGCGGGTCGGAGGCGCTCGGCGCGCGTCTCGCGGAGCTCGCCGAGCGGGCCGCGGCGCCCCCGGAGACCACCGCGTGAAAACGGTCCTGACGGCCCCGATCCGGCTCTACCAGCACGCGGTCTCGCCGCTGATGGGCCGGCACTGCAAGTACCACCCGACCTGCTCGGCCTACGCGGTCGAGGCGATCCGGGAGTTCGGCGCCGCGCGCGGGCTCGTGCTGGCGGCGTGGCGGCTGCTGCGCTGCAACCCCTGGAGCCACGGGGGCGTGGACCACCCGCGCGACCAGCGGGTCTTCCGGGCGTGAACCCCCTCGAGCTCCTCGAGGACCCGCTCCGCGCGCTCCTCGACTTCCTCCACGAGAACGCCGCCCTCACCTACGGGTGGTCGATCGTCGTCCTGACGGTGATCGTGCGCCTGCTGCTGTTGCCGCTGGTCATCAAGCAGTACTCCTCGATGCGGCGGATGCAGCTCTACGCGCCGCAGATGAAGGAGCTGCAGCAGAAGTACAAGGGCAACCGCCAGAAGCTCAACGAGGAGCTGATGGCGTTCTACAAGGAGAACGAGATCAACCCGTTCTCCTCGTGCCTGCCGCTCGTCGCTCAGCTCCCCGTCTTCATCGCGCTCTACTACGTGCTGCGCGACTTCGCGAACGACGCGACGGTCTCCGGCGGGGACGTGTCGTTCATGTGGGTCATCCCCGACGTCCGGTTGGAGTTCACGGAGATCGGCTGGGGCGCGGCGGTGATCGTGATCATCTACGCGTGCTCGCAGCTGCTGTCGACCGAGCTCTCGATGACGCCGAACATGCCGGACTCCCAGCGGCGGCTCATGCGCCTCCTCCCCGTGGGCGTCGTGGCCTTCCTCTTCCTGTTCCCGGTCCCGGCGGGGCTGGTGCTGTACTGGATGACCACGAACCTCTGGACCTGCGGCCAGCAGCTCGTGATGCGACACCGCATCGGGTTGCACCTCGCCGACCCCGCCGAGGTCGAGGCGATGAAGAAGAAGGGCTCGCGGACCCCCGCCAAGGAGCCGGCGGCCGCGGCCGCGGCCGTGGCCGTTGCGGAGAGCCCCGCCGAGGGGCCGGCGGAGACGCGGCCCCGGAGGACGCCGCGCAAGCGGCGTAAGGGGGCGGCGGCCGGGGCGAACGGCGCGCGCGCCCCGGAGCCGGAGACGGTTGCCGAGCCGGAGCCAGCACCCGAGCCGGAGACGGTGCCGGAGCCTGAGACAGCGCTCGAGCCGGAGCCCGCGCCCGAGGCCGCGGCGCCCGAGCCGGAGCCCGCGCCCGAGGCCGCGGCGGACGGTGACGCTCCGCCCCCGAGCGCGGAGGAGGGCGAGGCGGAGCAGCCGGTGGAGGCGAGCGCGCCGTCCGGCTCGCGGGGCGGCTCCGGCGGAGCCCGCCGGCGGCAGCCGCGGGCGAGGGGGACGGCCAAGGGCTCGCGCCCGGCGCCCCCGCGCTCCAAGAAGCGGAAGCGCTGATCGTGGCCGGGGACGAGGGAGCCCGGGCGGCGGCCGAGGCCGTCGAGGCCGTGGTTCGCGGGATGGGCCTGGACGCGGTCGTGCGGGTCGAGCCCGGCGAGGGGGAGGGCGACCTGCAGGTGACGGTCGAGGGCGAGGGGACCTCGGCGCTGGTGGGCGGGGGCGGCGAGACGATCGACGCCCTCCAGTACCTGGTCGCCCAGATCGCGACCCGCGCCGACGGCGGGGAGCGCCGCAGGGTCGCCCTCGACGCGGACGGCTACCGCGCCCGGCGGGCGGCGGCCCTCGTGGAGCTGGCCGAGCGGGCGGCGCGCGAGGCGCTCGAGCACGGCGAGGAGATCGAGCTCGACGTGATGACCCCGCACGACCGCCGCATCGTGCACATGGCCCTCAAGGACCGGGGCGACATCGTCACGCGCAGCGAGGGCGACGAGGGCCGGCGGAGGATCATCGTCGAGCCCGCCGAGTAGCACGGGCCGGCGGGGCGGTTTCACGTGAAACCGGACCGGTCCGGACGGCTCGCGGCCCGGGCCGCGGAGCTCGGGGCGCCTCTCGAGCCCGATGCCGCGGCGCTCCTGATCGAGTTGCTCGAGCGCATCGCGGCCGAGCCGCAGAACCTCACCGCGATCGACGGCGTGGATGCGGGGATCGACCGCCACGTGCTCGACAGCCTGGTCGCGCTCGCGCACCCTCGTGTCGACGGCGCCCGCGCCGTCGTGGACGTCGGGAGCGGGGCGGGCTTCCCCGGGCTCGCGCTCGCGGCGGCCCGACCCGCGATGGCGGTGACCCTGGTGGAGAGCGAGCGGCGCAAGGCGGATTGGCTGCTCCGGGCGTCCGCCGCGTTCCCTAATGTGCGCGTCGTGGCGGACCGCTCGGAGCACCTCGCGACCGGCGAGCGCGAGGCGTTCCCGCTCGCGCTGGCGCGGGCGCTCGGCCCGCCGCCGGTCGCCCTCGAGCTCACGGCGCCGCTCGTCGCGGTCGGCGGCGCGGTGGTCCTCTGGCGCGGGGACGCCGACGATCCGCGGGACCGAGGCCGATGCGGCGGCCGCGGCCGAGCTGCTCGGCCTCGAGCCCGAGGCGCCGCTCGCGGTGCGGCCGTTCCCGGGCGCGCGGCGCAGGCTGCAGTCGTTCGCGAAGGTGCGCCCGACGGATGCCCGCTATCCGCGCCGGCCCGGCCGCGCCGCGTCGCGGCCGCTCGGGGCCGGGGGGCGGGGGTGATCTACGCCGTCGCGAACCAGAAGGGCGGGGTCGGCAAGACCACGACCGCCGTCAACCTGGCGGCCTGCCTCGCCGAGGCCGGGGCGCAGGTACTGCTCGTGGACGTCGACCCCCAGGCGAACGCCTCGGGGGGGCTGGGCGTCTCGGGGCGGGACCGGGCCACCACGGCCGAGGTCATCCTCGACGGGCTGCCCGTCGAGGACGCGGTCGTGGCGACGGCGGTGCCCAACCTGGACATCGTCCCCTCGTCCCCGGACCTGGCGGAGGCCGCCGTGGCCCTGCCGGGGCGGGAGGGGCGCGAGCGCCTCCTCGCAGGCGCGCTGGAGCGGGCGCGCTCCAGGTACGCCTACGTCTTCCTCGACTGCCCGCCGTCGCTCGACCTGCTCACGGTGAACGCGCTGGCGGCCGCCGACCGCCTGATCGTGCCGGTGCAGTGCGAGTACTATGCGCTCGAGGGCCTCTCCCGGCTGATGGAGACCGTGTCGGCGGTCCAGGAGACGATCAACCCGGGCCTCCGCGTGACGGGGATGCTGATGACGATGCACGACGTCCGCACCCGCGTGAGCGGGGACGTGGTCGGCGAGGTGCGGCGCCACTTCCCCGAGCTGGCCTTCCGCACCGTCATCCCGCGCAACGTGCGCCTGGCCGAGGCGCCGTCCTACGGTGAGCCGGTGATCCGCTACGACCCGTACTGCGCCGGCGCGGACGCGTACTTCGAGGCCGCCAAGGAGGTCGCGGCCCGTGGCTGAGGGAGGGCGCAGCAGGCGCGGGCTCGGGCGCGGCCTCTCGGCGCTGCTGGGCGAGGGCGCGCCTCCGAGCGCCGGCGCCGGGCTCGTCGAGCTGCCGGTCGATGCGATCGAGCCGAACCCCAGCCAGCCCCGCGCGCGCATCGACAAGGGCGCCCTCGACGCGCTCGCAGCCTCGATCCGGGCGAACGGCGTGCTGCAGCCGGTCGTCGTCGGCCCGGCAGACGGCGAGGGGCGCCACGCGCTCGTCGCGGGCGAGCGCCGTTGGCGCGCGGCCCGCCTCGCCGGCCTCGCGCGCGTGCCCGCGATCGTGCGGAGCGTCGACGACCGCGAGCGCATCGAGCTCGCGCTGACCGAGAACGTCGTACGCGAGGACCTCACCCCGATCGACGTCGCCCAGGCGTGCGCGTGCCTGATCGAGGACTTCGGCCAGAGCCACGCAGAGCTGGCCGTGCGCCTCGGTCGCAGCCGGCCGGCCGTATCCAACCTCGTGCGGCTGCTGGAGCTGCCCGAGGAGGTCCAGGACATGATCGCGGCGGGCCTCCTGAGCGAGGGCCACGGCCGGGCGGTCCTGATGGCCGACGGGCCCGCGAGGCGCCTGCGCGTCGCCCAGGCGGCCGTCGCGGGGGGCCTCAGCGTGCGGGCCACCGAGGAGCTGGCGCGCCGGGCGTCCGCCGGCCGGCCGCGACGGGCCGTCGTGCCCGTCGGAGCGCTCGGCGACGCCGCGCTCGAGGCCTTCGGCACCGCGTTCGACGCCCCGGTGCGGGTGCGCGCCGGCTCGGACGGTCAGATGCTGGTCGAGCTCCGCTTCCCCGACGAGGGGGCCCTGGAGGCCGCGCTGCGGCTCTTGCCGCCCCGGGCCTGAGCCGCCGCCGCGGCAGGCAGGACCAGGCGGAGCCTCGTGCCGTGCCCCGGCGCGGACGAGATCGTCACCTCGCCGCCCGCCAGGGCGGCCCGCTCGTTCATGGCCGCGAGGCCGAGGTGGCCTCCCTCGATGCGCGCGCGGGCGCGGTCGGGGTCGAACCCGCGGCCGTCGTCGGCGACCTCGATGACGATCCGGTCGCCGTCAGCGCGCGCGGTGATCGCGACCCTCGTCGGCTCGGCGTGGCGGACGACGTTGGCGATCGCCTCCTGGACGATCCGGAACGCGACCGTGCGATGGGTCTCCGACAGCGCGTCGGCGGCGGCGAGGTCGAGCGAGACGCGCGCGCCCCGCCACTCCAGCCGCTGCACCAGCGCGCGGGTGGCCGCGGCGAAGCCGAGCTCCTCCAACGCCATCGGATGGAGGTCGAAGATCGCTCGCCGCAGGGCCCTCACCGAATCGCGGGCGGACGCGGCGGCGCGCGCCACGCCGTCCGCGGCGCCCGGATCGCGGGCGCGCAGCTCGGCGCTGAGCGCGTCGAGGGTCAGGCCCAGCCCCACGAGCTGCTGCACCGGCCCGTCGTGGAGGTCCTCGGCGACCCGCCGCCGCTCCTGCTCCTGGGCCAGGAGGATCGCGGCCGCCAGCGAGCGCCGTTCGGCGCTCGCGCGATCCGCCTCGGCCAGGCGCTCCCGGAGGCCCGCGCTGACATCGTTGGAGGCATTATCGCTTACGGTCACGGCTCTGAACGCAACCTAAGAGTCGACGCGGCTAGCGGATCAGGGACTGGCGGATGCCCATGGCCACCGCCTGGGTGCGGTGCTCCGCCCCGAGCTTGGCCAGGATGTGCTTGACGTGGGTCTTCACCGTCTCGACGCTGACGGCGAGGCGCTCGGACACCTCGCGGTTGGAGCAGCCGTCGGCGAGCATCTGCAGGATCTCGCGCTCCCGCGTGCTGAGGATGCCGGCGCTGCGGGGCTTCGCGAGCTGGCGGAGGAAGTCCGGGGCGAGCCGGGGATCGACGTAGGGCTCGCCGTCCACCACCTGGCGGATCGCCGCGGCGAGCGCGGCGCTGTCGGAGTCCTTCAGCACGAAGCCCTGGGCGCCGGCGTCGAGGGCCTCCCAGAGGAGGTCCTGCTCGGCGTGGGCGGTGAACATCACCACCCGCACCTCGGGGTGCGCCGCGGCGATCCCGCGCGTGGCGGCGACGCCGCCGATCCCGGGCATGCGCGCGTCCATCAGCACGACCTCGGGCCGGCGAAGCGGGACGAGCTCGAGCGCCGCCTCCCCCGAGGCCGCCTCCCCCACGACGACCATGTCGCCGAGCTGGGAGAGCACCCGCCGCAGGCCCTCGCGGACGATGGCGTGGTCGTCCACGACCAGGCAGCCGATCGGCCGGGCCACGCGCGTCTCGTCGCTGCCCGCCGCGCTGCTCACGTGCCGATCCGACCTCCACGTCGCGCGAGCCCGGCGGGGCCGCGGGCGATGGGCGATCCTGGACTCGAACCAGGGACCTCATCCTTATCAGAGATGCGCTCTAACCGGCTGAGCTAATCGCCCCTGACCTGCGGTCGCGGCAGGGTATCAAGGCCGTCGAGAGCTGGACAACCGTCGCGCGCGGCGGCCGGCCGGTGCTCCCCCAGGGGAGGCGGGGACCCTCCACCGCCCGGCTATGATGGCCCTTCGGGTCGCGCTCGCGGCAGCGAGAGGAACGAGGCGCAGTGCAGGAGATGGTCATCTACGGGGTGAGCTTCGACATGGTCGGGAAGCAGCCGATCGTGCTCCTGAAGACGGTGGCCGGCAACAAGTTCCTGCCCATCTGGATCGGGCACGCCGAGGCGGCGGCGATCCTGATGAAGCTCCAGGGCGCGGAGACCCCCCGGCCCATGACCCACGACCTGCTGTCGGAGGTCGTGTCGGAGCTCAACGCCGAGATCGCGAAGATCACCGTGACCGAGCTGCGGGAGAACACCTTCTACGCGATGATCACCCTGCGCGCCGCGGCGTCGGAGATCGAGATCGACTCGCGGCCCAGCGACGCCCTCGCCCTCGCCGTCCGCAGCAACGCGCCGATCTTCGCGGCCGACCGCGTGATCGAGGAGAGCGGGATCGAGTTCGAGCACGAGGTCGAGGACACCGACGAGGTGGTCGAGAAGTTCAAGGAGTTCCTCGACGAGGTGAGCCCGGACGACTTCCTGTCGGAGTCGTGACCGTGGAGCCCGTGCAGAACCCGACGGCCGACGCGGTCGTGCGCCAGATGCGCGACGCGATCATCGACAACGACGTCAAGCTGCTCGCGGCGGTCAACGCGCGCCTCGAGCTGGTGGCGCGCCTGCGGAGTTACAAGCGATCCCAGGGGATGGAGTTCGTCGACCAGGCGCGGGAGGATTGGATGCACCGCTACCTCGCCGCGTCCAACCAGGGGCCGCTCAGCGACGAGGGGCTGCACGAGATCTACGGCCACCTCCTCGACCTGACCAAGCGCGAGACGGCCGAGGGGTCGCCGCCCGGAGTGGTTTCGGCCGACGGGGCGGGCTAGCCTTCCGGGCGAGGGGGGCCTCCCCCACCGCGAAGGACGCTCGCCCGTGTTCGACATCTCCCCGATCCAGATCATCATCGTCCTGGTGATCGCGCTGCTCGTGTTCGGCCCCAAGCGGCTGCCGGAGATGGGCCGCGCGATCGGGCGCGGCATCCGGGAGATCAAGGGCTCGCTCGTGGACGACGAGGGCCCGCGCGACCGGCACGACGACGACCCGGAGCCCGCGCGGCCCGCCGCGGCCGCCGCCCGCGACGAGGACGACGACGTCCTCGAGGGGGTGGTCGTCCCGGGCGACACCCCGCCGCGCCCGCCCGCGGCCTGATCCGAGAGCGATGGCCCGCCTGCGCGGGATGAGGGTGCGCCGCGTCGGCCGCGAGGAGCGGCTGAGCGTGGTGGAGCACCTCGACGAGCTGCGCAACCGGATCATCGTCTCGGTCGTGGCGCTGGTGGTGGCCTTCGCCGTCGCCTACGGCTTCCACGACCAGCTCCTCGAGATCCTCGAATGGCCGCTGCCGGACCGCTACGAGGACGAGGGGCTGATCACCCTCTCCCCGACCGAGCCGTTCTTCACGGTGCTGAAGGTCTGCTTCTACGCGGCCCTCCTCCTGGCCCTGCCGGTGTGGCTCTACCAGCTCTACGCGTTCGTGATCCCGGCCGTGCAGGACCAGCCCCGCCGCCGGATGCTGCTCGTCGTGGCGGCCGCGTCGAGCCTGTTCGTTGCCGGCGTGGCCTTCGGGTACTTCATCGTGCTGCCGGTGGCGCTCGACTTCCTGCTCGGCTTCGGCGGCGACACGTTCCTCACCCAGGTCCGCGCCGGCGAGTACTTCAGCTTCGTGACGACGCTGATGCTCGCCTCGGGCCTGATGTTCGAGGTCCCGATCGCGATGCTCGCGCTGGCCCGGATCGGGGTGACGAGCGCCGAGTTCTACATCCGCCACTGGCGCGTGGCGATCGTCCTGATCGCGGCGCTGGCGGCGATCCTCCCGGGCGGCGACCCGTTCAGCATGCTGCTGCTGATGATCCCCCAGATCCTCCTGTACCTGCTGGGGATCTGGCTCGCGAAGCGCTTCGGCCGCCCGCCGCTGTGGGCCCGCGACGCCTGGGCGGCGGACGACGACGAGGACGCGGCCACCGGCAGGGCGTAGCCACGGGAAGGGTGTTCGGTGGGAGGCTGACGGCGTGACGTCCCGCCGCCTGCCGCGCCTCCTCGTCTGCCTGGCCGTGCTCGGGCGGTCGTGGCCGGCCGCGGTCGCGGCCGACCACCTCACGCCGACGGCGACGGTTTCGGCCGCCGTGACGGAGCGCGCGTCCCCCGACGTCTGGGTCGTCCAGGTGCGCTGGGACGCAGGCTGTCAGGGCGCCACGGCGGGCAAGGACTACTACGACGGCAACCTCCACCTCGTCGACCTGGACACCGGCGAGCGCACCTACATCGGCGGCGGTCCCGGCATGGCGGCGTCGGGCGTGCGCGACCGGCGCGTCGTCGCCATCGCGCGCGAGCAACACCTGCGGCCCGAGCTCGAGATCACGTGTTACGTGACCTTCCCCTCCCTCCATGGAGCGGGGTACCACATCACCGTCACGGGCAACCCCGTGACCATCCCGGCGCGCTTCGGCGGCGGCGGCGGGGGGGGCGGCGGGGGCGGCCCGGGCCCCGGCGGCGGCGGCGGCGGCGACCCGACCGCGCCGCTCGGGGCCGGCGGCTGCCGCGTGGCGCTGCTCGGGACGAACGGGCCCGACACCCTGACGGGGGGCGACGCCGGCGAGGTCGTGATCGGCTTCGGTGCGGCCGACCGGATGCGCGGGGAGGGGGGGCACGACTGCCTCGTCGGGGGGCCCGGTGCGGACCGCCTGACGGGGGGTGACGGTGACGACCGCCTCGCCGGGGGCGGCGGCCGCGACGACCTGCGCGGCGGCCCGGGGACGAACGCCTACGACGCCGGCGCCGGGAACGACGTGGTCCGGGCCCGCAACGGGCGACCGGAGTCGGTGCGGTGCGGGTCCGGTCGCGACCGGGCCTACGTGGATCGCCGGGACCGCGTCCGCGGCTGCGAGCTCAGTCTCGTAGGCGCCGGCCGGTGAGGCGCAGGAACACGTCCTCGAGGCCGGCGGCCCGGGCCGCCTGGAGGCGGGACGGCACGGGGGCGAGGCGGGCGTGGGCGTGCAGCGCCTCGGCGTCGTCGGTGAAGAGGAGCACGAGGTCGCCGTCAACCTCGTGGCCTCGTGCGCGCCCGCCGAGGTGGGCGAGCAGGGCGGCCGCGTCGGCGGGGGCGACGCGCAGCTCCAGGACCTCGCGCCCGACCTCCCGGGCGACGAGGTCGCCCGGCCGCCCGGCGCGGACGATCCGGCCGGCGTCCATGATCACCAGCCGGTCGCAGAGCTGGGCCGCCTCGTCCATGTAGTGCGTCGTAAGCACGAGCGTCGCGCCCGCGCCCCGGAGCGCCCGGAGCCGCTCCCAGACCGCGTGGCGCGCCTGCGGGTCGAGGCCGGTCGTCGGCTCGTCCAGGAGGACCAGCCGCGGGCGGTTGATGAGGGCGCGGGCGATCTGGAGGCGCCGGCGCATCCCTCCCGAGAGCCGGTTGACCGCGTCCTCGGCCCGGTCCGAGAGCGCCATCAGGGCGAGCAGCTCGGCGGCCCGGCGCGCGGCCTCGGGCGCGGCGATGTCGAAGTAGCGCGCGTAGACCAGCAGGTTCTCGCGCACGGTCAGCTCGAGATCGAGCGTGGTCTCCTGGGCCACGACCCCGAGCAGCCGCTTCAGCTCGCGCGGGCGCACGTCGGGGTCCATGTCCAGCACCCGCAGGTCGCCGGCGTCGCGGGACACGAGGCTCGAGAGCATCCGCATGGTGGTCGTCTTGCCCGCGCCGTTGGGCCCGAGGAAGCCGAAGCACTCCCCCGCCTCGATGCGGAAGTCGATGCCGTCGACGGCGGCGAGGTCGCCGTAGGACTTGCGCAGGTGCCGCGCCCAGACGGCCGCCGGCGACGCCGCCTCAGCCGGCGAGCGGGATCCTCCGGCCCATCCCGGCGAGGGTCAGGCGCAGGCCCTCCTCGAGCTCCACGGCCGGGGCCCAGTCGAGCAGCTCACGGGCGAGCGCGATGTCCGGCCGCCGCACCGCCGGGTCGTTGACCGGGAGCGCCTCGAAGACGATCGGCGAGCGGCTGCCCGTGACCCTGACCACGACCTCGGCCAGCTCCAGGATCGTGAACTCCAGCGGGTTGCCGAGGTTGACCGGCTCGTGGTGGTGGCAGTCGATCAGGCGCAGCAGGCCCTCCACCAGGTCGGCGACGTAGCAGAACGACCGCGTCTGGCTGCCGTCGCCGAACACGGTGAGCGGCTTGTCGTCGAGCGCCTGGCGGACGAAGGTCGGGATCGCCCGCCCGTCGTGCGGCCGCATGCGCGGCCCGTAGGTGTTGAAGATGCGCGCGATGTGGGTGTCGACGCCCTGCTGCCGGTGGTAGGCCATGGTCATGGCCTCGGCGTAGCGCTTGGCCTCGTCGTAGACGCCGCGCGGGCCGATCGGGTTGACGTGGCCCCAGTAGTCCTCGCCCTGGGGGTGCACCTGGGGGTCGCCGTAGACCTCGCTGGTGGAGGCGAGCAGGAACCGCGCGCGGTGGCGCTTCGCCAGCCCGAGCGCGTTGTGGGTGCCGTAGGAGCCGACCTTGAGGGTGTGCAGGGGGAGGCGCAGGTAGTCGATCGGGCTGGCCGGCGAGGCCAGGTGGAAGACGTAGTCGACCGGCTCGTCGATCTCGATGTGCTCCACCATGTCGTGCTGGACGAAGACGAACGCCGGGTCGCGGACGTGCTCGATGTTCTCGAGCGTCCCGGTGTCGAGGTTGTCGACGCACAGCACCCGGTGCCCCTCGGCGAGCAGGCGGTCGCACAGGTGGGAGCCGAGGAAGCCCGCGCCGCCGGTCACGACGGAGGTCGGCATTCCCGGGGAGCCTACTCCCCGGTCCGCCGCCGGCGGCCTCTGGCGAGGGACCGGAGCGCGCCGGTGCCCTCGGCCAGCTCCGGCGCGGCCAGGGCTCGCGCGGCGACCACGACGACCGAGAGGGCCACGAGCGCCTTGATCACGAGCCGCCCCGCGACCTCCAGCGAGGGTAGGTCGTCGGTGGGCAGGGCGAGGTCGAGCAGGAGCGCCGCGGCCGCGCCCGCCGCTGCGGCCGCCAGCAGCCGGGCCTGGCGGGCTGCGAGCCCGCGCAGGTCGAGGGCGGGGAAGTGGTGGCGCAGGCGCGCGAGCAGCATGGCCGCGTTCGCGAACACGCCGAGGGTCGCGGCGAGCGCGAGCCCTCCCTGCTCCAGGGGCCCGAGCAGGATCACGTCGAGGACGATCGTCAGGCCGACGGTCACGACCGTGATCCAGAGGATGTCGCGCTGCAGGTTCGCGGCCGAGAGCGTCCGGTTGAGCAGCAGCGACAGGAACGCCGGCCAGGTGCCGAGGGCGTACCAGACCAGCGCCGGCTCGATCTCGGCCACGCAGTCCTCACCGCAGGCCTCGCGCTGGAAGGCGAGCTGGGCAACCTCGCCCGCCCAGATCGCCAGCAGCAGGGACACCGGGAACGCGAGCAGCCCGAGCAGGCCGGCCACGCGCCGGAAGGCGCCGAGCGCCTCGTCGTGCCGTCGCTCGGACATGAGCCGCGCGATGAGGGGGAAGAGGGGCGTCAGCAGCGGCAGCAGCAGGGCGGCGCGCGGCCCCTGCCCCACGGCGTTGGCGAAGCTGAGCGCCGCCACCCGGCCGGCCTCGAGGCTCGAGGCGAAGAGCTTGTCGGTGATGTTGTTGATCTGCTGGAGCAGGGAGGCCCCGAGCACGGGCAGGGCGAGCAGGGCGACCCCGGCCAGGCGCGGGTGGGTCAGCGCCGGCCGCGCCCGGGCCTCGCGCAGGAGGCGCCAGAACTGCGGCAGCTGCAGCAGCACCTGGAGCGCCGCCCCCGCCGATACCCCCCACCCGGCTGCCTCGATCCCGATCGTGTCCTGCCCGGCGGCGATCCCGATGATGATCCCGAGGTTGAACGCGACCCCGACGGCCGCGGGCCCGGCGAAGCGCCCGTGGATCTGGAGCATCGCGGTGAAGATCGCCGAGAAGCCCTGCAGGGCGATGGCCGGCGCCATGATGCGGATGAGCTCGGCCGTGTCCTCGGCGCGGGCGGGGTCGAGCTGGAAGATCGCCGCGGGGGCCTCGGGGAAGATCGCGGCGAGCGAGGAGAGGACCACGAGCACCAGCCCGGTCCAGGCCGCGAGCGCGCCGATCAGGCGCCAGGCGCTGCCGGTCCC
Organism: Miltoncostaeaceae bacterium; assembly: GCA_963835685.1. Classification (GTDB taxonomy): domain Bacteria; phylum Actinomycetota; class Thermoleophilia; order Miltoncostaeales; family Miltoncostaeaceae; genus DATAGF01. The sequence continues at coordinate 93,579 of CAWIGI010000013.1, forward strand.
GTGCTCGGCGCGCTCGCGCTGGAACACCGGGATGATGAGGGTCACGAGGGTGTAGAGGAGGACCGCCGCGACCGTGTTCACGATCAACAGGGAGTTGACGAAGGCGTCCGTGGCGCCCGTCGTCCCGTAGGCCGCGGCGAGCACGATCTCGCGGGCGAACCCGAGCAGCCGCGAGAGCAGCCCGAAGAGCGCGACGATCATCGCGGCCCGGGCCAGCCGGGCGACGGTCACCGCGGCACGAGCCCGTAGAGCGTCCGCACGCCCGTCAGGACGAGCAGGCCCCGCACGGCCACCGCTGGGCTGTAGCGCCCGTCGGGGAAGGTCCAGAGGGGGCGCCCGGTGCGCAGGTCGAGCGCCACCGTCCGTCCGTCGCGCGGGTCCCTCGCGAGGGTCGAGGCGTAGACCACGTCGCCGATCACCGAGGCCGAGCCCGAGATGCGCTCACCCGCGTCGAACGTCCAGCGCGGGCGCCCGGTGACGGCGTCCAGGGCGTGCACGCGCTGGTCGTAGCTGCCGACGATCACGGCGCGGTCGGCGACGGCGGCGCTCGAGTAGACGAAGTCGTCGAGCACCCGCACCCAGGCGACCTCCCCGGTGTCCTCGTCGAGCGCGATCACGCGGCCGTTCACGTTGCCGATGAAGACCCGCCCGTAGGCCACCGCCGGGCCGGCGTAGAAGCGCCCGGCGCCGCGAAGGCGCGCTCCGGGGCTCTCGCGCTGCCAGGCGACCCGCCCGTCCGAGCGCCGGAACGCCGTGACGTGCCCGGCGTAGTCGCCGACGACCACGTTCGGCCCCGTCAGCGCCAGGCTGGCCTTGACGTCCCCCGCGGCCTCGGCGCTCCAGCGCACCCCCCCGGTGCGGACGTCCAGCCGCAGGACCCGCCCCGCGAGCGTCCCGACGTAGGCGCCCCCGTCCACGACGAGCGGCGACGACTCGACCGGCGACCCGACGCGCCGGCGCCACACCTGCCGCCCGTCGGCGGCGCGCAGCGCGACCACGTCGCCGCGGATGGTCGTGAACAGGGCGAGGTCGCCGGCGAGGGCGGGCGAGGAGGCGACCCGTCCGCGCAGCCGGACGCTCCACAGCCGCCGCCCGCCGTCCAGGTCGATCGCCATCGCCAGGCCCGCATTCGTGCCCACCACCGCCCGCCCCCCGCCGAGCACGGGAGGGAACTCCATCAGCGAGCCGGCGTCGTGCGACCACACCTGCCGGAACGGGGGCCGCAGGCGGAGCGCCGGGTTGGCGCGCGTCCGCCCGGCGTCGTACCCGTACTCCGGCCACGACCCCGCCGCGGCCGTCCCGCGGGGCGCCTCCGCCGCCTCGAAGCCCTCGGTCGTCCCCTCGACGCTGCCCGGGTCGAACCAGCCGCGGGCGAGGCCGAAGGCCAGGACCCCGCCCGCGATCAGCAGCGCGGCGGCCAGCCCGGCGAGGCCGAGCCAGAGGCGCCTACCGCGCCGGGGCAGGGTGGGCATACAGGTGCCGTGTGCCCACGAGGTACAGCGTCCTCCCGGCTCCCACGGCGGGCGAGTAGCGGCCCTCGTCGGTCTCGAAGCGCACGGCGCCGGTCCGCACGTCGAGCCCGTAGGTGCGCCGCGGCTGCCCGGGGGCGTACAGGCGCGCGGTGTAGACGACGCCGTCCACGACGGTGGCCGAGCCCGAGATCCTGCCGCCCACGTCGAAGGACCAGCGCACCGAGCCGTCGCCGAGGTCGAGGGCCTGGAAGCTGCCGTTGTAGGAGCCGACGTAGGCCGCCCCGTCGGCGATCGCGGCGGTCGAGTAGACGAAGGCGCCGCCGGTGGAGTGACGCCACCGCTCGCCGCCGTTCCGGGCGTCGACGGCGATGAGCGCCCCGCCCACGTCGCCGATCACGATGGTGTCCCCGCTGACGGCCGGGCCGCCGTAGAAGCGGGCACCGCCCGTGTACGTCCAGCGCTCGGCGCCCGAGCGCGGGTCGAGGGCGTGCAGGTTGCCCGAGTAGTCGCCCACCACGATCAGCCCGTTCGCCAGGGCGGCGCTGCCCTTGATGTCGTCGGGCGCCTGGTAGCGCCAGCGCTGCTTCCCGGTGGCGGCGTCGACGGCGTGGAGGCCCCCCGCCCAGGTGCCGACGTAGACCAGCCCGTCGACGACCAGCGGCGAGCTCTCGATCGGGCTGCCGGTCGAGAAGGTCCAGAGCGGGGTGCCCGCCCCCACGCCGTAGGCCACGAGCTGGCCGCCCATCGAGCTGACGATGGCCCGCCCGCCCGCGATCGCCGGGCTGGAGGCGATCTCCCCCTTCTGGCGCCGCGCCCAGACCACCGAGCCGTCGTCGGCGTCGAGGGCGTACACGCGGCCCGAGTTCGTGCCGATGACCGCGAGGCCGTCGCTCACGGCGGGCGGGAACTCCAGGAGGGTGCGGCTCTCGAAGGTCCAGGCGGGCCGGCCGGCCGGCGGCGGCACCTTCACCGCGGGGACGTAGCGGTCGCGCGAGGCGCCGCCGCCGTACTCCGGGCTCTGGAGGCGTGGGTCGTAGAGGTCGACCGCGGCCGCGCCGTCGCGCACCCGCGCCCGCGCAGGCGTGTAGCGCGGCGCTGTCGCGGTCACCGCCGCCGTCCCCAGGGGCACCTCCGCCCGCCCGTCGTCGTCGGTCTGGGCCCGCGCCACGACGGCTCCACCGCGAAGCGCCTCCACGGCCGCGCCGGCGACCGGCGCGCCGGTGTCGCCGTCGGTCACCCGCACCGCCACGGGCGGCGCCTCGGGCGCCGTGGCCGGCGCCGTGGCCGGCGCCGTGGCCGGCGCGGTGGTCTCCGCGGCGTCGCCCCCCCCGCCGCCGCAGCCGGCGACGGCCAGCGCTGCGATCATCGCGCCCGCCGCCGCTGCGCTACGCCTCGGCCGCACGCCCCGCCGGGCTTCCTCGCCACACGAAGACCACGATCACGCCGACGATGAACCCGATCACGGCGGCCAGCAGGACGGTGCGCGCACGGTTGGGCAGGCTGCTCGACGAGCTGGGGCTCCGTGCCAGGGAGACGACGTCCGGCTGGCCGTACTGGCGCTCCTTGACCAGGTTGAGGCGCTGCTCGGCGAGCTCGGTGGAGGCCACCTGGAGCTGCTGGCCGGCGCTCGACATCAGCGACTGGAGGAGGATGGCCTGCTCGCCGCCCGGGTTCTGGGCCAGCTGGCGCCGGTAGCTCGCGAGCTCCGCCTCCAGGCGGTCGACCTGCGCCGACGAGCGGGCCACCGCCTCCTCGTAGGTGTCGACGATCTCGGCCGAGCTCTCGCGCGCCTGCTCGAGGATCGCCTCCGCGTAGAGGTTCGCGCCGCGCCGGGCGATGTCGCGGCTCTCGTCGGTGAAGGTGACGGTGGCGATCGTCGGCTGGTTGCCGACCGCGCCGCCGGGCGCCCGCGGGGCGGTGACCTCCACCCCGTCCCGCACCCGGCTCGGGCTCACGCCGAGCTCGCGCGCGACCCGGCCCACCAGGTTGTCGCCCGTCAGCGCCGTGGGCGCGGTGGCCGGGTTCGTGGTCGGCGTCGACACCGGGGTGCCCGAGATCGTGGTCGCCTGTCCCAGGTAGACCTCCGACTCGGCGACGTAGGTCGTGGAGGTCACGAAGGTCAGAATGAGGCCCACGAGCGCCGCGGCGACGGTCGCCGCGAGGATGAGCCAACGGCCGCCCCACAGCACGCGGCCGTAGTCCCGGAGGGTGATCTCGCGCTCCACGTCCGGCGGACCCTAGTGGACGCGCGTGAGGGGGGCGAGGCCGCGCGGTTCCCGCCTCAGGATGGTCTGGTCGAGGAACCGGGTCATGACGACCCCGGCCGCGTGGGCGCCCACGCGGGCCGGCGGCCGCTCGCCGGCCGCGATGGCGATGATCGTCTCCGGGTAGGCGGCACCGGCCGCCTGGGGCAGCGGGAAGGCGCCCCCGAAGCGGGTGTTGATGTCGGTGATGCCGAGGATCGCCGGTCCCTCGCGGAAGCACTGGACGGTGCTGGGCCCGGCGAGGCCGAGCGCGGCGACCGTCGCCGCGCCGAGCTCGGTGAGCTGGGGGTCGTCGAGGGTCTCGCCCTTGATCTGCTCGCCGCCCTTGGCCTGGATCATCCTGCGCGGCACGGCCCCGAGTGGGCGGCCGTCGAGGTCGCCGAGGCAGTCGATGCTGAACTCCACACCTGGCAGCGCCTGCTGGATGACGCTCTCCGCCGGCGTGTAGCGCAGGAAGAACGCGAGCTCGTCCGGATCGGCGCAGCGGTAGATGTGGCGCGCCGCGAAGCCCAGACGCGGCTTGACCAGCACCGGGTACGGCAGGGCGGCCGGGTCGGCGTCGCCGGGCAGCCAGGTCGGCGGCGACTGCAGTCCCGCCCGCTCCAGCATCAGGTGGCACTCCCACTTGTCCTGGCAGCCGAGGGCGACCTCGGGGCTGGGCAGGAACACGCGGGCCCCGGCCTCCTCGATGGCGGGCGCCGCCCGCGCCAGCAGCACCGGGTCGAGGTCGGTCAGCGGCAGCACCGCCCGCACCCCCTCGCGCCGGCACGCGTCGGCGACGGCGCGCCCGTACCGTGGGTCGGAGACCGGGGGCAGCTCGACGGCGCCGTCGGCCGCGAACAGCGACGGCGACAGCGGGTCGAGGTCGCTCACCAGCACCCTGCCGTCGTGCTCGTTCCCGTCGAGGGCCTCGCGGAAGGCCCTCACGATGTCCACGCGCTGGCCGGCGCAGGTCAGCAGCACCGAGACGTCAGCCATCGGGCGCCTCCGGCCCGGCCAGGTCGAAGCCGCCGCGCTCGCCGATGTAGGTGCCGCCGCGCCGGAGCACCACGCGCGTGGTGCGGGCGAGGATGGCCAGGTCGCCCCTGAAGCTCCAGCCGTCCACGTAGGCGAGGTCGATCTCGATCCGCTCGGACCACGGGATGGCGTTGCGGCCGCTCACCTGGGCCAGCCCGGTCAGCCCCGGCCGCGCCAGCAGCCGCCGCCGCTGGCGCGCGTCGTAGCGCTCCAGCTGCGATGCGACCGTGGGCCGCGGCCCGACCAGGCTCATGTCGCCGCGGATCACGTTCCAGAGCTGAGGCAGCTCGTCGAGGGACAGCCGGCGCAGGGCCCGCCCCGCGCGGGTGATGCGCTCGTCACCGGCGCTCACCGCCAGGCCCGCGCCCATGCCCTCGGCCCCGACGACCATGGTGCGGAACTTCAGCAGGGTGAACGGCGCGCCGGCGTAGCCGACGCGGCGCTGGCGGTAGAGGGCGGGCCCCGGCGAGTCGGTGCGCACCCAGAGGGCGATCCCGGCCATCACGGGCGCGGTCGCCAGCGCCAGCGGGACCGCGAGGGCGAGGTCGGTCGCCCGCTTGGCCCGCCCCCCACCGGTCCGGGTCGGGTGTCTGCCCGATCACGCAAGCGATTCCACCGTCTGGACGAAGCGAGCGGCGAGCGCCGCTCGGTCGTAGTGGGCGAGCGCATAGCTGCGGCCGCGCTCGCCCATCCGGCGTGCCGCCTCGCGGTCGGCCGCCAGGCGGCGGATCGCCCCCGCCAGCGCCCGGCCGTCCTCGGGCGGCACCGCCACCCCGCAGTCCGCGCGCTCGACCATCCGGGTGAGCTCGCCGGATGGGGCCGACGCGACGATCGGGCGTCCGGCGCCCAGGTAGTCGAAGGCCTTGTTGGGGAGCGCGCCGGCGAAGAGGGGGTTGTCCTGGTAGGGCAGGACGCAGGCGTCGGCGCGCGCGAGCCAGGAGGGCACCTCGCGCCTGGGCACGGGGTCGACGAACGCGACGTTGTCCAGCCCCCGCAGCCGCGCCGACTCGACCAGCGCGCGCTTGCGGTCGCCGTTGCCCACCAGCACCAGGCGCACCTCCGGGTCGTCGCGCAGCTCGGCGGCCGCGTCGAGGATCGTCTCGAGGGAGCTGTAGGTCCCGTGCGCGCCGACGTACATCGCGACGAAGGCGCCGTCGGGCACGGGGGCCGCGGCCGGCCGCGCCCCGTTGCCCAGGTCCAGATCGACGCCGTTCGTGATCACCACGACCTTCGACGGTGGGACGTCGTGCCGCACCAACCCATCCCGGATGCCCTCGGTGACCGCGACGATGCGGTCGGCCCGCCGCTCGCAGAAGGCCTCGAGCCGCCGTGCGAGCGCGATGGCGCGGCGATCGCGGATCAGGCCCATCGCGATGGCCGACTCCGGCCAGAGGTCGCGCACCTCCAGCAGGAATCGCGCGCCGCGGGCCCGGGCGAGGGCGGCCGCGGCCGCGGCCGCGGGCAGCGAGGGGGACGAGGCGACCACCACGTCCGGGCGCGGCGCCCGGGCGCCGGCCACGACCGACCACCAGGCGAACGTGCCGTAGCTGGCGAGCCGCGAGCGCAGGTCGCGGCCGTAGCCCGGGGTCGAGTAGGTGCGCCAGACGTCGAGGCCGTCCTCGACCTCGTGCACGATCCGCCTGCCCCGGTAGGCCTCGGGGATCGTCCGCTCCTTGTGCTGGACGTAGGAGGTGACGACGGCGACCTCGTGGCCGGCGCGCGCGAGGGCCCGCGTGTGCTGCCAGTGGCGGACCCCGCCGGGCTGGTCGGCGCTCACGAAGTACTGCGACACGTAGAGCACCCTCACGTCCGGAGCACCTCGGCGTAGAAGGCGGTCAGCGCGCGCGCCTCCGCCTCGAAGCCGAGGCCGGCCACGAAGGCGTCGCGCCCGGCGCCGCCCATGCGGGCGGCCGCGTCGCCGTCCGAGAGCAGGCGCGCGAGCGCCGCGGCGTGCGCCCGCGCGTCGGCGGGCGGCACGACCAGGCCGCAGCCGGCGTCGCGCACCATGGCGCCCATCCGCCCGAGGTCGCTGGCCACGACCGGCCGTCCCGCGGCCATCGCCTCCACGAGCTTCGTCGGCACCGCGCGATCGTAGTTGCCGTGGGGCTGCAGCGGGACCCAGGCGACGCGCGCGGCGGCCAGGAGGGCGGGCACCCGCGAGTGGTCGACCGGGCCGACGCTCTCGGCCCCGGCGGGCAGTTCGCCGGGGTCGCCCGGCCCGGCGAGCACGAGGCGCGCCCCCGGCACGCCGACCAGGGGGAAGGCGGCGCGCATCAGGTCGAGGCCGCGGAGCGGCGCCAGTCCGCCGACGTAGAGCGCGACCGGCGCGTCGGGCATCGGGGCGGGCTCCGGGAACGCCCGGGACCAGGGCGAGTTGGCCACGCTCACGGCCCGGGCTCCGGCCGCGGCGAAGCGGGCCGCGAGGTCCTCGTTGGCCGTCACGACCCCCGCGAGCCGCCTGGCGGCCGCCCGCTCCGCCCGCTCGGCGACGAGGGCGACGGGCACGCGCAGGGGGCGCGGCAGCCAGCGCTTGGTGCGGACCGTCTCGCCGAGGTACTCGTGGGCGTCGTAGACGACCGGACGTCCGCTCCGGCGCGCGAGCCAGATCGCGATCGGCAGGAGCTCGGGGTCGTGAACGTGATAGAGGTCGGCATCGCGGCGGCGGGCCGCGCGGGCCAGGCGCCACCCGGCCGCCGGGCGCCGGGCGCGCGGGATCGGCTCCCGGGGGGCGCCGACCCACGTCCGCGCGCCGGCCGCCGCCGCCGCGCGGGCCTCCTTGTGGAAGATGCGCACGTCGCGCGGCCGGTGGACCGCGGTCAGGTGGACGATCCGGCGCCCGGCGAGGGACGCGCCCTCCGGGGCGGCGGCGGGCGTCCCGGCGGGGCCGAGCTCGGCACCGCGCCGCGCGAGCTCGTCGAGCAGGTCCTCCCAGAGCCGCCCGTACCCCGGCGCGCGGTCGTCCGCCAGGTAGGTGTTGTGCCACAGCAGCGCCGCCCGCCCGCCGACCCGCCGCACGCGCTCGAGCACGTCCAGGGCGCGCTCGCGCGCGGCCTCGGCGCCCAGGCCGAGGCGCGAGTCGAGGGTCGTGTCCATCACGGCCAGGGGCAGCAGCGTCAGGCGGGCCGGGCGCTCCTCGCCCACCAGGTAGGGCCGGAACGGGCGCGCGATGCCCGCGGCGAAGCCCGGCGCCTCGCTGAAGGCCAGGCTCGAGTCGTACCCCACCCCGGCCCGCTCGAGCGCGCGGACGGTCTCGTGGTATCGGAAGCGCAGGTAGTGGAACCGCACGCCCTCCACCGGGCCGGCCTCGGCTCGGAGGGACGCGAGCTCCGCCGCCAGGGCGGCGGGGTCGTCGGCCGAGGCGAAGGACGCGTGCAGGGCCACCTCCCCGCCCGCGGCCCGCACCGACGCCGCCAGCGCGGGGCGGCGGCGCTCGTAGACCCGCCGGGGCGTCCCGTCCAGGCGGTGGGCGTTGCGGCCGATCAGGAAGACCGTCGAGCGCAGCCCCCGCCGCCAGGTCGTCTCGAGCAGGTCGGGGAGGTTGTCCCACGGGTCGGGCCCGGTCAGCGAGGACGCGAGGCCCCGCGGCCCCCGCCGCCGCGCGATGCCGGCGAGCCCCTTGGGGGTGCGCCTGCGGAGGCGGTCGATGTCGTGGGTGAGGGCGACGCCCCAGCCCGTCGGCGGCGGGATGCGCAGGGCGGCGCGCAGCGCGCTCAGATACCCCTCGACGGGCGGGTCGGCCAGGTCGAGCCCGGCGATCCGGCCGAAGGCGCTGGCCGCGAGCGGCAGGCGCCCGAAGCGGTCGCGCTCGGCGACGCGCAGCTCGTCCCAGCGGGCGAGCAGGTAGAACGCGCTCGCCACCAGGTCGCCCGGCACCGGCTCGCCCGGCCGGCTCGGCGGGAAGAGCAGCGTCAGCCCGGCGGCGCGGTGCACGGCCGGGCCCGGGAACGCGTCGGGCCCCTCGAAGAAGGCCTGGGCGGCCGGCTCGGCCGGGATCCAGACGCCGTGCGGCGGGCGCTCGGGCGCGTAGGCGAGGTCGGCCTCGGCCTCCGTCGGGACCATCCGGAGGCCGAGCGCCTCGGCGAGGGTCTCCAGCACCCACCTGGCCCGCGGGGCGAAGGCCGGACGGCACCCGTCGATGCGCACGCGGAGGTCAGCCACGTCGCACGAGCCGTCGCGCGAGGCGCTCGTAGAGCGCCAGGGCCGGGCGCGGGTCGCGGGGGTCGAAGACCCCGTCCCGCACGGGCGGCGCCAGCGAGTGCAGGAAGGGGCGGGCCGACCACTGCCCGCGGGCGATCTCGCCGGCGCTGCCGGCGAGATGGGTCGCGAGGAGGACCCAGCGGCGGCCGTCGCGGTGGCCGGGCGGCCAGAGGCGGGGCCTTCCCGTGGCGTCGAGCCAGCAGGCCAGCGGGATGTTCACGCCGCAGTCCGTGGCGAGCCCGATCCACAGCCAGGCTCGCGCGTTCACCTCGATGAGGTGGTCGCGCCCGTCGCGCGGGTCGCGCTTCACCTCGACCTGGGAGATCCCGTGGTACCCGAGTGCGTCGAGGAGGGCGTCGCAGCGGGCCGCCAGGTCGGGGTCCCATCGCGACTCGGCCGCCCGCGCCGCGCCGAACCCGACCGGCCACTGGCGCAGCTTTCGCCCGGTGAACACGGCCAGCGCCCGGCCCGCGGCGTCGCGGTAGCTGCCGTAGGTCCAGAGGTGGGAGTCGTCGCCCGGAATGACCTCGCAGACCTGCGGGTCGTAGGGCGCCGCCAGCTCCCACGCCCGCCGGAGCGCCTCGGGGTCCGGCGCCTCCAGCAGGTGGGCGCGGAAGCGGTGGCGGAACTCCGGGGCGTTGCGCGGCTTCAGCACCAGCGGGAAGCGCAGGGCGCGCGTCGCCGCGACGATGTCGCCGTCGTCGCGGGGCGTCACCGTGGCGGGCACCGGGAAGCCGGACGCGCGCGCGACCGCGTGCTGGTGCTCCTTGTCCATGATCGCGTTGAACGGCCGGCCAGGGGGTCCAGGGGCGGCGGAAGAGCTCCTCCACCTCCGCCTGGCGGGGGCCGAGCGCCGCGATGGCCTCGTCGTGCGTCGCGAACAGGACCCCGCCCCTCCCGGCTCCGCGTCCAAGCTGCAGCAGGTCGTCGACGAAGCGCTCGGGGTCGGTCAGGGGGTTCGCCGTGGGATGAGGGGTCGCGTAGCGCGACACCAGCCCGAGCGCCTGCGGGTCGTGGTCGCAGGCGATGACGGGGACCCCCACGCGGCCGAGGCTGCGGACGATGCCGAGGGCGTTCGGGCCGGACGCCTGCAGCACCACCGCCGGAGGTGGCGCGCTCACCCGGCCAGGTTCTCGTAGATCGCGCTCATCGTGCGGGCGTTCGCCTCCCAGGTGTACTCGCCGCGCCCGATGCGCAGGGCCTCCTGGCCCATCTGCGCCGCGAGGCCGGGCTCGTCCAGCACCCGGCCGAGGGCCCCGGCGAGGGCGTCCGGGTCGGACGGCGGAACGAGGAGCCCGGTGCGGCCATCGCGGACGATCTCGGGGGTCCCGTCGACCGCGGTCGCCACGACCGGCCGGCCCACGTTCATCGCCTCGCAGATCACCGTCGGCAGCCCCTCGCTCAGGGAGGGAAGGACCACGAGGTCGCCCGCCGCCATCCACCAGCCGACCTCGTCGTGCGCGACCTTGCCGACGAACCGGATCCGGTCGCCGACGCCCAGCTGCGCGGCGCGGCGCTCGAGCGCCGGCTGCTCCTCGCCGATCCCGGCGGCCACCAGCAGCGGCGCTCCCGCGGGGCGGCGCGCGAGCAGCCCCATGGCGTCCACGAGGGTGTCCACCCCCTTGCGCGGCACGAGCTTGCCGACGTAGCTGACGATGGGCCCGTCGTCCGGCAGTCCCAGGCGGGCGCGGGCCTCGGACGCGGTCCGCGGCGCGAAGACGCGCGTGTCGGCGCCGTTCGGAACCACCCGGACGGGCCGTCGCGGACGGGCCAGCGCCGCGGCCGCGTCGCCGATCGCGGCGCTCACGGCGCACACCTGGTCGATGGCCTCCACCGCCGACGCCACTCGGGCGCGGCTGCGCGGGCCCCGGGCGGGCACGTCCAGCACGTCGGCGCGGTGCGCCGTGGCGACGACCGGGACTCCCAGGCCGGCGCCCATCTGGGCCGCGGCCCAGCCGTCCGGCACCAGCATGTGGGCGTGGATGACGTCGAACGGCCAGCGCTCGTGCACCCGGCGCAGAGGGCGGGCGATCGCCCACAGCGTGGCGTCCGCGTTGCGGTGGCCGAGACGCGCGCCCGGCAGGGAGAGCATCCGGGGGTAGAGCACCGGCACCCCGTCCACCACGCCGGCGCCCGGCACCTCGCGGTAGGCGCTCCACCGCGCCGCCAGCGGCGGCGCCCACCCCTTGGGCGAGACCACTCGCACGTCGTGGCCGAGCTTGGCGAGCGCCCGCACCTGCTCGTGCACGAAGATCCCGGCCGTCCGGTTGACGGCGCTGGGGTACATGTGGCTCAGCATCAGGACCCTCACCGCGGGCCCTCCTTCGCGGGCTCCCTCCGCCACAGCACCAGGGCGCCCATCCCGAGGCCGAACATGATCCACATCGGCGCGAAGTGGATCGCCGTCGAGGGGCCGATGCTCCCGACGATCCAGCCGATCAGCGCGAGGGCGCCGGCGAGCGCCATGTAGCGCACCAGGGGGTCGCCCGAGCCCCGCGCGGCGCGCACCTGCCCGCGCAGGAGCGTCAGGTAGAAGAGCAGGTAGAGCGCGAAGCCCACGATTCCGCCGTTGACGAGCACCTCCAGCCACCAGTTGTGCAGGTTGGCCACGCCGGGGAAGTTCGCCAGGCTGCGGACCTCGGTCTCGGCGTTGCCCGCGCCGACGCCGAGCCCGTCGGTCTCGGCGACGAGCCCCAGCCCGTCGCTCAGCAGCGACGAGCGCACGCCCCCGGACCCCTGCTGGCTGTCGAGCTGCTCCGCGAGGAGGCCGAAGTCGAACTTGGTGACCGTCCGCTCGTCGAGGTTCACGGGCCCGCTCCCGAGCAGCGCTGGCACGACCAGCAGGACGGCCAGCCCCGCCACGGCCCCGGCCACGAGCAGGCGCCCCCGTGCGCGCCGGTCGCTCCCGACGAGCACGAGCAGCCCGAGGAGGACGAGGGCGGCCGCGACGAGGCCTGACTTGCTCCCGGTGGCGAGGATGAAGAGGAGGGCGACGGCGCCGCCGGCGAAGCCGAGGATCCTCAGGCGGACGTCGCGGAACACGATGGGCAGCGTCGCCAGGTAGGGGAGGCTCAGGCTGAGAAAGGTCGCGAAGTTGTTCTGGTTGCCGAACAGCGAGCCGACGCCGATGAGGCCCACCGTGCCCTCGCGGCCCTGGCGGAAGGTCGGCAGGTGGAGCCCCGTGACCACCTCGGCGACGGCGATCAGGCAGGCCAGCACGAAGACGCCGAAGAGGGTCCACAGCAGGACCACCGCCCGTCGCCGGCTGCGGCACAGGAGGGCGATCGCGATCGCCAGCCCGCCCATCATCGCCATGAACAGCGTCCAGCGCAGGGCCGCGACCGAGTCGTCCGCCCAGCCGATCGACAGCGCCGTCCAGCCCAGCCAGACCGCCAGCAGCCCGGCCGGGCGCGGGAGGCCGGCGGGGAGCGTCAGGCGGCCGTCCATCAGCAGATAGCCGACGAGCCCCAGCCCGAGCAGGACGATCAGCAGCCGGAAGAGGAAGAGCCACGGCGCCGGCGGGGCGGCCAGGTTGGGCCCCGCGATCGCCGCGGCGGCCGTCAGCACGACGAGGACGGGCGCGAGGCGCGCGACCGGGACGTTGCGGATCAGGGTGGCGATGAGCAGCACCACGGCGAGGGCGAGGCCGGCCAGGGGCTGCCACACCGCGACCGCGCCCGCGGCGACGGCGCCGATCGCGACCGCGATCACCGCCGGGCTGGGTGACGGGCTCGGCCGCGCAGCCGCCGGCCGGGCGGGGGCGTCCGTCGTCATCGACCGGGCAGCGTAGCGCGCAGGATGGCCGCGACGCGGCCGGCCTGGCGCTTCAGGGAGTGGGGCTCGGCCGCCCGCCGGCAGTCCTCGGGCGAGGGGGGATCGTCGAGCAGGGAGAGGAGCGCGCCGCCGATCGCCACCGGGTCCAGCGGGTCGATGATCCGCCCCGGCCCGCCGTCGGGCACGATCTCGCGAGCGCCCCCCACGCGCGTGGCCACCACGGGCCGCCCGCTGGCGAGCGCCTCGAGGGCCGCGATGCCCAGCGGCTCGATCCGGCTCACGATGGCGAGCGCGTCGCTCGCGGCCAGCCAGTCGCCGACCTGGGCGTGAGGGACGACCCCCGGGCGCACGACGGCCCCGTCCACGCCCAGCCGCCGGGCCCCCGCGTCGACGGCCCCCGCGAGCGGCCCGTCGCCGACGAGCGCGAGACGGGTGTCGGGCCGTCGCGCGCGGACGCGCGCGAAGGCCTGGAGCAGCACGAGCGGATTCTTCCGTTCGGTCAGGCCGCCGACCGCGGCCACGAGGGGTCCGTCCGCCGGAAGCCCGAGCCTGGCCCGCGCCGCGCCGCGATCGGCCGGCGCGAAGCGGTCGAGATCCACGCCCATGTTGACGACGTGCAGCGGCGGCAGCGCGATGCCGGAGGCGCGCAGCTCGTCTGCGAGGTACTCGCTCACGGCGATGACGGCCCCCGCCCGCCGCAGGGCCGCAGCCGTCCCGCGCCGGGCCGACCAGCGCTCGAGGTTGCGCACGTCCTGGCCGTGGGCGGTGACGACGAAGGGGATGCCCGCGGCCCGCGCCGCCTGCGCCGCCAGGGCGCCGGTCGGGAAGAGGAAATGCGCGTAGATCACGTCGGCACGCCGCGCCGCGCCCATCGCCCCCCGCGCCAGCCGCGCGTACTTGGCCGGCGTCCGCAGGGGCCCCGAGGCGCGGCTGTCGATGGCCGCGACCTCGACGCTGAGCCCCTCCGCCCGCAGCGCGTCGCACATGTCGGCGACGAACGCGCCGTAGTCCGGGTCCCGGGGCCCCGGCCACATGTTGCTGAGGCACAGGACCCGCACGGGCCCCGCCGCGCTCACGAGACGGGGACGGGCTCGGGCCTCACCGGCTGCGGCGCGGTCACGGTGACGGGCCGGGTCCCGGCCAGGGCGACCCCCGCACCGGCGATGACCCACGTGAACGGGTCCTCGAACAGGGCCGCGTAGAGCAGGCTGTGGATGAGGATCCCCGCGAGCATGGCGCCGAGGGCCCATCGGGCCCAGCCGACCTCGCCCTCCTCTCGCGACCCCCGCACGACCGCCCACCCCGCGCCCGCGATCAGGGCCAGGAAGAGGGCCGATCCCACGATCCCGGTCTCGCTGAGCACGGTGATGGGCGCGTTGTGGGAGACGATGACCCGCACCCGCCGCTGCTCCAGGGGCGTCAGGGTCTCCTCGAAGCGGCTCTCGAAGCCGCCGAGGCCGATGCCGGTGACGGGCTCCTCGCGCCAGATGTCGAGCCCGCCCTCCATCAGGTCGAAGCGCCCCTCGCTGACCCGCTCCAGCCGGTCGGCGTCGGTGACCGCCCGGCGGACGTTGCCGCTCGCCGCGACCGCCGCTCCTCCGAGCACGATCAGCAGCGCGGCGCCGCCGATCGCCGCGCGCAGCGGCCCCACCGCGCGGACCGCGAGGATCACGAGGCCCACCATCAGCATCAGGGCGCTGGACCGCGAGAAGGTGACGACCAGCCCGGCGGCCATGACGGCGACGGCCGCCCCCAGCGCGGCCAGCTCGCCCGGCCGCCGGCGCACCCACGCCAGGGCGAGGGCGGCGAGGATGCCGATCGCCAGGTAGCGGCCGAGGATGTTGGGGTCGTAGAAGATCCCGTTGACGCGGAAGAAGCGGCTGTAGACGTTGGCCTGCTGGAGGGTTTCGTTCCACCAGATCTCCTGCGCCGCGTACTGCCAGAGGCCGACCCCCGCCGCGATGACCCCGCCGGCGATCGTGGTGACCGCCAGGGCCGCGAGCGCGCGGGCGCGCGGCCACCAGGCCACCACCAGCAGGTACAAGATCGTGAAGGGGATGAAGAAGAAGCCCGCCTTGACCGCGGCCTCCTCTGGGTCGTCGCTCCACAGCGACGACACCAGGAAGTACGCGGCGAGCGCCGCGAGGGGGATGTTCAGGGCCGCCGGCCCCTCCGGTGCCGGCCGGTCGAGGCGGCCGCGGATCCGCCCCCAGGCGAAGGCGGCCAGCCCAAGCAGGATCACGCCGTAGAGGGGCACGAGGAGGTTGGCCTCCTGGCTGCCGAAGGACACGGGAGTGCGGATCGGCAGGGCGATCCCGAGCAGCACGAACCAGACCGTGGGCCGCGCGAGGACGATGCGGACGCCGACGACGGCGAGCGCGATCGCGGCGATCAGGACGGCGGGCGCCCCGGCGGCGACGAGGGGCGACGCCAGGCGGTCGAGCCCGTCGCGGGCGTCCTCCTCCGGCACGAGCGTGCCCAGCACGACCGCCCACGACGCGAGCAGCACGGCCATCGCGGCGGCGCGCTGCGCCTCGCTGCGCAGGCGCGGCAGCGGCAGCAGGAGCGCGATCACGGCGACGGCCGCCGCGATCGTCGCAACGTCGCGGACGGCGTCGGTCACGGCCGCCCCCGCAGCGCGATGAGCGCCGCGCCCAGCCCGTCGTCGGTGCGGGCCACGAGCCACAGCGCGGAGGGGTTGATGCCCGCCGGGACGCGCACCCGCACGCGCCCGGCCGGCCCGCGGGCGCCGCCGCCCACCTGCGCGCCCAGCGGGTCCCCGGCCGTCTTCCCCGGCACCCCGGTGCGGCGGTAGAGCGCGAGGGTCACCGTGTCGGAGCTCGCGAGCCGGCCGCCGGCCGTGCGGCGCAGGGAGGCACCGACCCGCTCGCGCGGCGCGACGCTCGCGGGGACGGGCGTGCCCGCCAGGTATCCCACCCAGCAGGTCCGCTCCCGCACCATCCGGTTGCGGGCGGCGTCGAAGAGCGAGGCGCGGATCACGTAGAGGCCGGGCGGAACGGCGCCGCCGTCCGCGCGCCGGCCGTCCCAGCGCCAGTGCACCGGGTCGTCCGGGCGCACCGGGCGGGGTCCGAGGCGGCGCACCGGCTGCTCGTCGCCGGCGCGCAGGGCCTCGATGACCACGGAGCCCGGGTCGCGCGAGGAATAGGCCACGCGGCACTCCCCCTCCCCGGGCTCGCCCAGGGTGGCCGACTCGACGGTCATCTCGGCGGGCCGCGGCGCGCCCGTGTCGAGGACGACGGAGCGGGTCGTGTTGAACTGCTTGCGCCCGGCGCGGGCGCGCAGCTTGATCGCGTAGGTGCCGTCCGGGACGCGCCGGCCGGCGTCGTCGCGGCCGTCCCAGCCATCGCGCAGCCAGCCTCTCGGAGCGCGCCGCGAGGTGATCAGGCGCCGCACGGTCTCGCCGTCCTTCTGGATCTCCACCGTGACGTCCGCCGCCTGGCTGAGCCGCACGTTGACCTTCGCGTCCTCGCGGCGGCCGTCGCCGTCCGGGCTGAACAGGAGGGTGGCGTTGAAGCGCGTGACCACCGGCGCCGGCGTCGGGAACGCGAAGGGCAGCACGAACACGCCCAGCGCGAGCGCGAAGAGCGCGACGATGGCGACCACCACGCCGGCCCGGCGCGCGCGGCCGTCGCCCTCCGGCCGGTCGCCCAAGTCAGAGTCCCCGGAACCCCAGGCAGATGTAGAAGCCGAAGCGCCCGGCTGGGGTGCGCGACAGCGCGAGCTCGGCCCGCCGAGGCGCCTCGAGGCGGTAGAGCCGGCCGAGCTGCGAGCCGACCCGCCCGCCAGGCCGGAAGAAGATCCCGCGCCGGGACACCGGCACCAGCCCGGCCGCCGCCCCGTGGCTCTCGAGGTCGACCCAGGTCTGCCAGCGGTCGATCGGCGCGAGGCTCAGCCGGATGCCGGGCACCCCGTGCTCGGCGAGCCAGCGGCGCGCCCCCGGCAGGCTGCGCCGGTTGGGCGTCGAGACCACCACCAGGCCGTCCGGGGCCAGCCGCTCGCGGAGGGCCCGGAGACAGGCCCGCGGATCCTCGAGGTGCTCGAGCACGTCGGTCAGGCAGATGAGGTCGAAGGGCCCCCCGGGCGGCTCGTAGGCGCTGCCGACGACGGCCGACAACCGGTCTCCGACGCCCATCTCGGCCAGGCGCCGGGATGCGTGCGACACCGACTCCGGCGACAGGTCAACCCCCACCCCCGAGAAGCCGCGCGCGGCGAGGCGCTCGAGCAGGAAGCCGGTGCCGCAGCCGACGTCGAGGACCCGGCCGCCGGCGCGAGCGTGGCGGTCAACGGTCTCCAGCACCAGGGCCATGCGGCTCTGGAGGTGCCAGTTGCGCGCCTCGACCGCGACCAGCCGCGGGGCCAGGCGGTCGTAGTAGGCCTGCACCTGGCCCAGCCGGCCCGGCTCGCTCACGGACCGAACCCCGGGGGCGGCGGGTACGCGGCGGCGGCCGCGGCGAATCGGGCATAGGAAAGCTTGCGGGTGCCGTCGGCGCGCAATAGACCTCCGGTCCAGCGGGGGTTGTCCTGGAAGTTGAACCAGGTGACGAGCCCCACGCGCGGGCTTCGGGCCGCCGCCACCATGGTCTCGTCGACCCAGGCGGCCTGCTGCTCCTCGCTCACGAAGTAGCGGTGGAATCGGTTGTACGACGTGTGGTAGCCCGTCTCTGTGACGTGGACCGGCGCGCCTGGCGCAAGCCTATCCACCTGCCGGATCACCCGGGGGAGGGTGCTCCAGGAGGGCACGAAGAACGCCTGCAGGGGCGAGCCGATCGGGTAGAGGTGCAGGCTCCACGCGTCGATGGGCGGCCCCTCGTCGGCGACGAGGCGGACGAAGTCGAGGCTGCCGACGGCCGCGCGGCCGTCCTTGGGGCACGAGGTCGGCGAGCGCCCGGCCGGCCCGGCGGCGCCGCCGATCACGGTCGCGCGAGGGTTCGCGGCCTTGACCTCGCGGTACGCCGCCGCCAGCAGCGCGGCGTAGTGCCGGGGCGAGACCAGCAGGGCCCGGCCCCCGCGGCCGCGCCGGCACTGGGGCATCCAGAAGCCCGGCAGGTTCGGCTCGTTCCAGACCTCGATGCGGCGCACCTCCGGCAGGGGGACTCCGCCGGGCCCGGCGAACGTGCCGGAGTAGCGGCGGGCGAGCGCGCCCGCGAAGCGGGCGCCGTCCGCAGTGCGGGGCGCGGCGACGGTGGAGCCGCTGCGCGAGGCCCACGCCGGGGTGAGGTAGAAGTCGAGCACGGCGGTGATGCCCCGGGCCGACAGCCCGCGCACGATCTGGTCGTACCGGCTCCAGTCGTACGCCGGATCCGCCGGGTCGCGGCCATCGGCCGGCCGTCTCGGCGCGACCTGGCGCCAGAGGACGTCAACGCGCGCCACCCTCGCCCCGGTCGCCGCGAGCGCATCTAAGCGGGTTTCGAGCGCCGGTCCCCCCACGTTCGCCAGGCCGTCGTCCTGCAGGGAGACGACCGGCGCCCCGGCGGCGGCCGCGCACGCGGCGAGGAGGGCCGCGAGGGCGAGGAGGGCACCCCTCACCGGAGCCTCGCCAGCCGCACGACGCCCACCCGCAGCCCCTTCCTGCGGCCCCGCTCGACCCACGCGAGCCGCGCGCCGTCGGCGCCGACCGCGTCGACCCGGCGGCGTGCGGTCGTCACGAGCCGGGTCGCGAGGCGCCCGCGGCGGGAGACGAGGACGCGCCGCCCGTCGCCGATCGCGAGCGTCCCGCCGCCGACGGCGATCGCCGGCCGCCGGCCGCCGGTCCAGGCGCGGCGCGCGCGCGGTGGCCCGGGACCCACGTCGACGCGGGTCACGACGAGCCGCGACCCGGCCCGCGACAGCACCGCGACGAGGCCGGGGGCGGCCCACACCCGCAGCGCCGGCCCGGGGAGGGCGACCGCCGCCGCCGCGCCGCCGTTCGCGGCCCGGGTCACCAGCAGTTGGGCCCTCTGGGTGGGGTCGGCCCACGCGCGCAGGTCGGCCCCGGCCACCGCGACCAGCTCAGGCGCGCCCGGATCGGACAGGACCGGAGGCGGGACCGGCCCGCCGGCCGGGTCGCCGAGCCGGAGCACCTGCCGCCCGGAGGCGTCGATCTGCACGAAGCGCACGGCGCTGCCCGTCCAGCCGGCGGCGACCGTGACGGGCGCGGCGGCCCGCCCGTCGCTCTCGATGACCGTCTCGATGCCCTCGTCGTCGCAGCACCACACCAGGGGCGGCGCGAGGCGGCGCGATCCCGGGACGGCCACGAAGCCCCCGTCGCCGGTCGGCACGAGCGTCCCCGCCGTCATCCCGGCGATGCTCGTCCGCACCGCCACCGGCATCTCGGGCGCGCCGGAGAAGCGGCGCGAGGCGCGGTCCAGCCGCACGCGGGACGTCTCGGCCCGGTAGTAGTCGAAGCGCCGCGCGCCGGCCGGCGACCCGGCGATGCGCGCCGGGTCAACGCGGACGGTCGCGGCCTCCGTCCAGACCAGGTGCCTCCCGCTGAAGGCGAGGGCCCGGTCGTGCCAGCCCTCGAGGGTCAGGGTGCGCGTCGCGCCCGACGCTCCCGGGGCGGCGACGAGCGCCGCGCCCGCCGCGGCCGTGAGCGCGAGGACGCCTGCGAGCGGGCGACGCCTCACGCCGGGGCGGAGCGCTCCGTGCGGAGCGCCACCACGGTGTCCGCGAGCAGCGCCTCGCTGGCCGCCGCGAGCTCGGGCGCGGCGAGCGGGGTCATGTTGGTGAGCTGCACGTGGCGGGCTCCCCGCGCGACGAAGGCCTCCACGGCGGCGGCCACCTCGTCGGGCGTCCCGTGGAGGACCGAGTCGCGCACGACCTGCGCCGGGACGGCCTCGGCCAGGGCGAGCGCCTCGGCGCGGCCGTAGGTCGTCGGCAAGAAGGTGGTCAGCCCGAAGGCGCCCTCGCCCAGCGGATGGGTCGCGCCGTGCGCGGCGAAGGCCTCGGCGGGCCGCGTGAGCGCGATGAACCGCATCAGCAGCGACCCGTCGATCGTGGCCTCCGCCGCCTCGCGGGTCTCGGCCACGACCACCCGCGCGTACAGGCCGGCCGTCACGGCGTCCTCCGGTCGCCCCGCCGCGGCCGCGGCCGACCGCACGGCCGCGAGCATGCGGGCGTAGTCGTCGGGGTCGGTCGCGAGCGGCAGCCAGCCGTCGGCGCGCCGGCCCACCACGGCCAGCCCCTTGGGCCGGTGGGCGGCGACCCACAGCGGCGGCGGGCGCTCGCCCAGGGGACGCAGCCCCAGGATCCCGCCGTCGAGGCGGAAGTGCTCGCCCGCGAAGTCAACCGGCTCCGGGCTCTCCATCAGCAGCCGCATCACCTCCAGCCCCTCGTCGAGCCGCGACAGCGGGCGCTCGTTCCGGACCCCGTACGGCACCAGATTCAGGGCCTCGCCGGCACCCACGCCCAGCATGAACCGCCCGCCGGTGATGTGGTCGAGCGTGAGGGCGGTCTGGGCGAGCGAGGCCGGATGGCGGCGGACCACGTCCGTGACCCCGATCGCCAGCCGGATCTCCCGCGTGGCGCCCGCCGCGGCGGCCACCACGGGCACGGGGTCGAACCAGACGTGCGGGCTGCGCTGGCCGGCGGCGGCCTGCGGCACCAGGTCGGGGGTCCAGATCGACAGGGGGAACCAGTGCAGCAGGTGGTCGACCCACCAGATCGCGTCGAAGCCCTGCTGCTCGCGCCGCTGGGCCGAGGCGAGCACCGTGTCGGCGGGCGGGCGCACCGCTCCCATGGCCGACAGCTCGAGACGCGGCTCCGCCATGGCGGGCAACCTACTCCGCGCCGGTTGGGTCTCCAACGGAGGCAGGTGGATCCCCCCCGCCCGGGGCCGTGGGGCGCCCGGGGGCGGCGGCCGGGTGGTCCCCGCCGCGGATCTGGGACGCCGCGTGGGCGACGACGGGCTCGATGGCCGCCCAGCCGTCACGGGCGCCTCCGGGGGAGCCCGGCAGGTTCACGATCAGCGTCGCCCGCCGCACGCCGGCCTCGCCGCGCGAGAGCATCGCGTGCGGCGTGGCCTCGAGCGAGCGGGCGCGGATGGCCTCGGCGATGCCGGGGACCATGCGGTCGCAGGTCGCCCGCGTGGCCTCGGGGGTGCAGTCGCGGGGGCCGACTCCGGTCCCCCCGGTCGTGAGGACGAGGTCCGGGGCGCCGGGGGCGTCGCAGATGGCCTGCAGGAGGGTGGCGAGCCGGTGGCGGTCGTCGGGGACCAGCTCGCGGCCCACGATCTCACCGCCCGCCGCCTCCACCGCCCGCACGAGCTCCGGCCCGGAGCGGTCCTCCCGCTCGCCGCGGGCCGACCGGTCAGAGACCGTGATGACCGTCACGCGGAGGGTCATCCAGGCTCGCCCTTCGTCTTCTCGAGCAGCCGGATGCCGTCGATGGTGATGGCGGGATCGAGTCCCTTGGCGAGGTCGTAGACGTTGAGCGCGGCGACCGCCGCCGCGGTGAGCGCCTCCATCTCGACCCCCGTGCGGGCCGTCGTCTCGACGGCCGCCGTGATCCGCACCTCGCCCGCGTCGGGGTCAACCTCGACCTCGACGCCCGCCCTTTCGATCGGCAGGGGGTGGCAGAGCGCGACCAGCTCGGGCGTCCGCTTGGCCGCCATGATCCCCGCGACGCGGGCGACCGCGGCGGCGTCGCCCTTCGGCAGGCGTCCGTCCGCGATCGCCCGGGCGCTCGCGGGGGCCATCCGCACCACCGCCTCCGCCACGGCGCGCCGCGCCACAGGCGGCTTGTGGCCCACGCCCACCATCCGCGCCTGACCGCGCTCGTCGAGGTGGGTGGGGCGTCGCTCCGTCACACCCTGGCGCGCTGGGCGCGGCGGCGGTCGGCAGTGCGCTTGCGCGCGATGTCGGCCTGCTGGGCCGAGAGCCACTTCCCGACGTCGTTCTCGCGCACGATCCGCTTGATCTCGCTGATGCGGTCGGCCCGCTCGTCGGCGGGCATCACCAGCGCCCGGTGAAGGGCGTCGGCCTGGGCGTCGACGTCGAACGGGTTGATGGAGATCGCGAACGACCCCAGCTCCTCGTGGGCGCCGGCGTTCTCGGACAGGATCATCACCCCGTTGCGCTCGTTGACGAGCGGCGCCTCCTTGGCGATCAGGTTCATGCCGTCGTAGATCGGGTTCACGACGAGCACGTCGTAGTGCTTGTACGCCGCCACGGCCAGGTGGATGTTGCTCTCGATCCGCAGGTCGATCGGCATCCAGTCCGTGTTGCCGTGCTTCGTGTTGATGTGGCTCACGACGTCGCGGATCTTGGCGAGGTACTCGATGTACTCGTCAACGTCCTGGCGCGAGGGCTGCAGGAGCGCGAAGAAGGTGATGTCCTCGTGGAACTCGGGGTGGCGGTCGAGGAAGACGTCGAAGGCCTTGAACCCGCGCAGGGTGTTCTTCGAGAGGTCGGTCCGGTCAACGCGCACCACCAGGTGCTGCCGCCGGCGCCGCAGGATCGGCCCCTCCTCGGCGGCCACCTCCTGCGAGCGGGCGAGCGCCTCGAACATCGGCGCGTTGACCGAGATCGGGTAGGCGCGCACCCAGACCTCGCGGCCCTCCCACCGCATCTGCAGCCGCTCGTAGTCGACCGCCAGGTCGAGCAGATCCTCGCAGCAGAGCAGGAAGTTGCGCGCGTAGCGCCGGGTGTGGAACGCGACGATGTCGTTGGCGAGCAGGCCGCGCAGGATGGCCTCGCGGATCTCCGGCGGCAGGATCCGCCAGTAGTCCGGCTGGCTCCACGGGATGTGGACGAAGAAGTGCAGGAACGCGTCCGGGTGCTCCGCCCGGATGCCCTCGGGCGCGGTGTAGAGGTGGTAGTCGTGGAGCATCACGACCCGGTCGGGATCGTCGGCCAGCTCCTCGTTGACCGCCTCCGCGAAGGCGGCGTTGGCGGCGAGGTAGCCGCCCGTCCACGCCTCCTTCTCCTCCCAGCGCACGTCGGGAGCGTTGCTGAGGTCCCAGAGGTAGTGCTGGATGAACCACAGCATCGGGTTGGCGACGACGTTGTAGTAGGCGTGGTAGGTGTCGTGGTCGATGGTGACGAAGCGGCCCCGGGTGTCCGCGCCCAGCCCGGGCAGCTCGAAGCTGCCGCCGCCCGCCAGCCGCTGGACCTCCTCGTCGCCGTCGGAGATGGCGGCGGCGATCCACAGCGCGGGCGTGTGCTCGGTGAGGCCCATCAGGGCGGTCACGAGCCCGCCGCCGCCGCGCTGGCGCTCGAGGTGGCCGTCCGGCCGCCGCGTGAACGTCACGGGGCCGCGGTTCGAGACCAGGATCAGCGGCGCCGGACGGCCCACGGCGTCAGCTCCCCGACAGCCTCGTGAAAATGCCGAGCCAGTCCCGCAGCAGGCGGGGGGTGAGGAAGTCGTGGCGGACGTGCTGCTTGCCCCGCCGCGCCATCGCGCGCGCCTCCTCGGGGTCCTCGAGGTACTGGATGCAGCGCTGCGCGGTCTCCTCGGCCGAGTTGACGAGGAAGCCGGTCTCGCCGTCGGCGATCTGGAGCGGGATGCCGCCCACGTTGCCGGCGACGGTGGGACGCGCCTTCCAGAGCGCCTCGGTGACGGTCAGCCCGAAGCCCTCCTTGATGGACTTCTGGACCACCACGTCCGCCTGGGTCTGGAAGGCGTTCACCTCGACGGCCCCGACGTTGTTCAGGTTCGACAGGATGTAGATGTCCGTGTCGTCCCCGGCGTAGTCCATCGTGCTCTGGAAGAACTCCCAGCCCTCCGGGTCGTCGGTCGCCATGGACCCGACCAGCGCGAGCTGCAGGTCGGGGAACCGCTCCTTGACGAGCCGGTATGCGTCGATCACGCCGAGGGGGTCCTTCCAGGGGTCGAAGCGCGAGACCTGGAGCATCAGGGGCCGCTCGATGTCGAGCCCGAACTGGTCGACGATGTAGGCGGCGTCCTCCGGCGACAGCGACATGTTCTTCGGCGACAGGGGGTCGATGGCCGGCGGCATCACGACCGGGTCGGGAAGGCGGTCGCCCGGCGGGATGTAGCCGGCCATGTGGAAGACCGACAGGTCGTAGGGCTCGAGCATCGGGAGCAGGAAGTCGAGCACCTGCGGGTTGGGCGTCAACAGGTCGATGTGGCAGCGCCAGATCCACTTGGCCCCGTTCTCGGCCGCGTGCAGCCGGAAGGCGGCCGGCTGGGGGTCGTGGATGACGACGAAGTCGTAGTCGTCCGACAGGCCGCCGACGTTCATGAGGTTGTAGCGCTCGAAGACGGCCTTGTCCGCGTCGCTGAGGGTGCGGGGGTCGCCCTGCAGCGCGTTGTGCATCTGCTTGGTGACGTGGAAGAACTCGTCGCGGCCGTACATGACCTTCCAGTCGGCCCGAAGCCCGGCGTCGTTCATCAGCGGCACGAGGCTGTAGAGGATCTCGGCCACGCCCCCGCCGAAGCTGGTCGCGTTCACGTGCAGCACCCGCTTGCCCTCGAGCGGCCCCGCAAGCGCCCGGATCTCGGCCATCAGGTCGCGGGACACGATGCTGTGGTAGTCGGCCAAGGACTTGTGGCCGACGTTGACGCTGCGGATCACGCGGGGACCCCCGTGCGGTGTGCAAGCCCCTGCCCCGGCGCGTGGGGCGACGTGTGACACTCTATCCGCCGCCGCCGCGCCCGAGCGCGGCCCTCCCGACCGTGCTGAACGCCCGCCTCTATCGCACCTGCTGGCTGGTCGCGGGCGTTGCCCTCGTGGTCGCGCTCCTCACCCTCGAGACCCCCGGGGCGGGGCCAGAGCCGCCGCTGCCCTCGGCCGTCAACGGCGATGCGGCGCTCGAGCTCAACAGCCAGCTGGCGGCGATCGCCCCGGAGCGCGCTCCCGGCTCGGGGCCCGACCAGGCCGCCTCGCGCTGGATCCAGGGCCAACTCTCCCAGGTCCCCGGCGCGGCAGGGCGCGTCCAGTCCCAGGAGCTCGTCGCCAAGGACGGCGGCGAGCAGGTGCGGCTGCAGAACCTCTACCTGGTCGTGCCGGGCGCGAGCGGCGGGCGCACGCGGGCGGGGATCCTGGTCGTGGCCCCGCGCGACACCCCCTCGGGGGTCTCGGCGGGCACCACCTCGACGGCGGTGATGCTCAGCCTGGCGCGGGTCTCGGCGACCTCGCGGCACCAGCGCCCCCACCTCTTCGTGTCCTCCGACGGCAGCACGATCGGAAATGCTGGCATCCGCTGGTTCCTCGACCGCTTCTCGTCCTTCCCGATCGAGGCCGCGGTCGTGCTCGACGCGCCGGGCGAGGCGGAGGGCGACGCGGTCCACCTCTGGGTCGCAGGCCGGGCCGACCGCCAGGCGCTGCGGCTGGGCGGGCTCGCCGAGCGGTCCGTCGAGCGCGCCGGCGGCCGCAGCGAGGGGCCGCCGTCGGCCGGGAGCCAGCTGCTCGGCCTCGCGGTGCCGCAGACCTTCGGCGACCAGGGCGCGGCGATCGCCGACGACCTGCCGGCCGTGACGCTGTCCGGCCGCGCCGAGTCGCCCCTGCGGCCCGGGGACGAGCCGTCGGCCGAGCGCCTCGCGCTCGTCGGCAACGCGGCCAACGACCTGCTGCTGACGCTGGACGCCGCGCTCCAGGCGCCGGCCCCCGACGGGAGTGTCGAGCTGGCGGGCAAGCTGCTGCGCCCGACCGTGATGCGGCTGGCGCTGCTGCTGCTCGCGCTCCCGATCATCGTCTGCGCCGTCGATGCGGTGGCGCGCATGCGCCGCGCCGGGGTGTCGATCCCGGACGGCCTGCGCGCCACAGGCCTACGGACCGCGCCGCCGCTCGCCGCGCTCGCGGCCGGGTACCTGCTGTCGTTGGCGGGCATCCTGCCCCGCCCCTCCGCCGGTGCCCCGCCCCTCCCGGCCGAGGCCGCCTTCGGGGCCGCCGCCGGGCTCGGCCTGGTCCTCACCGTCGCCGCGGGCGTCCTCGCCTGGGTCTGGGCGCGCCGCCGCCTCCGCCGGGTCGATGCCGCCCCGGCCACCGAGGGCGCCGCCGCGCTCGGGGCGCTCGCGGTGCTGCTCGTCGTGCTGTGGCTCGTCAGCCCCTACGCCCTGGTGCTCGCGCTCCCCCCCGCCCACGCGGCGCTGGTGGCCACCTCCGCCCGCCGCCGCTGGCACGTCGTCGTGCTCGTGATCATCGCCCTGCTGCCGATCCTGGCGCTCGCGATCGTCATGGCCGGGCGGCTCGACTCGAACCCCGTCTTCTCGCTCTGGTACCTGCTCGCGACGGCGCTCGACGGCTCGCGGGGCGCACCGGGGCCGATCATGGCCGCGCTCATCGGCGCGTGCCTGTGGTCCCTCGCCGCGCTGCTCGCCTTCCGGGCCGCCAAGGGGGCCCTGTCGCCGACCGGGACCCCGCCCCCGCGGCGGCGTCCCCCGCGCATCCGGGTGCAGATCGACCGCGCGCGGTCGTCGCGGGGTGAGCCGCGGGACCGCTGGTAGGATCGACCGGTTGGCCGCTCGTCTCGCCTTCGTCTCCGTGGTGGTCCCGGTCTACAACGAGCGCGAGTCCGTGCGCCCGCTCTGCGACGAGCTGCTCGAGGTCCTGCGCGGCCTCGGGCGGCGCGCCGAGGTGCTCTTCGTCAACGACGGGTCGACCGACGGCACCTCCGACGTCCTGGCCGACCTCGCCGCGCGCGAGCCCGAGGTCATCGTCGTGCGGCTGCGCCGGAACTTCGGCAAGGCGGCGGCCCTCATGGCCGGCTTCCGCGAGGCGCGTGGCGACGCGATCGTCACGATCGACGGCGACCTCCAGGACGACCCGGCGGAGATCCCCCGTCTGCTCGCCGAGCTCGAGGCCGGCGCCGACCTCGTGAGCGGCTGGAAGCGCGATCGCAAGGACCCGGCCGGCAAGCGGGCCGCCTCGAGGGTCTTCAACGGCGTCACGTCGCGCATGTCCGGCGTCGGGCTCCACGACCTGAACTGCGGCTTCAAGGCCTACCGCTCCGAGGTGGTCGAGTCGCTCGCGCTGACCGGCGACCAGTACCGCTACATCCCGGTCCTCGCGGCCGCGGAGGGCTTCCGCGTCAGCGAGATCCCGGTCAACCACCGCCCGCGCGTCCACGGGAACAGCAAGTACGGCCTCGAGCGCTACCTGCGCGGGTTCCTCGACCTGCTGACCATCCTCTTCATCGGCCGCTTCCGCCAGCGCCCCATGCACCTCTTCGGCGGGGTCGGGATGCTCTTCATCGCGACGGGCGTCGTGATCTGCGCCTACCTGGCGATCCTGCGCCTGGCGGGCGAGGCGATCGGCGGGAGGCCGCTGCTGCTCCTGGGCGTGCTGCTGATCGTGGTCGGCGTGCAGCTGTTCACGATCGGGCTCGTCAGCGAGATGATCCAGCGCTACCACCTGCGCCCCCAGGACGACGAGGCGCGGTCGCGGGTCGAGCGGGTCATCCGCTGATCAGCGACCACGTTACGTGGATGCGGTGGTGTTGACCTTTCCGGCGCCCGCCCCGCCGAAGGCGGTGCGCCGGTCTGCCGGAGGCCCCGGCCAGGGGCCGGAGGCGCGTCCAGCGGGCCCGCAAGAGGCCCGCTGCACGCCTTGGCCGCCGTGAAGGTGATGTGGCTTGGCACGTATGAGCGCGACTATCCGCGGGCGCGTGTGCTGATCGAGGGGCTGCGCGAGATCGGCGTCGAGGTCGTGGAGCACCACCGGCCGGTCTGGGAGCGCGAGCGGCACAAGGCGGGCGCCTTCCTGCGCCCGCTCCCGCTGGCCCGGGCCGGGGGCCGCTTCGCCGCGGCGTGGGCCGCCCTCGCGGTCGACGGGGCGCGGGAGCCGGGGGTCAACGCGATCGTGGCGGGCTACCCGGCCCAGCCCGACGCGCTGCCGGCGTGGTGCGTCGCCCGCGCCCGGCGGGTACCGCTGGTCGTGGACATGATGATCTCCCTGTCCGACACGCTCGCCGGCGACCGCGGCCGGGTGCGCGGGACCGCGGCGTCGGCGCTCGCCGGGGTCAACCGGGCGACCGCCCGCGCCGCCGACGTCCTGATGGCCGACACGGCCGCCGGCGCCGACTGGCTGGCCGGCCGCTTCGGCGTCGCGCGCTCGCGCGTGGCCGTCGTGCCCGTGGGCGCCGAGCCGGGGCGCTTCCCGGCGGTCGCGCCGCCCGGCGGCCCCCCCACGGCGCTCTTCTACGGCAAGCTCGCGCCCCTGCACGGCGTCGCGACCGTGATCGAGGCCGCGCGCCGCCCGGGGGCCCCGCCGCTGCGCCTGATCGGCGACGGCCAGCTCGGGGGGTGGCTCGAGCGCGAGCTGGCCCGCGACCGCCCGCCCGGCCTGACCTGGGAGCGCTGGGTGCCGTACGCGTCGCTGGGCGCCGAGATCGGCCGGGCCGCGATCTGCCTGGGGATCTTCGGGGAGAGCGCCAAGGCGGCCCGGGTCGTCCCGAACAAGGTCTGGCAGGCGATGGCCTCCGGCCGGCCCGTGGTCACCGCCGACACCCCGGCCGTCCGGGAGGTGCTGGAGGACGGCCGGAGCGCGCTGCTGGTCCCGGTGGGCGATCCGGAGGCCCTGGCCGCGGCCCTCGCCCGCCTCGCGGCCGACGCCGCGCTGCGCGAGCGCCTGGGTGCCGCCGCGCGGGGCATCTACCTGGAGCACGGGACCCCCGCGGCGGTGGCCGCGCGCCTGCGCCACGCCCTCGACCCCCTCACCTGACCCGCGTCTCTAACCTCTGGGCGTGCCCGGATCGCACGATTGGGGCGACGCCCCCGAGCTCTACGGCCCCCGCCACGACTACCGCGAGGCCCTCATCCTGCGCCGGCTGCTGCCCGCGCTGCCCGGCCCCGAGGTGCTGAACGCGGGCGCGGGGGCCGGCAGCCTGACCCTCAAGCTCGTCAACGCGGGCCTGCGCGTGACCTCCGTCGAGGCCAGCCCCGCGCTCTGCGACTGGATGGCGGCGGCGCTCCGCGAGCGCGGGGGCGGCGACAACCCGGTGGTGCGCGGCGACGTCGAGCGCCTCACCCTGCCCGACGCGGCCTTCGACGCCGCCGTCTGCGCCGAGGTGCTCGAGCACCTCGACGACGATGCGGCGGCGCTCGCGGAGCTGGCCCGGGTCCTGCGCCCCGGGGGGCTCCTCGTCGTGACCGTCCCCGCGAACCCGGACCGCTACGACTGGACCGACCGGTGGGCCGGCCACCGGCGCCGCTACGACGCCGCGACCCTCGAGGCCCGCATGCGCGAGGCCGGCTTCGCCGAGCCGCGGGTTCAGGGCTGGGGCTTCCCGCTGACGGGCCTCTACCACCGGCAGATCTACTCCCGCGCCCTCCGCCGCCGCCTCGAGGCCGGCGGCGGCCGGCCGGCCGGGGGCGCGCCCCCCGCCTCGCCGCCCGCGCTGTGCGCGCGGCCCTGGAGCTCGACTCGGCCTTCGTCGGCCGCCGCCCCGGCTACCACGGCCTGCTGGCCGTCGCGCGACGACATGGCCCACCCGGCTGACGGAGCGCCGGCGGGGACGGCGCCGGCCGTCGCCGCGCGCGGCCCCTGGCGGCGCTGGGGCGGCCTGGGCGCCGGCGCGCTGGTGTGCGGCTTCCTCGCGTGGGCGCTGGTCAACGGCTGGTCAACGGTCTCGGAGTACGACTGGGACCTGCAGCCGGGCCTACTCGCCCTGGGCATCCTGGTCCTGCTCGTCTTCTACGTGGCGAGCGCCCTCGGCTACGGCGCGATCATCGACCGGCTGCACCACCCGGGGCCGCCGCCGCTCACGACGATCTCGATCTGGGCCAAGTCGCTGCTGGGCCGCTACGTGCCCGGGAACGTGCTCATGGTGCTGGGCCGCGTCGTGCTCAGCTACGAGCGCGGCGTGCCGCGGCGCGTGACCCTCGCCGCGACGGTCTACGAGCAGGCCCTCAGCCTCGGGGTGGCGGCGGCCGGCGCGGTCGTCTGGGTGGCCGTCTACGAGGGCAGCGGCGACGCCCGCCTGTGGCTGCTCGCGCTGGTGCCGCTGGGGCTGCTGCTCCTGCACCCCCGGTTCTTCGGGCCGGCGTCGTCGTGGCTGCTGAGGAAGGCCGGGCGCGAGCCCCTGCCCCGGCTCCTGGAGCCGCGCCCGCTCGCCGGCCTGCTGGTGTGGTACGCGGCCATCGCCGTCCTCGCCGGCCTCGGGATCTGGCTGCTGGTGCGCTCGGCCGCGGGCCCGGAGGCCGGCGGGCCGGCCTTCGTCGGGCTCGCGTTCCTGCTCTCGTTCGCGGTCTCGATGGTGGCCTTCGTGTTCCCCTCGGGCCTCGGCGTGCGCGAGGGGGCGTTCGCGCTGGCCCTCTCGCAGAACCTGCCGGGCAGCGTCGCCGTCGCCGTCGCCGTCGGCGCCCGCCTGATGCTCACGCTCGTGGAGCTCGCCTTCATCGGCGGGGTCGTGCTCCTGGAGCGCCGGCGTCCACGCGGCCGGGAGCCGAGCCGGTGACCTCCGCGCCCCCTGTCCCGCGGCCGCTGCCGCGGACGGCCTGGGCCGGACGGCGCCGCCCGCGGTGGCCGCTCGCCGCCGTCTGGGGGATGGCGGCCGTCTGGGCCGGCCTCTTCGCCTACCTCTCGGTGCGGCGCCACGACGCCTTCTGGACCGGCCGCTTCGATCTCGGGAACATGGTCCAGGCGGTCTGGAGCACGGCCCAGGGCCGGCCGCTCGAGACGACGGACGTCGCCGGCGAGCAGTTCGTGCGCCTCGGGGCGCACGTCGACCCGATACTGGTGCTGTTCACGCCGCTCGCGTGGACCGGCGCCCTCCCGCAGGCGCTCCTGGTGGCCCAGGCGATGATCGTCGCGGCAGGGGCCCTCCCGGCGTACTGGCTCGGGCGCCGCTGGCTCGGGGACGAGCGCCTGGCCGTCGCGGCGGCCGCGGTCTACCTCCTGTACCCGCCGCTGCAGTGGGCGACGCTGACCGAGTTCCACCCGGTGACGCTCGCCGCCCCGCTGCTCCTGTACTGCATCTGGGCGGCCGAGGAGCGGCGCTACGGCCTGCTTGCGATCACCGCGTCGCTCGCGGCGCTCACGAAGGAGGAGGTCGGCCTGGCGCTCGCG
The DNA here is from genome assembly GCA_963835685.1 of Miltoncostaeaceae bacterium. Classification (GTDB taxonomy): domain Bacteria; phylum Actinomycetota; class Thermoleophilia; order Miltoncostaeales; family Miltoncostaeaceae; genus DATAGF01. The sequence continues at coordinate 124,271 of CAWIGI010000013.1, forward strand.
ATGCTGGGCCTCTGGATGGTCGTCCGCGGGCGCGGCCGCCGCGCCGGGACGGCGCTCGCGGCCGCGTCGCTCGCCTGGGTCGCGGTGGCGGTGCTGGTGATCATCCCCCACTTCAACGACGGGCGCGGATCGGCCTTCGTGGACCGCTACGCGACGCTCGGCGACGACGGCGGCGACGTGGCGGCCACGCTGTTCACGCGCCCCTGGGAGGCCGCCGAGCTCCTGGCCTCGTACGACCGCCTGAGCTACCTGGTGGCCCTGCTCGCTCCGCTGGCCTTCCTGTCCCTCGCCGCACCCCTCCTGGCGGCCGGGGCCCTCCCCGAGGTCCTGATCAACGCCCTGTCGGACTGGTTCCCGCAGTACTCGATCGAGTTCCAGTACGTCGCGGTGATCGTGCCCTTCCTCGTCGCGGCGGCCATCCTCGGGCTCGCCGGGCTGCGCGCGCGCGGCCGCCCCGCCTGGTCGGCCCGCCTGCTGGAGCGCGACGGCGCCGTCGCGGCGGCCTGGGTCGGCGTCGTGCTGCTGTCGGGCGTGTACCTCGGCCCGCTCCCGTGGTGGAGCGAGGTGCCGGTCGCCGGCTCGGACGAGCGCATCGAGCAGTACCGCGTCGACGGCCACGCGAGGGCGGCCGCGCGGGCCGTCGCGCTCATCCCCGGCGACGTCACGGTGTCCGCGGGCAATTTGCTCGGCGCCCATCTCTCGGAGCGCACGCGCATCCTGACCTTCCCGGCTCTCGGCGACGCCGAATGGGTGGTGGTCAACCGCCGCCGTCCGTACCTCGGCGACCGCCTGGCGCCGGTGGCGCACGCCGCCGCGGTCGCCCGGCTGCGGGCCCGGCCGGACACGCGGCTCGTCTTCGAGGAGGACGGCGTCATGCTCTTCCGCCGCGTCCCCGGGGCACGCGCGTGATCGGGCGCGCGACCGGTGGGGCGCTGATCGCCCTCGGGGCGGCCCTCGGGGCCCTGCCGGCGTTCGCCTGGTACGCCGCCGCGGCTCCCGGCGGGCGCATCAGCGCGGCGGGCCTCTCCGCCGCGGGCGAGCTCTGGCTGCTCCCCCTGCTCGGCGCGATGGCGGTGCTCGCCGGGGCGGCCCTCGTCTCGGCGCCGCCCGCCGGCCTCGCCGCGACGGCCCGCTGGGCCGGGCCGCTCGCCCTCGTCGCCGGCGGCCTGGCCCTGGCGTGGTCCCTCCGCGCCGGGCTCGATCCGCGGGTGTCGCTCACGGTCGAGGCCCCCGGCGGGCCGCGCGAGCTGGCGTCGGCCGTGGAGCTCGAGCCGGCGGCGGTCATCACGCCGGTCGTCGCGGGGGCGGTGGCCGTCCTCGGCGCGAGCGCGGCGTGGGCGGGCTGGCGCGGGGTGCCGCGGGCGTGAGGGTCGCCATCCCGCTCGACCTCGCGCGGCCGGGCGCCGGCTGGCGCGTCCCCCTCGTGGCCTGGGGCGCATCGCGCGCGCTCGCCCTCGTGGTCGGCGTGGTCGCGAGCCTCGTGCTCGGCCTGCCCGAGCGCGGCGTCGACCCGGCGGTCCCGGACGCGCTGGCGCTGCTCGGCGGGTGGGACACCACGTGGTACCTCGACGTCGCCCGCTTCGGCTACGAGCGCGATCTCGGCCAGGTCGGGGACGTCTTCACCAACCTCGCGTTCTTCCCCCTGCTGCCCGGGCTCATGGCGCTCTTCCTCGAGCTCGGGATCAACCCGTTCGCAGGCGCCTTGGTGGTCTCGAACCTGGCGTTCCTCGGGGCGCTGGCCGGGCTGCACGCGGTCACGGCCGCGCGGTTCGGGGAGACGGCCGCGTCCCGGGCCACGTGGACGCTCGCCGTCTTCCCCCCGGCGGTGTACTGCTCGCTGGCCTACACGGAGGGGATCGCCCTGGCCTGCGCGATCGCCGCGGCGCTGGCGGCCCTCCGCGGCCGGTACGCCCTGGCGGGCCTCGCCGCGGCCGGCGCGGCGCTGACGCGCCCGACCGGGGTCCTCGTCGCGCTCCTGGTCGGGCTGCTCGCGCTGCGCGACCCCGCCCCGGGGCGCCTGCGCCGCGCCGCCCTGGGCGTGATCCCCTCGGTCGCGGCGCTTGCCGGGTTCCTCGCGTGGATGGCGGCCGCCCGCGGCTCGGCCCTGCTGCCCTTCGAGGCGCAGCGCGCCTGGGACCGCGGCCAGCTCGGCATCGGCGTGGTGACCGCGGCGCCCGACGAGCTCTCCGCGGCCTGGGAGCACATCGCGAACGCCGACTTCACCGCCGCCTGGACCGCGGCGGCCCGGGATCTCGCCTTCCTCGCGCTCTACGCCTGGCTGCTCGTCCGGCTCTGGCGCCGGGAGGGCGGCCTGCGCTCGCCGTGGGTCGCCTACTCGGCGGCCGTCCTCGTCGTCCCCCTGTCGAGCGGGACGATCACCTCGATGGCGCGGTTCGGCCTGCTCGCGTTCCCGCTGATGTGGCCGCTCGCCGACTGGCTGGGGGAGGACCGCGCGCCGGGCGCTGCGATGGGGAGCCGTCGCCGTCGGGGTCATCGTCCTGCTCGTCGCGCAGCTGGCGATCCGCTCACCCTGACGGCCGCGATCACGGGGTCGTGGTCGGAGAGGCGCACGCGCCGCTCGCGGTCGCCGGAGCGGACCCGCACCTCGCGCTCGGCCGCGGGGAGCGCCCGCTCGGGCTCCACCACCTCGAGGCCGCGCGACAGGACCCGGTCGATGCCGACGCCCGGCGGCGCCGGGACGGCGCTCCACCCGGCGGCCGCGAGCGCCGCGAGGGCGGGGTGCGAGGGGGGTGCGTTCAGGTCGCCCGCGAGCACCGCCGGCACCCCCGCCGCGATGGCCTCGAGGGCGTCCGTCGCCCGCTCCAGCTCCATGACGATCAGCTCGGGGCGGCCGGCGTTGTGGCAGTGCACGCACGCGAGCGCGATCTCGGCGCCGCCGGCCGTGCGGGCGCGCGCCATCACGGCGCGGCGCGGCTCCGACAGGTAGTGCAGGAGCGGGCGGACCCCGAGGTCGAATCGGGCCGCGGCGCTCAGGATGACGCGGACCGGGTTGAGCCGCACCGCGCGCTCGCTGCCCGGGACGAGCGACAGGGCCGGGCCGACCATCAGCAGGTTGGCGTTGCCCTCGTGCGTGCGCCAGAGGTCGGGGTTGTGCGCCCCCAGGGCGTCGCGCAGGCGCTGCGGCCCGATCAGCGGCCCGGTCGTGGTGCCCACGGCGGTCATGCCGGTCCGGGCGACGATCTCGCGGACGGCGGCGGTCGGCACCTCCTGGAGGGCACAGACGTCGGGCGCCCAGGCGCGGATCCGCTCCGCCATCAGGCCGGTGTACTTGCGGTTCAGGTGGACGCGCACGCCGTCGTCGACGGGCCGCCGCAGCCACGTCGAGGCGAACGTGGCCCCCAGCCCCGCGAAGCCGTCGCGGCCGTGGAAGAGGTTCCAGGTGAGGACGCGCAGGGCGGGGCTCGGCACCGGCGCAGACTGGCCCCTTGCGCCCGCGACCTCAAGCGATGAGATTTCCCGGCGTGCCGGGGCGGCTTACGACAAGGATGGCGAACCGCGATCGCTGGGCGGTCGCCTATTGGACGGCGGCGGTCCTCGCATACGCGCTCCTCGGGGCCTTCTTCCCGCCGTGGCTCCTGCTCGGCTTCTGGGAGTCGCTGCCCTTCGTGCTCCTCGTCACCTGGCTCGCCGCCCGGCTCCTCGGCCGGAGCGCCCGGGACCCCGGTCCCGGGTGAGCTGGGCAGCACACGACCTCGAGCCCTACCTCTTTCGCGCCAAGCTCGGGGGCATCGTCAGCCTGCCGCTCTGCCTGGCGGGCTCCTACGCGCCCGACATCTTCACCAAGTGGGCCGTCTACGGCCTGGACTTCACGGGCGACCGCAAGATCGTCGACGACCCGGTGCAGCTCCACCGCGGCTGGCCCGGCGTCGGCTTCACCCACTCGCTGCTCTTCTGGGTCCTGGTCGCGGGGGTCATCCTCCTTGCGAGCCGGAACCGCATCTGGGCCTTCTCGTTCCTGCTCGGCGCCTGGGCGCACGTCCTGTCGGACACGCTCGACTCGGTCGGCGTCATGGCCTTCTTCCCCTTCAGCACCTGGCACCTGCACCTCGACGCCTGGCAGTACGTCGGGCAGGCGGGCCGTCGGGTCGATGCGATCGCCTACTACACCTCGCTGGGAGGGGTCTGGGACGTGCTCTGGGCCGTGTGGCTGGCCTTCCACTGGAGGATGTTCACCTCCGAGTACTTCCACCGCGAGATCGTGCCACGCGACACCTTCTGGCTGTGGCTGCGCACCAAGGCCAGCGACACGGTGATGCTGACCGTCTTCCGGGCGAGCGCCTTCTTCGGCGTGGCGTCGATCATCGGCTGGTACGTCTGGGCCCTGTTCGTCAACGACTTCCAGAATCACCTGGACTGGGCCCTCGGCGGGCCCGAGTGGGCCCCGCGCCAGGGACCTCCCTAGCCGCCCGTCGCCTGGAGGGCCGCTGGTCGCTCGAGCTCCGTGAAGCCGGTCCCCTCAGGCCTCGCCCACCGAGCCAGCACACCGATGCGGACGAGCGCGTCCGCCCGATCCTGAGCGGACATGCTCGTGCCCATATTCAGTGGATGCGGTGCACGCTGCCGAGGGCGTGCTCGTCGAAGTGGACCCCGACGGTGGCGCGAGAGTCGCCGCTGTGCCTTGACCTGCCGATGCGGGGGGACGCTGACGCGCTCGCTGAAGCGGCGCCCAGCGCGCCCACGACGATGGTGCCGACGATGAGGGCTCTGCCCATGTGCTTCATGTGGTCCGTCCTCTCGCGTTCGGGAAGCCCTTCTCGTATCGGGAGGCGCAGCGGTGCGCGACACCCTGTGCGCGGCCGGTTATCCGACCCTTCACGCGGGTCGGGAGACGCGGACAGCCGCCTCGGTTGCCGTCCGCGCGATCTGCTGCTGCGACCGCGGTGGGGGGGCCTCGTCGCTGAGGCCTAGCCCCGCGGTTGGCCTGGGGTGTCCGGCGCCGACCCTTCGCTCGTCGGCAGGGCCACCGGCGCGGCCGGTGAGCCGGGCGCGCCCGGCGGCCCGGGGGCCGGGGGTCCGTCGGGCTCCGAGGCGCAGCCGCCGTCGCTGCCGAGCACCGCGCCCACGAACGTGCCGAGCTCGACGTCGAACGACAGCCGCACCACCCCGGCGCGGGCGACCCTCAGCTCGGTCCCCCACGGCTCGCGCGGCGCGGCGCACGCCGCGCCGCGCTCGACCCGCCAGTAGGGCGTGTAGCGGAGGCGCAGGCGGTACAGCCCGGGCCGGCTCGCGTGCAGCGTGACGCTCTTGGAGGTGAGCGCCAGCACCCGGATGCCGTCGGCGGGCGTCGCGATCGGGGTCGCGCGCGGCAGCTCGTAAGCCGTCCAGCCGCCGACGCGGGCGACCTGGCGCAGGCCCGACGTGCCCGAGCGGAGCAGCTCCGCCTCGTTCTCGGCGCTGTAGTCGAGCGGGTCGCGGGGCAGCAGCACGTACCGCACACCGACGCGCCGGAGCCAGCTCTCGTACCGCTGCGGCGTGAGCGGCTCCTCGTAGAGGACCTCGTTGGCGGGGAAGTCGTCCTGGCGGAACCAGCCGCGGGCCAGCGGGACGTCGCGCTTGGCGAGGTAGAAGGCCTCCCAGTTGTCGGCCGTCGCGACCACCTGCACGCGGTGGTCGGGGTCGGCGCGCTGCTCGAGGAACGCGATGGCGGGGTACCAGAAGTCCTCGTTCTGGGCCCGGGAGCCGGCCGCGGTCTGCCACCCCGCCACGGCCGGCAGCGCCTGCCACATCAGCACTCCCACCAGCACCACCGAGGCGATCGCCCGGGGCCGGAACCCGCGCGCCGCCAGGGGCAGCAGGAGCAGCGGCGCGCCCATCAGCAGCAGCAGGCGCACGACGTTGCCGCCGAGCGGCGACGACAGCGCGAAGGCCAGCGCGCCCAGGCCCGCGTAGACCAGGAACAGCGCCCGCAGGGACCGCTGGTCCGGCAGCCCGCGCGTGAGCAGCAGGCCCGCGGCGCAGAAGCCCGCGATCGCGAGGGCGTCCTTGGGATCGAACGGGTAGTGGGCGTCGGCGGAGGAGAACCCGCGAAGCAGCAGCGCCTGCAGGCCGGCGACGGCGACCGTGCCGGCGGCGAGGACGAGGTTGGCGCGCCTCCGCCACCAGCCGGGGGTCGTGAGGGCGGCGGCGAGCAGCACCGCGAGCAGGAACGCGAGCGCGAGCGGATGGGCTGCGGCCGTGATGAGCACGCCTGCGAGCGCGAGCCCGCGGCGGCCGGCGGCGAGGGCGACGAGGGAGCCCAGGGCGAGCGCGAGGCCGAGCAGGAACGGGAAGGTGCCGGCGGCGACCGCGAGGGGGATGAGCAGGGCGAACGCGACGGCCGGCCCGGTGGAGATCGCGGGCCACCGCCGGCGCAGGAGCGCGGAGAACGCGGCGGCGGCGCCGGCGCAGGAGCCGACGACGACGGTCGGCGTGCCGAGCAGCGCCGCGAGCGGATAGAAGAGCAGGCTGTAGTTCACCTGCGCGTAGCGGCCCGCGTACCAGAAGTTGTCCCAAAGCTGCCAGCCGTTCTCGCGCCAGGCCTCGGTGAGGTACATGTGCGCGGCCTGGTCCCCGCCCGGCGGGCCGAGCAGGATCAGCGCGAGGGCGATCGCCGCCGCGAGTAGGGCCGCGCCCAGAGGGCGCCCCGCCGCCCGCGCCGCGCGCCGCACCCGCTGCCGCACGCGCTCTCGGTCCACCAGGCCCATCATCCCGCGGGGTCCCCCCCTCGCGTCGAGCCGAATCCTACGGCGTGGGGGCCGGTGCCGGAGCGGGCGCCGGGGCCGGCGCCGGTGCGGGGGCGGGTGCCGGAGCCGGTGCCGGAGCCTGCGCCGGGGGCTGGCTCGGCTTGGGAACCGTCGTGGTCGGCTCGGTCTCGGTCTTCTTGGGCGCGGCGCGCGCCGCCGCCGCTGCCGCCGCTGCGGCCGCCGCCTCCTCGCGGCGCTGGGCCGCGCCGGCGGCCTGGATGAAGCTGCTGGTGAAGGGCTTCCAGACGACGGGCTCGTCGGGCAGCCCGAAGGCGTCGGAGCCCCCGTCGCGCTCGACGACCGCGCTCATGAAGTCGCCCCAGATCGAGGCGGGGAAGGTGCCGCCGGCAACCGTGATCCCGTGGACGCTGTACATCGAGCGCCGCACGCCCTCGCTGTTGGGATACCCCACCCAGACCGCCGTCGCGTACCGCGGCGTGTAGCCGACGAACCAGGCGTCAACGTAGTCGTCGGTGGTCCCGGTCTTGCCGGCGACGTCAACGCCGATCTGGGCGTTGCCGCCGGTCCCGCCCGTGACGTTGTCCTGCAGGATGCGCGTCACCTCGTGGGCGACGCCGTCGGAGAAGATCTCCTCGCGCTCCGGGGCGAAGGCGTCGAACGGTGCCGTCGGGCTTCACGATCTTGCGGATGGCGAGCGGCCCGACGCGGACGCCGCCGTTCGACAGCGGGGCGAAGGCGGTCGCCATGTCCAGGGGTGTCACGCTCCCGGACCCGAGGCCGATCGAGGCGACGTCCGGCAGCTTGCGCTCCTTCGGGACGCCCATGTCCTCGGCGGTCCGGATGACCTTCTTGGGCCCCACGTCCAGGGTCAGCTGCTGGAAGACCGAGTTGTCCGAGCTGAGCGTGGCCTGCGCGATGGGGATCGCTCCCCGGTAGCTGTCTGAGTAGGTCTTGACGTCGATCGGCCCGTAGTGGTCGTCGGTGAAGGTCAGGCGCTTGCTCTCGTAGAGTGTCGAATACGGGTTGATCTGCTGCCGGATCGACTCGGTCAACACGAACGTCTTGAAGACCGAGCCCGGCTGGCGCAGCGCCTGGGTCGCGAGGTTGAACTGGTTCTCCTCGCTGAAGCGCTGGCTCGAGGCCATCGCCCGGATGAACCCCTTCTGCGAGTCGATCATGACGACGGCCGCGTCGGGGTCGTCGTCGTAGTAGAGGTTCTCGCGGATGGCGCTCCGGGCCACCGATTGCAGCGCCGGGTCGATGGTGGTGTAGACCTTGAAGCCGCCGTTCTGGACCTGCTTCTCGCCGTAGCGGTCGATCAGGACCTGGCGCACGTACTCGAAGAAGTACTCCTCGCGCTTGCGCCTGTAGGCCTGGCCGCGCTCGAGGTCGAGGCCCGCCTTCTTGGCCCGCTCCGCCACCTCGCGCGGGATGAACCCCTGCTGGGCCATCTCCTCGAGGACCACGTTGCGCCGCGCGCGCGCGGCGTCGGGGTTCTCGAACGGGTTGTAGGCGGTCGGCGCCTGCGGCAGCCCCGCGAGCAGCGCGGCCTGCGGCAGGGTGATCTCCCGGACGTCCTTGTCGAAGTAGGTCAGCGAGGCGGCCTGCACGCCGACCGCGTTCTGACCGTAGAAGACGCCGTTCAGGTAGCGCGCCAGGATCTGGTTCTTCGTGTACCGCTTCTCGTACTGGAAGGCGAGGTAGGTCTCCTCGAGCTTCTTGCTCACCGTCCGGTCGGCGCGCGGGCTGTAGAGGTTCTTGACGAGCTGCATCGTGATCGTGCTGCCACCCTGGGTGGCGGAGCCGGTCTCGAGGTCGTGCACCACCGCGCCCACCAGGCGGTAGTAGTCAACGCCGTCGTGGTCGTAGAAGCGCTTGTCCTCGACCGCGACGGTGGCGTCCTTGAGGACCTTCGGGATCGCCCCGCCCGGCACGATGGTGCGGTTGGTGACGCCCGCGATGATCCCGAGCTCCTTGCCGTTCTTGTCGTAGATGCGCGAGTTCTCGCCGAGCCGGATCTCCTTCAGCTCGCCGTCGCGCAGGCTGTCCCCGACCGCGTTGACCGCGAGCGCCGACACGAGGACCGCGCCGCCGACGACCGCGGCCAGGGCGCCCGCGGCGATCAGGGCGCGGTGCGTCCGGCGCTCCTTGGCCCGGCGCGCCCTGCGCAGGCGGCGGCGGCGGAGGTCGCTCACGACACGGCCCGCCGGATGTCCCAGGCCACGCGGCCCGAGGAGTAGTCGAGGAGGCCGATCATCTGACGCACGCCTCGCGGAGTTCGGCCGTCGAAGGTCGTTCCCTCCACGGCCCAGCCCAGGCGCGAGGCCGGCGCCGCGACGCGCGATCGGGGTGAGGGCTCGACTCCTCCCGCGGGCACGGGCACCTCGAAGGGGCCGTCCATGTAGACGAGCTCGACCGACTGCGCCAGGGCGGGCGGGCCGGCCCAGACCTGGCGGGCGGCCGCCAGGGCACGGTCATCGTCGCCGAGGCGGGCGCCGCGCGACAGCCGCACGGCCTGATAGACGAACTCCCATCCGCGATCCAGCCTCGCACGACCGATCTCCGCTCCCCCGGGCCCGTCCGCGTAGTGCTCGGCGATGGGCACGGGCGCCCACGCCGCCACGGCGAGCAGGACGACGACCGCCACGAGGACGATGCGCGCGCGCTTTCCGCGCATGACTCCCCCAATGGCCGCACGGCGCGCGGGATTATCGCACACCACCGGCACCCTCCCGGCGCCCGGCGGGTCGCGGCGCCGGGTCGTCCTCCTCGACGCGTACGGCACCCTCCTGCGGCTCCCGCCGCCCGCTCCACGCCTGCGCGGGCTGCTGGCCGCCGACGGCCACCACCACCCCGAGGAGCGGGTCGCGACGGCGATCGCGGCCGAGGTCGGCTACTACCGCCGCCACCACGACCGCGGCCGCGACGCCGCCTCGCTGGCCGCCCTGCGCCGGGAGTGCGCGGCGGTCATCGCCGCCGCGCTCGGCGGGGACGCCCCTCCCCTCGACCGGCTGGCGGGGCTCCTCGTCGCGAGCCTGCGCTTCGAGCTCATGCCCGATGCCCTGCCCGCCCTCGACGAGCTCGCCGCACGGGGCGCCCGGCTGGCGGTGGTCAGCAACTGGGACTACGCGCTGCCCGACGTCCTGGCGGGCCTGGGCGTCGCGGACCGCTTCGCGGCCGTCGCGACCAGCGCCGCGGTGGGGGCGGCGAAGCCGGACCCGGCGATCTTCCGAAGCGCCCTGAAGGAGCTCGGGGCCGCCCCCGGCGAGGCCCTGCACTGCGGCGACAGCCCCCGTCACGACTGCGCGGGCGCCGCCGCGGCGGGCATCGCCGCGGTGCTCATCGACCGCGACGGGACCCTCCCCGCCGGCGGCGCATGCCGGCGGATCGGGACGCTGCTCGAGCTGTCACAGATGATCGATCGGTAAGAATCCGTAAGCGCGGGGCAAGAATGAGGGGTGTTCCCGCGAGCATGGATCGTTATATGGTCGCCTCGTCTCGGTCCCCGTCCCGGGGACCGTTGTCCTGGGTTGGTTGCGTGGCGCAGAGCGGTGCATCGGCAGGGCGCGGGTCCCGCCTCACCTCCTGGTACCTGAGGGCGATCCTCGCCGCGCTCGTGATCGCGGTGCTGACGCCGGCCGTGGCCGCCGCCCAGACCGCGGCGCCGTCGACGCCAGCGCTCGTCCCGGTTCTGGCCGATCCCGAGCCCGTCATCATCGATCCGCCGGCCGAGTCGCCGGCGCCGGTGACGAGGTCGTCCCGCCGTCCGAGGAGCCCCCGGCGGCCGAGCAGCCGCCGCCCCCCGAGCCGCCCCGTCCGCGCGCCCAGTCTTCGAGGAGCCCGCGCCCACCGAGCCGACCACGCCCCCGGCCCCTCCGGCCGAGACGACGCCCCCGCCGCCCGCCGCCGAGGGCCCGGCCGCCGCGCCGGCCCCGCCCGAGGCGAGCCCCGGCCCGGCCACCGCGACGCCCGGCCTCCCGGGGGCGCCCGACGCGCCCCGGGCCAGGCCCGACGCCGTCCTCGGCCCGGTCATCGTGGACGCGGGTGCCGGAGCGGTGAAGCCGGTCCCGCCGATCGCCGTGAAGCTGACCGGCGGCCCGCCGCCGCCGCCGCCCGCCGCCCTCGCCGCCTCGACCCTCGGCGGCCCCACGGCCCCGCCCGGCCCGGATGTCCCGGCGGCCGAGGCCGCGCCGCCGGCGGAGCACACCGCCGTTCCGCGCATGCACCCGGAGCTCTCGCGGTCGCTGCTCGCCGCGCCGCCCGCGCCGGCCCCTCCGTCGCGCCGTGACGCCGTCGTGCCGCCGGGCGCCGAGGTCGAGCAGCCCGGGCCGAACCCCTTCGACACACTCACCGCCCCTGGCGGCCCGCTGCCCGGCGGCTCCAGCCTGCTCGCCGCGCTGGCGAGCTACGTGATCCCCGGCGGCGGCGCGCCTCCCTCGACCGTGCTCCTGCTGATCATTCAGCTCGCGGTGATCCTCGCCGCCTTCTACGCGCCGCGGCCCGGTTTGGGCGAGCGCGCGCTCGCGCTGGCCCGTCTGGGCCCGCGCTCCGGCTACAGGACGGTTCTGGCAAGACCCGGCTGACCGGCTCCATCCGCTCCGACCCGAGGTGCGCCTCGGGCCAGGGGCTTCGCGTCCGAGCGTCGCGCCGCAGCCGCGGCGGGCGCATCACACCTTCGCGAGAAGATGGGGTCTTTCACATGCAGCCGATGCAAATTCTCGTCCTCGGGCCCGAGGGGGCCGGGCGCTCTGCGCTCGAGTCCACCCTCGCGCGCCTGGGGTGCGCGGTGAGCGTCGCAGACGCCTCCGCCGGCCGGCCGGGGCGGTCCACCGGGGACGTGCTCATGCTGGACGTGCGCGGTGACCAGTCGCCCTGGGTCGGGGTCGCCCGTGGCCTGCGCGATGACAGTCGCCCGGTCATGGTCGTGTCCGAGAGCCCGACGGCGATCGTGCGCGAGCTGACCCGCCGCACGGCGGGCACCGTCGTGCTCACCGGCGCCGAGTCGGACGCCGGCTACCGCGTCGCCCTCTCCGTGCTCCAGGGGCTGCGCGAGCGGGCGCTCAGCCGCTCCGCCGACGTCCCGCGCGACGACACGCTCACGCGGGCTGGCGGCGCTGTGAGCCCGCCACCGATACGCCGGCCGTGGCACGACGGCCGGCGCCGGAGGCCCCGGCGCCGGCCCGACTGCACGTCGGCGCCCGCCGGGGCTAGCGCGCGAGCGTGGCGAAGCGAAGGAACGTCGCGATGGCGTCATCGAACGCCTCCGCGCAGTCGTCGCCTCCGTCCGCCACGCACGACCGAAGGCGCTCCGAGATCAGGTGGAGCCCGACCTGGTCGACCGCCGCCTTCACCGCCGCGAGCTGGGTGAGGATCTCGGGGCAGTCGGCGTCCTCCTCCAGCATCCGCTGGACGCCGCGCAGCTGACCCTCGGCGCGGCGGAGGCGCACCACGAGCTGGTCCCGTGCGGGGCTGGGCGAGGTGGTCGCCACGGCCGGCTCCCCCGTCACCCGCAGCCGCAGGAGCCGCCGCAGCAGCCCCCGCCGCCGAAGCCGACGACGCTCGGAGCGCCGTCCCCGCGGCTGGGCCGCGCGGTCTGGAACCCCGTGAAGAGCTGGCGCGCGCCGGCCGTGCCGCACTCCGGGCACACCCGGTCCTCGTCGCGCAGGAAACCCTGGCGGAACGCCTCGAACCGGGCCCCGCAGCCCTCGCACGCCATGTCGTAGCTGGGCATCGCTTCCTCCCTACTCGAGCCCGAGGGCCCGCTCGAGCTGCGCCTTCGGCATCGCGCCGACGGCGTGCCGGGCGAGCTGGCCGTTCTCGAAGAGGCCGAGGAACGGGATGCCGTGCACGTTGTAGCGCTGCGCGATCGCGGCGTTCTCGTCCACGTTCAGCTTCCCGACCACCAGGGTCTCGGAGCGCTCCAGCGCGATCTGCTCCACCACCGGGGCGATCGTGTGGCAGGGACCGCACCACTCGGCCCAGAAGTCGATCAGCACGGGCTTCTCATTCTCCAGCACGGTCCCCTGGAAGTTGTCCTCGGTGATCTCGAGCAGGCCCTCGGCCATCGTCACGCGTCCTTTCCTGAGGCGAGGGCGCCCGCGGGCTCCTCGCGTGCCCCGCCGCCCTCGGCCCCCTGGGCCTCGAGCCAGCGCTCCGCGTCCATCGCGGCCATGCAGCCGCTGCCGGCGGCGGTGACCGCCTGGCGGTAGATCGTGTCCTGCACGTCCCCCGCGGCGTAGACGCCCTCCACGCTCGTGCGCGTCCCGTCGGCGACGATGTACCCGGCCCCGTCGAGCTCGAGCTGGCCGGCGAACAGCGCCGTCGCCGGGTCGTGGCCGATGGCCACGAACATCGCGGCGGCCGGGATGTCCTCGTGCTCGCCCGTGACGGTGTCGCGCACGCGCACGCCCGTCACCTTCTCGTCGCCCAGGACCTCCACGACCTCGGCGTTCCAGCGCACCCCGACCCGCTCGTTCGCGAGGGCCCGGTCGGCCATGATCCTCGAGGCCCGGAACTGGTCGCGGCGGTGCACGATCGTGACCTTCGAGGCCATGCGGGCGAGGAAGAGCGCCTCCTCCATCGCCGAGTCGCCGCCGCCGACGACCACCATCGGCTTGTCCTTGAAGAAGAAGCCGTCGCAGGTGGCGCAGGTGGAGACGCCGAAGCCGCGCAGCCGCGACTCGCTCGGCAGCTCCAGCCAGCGGGCCGTGGCGCCGGTCGCGATGATCACGGACCGGGCGCGGTGCTCCTCGTCGTCGATCCACACTCCGAAGGGGCGAGCCGAGAAGTCGACGCGGGTCACGTCCGACCGGACCATCCGGGCGCCGAAGCGCTCGGCCTGGTCGCGCATGTGCCGCATGAGCTCGGGGCCCATGATCCCGTCGGGGAAACCCGGGTAGTTCTCGACGTCACTCGTCAGCATGAGCTGGCCACCGGCGGCGAACCCCTCGGCGACCAGCGGGGCGAGGTTCGCCCGCGCGGCGTAGACGGCCGCCGTGTACCCGGCCGGCCCGCCTCCGATGATGATGACGTCATGGACGTCCGCCACTGATGCCTCCCGTTGGATGGTCCGCCGATACCCGGAGGGGTATGTATATTGTCACACCGTGGTCAAGAGCTGCAGCGCGTGCGGGGGGCCGGTCGAGCCGACGGTGCTCTCGGGGGTGGTCTCGCTCAAGCGCCGCCGGTCCGCGCTCGCCTCCGGCCGCGTGAGCGCGATCCGGTCCGAGACCTGCACGCGATGCGGGCGCACGGAGCTGTTCGCCGAGCGGCCCGAGCGCCTCTTCTCGGACCTGCACCGCGAATGACGGCGCTCACCGCGCCGTGATCCAGACGAGCTTGCTGCCGACCCCGGTCGGGCGGCGGCAGGCGGCGTAATAGCGGCGCCCCTCGGCCGCCTCGGCGGCCCGGATGCGCCCCACGTCCTCGAGGGTCGCCGCGCCCCACGCGGCGATCATCCCCACCACGACGCCCTCGGCGGTGCCGCCCGTCCCGAGGACGCCGATCAGGAACACCAGCATGGCGGCGCCGCCCACCAGGAGGATCGCGCCGCTCGCGACGGCCCAGCGGCGCCAGTCGCGCGGGCTGGCCTCCAGCCGCCGGGGGCCGGTCGCCCGGACCGCCTGGGGCAGGCGCACCGAGGGCAGCGCGGCCTTCCGCAGCCAGACGCGGAAGAGCGGGAACAGCAGGACGCCGGTCAGGCCGGTGATGCCGAACACGGTCGCGAACCAGCGCCCGCCCAGGCCGTCGTCGCCCCCCGCCTGGATCGCGATCGCCAGGAGGAGCAGGAGCCCCGCCACGACGATCAGGCTCCACGACCACAGCCGGGCGAGGTCGGCGTAGCGCCAGAGCTTCTCGTCGGATGCGGCCAACGGGTCAAGGCTACCGCGGGGTCGTGCCTCCGGAACCGAGCACTACACTCCTGGGGTGAGGGACCGCGCCGCTGCACGCGTCGTGGCGGTCCGGGCGCGCGTGCTCGCTCACCCACGCTGGCGCTGGATGGCGCTGATGGTCGTGGCGAGCGGGATGATGCTCTCGGTCGTCAACGTCAGCATCGTCAACATCGCCCTCCCCGAGATGGCGGACGACCTCGGGGTCAACGTCCCGTCGATCTCGTGGGTGGTGACGGGCTTCCTGGTGACCCAGGCGACGCTGCTCGCGATCGCCGGGCGGGCGGGCGACCTCTACGGCCGGCGGCGGGTCTTCGTCATCGGGGTGCTGGTGTTGAGCGTCGCGTCGGTGCTGTGCGCCCTCGCGCCCACCGTCCCCGCGCTGGTCGCGTTCCGGATCCTCCAGGCGGTGGGCGCGTGCGCGATGGCGCCGACCGCCTTCGCCTACGCGGCCGAGCTCTTCGGCCCGGGGGAGCGCGGCACGGCGCTCGGCATCATGGGCGGCGTGCTCGGGCTGGCGCCGGTCCTGTCGCTCAACGTGGCGGGCGGCCTGGTCGAGGGGTTCGGCTGGCGGAGCGTCTTCTGGCTCACGCCGGTGATGGGCGCGGTGGTGCTGGCGGGGGCCGCGCTCGTGCTGGTGGAGCTCCGTCCGCCCAGCGCCGACCGGGACTTCGACGTGCCCGGCGCCGCGCTCGCGGCCGTCGCCCTGTTCTCGCTGCTCGTCGCCGTCTCGCGCGGCGAGGCCTGGGGCTGGTCGTCGCCGGGCGTGACGATCTCCGCGGTCGTGGGCGCGTGCGCGCTCGCCCTGTTCGTCGCGCACGAGTCGCGCGCGGCCAACCCGATGATCGACCTGCGCCTCCTGCGCCGCCGCTCGCTGGCGACCGCCAACCTGGCGGCGATGGCGTCGTCGGCCGCCCTCTTCGGGGTGCTGATCCTACTGCCCTTCTACCTCACGGCCGTGATCGGCTACAGCCCCGTGGAGCTCGCCCTGGCGATCACCCCGATCGCCGCGTCCTTCGTGCTGGTGGCCCCGCTGGCGGGCCGCGCAATGATCCGGGTGGGCTCGGAGCGCCTCGCGACGACGGGGTTCCTGGTGGCTGCCGCCGGGGCGCTGTGGACGGGCCTGTCCGCGCCGGCGCAGGAGTACGCGGAGATGCTCCCCGGCATCGTCGGGCTCGGCGTGGGCCTGGCGATGTCAACCGCCGCGATCACGGCGACGGCGATCCACGACGTTCCGGCGGCGCGCCTGGGGGTCGCGTCGGCGCTGCCCAACATCAGCCGCTACACGGGTGGGGCGCTGGGCGCCGCGGTGCTCGGCGCGATCCTGAACGCCAACGTTCCGGCGGGGCTCGAGCGCGGCGCTCGGCCGCGTGGGAGGCGACGGGCGCGAGCTCGTGGCGGACGGCTTCCGGACCGCGCTGATCGCGGCCGCGGCGTTCCTCCTGCTCGCGGCGCTCGCCGCCTCCCGCATGCCGCGGCTCGACGCGCGCGAGCCGGCGGCGGCGGCCCCCCCGCCGGCATCGCTCGACGCGCCCGTCCCGCGGTGAGGATCGGCGTCTTCCTCGCGCCGGTGCGCGAGACTCCGGCGCACATCGCGCTCGCCGAGGAGCTCGGCTTCGCCTCGGCCTGGTGCTACGACTCGCCGCTGCTCTACCAGGACCCGTTCGTGGCGCTCGGCCGCGCCGCCGAACGGACCCGGCGCATCGATCTCGGGGTCGGCGTGCTCGTGCCCGGGCTGCGCGCGCCCGTCGCGACGGTGGCGGCCCTGCGGGCGCTGACCGCGCTCGCGCCAGGCCGCGTGCGCGCCGCCGTGGGCGCGGGCTTCACCGGGCGCTTCACGCTCGGGCTGCGCCCGGTGCGGCTGGCGGAGCTCGAGCGCGAGGTCGGCGACCTGCGGGCCCTGCTGGCGGGAGAGGAGCGCCCGCACGTCGAGGGCGGGAGGCCGGTGCGCGACATGCCGGTGCCGGGCGCCGAGGGCGCCGGCCAGGTGCCGGTCTACGTGTCGTGCCGGGGCGAGCGCGCCCAGGCGCTCGCGCGGCGCCGGGGGGACGGGGCGATGACCGGCATCCTCTATCCGGGCGGGTTGGGGAGCCTGCGCGCCGCGATCGGCCCCGACCTGCCGCTCGTCGTCCACGCGGTCGGCGCGGTCGCGGACCAGGGCGAGCCGCTCGACTCCCCGCGCCTGCGCGCGGCCGTCGGGCCGGTCGTCGCCGTCGCGTTCCACGCCTTCGCCGAGCAGCCGTGGCGCCTGGACGGCCTCGAGCCGGCGGTGCGCGAGCAGGCCGTCGGACTACGTGGCGGCGGTCTCCGCGGCCCTCCCGCCCGAGCGGCGCCACCAGGACCTGCACCGGGGCCACCTGGTCGAGCTGACCCTGCCTCAGGACGAGGCCGTCGTGACGGCCGAGAACGTGGCCCGCTTCTCGCTGACCGGCACGGCGGCCGAGCTTCGCGAGCGGGCCGCGGCCCTCGCGGAGGAGGGCGTCACCGAGCTGGCCGTCCAGCCGGGCGGCGACGTGCCCGCGGAGCTGCGGCGGCTCGCGGGAGCGCTGCTCGGCTAACGTCTCCTCCATGGACCGGGGTGCGCTCGCGACGCTGCTCGCCGACTGGGGAGAGCCCGCATACCGCGCCCGCCAGGCGTCCGAGGCGCAGCGGGCCGGCGCCGACGCCTGGGACCAGGTGACGGCCCTGCCCCGGGGGCTGCGCGAGCGGCTCGCCGGCGCCCTCCCGTTCTGGGCCCTCACCCCGGACGCCCGCGCAGTCTCCCGCGACGGCACGGTCAAGTGGGGGCTGCGGGCCCGGGACGGGGCCGTCGTCGAGGCGGTCCTGATCGCGCACGCCGCCGGCCGGCGGACGGTCTGCGTCTCGAGCCAGGCCGGATGCGCCCTCGGCTGCCGCTTCTGCGCGACGGGGGCGATGGGGGCGGGCCGCGACCTGACCGCGGCGGAGATCGCCGACCAGGCGGTGCTGGCGGCGCGCGAGGCCGGCGCCCAGGGCGCCCGCCTCACCAACGTCGTCTTCATGGGGATGGGCGAGCCGCTGCAGAACCTCGAGGCCGTGCTCGCGGCCTGCGAGGAGATGGCCGCGCCCGAGGGGCTGGGGATGTCGCCGAGGCGCATCGCCGTCTCGACCGTCGGCTGGGTCCCCGGGATCGCGCGCCTCGCCGCGCACCCGCTGCCCGTCCGCCTGGCGGTCTCGCTGCACGCCGCCGACGACCGCACGCGCGGGGCCCTCATGCCGGTCAACGCGCGCTATCCGATCGCCAGCCTGCTGGCCGCCGTCCGCCGCTACTGCGACCGCACCGGCCGGCGCGTGTTCATCGAGTACTTGCTGCTGGACGGCGTCAACGACTCGCCCGCGGACGCCCGGCGGCTGGCCGGCCTGCTTCGTGACGGCCGCTTCCACGTGAACGTCATCGAGTACAACCCGGCCGGCGGCGACTACCGGGCCAGCCCGCGCCCGCGCCGCGAGGCCTTCCTCAACGCGCTGGCCGGAGCGGGGCTCGAGGCCTCGGTGCGCCGCTCGCGCGGCGTCGACGTCGCCGCTGCGTGTGGGCAGCTCGCGCGAGCGCGCTAGACGATGCAGACGGCCAGGGTCGTGAAGTACTCCTCCTCGTCGGGCATCTCGGCCGGCGTGTCGGTGAGCGCCACCCCTCGCACCACGCCCGCCTTGTCGATGACGAAGGAGGCGCGGCCCGAGAAGCCCCGCTCCTCCAGGAACACGCCGTAGCTGCGGCTCACGGCCCCCTTGGGCTCGAAGTCGGCCAGCAGGATCGTGTCGCGCAGGCCGAGGTCCTCGGCGAAGCGCTTCTGGGCGTAGCGGCTGTCCACCGAGACGCCGATGACCTGGGCCTCGCCCTCCGCGTAGCGCCCCTCGTGCTCGCCGATCTGCGTCAGCTGCCTCGTGCAGACGCTGCTGAAGGCCAACGGGTAGAAGACGAGAACAACGTTCTTGTCGCCGCGGAAGGACGACAGCGTGACATCCCGGTTCTCGGTGTCCTTGAGGGTGAAGTCCGGGGCCTCCTGGCCCACCTCGATCGCCATGTACCTCCCCCTGGCGCCTGGTGTCGTGCGCCCCAGGTTACGGGTGCAGGGGCGGTTCCAGGCGCGCTAACGTGGGCGCCGTGAGCCCGACGACCGAGAAGCCGAAGTCCCGGCGTCCGGCGCGCCCGCCCGAGACGGGCTGGGAGCTCGGCGCCAGCGGGCTCGGAAAGGCGTCGTGGGCCACGCTGGCGATCCTGCTCGCCGCCCTCGGGGTGCTGCTGCTGGCGAGCGGCTACATCGGGTACGGGGGAATCATCCTGATCCTCGCCGCGGCGGCGGCGGTCAACCTGTTCTGACGGCGGGGCCAGGCCAGCCGATGAGCGACCCCGAGGCGCTTGCGGCCGCGCTGCGCGAGGCTTTTCCGGACGGGGAGCCCTTCGAGGTGCACCCGGACGACCTGGCGGTCGCGGTGACGCGCGCCGGAGCCGACCCCGGCGACGACGCGCTCGTGGCCGCGGCCTTGGTGGCGTGGGATGCGCTGCTCTAAAGTGCCAAATCTTTAATAACGGAGAGGGGCACGCATGCGGAAGTGGTTGATCGTTCTCACGGCCCTCGTGGCCGCCGTCGGGCTCACGCTCGGGCTCGCGGCCTGCGGCGACGACGACGAGGCGGCGCCGCCGACACCGCGGGAGCAACGGCGGCCGCGGCCGACCTCGGGCTGCTGGAGCCCGGGAAGCTGCAGGTGGCGTCGGACATCCCGTACCCGCCCTTCGAGTTCACCGAGCCGGGCTCGAGCGAGGCCATCGGGTTCGACGTCGACCTCGTGAAGGCCATCGCTGCGACGCCGGGCATCGGCATCACGGACGTCGAGTTCATCAAGCAGCCCTTCGACACGATCATCCTGAGCGTGTCCCAGGGACGCTTCGACATGTCGGCGTCGTCCTTCTCCATCACCGAGGAGCGGGCGAAGCAGATCGACTTCGGCGACGGGTACTTCGTCGCGACCCAGTCGATCCTGGCGAAGGCCGGGTCGGGGATCACCGGCCTCGACGACCTCCAGGGGAAGAAGATCGGCGTGCAGCGCGGCACCACCGGCGCGGACCTCGCGTCCACCGTCCAGGGGGCCGAGATTCTCCGCTTCGAGATCATCCCGGACGCCTTCAACGCGCTCGCGGCGGACCGGGTCGACGCGGTGATCAACGACTACGCCGTCTCCGCCTACGAGGCCGCCAAGCGCCAGGGGTTCGAGATCGTGTCGCGGAACCCGACCATCGAGAACTACGGCCTGGTCTTCTCGAAGGACAACCCCGCGCTGCGGGACGCCTTCAACGCGGGGCTCGCTGAGATCAGGGCGAACGGGACCTACGACGAGATCTTCCGCAAGTGGTTCGGCGAGGATCCCCCGGCGCCCGGCGAGGACCCGCTGGGCGAACAGTAGCGAGCTGAGGGGCCAGGGCCGTGGACGAGGTCATCCAGCAGTACTTCGACTGGGACGCGGCCCGCCCCTATCTCGGCGACCTGGCGTGGGGCTTCTGGGTCACGATCCAGATCGCCCTGCTGGCCGAGGTCATCGCCCTCGCCCTCGGCCTCGGGTTGGCCGTGCTGCGCCGCGCGGGGTGGGTGCGGTTCCTCGCCATCGCGTACATCAACTTCTTCCGCGCCGTGCCGGCGCTGCTGGTCCTGATCATCATGTACGTGAGCTTCCCGTTCCTGCCGGTCCCGGTGCTGGAGGACCTGACCGCCTTCCAGATCGGGTTCATCGGGCTCGGCCTGGTCTACGCGGCATACGTCGCCGAGGTCTACCGGGCGGGGATCGAGTCGGTGGACCGCGGCCAGACCGAGGCGGCGCGCAGCCTCGGCATGTCCAACCGCCAGACGATGCGCCTGGTCATCGTGCCCCAGGCGGTGCGGCGGGTGCTGCCGCCCCTGATGAACGACTTCATCGCGCTGACCAAGGACGTCGCGCTGGTGAGCGTGATCGCGGTGAGCGACGTGGTCGGCGTGGCCCGCGACGCCCAGGCGGTCACGTTCAACTCCACGACCCTGACAGTCGCCGTCGTCTTCTACATCCTCTTCACGCTCCCGCTGATCTGGATCCTCGACCGCATCATCGCCCGCGAGCAGCGGCGGATGGGCCGGGGCGACATCGTGGCGCCGTGAGCACGATCCGCGCCGTCGGGCTGGTGAAGCGCTACGGCGACCACACCGTGCTGAAGGGCATCGACCTCGACGTCGCGGAGGGCGAGGTCGTCTGCGTGATCGGACCGTCGGGGTCGGGCAAGACGACGCTCCTGCGGTGCCTCAACCTGCTCGAGCGGCCGACCGAGGGGCGGGTCTTCCTCGGCGACGACGAGATCACCGCCCCGGGTGCCGCGGCCGACGAGCTGCGAAGTCGGCTCGGGATGGTGTTCCAGTCGTTCAACCTCTTCCCGCACCGGACGGTCCTGGACAACCTCACGATGGCGCCGATGACGGTGCGCGGCGTGTCCCGCGAGGCGGCGCGCGAGCGCGCGCGGACGCTGCTCGCCCGCGTGGGGCTGGCCGACAAGGCCGGCGAGCACCCGGCGCGGCTGTCCGGGGGCCAGCAGCAGCGGGTCGCGATCGCGCGGGCGCTCGCGATGGACCCCGAGGCCATGCTCTTCGACGAGGTCACCAGCGCCCTCGACCCGGAGCTCGTCACGGACGTGCTCGACGTCATGCGGGAGTTGGCCGCGGGCGGCATGACCATGCTCGTGGTGACGCACGAGATGGGCTTCGCCCGCGACGTCGGCGACCGCCTGCTCTTCATGGACGAGGGGGCGGTCGTCGAGGAGGGCGTGCCGGCCCAGGTGCTGTCGGCGCCGCGCGAGGAGCGCACCCGCCGCTTCCTCTCGCGCGTCCTGACCCATTGATGCGACCGGCGTACAGCGGGCCTCTCGCGGGCCCGCTGGGACGCGCAAAAGGCCTCTGGCCGAGGCCTTTTGCAGACCGGCGCACCGGCTGCGCCGGGGCGGGCGCCGGAAACGACCGAGCCACCCTCCTGGTTACGCCGCTGTGCGCTTCTGGGCGCGAAGCAGATCCCCCAGCGCGGCCGGCTCGAGCCGCAGTCCGAGCCGCTCGCCCAGCGATTCCGCCAGCGCCCCCTCGACGCGCGCCCGGTCGGGGTCGCCCCCCTCGGCGGCGATCGAGGTCGCCTCGACCCCCGGCGCGCCGCAGGCCGTCATGAGGCGGAACGGCTCGAGGTCGGCGTCGCGGTTGAGGGCCAGGCCGTGGGTGGTGATCCCTCCGCTCACCCGGATCCCCACGCTGCCGAGCTTGCGCCCGCCGGCGTAGAGGCCCATCGCGTCGTCGCCGGGTCGCGAGGCCGGCAGCGCTGCCGCGTCGGCCATGGCGCCCACCAGGGCCTCGACGAAGGCGCGCACGCGCCCGCCGGGACGCAGGTCGCAGATCGCGTATCCGACGCTCTGTCCCGGCCCGTGCCAGGTCATCTGCCCGCCCCGGTCCGCCGCGACGAACTCGGCGCCGGCGCCCGCGAGGGCCTCGTCCGACAGGAACAGGTCCCCGCGCCGGCCGTGGCGGCCGGTCGTGTACACGGGCGGGTGCTCGAGCAGCCAGACGACGTCGGGGAGTGCGCCTGTGGCGCGGGCGCGCGCCAGCGCCCGCTGCGCGTCCGCAGCCTGCCGGTAGCCGATGCGCTCCGTGCTGAGGAGCAGGCCGGGGCGCGCCACCGGCCTCAGAGCACGAGCGCGCCCGGGCGCTCGAGCAGCTCGGCGATGCGGCCCAGGAAGACCGCCCCCTCGGCGCCGTAGAGCGCCCGGTGGTCGATCGACAGCGTCAGGGTCATCGTCTCGCGCACGACCACCGCGCCGTCGCGCACGACCGGGCGCTCCGCGGCCCGGCCGACGGCGAGGATCGCCGCCTCGGGCGGGTTGACGATCGCGGTGAAGGCGTCCACCCCGAACATCCCGAGGTTGGAGACCGACACGACGCTGCCCTCCAGCTCGGCGGGCGTGATGCTGCCGTCGCGGGTCCGGGCGATGAGGTCCCGCGCCTCGCGGGCGATCTGGCCGACGCCCTTGCCGTCCGCGTCGCGGATCACGGGGACCAGCAGCCCGCGCTCCACCGCCACGGCGATCCCGACGTGGATCCCGTCCGGCCGCACGAGCGCGTCCCCGTCGAACCGGCTCACCGCGTCCGGGCGCTCGGCGGCCGCGATGGCCACCGCGCGGACGATCAGGTCGTTGAGGCTCGGTCCCTCACCCTCGGGAGCGGCGGCGACCAGCTGGCGGCGCAGGGCGGTCGCCTCGGTCGCGTCGACGTCGCGCCGGATCGCGAACTGGGGGGCCTCGGTGACCGAGGCCACCATCCGGGAGGCGACGGTCCGCTGGAGCCGGGTGAGGGGCACGCGCTCGCCGGGCGGGCCGTCTCGCGGAGGCGCGGGGGCCGCGGGCTCGGGCGCCCGGCGCGCCGGGGGTGCCGCGGCCGGGGCCGCGCGCCGCGCGCCCTCGTCGCCGCGAGCCGCCGCCTCGACGTCCGCGCGCACGATCCGCCCGTCGGGGCCGGTCCCGCGCACGGTCGCGATCTCCACGCCGAGCTCGGACGCCAGCCGGCGCGCGAGCGGGGAGGCCTTGACGCGCTCGCCGCCGTCCGGCGCCGGCGCCGGCGGCGCGGGCGCGGCCTCGGGCTCCTCGGCGGCGTCGGCCTCCCGCGCGCCCGGATAGGTCTCCTCGGCCGAGAGCTCGGCCCCGATCTCGCGCGCGGTGCCGTCGTCGCCGACCGGGATCTCGGTGCGCTCGTCGCCCTCGTCGAACTGCTCGGCGTCGCCCTCCTCGACGGCGACGGCCTCGCCCTCGTCCTCGTCGTCCGGCAGGTCCACCACGGGCTCGTCGCCGGTGGCGCCCCCAGCCGGCGCGGCCCCGTCGCCGATCTCGGCGATCGGCGCGCCCACTGCCAGGACGTCGCCCTCGGCGGCCAGCAGGTGCAGCGCTCCCGACTCCGGCGCCTCCACGGTCATGTTGGCCTTGTCGGTCTCGATCTCCACGATCGGCTGGCCCTTCTCGACGGCGTCGCCGTCGGCGGCGAGCCACTGGAGGATCGTCCCCTCCTCCATCGTGTCGCTCAGCTTTGGCATCACGAACTGGGACACGTCAGCTCCCTCCCCGCCCCACCAGCCGCCGTACCTCGCCGGCCACCTGCGCGGGCGACGGCAGGGCGGCCTGCTCGAGGTTCTTGGCGTAGGGCATCGGCACGTCCGCCGCCGTCACCCGGGCGATGGGGGCATCGAGCCAGTCGAAGCAGGCCTCGTAGAGCCGCGCCGCGAGGTTCGCCGCGACCCCGGACTCGGGCCAGCCCTCCTCGACCACGACGGCGCGCCCGGTTCGGCGCACGCTGCCGGCGAGGGTCTCGAGGTCGAGCGGGCGCAGCGTGCGCGGGTCGATCACCTCCACCTCGATGCCGTCCTCCGCGAGGGCCTCGGCCGCCGACAGCGCCACCCAGACCATGCGCGACAGCGCGACGACCGTGCAGTCGGCCCCGCGCCGGCGGACGGCCGCCCGTCCGAGCGGCACGAGGTCGTCGGGCCCCCCCACGGGCCCCTTCTTGGCGTAGAGCCCCTCGCTCTCGAGGAAGATCACGGGGTCGTCGTCACGGATCGACGCCTTCAGCAGCCCCTTGGCGTCGAACGGCGTCGAGGGCACGACGACCTTCAGGCCGGGGACGTGGGAGTACCACGCCTCGAGCGAGTGGCTGTGCTGGGACGCGAGCTGGTGGCCCGCGCCGCCGGGCATCCGGATGACGATGGGGCACGCCACCTGGCCGCCGAACATGTAGCGGACCTTCGCGGCGTTGTTGACGATCTGGTCGAGCGCCAGGATCGAGAAGTTGACGGTCATCATCTCGATGACCGGCCGCAGCCCGGCCATCGCGGCGCCGATGCCGATGCCGACGAAGCCCGCCTCGGAGATCGGCGTGTCGACCACCCGGCGCTCGCCGAACTCGCGCAGCAGCCCGCGCGTCACCTTGAAGGCGCCCTCGTACTGGCCGACGTCCTCGCCCATCACGAACACCTGCGGGTCGCGCTCCATCTCCTCGCGCATGGCCTGCGTCAGCGCCTCGCGGTAGGAGACGGGCTTCGGCTTGGCCGCCGTCGCGGCCGGGGCCGGGGTCGGGGCCTCGGCGGCGCTCACGGCCGCTCGCCTCCGGGCGGCATGACCGCCCCGCCCCGCGGGTCGTCGCTCCACGGGTGCGCGTAGAGGTGGCGGGCCAGCTCCTTCTCGGGCACCTCGGGGCTCTGCTCGGCGAAGGCGGCCGCCTCCTCGACGGCCGTCTCCGCGGCGGCGCGGACCGCGTCGGCCTCCTCGCGCGTGACGACGCCCTCCCCGAGCAGCACGCGCTCGAACGTGACGAGCGGGTCGCGCGCCTGCCAGCGCTCCTTCTCGGAGCCCTCGCGGGTGGTGTCGGGGTCGCTCATCGAGTGGCCGCGATAGCGGTACGCGATGGCCTCGATCATGCTCGGCTGGCGCTCGTCCCGCGCCAGGCGCGCGGCCTCCGACACCGCGGCGTGCACGGCCATCACGTCCATCCCGTCAACCTGGCGGGCCGGCATGTCGAAGGCCTCGGCGCGCTTGAAGAGGTCGGTCTCGGCCGAGGCCCGCTCGACGGCCGTGCCCATGCCGTACTGGTTGTTGAGGACGAAGAAGACGACGGGCAGGCGCCAGAGCTCGGCCATGTTCATGACCTCGGCCAGCACGCCCTGGTTGACCGCCCCGTCGCCGAACATCGCCATCGCGACCGAGGTCTCCTCCCGATAGGCGATCGCGAAGGCCAGGCCCACGGCCAGCGGGATCGACCCGCCGACGATCCCGTACCCGCCGTAGAAGTGGCGCTCCTTGTCCATGAGGTGCATGGAGCCCCCGAGGCCGCCGCAGAGGCCGGTCGCCCGGCCGAACAGCTCCGCCATGACGGCCTTGGGATCCGACCCGCGGGCCAGCGCCTGGCCGTGCTCGCGGTAGGTCGACGTGATGGGGTCGGTCGGACGGAGCGCCGAGACGGCGCCGACGACGGCCGCCTCCTCGCCGATCGCCAGGTGGAGGAAGCCGCCGATGCGCCCGCGCATGTACTCCTCGGCGGCGCGCTCCTCGAAGCGGCGGATCAGCCACATCGTCTCGAACATCCCCCGCATGAGCTCGGCGTCGGGGTGCACCGGGGCCTCGCGAGCGGACGGGGAACGGGTCTTGGCCATGAGCCGTCGCCTTCCGGTTCGGGGCCGGGACCGTCCTCACGATTCTGTCAGGCGGCCGGCGCCCGTGCCCGGGCCGGCGTCCAGGTGCCGCTCGACGACCGTGACGTCGCGCCAGCGGCCCTCGCGGCGCGCGTGCGCCAGGTGCGTGCCGACGACGCGGAACCCGGCGCGGCGGGCGAGGGCGAGCCCCGCCGCGTTCTCGGGCATGATCATGCCCACGAGCTTCCAGTAGCCGTAGGCCGGGGCCGCCTCGATCAGCGCGCTCAGCATGGTCCCGCCGATGCCCCGGCCGTGGCGCGCGGACGCGACGTAGACCGTGTACTCGGCGATGCCGGAGTACCAGGGCCGGTGCGAGAAGGGCGCCAGCGCCGACCACGCCACCACCTCGCCGCCGAGGAGGCCGCACCAGACCGGGGCCCGCTCGGGCCGGTCCGCGAGCCACGCGCGGCGCTCGGAGGCCGGATGCGGCCCCGAGGCGAACGTGGCGGATCCTCCCGCCGCCGCCTCGTCGTAGATCTCCCCGATGGCGCCCGCGTCTCCCGCCGACGCCGGGCGGATGATGAGCGGGTCCGGCACGGCCGCCGAGTCTAGTGGGCACCCCGCGAGGTGACTTCTCCCGCGGCGCTGTGGTACCAACCAAGCGGACATGTCCAGCTCCACCTCCCGCGGGGCGTGGCTGGCGACGGCCTGTGCGCTCGTTGCCGTGCTCGCCCTGATCGTTCCTTCGCGTGCCGATTCGGAGGCCGCCGCGTCGGTCCCGAGACCGGTCCAGGCCGGCTACCTCGACGCGGGGATCCAGCACACGTGCGCGATCCTGGCCGACCGGACGCTCCGCTGCTGGGGCGAGGGGCTCGCCGGCCGCCTGGGCTACGGCTCCGACGCCGACATCCTCCCGGCCGTCGCCGCCCCGCCGGTCGACCTGGGCGGCGGGCGAACGGCGCGGGCCATCGCCGCCGGCGACTTCCACACCTGCGCGATCCTCGACGACCGGTCGGTGAAGTGCTGGGGCTTCGGCGCGAACGGCCGCCTCGGCCTGGGGCACACGGCGAACGTGAGCCTCCCCTCCGCGGTGCCGCCGGTCAACCTCGGGGCCGGCCGGGGCGCGGTCGCGATCACCGCCGGCGCGTCGCACACGTGCGCCATCCTCGACACCGGCGACGTCCGCTGCTGGGGCAACGGCGGGCAGGGACGCCTCGGCTACGGTCACACGCTCTCCGTCGGCGACGACGAGACGCCGGGCGCCGTGGCGCCCGTGAACCTCGGAGGGCGCGCGGCGCGGGCCATCGCCGCCGGCGACTTCCACACCTGCGCGGTCCTCGACGACGGCTCGATGCGGTGCTGGGGCTTCGGCACCAGCGGCCAGCTCGGCACGGGGGCCACCGCCGACGTCGGCGACAACGAGCCCGCGGCCGCGGGCGTCGTCGCGCTGCCGGCGGGGCGTGCCGCGCGGGCGGTCGCGGGCGGCGCCGGGCACACGTGCGCGGTGCTCGACAATGGCACCGTGAGCTGCTGGGGGTTCGGCGCGAACGGCCGCCTCGGCTACGGCAACACGACGCAGCGCACGACGCCCGGCGGGCCCGTCGCGCTGGGAGCCGGGCGCACCGCCGCGGCCATCGCCGCCGGCGACGCCCACACCTGCGCGGTCCTCGACACCGGCGCGGTCCGCTGCTGGGGCTTCGGCGGGCAGGGGCGCCTGGGCTACCCGGGCGACGACGCGGTCGGGGACGACGAGGCGCCGGCCGCCGCGGGCCCGGTCAACGTCGGCGCCGGCCGTACGGCCCGCGCCCTCACCATCGGCGGGGCGCCGACCCCCGCGACGCCCCCCGCGCCGGACGAGGGCACCGGCTACACGTGCGCCCTGCTCGACGACGGCACCCTCCGCTGCTGGGGCTACGGCGTGAACGGCCGGCTCGGCTACGGCGACGAGCAGCAGGTCGGCGGCGCGGGCCACCCCTCGCCGGCGGCCAAGGGGCCGGTGCCGCTCGGGGCGATGGCCGGCTCCCTGGCGGACGTCTCCGTGGGCCTCGCCGCGAGCGCCTCCCAGGTCGCGCTCGGCGGCATCGCCGGCCTGGCCGTGACGGTGAGGAACGCGGGCCCCGACCCGGCGGCCGTGGCCCTGAGCATGCCGCCCACCGGACTCGCCTACACGGCGGCGGCGCCGACCCAGGGCGGCTTCGACGGGGCCTCCGGGCGCTGGGAGGTCGGCGCGCTCGGCCCCGGCGCGTCCGCATCGGCGCAGCTGTCGGTGCGGGCCGCCGCGGCGGGCACGCACACGATCGCGGCGCACGTGGCGGCGACGAGCATCCCGGACCGCGCGAACGAGGACGACCGCGCGGCGGTCGTCATCGCGGTGCCGGGGCCCCCGATCGCCAGGGCGCAGAGGACGCTCCCGCGCGGCCTGGGCCTGAAGGTGGTCCGCTCCCCGCGCAGGGGCGCGGCGAGGAAGCTGACGGTCAGCGGCGTCCTGAGGCTCCCGAGCGCCCGGCCGCCGCTGCGGTGCGCGGGCCGGGTCCACGTGCGCGCGCTCGTGGGCAAGCGCGTCGTCGCCTCGACCCGGGCCCCCCTGCGCCGGAGGGCGGGCGCGTGCCGCTACTCGGCGGTCCTGCGGCCCAGGGCATCGAAGCTCCGCGGCGCGAAGGTCGTGACGGTGACGGCCCGCTTCCTGGGCAACGCCCAGCTGCGCCCGCGGGCCGGGCGCGCGACGAAGATCCGGATCCGCTAAGCCCCTCGGACGGCGCGCCCCGCCGTCAGGCGGAGCCGGGAGAGGGGCGTATGGTCTCGGCCCCTCGGACGGCGCGCCCCGCCATCAGGCGGAGCCGGGAGAGGGGCGTATGGTCTCGGCCCCTCGGACGGCGCGCCCCGCCGTCAGGCGGAGCCGGGAGAGGGGCCTATGAGGGTCTACGGCTCGGGGGTCGTCGCGACGCCGACGTCGGCCGGGCGGTCGGCGAGCGTCATCTGCACATCGACGCGGGCGCCGTCGCGGAGGACCGTGAGCGTCAGCGCGTCCCCCACCGCCCGCGAGGACACGGCGAGGCTCACGTCGGCCATGTCGCTCACCTCGCGCCCGTCGACGGCGACGATCAGGTCGCCTCCGCGGGGCACGTCGGCGTCGTCGGGGGTCGTGGCCGGCCGCAGGGCCGCGTCCGCGGCCGGGCCGCGCTCGTCGACGCTCACGACGGCCACGCCGCGCACGTCCGGCGCGCCCAGGGCCTCGGCGATCTCGGGCGTGATCTGCCGCCCGGTGATGCCGAGCCACGCGTGCCGGGGGGCCCCGGTCGCGATGATCGAGTCGGCGACCGGGCGGATGGTGTCGATCGGGACCGCGAAGCCGATGCCGTCGTTGCCGCCGCTCTCGCTGGCGATCTGGGAGTTGATGCCGATCACGCGGCCGGATCCGTCGAGGAGCGGGCCTCCGGAGTTGCCCTGGTTGATCGCCGCGTCGGTCTGGATGACGTTCTGGATCTCGAAGTCGTTGGGCGCGAAGATGATGCGCTTCAGCGCCGAGACGATGCCGGTGGTGGCGGTCCGCTCGAGGCCGAAGGGGTTGCCGATCGCGATCACCGGGTCGCCCACGGTCAGGCCGGCGCTGCGGCCGAGGGGCAGGGGCCGCACGCCGTCCGGGACCTCCTCCGCGCGCAGGACCGCGAGATCCATGCTCGCGTCCCGGCCGAGCACCTCGGCCGGGCTCTCGGTGCCGTCGTCGAAGGTCACCGCCACCCGGCTCTCCTCGCCGATGACGTGGGCGTTGGTGAGGATGCGCCCGCGCCGGTCGACGAGGAATCCGGAGCCCGAGGCGCCCGCCCGCCCCCTCCTCGCCGGCCGTCACCTTCACGACGGCGGGCGAGCTCCTCGCGACGACGGCCTGGACGCCGCCGCGGCCGCGGGGCGCCACGTCGGCGGACTCGGCCGCGGCGGCCCGCGCCGCGGGCAGGGGCGCGGTGTCGCGCTGGATCACCGTCGTCGTGTCACCGCCGAGGTTGCCGGTGAGGGCGACGACCGCCAGCGCCGCCGCCGCGCCGACGGCGGCGGGGACGAGCGCCGTGGCCAGCCGGCGGGCCGGCCCGCGGCGCGGCTTGGGCGGGGGCGGGTCGAACGGGCTCGACCCCCGAGGTCCGTACCCGGGCACCCGCTCAGGGTAGCGCCCGCTCTTTAAGGCTCCGCGAAGGCCGCGGGACGCCCGCACGGGCGCCGCTACCATGCGTCGGAAGCCGGAGGGGAGCCTTGTCCGACAGCATCCTCGTCGTCGAGGACGAGCGATCGATCCGCACGATCGTCGAGTACGCGCTTCGCGACGCGGGCTTCCGCGTGCTCACCGCCGCGAGGGGCGACGACGCGCTCGACGTCGTGGCCAGCGAGCCCGTCGACCTGGTCGTGCTGGACATCATGCTCCCCGGCCTCGACGGCCTCGAGGTGTGCAAGCGCATCCGGGCCGAGCGCAGCATCCCGATCATCATGCTGTCGGCCCGGGGGGAGGAGCTCGACAAGGTCCTCGGGCTCGAGCTGGGCGCCGACGACTACGTCACCAAGCCGTTCTCCCCGCGCGAGCTGGTGTCGCGCGTCAAGGCCAACCTGAGGCGCGCGCGCCTCGAGCCGGACCGCACGGCGCCGCTGCGCGCGGGCGACCTCGAGATCGACGCGACCGCGCGCACGGTGCGGCGCGGCGACGAGGAGATCGCCCTCACCTACTCCGAGTTCGAGATCCTCCACAAGCTGGCCGGCTCGCCCCGCCGCGTGTTCACGCGCGAGGAGCTGATGAACCACCTGTGGAAGGGCAACTTCTACGGCGACCTGCGCAGCGTCAACGTGCACGTGCGCCACCTGCGCCAGAAGGTCGAGGTGGAGCCGTCCGAGCCCGTGCTGATCCGGACCGTGCGCGGCGTCGGCTACGCGTTCGGCGGAGAGGACGGGCGGGCGCCGTGAAGACCCGGCGCGCCCTCGGCCTGCAGGGCTGGCTGGTGGCGGCGCTCCTCGCGGTGGGGCTCGCCGCGAGCCTGGCGGTCCTGCTGGTGGTGCTGCCGACGCTCGAGTCGAGCGTGCAGACCGACCGCGCCAAGCGCGAGGCGCAGGAGCTCCGGACCCAGCTCCGGCGCATCGGGCAGGACGGCCTCCCGTTCGGCGCCGGCCCCCGGGACGCCCAGATCCTCGCGGACGACCTCGCGGAGACGCTCGCCGGCGAGGTGGCGATCCAGTACTCCTCCGCGGTTGACGTGTTCCAGGAGGCGCGCATCAGCGTGACCGCTCCCCAGCAGCCCGCGTACCTCGGCCGGCTCGTCCGCGGGATCCCGATGGAGCCCACGGTCCTCGGCGACGGCGATGCCGTCGCGGCCGCGGCGCCCCTGCGCGTCGGCGGCGGCCAGTCCGACGGCTGGATCGTCGCCGCGCGGCCGCTCAGCGGCGTCGCGCCGGAGCTCGCCATCGTGCGGCGGCGCGTGATCATCGCGATGATCGTGGTGCTCGGCCTGGCGGCGCTCGCGGGCATCGCGCTCGCGCGGGTCCTGGGGGGGCGCATCCGCCGGCTGGCGTCCACGGCGGCCACCCTCGCGGGCGGCGACCTGTCGGCCCGGGCGTCCGACGTCGGGGTCGCGCCCGAGGAGCTCCAGGTGCTGCGGCGCAGCATCAACGGGATGGCGGAGCGCTTGGAGTCGCTCGTCGGCGCCATCACGAGCGAGCGCGACCGCGACCGCGCGATGATCGGATCGCTCGCCGAGGGCGTCCTCACCGTCGCCCCGGACGGGACCGTCACGGTCGCCAACGACGCGGCGAGCCGCTACCTCGGCCTGCCCGGGGACGCCGGGCCGGCGCGGCTCGACGCCCTGCCGGCCCCGATCATCGACGCCGTCCTGGCGGCCCGCGCGGACGAGGCCTCCGAGGCCCGACCGCGCCAGGTGACCCTCCCCGACGGCGTCGAGCTGGAGCTCGCCGTCTCACGGCTCGGCGAGGGCCCGCACGCCGGGACCGTCATCACCCTGCGCGACGTCACGGCCCAGCGCCG
The DNA here is from genome assembly GCA_963835685.1 of Miltoncostaeaceae bacterium. Lineage (GTDB taxonomy): Bacteria > Actinomycetota > Thermoleophilia > Miltoncostaeales > Miltoncostaeaceae > DATAGF01. The sequence continues at coordinate 156,055 of CAWIGI010000013.1, forward strand.
GCTCGAGCGCGCGCGCCGCGATCTGGTGGCCAACGTGTCGCACGAGCTGAAGACGCCCATCGCGGCGCTGAAGGGGTTCCTCGAGCTCCTGGAGGGCGACGGCGTCAGCGAGCGCCACCGGCGCGAGTTCCTCGCCGCGATGAGCCAGGAGACCTCGCGCCTGGAGCGGCTGGTGGAGGAGCAGCTGCAGCTCGCGCGGCTCGACGCCGGCGCCCTGCGCCTGGACCGGGAGGAGGTCGACCTCGGGCAGCTGGCCACGGAGGTCGTCGCCCCGCGGGTCCCGCTCGCCGCGCGCGAGGGGGTCGAGCTGAGCGCCCGGCCGAGCCCCGGCGAGCCGGTCATGGTGGACGCCGACCCCGCGCGGATCGAGCAGATCCTCCTGATCCTCCTCGACAACGCCCTGCGCCACACGCCGCCCGGCGGGGCCGTCGAGGTCGCGGTGGCCCGCGACGGCGACGAGGCCTCGGTCGCGGTGCGCGACACCGGCGAGGGTATCCCACCCGACTCGCAGGCGTTCGTCTTCGACCGCTTCTACCGCGGCGACGTCTCGCGCGAGGGCCGCAGCGCGGGCCTGGGGCTCGCCATCGCGCGCGGCCTCGCCGCCGCGCACCAGGGCGGCATCGAGCTGCAGTCGGCCGTCGGGGAGGGGAGCACCTTCACCCTGCGGCTGCCCCTGCGCGCGGCGACCCCGCCGCCCGGGCCGGCGGCGCCGGACCTCTCGCGCGCCGCGCCGGGGTAGCGTTCGGCCGGTGACGGCCGGCCCACCGACCGCGCTCGTGACCGGCGCCGGGCGCGGGATCGGCCGCGCCTGCGCGCTCGCGTTCCGGCAGGAGGGCTGGCGCGCGGTCGCGGGCGTCCGGGACGTCGCGGCCGCGGCGGACGCCTACGCCGGCACCGGCGTGCACGTGACGGGCCTGGACGTGGCGGACGCCGAGTCGGTCGAGCAGGGCGTCGCGGACGCGGAGCGCCACGCCGGGCGGGCGCTCGCCTGCCTGGTGATCAACGCCGCGTACGGGGTGCTCGGGGCGGTCGAGGAGGCGGACCTCGACGAGGTGCGGGCGATGTTCGAGACCAACCTGTTCGGCGCGGCGGAGGTGCTGCAGCGCGTCGTGCCCGGCATGCGCGAGGCCGGCGGGGGGGCGGTCGTGTTCGTCTCCTCCATCGGCGCGCGCATCTCCCATCCGCTGCTCGGGATGTACCACGCGAGCAAGTACGCGCTGACCGCGATCGCCGAGGCGCTGGCGATCGAGGGCCGCCCCTTCGGCATCCGGGTGTCGACGGTCGAGCCGGGGATGGTGGACACCGGCTTCTCCCGGGCGGTCCGGCCGACCGGCGCGGCCGCCCGCGGCGAGGGGCCCTACGCCCCCCTCCGGGAGGATCTGCGGAGCAGCTTCGCCGCCTGGCGGCGCACCCACGAGATCGGCCCCGACGTCGTGGCCAGGGCGGTGGTGGAGGCCGCCCTCGACCCCGATCCGCCGTTCCGGATCACCGTCGGCGACGACGCGCGAATGCTCGGGGCCATGCGCGAGGGCACACCCGACGACCGCGCTTTCCACGACGGGCTCCTGGAGTTCCTGGACCTCGACTGGCGAGCGCGACCGCCGCCGTGAGCGCTCTGCGGGGGCCGGTGGTCGTCGCGCCGGCGCCCTTCAAGGGCGCGCTGTCGGCCGCCGCCGCCGCCCGGGCCATCGCCGCGGGGCTGCGGCTGGCCGTGCCTGGGGCCGAGATGCGCGCCGTGCCCGTCGCCGACGGCGGCGAGGGCACCCTCGACGCGCTGGTCGCGGCGGCCGGCGGGCGCCGCCGCCCCGTGATGGTGTCCGACCCCCTCGGCCGCCCGGTCGAGGCGGCGGTCGGCGAGCTGCCCGGGGGCGGCGCCGTCGTCGAGCTCGCCCTCGCCTCCGGCTACGAGCGCCTGACCCCCGAGGAGCGCGATCCGGAGGCGACCTCGACCTACGGCACCGGCGAGCTGATCCGCGCGGCGCTCGACCTCGGTGCGCGGCGGATCCTCGTCGGGCTGGGCGGCAGCGCCACCACCGACGGCGGGCTCGGCCTCGCCGCGGCGCTGGGGGTGCGCGCGCTCGACGCCGCCGGGCGGGAGCTCCCGGGACGCGGCGCGGACATGGCGCGCGTCGCGCGCATCGACCTCGCCGGGCGCGACCCGCGGCTCGCCGAGGCCGAGATCCGCGTGGCCTTCGACGCCGACGTGCCCTTCCACGGGCGGGACGGGGCCGCGCGGGTCTTCGGTCCCCAGAAGGGGGCCGGCCCGGAGGCGGTCGAGCGGCTCGAGGCCGGCCTGGCGGGCCTCGCCCGGGTGATCCGGGAGGCCACCGGGGTCGATCTCCAGGGGGTGCCGGGCGCTGGGGCGGCGGGGGGCGCGGGCGGGGGCCTGGCGGCGCTGCTCGGCGCGACGCTGGAGCCCGGCGCGCCCCTGGTGCTCGAGGCGGTGCGGCTCGACGAGCGACTGGAGGGCGCGGCGCTCTGCGTGACGGGCGAGGGGCGGCTCGACGCGACCAGCCTCGCCGGGAAGGCGCCGGTGGCGGTCGCGGCGGCGTGCGGGCGGCGGGGGGTCCCGTGCGTAGCCCTCTGCGGCGAGGTCGGACTCGGGCCGGGGGCGGTCCGGGACGCGGGCTTCGTCGCTGCGCTCCCGATCGGCCGTGAGCTGCGCCCCCTCCCCGACGAGCTGGCGCGCGCGGAGCAGGACCTCGCGGCGGCCGGCGCCGCCCTCGGGGCGCTCTGGTACCTGCTCAGCCCCGGAGGCTGAGGGCCATCGGCGGGCGCTCCGTCGGGCGCGTGTCGGCCTGCGAGAGCACGAGCCCGTCGGGGCCGGGGACGGGCCGCGCGTAGGGGCCGGCCGCCGCGACCAGCGCCTCGGGCGCGCGCCCCTCGTCGGCCAGGCGGCGGAGGACGGCCTGGGTGATCGTGGAGGCCATCGCCCCGAGCGCGGCGGTCGGCTGGTTCGCGTGACTGCGGGCGCCGAGGTCCACCTGGGCGAGCGCCCCTAGGCCGGCGGCGCGGCTGAGGTCGATCAGGAGGCCGAGCTCGACCGCGTAGCCGCTGAAGAACGGCACCGACGACAGCAGGTCGCGCCGCCCGGCGGCCTCGCCCGAGAGCGGCTGGGCGAACCCGGCCAGGTGGGGGTAGAAGAGGTTGATCAGCGGCCGGGCGCAGATCTCGGTCACCCGCCCGCCCCCGTCCTCGTCGGCGCCCAGCGCCCGCCGGTAGACGGCCTTCACGTAGCCGACCTCCGGGTCCTCGACGAGCGGCCCCACGAGCCCGGCCACGAACGCGGGGTCGAAGTCCACGACATCCGCGTCCAGCCAGACGACGACGTCGCCCCGGACCACGGCGAGGCTCTTCCACATCGCCTCGCCCTTCCCCCGGCCGGGACCGAGCCCGGGGAGCACCTCGTCGTCCTGCACCACGCGCGCCCCGGCCGCCGCCGCGGTCGCGGCGGTGTCGTCGGCGCTGCGGCTGTCGACCACGACGACCTCGTCGACGAGCGCGGCGCCCTCGACCAGGCGCTCCCGCACCGCGGTCACGATCGGGCCCACGGTGCCGGCGACGTTCAGCGCCGGCAGGCAGACCGAGATCGAGAGCCCCTGGCGGCGCGCCTCATCGGCGAGGCGCTCGGGGTCGTAGTCCGCGCCCCGGTACGTGCGCCGCCTGAGCCACTCGTCGCGGTCCACGCGGCGGATGGTCGCACAGCGCGGTGGTACCCTGGCCCGCGTGACGCCCGCGCTGAAGGGGCTGGTCCTGTCGGGGGGCGCGGGCACGCGGCTGCGCCCGATCACCCACACGAGCGCCAAGCAGCTCGTGCCCGTGGCCAACCGGCCGATCCTCTTCTACGGCCTCGACGCCCTGGCCGAGGCGGGGGTGAGGGACGTCGGCATCGTGGTGGGGGACACCCAGGCCGAGATCGAGGCCGCGGTGGGCGACGGGTCGGCGCACGGGCTGCGCGTGACCTACATCCGCCAGAGCGCCCCCCTGGGCCTGGCACACGCCGTGCTGACCGCGGAGGAGTACCTCGACGGCTCCCCCTTCGTGATGTACCTCGGCGACAACCTGCTGCGGGACGGCATCACCGAGCTGGTCGACGGGTTCCGCGCCGGCACCTGCGACGCGATGATCCTGCTCCAGCGGGTGGCCGATCCGCAGTCCTACGGCGTCGCCGAGCTGGAGGACGGCCGCGTCGTGCGCCTGGCCGAGAAGCCGGCGCAACCGCGCAGCGACCTCGCGCTGGTGGGGGTCTACATGTTCACGTCGGCGATCATGGACTCGGCCCGCGCGATCCGGCCCTCCGGCCGCGGCGAGCTCGAGATCACCGACGCGATCCAGCACCTGATCGACCGCGGGCTGACGGTCGAGCCCCACGAGGTCACGCGGCTGGTGGAAGGACACCGGGCGCCTGGAGGACATGCTCGAGGCCAACCGGCTGATCCTCGACGTGCTCGAGCCGCGGCTGGAGGGGGAGCTGATCGACAGCACGGTCGAGGGCCGGGTCGCCGTCAACGCCGGGGCGCGCCTGGTGCGCTCCTCCGTGCGCGGGCCGGCGATCATCGGCGCGGGGGCGCTGATCGAGGACGCCTACGTGGGGCCCTACTCGGCGATCTCCCCCGGGGTGGTGGTGCGGCGGGCCGAGGTGGAGCACAGCATCCTGCTGGACGACGAGCCGCGTCGAGGACCTCGACGCCCGGGTGGAGAGCAGCCTGATCGGCCGCGGCGTCACGATCGGGCGCTCGGGCGAGAAGCCGCGGGCCTACCGCTTCATGGTCGGCGACTCGTCGTCGATCGGCCTCGTCTAGGCGCGGGGCGTGCGCATGCTCGTCACCGGCGCCGCCGGGATGCTGGGCCGCGACCTCGTGGCCCGCCTGGCGGGCCGCCACGAGGTGACGGCCGTCGATCTCGACGTCGACGTGACCGACCGCGCCGCCGTGCGATCCTGCGTCGCCGACTGCCGGCCCCAGGCCGTCTTCCACCTGGCGGCGTGGACCGACGTGGACGCGGCCGAGGCGCACGAGGCCGAGGCCCTCGCCGTCAACGGGGAGGGCGCCGGGATCGTCGCCGCGGCGGCCTGCGACGCAGGGGCCGCGGTGGTGCTGCCGTCGACCGGACTACGTCTTCGACGGGCGCAAGGGCGCGCCCTACGACGAGGACGACGCGCCCGCGCCCCTCGGCGCGTACGGCCGCAGCAAGCTCGCCGGCGAGCGGGCCGCGCTCGCGCGCCACCCCGGCGGGACCCGCGTGGCGCGCACCGCGTGGCTCTACGGGGCGGGCGGGCGCAACTTCGTCGACACGATGCGGCGCCTGGGGGCGGAGCGGGACGAGGTCGAGGTCGTCGACGACCAGACCGGGTCGCCCACCTGGACCCGCGACCTCGCCCCCGCGCTGGAGGCGCTGCTCGGCCGGCCGGCCGGCGTCTACCACGCGGCCGGCGCCGGGGCGGTGACCTGGGCCGGCCTGGCGCGGGCGGTCTTCGAGGCGACGGGGTGCGCGTGCCGCGTGCGGCCGGTGACGACCGAGGCCATCGGCCGGCCCGCGCCCCGCCCGAGATACTCGGCCCTCGTCACGACGCGCTCAGGGGCGCCGCGGCTGCGAGACTGGCGGGAGGCCCTCGCCGACTACCTGGAGGAGCGCGCGTGAGGCTGCTGGTCACCGGAGGCTGCGGCTTCATCGGGTCGGCGTTCGTGCGCCTCGCCCTCGCGCGCGGCGCCGAGGTCGTGAACCTCGACAAGCTCACCTACGCCGGCAACCCGGCCAACGTCGCCGAGATCGCCGACGACCCCGGCTACTCCTTCGTCCACGCCGACATCGCCGACGCGGTGGCCGTCCGCGGGGCCATCGAGGGCGCCGACGCGGTCGTGAACCTGGCGGCCGAGAGCCACGTCGACCGCAGCATCCTCGACCCCGGCGACTTCATCCGCACCGACGTGGTCGGCACCGCCGTGCTGCTCGACGCCGCCCGCGAGGCCGGGGTGGGCCGCTTCGTGCAGGTCTCGACCGACGAGGTCTACGGCTCGATCGTCTCGGGAGCCTTCCGCGAGACGGACCCGATCAGCCCCTCGAGCCCCTACTCGGCCAGCAAGGCCGGGGGCGACCTCCAGGCGCTGGCCTGGCACCGCACCTTCGGGCTCGACGTCGATCGTGACCCGCGGCTCGAACACCTTCGGCCCCCGCCAGTACCCCGAGAAGCTGATCCCCCTGTTCGTCACCAACGCCCTCGACGGCGAGGCCCTGCCGGTCTACGGCGACGGGATGCAGGCGCGCGACTGGGTCCACGTCGACGACCACTGCGAGGGCATCTGGACGGCGATGGAGGCCGGCGCGGCCGGGGAGGTCTACAACGTCGGCGGCGGCAACGAGGAGACCAACCTGGAGATCACCCGCCGCATCCTCGCGCTGACCGGCCGCGACGAGTCGCTGATCCGCCACGTCGCCGACCGGCCGGGCCACGACCGCCGCTACGCCCTGGACACGACCCGGCTGCGCGCGCTGGGCTGGGCGCCGCGGCGGCCCTTCGGCGAGGCGCTCGCCGACACGGTGGGCTGGTATCGCGAGCAACGGGGCTGGTGGGAGCCCATCAAGAGCGGCGAGTACCTCCGCTACTACGAGCGCCAGTACGGCGTGCGGTGAGGGCCGCGCACGGCTGAGTCGAGCGTCATCAGCGCGTAGAGCACCCCCGCGAGCGGCAGGGCGAGGGCCCAGCGGGCCGGCAGGTCGAAGGCGCGCACGGCGGGGAGGGCGACCGCGGCCATGACCGCCCAGGCCGCCGAGCCCGCGGCGAGGGGGAGCGCCCAGCCCCCGGCGCCCGCGATCGCTCCGGCCAGCCCAGCGGCGACGCAGACCGGCGGCGTCGCGAACATGAGCGCCAGCGCGACGGTCACCGCGGCGAGGAGCGCCCACGAGCGCCGCAGCTGGGTGAAGGCGCTGCGGCGCACCATTCGCCAGGCGGCCGCGAGGTCCGGGTAGGGCCGCACGCTGGTCACGCGGCCGCGGCTGAGCGCGAGCCGCGCCGTGCCTCCGGCGCCCTTCACGGCGCGCGCCAGCGCGAGGTCGTCGATGAGCTCGCCGCGGATCGCCTCCAGGCCGCCGGCGCGCCGCAGGGCCCCGGCGCGCACGAGGACGCAGCCGCCGGCGGCGGACGCGACCCGCCCGCCCGGCCGGTTCGCCCAGCGCATCGGGTAGAGCAGGCAGAAGAAGAGCACGAAGGGCGGGATCAGCAGCCGCTCGGCCCGCGACCGGCAACGCAGCCGCGCCATGCGGCTGACCAGGTCCAGCCCCCCGGCCTCGGCCTCCGCGACCAGCGCCCGCAGGGAGCCCGGCGCGTGGAGGATGTCGGCGTCCGTCAGCAGCAGGAGCTCGGGGGCGGGGCCGCCACTCGCCGCACGGCGCCTCGCCTGCTCGAGCGCCCAGACCTTGCCGGCCCATCCGTCCGGGAGCGGGTCCCCGCGCACGACCTCGAGGCGGGGGTCGCCGGCCGCGGCGCGGAGCGCGGCCGCCGCGGTTCCGTCGGCGGAGCGGTCGTCGACCAGGACCACGCGCCAGGGGCCCGGGTGGTCCTGGGCCAGCAGGGCGGGGAGGGTCAGCGGCAGGGCGTCGGCCTCGTTGCGGGCCGGCACGAGCACGGCGACCGGGGGCCACGACGCCGGCTCGGGCGCCGGCGGCCCGTCCTCGTCGGTGGGGCGCAGGTCCCAGGGCCGCGCCGGGTGCAGGAGGACGCCGAGCCAGGCGACCAGCGCGGCGACTCCCGCCCACCCCAGCGCGGTCAGGGCGCCGGCCGACGCGCCTCCATGTTGAGGCGGACGTAGTCAACCACCACCTGCCCCCGGGGGCCGCGCCGGCGCGCGGCCACGTCGCGGGCGAAGGGCGCGCGCAGGTCCGCGGGCAGCAGCTCGAGGTGGTGTCGCAGGACGACCGTCGCGAGGAACTCGGTGCTCGCGTCAACGTCCGCGAGGACGGCGGGCGCCTCCTCCAGCCAGGCCCGCGCGTCCTCGAAGCCCGCGTCGCCGAGCCGAGCGACGGTCTCCTCGGCGCCGGCGAACAACCAGGGGCCCCCGAACCCGTCGAGCGACGGTGCGTAGGGCTCCGCCTCCGCAACCTCCGCCGCCGCCGCGAGGGTCCCGGCGACGTTGCCCGCGCCGCCGCACTGGGCCACCAGGCGCCCGCCCGGCCGGAGCGCCCCGTGGAGGCGGCCGAACAGGCGGGCGTGGTCGAGGATCCAGTGGAAGGTCGCGGTCGAGACCACGAGGTCCACCGGCTCATCGACCTCCAGCTCCAGGAGGTCGCTCCGCCGCACGGTCACCCGGGGCGCCAGGTCGGACAGCCGATCGGTGGCCTCCCGCACCATCGCCTCGGAGCCGTCGACGGCGATCACGCGCCCCCGGGGCAGCCGGTCGGCCAGCAGCCGCGTCACCCGGCCCGTGCCGCAGCCCGCGTCGAGGGCGGTCTCGTCGCCCTCCAGCGGGATCCGGTCCAGGACCGCGCGCCCCCAGGCGACCTGGGGGTCGGACACGCGCTCATAGGCCCGGGCGTCCCACTCGGCCACCGGGCGTTACTCCCGGAGGTCGTCCGCGAGCGCCGTCAGGGCGTCGCGGATCGGCTCGAGCGGGGTGCGGGCGATGCCCGCGCCGATCTGACCGCCCTCGAGGCGGTGGAGGATGCCGGTGTTGATCAGCGGCGTGGTGCCCAGGTCGAGGCAGGCGCGGGCGTCAACGCCCAGCGGGGTGCCCTGGCCGTCGAGGGTGGGGATGCGGAAGCGCTCGCTCTCGCCGACGCAGATGTCGGCCATCTGCCGGGTCCGCTCGATCGCCTCGGCCATGCCGCCGCCGAGGAAGGCGGCGACGCCAGGGCTGGCCGCGCTGGCCGCCGCGCCGAGGCCGCAGCACTCCACGAGCGCCGAGTCGCCGATGTCGGGCGCCGCATCGTCGTCGGACATGCCGGGGCGGTAGAGGGGGTCGCCCACGAGGGGCGCGGGGGCGGTGAACCAGCGGTCGGGCAGGCCGGCGAGCTGCACCGCCACCTCGGTGCCGTTGCGGCTGATGAAGACGAGCAGGCTGGAGGCGGGCGTCCCTGCGATGCCCGCGAGCGCCGCCCGGGCGCAGGCGATCGTCATCGTGAGCGCGAAGTGGCCGTTGGCCGCCAGCAGCCGCGCGGTCGGCAGCACGCTGCGCGGAGCGCGCTCGGCCATCGCCGGGAGGGTCTGGCGCAGCAGCAGCATCGTGGTCGCCTGGTGGCGCATGTGGCAGTCGTCGCCCATCGCGATGCCCTGTGCGTCGAGCGAGAAGCCGTCGATGGGCCCCTCGGCCCGCAGGGCCGCGGCGAACCCCGGCGCGACCGCGTCGGCGAGGGTGCGCTGACGGCGGATCGCCTCGGCGGAGCCGACGCCGAGCCAGAAGGCCTCGCCCGGGCCGTCGTTGAAGGGGCTGTAGCCCACCCCGCCGCCGACCTCGTCGCGCGCCGCCCAGACGGCCATCGAGGGGGAGATGACGCCGGTCATCGCGCCCGCGGCGTCGAGCGAGTGCGCCGGGGCGAGCCGCACGCCGCCGCCGGCGACCAGGCGCTCGGCCTCCTCCAGCGTCGTCGCCCAGCCCTCCAGCACGACCGCCCCGCAGACGGCGTTGCGCTGCGGCCGGCACATCAGCTCCCACTCCACCGGCGGGCCGGCGTGAAGGACGGTGCGCCCCTCGAGCCCCGGGATCAGCTCGCCCGCGGGCCCGGCCCCGACGATCATGGGCCGCGCCTCCTGCAGCCGCGCGAGCGCCGTGGCGTTGGCCGCGTCGACGCGGTCGTCGCCGTAGGTCGCGGTCAGGACGGCCACGTCCTCCGGGTCGCCCTCGGCGGGAGGCCGCCAGTCGAGCGCCGTCACCTCGGCGCCCTGCTCGCGCAGCGCGTCGGCCATCAGGTCCAGGCCCGCGGTGACGACGCGTAGGCTGCTCACCCCATGAACCTAGCGGCTCTCGCACGCGCCGTTCGCGAGCACCCGGGCCTGCGCGGCAAGCGCGACCTCGCCGCGGTGGCGTCGGCCTTCGGCGGCGACGGCGACGACGCGGCGCTCGTGCCCGACGGCGAGGGCCACCTGGCGCTGGCGGCCGAGGCGATCCACCCGCCCTTCGTCGCCGCCCAGCCGCGCGCGGCGGGCGTGGCGGGCGTCGTGACGGTGCTGAACGACCTCGCCGCGACCGGCGCCCGGCCGCTCGCGCTGCTGGACTGCCTGGTCGCCGGGTCGCGGCGCGTCGCCGAGCAGATCCTCGAGGGCCTGCGGGTGGGGGCCGGCCTCTACGGCGTGCCGGTGGTGGGCGGCCACGTCACCGTCGGGGATGGGGCCGCCCCGGGGCTCTCGACCTTCGCCGTCGGCCGCGCCCGCGCCCCGCTCTCGGCCCGCAACGCCCGCCCCGGTGACGCGGTGTCGCTGCTCGCCTGCCTGGAGGGGGAGATGATGGTCGGGGCGGGCAGCAGCTTCTTCAGCCACCTGCGGGGCCCGCGCCGCGAGCGCGCCGCCGCCGACCTCGCCCTGCTGGCCGAGGCGGCCGAGGCCGGCGAGGCGTGGGCGGCGCGCGACGTCTCGATGCCCGGGGTCGCCGGCTCGCTACTGCAGCTCTGCGAGAGCGCCGGTGGCCTCGGCTGCGCGCTCGACCTCGAGGCGCTGCCCGTGCCGGCCGGGCTCCCGCTGGAGCGCTGGCTGCTCACCTTCCCGTCGTTCGGGTTCCTGCTGGTGGGCGACCCGGCAGCGCTGGAGCGGCGGGCGGGCGCCGCCGGGCTCACGCTGGCGCGGCTCGGGACCCTCGACGCCGGCGGGGTCCTGCGCCTGCGCGGCGGCGGCGGCGAGGAGCCGGTCTGGGACCTCGGCCGGGAGCCGCTCACCGGCCTGGGGCCGGACTAGCGGAGTGCCCGGAAACGTTCCCCGGGTTCTGGCGGGCTGCAAATCATCGCGGATGCGGCGTCATCGGTCGCCCGCATAGGCATAGCTATGCGGGCTCCCTGCTTCCGGAGGAAAGGCCGGCTCTCCGCCCGGCCTTTCCGGACGAGAGCCGCCGCGACAGCGGCGGCACTCCTGCGGGATTTTCGCGGCCAGAACACCACCAACGCTCCCGGGCACTCCACGAGCTCCCGGCCGAGATCGGCCGCGGCACACCGCTCAGGCGCGGGTCGCCACGACCTCCAGGTACTCGGCCGGGATCGCGACGGGGCCGTCGCCGCCGAGACGGTCGAAGCGCCGGGCGAGGGCCGTCATGTCGGCGTCCAGGGCCGCGCGGCCCTCGTCGTCGAGCGCCGCGAAGGCGGCGACCGTGGGCCCGTAGAGCTCGCGGAAGGTGTCGGTGAACGCCTGCGCGCTCTCGTAGCGGAAGGTGTACGTCCGCCGGGTCGCATGCAATTCCGTCACGCCGTCGCGCAGCAGGCCGCGGACGTGGTCCTCGTCGCCCCAGAGGGGAGGCGGGGTGAGGCCGGCGGGCGGCGGGACGCGGGCCCCGATCGTCCGGAAGAGCTCGCCGATGAAGCCCGTCGGCGTCCAATTGGCCAGGGCGATGGTGCCCCCGGGCCGGCAGACGCGCAGCAGCTCGGCCGCCGCCCGGCGCTGGTCGGGGGCGAACATCACGCCGACGGCCGAGACCACGGCGTCGAACGAGGCGTCCGGGAACGGCATCGCCTGGGCGTCGCCCTCGACGACCTCCAGCTCGAGCCCCTCGGCCGCCGCGCGGGCCGTCGCACGGTCCAGCAGCTCGGGCACGTAGTCGAGGCTCACGACGCGGGTGCCGGACCGCGCGGCCGCAAGGGCCGTGTCCCCGCTGCCGCCGGCGACGTCGAGCACGCGGCTGCCCGCGCGCAGGTCGGCGCTGTCACACAACACCTCCGAGATGATCTGGATGCGTGCGGCGACGCTCGCGTAGTCGCCGCTGCCCCAGACCTGCTTCTGCCGAGCCGTGATGGCGGCGTAGTCCGGCGTCGTCTCGGTCGCGCTGGCGGTGGTGGCCATTTGCTCCTCCTCGAGTATGTAGCACGAACGTTCGTGCGAAGAACGGGTGGCGAGCATACGAACGTTCGTGCTAACTTGTCAAGCCATGGCGACGAAGACGACGCGACGCCGCAGGTCCGACGGGGAGCGCAGCCGGCGCGCGATCCTCGAGGCGGCGGCCCGTCTGGCGACCGTCGAGGGGCTGGACGGGCTCACGATCGGCCGGCTCGCCGACGAGACGGGCATGAGCAAGAGCGGCCTGTTCGCCCACTTCGGCTCGAAAGAGGAGCTCCAGCTGGCGACGATCGCCGCCGCCGAGGAGATCTTCGAGGAGGAGGTCCTGCGCCCCGCGCTGGAGGTCGAAGGGCTCGCGCGCCTGAGGGCGCTCAGCGAGAGCTTCCTCTCCCACGTGCAGCGTGAGGTCTTCCCCGGCGGGTGCTTCTTCGCCTCGGCCGCGGCCGAGTTCGACACGCGGCCGGGCCGGGTGCGCGACAAGGTGGTCGCCGCCTACCGCGCCTGGACCGAGCTGATGGAGGACGCGGTCGAGACGGCCGTCACGCGCGGCGAGGCCGACCCCTCGGTGGACCCTGCCCAGCTGGTCTTCGAGGTCAACGCGATGCTGGCCGAGGCCAACGGCGTCTTCCTGCTCCGCGGCGACCCGGGTGCGTTCGTGATGGCCCGCCGCGCGATCGACGACCGCCTGGAGCGGGCTCAGGCCGTGCCGAGGGCCCAGGCGTAACCGCCGGCCGCGAACTCCGGCTGCGCCCCGGAGAGCGCGATCGTCATCTCCTGGTGGGTCGCGCCCCGGTAGTCGGTCTCGTCGCCGAGCGCACTCCACCCCAGCTGGCGGAAGAAGGGGACGTTGCGGGCCTGGATCAGCGCGATCATCCGCGTGCCGCCGCGCCGGCCGGCCGTCGCCACGGCGAAGCGCACGAGCGGGGCGCCGATGCGCAGCCGCCGGCCCTCGGGCAGCACCGCCAGGCGGTCGCCTTTCCAGAGCCCGGCCTCGTCGAGGGGGTAGAGGCGCACGGCTCCCAGGACGCGACCGTCGAGGGAGGCCACCACCTTGACCGCGTCCTCGTCCCAGCCGTCGCGGTCGTCTCCGGCGAAGATGCCCTGCTCGTGCACGAACACCTCGCGCCGCACGCGGTGGTGGGCGGCGAGGTCCTCCTCCGTCTCCGCGACCCGGACGTCGAGGGCGTTCATTCCGGCCCCGCCCCGGACGCGCCCGCGGGCACCCCGTCGCGTCCGCCGCCGAACGCCCGCTCGAAGGTGCTGAGCGCGGAGCAGGCCTGGCAGCGCACGCAGCCGGCCCGCGCGTCCTGGCTCATCATGCCGGCCTCGGCCAGGAGCGGCGCCACCCGCTCGTACACCTCGCGCACGTACTCGGCCGACGGCGGCACCCCGTCGGCCACGATGCTCCCGGGCGCGGGCCGCAGCGGCACCACGAAGGGGTAGACGCCGCGGTCGATGGCAGCCCTGCAGCCCTCCATCACGGACTCGGGGCTCTCGCCGAGCCCGAGGATGAAGTACGTGGAGACCTGGCCGCGCCCGAAGATCTGGACGGCCGCCCCCCACGCGGCGAGGTAGTGGTCGCGGCCCTGGGCGTGCTTGCCGGGGGCGACGCGCGCCAGCACGTCCTCGTCCCAGACCTCGAGGTGGAGCCCCAGCGCCTCCACGCCGCTCTCCTTGAGGGCGGCGAAGCACGCGAAGTCGGAGGGCGGCTCGATCTGCACCTGCACCGGCAGGCCGCTGACGTCGCGGATCGCCTCGGCGCAGCGGGCCATATAGGCGGCGCCGCGGTCCTCCCGGTTCGGCGTCCCGGTCGTCAGGGTGACGTCCTTGGCGCCGTCCAGCCGGGCGGCCGCCTCGGCGACCTCGGCCAGCATCGCCGGCGTCTTGACCGCCACCGTGCGGCCCGCCTGGAGGCTGGTACCGATGGCGCAGAAGTGGCACTGCTCGTGGGTGCCCCAGTAAACGCAGCGCTGGAAGACCGTCGAACGCCAGGCTGTCGAGGTGCATCAGGGCGATCTTCCAGTAGGGCACGCCGTCGGCCGTCTCGAGGTCGTAGATGCGCGGCCGCGGGTGGAGCCGCACCGGGCCGACCTCGACCCCGTCGCGCATCAGGGTCCCGGCGCGCCCTGAGCCGTTCATCACGAGCTCGTAGGGAGACGAGGCGACGTAGTCGCCGTGCACCGGCACGGTCAGCGGCGCCCCGTCCAGCCAGATGAAGCCCGCGTCGGAGGGCCCCGCCCCGCCGGCCCGCGTGGCGCCGGGCCCGTCGTCGGGGGCCGTCGTGCGCACGCCGAGCGACTGCAGCTCGACCGCGAGCGTCCGCAGGTCGGGCATCTGCGCGGCGGTGGTCACCAGTGCTTCTCGTGGAGCTTGGCGAAGTTGTCCACCAGCACCATCCGCTTCAGCTCCTCCGAGACCGGTGCCCCCTCGATCTTCCAGTACTCGCTCATGAAGTCCGACCACGGCTCGTCCGAGCCGAACAGCACGCGGTCGCCCCCGATCCCCTGCTTCTCGATCTCGACCAGGAGCCAGCGGGCGCCGAACCCGATCGCCCAGGAGGTGTCGGTGTAGACCTTGTAGCCGTCCTTCACCCACTGCAGGAACTTCGGCACCAGCTTGATGTGGCCGCTCACGCCGCCCCCGAAGTGCACCAGGTGGATCTTGCAGCGCTTGCCGTAGGCCTCGACCATCGGGATGAAGTTGTTGATGTCGCTGCTGCCGCCGGCCGACGTGTGGAAGTGGAAGACGTAGTCGTGCTTCTCCGCCGCGTCGAAGCACATGTCGGCGAGCTCCTTGGTCTCCTCGTCCCACTCCTCCGGGTTGGGGTTGCCCCCCAGGAGGAAGGTGGTCTTCAGGCCGACGATCCCGGCCTCGCCGCAGTGGCTGAGGGCCTCGACCGTGTGCTCGCGGTCGCGCGGCAGGAAGGAGACCCACAGCAGGCCGCGGATGCGGTCGCTGCTGCTGGCCGCCTCCATGACCACGGGGTTCAGCGAGAAGGGCTGCTCGGGCTTGGGGATGCCGTAGTTGGACATCACCAGGCTGCGCTCGATCCCGTACTGGTCCATGAACTTGAGGAAGTCGGCCGTGCGCGGGAAGTCGTAGACGATCGGCTTCACGGGGTAGTCGATCCCGTAGAAGGGCCACGCCTCGATCTCGCCGATGTGGCTGTGGCCGTCGATCACGTTGCGCTTGACGCCGTCGGGCAGGGGCACGCGGCCTCCCTCGTCAGGTGGTGAGCAGGGCGCGCCGCAGCTCCTCCGCCGCCGCCCGCCACTCGGCAGGGTCGGTGAACTCGCGCCGCGGGGCGATCGGCTCCTCGCCGGCCGCCTCCCCCGTCTCCGGGTCGAGCTCCAGGGCCTCCAGCGCGAAGAGCGGCGTCATCGTCTCGGGATCGACGGTCGTCGAGACGGCCACGGCACGGCCGCTCGCGAGCGACATCTCGACGCGCCGGTACGGCGGCCACAGCTCCTGCTGGCCCTCGGTCCAGATCGTCACGGTCGGCTCGCCGGCGGCCCTGGCGCGGCGGATCGCCGTCTCGGTCCGCTCGGTGGCGGCGCGCTGGCTCAGCTCGCGCGCGCGCAGCTGGTAGGCCGCGTCGCGCACGAGGTCGAGGTCGACCTCGGGCGGGACGTCGTCCGCCGCCACTCCGGCGTCGGCCAGCTCGGCGTCGCGCACGGCGGTGCGGTAGGTCACGACCAGGGCGTCGAGGTCGGGCACGGACTGCAGGTGGTCGGCGAGCGAGCGCACGAGGCCGATGACGACCTCGTAGAGGTCGGGGCGCACCGTCGCGACGGGGTAGAGGCGCTCCTCGCCCAGCCGCCAGCGGCGCTCGACCTCCTCGCGCTCGCTCACCGAGCCGGTTCCGCCGGCCTCGCCCCCTAGACCGTCCAGGTGTTGAGCTGGAAGGCCTTGTTGCGCCACGCCGTCAGCGCCGAGTCGAGCACGTCGAGCGGGTTGAAGGGCGTCACGCCGGGGATCAGGTCGTCCTCGCGGAAGCCGTAGAGCGCGCCCATCGCGAAGCGGCAGGCGTAGACCGTCGCGCCCTCGTCGAGAAGCGTCTTGATCTGGTTGTTGATGGCCATGTGGCCCGGGAAGGCCTCCTGGCCCACGGCGGGGTAGCCGCGGGTGCCCGAGGCCATCAGCACGCCCGGCCCGTAGAGCACGAGGCTCACCTTGAAGCCCTTGCGCCCGAGCCGCGTCGCCGTGAGGAGGTTGACCAGCCCGACGGAGCCCTCGTAGGGCACCGTGTGCATGAAGATGTACGCCTCCTCGCCGGGCTCGGCCTTCACGTCGGGGAAGACCTTCTCCGCGACGTCGTAGAGCTCCTGGCCGGCCTCCGGCTTCATTCCCTCGATCTTCGCCACCCTGTCCTCCCGGCAGTCGGTGTGGGGGCACTGGCGGCACCCACGGCGTTTGAGGAGGTGAGATCATTCACCCCCCGGCGTCCGGTAGCAAGATGCGAGACCGCACGGAGGCGCTACGGGAACGCGATCAGGAGGTGGAGCGGGTGGGGGAGACGGTCGTGCTGGCGATCGGCGGGAACGCCCTCGCCCCCGCCGGCCTCGGCGACTTCGCGGGCCAGGAGGAGCGGGCCCGCCACGTCGCCGACGCGGCGGTCGGCCTCCTCGACCCCGACCGCCGCCTGCTGATGGTCCACGGCAACGGCCCCCAGGTCGGGGCGCTCGCCATGGCCCAGGAGGCGGTGGCCCGCGAGATGCCGGTGCAGCCGCTGTTCGTGCTCGGCGCGATGACCCAGGGCCAGCTCGGCTACCTCCTCTCGCAGGCGATCGGCGACGCGCTCGCCTCGGCCGGCCGGCCGCGCACGGTGGCGGCGGTGATGACGCAGGTCGTGGTGCGCGAGGACGATCCGGCCTTCTCGCGCCCGACGAAGCCGATCGGCCCCTTCTTCTCCGAGGGCCGGGCCCGCCGCCTCGCCGCCTCGCGCGGCTGGGAGGTGGCCGAGGACGCCGGCCGCGGCTGGCGCCGGGTGGTCGCGTCGCCGGAGCCGATCGAGGTGGTCGAGTCGCCCGAGATCCGGCGCCTGCTCGACGCCGGCGAGATCGTGGTCGCCTGCGGCGGCGGGGGGGTGCCCGTGGCGCGGGTCGGCGAGGAGCTCGTGGGCGTCGACGCCGTGATCGACAAGGACTTCGCCGCGGCCCTCATCGGCCGGCTCGTGGGCGCGACCTCGCTGCTGCTGCTGACGGGGGTGGACCGCGTCGCGCTCGACTTCGGCACGCCCGAGGAGCGGCCGATCGATGAGATGACCGTGGCCGAGGCGCGCCGCCACCTGGCGGACGGCCAGTTCCCGCCCGGGAGCATGGGCCCGAAGGTCGAGGCGGCGGCGCAGTTCATCGAGGCCGGCGGCCGCGAGGCCGTCATCAGCTCCCTCGAGCGCGCCGCCGACGCCCTCGCAGGGCGCACCGGCACCCGCATCGTCGCGTGATCCGCCGGTCGGTGCTCACCTGGCCCCCGCCGCCCCCGGCGGAGGTGCCGGCCGCCTCGGCGCGCGCCCGGGCGCTGCTGGAGGACCCCCAGGGCTTCGGCAACTACATGACCTACCGCGACGCCTACCGCATCCTCGGCTGGGACCCCGCCGACGTGTACCCGGACGGCGCCATCGCCCTCGACCGGCGCGAGTGGGCCGACCTCGGGTGGATGGCCAACCACCTCGGGCCCTCCCCGCGGGCGCTCGAGGCGATGCGCGGCGCGATCGACGCCGATCACGTCGGCCCGTACTCGCCCGACCTCGACGAGGCGCTGCGCGACCTCATGGCGGAGGCCCTCCTCGGGCGCCCCCGCGACGACGGCTTCGACGTCATCGGCACGGAGGGCGCCCAGGCCGGCGTCGGCTACGCCGCGCTCGCGTGCCTGGACCCCGGGGACGAGGTCGTCGTCACCGACCCCGGGTACTTCCACTTCGTCCCCGCCCTCCGCCTCGCCGGCGCCGAGCCGGCGTGGGTGCGCCTGGGACCGGCCAACGGCTGGCGCCTCGACCCCGACGAGGTCGAGGCCGCCCTCACGCCGCGCACCAAGATGGTGGTCGTCTGCGATCCGGTGAACCCGTTCGGGACCGTGCAGCGGCGCGAGGAGCTCGAGGCCCTCTGCCGCCTGTCGGCCGAGCGCGGGATCGTCGTCCTCGCCGACAGCACCCACTCCGCTCACCGGGTCGACCCCGACCGCCTCGCACCACCCGATCGCCGCCGTCGCGGCCGACCACCCGGGCGCCACGGTGCTCGTGTCCAGCGGGCTCGCCCACGGCTACGGCATGGCCGGGTCGCGGCTGGGAGCGCTCGGCGGCCCTCCGGCCCTGGTGCGCGCGTGCCTGCAGGTGAAGATCGCGGCCGTCCGGCTCAACACCAACCGCATCGCCCAGGTCGGCGCGGCGGCGGCCCTCCGCGATGGCGGCTGGCTGCGCCGGGGCGAGGAGGTGATCCGGCGCAACCTGGCCGCCCTCCGGGAGGTCGCGACGCCGGTCGTCGACCCGGCCTACGGCTTCTCGTGCGTGGTGGACGTCTCCGATCTGGGGGCGAGCGCCCAGGAGCTGACGGTGGCCCTCTGCAAGCGGCGGGTCGCGGTGTACCCGGGCGACGGGCTCGGGGAGGTGGGCGCGACGACCACGATCCGGCTCAACCTCAGCGACCCCGACCCCGCGGCGCTGGAGCGCTTCGCCGAGGCCCTGCCCGAGGCCGCGGAGGAGGCCGCGAGCGGCGTCTACCGCGACGCCGTGCGCGACCTCTTCCTGTCCTACGGCACCCACCGCGGCCGCCGTCTCGCGGCGTTGATCGCCGCCGCCGGGTAGCCTTCTCCGGGTGCTCGCGCTCGGCTGGTACTGCCCCTCTGAGGGCGACGGGAGGTGGCTCGGGACCGCGCGCCCCGAGCGGCCGCCCGAGATCGCCTACCTCGCGGAGGTCGCCCGCGCGGCCGAGGACGCCGGGGCGGCCGAGATCCTGATCCCCACCGGCACCGTCAACGACTCCTTCGCGCCCGATGCCCCCTTCGCGGAGAGCTGGACCACGGCCTCGGCGCTCGCGCCGCTCACGCGCTCCATCCGCCTGCTGGTGGCCGTCAACCCGGCCGCGCTGCTGCCCGAGCTCGCCGCCCACCAGGCCGAGACCCTCTGGTCGATGGCCCCGGGGCGCGTCGCGATCAACCTCGTCGCCGGCGGCCGGCCGGAGGCCGGCTACGGGGCGGCGCCGCTCGGCCACGCCGCGCGCTATGCCCGGCTCGGGGAGCTCGCGGACGCCCTCCGCGCCCGCTTCCGGGGCCCCCTCTACCTCGGCGGCGCCAGCGACGACGCCCTCGCCCTGGCCGCGCGGGCGGCGGACACCTACCTGATGTGGGGCGAGCCGCCGGAGGCGATCGCGGTCCGCGCGGCGACGATCCGCGAGCGCGCGGGACGGCGCATCCGGGTGGGGCTGCGCATCCACCTCATCGCCCGCGCGACGGACGAGGAAGCGGAGGCCGCCGCCGCCGAGCTGCTGTCGCGCGCCGAGGTCGGCGGCGCCCGGGCCGCCGAGTACGCGGCCTTCGACAGCGTCGGGCAGGAGCGCATGAACGGCCTCCCGGCCGACGAGAACGGCTGGGTCGCACCTGGGCTCTGGGCGGGCATCCGGGCCGTGCGGGGCGGTGCCGGCACCGCGCTGGTGGGGTCCTACGAGCGCGTGGCGCGGCTGCTGGGCGACTACCGCGACGCGGGCGTGGACCTGGTGATCGGCTCCGGCTACCCGCACCGCGAGGAGGTGGCGCGTGTGGCCGCGGAGGTCTGGCCGCGCCTCGCGGGGAAGCCCTCGGCTCGGCCGCTCGCGGCGGCGGCCTCGTCGGGTGCCGGCGTGATCCGCGCCGTCGACCCGCGCCCGCCGGGGCGGGCGCACGAGCTGGCCGAGCGCTTCGGCACCCCCCTCTACGTCTTCGACGGCGCCCGCCTCGAGGCGGAGGCGCGCGACTTCCAGGCCGTCGCCGGGCCGGGCGCGACGGTCGCGTACTCCGTCAAGTCGAACCCGCTGATGGGCCTGGTCGCGCGCCTTCACCGGGCCGGCTGCTGGGCCGAGGCGGCGTCGGGGTTCGAGTACCGCGTCGCCCGGCGGGCGGGCGTCCCGGGATCGCGGATCGTGTTCAACGGCCCGCTCAAGACGACCGCCGAGCTGCGCCGCGCCCTCGGCGAGGGCGCGACCGTGGTCGCCGACGGGGCCGAGCAGGTGCGCGAGATCGCCCGCCTCGCCCCGCTGGCCGCGCCGGGGGCGCGCGTCGGCCTGCGGCTCGTTCCACCCGACCGCGACGGACGGGACCGCTTCGGCGCTCCCGCCGCGCGCGGCGCCCGCGGCCGCGTCGATCCTGGCCCGGGCCGGGCTGCCGCTCACCGGGCTGCACATCCACCTGGGCGCCTACCAGCTCGGCCCGCTGCCGCCCACCGGCCCCCCGATCCACGGCGTCACGGTCCAGTACCCGGTGCCGGAGGCGCGCTTCGCCGCCGCCGCCGCGCGCCTGCGCGAGGTGGCCGAAGGGGTCTCGGGCATCGGGTGGCTCGACCTCGGGGGCGGATGGCCCGCCGCCGCCGGCCTCGCCGGCCACCTGGACGCCGCCCGCGAGGCGCTCGGGCCGGCCGCCCCGCCGCTGATCCTGGAGCCGGGCCGGGCGCTCGTGCGCGACGCGGGGTGGCTGCTGACGCAGGTCGTCGCGCGGCGCGGGCGGGGCGCCGTCGTGGTCGACGCGGGCGTCACCCAGGTCCCGTGCGTGCTGTGGAAGCGGTCGCCGGTGCACCCGGCGGACCCGCGCCCCGGGGCCGAGCGCCCCACCGACCTCTTCGGCCCGCTCTGCCTGCAGCACGACGCGCTCGCGCGCGAGGTCCCGCTGCCGCCGCTGCGCGTCGGCGACCTCGTGTGGATCGGGCAGGCCGGGGCATACGCGATGGCCCAGGCGTCCCCCTTCATCCACCTGCGCCCCGGCGCGGTGCTCGTGGAGGGCGGCCGCGCCGCGACACTGCGCGCGGCCGAGACCGACGACGAGGCCCTGGGCGCGCAGGCCGAGCCGCTGCTGGCGGGGCCGGAGGGCCGGGCGCTGTCGGCGTGAACGAGGTCCGCGTGCGCGCCGGTCGCTGGGCCGACAGCGCCAAGATGATGGCGGCCACCCGCGCGGCCGAGGGCGTTGAGGGCGTCGAGCGGGCGTACTGCTTCATGGGGACCGCGGCGAACCGCGAGGAGGCCGCAGCGCTCGGGGTCACCGACCCGGCCATCGACGGGGCCGGCCCCGACGATCTCGTCATCGCGGTCCAGGGCACGGCCGCCGCCGATGGCCTCGAGGCGGCCGAGGCGGTGCTCGACCGGCCGGCCACGGGGGGCGACGGCGCCGCCGCCGGCCCGCGGCCACTCCGCACGATGGCCAGGTCGGAGGGCGACGTGGCGGTGATCTCGGTGCCGGGCGAGTATGCCGCGCTCGAGGCGCACAAGGCCCTCGGGGCGGGGATGGACGTGCTCCTGTTCAGCGACGGCGTCAGCCTTGGGGACGAGGTCGCGCTGAAGCGCCGCGCACACGCCCTCGGACGGCTCGTCATGGGTCCCGGCGCCGGGACCGCGATCATGGGCGGTCTGGCACTCGGGTTCGCCAACGTCGTCGCCCCCGGGCGGGTCGGGGTGGTGGCCGCCGCCGGCACGGGCGCCCAGGAGGTCACGGTCCTGGTGGACCGCGCCGGCGCCGGGATCAGCCACTGCTACGGCGCCGGCGGACGCGACCTCAGCGAGGAGGTCGGCGCCGTCACGGTGCTCGACGCGATCGCCCGCCTCGCCGATGACGAGGGCACCGACGCCATCGTGTGCGTCTCGAAGCCCCCCTCGCCCGGGGTGGCCCGGCGCGTGCTGAACGCGCTCGCCGACTGCGGGACCCCCGCCACGGCGTGCATGGTCGGTGGGGCCGTTGAGCCGGTCGGCGGGGTCCTTCTGGCGGCCACGCTCGAAGAGGCCGCGCTGGCCGCCGTGCGCCTGGCCGGCCGCCCGGCCGCGCCGGCCCCCGTCCCGCACGCCGACTGGGTCGCTGGCGGCGCGGTTCGCGGCCTTTTCTCGGGCGGCACGCTCTGCAGCGAGGCGGCAGCGCTCCTCGCCGAGCGCCTGTGGCGGGTGAGCTCGAACGCGCCGGCCGGCCGGGCGCGGCTGCTCGAGGGCTCGCCCGAGGGGCACGTCTGCCTCGACCTCGGCGCCGAGGAGTTCACGCGCGGCCGGCCCCACCCGATGATCGACCCCGCGGCGCGGGTCGAGCGGCTGCGGGCCGAGGCGGCCGACCCCGACGTCGGCGTGCTGCTGATCGACGTCGTGCTCGGGCACGCCAGCCACCCCGACCCTGCGGGGGCGCTCGCGCCGGTGGTCCGCGAGGCCCTGTCGGCTCGGCCCCAGTTGGCCGTGGTGGCGTATGTGCTGGGCACCGAGGGCGACCCCCAGGTGCGCAGCCGCCAGGAGACGACCCTGGCCGAGGCGGGCGCCAGGCTCGCGCCGACCAACGCCGCCGCCGCCGGTCTCGCGGCGGCGCTCGCGGGATGAGGGTCCGGCTCGTCACCTACTCGACCAAGCCGCGTGGCGGCGTCGTGCACGCGCTCTCGCTCGCCGAGGCCCTCGGAGACCGCGGGCACGACGTCGAGCTGTGGGCGCTGTCGGCCGACGGCGCCCGGTTCTTCCGGCGCCCGCGCGTGCCGGCGCATCTCGTCCCGGTCGAGCGGCGTCCGGACGAGGACGTCGAGGCGCGCATCCTGCGCTACGCGGAGACCCTCGCCGACGGCCTGCGCGCGGCCGGCCCCGCCGACGTCCACCACGCCGAGGACTGCCTCTCGGCCCGCGCGCTGCTGGCCCTGCGCGACGAGGGCCGGATCCCGGCGGTCGTGCGGACGGTCCATCACATCGACGACTTCGCGAGCGACGTGCTCGCCGAGTGCCAGCGCGCCTCGATCGAGGACGTCGACCACCGGATCTGCGTGAGCCGCCACTGGGCTGCCGTGCTCGAGCGCGAGCACGGCGTGGGCGCCGACGTCATCCCGAACGGCGTCGACCCCGCCCGGCTGGCCGCCGGCGGCCTGGACCGGGCGGCCGCGGGCGCGCGCATGGGCTGGGGGGACCGGCCGGCGATCCTCGCCATCGGGGGCATCGAGCCCCGCAAGGGCAGCCGCACCCTGCTCGAGGCCTTCACGCGCGCGCGGGCGCGCGTCGGTCCGCGGGCGCTGCTGGCGATCGCCGGGGGCGAGACGCTCTTCGACTACGCCGAGTACCGGGCGGCGTGGGAGGACGACGCCGCGCGCCTGGACCTCCGGGTGCACCGCGGGCCCGCGCCGCCGGCCGAGGCGGACGTGGCGGTCCTGGGGCCGGTCGCGGAGGGCGACATGCCCGCGCTCTTCCGTGCGGCCGACGTCTTCGCCTTCCCCTCCGAGCGCGAGGGCTTCGGGCTGGTGGTGCTGGAGGCCCAGGCGGCGGGGCTCCCGGTCGTGGCGAGCGACCTGCCGGTGCTGCGCGAGTTCCTGTCGCCCGGCCGGGACTGCCTGATGGTGCCCGGGCGCGACCCCGAGGCGCTGGCCGAGGCCCTGGTGGCGGCCGCGGACCCGGGCCTGGGAGGGCGCCTGGCCGCGGCGGGGCGGAGGACGGCCGCGCGCTTCACCTGGGCAGCGGCCGCCGCGGCGCACGAGGCCGTCTACGGGAGGCTCCGTGTCGCTGCGTGACGACCACGAGTACGCCGTCTGGACGGCCGAGTGGAAGGGCGGCCTCGCGGTCAACGTCTCGGGCCGCGGCCACGCGATCCGCGTCGACGAGCCGCCGGAATTCGGCGGCGAGGATTCCGGGCCGATGCCGACCGAGCTGGTCGCCGCCGCGCTCGCCTCCTGCTTCTGCGTCGCGATCGCCTGGGCGGCGCGCAAGAAGCGGATCGAGGTCGCCGAGCTGGAGGTGCAGGTGCAGCCCCATCGGGCGGTGGGCGAGCCGCGCCACGGCAGCTACGACCTCTGGGTGCACTCGACGACGCCCCCAGGCGACATCGCGCCCGCCGTCGAGCTCGCCAAGCGCTACTGCTGGGTCACGAACACGCTCGCCCACCCTCCCGAGATCCACTACCACCTCGACGATCCCATCGGGTAGCGTCGCGCTTTCGGCTCGAGACGACGGGTGAGGCGATGAACATCTGCGTGATCGGCGGCGGCGCGGCGGGCATCAGCGCGGCATCGATGGCCAAGCGGACCAATCCCGATGCGACGGTGGTCTGCTGCACGGAGTACGAGGACGTCGCGTACTCGCCCTGCGGCATCCCGTATGTCCTCGGCCGCGAGATCCCGGACTTCGAGCGGCTCTTCCTCGCCGGTCCCGGAGAACTACGCGGAGGCCGGCATCGACCTGCGCACCGAGACCGTCGTGACCGAGGTCAACGCGGCCGCCCGGACGATGACGGCGAACGGCGACGTGCTCCCCTGGGACCGGCTGATCGTCTGCACCGGGTGGAACTACACGCTCCCGGACGTCCCCGGCAACGAGCTCGAGGGCCTCACCTTCGTCAAGAACATCCGCCGCGGGATGGAGCTGAACGAGGATCTGAACGACGTCAAGAAGGCCGTCGTGCTCGAGGCCGGGCCGCTCGGCGTGGAGATGGCGACGGCGCTGGCGCACCGGGGCATCGAGACCCACGTCATCGACGAGAACGCGTGGCTCCTGGCCCAGATCGCCGACGCCGACATCGCCGAGCCGGTGCAGGCGAGCCTGGCCGAGCTGGGCTGCGACCTGCGCTTCGGCACCGGGCTGGTCGGGTTCGAGGGCACCGGCGGCAAGCTCCGGGCGGTGACGACCACGCAGGGCGACGATCGAGGCCGACATCTGCGTCGTCTGCACCCACAAGGAGCCCGAGACGACGCTCGCGCGGTCCATGCGGCTCACCGTTGGCTCGACCGGGGCGCTGGCGGTCGACGAGCGCATGCGCACCTCGATGGAGGACGTCTTTGCCGCCGGCGACGTCGTGGAGGTGCCGCAGCACCTGACCGGCGTGGCCGTCCAGGGCCTCACCGGCTCCCACGCGATGCAGCAGGGCCGCGTGGCCGGCGCGAACGCGGCCGGCGGCGACCGCCGCTACGACCCGGTCAACATCCCGTGGGGCATGGTGGGCGGCCAGGTCCAGATCGGCGGGGCGAGCTTCGGCGAGAGCCTCGCGACGTCGCTGGGCATCCCGTACGTCGTCGGCGCGGCCAACGGCATCAGCCGCGCCCGCTATTTCCCCGGGGTCCAGCAGGTGCGCGTGAAGCTGCTGGCCGAGCCCGGCTCCGGCCGGCTGATCGGCGGGCAGTTCGTCGGCGGCGAGGGCATCAAGGAGCGGGCCGACTTCCTCGCATTCGCCCTCAAGCGCGACGCGACCCTCGAGGACCTCGCCTGGATGGAGAACGTCTACTCGCCGCCGATCGGCGCGCTCTACGAGCCGCTGTCGGTCGCGGCCCAGAACGGGATGGCGCAGCTGTGAGCCAGGACGATCCGCGGATCCCCGAGCGCGTCCGGGAGTACTTCGGCCACGACCGGGTGGCCCATCACGGCCTCGGCGGCATGCCGGCCGCGCCGCCGGCGCCGCCGGGCTCGACCGCCCGCAAGGCCGGGGAGACCGCGCTGGCCGACGCGCTGTCCAAGGTCGGCACGCCGGGCCCACGGCCCGGCCAGTTCCCGGCCGTCCTGCCGCCGAAGCCGGCGATGGCGCGCCGGATGCGGGCCGGGGGCGAGCGGGCGCTGATGGAGGCCTCGCAGCGCCGCTTCGGGTCGGCCTCGGGCGCCCCCGCGCCCCACCTCGAGGCCGGTGCGCTCTGGAGGTCGGTCTTCGCGCCGGTCTACTCGCGCATCCCCTGGGGCCTCAAGCGGCGCATGGTGACGATGACGTCCGGGGTCAAAGGTTGGAGACGCTGAAGCCCCTCGGACGGCGCGCCCCGCCGTCAGGCGGAGCCGGGAGAGGGGCGTATGAGGAGCACGAAGGCGTCGCCCGGCAGGCCCGGCCCGAAGAGGCCGGTGTCGACGACGTACTCGCGCCCGTCGGCGGCGTCGCGCAGGTGCGCGACGTGGCACGGCAGGCCGATCTCGGAGCGCTGGGAGTAGCCCAGCACCGTGAAGCTCGTGCGGGTGGCGCCGCGGTGGCGGGTGAGGCGGCACCCCCCGAGGCCCAGATCCTCGCGCAGCTGGACGACGAAGGGCCCCGAGTCGACGGTCTGGCGCACACGGTCGCCCGGGACGGGGAGCAGCCAGCCGCCGCCCGGCTGGTCTCGGCCGCCGTCCTCGCGCGCCTCGACGGGCCCCGGCGCCTGCCCGTGCTCGGGTCCGGCAGGGGCGCGGTCCACCTCGACCTCGACGGGTTCGTCGTGACGGTGAGCGTCCACGGGGTCCCGATGATGGCGAACGCGGTCGCCGCCGGCAGGGGCGAGCCGCCACGCACGGTCGCCTGGGACCCGGCCGCGCCCCCGGTCTGGGACCCGGTCGTGCGGCCGCCCGAGCTCCCCCCCGGCGCCGTCGCCGCCCTCGGGGACTGGCTGGCCGCGCGGGTGGCGGTGCCCGACGTACCCCTGCCCCACGCCGGCGAGCGCCTGCTGGGGCGCGGCCCGGGCCTCACGCCCGAGGGAGACGACGTGCTCGTCGGGGCGGCGGCCGCGGTCCGGGCCCTCGGCCCCGCCGCCGGGCTCGCGCCGGGGGGCCGCGACGCGCTCGTGGCCGCGCTGGTGCCGCCCGGCCTCCGCAGCCGCACCGGCGCCCTGTCGGCCACCCTGCTCGGCCTCGCCGCCGGCGGGGCGGCCCCGGAGCCGGTCCACCGTCTGATCGCGGGCCCGGAGGCGGGGCGCGATGGGGCGCTCGCGGACCTCGTCCGCCTGGGGGCGTCGACCGGGCGCGCGATCGCGGCCGGCGTGGCCCTGGCGGCCCGCCACCTCGGCCGCGGCTGACCCGGGTCGTTGTCCGGGTCGCGACCCGGCCGCTAACGTGCGCCCCCGCCGATGCCGCGCCCCCGTCACATGGCCGTCCTCGCCGTCGCCGGGCTGTGCGGGGGCGGGCTCGCCTGCGCCGCGGTCGCCGCGGCCCAGGCGCCGAGGGAGCCGATGGCGAGGGTCTTCACGTTCCAGGGCCGCGGCTGGGGCCACGGCGTGGGGATGTCGCAGTACGGCGCCCGCGGCCAGGCGCTGGCCGGGCGCGACGCCGGCGCGATCCTGCGCCACTACTACCGCGGCACGACCCTGACGACCGCGCCGACGCGCACGGTGAGGGTGCTCCTGTCCTCCGGGGAGCGCAGCATCGCCGCCTCGAGCCCGCGCCCGTGGCGCGCCACCGGCGCGACCACCGACGGGCGCCGCGCCGTGCCCCTCGCGGCGGGCGCCACCCACACGCTGCGGGTCGGCCCCGGGGGGCGGCTGGCGCTGCTGCGCGGCGCGCGGCGCCTGGCCGTCTTCCGGGGGGCCCTGCGGCTCGCGTCGAAGACCCGCGGCGGGGCGGTCGCGTGGGGCCGGGGCGCGCCGCGGGCCGACCAGCGCTACCGCGGCCAGATCCGGGCCGTGCCCGCCGGCACGGGGTTCGACGTCGTCAACGCCGTCGGCCTCGAGGACTACCTGAAGGGCGTCGTGCCGCGCGAGATGCCGGCCGACTGGGGCGACGACGGCCCCGCCGCGCTGCGGGTCCAGGCGGTTGCGGCCCGCAGCTATGCGATCGCGACCATGAAGCCCGGGGCTGAGTACGACGTCTACGACGACGACCGCAGCCAGACCTACGGCGGCGTCGCGGACGAGGACCCGCGCAGCAACCGGGCCGTCGAGCTCACGCGCAACACGGTGCTGACATACGGTGGCAAGGTGATCACGGCGTTCTTCTTCTCCACCTCGGGCGGCCGCACCGAGAACGTCGAGAACGTCTTCCAGGGGAGCCCCCCGCGGCCCTACCTGGTGAGCGTCCCGGACCCGCTCGACCGCGGGTCGCCCTACCACGCCTCCTGGCCCGACCCGCCGAGCTTCACGGGTTCCGGCCTCGGGCGCGCCCTCGGCCTCGACGGTCCGGTCACGAGGATCGAGATCCTCGGCCGCGGCGTGTCGCCGCGCGTGCGCAACGCCCGCTTCACCACCCGCTCCGGGCAGCGGGCCGTCTTCGCCGGGATCGAGCTGCGCTCCACGCTCGGCCTGAGGGACTCGTGGTTCCGCGTGATCGAGCGGAGGATGAGCCGCAGCGCGGCCGCGCGGCTGGTCGGCGGCTCGTGACCCGCGCGCTCCGGCGGGCCGTCCTGGCCGCCGCCCTCGCCGGCGCGGGCCTCGCCGCATCCGCCGGCCCGGCCGCTGCAGCCGACCCGATCATGCCCCTCTCGGAGATCACGCCGGGGATGGTCGGCGAGGCGCGGACCGTGGTCCGCGGCACCGAGATCGTCACGTTCCCGGTGCGGATCCTCGACGTCCAGCGCGCCGCCGACGGGCCCGGCGGGACCGTGATCCTCGCGCGGGCCGAGGGTCCCCTGATGGACGAGACCGGCGGCGTGGCGGAGGGGATGAGCGGCAGCCCGGTGTACGTCACCGGCGGCGACGGCGTGCCCCGCGTCGTGGGCGCGCTCGCCTTCGGCCAGGGCGACCAGGCGAACGTCATGGTCGGGCTGACCCCGATCGAGCAGATGATCGACTCGCTGGCGGGGGGCGCCCGGGCCGCGGAGCGCCCGCCGTCCTCGCCGGCCGTCCGCCGGGTGACCCTGGTCGCCGACCGGGCCGCCGCGCGCCGGGCGCGGGCCCGGCGCCCGGACCGCATCGCCCTGTATCCGCTCGCGCGCTGGACCGTCGCCGGGGCGTCGCGACGCCTCATCGGCCCGCTCTCGCGGGAGCTGGCGCGCTCGGGCATCCGGCTCACCTCGATCGGGCCGCGCACCGCCCGGCCGCCGGTGCCGCTCGTCCCGGGGGCCTCGATGAGCGTGCTCCTCGCGGGCGGGGACATCGCGCTCGGCGCGATCGGGACCGTGACCTACATCGACGGGTCGGCGATACTCGGCTTCGGCCATCCGTTCCTGAGCGCCGGCCGCGCCCGCTTCCTGCTCGGGGACGGCTACGTGTTCCAGACCATCGCCGCGCCCATCCTCAACGGCTCGTACAAGCTGGCCGAGCCCGGGGTCCTGCGCGGCATGGTGACGAGCGACCGCACCGACGGCATCGGCGGCGTCCTCGGCCCCGTCGGGGGGATCTCGGCCGTCGGCACGGCCCGCGAGGCGGCGCGCGGGACGACGGCGACCGTCCGCGGGACGATCGCCCCCGACCCGCGCACCGCGCCGATCGTCGGCGGCCTCGTGCAGGACGAGCCCGCGGCCCGCGTGCTCGACGGCATCGAGGGCGGCACGCTGACGCTGCGGGTCTCGATCTCCAGCCCCGACCTGCGGCGCCCGGTGGTGTACCGGAACGTCTACGCGGCCGCCGGCGACGTCGCCACACTGGCCAGCGGCCAGGTGTCGCGCCTGCTGTCGATCCTGATGCAGAACGGCATCCGCCCGGTGACGGTCGCACAGGTGGCCGTCAACCAGTCGCTGCAGCCGCGCGTGCGGGCGGCCCGCATCGTCGGGGCGCGCGTGAGCCCGCGCCGGGCCCGGCCCGGGGCGCGCGCCAGCCTGCGCCTCGTGCTCCAGCCCTGGCAGGCCGAGCGGCGCACCGTGCGCGTCCCGATCCGGATCCCGTCGGGGCTGGAGCCCGGCCGGGCCGCCCTGCGGATCGTCCCGAACACCACCGAGGGCTTCGACCCGTTGCCCGCGGACCTCACCGAGGACCTCGGCACCGAGAGCGGGCCGCTCGCCAGGCGCGCCGCCGTGGCCGCGGCCGAGCGCGGCGCCGCGCGGGCGCGCGGCACGCGCCTGGAGCGCCTGCTCGAGGGCCTGCGCCGCGCCACCGACGACCGCAACGACGCGGTGCGGCTGCTGGCTCCGGGGGAGGTGGCCGACGACGCGGAGGCCGGCAGGGAGCTGGCCGTGCCGTACGTGATCTACGGCGGCCGCGCGACGGCGCGGTTCGTGGTTCCGCGCCGGGTCACCGGCCGAAGGGGTTAGGGGAGCAGCGCCTCGGCCCGCGCCAGCGCCGCGCGGGCCGCCGCGAGGGGCGTGTCGCCGAACTCCATCACCCAGGCGCCGCCCGGCAGGCCGCCGACGAAGACGTACCAGCCGCCGGAGTCGTGGGCGCGGGGGCCGTCAACGTAGACGCCCGGATGGCGGCGGGGCAGCCCCGCGAGGCGGCCCTCCTCGTCCGCCGGCAGCGGCGCCCCGGCCGCCGTCCCCAACGGCGTGGCGAACTCCTCCAGGACGGCGATCCACTCCTCCTCGTCGCGCCGCCGGCCGCACGCGGCCTCGACGGCGGCGCCCAGGCTGGGGTGCGCGACGTCGCCGACGGCCCAGCCCCCCTGCACCTCCATCACCTCGATCCGGGCCCCATCGGGGAGCGCGATCTCGACCCGGCGCGAGCCGGCGACGCTGGCGTCGCGCACGGCCACCTCGCCGTCCGGCGCGGCCAGGCGGCGGGGGGCGGGCCTACGCCTCGGCGTCCACCATCTCCTCGGCCGGGACGTCGCGCCAGACGTGCGCCGGCAGGCCGGCCACGAGCTTGGCCGGGGGCACGTCGCGGGTGACGAGCGCCCCGGCGGCGACGAAGGCCTCGGCGCCGATCTCGATGCCCGGCAGGATCACGACCCCGCCGCCCACGCGCGCGCCCCGCCGGATGATCGCGCCCTTGATGCCGGCGTGGCGGGCCTCGGTGCGCCCCATGAGGTTGTCGTTGGTGGTCGTCACGCAGGGGGCGATGAAGACGTGCTCCTCGAGCTCCGAATAGGCGGTGATGTAGGAGTTCGACTGGATCTTGGTAAATGCGCCGATCGGCACGTCGTTCTCGACGCAGACGCCGCGGCCGATCACCACGCCCTCGCCGACGACGCAGCGCTCGCGCACCGACGCGAGGTCACCGACGATGGCGCCCCGGCCGATCGTCGTGCCGGCGTAGACGACCGCGCCGGAGCAGACGGCCGCCTCCTCGCCGATCTCGAGCGGGGCCAGAGGGCCGCCCGCGCTGGTCGAGCGCGCCGAGAGCACCGGCTGCTTGCCGAGCACGACGTTGTCCTGGATCACGGCACGGTCGCCGATGCGCGTGCCGTCGTGGATGACCACGTTGGCGCCGATCTCGACGCCCTCGCCGATCTCGACGCCCTCGCCCAGGACCAGGTGCTCGCGGCTCACGCTCACGCTCGGCCCCTGCCGGGGCCAGTCCCGCCCCCGTGCGGTGCCGCCGGCAGGGGCAGCATGTCCGCCGGCTCCTCCATCAGGCGAACCGGCTCGCCCGACGACGCCAGCGACGCGGTCATCGCCTCCAGCACCTCCACCACGGCGGCGCCGGCGCGACCGTCCGACGGCGTCGGGCCGCGGTCGCGGATGGCCTGTACGAAGCGCTCGCAGGCGATGCGCAGCGGCTCGGTCGCCGGCACCTTGGGGATGTGGATGTCCCCGGAGCGCACCTGGATGTACTCCCCGTACGACTCGGTGCGCGGGATCTGGCCCTTGTCGTAGACGGTCACCTTGCGCTCGGTCTCCATGTCGTCGAACACCACCATCCGCTCCGAGCCGATCACGGTCATGCGGCGCATCTTGTGGGGGTCGAGCCAGCTCAGGTGGAGGTGGCCGAGGATCCCGGAGGGGAACCGGATGCGGCCGAAGACGACGTCCTCCACCCCCGGCTGGAGGTAGCTCTCGCCGCTCGCGGCCACCTCCGCCGGCCGCTCGCCGACCAGGTGGAGCATCACCGAGATGTCGTGCGGGCCGAGGCTCCAGAGCGCGTTCTCGTCGGGACGCACGATCCCGAGGTTCTGACGGTTGCCGTAGAGGTAGAAGACGCGCCCGAGGCGGCCCGTGTCGATCAGCTCCTTCAGCTCCTGCACCGCCGGGTGGTAGACCAGCAGGTGGTCGACCATGAGCACCCGGCCGCGCTCGTCCGCCAGCGTCGCCAGCTCACGGGCCTCGCCGGCCGTCAGCGCGAGGGGCTTCTCCACGAAGGCGTCCAGCCCGGCCTCGATGGCCTGGCTGGCCAGCGGCGCGTGCGTCGGCGCGGGGGTCGCGATGACGACCGCGTCCAGGGCGGAGTCCGCCAGGAGGTCCTCGAACCGCGAGGTGAAGCGGCTCTCGGGGTAGGTCGAGCGATGGCGGTCGAGCACGGTCGCGTCGCGGTCGCAGACCCAGGCCAGGCGGCAGCCGTCGATGCGGGCGAGGTTGCGCGCCAGGTTCGGCCCCCAGTAGTTCATGCCCACGACCCCGACCGAGATCGTCCTGGGGGGGCCGCCGTCCGGGCCCCCGCTCACAACCTCCACACCTTGCCGTCAACCGCGGGGACGACGTTGCGCAGGTCAACGACGAGCTGGGCCTCGCGGACGACCATCTCCCAGTCGATCCCGTCGTGGGGGGTCACGATCACCACCGCCTCGTAGCCGTCGAGCGACTCGGCGTCGAGCGGCACGCTCTCGAGGCCCAGCTTCGGCAGCGCCGGGACGTAGGGGTCGTGGTACTCGACCTGAGCACCCTCGGCCCCGAGCAGCTCGATGACCTTCAGGGCCGGGCTCTCGCGCGTGTCGTTGACGTTGGCCTTGTAGGCGACGCCGATCACGAGCACGCGGCTGCCGTTCATGGCGGTGCGGCGGCT
The DNA here is from genome assembly GCA_963835685.1 of Miltoncostaeaceae bacterium. Taxonomy (GTDB): domain Bacteria; phylum Actinomycetota; class Thermoleophilia; order Miltoncostaeales; family Miltoncostaeaceae; genus DATAGF01. The sequence continues at coordinate 188,652 of CAWIGI010000013.1, forward strand.
GTTGAGCGCGCGGGCGACCTTGGACACGCAGAAGTGGGGCATCTGCGAGTTGACCTTCCCGGCGAGCTCGATGAACTCGGTGTGGAGGTCGAACTCGCGCGCCTTCCAGGTCAGGTAGAAGGGGTCGATCGGGATGCAGTGGCCGCCGAGCCCCGGTCCCGGGCGGAAGGGCATGAAGCCGAAGGGCTTGGTCGCGGCCGCGTCGATCACCTCCCAGACGTCGATGCCCATGCGGTCGCAGAGGATGGCGAGCTCGTTCACGAGGGCGATGTTGACGCTGCGGAAGATGTTCTCGAGCAGCTTGGTGAGCTCGGCGACCTCGGGGCTCCCGACGGGCACCAGCCGCTCACACGCCCGGCCGTAGACCTCCATGGCCCGCTGCGTGCAGGCGGGCGTGAGGCCGCCGATCACCTTCGGCGTGGTCGCCGTGGTCCAGTCAACGCGGCCGGGGTCGACGCGCTCGGGCGAGAAGGCGAGGTGGAAGTCGCGCCCCGCGCGCAGCCCCGAGCGCTCCAGCACCGGCGCCACCTCCTCCCGGGTCGTGCCCGGGTAGGTGGTGCTCTCGAGGACGATCAGATGGCCGGGGCGCAGGCGCTGCGACATGCTCTCGGCCGCCCCCAGCACCGCCGACAGGTCCGGCTCGCGGTGCTCGGTCAGGGGGGTCGGGAGGCAGATCAGGACCGCGTCCACGGGGCGCAGGGCGTCCCAGGAGGTCGTGGCGCGCACGAGGCCGTCCGCGACCAGGGGCGCGAGGCGCTCGGAGGTGACGTCCTCGATGTACGACTCGCCCGCGTTGACCTGGTCGACCTTGGCCTGGACCGCGTCGAGGCCGAGCACGGGCACGCCCGCCTCGGCGAAGGTCACCGCGAGCGGCAGGCCGACGTAGCCGAGGCCGACCACCCCGACCCGGGGCGCGTCGCCGCTCAGCGGAGGGGCGAGCGGGTCGCCGTGTGGAGGGATCCGGTGGCCAACGGCCGGATATCCTAGTGCCTGGCGACACTGACCGAAAGGATGGTCCCCTGAGGCCGGAGTCGGCACTCGCCGGGCTTCCGCGCCTGGTGCGCGTCGCGGACGAGGCGCGCTGGCGCGGCCAGTCGGCCGTCGCGACGGCGATCGTGGTCGCCCTGTACTGGGGCGGGACGTGGCTCGTCGGCGAGACGATCGAGTCCGCCCGGACCGCCCTCGCCTTCGCCGTGGCCGCCCTGCCCACCTATGCGATCGCCTCGCTGGGGGGCGTGCGCCGCGTCGGCGACGCCGTCCTGCGCGCGACGCCCCCGCCGCGGGCCTCCGTCCACGAGACCTCCGCCAGCTCGCGCGAGCGGCGCCTTCGCCTGGCCGGGATCGTGCTCACCGGGATCATCGCGCTGCTCATCTTCGAGCGCTTCACCGACAGCGGCGGCGTGCTGGCCGGGCTCGTCGCCGGCCTCCTGCTGGCGCTCGGCATCGCGGACTGGCGCGAGGCCGGCGTCTGGGAGGCCGCCGAGCGCGAGCGCGAGAGCCGCATCTACGTCCTCATCCGCGCCGGCGCCCTGACGCCCCGGCTCGGGATCCGCGAGGTCCACGAGGCCCCCCGGCCCGGGCACCAGGACGACCACGTGTACGAGCCGAGCCCCTTCGACCTCGAGATCTGAGCCGATGTTCCCGCCGGCCGCGGCCTGGCGCCACCTCGGCGCGCGCGAGGGCTTCGAGGCGCTCTTCCCGGTCCGGGACGCCGGAGGCTGGCGCCTGGAGGGCTGGACGGCCGGGCTCGAGGAGGGCCAGGCATGGGGCGTGCGCTACGAGATCGCCCTCGACGACGGCGGGTGCAGCCGCGAGGCCCGCGTCGAGTGCCGCCACGAGGGCGGCTCGGCGGCGGTGCGCCTGGAGGGCGACGGGCGCGGCGCCTGGCTGGTCGACGGCGCCCCGGCGTCCCACCTGGACGGGTGCCTCGACGTCGACCTCGAGGCATCGGCGTTCACCAACGCATTCCCGGTCCGCCGCATGGCGCTGGCCCCGGGCGAGCGGGCCGAGGCCCCCGCGGCCTACGTGCGCGCGCCCGGCCTCCAGGTCGAGCGGCTCCTGCAGACCTACGCCCGCCTCCCGGACGAGGACGGGCGGGCGCGCTACGACTACGCGTCGCCGGACCACGGGTTCGCGGCCGTGCTCGCCTTCGACGGGCACGGGCTCGTGCTCGACTACCCGGGCATCGCCGTCAGGGTCGCGTAGCCCACCAGGCCGCGACGGCCTCGGCGATGCGCTCGGCGGCGGCGCCGTCGCCGTAGTAGGGCGGACGCTCGGCGGGCATCCGCAGGTCGGAGAGCGCCTCGCCCACCCGTCCGGGGTCCATTCCAACCAGGCGGTTGAACCCGCCCTCGACGGTCTCGACCCACTCGGTGGTCTCGCGGAGGGTGAGGCAGGGGACGCCGTGGAAGTAGGCCTCCTTCTGCACCCCGCCGGAGTCGGTGAGCACGGCGCGGGCGTCCACCAGCAGCGCTGTGAAGTCGAGGTACCCGACGGGCGGGCTCAGGCGGAGCGGCTCGTGGCCGGCGAGGCGGTCCCACATCCCGGCCGCCTCCAGCCGGTGCCGCGTGCGGGGGTGCACCGGGAACGCCATCGGCTCGTCGATCGAGGTCAGGAGGGCGACGAGGGCCTCCAGTGCTTCTCGAGTGTCGGTGGCCGCCGCGCGGTGCACCGTCACGAGCAGGTAGCGGCCCGGCTCCAGGCCGAGCGCCGCCGGGCCCGAGCGGGAGGCGGCGGCGTCCGCGAACAGGCGGCTGGCGTCGAGCATCACGTCGCCGACCTGCGTCACCCCGGAGGTGATCCCCTCGGCTCGGAGGTTCGCGACCGCGGCGTCGGTGGGGCAGAACAGCAGCTCCGCGAGGTGGTCGGCGACGATGCGGTTCCGCTCCTCCGGCATGGAGCGGTCGAACGAGCGCAGGCCGGCCTCCACGTGTCCCAGGGGCAGGCCGGCCACCCCCGCCGCAAGCGCGCCGGCGAGGGTGGTCGTGGTGTCGCCGTAGACCATCACGAGGTCGGCCGCCCCCCCGGCGAGCAGCGGCTCGAGCCGCTGCACCATCGCCGCGAGCTGGCTCGTGGGCGTGCCGGGACCCACCCCGAGGTGATGGTCCGGGCGCGGGATCCCCAGCTCGTCGAAGAAGAGGTCGGCAAGCTCGGGGTCGTAGTGCTGGCCGCTGTGCACCAGGACCTCCTCGCCGCGGCGGCGCAGCGCGCGCGACAGCGGCGCGGCCTTCACGAATTGCGGCCGGTTGCCCACGATCGACACGATCCTCACCGGCCGCTCCTCAAATGCCCTGGAATCCCACCCCCGCGAGGCGCTGGGTGATGACCTCGAAGCGTCCCGTCGCCACGAGCACCCCGACCCCGATGAACAGCACCGCCGCGGTGGCGTTCACGAGGGTCCAGCGGTCGCGCATCCAGCGGAACGCGGTCATGGTACGCGTGACGAACAGGCCCGCGAGCAGGAACGGGATGCCGAGGCCGAGCGAGTAGGTCAGCAGCAGCGTGGCGCCCAGGCCCGGCGAGCCCGTGGGCGCGGCGAAGGTGAGGATGCTGCCGAGGATCGGGCCGATGCACGGCGTCCATCCCACCGCGAAGGCCGCCCCGACGAGCCCGGCGCCGACCACCGTGGTGGGCCGGCGCATGCCCGCCAGCCGCCGCTCGGTCTGGAGCAGGCCCATGCGGGGCAGCAGGATCATCGCGATCCCGAAGGCGATCAGGAGCGCGCCCGCGACGAGGTCGAGCGTGTCCTGCTCGCGCGTCAGCGAGTACCCGACCAGCCCCGCGCTGGCGCCGTACGCCGTGAACATCAGCGAGAAGCCGACGACGAACGCGATCGTCGGCGTCAGCACGTCCCGCGTGCGCGAGCCCAGCTCGTCGAAGGTCACGCCCGAGATGAAGGTCAGGTAGCCCGGCACGAGCGCGAGGACGCACGGCGACGCGAACGAGACGAAGCCGGCGGCGAAGGCGACCGGGTAGCTGAGCGCGGTGATCTCCTCCACGAGGCGATGGTAGCCGCGCCGCGGCGGCCGTCTGTCAGGATCGCGCGGGCCGGCTCCCTCTCAGTCCCGGAGACGCCCGTGACCGACCCGCACGCGCCGGACGCCACCGAGCTGGAGACGGTCACCGCCGCGTACGAGGAGGCCGCCGACGCCATCGGCCTCGACGCCGACCTACGGCTCGTGCTCAGCCGGCCCGTACCGCGAGATCACCGCCCAGGTGCCGCTGCGCATGGACGACGGCCGCCTGCGGCTGCTCACCGCCTACCGCGTCCAGCACAACGGCGCCCGCGGGCCGTACAAGGGCGGCCTGCGCTACCACCCCGACGTCGACCTGGACGGCGTCCGGGCCCTCGCGGCCGGCATGACCTGGAAGACGGCCCTCGCCGGCCTCCCGTTCGGCGGCGCCAAGGGCGGCCTCGACCTCGACCCGAAGGGACTCACGCCGGCCGAGCTGCAGCGTGCCACCCGGGCGGTCATGGACCGGCTCGAGAAGGTCCTCGGCCCGATGCGCGACATCATGGCGCCGGACATGGGCAGCGGGCCGGCCGAGATGGCCTGGCTCATGGACGAGTACGGGCGCCTGCACGGGCACACGCCGGCGATCGTCACGGGCAAGCCGCTCGACCTGGGCGGCACCGCCGGCCGGGTCGAGGCGACCGGCGAGGGCGTGGCCGTGGTGACCCGCGAGGTCGCCGGCGCGATCGGGATGCCCCTCCGGGGCGCCCGGGCGGCGATCCAGGGCTTCGGCAACGTCGGCAGCCACGCGGCCGCCGCACTGGCGCGGCTGGGGTGCCGCATCGTGGCCGTCGGCGACGCCCTCGGCGCGGTCCGGAACCCGGCCGGCCTCGACGTCGGCGAGCTCGTGCGCCGGGCGCGAAGCGGGATCGTGGGGCACGAGGGCATGGAGGTCGAGCCCATCTCCAACGCCGAGCTGCTCGCGACCGAGTGCGAGATCCTCGTGCCGGCGGCCATCGGCGGCGTGCTGCACGCCGGCAACGCCGGGGCCGTGCGCGCCCGCATGGTCGTGGAGGGCGCGAACGGCCCGACCACCCCGGAGGCCGACCGCATCCTCGACGAGCGCCGCGTCCTGGTCGTGCCCGACGTCCTCGCCAACGCCGGCGGCGTGATCGTCAGCTACCTGGAGTGGACCCAGAACACCCAGAACGTCACCTGGGAGCGCGCCCAGGTCGACGCCGAGCTCTCACGGCGGCTGGTCGCCGCGCACGGCGACGCGCGCGCTCGCGCGGCGGCCGACGGCTGCTCGCCGCGCCAGGCCGCCTACCGCGTCGCGGTGGAGCGGGTCGCGCGCGCGGTGCGCCTGCGCGGCTACGTCTGATCCGCCAGAACCCCCAATCCGGGGGTTGTCACGACGACGTCCTCCCGCCATCGTCGCCCGTCGGACCCAGAACGCGACCCAGGACGGGACGATGAGCACGGAACCCCTCGCCACCCCCGCCGGCCTCGACGTGGTCACGCCGGCAGACCCGGGCTGGGACGACGCCCGCCGCGCGTGGAACCTCGCGGCCGACCAGCGACCGGCGGCGGTCGCGATGCCGCGGGATGCCGGTCAGGTCGCCGCCGCGCTCGCGCACGCGCGCGCCGCGGCGCTGCGCGTGGCCGTCCAGGCCACCGGACACGGCGCCGGTCCACGCCGCAAGCTGGAGGGCGCGCTCCTGATCAACACGTCGCGCATGCGCGGAGCGTCCGTCGATCCGGCGAGCCGCATCGCGAGGGCCGAGGCCGGCGCCCAATGGCGGGACGTCGGGCCCCTGGCCGCCGAGCACGGGCTGGCGGCCCTGCACGGCTCGGCCCCGGACGTGGGCGTCGTCGGCTACACGCTCGGCGGCGGCGTGGGCTGGCTCGCGCGTCGCTACGGGCTGGCGGCCAACTCCGTCGCCGCCATCGAGCTCGTGACGGCCGCCGGCGAGCCCGTCCGCTGCGACGCCGAGACCGAGCCGGACCTCTTCTGGGCCATGCGCGGGGGCGGCGGCAACTTCGGCGTCGTGACGGCGCTCGAGTTCCGCCTCTACCCGGTCGACTCGCTGAACGCCGGCTGGCTCGTCTGGCCATGGGACGACACCCGCCGGGTGCTGAGCCGCTGGTCGGAGTGGGTCGAGACCGTGCCCGACGAGGTCAGCTCGGTCGGGCGGATCATGCAGCTGCCGCCCCTGCCCGACCTGCCCGAGGCGCTCCGGGGGCGCCAGCTCGTGGTCGTGGACGCGGCGATCCTCGCGGACGAAGGCGAGGCGGCGCGCCTCCTGGCGCCCCTGCGCGAGCTGGGCCCCGAGCTCGACACCTTCGCCCAGGTCCCGGCGACGGCGCTGTCCGAGCTGCACATGGACCCGCCCGAGCCGGTCCCGGCCGCCTCCGACGGCTCCATCATCGATGCGTTCCCGCGCGAGGCGGTCGACGCCCTGGCGGACGTCGCCGGCCCCGGCTCGGGCTCCCCGCTGGTCACCGTCGAGCTCCGCCACATCGGCGGCGCGCTCGGGCGGGAGCCCGCCGGCGCGGGCGCCCTCGGCCGCATCGAGGGCCGCTTCCTGGTCTTCGCGGCCGGCATCGCGATGTCCCCGGAGGCGGCCAAGGCCGCGGCCGAGGCGACGGAGCGCGTGATCGCGGTCATGTCGGAGTGGGGCTCGGGGCGGACGTTCCTGAACTTCGCCGACGCCCCGGCCGCGACGGAGACCATGTTCGACCCCCAGGCGTACCGGCGCCTGACTGAGATCCGGTCGCGGGTCAACCCCGACGGGCTGCTCCTGGCGAACCATCCGATTCCCGCCGCCTGAGGGGGGTACGCTTTGGCCCAGCGGAGGTCCTGAATCGAGGGAGGTCGGCGTGGCGACGACGACGGCAACGTCCATTGAGCGGGTGCTCGGGGAGGAGGCCGAGGACCTCCTGGCCCACCGGTGCGAGACGATCCCGGCCGAGGCCCTCACCCTGCCCTCGCCGCGGTGGGTCGACGACCAGGTCGCTCCCTCCGATCGCCCGACGCCGGTGCTGCGCTCGCTGCAGTCGATGCTCGACCACGGGCGGCTGGCCGGCACGGGCTACATGTCCATCCTCCCGGTCAACCAGGGCATCGAGCACTCGGCGGGCGCATCGTTCGCGCCCAACCCGGACTACTTCGACCCGCTCAGGATCGTGGAGCTGGCGGTTGAGGGGGGCTGCAACGCGGTGGCCACGACCCTCGGCGGCCTCGGGCTGGCGGCGCGGCGCTGGTCCCACCGCATCCCCTTCCTCCTCAAGCTCAACCACAACGAGTTCCTGTCCTACCCGAACAGCTACGACCAGATCATGTTCGCCTCCGTGCGCCAGGCCCGCGACCTGGGGGCGGTCGCGGTGGGCGCGACGATCTACTTCGGCTCCGAGGAGTCGAAGCGGCAGATCCAGGAGGTCTCGGCGGCCTTCGCCGCGGCCCACGAGCACGGCATGGCCACCGTGCTGTGGTGCTACACGCGCAACGCCGCCTTCGACAAGACCAAGGAGGGCGGCCCCGACTACCACCTCGCCGCGGACCTCACGGGGCAGGCGAACCACCTCGGCGTGACGATCGAGGCCGACATCATCAAGCAGAAGCTGCCCGTGACGGCCGCCCCCGGATTCGTGGACCTCAAGTTCGGCCGATCCGATCCGAAGATGTACTCGGAGCTGATGAGCGATCACCCCATCGACATGACGCGCTACCAGGTCGCCAACTGCTACATGGGCCGCATCCCGCTGATCAACTCGGGGGGCGCCTCGGGGGGCGAGGGCGACCTGCGCGAGGCCGTGCGCACGGCGGTCATCAACAAGCGCGCCGGCGGCGCCGGGCTGATCTCGGGCCGCAAGGCCTTCCAGCGCCCCTTCTCCGAGGGCGTCGAGCTGCTCAACGCCATCCAGGACGTGTACCTCTCGGACGAGGTGACCGTCGCCTGAGCCGGCCCTGACCGTCGCGCCCGCGCCGGCGGCGCGGCGGTCCGCGCCCGGTGCCGCCGGGGCCCGCGTGCTGGTCCTGTGGACCGGGTACCGCGCCGGCGTCCAGGCGTGCCGGTCGCTCGCGCGCGCCGGCCACCGCGTGGTGGGCGCCCACCCGGAGGGCGCGGCGGGAGGCTCGTCGAGGTGGTGCCGCCGGCCGCTGCGATACCCACCGCCCGGCGACGGCGCCGAGGCGTTCCTCGAGCGCCTGGAGGAGCTCTGCCGGCGCGAGTCCATCGACGTGGTCCTGCCGGTCAACGAGGACATCGTGCGCCTGCTCGCGGAGCGCCGGCCCGACCTGGGCGGCGCGGTCGCCGTCGGCCCCGACGAGGCGCAGTACCGGGCGCTCTGCGACAAGCGCGAGCTGGCCCGCACCGCCCTGGCGGTGGGCGTCGAGCACCCCGGGACGATCACGGTCGGCCCCGACGGGCCCGACGGGCCGTGGCCGGCGCTCCCCTGCATGATCAAGCCGGTGGTGTCGCGCTCCGACATGTCGGTGGCGGGCATCAGCTTCGCGGCGACGCCGGAGGAGCGCGACGCGGCTGTGGACCGCCTCCTCGACGCGGGCATCGAGGCCCTCGTCCAGGAGCGCATCGAGGGGCGCAGGTGGGTCGGCCACTGCGTGCGGGACGCGACCCGCCTCGACCTCGTCTGCTCCAGGATCTCGCGCGACTACCCCCGCCGCACCGGCGTCGCGTGCGTGCAGCGCACCACGTCCCCGCCGGACGGGCTGGAGTCGGCCATCGAGCGGCTCCTCGGCCACGTGGACTACCGCGGGCCCGCGACGATCAGCTTCCTGGAGCGCGACGGGCGCCTGTACGTGCACGACGTCAACCTGCGCCTCGGCGCCTCGGTGGGCCTCATGGTCGGCAGCGGCTTCGACCTGCCGCGCCGGGCGGTCGAGGCGGCCCTGGGCGTCGACTCGCCGGCGCCCCCGGCCTGGACGCCCATCCGCTACGTCTGGCTCGACGGCGAGCTGGAGGCCCTCCGGGATGCCCTGCGAGGCCGCGACGTGGGGGAGTCGGCCGCGCGGGTCGCCGGGCGGATCGCCGCCGCGTTGGCGCTTCCGGGCCGGATGACCGATCCCGGGATCCTCGACCCCTGGTGGCTGGGGACGAGGGCGGCGCGGGTTGCGCGGGTCGTCCCGTGGCGGACGAGCAGGTCCGGCTCGGGCGCGTAGGCGGCGACTGGCCGTTCGGCGCGTTCCCGGGGACGACGGCGCCGGATACCCTCGGGAACTCCTGAGCACGCTGGATCCCGGAAGGGCGCATGAGCATCGGTATCGATCCCCGCGTCGCGCGCGTCGCGCAACGGCTGAACGCGGCCGCGGCACGCTACGACGCCCCGGTCGGCCGGGTGGCGCTGCGGGCGCTGCGGCTGAGGGCGCGCGGGTGGCGGCTCGGCGACATGGCGGCCGTGGGGCTGCTCGACCCACAGGCGAAGCCGGCGCACAAGCCCTGGGCGGTGGTCCCGCGACACCTGGAGCGGCTCCAGGAGGCGATCAACCCGCCCGAGGCCGTGCCCCTCTGCGAGGACAAGCGCCTCTTCGACGACGCCTGCCGGCGGTTCGGGCTGCCCACGCCGGCCCTCGCGGCGACCCTGGAGCGCTCCCCCGACCCCGTGGCCACCGCCCGCGAGTGGGCGGCGCTCCTTGCCGAGCGGGCGCCGGCCGAGTTCGTCGTGAAGCCCGTCGACGGCCACCGGGGGATCGGCGTCCGGGTCATGACCCGGGGCCAGGACGGCGCCCTCGACCACCGGGGCGGAGCCGTGCCCTGGGCCGTGCTCGGCGCCGAGCTCGCGAGGGAGCCCCATCCCGCCTACATCGTCCAGGAGCGGCTGCACCCCCATCCCGACCTCGCCCGGCTCACCGGCAGCCGGGCACTCCAGACCATCCGCGCCATGACCCTGGTCGAGCCCGATGGGGAGGCGCGCGTCATGGCCTGGGGGATCCGGCTCGCCCTCGGCGATCAGCCCGTCGATTCCTTCCACGGCGGGACCACCGGCAACCTCTGGGCTCTGATGAACGACGACGGGTCCCTGGCGACGCCGACGAGGATCGGGCCGGGCGGCTTCGAGTTCGTCTACGTCTCGCGCCACCCGACGACCGGGTTGCCCATGGCCGGCTTCGTGGCTCCGCGCTGGGAGGAGGCGCGCGAGCTCGCCCTCCGCGCCGCGCGGGCGTTCAGCGTGCTCCCGGCCGTCGGGTGGGACGTCGCCGTCACCCCCGACGCGATCGTGCTGTCCGAGGGCAACGCCTGGTGGTCCCTGCTCGACCCCGACGGCCCCATCCACGACGTCGCCGCCGCCCTGACCGCATCCATCGTGGCGCGGAACGGGACGCCGCCGCGCGCGCTCCGGCGCTGGCCGTGACGGCGCGCTGACGCCGATCAGCTCAGCAGGGCCCAGAGCGCGATCGCGCCCCAGAGGGCCAGGCTGGCGCCCGCCAGGACGAGCACCGCGAGGCCCTCGCGCCGCTCACCCGGGCCGCCGGCGCGAGGCCTGCGCCTCCGCGCGGACGGCGCCCCGGCGATCCGGGGCCGCGGGGCCGCCGGCCAGCCCGTAGAGCGCCGAGCGCCGTCACGGTGAGGACGATCATGGCGATCGCGAGGAGCGCGAGCACCGGCTCGTCGGCCGCCGTGCCGACCGCCCAGCCTCGCGGCCAGCGACGGCTGGCCGGACGCAACCTCTGCGGCGACCGCCCCCAGGGTCAGGGAAAGCGGGCCCGACACCTCGTGCTCGGTCGCGGCCGGATGGCGCGGCGAGGGCCGCGGTCGCCCCGCCGGTGGCACCCGCAGACCCCGTCGCGGGCGGCGACGACCCGGCGCCGGCGGCGACCAGGCGGCCGAGCGCGCGGCAGGCGCCCGCCACGCGAGCGGCCACGCTCACGACCTGGCGCTCGGCCGAGGCCGCCGCTCGCGCGCCCTGCGAGGACCTGCCGGCTGCTGCCGTCTCGCGGAACTGCCCGGCGGGCGCGGACGAGCGCCGCGGGCCCGAGGCCCGCGACGACCCGCCGGACCCGGACGGCGTCCGCGCCGCTCCGACGACCGAGGACGCGGCCGCCGACAGCCCGCCCGGGGTCGGCACCGCCGGGGCCGCGACGGACGGCGCGCGGACCGCGGGCGCCGAGGGCCGGGGAGCGGGCACCGATGGAGTCGGCAGGGACGGCTTCGGCAGGGGCGGCTTCGGCACGGTGGGCGCCGGCAGCGTCGGCGACGGGATGGCGGGGGACGGCAGCGACGGCGCCGGAGGCGTCGGGAGCGATGGGACCGGCGGCGTGCGCACGGGCGGCACCCGCACGGGCGGCGAGGGCGCCGGCGGGGTGCGCACCGGCGGGGTGGGCGCCGGCGGGGTGGGCGCCGGAACTGCGGGGACGGGCGGCGCCGGGAGCCGTGGAGTCGGGAGCCGTGGCGTCGGGACCTCCGGCACCGGGACCGGGGCCGATGGAAGCGACGGCGTGGGCAGCGCGAGCGCGGAGGCCGCGCCGATGCGCGACCCACGCCACGGCGGCCACGACCACCGCCAGCCCACGACTTGCCAGGCTCATGCCGTCTCCCTACCCAACTCCGGGTAGTCTCACTCAGAATCTGCTGAATTTACAATTCGAGGTCGAGCGAACGTGCCGATCCCTCCCCGCTCGAGGCTTGCCCAGATGAGACGCCTGCCCGTCCTGGGGATCGTGGGCCTCGTCGCGCTCCTCGCGCTCGCCTCCGGCACGCGGGCCGGTCACGGTGCCGAGAGCGGCGCCACCGCCGATGGCGCGCTCGCGGCCGGCGCGCACCAGGCGGCTGACGAGCCGATCGTCACGCTCAAGCTGCGCGCGAGTGGCGTGCGCGGCGGCGGCGGCGCCAGGGTCGCGATCACGGGCACGTTCCGGGGCCGCGCCCCGGCAGGGCGCCGGATGTACGCGCTGGCGCCCGTCGGTGAGGCCATCGTGACCCACCGGCACGGGACGGCCGCGCCCCAGCGGGCACGGGTCGAGCGGATCCTCCTGGACGCGCGGAGCGGCCGGGGGCACCTGAGGATCGTCGCGAGCGCATCGCTGATCGGCGGACCGGCCATCGCCGGCCCGGGCGGAACCTGCCGGCGCGTCACCGTCCGTCACGCCGTCAGCCCGGAGGCCGGCACGGCGGTCCTGCGCTGGGCCTGCCGCCGTGCCGGGGCCGACCGCTCGCGGCCGATCCACCTCGACGTCCTCGCGCGGCCGCGCGACGCGCTCGTCCTCGAACTACACGCTCACCAGGCGGCCCTGCTCACGCGCTCCGGCGCCTGAGAGCCGCCGCGCCCACGCCGGTGCTGACGCGAGGGCGGCGTGGTGGGCGCCGCGGACCCTCCCCCGGCGCCCCACGCATCGTCACCGGGTTTTCCCCCACGGCCGTGCCCGCCTCGACGGAGCGCGAGGTGCGGAAAGGCCGCAGCGGCGGCTCAGCGCGCGTGCCGATGGATACGGGACGCCGGCCCGCGCATCCTCTCGCATCCGGCGAGGACGCGTCGGGTCCAACGGCGACAAGGGGAGACGTGAGCAATCTGCGGAAGCTGTTCTGGGCGGGAGGGATCCTGGCGGGCGTGCTGCTGATCGTCGCCGGGGGCCTGTGGATCTGGCAGGGCGTGAGCGGGCGCGACGAGGTCCAGGAGACCATCAGCCGCGAGCAGATCGTCGGCACGCCGGACATGCGCCCGGCGGACGTCCCCGCGGACCTGGTCGAGGACCCTCCGACCTGCGACGTGGCGGGCGAGCCCATCACGACCGGCGACGAGGCCCGCTGCTTCGCCGAGTACATGCGCGTCCACGCGCTCGAGGGCACCGGCGGCAGGACCTTCTCCGAGATGGGGCGCTTCCTCGACCCGGCCGGCAACGAGACCTCCGACCAGGAGGCGGCGGCCAAGGATCCCAAGACCGGAGCGCCGGTCGCCAACCCGGCGCGCGAGACGTGGGTCACCCAGCGAGCCCTCGCCACCGGGCTCGAGCTCGCGTTCGTCGGAGAGCAGGTCTCGGTCTTCGCGATCGCGACGGGGGCGCTGTTCGTCGTGATCGGCATCGGCCTGCTGGTGATGCTGCTCGTTGGCGGCGTGCTCGGGAACCCGTTCGAGAAGCGCGCGGGGCTCGCTCGAGCCCGAGCTGGTGCGCGTGATCCGGCTGCTTGAGCTCTCGCGCCGCCAGGCGGTACGCGATCGCACCCAGCTGATCCAGCGGCTGCGGGCGCTGTGGGTGCAGATCGACCCGCAAGCCGAGGACGCCGTGGTCGCCTGCCACCGGAAGAAGGTGCTGGCGCGCCTTCGGGTGATCAGCTTCGGGCACGGGCTCGCCGCCGAGGTGGCGGGCCGAAGCGTGCGCCAGCTGGCCGCCGACATCGAGCGGCTCAACCTGCGGATTGCCCAGATCGAGGATGAGCTGGCCGAGCTGCTCGAGCGCCACGGCAACCCGGTGGCGGACCTGCACGGGGCCGGGGCGACGGTGGCCTCTGCCCTGATCGCCCAGGCCGGCGACGTTCGGCGCTTCCGTAGCCCGGCGGCCTTCGGCCGCTACTCGGGAACGGCGCCGATCCCGTGCGGATCGGGCCAGAGCGCGGGCCGTCACCGCCTGCACCGCGGCGGCAACCGCCAGCTCCCTAGCTCTTCCCGGCGGCGGGCGCCTCCGCCGGAGGCCGTGAGGGAGATCGCTCGCGCCCGCGCAGCACCCGCGGGCGCGAGCCCCTGCTCGTCGTCGCGGGGTCGGAGGGGGGACAATGGGGGCATGGGGCGCGACGAGCTCGAACGCGGCCGGACGTCGTACGCGCAACGCGCGTGGGGAGATGCCTACGAGTCGCTGGCGCGGGTCGATCGCGAGGCACCGCTGGCCCCCGAGGACCTCGAGCTCCTCGCGACGACCTCGTACATGCTCGGCCGCGACGACGAGCAGCTCCAGACGCTGGAGCGAGCGCATCACGGCTACGTCAACCGCGGCGACTGGCCGCGCGCCGTGCGCTGCGCCTTCTGGCTCGGCGTGCATCTCATGGTGCGCGGGGAGATCGCGCGCACCGCCGGATGGTTCGGGCGGGCCGAGCGGCTGCTCGACCACGCGGGGCGTGACTGCGTCGAGCGGGGGTACCTGTTGGTCGCGACCGATCTCCGGCACCGCCTGGCCGGTGACTTGCAGGCCGCGGCCGCGTCCGCCGCCGCCGCCGCCGAGGTCGCCGAGCGCTTCGGCGATGCGGACCTGCTCGCCCTCGCGCTCATGGATCAGGGCGGCTATCTGGTCAGGCAGGAGCGGGTGGAGGAGGGCCTCGGCAAGCTCGACGAGGCCATGGTCGCGGCGACGGCGGGGGAGCTGTCGCCGATCGTGACCGGCCTGGTCTACTGCAGCGTGATCGAGAGCTGCCAGGAGGCGCACGAGCTGCGCCGCGCCAGCGAGTGGACGGCGGCCTTGACCCGCTGGTGCGATCGGCAGCCCGGCCTGGTGCCGTTCACCGGCACGTGCCTGATCCATCGCGCGGAGCTCATGCAGATCACCGGTGAGTGGGGAGCTGCGCTGGAGGAGGCGCGCCTGGCGGCCGAGCGCTTCGCGCTGCGATCGAACGAGCTTGCGGCCGGTCAGGCGTCCTACCGGCAGGGGGAGGTGCTCCGTCTCCAGGGAGACCTGGCGGCCGCCGAGCAGGCCTATCGGGACGCGAGCCGCTGCGGGTACGAGCCCCAGCCGGGCCTGGCGCTCCTGCTCCTGGCCCAGGGCCGGACCGGCGCGGCGGCCGCCGCGATCGACCAGGTCCTCGCAGGGACGACCGAGTGGGTCGAGCGATCGCGGCTTCTGCCCGCCTGCGTGGAGATCATGCTGGCCGCCGACGATCGCGAGCGGGCGCGCAGCGCGTGCGCGGAGCTCGAGGGGATCGCGGCGAGCCTCGGGAGCGCCATGCTGCGCGCGCTCGCCGGTCGCGCCCGAGGGGCGGTCGAGCTCGCGGACGGCGATGCCCGCGCCGCCCTGGTCGCGCTGCGCCGCGCGTGGAGGCTGTGGCACGACCTCGACGCGCCGTACGAGGCCGCGCGAGCCCGCGTCCTCATCGCGCAGGCCTGCCGGTCGCTGGGAGACGACGAGACCTCTGCGCTGGAGCTGGAAGCGGCCCGCTCGGCGTTCGCGCACCTGGGGGCGGCGCCGGACCTCGCCCTCGTCGACTCGCTCGTCGGAACGGCGGCGTCGGGCGATGCCGCGGGGCTGACGGCACGCGAGCTGCAGGTTCTCCGCCTGGTCGCCGCGGGCGAGAGCAACAAGGCGATCGCCGCCGAGCTGGGCCTCAGCAAGCGGACGGTCGACCGTCACGTGAGCAACATCTTCGCGAAGCTGCGCGTCTCGACGCGCGCCGCCGCGACGGCGTTCGCCTACGAGCACGAGCTCATCTGAGCCGAATCCCGCCGCCTGTGGGTCGAAGTACCCACGGCGCCGGCGGGCGCACGTTGGGTCGTTCGGCCGAAGCGGATCCCTCCCCCGCCACGGCACATTCCGCGCCAGCAGCCACGAACGAAGCGGGGTGTGCCATGAGGACGAGCCTCGAGGGGCAAGCGACGACGGCCGGAGGCGCTCGCGGGAAGCTGCTGGCCGGGATCCCGGTGACCGAACGCCGTCTGGAGCTGGCCGGCGTCTCCACGTCGGTCCTGGAGGGGGGCGAGGGGCCGTCGGTGCTGTTGCTGCATGGCCCCGGTGGGCACGGCGCGATCTGGCAGCAGGTCATCCCGGGCCTCGCGGCGGCGCATCACGTCATCGTCCCGGACCTTCCGGGCCACGGCGCGTCGTCCGCGGCGGACGGCCGCATGGACGCCGATCAGGTGACCGCGTGGCTGGGCGAGCTGATCGAGCGGACCTGCTCGACGCCACCCGTCCTCGCGGGACAGCTCGTGGGCGGTGCGATCGCCGCCCGGTTCGCCGCAGACCATGGCGACCGGCTCGACCGGCTGGTGCTCGTGGTCCCCTTCGGCCTCGCGCCGTTCCAGCCGACGCCCGCTTTCGGCGCTGCGCTCACGGGCTTCCTCGCCGAGCCGAGCGAGGCCTCGCACGACGAGCTGTGGGAGCAGTGCGTCGTCGACCTGGAGGCCCTGCGACGCCGGCCGGCCGTCAGGTGGGAGCTGATGAAGGCGTACAACCTCGACCTGGCCCGCGCCGGCGGGGCCGCCGATGCCCTCCAGGTCCTCATGGAGCTGTTCGGGTTCGAGCCGATCCCGGAGGCGGTGCTGGCGCGGATCGCCGTTCCCACCACCCTGATCTGGGGTCGGCACGACTCCATCGTCCCGCTCTCGATCGGCGAGGACGCGAGCACCCGATTCGGGTGGCCGCTGCGGGTGATCGAGAACGCGGGGAACGAGCCCGCGATCGAAGCGCCGGAGGCGTTTCTGGACGCGCTGCTCGACGAGACCCGGAAGGAGGCCACGTGATGACCACGAGCGCAATCGAGGTCGCGGCACGCGACGAGAGCCATGCCACGCTGACTCCCGAGCAGCTCGAGCACCTCGCCCTGCGCCTCGACGGCCCGTTGCTGAGCGAGGGCGAGGAGGGCTGGGAGGAGGCCGTGCTGATCTGGAACGGGATGGCGGCGACGCGGCCGGCCCTGGTCGTCCAGCCGAGCTCAGCGGCAGACGTCGCAGCCGCCGTCGCGTTCGCGCGTGACCACGGCCTGCTCGTCAGCGTCAAGGGCGGGGGTCACAACATCGCGGGCACCTCGATCGCCGAGCGCGGCCTGACGCTCGACATGTCCCGCATGCGCGGGATCGCGGTCGACCCCGAGGCGAGGGTCGCCCACGTCGGGCCGGGGTGCCTGCTCCAGGACGTCAACCGCGCGACGCAGGAGCATGGCCTGGCGACCGTCCTCGGCTTCGTCTCCGAGGTGGGCGTCGCCGGCCTCACGCTCGGCGGCGGGCTCGGCTACCTGACGCGGCGATTCGGCTGGACGGTCGACAACCTGGCAGGAGGTCGAGATCGTCACGGCCGACGGGGCGATCCGCACCGCCAGCCGGGACGAGCACGCCGACCTCTTCTGGGCCGTCAGGGGCGGCGGCGGGAACTTCGGCGTCGTCACCAGGTTCACCCTCCGCCTGCACGAGGTCGGGCCGACCGTCCACGGCGGCCTGATCGCCTGGCCGTTCGAGCGCGCGGAGGAGATCCTCCGCGCCTACCGCACGATCACGGCCGAGGCGCCCCGCGAGCTCGCGGTCTGGCACACCTTCCTCCACGCTCCGCCGGCGCCCTTCGTACCCGCGGAGTGGCACGGCGAGAAGCTCTGCGCGATGGCCGTCTGCTACAGCGGCGACCTCGCCGCCGCCGACGAGGTGCTCGCCCCGATCCGCGCGCTCGGCGACCCCGCCGTCGACCTCCTCCGGGAGCAGCCGTACACCCAGGTGCAGTCCTACCTCGACGAGACCAATCCCAAGGGCATGCACTACTACTGGAAGACCGAGTATCTCCCCGAGCTGAGCGAGGGCTTCCTGGCGGCGCTGCCGGATCTCTTCGCCACGTGCCCCATGCCGGCCGGCGAGCTCGGCGTCCTCCACCTAGGCGGGGCGCTCAACGAGCGCGACGAGGACGACGGGGCCGTCGGCAACCGGGACGCGCGCTACGTCTTCGGGGTGCTGGGCATGTGGGAGCCGGACGAGCCGAACGCCGAGGGCTTCCGGCAATGGGTGAGGGACGCGTGGGAGCGGCTGCGGCCGTTCTCCACGGGCCGGACGTACATCAACTTCCAGACCGCCGACGAGGGCGAGGAACGCGTGCGGGCGACCTACGGCGCCAACTTCGACCGGCTCGTCGAGGTCAAGACGACCTACGACCCGGACAACCTGTTCCGGTCCAACCGAAACATCCGCCCTCGCTCGTGAGCGGCTGCAACACGATCCGGGCCGCGATGACTCAGCAGCGCCGGCGAGCATCGCGGCTCCGCGCTCGGGTGCCGGCAAGCTCGCCGAAGGCCAGCCCGATCACGATGCCGAGCATGCTGTCGGCCACGCGGTCGAGGGCCACCGTGTCTCCCTCGAAGTCGACGGCGCTGATCATCAGCAGCACGGTGGGGGTGAGCAGCACGACGAGCCAGAAGTAGCCGCGCTGATCGAGCGCGTAGAGCAGGAACGCGGTGGCCGCGGCGCAGGCCAGGAGCGGCCAGCGGTGATCCGTCGCGAGGACGATGCCCACGATCAGGGCTGCCGCGAGAAGCGTGCCCGCCACCCGCTGGAGGCTGCGCATCAGCGTGCCGTGCTCGGTCGGCTGGAGGATCGCGAGGGTCGTCAGCGGCACCCAGTAGCCGTGCGGCAGATCGACCAGGCGGTAGAGCAGGCTGCCCGCCCCGACCGCGACCGCCAGGCGCAGGGCATGCGCCTGCAGGGCGTCGTCGTGCAGCAGCGCCGAACGCACCGCCCGCAGCGCGCCGGAGCCGACCGGAATCGACCCCTCCGGTCCGCGGCGAGCGAGGACCATCAGCGCCAGGCCCGGGACCGCACCGAGCGCGAACCAGGCCAGCCGCTCGCCGAGCGGGGCGGTGGCGGGGAGGCCGGCGAAGATCACGAAGACCGCGGAGACCGCGAAGCCCAGCAGCGCGCCGGTCGGTCCGGCCGCCCGGAAGAAGGCCCAGGCCGCGACCCAGGCGAGGGAGAGCAGGACCAGGCGCGCGTCGCCCTTGCTCGCGGCCGCGGCGAGGGCGAGCGCGCCAGCTCCTCCGAGCGCGGCGAGCGAGCCCCACCACAGCCGCGCCCTCGGACCGGCACGGGGCACGCACAGCGCGGTGTTCAGCCCGCCGATCGCGGCCGTGAACCCTGCCGCGGGCTCGTCGACCGCCAGCCCGATCGCGAGCGGCCCGATCGCGGCCAGGGCGCCCGCCAGGCCGGAGCGCCAGTTGACGCCTCGCTCCTCGGTGCGAAAGGCCTCCCGCACCAGGTCCGAAGCGGCGGACATCGAGCGCCATCCTGACGCATTGAGTAGCCTGACCCCGCTTTCACCCCTGCCCCGGAGGCGTCATGGCCGAGGAAGTGCTCATCGCGGGCGGCCCGAATCGGGCCAAGATCCGCAGTCCTTGGGTGGTCCTCGGGCTCCTCCTGGTCACGCTCGGGATCTACTCGGTCTTCTGGTGGTACTACGTCAACCGGGAGATGCGCGACTACGGGCATGCGACCGGCAACGACCTCGGGCAGAACCCGACGAACTCAGCCCTCGCCTGGTTCCCGGGGGCCCTCATCATCGTTCCCCACATCGTCACCGCTTGGAGGGGCACCCTGCGGGCCCAGTCGGCCCAGCGCGTCGCTGGCGTCGCGTTGCTGAGCGGGTGGATCGCGCTGATCCTCTACATCCTCCTCAGCATCGCCTTCCCGTCCTACATCCAGAGCGAGCTGAACAAGGTGTGGGAGAAGGTGGGCACTCCGCTGCCCGGCGAGTCGGGTCCGCCCGAGCCCGAGGAGACGATCTCGCCGCCGCAGGATCCGCCGCCGCCGTCCTGAGCGACAGCCGCGCGCCCTGGGGCGACCCCCGGCCCTCGGCGGGCTCGCTGGCTGAGCCGCAACGACGGAACCCCGCCCGGGGCGGGGTTCCGTGGGTTCTGGAATGGGCCGTGAAGGATTCGAACCTTCACCTTGGGATTAGGGAGAGGTGCGCAGGGCTGGCCGAGGCGTGCCAGGGCGGGCCACGATGCCCATGCCCGCGCGGGTCTCCCGCAGCAGTGTCCCGACCTGTCACAGCCTGTCCAGGCGCCGAGCTGCCTACACGGCTGCCTACGCGCAGGCCCTCGGGCCTATGCGCGCCCCGACTGCGCATGAGATCGCGGCCCTTTACCTCATGCCAGGAGCGCGCGGGCCCCGTCCCAAGCAGCACGCCGGGGACCGGGCCCGCGCCTCCCCGCCTCAGGGAGGTGGGGGCGGGCCCGGGCGAGCCCGCCGGGCGAGCCCGCCAGGATCCGATGCATCGGCGCACGGGCGGCAGGGTCGATAGCGCGTAGGAAGCGTCGAGCGTAGTTTCGACGGCCGCGCCGCCAAAGGAGGCCTCGAATGCTCGGCAAGCTACTCACCCACCTGACCTACGCCAACGTCGTTTCGACTCTGTGCCTGTTGCTGGTGCTCGGTGGTGGCGTGGCGTGGGCCGCGTCGCTGCCACGGAACAGCGTGGGCGACGATCAGATCAAGGCGAAGGCCGTCGGGGCGTCGGAGATCAGGAGCAACGCCGTGGGCGCGGCGGAGATCAAGAGGAACGCCGTGGGAGCCTCCGAGGTCCGGGATGGCACGCTGACGGCCCGGGAGTTCTCCCCCGGCCTCCGGCTCCAGGGGCCACCGGGTCAACGGGGAGACCAGGGTGTGCCCGGGCAGCCCGGCGCGCCTGCCACCAGGCTGTTCGCCTACGTGAAACCATCGCGTTTCAGAGTGGCGTGGACAGCATCAGCCACCCGGTTTTGGGGTCCTACGTCCTGACGTTCAACCGGTCGCTTGCGAGCTGTGCCGTCCTGACGACTTCAGGCCTGGGATTCCCCACCTCTGCAGGCAACGTGACCCAGGGCACCGCCGGGACAAGTCCGACCATCCTCGCTGCCAACCCGCGCGAGGTGGGGGTTTCGACCTTCGACGCAGCCAACAACGAAGCCGATCGCGGGTTCTTCATCGCCGCGTTCTGCTGACGGGCCGAGGCGCGGACCACCTCGATTTCGATTGGGCTGGGGCGCGGGAAGGCCGCCTAGTGCGCCTGGAAAAGTCGCCGGGCGCGCGGCCCTGGCTCTCGTTCAGCTCGGGCCGCTCCGACCCCGGGGCGGCCCGAGGATGTCTTGGGAGCACAAGGCCGCCGCCTAAGGCCGGGCGGGGTTCAGTCGCGGTGGGCCGTGGGGTTCGTGTTCGCGCGCGCAGATGCGCGCTGCCCCCGCGTGAGCGAGGGGTCCAACTACCTAGCGAAGATGCGGACCGTCAGACGGCCACCTCCGCCAGTCCATATCTGCCCGGAGACGCTCACCGCGCACTTGTTGGGGCGCTTCGTCGGAAGCGGCAGCGTGACCTTGAACGGCGAATACTGGGTGGTCCCGCCCATCCGCTTGGTGCCATCGCAGACCAACGACCAGTTGAGTCTCGCCCACTTGCGCGGAGAGGAGGTCGCCTGCACGAAGATCAACTGCGGGTGCTTCGCAGTACCGCTGGCATTCACGACGGTGAACTCGCCGGTAATGCTTGACGAGTCGATCATCTTGGCCGAAGCCGCGCTCGCGCCAGCGCCGAGCGCAAGGACGCCTAGCCCGACGGCAATGTAACGCTTGAAGCCCATTTTTTCCCTTGGTCCGTGTGCGCGCGCAGATGCGCGCCCCGCCCGAAGGCGGGTCCAGGGAGTCGAACCGCCTCTGGCGACCTCAGCCCCGCGAAAGCCTGCTTCGTGCCAACAACATCGTGCCGGGACGCGGCCAACTCTGAGATGACCGAAGGTCCAGGGATCGAGCAGGGGACTGGGGGGTTGTTGGGACACTTGCCCCGACCGCCAGAGGGGGAGACCTTGGGCCGGAGGGGCAGGGGCGACGCTCCGCGCCAGACCGCCGAGGGCGGCTGCCCTCGGCGGATTGGCGCGCCCGTTCGCCGGCCAGCCCCTCCAAGGCTGCGGCTGGTCCTGAGCGCCGACCACCTGGGCCTGCACGGGTGGCCACCTGGGCCAGGGCCGGCGCCGCCTGGGCGCTCGCAGGCCGAGCCTCACCGCTCGCGAGCGGAGGGCGGAAGGAGCGGTGACCCCCCCGAACACCCCCTCCGCGCGCCTGGGCCCTGAACGACGAGAACCCGCTCGCTGAGCGGGTTCTGCGGGATGGGCCGTGCAGGATTCGAACCTACGACCTTGGGATTAAGAGTCCCCTGCTCTACCAACTAAGCTAACGGCCCGCGGTGAGGCTAGCAAAGCTCTCCTCGAGGCCGACCTGAACCTTCGGCTAGCCGCCTGCGGTGGTCGCGCCGGCGCCCGCGCCGGAGAGCTCGTTCAGGCGCTCCCGCACCGCCTGCGCGTTGGGGTCGTCCGGCCGGAGGCGCAGGAAGGTCTCGTAGGAGAGGCGCGCCAGCGGGATGCGGTTCGCCTGCTCCGCCCGCTGGCCCAGCTCGAGGAACGCGTCGGCGTCCCGGGGGTTCTGCGCCGTGTACTCCTGGAGCGAGGCGACGGCGCCGGCGGCGTCCCCCGAGTCCAGCTTCAGGGAGACGAGCACCTGCACGCGTCCGAGGTCGTCGGGTTCCAGCGCCACCGCCCGCTCGGCGGCCTCGATCGCCTGGGGGTACTCCTGCTTGGCGGCGTGGGCGGACGCCAGCTCCTCGTACGCGTCGGGGTTGCGCGGCTCGGCCGCGACGCGGGCGCGAGCGTCCTCGAGGATCTGGTCCTCCGCGGACTGGCCGCCGCCGCCGAAGAGGATGAGGCCGAGGACCACGAAGATCACCCCCGCGAAGGCGATGGAGGTGAGGATGGCGACGACCTGGACCGCGCGGCGGGTGCGCTTCTGGTCAAGGAGCACGGGTTTTGACGCTACCAGAGCCGCTCGCGGGCCTCGGCGGCCTGGGTATCGGTGGCCTCGGCGTCGGTGGCGCGGGGACGGCCGCCGCTCACGACGACCTCCCCCGAGGCGACCACCAGCTCGACTCGCGCTCCCGCGTCGAGGGCGGCCCGGTGGGGCTCGCCCACGGGTCCGGCGGGGCGCAGCCCCACCAGGTCGGCGCGCCATCCCGGCGCGAGGCCGCCGACCTCGCCGGCGAGGCCGAGGGCCTCGGCGCCCCCGATCGTCGCCAGCCCGAGCAGGGCCGCGGGGGCGAGCTCGTCGTCGTCGTGCACGCGGGCGCAGGCGCGGGCCTCGGCGCGCACGTCGTAGTCGCCGCCGCTCGCCGGGCTGTCGGTGCCCAGGCCGAGCGCCACCCCGGCGCCCCGAAGCGCTGCCAGCGGCGCCGGCCCCGTCTGAAGGTGCGCGTTCGAGCGCGGGCAGTGGGCGACGCTCACGCCCGCCGCACGCAGGGTCGCCGGGTCGCCGGCGGCGAGGCGGACGCAGTGCGCGGCGACCAGGCCCGCGCGCAGTCCCCCGCCCCGGGCGACCCGGCCGACCGTCGTCTCCCCGTCCGGGCCGTCCCAGCGGCCGGGCGTGAAGCCCGCCTGGGCGAAGGCCTCGGCGATGGGCCCCTCGCCGCGGGCGACGGCCCGCTCCTCGTCCTCGGATTCTGCGAGGTGGGTCGCCCACGGCCGCTCGGCGAGGGAGGGCTCGGCGAGGAGCGCCCGCCACAGCCCGGGGCCCACGGAGTACGGCGCGTGAGGCGACACCCCGACGCGGACCCCTGGGTCGTCGGCGTCGAGTGCCGCGACCCGCTCGGCCACCCTCCCCGCCGCGCGGCGGGCGTCCTCGCCGGCCGGCGTGCCGAACGCCTCCAGGTGAACCGACCCCTGGAGGCCGAGCTCGGCCATCGCCGCGGCGCCGGCGCCGGTGGGGCCGGAGTCGGCCAGCGTCGTCGTCCCGGCGCGCAGGGCGCGCAGCGCCCCGTGGCGGGCCGCGATCCGGTGGTCCTCCCGCGTCATCCGGGCGCGAAGCGGGAGCAGGCGCGCCAGCCAGGCCCCGAACCCCGAGGGCGGCAGCACGCCGTCGAGCAGGCTCCACTCGAGGTGGCAGTGGGCGTCCACGAGCCCCGGCACGAGGATCGCGTCGCCGAGGTCCTCCGTCGGCGCCGTGCGGAAGCGCGCGGCCAGGGCCGCCGCCGGCCCGACGTCCACGATCCGGTCCCCGGAGCACGCCACCGCGCCCTCCGGCACGGGGGGGCCCACGACCGGCATCACCCAGGCGGCCCGCCAGATGCGGGCGGCCGCAGGATCAGCCGCTCTTGCCGTCCTCCTGCTTGGGCCCGCTGATCGCCTCGCCGTCCGCGGCGTCCTTCTCGCCCGTGATCCCGGACTTGAACTCCCGGGCGCTGGATCCCAGGCTGCGCCCGATCTCGGGCAGGCGCTTGGCGCCGAAGATCACCAGCAGGATGAGCAGGACGATGACCAGCTCGAGCGGCCCGATGCCGAACGGCACGACGGCCTCCTTCAGGGTTGTGACGGGGAGTCCCCGTCGGGCCTGAGGGTAGCATGGCCGGGTGGCGCCGCTGAGCTCTCGACGGCCGGACGTCGCCAGGCGCCTCGATCCGGTGGCCGCGGCCTGGGGAGGGCTGGTGGCGTCCATCGGGCTCATGGCCGGCTCCGGCCGCGACTGGCCGGCCCGTCTGGCCGCGGCCGCCCTCTCGTTCGGGCTCGGCGGTTTCCTCGCGGGCGTCCGGGCGGCCGCCCGCCGGCCCTTCCACGCGTTCTGCGCCTGGGCCGCCGCCTACGTCATCTACGCCTGCTTCGTCCTCATCGCCCGGATCATCGAGGAGCTCGGCGGGCCCGACGCCCCCGAGCTCGCTGCGGGCGGCGGCAGGGACTGGCTGGTCGCCGCCCTCTGGGCGCTCGTCTTCGCGCTCCTCGGGGGCGTCCTCGCGAACACCTGGCTCCGCCCGGCCGGCCGGCGGGGCGTCTCCTGACGCTCAGGGCCGCTCGAACTCGCGGTGGAAGGCGCTGGCGGTGGGGCCGCTCTGCCCCTGGTACTTGCCCCGGTAGGGGGCGTTGACGGGCGTCGTCATCTGCAGGAACGAGATCTGCCCGATCGCCATGCCGGGGTGGATCGAGATCGGCAGCTTGGCGACGTTCGAGAGCTCGAGCGTGATGGTCCCGTCGAAGCCAGGATCGACGTAGCCGGCCGTCGAGTGGATCAGCAGCCCGAGGCGCCCCAGGCTCGACTTGCCCTCCAGCCGGGCGACCAGGTCGTCGGGCAGCGCCACGCGCTCCAGGGTGGAGCCGAGGACGAACTCGCCCGGGTGCAGGATGAAGCGCTCGCCGGGGGCCACGTCGACGACCTCGGTCAGGTCGTCCGACGGCTCGCGCACGTCGATGAACGGGCGACGGCTGTTGTGGAAGACCCGGAACTGGTCCGCGACGCGGACGTCGACCGACGAGGGCTGCAGGAGGCGCTCGTCGAAGGGCTCGATGACCAGCCGGCCCGAGGCGAGCTGCTCCCGGATCGTTCGGTCGGACAGGACCACGGTCGGCGAGTGTACCGTTGGGGCATGGTCGGCGAGCGCGCGTTCCGGGTCGAGTCGGCGGCCGACGGGCCCTCCCCGGACGAGGTCGCCGTCGCCCGCGCGGCGGGCCACGTGCCCGACGTCCTGCTCGGGGAAGGGCTCATCGGCGACGGGCCGGTCGAGGACCTCGAGCCGGTGGACGTCGACCCGGACGAGCTCGCCCAGCTCTGCAGCCGCCGCCGCCTGCCGCGGTGGGTCGCCGCCAAGAACCCGCTGTCGGGGGGATTCGTCCGGACCAAGGCGCTCATGCGGTCGGCCGACCTGGTGACGGTCTGCGAGGAGGCCGCCTGCCCGAACATCGGCCGCTGCTGGTCGCGGGGGACCGCGACCTTCATGATCGCGGGCAGCCGCTGCACGCGCGGCTGCCGCTTCTGCAACGTGCTCACCGCGCGCCCGCTGGGCCCGCCCGACCCGGACGAGCCGGCCCGGGTGGCCGAGGCGGCGGCGGCGATGGGGTTGCGCTTCGTGGTGGTGACCGCGGTCGCGCGCGACGACCTCCACGACGGCGGGGCCGCCCACTTCGCCGCCTGCATCGCCGCGCTCCGCGACCGGCTGCCAGAGGCCCGGGTCGAGGTGCTCATCCCCGACCTGCGCGGCGGCTGGGACGCGCTCGAGGCCGTCATCGAGGCCGCGCCCGACGTCCTCAACCACAACACCGAGACCGTCCCCCGCCTCTACCCGCAGGTGCGGCCCGGGGCGCGCTACGAGCGCACCCTCGAGCTGCTGGCCCGCTCCGCGGCCTCGGGGCTGACCACCAAGAGCGGGCTCATGGTCGGCCTCGGCGAGCGCCTTCCCGAGGTGGCGCGCGTGTTCGCCGACCTCGCCTCGGTGGGCTGCGACCTCGTCACCGTCGGCCAGTACCTGCGCCCCTCGCCGGCCCACCTGCCGGTCGCGCGCTACTACGCGCCCGCCGAGTACCCGGCGCTCGCCGAGACCGGCCGGGCGCTCGGGCTGGCGCACGTGGAGGCCGGCCCGCTGGTGCGCTCGTCGTTCGAGGCCGACAGGGTGGCCGAGGCGGCGTTCGTCCCGGCCTGACACGAACCCTCAAGTCCTCGGGATCCGGGCCGATACGACGTCCGGTGAGGGGCTATCACACCAAGAAGATCTCCCTGCCCGGCGGCCGGGTGATCGAGATCGTCTACTTCTCCGACCCCGCGGAGGACGCCGCGGAGGGCGCCGCGGCCGTCGTGAGGCGGGCGCTGGCGGAGACCGAGGACGCCGAGGTGGCGGCGGGGGGCGCGGGGACCCCGCTGCCGCTGCACGTGTGCCCCTCCTGCTCGAGCGACCTGGTCTACCCGGTCGCGTGGGAGGAGTCCTCGGGCGTGGGCTGGGAGGTCGAGCGCCGCTGCCCGAACTGCGAGTGGCGCCACGTGGGCGAGTTCGGCGAGGAGGACCTCGTCGGCTTCGACGAGGCGCTCAACGACGGCACCGAGACGCTCCTGATCGCCCTTCGCGACACGACGCGCGCGAACATGGAGGCCGCGGTCGAGCGGCTGATCGACGCGATCAAGCTCGACCTGATCGAGCCGATGGACTTTTAGTCCCAGCCTGCGCCGGGCCTCTTGCGGGCCCGGCGGAGGCCATCGGGCCCCTGGCCGGGGCCCGATGTGGACCGGCGGCACCGGCTGCGCCGGGGCTGGCCGCCGGGAAGAGCAGCTCACCGGCGAACGCCGCCGCCCGGCGCATCTACGCTTCGGACATGGCGTCCTGGGCCCAGTTCGCCGACGCCGAGCCGGAGCTGGCCGAGCGGGTGCGAAGCCGGCTCGACGCCGGCCTGCACAAGACGCTCGCGACGATCCGCGCGGACGGCGCCCCCCGGATCTCCGGCAACGAGGCCTGGATCGCGGCGGGGGAGCTCTGGTTCGGCTGCATGTGGCTGGCCGCGCGGGCGCTCGACCTGCGCCGCGACCCCCGCTTCGCGCTCCACACCGCCTCCGCGGACCCACCGGGGTGGGCGGGCGACGCCGCGCTCTCGGGGCGGGCCGAGGAGGTCGACGACCCCGACCGGGTCGCCGCGGCCGTCGCGCCGCTCGACCAGGCGCCGGCGGGCCGCTGGCACCTCTACCGGGCCGACCTCACCGAGGTGCTGCTGGTGGCCCTCGACGAGCCGCGCGAGCACCTCGAGATCGACATTTGGCGACCCGGCGAGCCCGTGCGCCGGATTCGCCGATGACGACCCGCGGTTGCGGGCGGTTCAAGGCGGCCAGCCCCGCCGCAGGCGGTGCGCATCTATCGTGGCGGCTCGCCCTCGTAGGGGAGCCCCTCGGCGGCCCAGGCGATGAGGCCGCCCTCGACGTTGGCGACCTCGCCGTGCTCGCCGGTGGCGGTCAGGTAGTCGGCCACCTGGGCGCTGCGGCTGCCGCTGCGGCAGATGATCGCCAGCGGGAGGTCGCGGGGCAGCTCGTCGATGCGGGCGAGGAACTCGCTCATCGGGATCAGGGGCACGCCCTCGATGCGGTTCGCATCGTGCTCGTCCTGCTCGCGGCAGTCCACGATGGCCAGCTCGCCAGCTTGCCATGCGGCGTGGGCGTCGACGACGGCCAGCTCGAGCATCGTCAGAAGCTCCTGACCTCGCGGTAGAGCGTGTCGCGCTGCACGGCACGGCGCCCGGTGGCCTCGATCGCCCGCACCATGCGCTCCGTGTCGAGCCGGAAGGCGGTCCCGGCGGCGCGCACCACGTTCTCCTCGATCATGATCGAGCCCATGTCGTCGCAGCCGAACTCGAGCGCGAGCTGGCCGACGCGCAGGCCCTGGGTCACCCACGACGACTGGAAGTGGGGGAAGTTGTCGAGGTAGAGGCGGCTGACGGCGAGGGTCATCAGGTAGTCGGCGGCCGTCGTGTGGGCGTGGTCGTCGCCTCGGGCGCTGCCGCCGCCCGCCTGGTAGCTCCAGCAGACGAAGGCGCGGAAGCCGCCGGTCTCGTCCTGGACCTCGCGCAGCCGGCGGAGGTGCTCGACGCGGTCCTCGACCGTGTCGACCGTCCCGTACATCATCGTGGCGGTCGTGGACATGCCCGCGCGGTGGGCCGCCCTCATCACGTCGAGCCACTCGTCGGTCGTGGTCTTGCGCGGCGCGATGACCTGCCGCACCCGGTCGACCAGGATCTCGGCGCCGCCGCCGGGGAGCGAGTCGTGCCCCGCCTCGCGCAGCCGCGCCATGGTCTCGTCGATGCCGATGCGGGAGACGCGGGCGATGTGCTGCACCTCCGACGGCGAGAGCGCGTGGAGGTGGATCGGGTAGCGCGCCTTGATGTCCGAGAAGAGGTCCTCGTACCACTCGATGCGCAGGTTCGGGTGATGGCCGCCCTGCAGCAGAAGGGCCGTGCCCCCCAGGTCGAGGGTCTCCTCGATCTTGCGGAAGATCACCGCCTTCGGCAGCACGTAGCCCTCGGGGTCCATCGGCGGCCGGTAGAACGCGCAGAAGTCGCAGTCGGTGACGCAGAAGTTCGTGTAGTTCACGTTCCGGTCGACCACGAAGGTCACGACGTCGGGGTCGGTCTGCGCGTCGCGGACGCGCGACGCGGCCTCGCCGACGGCCACGAGGTCCCGCGAGGCGAGCAGCTCCAAAGCCTCGTCGTCGCTCAGCCGCTCGCCTGTCCGGCGCGGGGGGGCGATGGTGGTCACGACGCCGATCTTAGAGGGTCGTTCAGGGTGAACCGCGACCGGCCTGCCGCGAAAATCCCGCGAGGCAAGGAAGCAGGGAGGGTGTGATGCCCGAGGGCATCGCCCCGACCGATGACGCCGCATCGCGATGATTTGCAGCCCGCAGACGGTCGTGGCGTCATCCTGAACGACCTCGCCGCCAGGCGCGGGACGGCGTCGAGCTCGCCGCTCTCGCGCGCCAGGCGCAGGAAGGTCTCGAGCCCCACGCGCTCGGCCGGGCCGAACTCGTAGCGCAGCCGCCGGAAGTAGGCGCGGATGAAGTCGGCCGGGAAGGGGAAGCGCGCCGCCGCCGCGGTCACCACCGCCTCGGGGTCGGCCTGGTAGAGGGCGCGCGCGTCGCGGAGGATCGACGCGAGGTCGCCCAGGGCCTCCGGGCGGTCGCGGGCGGCGTCCGCGCGGGCGGCCCAGACCGCGAACACCATCGGCCGCCCGGTGCGCTCGCGCCAGAGCGTGCCGAGGTCGGTGCGGTGGGCCCCCAGGCCGGCCCGCAGGCCGGCCAGCGCCTCGTCGCCGATCAGGAGCACGCCGTCAACGCGCTCGAGGGCCGCCGCCGGCGGCTCGGCGAGGGCCTCGAACGGGGCGTCCGGACCGAGCAGGACGCGCAGCAGCGTGACCGAGGTGGCGCTGTGCGGGGTCACCGCCACCGCGCCGACCTCCTCGAACGGCACCCGCGAGAAGAGCTGGATCGAGTCGACCGCGCCATCGGCGGTGATCGACGCGACGGGCATCAGCGACAGCTCGGATGCGTGCCGCGCGTAGGCGATCGACGAGACGGCCGACACGTCGAGCCCGCCCTGCAGCAGGGCGGCGTTCAGCGCCGTGGGGACGCCGTCGGTGAAGGAGAGCATCGGCTCCGCGGCCCGCTCGAGCCCGTGGTAGATCGGATACATGTTGAGCGCGGAGATGCGCCCGACGCGCAGCGCCCTCATCGCGCGACCGCCTCGGCGCCCACGGCGGCGGCCAGGTGCGCCGGGTCGGCTGGGTCGTCCACCGGGATCCGCCACCCGGTCGCGCCGAACGCGACCGCGATCTGGCACGCCGCCGGGCCCAGGCGGCGCCAGTGGGGCCGCACCTCCACGCCCTCGGGCATGGCGAGCCGGCACGCCGCGATCACCGTGAGGTCCTCGACCCCCCAGGAGCCCGGGCGCCCCTCGGTCCCCTCGCCGGGCACCGGGCAGACCGCGCGCAGGAGCCCGGTCCCGCGGGCCAGGCGGGCGAGCGCGTCGATGCGGGCGGCCACCCGGCGCGCGTCGCGCCCGGCGCCGTAGGCCACCGCCGCCTCGCTCGGGCGGCCCTCGGCGTGCGCGGCCGCGTGCTCGGCGACGGGGCGCTCCTCGTCGCCGTCGATCAGCCACCCCTCGGGACCGGGGCCCCGCTCCACGGTCACCCGGCCGCCGGGGCCGGCTCCCGCGGCGCGCGCGGCGGCCAGGGGATCGCGGGCCGCCAGGAGCCCCGCGAGCTGCTCGGCGGTCGCCGTCACGAGAAGCGGTCCACCACGCCGTCGGCGATCTCGCGCAGCGCCGCCAGGTCGGCGCCGTCGGCCGGTCCCTCGTGGATGGCCCCGCGAGCGGCCGCCACGAACGCGAGCGCCCGCTGGCGCGCGATCTCGAGCGCCGGGTGGGCGGCGAGGCGGTCGCAGAGGAGCTCCAGGCCCGGCCCCTCACGGGCGTCGGCGACGTGGGGGCGCAGCCCGGGCTCGAGCTGGAGGGCGATGATCACGGGCAGGGTGACCGTGCCGTCGCAGAGGTCCGTCCCGCGGCGCTTCCCGGTGGTGGCCGGGGCCCCCGCCAGATCGAGGATGTCGTCGAAGATCTGGAAGGCCATCCCGACGTTCTCCCCGAACGCGGTCAGGCGCGCGGTGGACTCCGGGCCCGCCCCGCCCATCAGCGCGCCGAGCCGGCACGCGACCGAGAAGAGGGCGGCGGTCTTGCGGCGGCAGCGCGCCAGGTACGCGTCCTCGGTGAGGGTGAGGTCGAAGGCCGCGCGCTGCTGGTCCATCTCCCCCTGCGACAGCGCCAGCGCCGCGCCGGCGAGCGCCTGGACGGCCTCGGCGGAGCGGGTGCGGGTGAGCTCGGCGAAGGCCCGGGCGAAGAGGAAGTCGCCCGTGCTGACGGCCCGCTCCGCCCCGAGCTCCTGCGCCACCGTCGGCCGGCCGCGCCGCATGGTCGCGCCGTCGAGGAGGTCGTCGTGCACCAGCGTCGCCATGTGCACGAGCTCCACCGCGGAGGCGGCCGACAGGAGGTGGTCGAGGACCGCCGGGTCCTCGAGGACCGGTCGCGGCGCGGAGCAGAAGACGAGCAGCGGCCGCACGCGCTTGCCGCCCGCGGCGAGGGTGTCGGCCGCCGGGCGCACGACCTCGCGGGCGTGGCCGTCGACCGCCCGGCGCAGGCGCTCCTCGCACCGCTCCAGCACCGGCGCCAGGGGGCGGACGACGGCGGGGATGGGAGCCGTCGAGGTCACCGGGGCGCCACCCGGCCGTGGTGCACGGCCACGATCCCGCCCGCCAGCGGGCGCCAGCGGACGCCCTCCAGCCCGGCCGCCGCCATCCGCGCGGCGAGCTCCGGCGGCTCGGGGAAGCGGCGCACCGACGCCGGCAGGTAGGAGTAGGCCGCCCCGTCGCGGCCGAGGACGCGCCCGAGCCGCGGCACGACCCGGTCGAACCAGAGCCCGTAGAAGCGGCGCAGGCGGGCCGGCGTCGTGATCTCGAGGACCACCACCCGCCCGCCCGGGCGCACGACCCGGGCCATCTCGGCCAGCCCGGCGTCGAGGTCCGCGACATTGCGGATGCCGAAGGCCACGGTCGCGGCGTCGAACGCGTCGTCGCCGAAGGGCAGCGCCAGCGCGTCGGCGACCTCGAACCTCGCCGGGCTGCCGCGGCGCTCGGCCTTCGCGCGGGCGCGGGCGACCATCTGCTCGGAGAAGTCGACGCCCACGGCCTCGCCCCTGCGGGTCGTGCGGTGCGCGAGCTCGAGGGCGAGATCCCCCGTTCCGGTGCAGACGTCGAGCGCCCGGTCGCCGGCCGCCAGGTCCGCGGCCGCCGCGGCCGCCCGCCGCCAGCGGCCGTCGAGGCCGGCGGTCATCGCGCGGTTGAGGAGGTCGTAGCGGGGCGCGATGCGGTCGAACATCGCCCGCACGTCGGCCGCGGGCAGGGTGCCGGGCGCGGCGGCGCTCCACGCGAGGAGCCGCCCCGGGGCGGCCGAGTCGGGGCGCCCTCGCCCCAGCGAGCCACCAGCTCGTTGGGCACGCCGAGGTGGTGGAGGGCCTTGCCCACGACGAAATCGACCATGTCCTCGACCGAGCGCGGCAGCGTGTAGAAGCCGGGCATCGCCGGGAGCACGACGGCGCCGGCACGGGTGACGGTCGCCATGTTCTCGATGTGGATCAGGCTGAGCGGCGTCTCGCGCGTCACGAGCACGAGGCGCCGGCGCTCCTTCAGCATGACGTCCGCGCACCGGTGGATGAGGTTGCGCGCGGCCCCGGTCGCGATCGCGGCGAGGGTGGAGCCCGAGCAGGGGGCGATCAGCGCGGCGGGGGCCGTCGACGAGCCGGAGGCGAAGGGGGCCGTAAGGTCGTTCAGGCCCAGGACGCTGACGGATCCCGGCCCGATCGCGAAGCGCTCGGCGAAGGACGCGACCACCAGGCCCGGGTCGTCGGGCGGCCCCGGCCCCGCCTCCATGATCTCGTGGCTGATGACGTGGGCGCCGGCGTCGCTCACGCAGAGGCCCACCTCGCACCCGGCCCCGGTCAGCGCCCGCAGCGCCCCCGCGGCGTAGCGGGCGCCGCTGGCTCCGGTGACTCCGAGGAAGACCCTCATCATCGCCCCTCGATGCTAGCGGCGGGCCCACTCCTGTACGGCCCGGCGGGCGGGGCGTCCCGCCCCGTCCGACAGTCTATGGGGGTCCTAGTTGTACTTGGTTCCGAGCCCGCTGAGGAACGTGCCGATCTGCTGGTACTGCTCCGGCGTGAACCCGGTGAAGGCGGGCATGATTGCGCCCGGCGGGTCCTTGAGGAAGCCCTCGTAGAACTCCGGGGGATTGCCCTTGCTGCCCTCGTTGGACAGGTCCGGTCCGGGGCCGGGCGCGCCGACCCCGGCGACGGTATGGCAGCTGGTACACCCGTTCGCGATGAACAGGTCCGCGCCGGCCTGGGCCTCCGGGTCCTGGTCGAGGCCGCTCAGCGGGAGCGCCTCGCCCGCGCCGACGCCCTCCGGCGCCTCGGCGCCGAGGTGGGTCAGGTAGCCGAGGAAGAAGATCGTCGCCGCGGCGGTCAGCAGCGCGATCGGGCGCCGCTGGATCCGCCGCTCCGGGCCGCGGTCGTAGAACGGGAGCAGGATCAGCAGGACCATCATGATGTTCGGGATGATGAACGTCGCCATGATCACCGGCGTCAGCGCGTTCTCGCCCTTGAAGATCCGCAGAAGCTCGAAGAGGAAGAAGAAGTACCACTCGGGCCGCGGGACGAAGTCGGTGCTCGCCGGGTTGACCGGCTCGCCCACGTCGACCCGCTGCCAGATCGCCAGCGCGATCACGATGCCGATCGCGAGCGTCGCGATGAGCAGGTCCTTGACGACCGCGTAGGGGAAGAAGGGCTTGCCCGCGTCCTTCGCGACCTGGTAGTCGCGCTTGTAGTACTCCTTCTGACCCCGGTTCACGGCTGCCCATCCGCCCGCGTGGGCGTCGGTGGGACGTCCGCCGGCACCTCACGCCGCCCGTAGGGCAGGCGCTCGCGCTCCGCGGCCTGGCGCGCCTCCTCCTCTGCCCGCTCGACCGCCATGCGGCGCTTGCTGTACGGCGGCTCGGCGATGCCCAGCTTCGTGATGAAGAAGAGGTGGATGGCGATGAAGGTGATGATCGCCCCGGGTATCACGAGCATGTGTATCGAGTAGAAGCGCGCGAGCGTATCGGGCCCGAACTCGGGGCCCGCGCGCAGGATGTCGGCGATGTACGGCCCGATCACGGGAGCGGTCGCGGTGATGTTCACCGCCACGACCGTCGCCCAGTAGGCCTTCTGGTCCCAGACCAGCAGGTACCCGGTCAGGCCCATGAACATCGTGAGAATCAGCAGGAGGGCGCCCGTCACCCACGTCAGCTCGCGCGGGTACTTGTAGGCGCCGAAGAAGAAGACGCGGCCCATGTGGAGGAAGACCACGACGATCATCGCGCTGGCGCCCCACTTGTGCATGCCGCGCACCAGCCAGCCCCAGGTCACCTCGTTGGTGATCACGTCGATCGACTGGTAGGCCGAGTTGGGGTCGGGCTTGTAGTACATCGCGAGGAAGATGCCGGTGACCGCCTGCAGGCCGAAGAGGGCCAGGGCGGTGAAGCCGAGCGTCTGGAACCAGCTCGTCTCGGCGGGGACGTTGCGGAACAGGAACCACTTGAACCCGGTCGTCGCCCCCGAGCGCTCGTCAACGTAGTCGACCGTCGCCTCGCCCGCCTTGATGACCGGGTTCTTGGGTCCGATGTCCTTGGTCGCCACGCGCGCCTCGCTAGAACGGGTAGAGGTTGGACAGGACGCCGGTCACCGGCTCAGCGGGATCCTTGAGCGCGTAGGGCCGCTGGTCCGCGTCGATCGAGAAGGGCCGCCCGAGCAGGACCCGGTCCTCGGCTCCGGCGCCGGCCGTCGGGCACCCGTCGGCGGGCACCTCCTGCTGCGCGACCTCCCTGCCCTCGGGGGTGACGATCTTGACGTCGAAGCGGTCGAGCGGCCGCGGCGGCGGGCCGGCGGTGACCAGGCCGATGCGAGTCGTAGGCGCCGCCGTGGCACGGGCAGGAGTACACGTCGCCTCCGGCCGAGTAGGCGACCGGGCAGCCGAGGTGCGCGCAGCGGTTCCAGATGGCGATGATCGCGCCCTCCTTGTGGCGCAGATAGGCGCGCCGGTCCGACTCGGGCGACGGCCCGGAGACGGCGATGGAGCCGACCTCGCCGTCGGGGTAGTCGCGCAGCGGGCCGACGTCCACCCACCGCCACTCCTCGTCCTTCACCGATTCGGCGACCGCGAAGCCGATGACCGGGACGAGGATGGCCGCGGTCAGCACCCCTCCCGTCACGAGGGCGACGCCGCTGAGGAACTTGGTGCGGGTGACGTAGGCCGGGTCGTCGTGCGGGTCCGCGTCCGGCGCCGCGTCGCCCGCGACGGGGCCCGGTGTACCGTCCGCCGTTGCCGTCCCCCTGGCCCTCAGCCAACCCAGACCCCCACATGTCGGGTGCGACCGGTCCCCGGGCGCCCGGGGATTCTTTACGACGAGGGGGGTGTTTTCAACGCGACCGACCGGGGCCGGACGTCCCTTCATCGATGCCGTACTCGCTCCACCGCCGGTCAACCAGCGCCCGGATCTCGTCGCTCATGACGATTGCGGTCCGGCCACGGCCGGACCACTCCCTCGCCAGGCCACTTGCGGGTCGCGTCGAAGCCGACCTTGGAGCCGTAGGCGAAGTACGGCGCGGCGTGGTCGAGGGCGTCAACCGGGCCCTCGACCACCAGCATGTCGCGGCCGGCGTCAACGTTGGAGAAGGCCTGGAACGCGACCTGCGACACGTCCTGGACGTCAACGTCGTGGTCAACCACCACCACGCAGCGGCTCAGCGACAGCAGCCCGAGGCCCCAGATCGCGCTCATGAGCTTCTTGGCGTGGCCGGGGTAGCGCTTGCGCACCGACACGATCGCGCAGTTGTGGAACACGCCCTCCAGCGGGCAGGTTCATGTCCACGAGGTCAGGGAGCGTCATGCGGATGACCGGCAGGAAGAGGCGCTCGGTGGCCTTGCCGAGCTGGAAGTCCTCCATCGGCGGCGGCCCGACGATGGTGGTCGCGTAGATCGCATCGGACCGCATCGACATGCCGGTGAGGTGGAAGGCCGGGTACTCGTCAACCGGCGTGTAGAAGCCGGTGTGGTCGCCGAACGGCCCCTCGGGGCGCAGGTCGTTCGCGTCAACGTAGCCCTCCAGCACCACCTCCGACTCGGCCGGCACCTCGAGGTCAACCGTCCGGCAGCGGACCATCTCCACGCTGCGCCCGCGGAGGAAGCCGGCGAAGATCATCTCGTCGATCCCCGGCGGCAGCGGCGCCGTGGCCGAGTAGGTGGTGGCCGGGTGGGCCCCGATGGCGACGGCCACGGGCACCCGGCCTTGCGAGTCGCGCAGGTGGGCGGCCCCGTCCTTGTGGATCTGCCAGTGCATGACGGCCGTGCGCCGGTCGAGCACCTGGATCCGGTACATGCCGCAGTTGCGCGCGCCGGTCGAACGGGTCGCGGCTGAAGACCAGCGGCAGGGTGATGAACGGGCCGCCGTCCTGGGGCCAGCAGGTGAGGACCGGCAGCCGGTCGAGGTCGGGTTCGTCGAGCCACACCTCCTGGCAGGGCGCCTCGCGCACGATCTTGGAGGAGAACGACGCCAGCTCGCGCAGCCGGCCCAGCGCCCGCACCTTGGCAACCATCCCCTGGGGCGGCTGGAGGTCCATCAGCGCCTCGATGCGCGCCCCGAGGGCGTCGAGCGAGTCGGTGCCGAGCGCCGCGCACATCCGCCGCTCGGTGGCGAACTGGTTGATCAGCACCGGCATGTCGCTGCCCACGACCTCCGTGAAGAGCAGCGCCGGGCCGCCCGACTTGGCCATGCGGTCGGCGATCTCGGTGATCTCGAGGTGGGGGTCGACGCGCGCCGTCACGCGCGCGAGGTCCCGGTCGCGCTCGAGCCGCGCGATCCAGTCGCGCAGGTCCCTCACCCGGCCTCCTCGTCCGCGCGCGCTCTCGGCGGCGCGAGGCGGCCTCGTCGGCCCCCGCTCACCGGAGCGCCTCGTCGAGCTCCGGCGTGGGCGGGAGCCCGGCGGCGACCTCGGCCAGCCCGGACGCATCCCCCTCGACCCGCAGCGACCGCTTGGCCTCGAGCAGGCGCGCGCCCACCTCGTCGGCGTCCGGCGACCCGCGGGCGGCGATCGCCGCCGCGGTCGCCCGCCACAGGGGCGCGAGGGCGTCGCGGCCGCCCGCGGCGACCACGCCCGCCCCCAGGGCGATGAGGTCGGCGAGCGCCTCGACCACGAAGAGGTCGCCGGCCTCCGCGATCCGCACGAGGCCGTGGGCGTAGCAGTAGTCCCCGGCCAGGACCTCCCGGCCCGGCTCGCTCGGGGCGAGGTGGCGGGGCCGGCCGTAGTGCAGGAGGAACCCCTCCAGGATCAGGTCGAGGCCGGCCGCCTGGGCCGGGGTCAGCGGGGGCGACACGAGCGGCGCCAGCAGGGGCTCGGCGGGCGGCTCCACCAGCTCCGCCGCGAGCGCGGGCTCCTGGGAGAGGATCGCCCTCACAGGGCCTCCGACCCTCCGCGGCCCGCGCCAGCGCCTCGCGGGCGTCGCGCATCTCCGCCTCGCCGTGCGCGAGCCCCACGAACCAGGCCTCGAACTGGGACGGCGGCGGGTAGACGCCGTTGTCGAGCAGCGCGCGGGCGAAGGCGCCGTAGGCGGACGTGTCGCTCATCGTGGCCGTCGCGTAGTCGACCACCGGCCCCTCGGCGAAGAAGGGGGTCAGCATCGAGCCGACGCGGTTGATCGTGACCGGCGCCCCGCTCGCGAGGATCGCGTCCTCGAGGGCCTCGCCCCCCTCCTCCAGGCGGGGGTAGGCCCCGTCGCGGGCCAGCTCCGCGAGGACCGCGATGCCGGCGGCGGTGGCGAGCGGGTTCCCCGACAGCGTCCCCGCCTGGTAGCAGGGGCCCTCCGGGGCGAGCTCGGCCATCACGTCGGCGCGGCCGCCGAACGCGCCCACCGGGAGCCCCCCGCCGATCACCTTGCCGAGGCAGGTGAGGTCGGCCCGCACCTCGTAGCGCTCCTGCGCCCCGCCGCGGGCGACCCGGAAGCCGGTGATGACCTCGTCGAGGATCAGGAGGGCGCCCCTGCGGTCGCAGGCGGCCCGCAGCGCGGGCAGGTAGCCCTCGTCCGGCGGCACCACGCCCATGTTCCCGGCGACCGGCTCCACCAGCATCGCCGCCGCCCCCTCGAGCGCCGCGTCGGCGGCCGCCGGGTCGTTGTAGGCGACGATGCGGGTCGCGGCGGTCGCGGCGGCGGTCACGCCCGGGCTGGAGGGCACGCCGAGGGTGGTGAGGCCGCTGCCGGCCTCGGCGAGGAGGCCGTCGATCGCGCCGTGGTAGCCGCCGGCGACCTTCACGACCGGCTCGCGCCCGGTGGCAGCGCGCGCCAGCCGCACCGCCCCCATCACCGCCTCGCTCCCCGAGGAGGTCATGCGCAGCCGCTCGACCGACGGGAACGCGTCGATCACGGCCTCGGCGAAGCGCACCTCGCGCTCGGTGGGGGCGCCGTAGGAGGTGCCGAGGGGCAGGGCATCGGCCAGCGCGCGCAGCACCGGGGGCGGCGCGTGGCCCAGGATCGCCGGGCCCCAGCTCGACAGGAAGTCAACGTAGCGGGCGCCGTCGGCGTCCCACACGTGGGGACCCTCGGCGCGCGCGATGAAGAGCGGATCGCGGCCGATCGCCCGCATCGCGCGCACGGGCGAGTTGACCCCACCCACCAGGACCTCCCGAGCGCGGTCGAAGAGCTCGACGCTGCGACCTATCGGGAGGACTCCCAACGCGGCAGCGGCTTCCCGGCCAGCGCCAGGTCCTCCCACTCGCGGTAGTCCGGCGTGAAGTACATCAGCCGGATCTTCTTGAACTCGTAGGTCGAGTAGAGGACCGCGCGCCGGGCGGGGTCGGTGATGCCGGTCTCCTCCGCGATGGCCGCGATGGCGTCCTCGCAGGCCTCCTTCGACCGGGCGTGGACCATCGTGAAGATGCTGTACGGCCAGTCCGGGTAGGTCGGCCGCTTGTAGCAATGCGAGACGGCCTTGAAGGCGGCCATGCGCGGCCCGAGCTCGTCGAGCTCCTCCTCGGGGACCCTCCAGACCGCCATGCCGTTGGCGCCGAAGCCGGCCCGCCGGTGGTTGAGGACGGCGGCGAAGCGGCGCATGTAGTTCCGCTCGACGAAGACCTGCGCGGCCTCCAGGAGCTCGTCGACGCCGACCCCCGCCTCGGCCGCCCAGGTGTCGAACGGCCGCGGCTCGACCGGCAGGTCCCGCT
The DNA here is from genome assembly GCA_963835685.1 of Miltoncostaeaceae bacterium. GTDB lineage: Bacteria > Actinomycetota > Thermoleophilia > Miltoncostaeales > Miltoncostaeaceae > DATAGF01. The sequence continues at coordinate 227,374 of CAWIGI010000013.1, forward strand.
GCAGCACCTCGATCATGCGCTTGTCGTCCTCGGTCGGCAGCACCCCGTCGCCGCGGGTGGGCGTCGGCCGGGGGGCCTCCTCCTTGGCGTCGCTCGCCACCGTGCCGGTCATGTCGAGCTGGACGTTGATCTTGTAGAGCTTCAGGGTCGGCAGCAGGCGCATCGACTCGGCGCGCGTCTCGGCCGCCAGGCGCTCCATGGTCTGCTCGAGGCCCAGGCGCGAGCCGGGCTCGACGGCCAGCGTGTACCAGAGGTTGAACGCGTGGGTGCGCCGGTAGTTGTGGCTCACGCCGGGGTGCCCCCCGACGATGCCGGCGGCCTCGAAGAGGCGCTTCTCGGGGTAGCGCGCCGCCACCAGGCTGCTCTCGTAGCCGAGCGCCCGCGTGTCGAAGATCGCCGACAGCTGGCGCACGATGGCGGCCTCCTTCAGCCGGCTCAGCCGCCGCAGCACCGTCTCCTGCGTCATGCCGATCCGCTCCCCCACCTCGGCGAAGGGCTCGCGCACCAGCGCGAGGCCCGCCTGGAGCTGGTTGAGGAGCTCGCGGTCGGCCTCGTCGGGCTTGTGGTGGACCCGTCCGGCGGTGGCGGTGGTGGTCATGCTCCGTCCTCGGCCATCCAGCGCGCGGCGTCGGTCGCGGCGTAGGTGATGATGATGTCCGCGCCGGCGCGGGCGATCCCGGTGAGCGTCTCGAGCGTCGCGCGGCGCTCCTCGAGCCAGCCCCGCTCGGCGGCGGCCTTCAGCATGGCGTACTCGCCGCTGACGTGGTACGCGGCCAGCGGGAGGTCCGTGGCCGCGCGGACCGCCGCGATCACGTCGAGGTAGGCGGCCGCCGGCTTCACCATCACCATGTCCGCGCCCTCGGACGCGTCGAGCAGGGTCTCGCGCACGGCCTCGCGGCCGTTGGCGGGGTCCATCTGGTAGCCGCGCCGGTCCCCGAAGCCCGGCGCGGACCCGGCGGCCTCGCGGAAGGGGCCGTAGAACGCCGACGCGTACTTGGCCGAGTAGGAGAGGATGGCCGTCAACTCGTGGCCCTCGGCGTCGAGCGCCGCGCGGATCGCGCCGACCCGGCCGTCCATCATGTCGCTGGGGGCGACGACGTCGGCGCCCGCGTCGGCGTGGCTCACGGCGGTGCGCGCCAGCAGCTCGAGGCTGAGGTCGTTGTGCACCTCGCCGTCGACGACGACGCCGCAGTGGCCGTGGTCCGTGTAGCCGCAGAGGCAGACGTCCGTGACGACGACCATCTCCGGCACGGCGTCCTTGATCGCGGCCACGGCGGCCTGCGCCGGGCCGTCCGGGTCGTAGGCCGCGCTGGCCGCGCCGTCCACCCGGTCGGTCACGCCGAAGACCAGCACCGCGGGCACGCCGGCGTCGTGGGCGCGGGCGGCCGCGCGGGCGGCGAGGTCGGGCGACAGGCGCGAATGGCCGGGCAGCGACGGAATCGGCACGCTGGCGTCGCGACCCTCGATCGCGAACAGCGGCAGGACGAGGCGGTCGGCGCTGAGCCGGGTCTCGCGGACCATCCGCCGAATGCCCTCGCCCGCGCGCAGCCGGCGCATCCGCACCTGCGGAAAACCGACGGCCGCCGTGGTGGTCGGGCCCTCCATCGCCTGGAAGGTTACTCCGGTGGGCCGGGGCTCGGATGGCAGACTGCCCCGGTGACCGGACGGCCCGTCCTCGTGGTGTTCGGCGCCCGCAACGTCGGCCGCGCGGTGGTCGCCGACCGCCTGGCCGCCGGCTGGCGCGCGCTCGCGGTCGCCCGCAGCGACGCGACCCTCGACGCGCTGCGCGAGGCGCATCCCGAGGTCGCCGTGCTGCGCGGCGACGCCGCCGACCACGCGGTCGTCGGCGAGGCGCTCGCCCGCGCCGAGCGCGACCTCGGGGGCCTCGATCTTGTGGTCAACGCCACCACCTCGGTGCCGCGCGACCACTCGTTCGGCGGCGGTCCGGTGGCCGAGGCGCCCCCGGAGCGCCTCGAGAGCTGGATGGCCGGCTTCCTGCCGGCCGCCTGGGCGATCCTGCGCGGCGGCGGGGCGGCGCTCTCCCGGCGGGGGTCGGGCACGCTGATCCAGGTCTCGGGCGGCTCGGCGCGCCGCGGCATGCCGGGGCGCGGCCCGTGGGGCGCCGCCCAGTTCGCCGCCCGCGCGCTCACGCAGTCGCTGGCCCAGGAGATGCGCCCCCTCGGGGTCCACGTCGCCCTCCTGATCGCCGACGGGATCATCCGCACCGAGCGGAACCCCATGGCCGGCCGCCCGCCGCAGGACGCGATGGAGGCCGAGGACGTCGCGGCGGCCGTCGCGTACCTCGCCTCCCAGCGTCCCGCCGCCTGGACGCACGAGCTCGTGATCACCCCGGCCGGGGACACCTGGGTTCCATAGGGGCGGCGGCAGCTAGCGTCCGCGGCTCAGCGGAGTTCGATCGGGGAGGTCGCGATGTTCATCGCCGTGGTGGGGCGGCGCCTGAAGCCCGGCGTGGCCGTCGAGGACTTCGTGCGCGCCTGGTATCCCGACCGAGGGTTCAACGTCCCCGGGCGCGGGCCGATCCTCGCGCAGGACGTGGCCGACGAGCGGGAGGTCCTGACGATGGCGATCATCGAGCTCTCCGACCGCGAGGCTCTCGGGGAGGCCATGGAGCGCCTCGCCGCCCAGGAGGCCGTGCGCCACGATCGCATCGAGGCCCTGATCGAGTCGTCGAGGGTCCACGCGATCTACGAGGTGCTGGCGGAGTACGACTTCTACAGCGACGAGACGGTGGAGCGCCGCCGGCCGCACCGAGGCGGCGGGCGGCTGAGAGGCGAGCCCTCTTCACGGTGGTGTTGACCGGTTTCCGGGCGGCCCGCGCCGCGCCGCAGGCGGTGCGCCGGTCTGCCGGAGCGCCCCGGCCAGGCCGGAGGCGCGTCCAGCGGGCCCGCAAGAGGCCTCGCGTGCACGCCTTGCAAGAGGCGCGTGGTACGCCTTGACGCATACCGTGTCTCGAGCCGGACGCCCTGCTGGCGGCGTACGCGCGGGGGTGGTTCCCGATGGACGAGCCCGGCGCGTCCGGGCCGGTGGGCCTCTACCAGGCCGACCCGCGGGGCATCATCCCGATCGAGGGCTTCCGGGTGCCCCGGTCGGTCGCGCGCGGGCTGCGGCGCGAGGGCTACGAGATCCGGGTCGACGCGGCCTTCCCGCAGGTGGTGGCCGCCTGCGCGGTGCGGCCGGGCGAGCCCACCTGGCTGACGCCGCGCCTGCTCGAGGCCTACGAGCGCCTCCACCGCCTCGGCGTCGCCCACAGCGTCGAGGCCTGGCGCGATGGACGCCTGTGGGGCGGCCTCTTCGGCGTGGCCCTCGGGGGCCTGTTCACCTCGGAGACGATGTTCCACCGCGGGCCCGACGCCGGCAACGCGGCCCTCGTCGCGACGGCGGCGATGCTCCGCGCGGGGGGCTACGCGCTCTGGGACATCCAGATGACGTCGGCCCACACCGAGCGGTTCGGCGCGCTCGCGGTCGGCCGGCGCGAGTACCGGCGCCTCCTGCGGGACGCCCTCGGCGCGCGCGCCGGGCCGCTCATGCCGCCCGGCGCTGCACCGCCCACGCCGCCAGGCCGCCGAAGGCCACCGCCAGCAGGGCGAGGTGGCCGAAGGTGAGGGTCAGGTCGCCGGCCGGGATCGTCGGCTCCACGAGCAGGGTCTGGAAGGCGTCGAACGCCGGCCCGAACGGCACGACCTGCGAGATCGCCGAGGCGACGGGCGCGTCCGGCAGCAGCCCCAGCGCGAGCAGCGGCAGGGCGAGCATCAGCGCGACGAGCAGCGCGGTCCGCGTCTCGCGCGCGAGCGCCCCGGCGAGCACGCCGAACGCGCCGAACGCGAGCCCGGCGAGGATCAGCGCGATCAGCCACAGCCCCCAGCGCCCCACCGCCAGCGAGGTGAAGACGGCCACGCCGGCCAGCAGGAGCAGCCCCACAAGGAGGCAGGCGGACGCGGTGAAGGCCATCTTCTCGGCGACGAGCGAGGGCGACGAGATCAGGCCGCGGCGCAGGCGCGCGAGCGCGTGGTCCTCGCGCTCGGAGGACATGGCGGCGGCCGCCAGGAGCACCCCGGCCAGCCCCAGGCTCACCAGCAGCGCCCCGGCGAAGCCGAAGGCCGACAGCGGCTCGCGCCCCTCGGCGGCCTCGTCCACCTCGATCTCGATCGGCGCCCGGATCGCGTTGGCGGCGGGTCTGGCGAGGTCGAGGTTCCCCTGGGTCTCGTCGATGAAGTTGAGCAGCGGGGCCAGGCGGCGCGCCGCCGCGTCCTCGCCCGCCTCGCGCAGCTGCCGCTGGACGTCGAGCACCAGGACGCGGCTGCGGCGCAGGCCCAGGGCGTCCCCGCTGCGGCCGAGGACGCTGAGCTCGCCACCCTCGACGACGAGGTCGACGAGCCGCAGGACCTGGTCAACGTACCCGGTCGCGAGGCTCTGGTTGAGACGGAAGACCGCCGCCTCGAGGCGGCGCTGGATCGCGTCGGCCTCGATGGGGGAGCGCCGGCTCGTGGTCAGCCCGAGCACCGGCTGGCGCACGCCGGACTGCAGGTCGCCGATGAACCCCTCCGGGATCGTGAGCACGGCCGACACCCGGCCCTCCTCGAGCGCCGCCGCGGCGGCCTCGGCGTCGAGCTCGCGCACGTTGACGTCCTCCGAGAGGCGCTCGACGTAGTCGTCGATCGACAGCCGCCGGTCGCCCACCTCCACCGAGCGCCCCGCCGTGTCCTCGATCACCAGCGCCACGTCCGGGCGCCGCTCGTCCGACTGCAGCGCGAGGGCCACGAGCAGCGCCACCAGCAGCGGGTAGGCCACGAGCACGAGCAGCAGCGCCGGCGAGCGGCCGAGCAGCCGCGCGTCCTTGCGGAAGATGAGTGACGCGGCCCTCACGCCGGGCCCTCCACGAGCCGGATGAAGGCCAGCTCGGCGGCCTCGGCGTCCTCACCGGCGCCGATGCCGTGGTCGCGCAGCAGCTCGGCCGGGCTGCCGCTGAACAACAGGCGCCCGGCCGCGAGCACGGCGATGCGGTCGCCGTGGCGCATGGCCTCGTCCACGGACTGGGTGGAGAACATCACCGCCATGCCGCCGTCGCGCAGCTCGTCCAGCCAGGCCCACAGGCGGTGGCGCTGGTCGGGGCTGAGGGTGGCCGTCGGCTCGTCGAGCAGCAGCGCGCTCGGACGGCCGGCGAGCGCGATCGCCAGGTTGAGGCGCTGGAGCGTTCCCGTGGACAGCTTGCCGGCCGGCTGGTCGGCGAACCGGTCCAGGTCGGCGCGCCCCAACAGCCCGCCGGCGGCCGCGTCCGGGTCCTCGGCGTTCTCGAGGGCGGCGAACAGGCGCAGGTTCTCGCGCGTCGTCAGACGCGGGTAGAGCGAGGGCCGCTGGGGCACCCACCCGACCCGCGGGGCCACGCCGTCGGCCCAGGCCACCGTGCCCGCGCTCGCCCGGGAGACCCCCGCCAGGATCGTCAGCAGGGTCGTCTTGCCGGCGCCGTTCGGCCCGACCAGCGCGACGGACTCCCCGCCGAACAGCTCCAGGTCGACGCCGTCCAGGGCCGCGAAGTCGCGGTAGAGGCGGCGCAGGCCGCTCGCCACCAGCAGAGGCGCGCCGGGCGCGGTCACCGGGCCGGTCAGGACGCGAGCCCGCTCATCGAGCGCGATTGTAGATCACCCCCGAGCCGCTCCCTGGCGCATCGCGTCGCGGCTCCGCTAGCCTGGGATCGCATGTCATCCCGACCCAGGTACCCGGCCGAAGCGGGGCGCGCGGCCAGGAGCCGGCGCGGGCTGCGGCGCGACCGCCGGGCGATCATCTCGGCGGCGATCCCGGTTGCGGCGGTCGTCATCCTCGCGCTGATCCTGAGCTTCGGCGGCGGCGGGACGGCCTCCGACGCCTCCGGGCCGCTCGCGACGCCCGCGCCTCCCCCGGCCGAGTCGGGGTCCGGGGGCCGCCCGCCCGAGCTGGTGATCGCCCGCGGCGAGGGGATCGACGTGCATCTGCCGGTCGACGCGGAGCGGGTGACGGCGGCGATGTTCCACCCGGTCAACGACGCCGCGGCGATCGGCCTCGAGAGCGCCGGCTCCCTCGACGTCCACCAGGCCGACCGCGGCGACCGCATCGGCCCGGAGACCGCGGGCCTGGACGTCGGGGCGCCCGCCGGGACGACCGTCTTCTCGCCGGTCAACGGCGAGATCGCGGGCGTCAGCGACTACGTGATCTCGGGCCGGATCGAGGGCTACGAGATCATCGTCACGCCGTCGGTGGCCGCCAGCGGCCTCGTGCTGCGCCTCACCCACCTGGACGAGCCCCCGGGCGCCGAGCGGCCCAGCGTGGGCACGCCGGTCCGGGTCGGGGCGACGCCGCTCGGCCGGGTACGCGACTTCTCCGCGGTCGCCCGCCAGGAGCTGTCGGAGTTCACGAACGACGACGGCAACCACGTGCACATGGAGCTCGTCCGCACCGAGGCGGACCTGATCCCCTAGCGGCGACCCCGGGCGGCGTGTCAACCGACCGCTAGGGTGGCCGCCGTGCGGGCGCTACTGGTCGGCGACGTGGTGGGCGGCGTGGGGCTGCGGGCCGTGCTGGCGCGGCTGCCGGACCTCCGCGAGGCTCACCGCCCGGACGTGGTGGTCGTGAACGCCGAGAACGCGGCCGCGGGGGCGGGGACGTCGCCGCGTCAGGCGCACGACCTCCTCGACGCGGGCGTCGACGTCCTCACCGGCGGGAACCACACCCTCCAGAAGCGCGAGATCTACCCCGTGCTGGCGACCGAGCCCCGGGTGCTGCGCCCGGCGAACATCGCGGTCGAGGCCCCGGGCAGCGGGTCGGTGACCGTCGAGACGGCGGCCGGCCCGGTGAGCGTCGTCAACGTCATGGGATCGGTGTTCATGACGGCCGCCCACAGCCCGTTCGCGGTCATCGACGACCTCGTCGCCGAGGCCCGCCGCCGGGCGGACGTGGTGCTGGTCAACGTCCACGCCGAGGCCACCAGCGAGAAGATCGCGCTGGGCTGGCACCTCGACGGGCGGGTCTCGGCGGTGTTCGGCACGCACACCCACGTCCAGACCGCCGACGCCCGCGTGCTGCCGAAGGGGACCGCCTACGTCAGCGACCTGGGCATGACGGGGCCCCACGACTCGGTGATCGGGGTCCGCACCGACCTCATCCTCCAGCGCTTCCTCACCGGCAGCCCGGGACGGTTCGAGCCGGCGGACGAGAACGTGCTGGTCCAGGGCGCCGTCGTCGAGATCGGAGCGGACGGCCGCGCGACCGCGATCGAGACCTTCAGCGTCTCCGAATAAACGGGGCGGTCGCTGGTTCGTGGTTGTCCCGGCGCCCGCCCCGGCGCAAGCCGGTGCGCCGGTCTGCCGGAGGGCCCGGCCAGGGGCCGGAGGCGCGCATGGCCGCCCGCAAGAGGCGGCCATCCGCTCTGGCCGCTTCAAAACCGGGCATGCAGATGGTTGTCGTGCCGGGGGAGGGCGACCACGCGCTCCGGCGGCCCCGTCAGGGGGGTGCGCGGTCCGACGAAGACCACGCTCGCGCCGGCCGCCAGGAAGCGGTCAACCAGGTCCTGGGCGAGCCGCAGGTCGACCTGGGCGACCCGCGTCGGGGCGCCCTCGAGCCGGTCGCGGCGCGGGTAGTAGACGTCAACGTCGCGGCCGTTCTGGTGGGTGACGTGGCCGGGCCCCCCGAAGCGCGGGCCGAACTCGCCGCCGCGGGGGCGGCTGATGTCGCCCACCAGCACCCGGGGGGCGCCGGGGTTGGCCCGGCGGTGCGCGGCCGCGACCGCGAGGACGGCCCGGACGACCCGGTCGGAGCCCCACCGGCGCCACGGGCGGCTCGGCGAGCGCTTCAGGCCGGGGTCCCAGGTGGCGAAGTGGCGCCCCTCGGCGGGCAGGCGCACCCCGTTCGCGAGAGCCCCGGCGCCCGGCGATCCCAGCGAGGTCGAGCGGCGCCACTCGACCGGCTCGGCGCGGGGGCGGAAGGCGTCCACCAAGCCGCAGCCGGCCGACGCGAGGACGGCGGGGCCGATGAGCAGCGCGACCAGGATCGGGCGTGTGCGGCCGGGCACCTGGGCCGACGGTAGCGCCGGCCGCCGCAGCCGCTCAGTCGACCAGGTACCGCGCCGCGACGGCGCGCTCGGCGCCCTGGCTGTCGGCGCCCCGGGAGCGCAGCGTCCGCCCCAGCGGCTGGCCGGCGATGCTCGGCCGCGGCCAGCAGGCCGCCAGCAGCGCGATCAGCGCCGTGTCGCGCAGCACCAGCAGCGCGATCGGAAGCGCGTCGAGGGCCACCAGGTCCCAGTAGCGGTCCGGGAAGTAGGCGAGCGTGAGCAGCATCGCGCCCGCGGCGATCCCGAAGGCCGCGCCGCCGTAGCGGCCCGCGACGAGGAAGGCGACGGGCAGCAGCCAGACCAGGAACTGCGGCGACAGCACCTTGCCGGCGACGAGGAGCGAGACGATCGTCGCGGCCGAGGCCGCCACGAACAGGCGGGCGTCGCCCGGGGCGCGGGCCCGGCGCAGACCGATCCACAGGCTCCAGGCGATCCCGCAGAGGAGCGCGACGAGCAGGGCGGTGGAGATGCCGGCGATCACCGCCGGCCCCGTGCCCTCGAGGCCCTGGCTGCCGAACGAGTTCTCCACGGTGATGGGGATGTCGGCGAGGGCGTGGAGGCCGAGCAGGTAGGCGGAGCCGGTCGACTCGATCTGGAGCGGCCGGTCGAGGTGGTACTCGACGAGGTCCCAGGTCCCGGAGGGCGAGGCGACGGCGAACGGCGCGACGACGACGGCCAGGACGGCCAGGCACGCCGCCAGGCCGGTCCAGGCGGCCCGGGCGCCGGCCCGGTGGCGCTGCCAGATCAGGAGGACGGGCACGAGCGCGAGCGGGACGAGCTTGAGGAGCGCCGCGGTCGCCAGCAGCCCCCACGCCAGGCGGAACCGCCCGGCCGCCGCGGCCCAGAGGGTCCACGTCAGCAGCGCCGCGAGCGCAAGGTCGAACCGCGTCTGCAGCATGTTGCCCAGCAGCAGGGGGCTGACGGCGACCGCGCCCGCCGCCAGCGCCTGGCGCCGCTGGTCGAGGCCGAGCTCGCGGCCCAGCGCGAGCACGCCGAGCGCCGTGGCGCAGAGGCAGATCAGCATCAGGCCGGAGAACGCGACCTCGTAGGAGCCGGGCAGCGCGCCGGCCAGCCAGAAAAGCCCGGCCGCCAGGGGCGGGTACTCCAGCGAGAAGTCGGCGTACGGGACCTGGCCGTCGGAGATGCGGTCGTACACGTCCCGGTAGGTGGGGATGTCCGTGATCCCGCCCTGGTCGTAGAACCCCACCAGCTGCAGGGGCACGAGCCAGACGACGATCGCCAGGGCCACGACCAGCCAGGGGAGAAGGCGCCGGAGCGTCATGTCGCCACCGGCACGGGCACGGGCTCGCGCTCGGGCGCGCGCGCGGGGTCGGGGGCGCCCGGCGCCGGGCGGCTGGGCGGCGGCCAGTCCGGGACCAGGGCCAGCAGCGCGAAGGGGAGGAACCACGGGATGTAGAGGTAGAACCAGTGGGTCGCGGTCAGCTCGAGGCCGATCATCAGCGCCCCCGAGAGCGCGGTCATCGTCAGCAGGTCGAGCCGGCGCGGCCAGCGCAGGACGGCGAGGGCCGCGATGCCGACCAGCACCATCAGGGCGATCTGAACGGGGCGCAGGCCGGGGTACTGGCCCCAGATCGAGAAGGGCGAGTCCCGCCCGAGCTGGTAGCCGATCGTGCTCGACCAGAACGCCCGCACGCCGTCGAGGCCGTCGAGGAGCAGCACCCAGCCGGTCAGGACGGCGGCGCCCGCGAGCCCGGCGAGGTAGGCGAGCAGGGCCCGGGGCCCGCCCGGGCCGCGCGGGAACGGGCGGCGGCTCCACAGCGGCAGGAGCACCACGGGCGCGAACTTGCCGGCCAGCGCGAGCCCGAGCATCAGGCCCCGCCCGGCCGGGTGCCGCGCCACCACGAGGCCCCAGATGAGCGCCGCGGCGACCAGGGAGTCGTTGCTGTTCGTCTCGAGGGCGAAGGCCGTGAAGGGGAAGGCCGCCCAGGCGAGCGCCAGCCCGAGCCCGAGCCGCAGGCCCGACAGGCTCCACCCGAGCGCGAGCATGCCGGCCAGGCAGAGGACGTCGAAGAGGGTGGCCGCGCCGTGCGCGGACGGGAGCGCGTCCCAGGTGCCCTCCCAGGGCTGGGCGAGCTCGAACGGCACGTAGGAGATGTAGGTCAGCGGGCCGTACGTGTCGCAGGTGCCGCAGTCGGTGGGCATCGTCCCGTAGGGGGTCGCCCCGTGGGCGATGCGGTCGGCGCCGATCACGCCCGCGTAGCCGACGTCGATGACGTTCGAGTCGAACGCGTTGAGGCCGAAGCGCAGGGCGAGGGCGGCCACCAGCAGGCTCGCCAGGAGCCAGGTGGGGAGCCAGCCGCCGAAGACGGGCCGCCGCGGTCCGTCGCGCGCCTGGGCCTCCTCGTCGCCCGGCGGCGCCGGCCGGGCAGCCCGCACCCGCGCGATCGCGATCCAGGCGAGGCGCGCGCCGAGGTAGACCATCGGCGGGTAGTGGAGCGGCACCGACGTGAAGATCTCGCCGCGGTTGAACCAGATCAGGGAGACGCCGAACGACAGCAGGACCAGGAGGTCGAGGGTGCGCCAGGAGAGCAGGCGTCGCGGCCGGGCGAACGGCAGGAGCGGGATCAGGAAGATCAGGCACAGCGGGATCCAGATCTGCGGCTCCGTGAGCGCGCCGCCGAACGCGCGGTCGTAGCCGCGCGCCATCGACCAGGCGACCTGCGGCCCCACCCGCACCTCGGTGATCTCGCCGCTCTCGTCGGCGACCAGCACCTGGGCCTCGACCGTCTCGGCGCCGTCGTCGTCCTCGCTCACGTAGAAGGCCGTGTGGACCCTCGTGTCCTCGTCGAAGTCCACCGCGGTGCGCGACAGCTCGCGGTCGGCGATCCAGTCCTGGAGCTCGCCCGACGTCCCCGCGATCGTGAGGACCTCGTCCTCGGTCAACGACGGCTTCGCCTCGACCTCCGGAGCCCTCAGCGCCTCCTGGATGTCTCCGGCCTGCTTGGCCACCGCGCTCACGATGCCGTCGGCCGCGCCCGCCGCCTCGGCCGGCGTGGGGTCGCGGACGGCTCCGTCGGTGGCACCGGCGGCGGCCGTCGCTCCGGCGAGGAGGGCGGCGGCCGCCATCGCGATGGCGACGCCCCGCCTCATGCTGCTACCGGAAGGACCAGCGGCGGTTGAGCAGGAAATTGATCGGCATGACGGCGGCGATCGCCAGCGCCTGGGCGGGGACCTCCGGGCTTCCCGCGCTCACCAGCAGCTCCAGGAGCAGGAGGTTGAGCCCGAGGGCCACGAGGCTCACGGTCAGGTACCGGATGCCCTGCTGCAGAGCCGACAGCCCGTGGCGGCGGAAGGTCCAGAACTTGTTCCAGAGGAAGTTGTTGGTCCAGGCGACGCAGAAGGCCCCGACGGCGGCGAGCGCGTAGTGGGCGTCCGCGACGTGCACGAGGACCGAGAACACCGCGAGGTTGACGAGGTAGCCCGACGCTCCGACCAGGCAGAAGCGGACGAGCTGCTCCCAGTCCGAGCGTCTGGCGCGGCGGATGTTCGGCACGCGAAGGACGCGCGCCTCCGTCGAGGGCACGGGCTGGGCTTCCCGAATCGGCACGGGCCGCGATGCTACCAGAGCCCCTCCCGGCGACCGCTCCCCGCGAGGCGCCTAGACTTCCGATGACCTCGACCGCCCCGCACACGGGAGAACCGACGAGCTCGCGCACGCCACCGCCGCGGCCCCGGCCGCACGAGTCCGCCCTCACCCCCGCCGACTCGGCCCGCTACGACGCCCGCTTCGCCTCGCGCGCGGCGGGGATCGTGTCGTCGGTCATGCGCGACCTCATGTCGCTCTCCGAGCGCCCGGACATCATCTCGCTCGCGGGCGGGTTCCCCAACACCGAGGCCTTCGAGCGCGCCGTGTTCGAGGAGGTCATGGAGGTCGTCGCCGGCGACCACCTCGCCTCCTCGCTGCAGTACGGCCCCACCGAGGGGATGGCCGAGCTGCGCGAGCGCATCGTCAACGTGATGGCCCACGAGGGCGCCCGCGCGCGGGTCGAGGACGTCATGGTCACCAGCGGCGGCCAGCAGGCCATCGACCTCTCCATCCGCACCTTCGTGAACCCGGGCGACACGGTGCTGGTCGAGGGGCCGACCTATCCGGGGGCGGTGCCCTGCTTCACGACCTACGAGGCCCGGGTCGAGCACGTCCCGATGGACGACGACGGACTCAGGATCGACCTGGTGGCCGACGCACTCGACCGCCTGGCCTCCGAGGGGCGCCCGCCCAAGCTGCTCTACACGATCCCGAGCTTCCAGAACCCCGGCGGGGTGACGATGTCGCTCGAGCGGCGCGAGCGCCTGGTCGCCCTGGCGCACGAGCGCGAGCTGCTGATCGTGGAGGACAACCCCTACGGGCAGATCCGCTTCGAGGGCGATCCCCTGCCGACGCTGTGGGAGCTCGACGACGGGGCCGGCTGGGTGATCTACCTGTCCACCTTCTCGAAGATCCTCACCCCGGGGCTGCGCGTCGGGTGGGTCGCGGCGCCGGCCGCGGTGCTGCGCAAGATGAACCTCGGCAAGCAGGCGGCCGACCTCGCCTCCTCGACCATCTCCCAGCGGTTCGTCATCGAGTACCTGCGCCGCCACGACTGGCGCGACTACGTGGCGCGGCTCAACGGCATCTACCGGCTGCGCCGCGACGCGATGCTGCGGGCCCTCGAGGAGGAGATGCCGCCCGAGGCGCGCTGGACGCGGCCGTCCGGGGGCCTGTTCGTGTGGGCCAACCTGCCCGAGTACCTCGACACGACGAACCTGCTCGCCTCGGCCGTGGAGCGGCACCAGGTCGCCTTCGTCCCCGGCCGCGGCGCCTTCCTCGACGGCCGCGGCGGCGACGCCATGCGCCTGAACTTCTCCGGCGTCCCCGAGGCCCTCATCAGCGAGGGCGTGCGCCGGTTGGGCGTCGCCGTCGCGGAGATGACCGAGCTGCACCGGGCGCTCGGCGGCGAGGGATGAACGTCGCCGTCCTGAAGGGCGGCCGCTCGCTGGAGCGGGAGATCAGCCTGCGCTCGGGCGGGAACGCCGAGGCCGCCCTGCGGCGTCTGGGGCACGACGTCCTGGCGGTCAACGTCAACCGGCACCTGGTGCGGGGGCTGCGCGCCGCGCGCCCCGACGCGGCGTTCATCGCCCTGCACGGCAAGGGCGGCGAGGACGGGACCATCCAGGAGCTGCTCGAGATCCTCGAGGTCCCCTACACCGGGTCCGGGGTGCTGGCCTGCGAGCGCGCCTGGGACAAGGTCGTCGCCAAGGCCCACTTCGCCACCGCCGGGATCCCGACGCCCCCCGGCTACGCGTTCAGCCAGGACGCCTTCCGCGAGCTCGGCGCCGGGGAGGCGATCCCCGAAATCCGCGAGCGGCTGGGCCTGCCGCTGGTGGTCAAGCCCGCCAAGCAGGGCTCGGCGCTCGGCATCACGGTTGCGCGCGCGGCCGCCGACGTCCCCGGCGCCCTGATGAGCGCCCTGGCCTACGACGACCGCGTGCTCATCGAGGGCTTCGTCGAGGGGCGCGAGCTGGCCGTCTCGGTGATCGGCACGGCCGAGCCGTGGGCGCTCCCGGTGGTGGAGGCGATCCCGCGCCAGCGGGACTTCTACGACTTCGAGGCCCGCTACACGCCCGGCCTCACCGACTTCGAGGCCCCCGCCCGCCTCCCCGAGGCCGTCGCCGAGGAGGCGGCGGGCCTGGCCCTGCAGTGCTTCCGCGTGCTCGGCTGCCGCGGCCTGGGCCGCGTCGATATGCTGCTGGACGCCGAGGACCGGCTCTGGGTCCTCGAGGTCCAGGCGATCCCGGGCTTCACCGACACGAGCCTGCTGCCGAAGGCCGCCGAGGCCGCGGGGCTGGGCTTCGACGACGTGGTGGAGCGGATCCTCGCCGACGCCGCCCTGGGCGCGTAGCCGGCGAGGGCCCCGTTCAGCAGGTCACCTGGAGGTTGAAGGCCCGGTCGGTGGCGACGTTCGCGTCGTTGGTCGTGAAGACGACCAGGCGCTCGGAGTCCACCGGATCGATCCCGACGCCGATGTCCCCGATGTCGTCAGCCGACGCGACGACCAACGTCGCTGTCCACGCGCACTCGCCGACGTTGCGGTTCAGGTCGACGCGGTACGCGCCCGCTCCGGTCCGCTGGGAGGTGACCCCGCCGCTCGAGCGGGCGAGCGAGCCGCTGGCGTTGACGACCGCCCAGGCCGCCAGGCGACCCGCCAGGCCGGCGTTGATGTCGGCCTCGCCCACGGACCCGTTGGCGATCTTCGCGCCCGTGACCGCGCCGTCGCGGAGGTCCTGGCTCCGCCAGCCGAGCACCTTGTTGGGGATCTTCGGCTGCCGGAGGATCGGGTCCAGCAGGTCGAGGCTCTGGTTGCTGCGCTTCACCGCCGCGATCGAGATGCGCTGGTTGGTGCGCAGCTGCTCCGCCGTCACCGCGAAGCCGCTCTGGGCCGACGCGTCACCGGTGCCGGCCTCGACCGCGACCATGACCCCGAGGCCCAGGGCCACTCCCGCTGCGACGGCGACCCACCACCGCGGGCGCATCAGCAGAACACCTGGATGTGGAAGCCGCCGTCGACGAACTGGTTGTTCGCCCCGGTCGTCCGGACTACCAGCTGGGTGCGCCCGACGTCGGTCGTGTCGAGGGCCAGCCGCACCGAGACGACGTCAGGCACGGGCGGCGCATCGCTCGCCGGCGTCGCGGACCACGAGCAGGTGCTGATGTTCCGGATGAACTTGGCCCGGTAGTTGCCGTTGTCGATCCGCTGCACGGACACGGCCCCGCGGCCGCGGACGAGGCTGGAGCCGACCGCTCCGCTGCTGACCGCGTACAGCGGCGCCGCCGCGCCGAGCGCCGCGATGTCCCTGGCGGCCCTGTTCACCCGCTTGACGGCGGCCACCGAGATCTTCTGGTTGGTCCTGAGCTGCTCGCGGGAGACCGTGAAGCCCGACTGGGCCGACGCCTCGTCGGTCGCGGTCTCCACCGCCACCACGGACCCGAGGCCGAGCGCCACGCCCGCGGCCACGCCGATCCACCATCGTCCCCTCATCCCTGAGCCCCTTCCATCCCCTGTGCGGTACGGACGGGGAACGCTACGCCGCGCGCCGAGCGCGCGGCGCGGCGCTCACGGGATGCTTACGGCCCTCTTAAATCAGCAGAGGACGGTCAGGTGGAACGGCAGGGCATTGCTGGCCGTGGCGCCGTCCGACTCGGCCGTCCGGACGGTCACGATCTTGGGGTCGGACGCGCTGCGCCAGGCCGTGACCTCGCCGCCGGCCGTCAGCGCCGTCGTGCCCGGGTCGGCGATCGTCGCCTGGAGCGCGCACGCGCTCAGGTCGCGATCGAATGTCACCGTGTAGAGGCCGGGGTCGGCGAGCTTCGCGGCCGCCGTCGCGCCCTTGGCGCGGCTCAGGGCGCCGCTGCCGGCGGTCACGACGGCCCAGCGGGGCTGCCCCTCGCGGACGCTCGTCGCGAGCTTCGCGTCCGTCACGGCCCCGTCGCGGAGGTCCTGCGTGCGCCAGCCGAGCACCTTCTGCGGCTGATTCTGCTCGCGTCGGATCGGGTCGAGGAGCTGAAGGCTCTCGTTGCTTCGGCGCACCGCGGCTTGCGAGATGCGCTGGTTGATACGCAGCTGCTCCGGGCTGACCGTGAACTTGGACGCCTGGGCCGACGCCTGGTCGGTGGCCGAATCCACCGCGGCAACGGTCCCGAGTCCGAGCGCGACCCCGGCGCTCACGCCGATCCACCATCGTCCTCTCATCGTCCTCTCCAATCGCTGGCGATCGAAGGGTGAGGCTAGGGGAGGCGTCCGGCGGGTCGACCCTTCTCATCGGACCTTTACGGCTCGCCGTGAAAGGGATCACCGCGCGGGCGTGCGGTCCTCCTGGAGCGCCAGCAGGGCGTCGAGCACCGCGTTGACCGGCGTCGGCACGCCCAGGCGCGCGCCCTCGCGGGCGAGGAACCCGCAGAGGGCGTCCCGCTCGAGGCGCTTCCCGGCCTCCAGGTCGCGGGCCGTGGAGGGCCGGTAGTCGCGCAGCTCGGGGTCCGGCGCGGCCATCTCGTCGACGTCGGCGTCGGTGAGGGTCACCCCGTGCGCGGCGGCGATCGCGACGACCTCGTACATCGCCTCGCGCACGAGCCGCTCCGAGGCGGGGGTCGCGAGCGCCTCGCCCGCGGTCGCGCCGGTGACGGCGCAGATCGCGTTGAAGCCGGCGTTCCACAGCAGCTTGTGCCATTGGTCGCGCACGATGTCCTGCGAGGGGGCGACCTCCCAGGAGCCGGCCACGATGTCGTGCGCCGCCGCCGTGCGCCGCGGGTCGGTGGGGTGGCCGAGCCGGACCCAGCCCTGGGCCTCGTGGTCCACCACCCCGGGCTCCTGCACCCGCAGCCCCACGAACGCGATACCGCCCAGGACCGGTTCCGCGCCGACCACCGACGCGAGGCGGCCCACGTTCTCCATGCCGTTCTGCAGCGAGAGCACGAGGGTCCCGTCGGCGACGACGCCTCGCAGGGCCTCGGCCGCCGTTAGGGTGTCGTGCGACTTCGTGGTGACGATCGCGAGGTCGTACGGCCCGGCCTCCGGCCGGGCGAGCCCGGTCACGGGCGCCTCCCACCGGCGTCCGTCCGCCTCGCGCACGACCACCGCCCCGCGGCTCCGGAGGGCATCGAGATGCGGTCCCCGCGCCACCATCGTCACCGCGTGCCCGTCGCGGGCCAGCAGCGCCCCGTAGTACGAGCCGACGGCTCCGGCGCCCATCACGAGGACTGATGCCAGCTGAGCCCACCCCCTCCGGCGGGCGCCTCCTCGTCGAGGAGGACGGCTCCGCGCTCATCCTGCGGATCTCCAACCCCGGGCGCGCGAACGCCCTGGACGGGCCGATCCTCGACGCGCTCGCGAGCCTACTCCACGCCCCCCCGCCCGCCGCCCGGGCGGTCCTGCTGGGCGGCGAGGGCGACCGGCACTTCTCCGCCGGCCTCGACCTCGCCGGCCGCCCCGCGGCCGAGGCGGCCGACGGCCTGCGCGACGGCGAGCGGCGGCTCGGGGCCGCCGCGGCGGCGATCGCCGACTGCCCGCTGCCGGTCATCGGCGTCCTCAACGGTGCCGCCGTGGGCGGCGCGCTGGAGCTCGCGATCGCCTGCGACTGGCGGATCGCACGGGCCGGTGCCCGGCTGGCGATGCCGGCCGCGCGGATCGGCGTGGTCTACGCCGCCGAGGGGCTCCGCCGCTTCGTGGCGGCCATGGGGCCCGGGCGCGCGCGCCGCCTCTTCCTCACCGGGGTCCCGGTCGAGGCCGAGGAGGCCCTGGCGATGGGGCTGGTGGAGCAGGTGGTCGAGCCCGCGGGCCTCTGGAGCGCCGCGCGCGCGGCGGCCGCCGAGGTCGCCGCGGGGGCGCCGCTGGCGCTCGCCGGCACCCGCGCGGTCGTGCGCGCGCTGTCGGACGGCTCGCCGCCGGCGGACGTCGAGGAGATCGCCCGCCGCTGGCGCGAGCGGGCCTTCGCATCGGACGACTTCGCGGAGGGCCTGGCGGCCTTCAGCGAGCGCCGCCCGCCCCGCTTCCGCGCCCGCTTAGGCGCTCATGTCGGCGGCGTGCTCCTGGATCTTCGCGGCGAGGTCCGAGGCGGCAGCGTCGTAGGCGCCCGGGTCCGCCCAGGTGCCGCGGGGGTCGAGCAGGGCCGGGTCGACGCCCGGCACCTCGGTCGGGACCTGGAAGCCGAAGACCGGGTCGGTGCGGGTCGGGGCGGCGTCGAGCTCGCCGGACACGGCCGCGCGCACGATCGCCCGGGTCGCGGCGATCGGCATCCGCGACCCCGTTCCGTACGCCCCGCCGGTCCAGCCGGTGTTGACGAGCCAGGCGCTCGCGCCGTGGCGGCGGATCCGCTCGCGCAGCAGCTCCGCGTAGACGGCGGGCGGCTGGGGCAGGAAGGGCGCCCCGAAGCACGCGCTGAACGCGGCCTGGGGCTCGATGACGCCGACCTCGGTCCCGGCGACCTTCGCCGTGTAGCCCGCGAGGAACATCGTCATCGCCTCCTCGGGCGTGAGGCGGGCGACGGGCGGCAGCACGCCGAAGGCGTCGGCGGTGAGCATCACGATCGTCGAGGGGTGGCCGCCGCGCTTGTCGGGCACGTGGTTGGGGATCGACGCCAGGGGATAGGCGCCGCGTGTGTTCTCGGTGATCGACTCGTCGTCGAGGTCGAGCCGGCGCGTCGAGGGGTCCATGACCACGTTCTCGAGCACGGTCCCGAAGGTGCGGGTCGTGGCGTAGATCTCGGGCTCGGCGTCGGGGGAGAGGCGGATCACCTTCGCGTAGCAGCCGCCCTCGATGTTGAAGACGCCGTCCTCGCTCCAGCCGTGCTCGTCGTCGCCGATCAGCGGGCGCTGCGAGTCGGTCGAGAGGGTCGTCTTCCCGGTCCCCGACAGGCCGAAGAAGATGGCCACGCGGCCGTCGGCGCCGACGTTGGCGGAGCAGTGCATCGAGAGCACGCCGCGCTGGGGCAGGATGTCGTTCATCAGGGTGAAGATCGACTTCTTGATCTCCCCCGCGTAGGCGGTGCCGCCGATCAGGATCTCCTGGTCGGTGAGGTGGAGGCTCACGAAGGTCGGCGCGCGGGTCCCGTCGGCGTCCGGGTCGGCGGTGAAGCTCGGGGCGTGGAGCACGAGGGCCTCCGGCCGGTGCGCCTCGAGCTCCTCGTCGGTGGGCTCGATGAAGAGGGTGCGGGCGAAGAGGGCGTGCCACGCGCTCTCGGTGACCACGCGCAGGGCCAGCCGGAGCGCCGCGTCGGCACCGGCGAAGGCGTCGATGACGTAGATCTCGCGCGCGCCCAGGTGGGCGCGCAGCCGCTCGCCCAGCGAGGCGTGGACGGCGGCGTCGATGGGCTGGTTGACGGCGCCCCACCAGACCCGGTCCTCGCTGCCGGGCTCGCGGGCGATGTACTTGTCCTTCGGCGCCCGCCCGGTGTGCGCGCCGGTCGAGACGACGAGCGCGCCGCCCTCGGCCAGCTCCGCCTCGCCCGCCGCGAGCGACCGCTCGTAGAGCGCGGCCACGGGCAGGTTCCACCGGACCTCGGCCCGGGGCTCGATTCCGTGGGCGTCCAGCCCCACCGGCCCGCCGCGCGCCGCCGTCTCGATCGCCACCTCTCGCCCCCTAGAGCCTCGCGTCCGCCAGCTTCCGCTCCCCTGGCGGCCCGAGCAGCCAGTAGGCGATCGCGGGCACGATCGCCGCCGCCGGGAGCGCGAGCGGAGAGCCTGCCAGGTACAGCGCCAATCCGCACGCGAACCCCAGCCCCCAGGAGCCGAGGCCGGCCGTCCCCCACCCCGGCCGCGGCTCGCCGCCCCGCGCCACGTGGATGGCGCAGATCACCACCAGGCCCGGCGCTGCGAGGGCCATGACGGTCAGCCAGGACAGCATCAGCTCGTCGAAGCTCGCCGCCGCCAGCGCGGTGCCGGCGACGGTCACCGCCGCGAGCGCGACGCGGTGCGACAGGCGCGGGGCGACGTCGGCGAGGGACAGCGCGCCCGACCAGATGTTGGTCAGCACGGAGCCCGTGAACCCGACCGCGACGAACAGGTACGCCACGGTCGGGCTGCCGAGGTCGCGCAGCACGTCGGCGAGGTCCCAGGTGCCCGTGGCGGCGAAGAGGGCCGCCCCCGCCAGGCCGAACGCCAGGGTCGGGACCGCCAGGCCCGCGAGGGCGCACCAGACGACCTGGCGGGTGCGGGCGAGGTCGTGGGTGAAGTCGGGCGTGCGCAGCGAGAACGCCGCCCCGTAGCCGATCACCAGCGCGACGGCGGGCAGGAAGCCGATCGGGTCGCTGCCGGCGAGCCCGCCCGACAGCGTGGCGTCGCGCTCCTCGAAGGCGAGCTGGAGCCCGTAGACGGCCAGCGCGGTCGTCGCCAGGCCGGCGACGAGGGCCGACCACGAGAGCACCCCCAGGCCGAGGCCGACGACCCCGAGCATGACGGCGGCGAACAGGACCACCCCGGCGACGTCCGGGATGTCGAGGAGGCGCGCCAGGGCGACGCCGGCCACGCCGACGTTGACCCCGAACCACCCGACCATCATCGCGAGCATGACCACCGAGGCGGTGCGGCGGCTCCCCTCGCCGCCGAGCGGCCCCGCCGTCAGCGACGCCAGGGTGCGGCCGGTGCGCTGGCCGAGGATCCCCTGCCCGCCGGCGAGGAGCGCCAGCAGCGCCACGCCGGTCGCCAGCGCGGCCACCAGCTCGTCGCCGCGCAGGCCCTCGCCGACGCCGCCGCCCATCATCATGGCCGCGGGGCTCGTGCCGATGCCGACCCAGGGGCCGAGCCGTCGCAGCCAGCCGTCGCGTCCCATGAGGCGGCCAATGGTAGATGCGCGCGCGTACGCTCACGCGATGCGACGCGACGAGCTCGCCGCGCTGGGCATCCAGCTGCCGGTGCTGCCGGCGATCGCCCTCGGCCCGCTGCCCGGGGCGCCGGCGTGGGCCGCCCGCCTCGCGCGGATCGGCCTCGACGTGGCCGCGAGCGGAGCCGAGCGGGACACCGCCGCGACCATCGCGACCGCCCGCGCCGCCGCGCCCCACCTGCCGCTGAAGGCGCGCGCCGCCGACGCCGGGGCGCTGGACGGGCTGGCGCCGCTGATCGTCGAGAGCGACGGCGCCGTGCCCGCCGGCCACTACCGCCTCGGCCCGGACGAGGACCTCATCGCGGCCGTGGACGGCCGGGACGGGGCCGTCGAGGACCCGAACGACGTCGCGCGGCGCGCGCTCGCGCGCGCCCGGGAGGGGACCGCCTCGGCCCTCTGGGTCGCGGCCACGCCCGGTCTCGATGACCTCCCCGAGGACGTCGCCGAGGCGAAGCTGGCGGCGCTCGTGGAGGGCGCGCGCCAGGCGCGCCTCTGGCTGGCGAAGGAGCAGTTCGACCGCGACGACCCGGGCCCGTCCTGGGGCCCGCGGGGGTACGCCGGCTCCGGCTCCGCGTCCTCCACCGCACCCGACCGCGGGGGTCCGCTGGAGGGGCGCTGGACCCTGACAGGGGCAGGGGGGAAGATCGACGCCGTCTTCGCCGACGGCCGCGTCAGCGGGAACGCTGGCGTCAACGCGTACACCGGGCCGTACGCGGCGACGGCCGCCGGCGACCTGGATATCGGGCAGCTCGCGACGACGAGGAAGGCGGGCCCGCCTGCGGCGGCCGAGGCTGAGCGGGCGTACCTCGCGGCGCTGCGGGGCGTGACCTCCTACCGCTCGGACGGCCGCGCCCTGACGCTCTTCTCGCCGGGGGGACTGCCCACCCTCGCCTACGAGCGGAGCGAAGGAACGGTCGTCGGGTCGTGGCAGGTGACGGGGTTCAACAACGGCCGGCAGGCGGTCGTGTCGGTCCTCGCCGGCTCCGCGATCAGCGCCGCCTTCGTCGAGGACGGGACCCTGACGGGCGACGCGGGCGTCAACGCGTACAGGACGAGCTACACGATCTCGCCGGACGGGACCGGCATCTCGGTCTCCCCGGCGGTGACCACGCGGATGGCCGGTCGGCAGGAGCTGATGGACCAGGAGCGGGACTACCTGCGGGCGCTCGAGTCGGCCGCGACCTTCACGGTGCGGGGCTCGAAGCTCGAGCTGCGCGATGGCGCGGACGCGATCGCCGTCACCATGAGGCGCTCCTGAGGCGCGGTCAGGCCGCGGCGCCCTCCCGTGCCGCCGGCTCGTAGGCCAGGTTCGGCGCGATCCAGCGCTCGATCTCCTCGAGGGGCAGGCCCATCCGGCGTGCGTAGTCCTCGGCCTGGTCGGCGCCGACCGGGCCGACGGCGAAGTAGCGCGCCTGCGGATGGTGCAGGTACAGGCCGCTCACGGACGCCGCTGGCAGCATCGCGAGCGAGTCGGTCAGGCTCATCCCGACGGCCTGGGCCTCGAGCAGCTCGAACAGGCGGCGCTTGGGAAGGTGGTCGGGGCAGGCGGGGTAGCCGAAGGCGGGGCGGATGCCCCGGTAGGCCTCCGCGATGAGCTCCTCGTTGCTCAGCGACTCGTCCCGTCCGTAGCCCCACTCGCGACGCACCCGCGCGTGCAGCATCTCCGCCAGGGCCTCGGCGAGGCGGTCGGCGAGCGCCTTGACCATGATCGCCGAGTAGTCGTCGTGGCGCGCCTCGTGGGCGGCGGCGAGCTCGTCGGCGCCGATCCCCGCCGTCACCGCGAAGCCGCCGACGTGGTCGAGCAACCCGGACTCCAGCGGAGCGACGAAGTCGGCGAGCGAGTACTGGGGCTTGTCCGCGGCCTTCACCCGCTGCTGGCGCAGCATGGGGAAGCGGGCGACCTCGGCGCCGCGGCCGGCGTCGGCGTAGAGGACGATGTCGTCGCCCTCCGAGTTGGCCGGCCACAGGCCGTAGGCCGCGCTCGCCTCGAGGGCGTCGCCCGCGGCCAGCTCGGCGAGCATCGCCTGGGCGTTGGCGTAGAGCTCCCGCGCGGCGGCGCCGTGGCGCGGGTGGTCGAGGACGTCGGGGAACTTGCCCCGCACCTCCCACGCGTGGAAGAAGAAGGTCCAGTCGATGAAGGGGACGATGTCGGCCAGCGGGATCCGGCGCAGCTCGCGGCGCCCGGTGAGCTCGGGGACCGGCAGGTCCTCCGCGCGCCAGTCGATGCGCGGGCCCCGCGCGCGCGCCTCGGGGAGCGGGTGCAGCGGCCGCTCGCGACGGGCCGAGTGCTGGTCGCGCAGCGTCGCCTGGTCCTCGCGCACCTCGGACAGGAAGGCCTCGCGCTGCCGCGCGTCGAGCAGCCGCGCGACGACCCCCACGGCACGCGAGGCGTCGAGCACGTGGGCGACGCCCTCCGAGTAGGCGGGCGCGATCTTGACGGCCGTGTGCTGGCGGCTGGTGGTGGCGCCGCCGATCAGCAGCGGGATGCGCATGCCGCGCCGCTCCATCTCGGAGGCCACGGCGACCATCTCGTCGAGCGACGGGGTGATCAGGCCCGACAGGCCCACGATGTCGGCGCGCTCGGCGTCCGCCGTCTCGAGGATGCGGTCCGCCGGCACCATCACCCCGAGGTCGACGACGCGGTAGTTGTTGCAGCCGAGCACGACGCCCACGATGTTCTTGCCGATGTCGTGGACGTCGCCCTTCACCGTGGCCATCACGATGGTCCCCTGGGGCTCGGTGTCCTCGCCGGCGGCCTCGGCGCGCGCGCGCTCCTCCTCCATGTAGGGCTCGAGGTACGCCACGGCGCGCTTCATGACGCGGGCGCTCTTGACCACCTGGGGCAGGAACATCTTCCCCGAGCCGAACAGGTCGCCCACCACGTTCATCCCGGCCATCAGCGGCCCCTCGATCACCGCCAGCGGCGCCCCGTAGGCCAGCCGGGCCTCCTCGGTGTCCGCCTCCACGTGGTCGACGATGCCGTTGACCAGCGCGTGCTCGAGCCGCTCCTCCACGGTCCCCTGGCGCCAGGCCTCATCGGCGACGCGCGCCCCGGCGTCGTCGCGGACCCGCTCGGCCAGCTCCACCAGCCGGTCGGTCGCGTCCGGGCGGCGGTCGAAGAGCACGTCCTCGACCGCCTCGAGGAGCTCCTCGTCGATCTGCTCGTAGACCCCGAGCTGGCCGGCGTTGACGATGCCCATGTCCATGCCGGCCCGGATGGCGTGGAGGAGGAAGGCGCTGTGCATCGCCTGCCGCACCACCTCGTTGCCGCGGAACGAGAACGACAGGTTGGACACGCCGCCGCTCACCTTGGCGCCCGGGCAGCGCTCCTTGATCTGCCGCGTCGCCTCGATGAACGCCATCGCGTAGCCGTTGTGCTCCTCGATGCCGGTCGCGACGGCGAAGACGTTCGGGTCGAAGATGATGTCGCGCGGCGGGACGCCGGCCTCGGCGACGAGCAGGCGGTAGGCGCGCTCGCAGATCTGCACCTTGCGCTCGCCGGTGTCGGCCTGGCCCTCCTCGTCGAAGGCCATCACGACCATCGCCGCGCCGTAGCGGCGCGCCTGCCGGGCGCGGGCCAGGAACTCCTCCTCGCCCTCCTTGAGGCTGATGGAGTTGACGACCGGCTTGCCCTGCACGCAGCGCAGGCCGGCCTCGATGACCGACCACCTGGAGCTGTCGATCATGATCGGCACGCGGGCGATCTCGGGCTCCGTGGCGACCATGTTGAGGAACGTGGTCATCGCGGCCTCGGAGTCGAGCATCGCCTCGTCCATGTTGACGTCAACGATGTTCGCCCCGCTGCGGACCTGCTCGGTCGCCACCTCGAGCGCCGTGGTGAAGTCGCCGGCCGTGACGAGCTCGGCGAACCGCCGCGACCCGGTGACGTTGGTGCGCTCCCCGATCATGGTGAAGTTGGCGTCGGGGCGCAGGACGAGCGGCTCGAGGCCCGCCAGGCGCGTGTGGTCCTCGGGCGGCGGGACCAGCCGCGGCGCCTTGCCGTCGGCGGCCGCCGCGATGGCGCGGATGTGGTCCGGGGTGGTGCCGCAGCACCCGCCCAGGATGTTGACCAGGCCGCTGGCTGCGAACTCGCCCAGCTCGCGGGAGGTCTGCTCGGGGAGCTCCTCGTACTCGCCGAAGACGTTCGGCAGGCCGGCGTTCGGGTAGCAGAGCGTCCAGCAGCTCGCGACCCGCGACAGCTCGGCGAGGTAGGGGCGCATCTCGGCGGCGCCGAGCGCGCAGTTGACCCCGACGGCGAACGGCCGGGCGTGGGCGATGGTGATCCAGAAGGCCTCGATCGTCTGCCCGGCGAGGGTGCGGCCGCTGCGGTCGGTGATGGTCACCGAGATCATCACCGGTGGGCGCGCCCCGGTCTCCTCCGCGACCTCCTCGATGGCCACGATCGCCGCCTTGGCGTTCAGGGCGTCGATGACCGTCTCGACGAGGAGCAGGTCGACGCCGCCCTCCACGAGCCCGCGCACCTGCTCGGCGTAGGCCGCCCGCAGTTCCTCGAAGATGATGGACCGCGCAGCGGGGTCCTCGACGTCGGGCGAGATCGACAGCAGACGGTTGGTGGGGCCGATGGCCCCGGCCACGAAGCGCGGCCGGTCCGGCGTGCGGGCCGTCCACTCGTCGGCGGCCGCGCGCGCGAGCCGCGCGGCCTCCGCATTCATCTCGGCGATGAGCCCCTCGGTGCCGTAGTCGGCCTGGGCCACCGCGGTCGAGTTGAAGGTGTTGGTCTCGATGATGTCGGCGCCGGCCTCGAGGAAGGCGTGGTGGATCCCGGAGACCACGTCCGGCCGCGTCAGCGTGAGCAGGTCGTTGTCGCCCTTGAGCGGTAGTGGGTGGTCCGCGAACCGCTCGCCGCGGAAGTCGGCCTCCTCCAGCCGGTGCGACTGGAGCATGGTGCCCGTCGCCCCGTCGAGGAGCAGGATCCTCTCGGACAGCAGGCGGTCGAGCGTGTCTCGGACGTCGGCGGCGCTCACGTCGACGAGCCTAGCGCGCCGGGTCAGGCCTTCCCGTCGCCCGAGGGGAACAGGTACCGGGCGATCAGGGGCCCGGCCAGGATGCCCGCCAGCACGAGCCCGACCGCCGCGAAGCCCAGCGCCTCGTTGTCCAGCGCCACGGCGATGACGCCCAGCACGGCGGCGAGGGCGCAGACCGCCACCAGGCGGATGGTCTTCTCCGCCCGCGGCGACAGGCGGCGCACCCATTCCATCACCGCTCCTCCTCGGACCGGGTCAGCACCAGGGCCGCGTTGTGCCCGCCGAGGCCGAAGGAGGTCGACATCGCCGCGCGAAGGTCGGCGGGCCGGGCCGCGTTGGCGACGTGGTCGACCCCGAGGCAGTCCGGGTCGACCTCGCTCAGGTTGATGGTGGGCGGCACGACCCCCTCGCGCAGTGCGAGCGCGGTGATGGCCGCCTCCAGCGCCCCTGTCGCGCCCATGCAGTGGCCGTGCATCGACTTGGTCGAGCTCACCGCGACGCGCGCCGCCGCCTCCTCGCCCAGGGCGAGCTTGAGCGCGCGCACCTCGGTGGGGTCGCCGGGCTTGCTGGCCCCGCCGTGGGCGTTCACGTGGTCCACCTGGTCCGGCGAGAGCCCGGCGTCCTGGATCGCCGCGGTCATCGCGCGCGCCTGCGGCTCGCCCGTCGGGTCGGGGTCGGTGATGTGGTAGGCGTCGGCGCTGGCGCCGTAGCCCGCGAGCTCGCAGATCACGTCGGCGCCGCGCGCGCGCGCGTCGTCCAGCGGCTCCAGCACCATCACGGCCCCCGCCTCTCCGATGAGGAAGCCGTCGCGGTCGCGGTCGAAGGGCCGCGCCGCCCCGGCCGGGTCGTCGTTGCGGTGCGAGAGCACGCGCATCGCGTCGAACCCGGCGACGAAGTAGGGCGTGATCAGCGTGTCGGAGCCGCCCGCGAGCATGACGCGGGCGTCCCCGCGGCGGAGCACGTCGAGCGCGACCCCGATCGCGTCGGTCCCGGCCGCGCAGGCCGTGCTGACGGCCGTCACCGGACCGTGCAGGCCGAGCTCCATGGAGACCTGCCCGGCGCCCATGTTGGCGACGGACAGCGGGATCACGAAGGGGGAGACGCGGTCGGGGCCGCGCTCGAGCATCACGGCGTGCTGCGCCTCGCGGGAGGTCGCCCCCGAGCCCCCGTTGCCGATGATCGCCCCGATGCCCTCCCCGTCGTGGTCGATCGGCAGGCCCGCGTCGGCCACCGCCAGCCGCGCCGCGGCGACGGCGAATTGGGCGTAGCGGTCCATGCGCCGGGCCGCGCGCCGGTCCATGAAGTCGGACGGGTCGAAGCCCTGCGCCTCGCACGCCATCCGGACGGGCAGGTCGGAGGCGTCGAAGAGCGTGATCAGGCCGGCTCCGGACCGGCCTTCGCTCGCCGAGCGCCACATCTCCTCCCGCCCGATCCCGAGCGGCGAGACGACGCCGATGCCGGTGACCGCGACGCGGGTCCCGTTCGCGGACGTCACGCGCCCTCCATCGCCGCGAACGCCAGCACCGCGTTGTGGCCGCCGAAGCCGAAGGAGTTGGAAAGGGCCACGCGCACCGGCCCCGGGCGCGCCTCGTTCGCGACGTGGTCGACGCCCGCGCAGGCCGGGTCGAGCTCCTCCAGGTTGATGGTCGGCGGGATCGCGCCCTCGCGGATGGCGAGCGCCGTCAGCACGGCCTCGAACCCGCCGGCCGCGCCCATCCCGTGACCGTGCATCGACTTCGTGGAGGAGACCCGCACCTCGGCGGCCCGCTCGTCGCCCAGGAGCCGGCGGATGGCGGAGATCTCGACGGGGTCGCCGGTGGGGGTCGACGTGCCGTGCGCGTTCACGTAGTCGAGCTCCTCCGCGGCGAGCCCGCCGGTCTCCAGCGCCTGGCGCATCGCCGCGAGCTGCCAGCGCCCGCCGGGCTCCGGGTCGGTGAGGTGGTAGGCGTCGGCGCTGGCGCCGTACCCGCGCACCTCGCAGACGATCTCGGCCTCCCGGCCGCGGGCGTGGTCGAGGCTCTCGAGCACCAGCACGCCGGCGCCCTCCGCCGCCACGAAGCCGTCGCGGCCCGCGTCGTAGGGGCGGCTGGCACGCTCGGGCTCGTCGTTGCGCCGCGAGAGCGCCCGGGTGGCGTCGAGGCCGGCCATGCAGAACGGGGTCACCCCCGCCTCGGCCCCGCCGGCGAGCATCACGTCGGCCGCGCCCCGCCGGATGGCCGCGGCGGCGTCGCCGATCCCGTGGTTGGCGGAGGCGCACGCGGTCACGACGGAGATGGCCGGGCCCCTCAGGCCGAACTGCATCGAGACCTGCCCCGCGGGCATGTTCACGATCATGACCGGGACCATCAGCGGCGACGACCGCTCGGGTCCGCGGTCGAGCAGCGCACGGTGATGCTCCTCGAAGGTCTCGCTGCCGCCGTTGCCGGTCGCGATCACCGTCCCGGCGCGGTACCCGTCCCCGTCGATCTCCAGGGCCGCGTCGTCCAGGGCGAGGCGCGCGGCTGCGACCGCCATCTGGCTCGCGCGGTCCATCCGGCGCGCCGAGCGCCGGTCGACGAAGTCGCCGGGCACGAAGTCGCGGACCTCGCACGCGATCCGGCAGGCCAGGTTCGAGGCGTCGAAGCGGGTGATCGGGCCGGCGCCCGAGCGCCCGGCCAGGGCGGCGCGCCACGTGTCCTCCCAGCCGATGCCCAGCGGGCCGACGATGCCCAGCCCGGTCACGACCACGCGGCGGCCGTCCCCCCGCGGCCCCCGTTCGCGCTCACAGGCGCAGGCCCCCGTCGACGGCCAAGACGGCGCCGGTGATGAACGCGGCGGCCGGCGAGCAGAGGAAGGCGACCGGCCCGGCGACGTCCTCGGGGTCCCCCAGGCGGCCGAGCGGCGTCGCCGCGAGCAGGCGCTCGCGCTGCTCGTCGCTCAGCACGTCGGTGAGGCGGGTGCGGACGTAGCCCGGGGCGACGGCGTTGACCCGCACGCCCGACGGGCCGGCCTCGCGCGCCAGCGCGCGGACCAAGCCGATGATGCCCGCCTTCGAGGCGGCGTAGTTGGCCTGCCCGGCGTTGCCCTGGACGCCCACGATCGAGGAGATTGCCACGGCGCAGCCGCGCCCGCGGCGGGCCATCCCGGCAAGGGCATGGCGCAGCGCCGTCATCGTGCCGGTCAGGTTCACGTCGATGGGCTCCCGCCAGGCGTCTCCGTCCATCCTGATCGCCGGCCCGTCGCGGGTCACGCCGGCGTTCGCCACCATCGCGTCGAGCGGCCCGAGCGCGGCCTCGACCTCCTGGAGGGCGCGGGCGGCGTCCCCCGGCTCGCGGGCCTCGCTCCGCACCACGTGCGCCCGGCGCCCCGCCCCGCGGACCCCCGCGGCCACGGCCTCGGCGCCCGCCCGGTCGCGGGCGTACGTCAGCCCGACGTCGTACCCGCGGCGCGCGAGGGCGAAGGCACAGGCCGCCCCGATGCCCTTGCTCGCGCCGGTGACGAGCGCGACCGGCAACCCCCTGCCGGGCCTAGCCCGAGCGCCCGGCCATGGCCAGGAGTGCCGGCAGGTCCGACGGCTCGCCCAGGTTGATCGCCTGGACGTCGGGGCGGATGCGCCGCACCAGGCCGACCAGCACGCGGCGGTGGCCGAACTCGACGAAGCCGTCCACCCCGTGGTCGAGGGCCATCCGGACCGTCTGAGTGAAGCGGACGGGCGCGGTGAGCTGCTGGGCGAGCAGCGAGCGCAGGCGCTCGCCCCGCTCGAAGCGGCCCGAGGTGGCCGACAGGAACGGCAGCGACGGCGTGCCGATCTTCACGTTGGACAGCGCCTCGCGCAGCTTCTCGGCGGCGGGCGCCATCACGGACGAGTGGAACGCGCCGTCCACCTCGAGGAGCCGGGCCTTGATCCCGCGCTTGCGCGCCAGGTCGAGCAGGCGGCCGACCCCGCGCTGGAGGCCCGAGGCGACGACCTGCCCGGGGCCGTTGTAGTTGGCCGGCCACACCTCGCCCGCCTCGAGGCAGAGCGCCTCGACGTCCTCGTCGCTGGCGCCGATGATCGCGACCATCTGGCCCGGCGTCGTCGCGGTGACGTCGGTCGTGGCGTCGCCGCGCGCCTGCACCACGCGCAGGGCCTCCTCGAAGCTCAGGCTCTCGCAGGCCACCAGGGCCGAGTACTCGCCAAGGGAGTGGCCCATCGCGATGTCCCCGGTCACGCCGTTCTCGTGGGCCACGCGCCAGGCCGCGACCGAGCTGGTCAGGATCGCCGGCTGGCAGTTGCGGGTCGAGGTCAGGTCCTCGGCCGGCCCCTCGAAGCACAGGCGCGCGAGGTCGTACCCGAGCAGGTCGTTGGCCTCCTCGAAGGTGCGCCGGGCGGCCGGGTAGGCCTCGGCGAGCG
Organism: Miltoncostaeaceae bacterium; assembly: GCA_963835685.1. Taxonomy (GTDB): domain Bacteria; phylum Actinomycetota; class Thermoleophilia; order Miltoncostaeales; family Miltoncostaeaceae; genus DATAGF01. The sequence continues at coordinate 257,197 of CAWIGI010000013.1, forward strand.
CGCGTCCCATGCCGACCTGCTGCGCTCCCTGGCCGGGGAAGAGCAGCGCGATCAGCGGTGGACCTCGGCGGGGTCGCAGGGTCGTGCGCTCGACCTCAAGGCCGGCTCCTCGTGCAGGGGTGACGGGCGGGCAAAACCCGCGAACCGCTCGATGATAGAGGGCGATCCGCCCCCCGTCCAACCGGATCCGCCCCCAGCCCCCGCGGGGCGCCCGGGCCGGCCGGCCTGGCACGATGCCCGCCGTGCCCCCCCTCATCCCCCTCCGCGACCTCTTCGGAGACCCCGAGCGGGCGCTCGCGCGCATCTCCCCCGACGGGCGCCTGTTGTCGTGGCTCGCGCCCCGCGACGGCGTCCTGAACGTCTGGGTGCGCGACCGCGGTGGGGGCGAGGCCCGGCCCGTGACGGACGACCGCGATCGCGGCGTGCGCTCCTACCTGTGGTCGCGGGACTCGGGGCGCATCCTCTGGTCGCAGGACACGGGCGGCGACGAGAACCACCACATCATGGCCGCGGACGTCGCCGGGGGGCGGGCCCACGACCTGACGCCGTTCCCCGGGGTGAGGGCCGGCCTGATCGCCGCGCCCCGCGCCACCCCCCGCCACGCGCTCGTCTCGATGAACCTGCGCGACCGCTCGACGTTCGACGCCTACCGGCTCACGCTCGCCACCGGGCAGCTCCGGCTGGTCGCGCGGAACCCCGGCAACGTGATCGGCTGGCTCGCCGACCGCGACGGCCGGCTGCGCGGGGCGCGGGCGCAGACGCCGGCGGGCGACTACCAGCTGCTGGTGCGCGACGACGAGGGGTCGGAGCTCCGCGTCGTGGCCGAGTTCGCCAACGAGGACGGCGGCCACGCGTTCGCGTTCACGCCCGACGGCGCGCGCCTGTGGGTGGGCAGCGCCCGCGGGTCCGACCTCGAGCGCCTCGTCGAGCTCGACCCGGTCGACGGCTCCGAGCGGGAGATCGACTCCGATGAGGAGGCCGACCTGTCGGGCCCGGTGATCAGCGACCTGACCGGCGAGCTGCTGGGCGCGGCCTACCTGCGCGACCGCACGGTGATGCACGCCCTCGAGCCCCGGTTCGGCCGCGACTGGGAGGCGCTGCGGGCCCTGCACCCCGGCGACCCGCGCATCACGGGGCAGGACGCCGACGAGACCGCGTGGATCGTGACCTTCGACGACGACCGCGATCCCGGCGCGACCTTCCTCTACGACCGGACGACCGGCGCCGCCGAGCTCCTGTACCGCTCGCGCCCCTGGCTCGACCCCGAGACCCTGGCGCCGATGCGCCCGGTGACGATCACCTCGCGCGACGGGCTGCCGCTGCGCTCGTACCTCACCCTGCCGCTCGACGTCCAGCCTCGTGGCCTGGCGGCGGTTCTCGTGGTTCACGGCGGCCCGTGGGCGAGGGACGCCTGGGGCTACGACCCCCAGGCCCAGCTCCTGGCCAACCGCGGCTACGCCGTGCTGCAGGTCAACTACCGCGGCTCGACGGGCTTCGGCAAGCGGTTCACGCACGCGGCCGAGCACGAGTTCGCCGGGAAGATGCACGACGACCTGATCGACGGGGTCGAGTGGCTCGTGGGCGAGGGCATCGCCGACCGCTCCCGCATCGGCATCTACGGCGGGTCGTACGGCGGGTACGCCGCGCTGGTCGGGGCGGCCTTCACGCCCGACGTCTTCGCCGCGGCCGTCAGCGTCGTCGGGCCGTCGAGCCTCGTCACCCTCGTGCGCTCGTTCCCGCCGTACTGGCGGCCCTTCCTGGCGAGCACCTGGTTCCGGTACGTCGGCGACCCCGACGACCCCGAGCAGCTCGCGGACCTCGAGGCGCGCTCGCCGCTGAACCGGGTCGACGCGATCCGCGCCCCGCTGCTGGTGGTGCAGGGCGCGAACGACCCGCGCGTGACCAAGGCCGAGTCGGACCAGATCGTGGCCGCGCTGCGGGCCCGGGGGGTCGAGGTGGAGTACCTCGTGGCGGACGACGAGGGCCACGGCTTCGTGAAGCCCGAGAACCGCATGGAGGCGTACGGGGCGATCGAGCGCTTCTTCGCGAAGCACCTCGGTGGCCGCAGCGAGGAGCCGCCGCAGCCGCTCGCGGGCCGCTGAGGACCGCCGCGGCACCCGCCGCCTCCTAGCGCTGGGTCGTCCTGGCGGTGGGGATGGCGGCCCAGGCCAGCATCTCGGCCGTCCAGCTCGGGCTGCCGGCGGTGGCCCCCCAGATCCGGGACGAGTACGGCCTCTCGCTGGCCGAGACCGGAGCGCTGCTCGCGGCCTCGACCCTGGGGGTCATGACCACGCTCCTGGCGTGGGGGGCGCTCGCGGACCGGATCGGCGAGCGCGCCGTCATCGCCGCCGGCCTGACCGGCGCGGCGGCCGCCCTGGCGCTCGCGTCGCAGGCCGGCTCCGGCCGGGCCCTCGGGGCCGGGCTGGTCGTGGCCGGCGCCATGGGCTCGAGCGCCAACGCGGCGAGCGGCCGGGCGGTGGTGTCGTGGTTCGGGCCGTCGCAGCGCGGCCTCGCGCTCGACCTGCGCCACATGTCGACGCCCCTCGGCGGGGCGATCGCCGCGGCCCTCCTGCCGCTGGCCGCCGACGCCGGCGGCGTCGAGGCCGCCCTGCTCGCGCTGGCAGGCGCCTGCCTGGCCGGCGCGATCGCCGCGGCCGTCGGCCTGCGCCGGGCCGGGCCGGAGGCCGGGAGGCTCGACGAGCCGCCGCTCCACGTCACCGCGCGGGGCCCGCTGCGCGACCGTGCGATCTGGCGCCTCTCCCTCGGGACGGCGGCGGTGGTCCTGGGGCAGATCTCCGTCCTCAGCTTCCTCGCCCTCTACCTCCACGAGGAGCGCGGCTGGTCGGTCACGGCCTCGGCCCTCGCGCTCGCCGCCGTGCAGCTCGGCGGCTCGGCCGCGCGCGTCGCCGCGGGCGCCTGGTCGGACCGGGTGGGCAGCCGCATCCGGCCGCTGCGCGCCATCGCCCTCGCCGGTGGCGTCGCCCTCGCCCCCGCCACGGCCCTCGGGCTGCAGAACACGATCCTCTTCGTGGCCGTGGCCGCGGCGTCCCCGCTCTTCGGCGCGGCCGTCGGGCTCCTGTCCTGCCCGGCCGCCTTCGCCATGGCCTCGCTCTGCCCGCTTCTGGGGTGGCTGGTCCTCGGGCCGCTTCAGGCGGCCGAGGCCCGGCGTCCCGCTTAGGCCCCAGCCTCAGCGGACGAGGATGCGGCTCGAGGCCCCGCGCTTGTCGACGACGAGCCCGGCCGGGATGCGGTCGGCGAGCGTCGGCACGTGCGTGATGATGCCGACCATCCGCTCGCCTTCGCGCAGCCGCTCGAGCGCCTCCACCACGACCTCGAGCGTCTCCGGGTCGAGGGCGCCGAAGCCCTCGTCGATGAAGATCGCCTCGAGGCGTCCGGCGGCCGCGCCGGCGAGGTCGCGCAGGCCCGCGGAGAGGGCCAGCGCGAGGCTGAGCGACGCGAGGAACGTCTCGCCGCCTGAGAGGGTGGCGACGCTGCGGCGCTCGTCGGCGTTGTGGTGGTCGATGACCTCGAAGCTCCCGTTGCGGGCGACCAGGCTGTAGCGGCCGTCCGAGATCCGCCTGAGCTCGAGGCTCGCCTGCAGCGCGAGCTGGGTCATGCTCTCCTGGAGAACGAAGGCGACGAACCGGTCGGCCCGGAGCTCCCGGCTGAGCGTCCGGTGGAGCGCCAGCGCCGTCGTGTCCTCGGCGATCTCCAGCTCCAGCTGCCGCCGCTCGTCGATCCTGGCGCCGAGGGCCTCGACCTCCTTCGCCGCCGCGACGGCGTCCCCGTGGGCCTCCCTGGCGGCGTCCTCGAGCGCCTGCGCCGCCGCTGACGAGTCCGACGGGGCGATCGCGAGGCTGGCGTCGCGGGTGGCGTCCTCGAGCCGCCGCGCCGCTGCGCCGATCTCCTCGCGGAGCCGCCGCTCCTGCCGCGCCGCATCCGACGCGCATCCCTCGCAGCGCTCGATCCAGGCCGTCAGCAGGTCGGCGCGCGGCGCGTCCTGGGGAGCGGCAGGCAGGCGGCCGCCCTCCGTGAGCAGCCGGGCCACGGCGTCGGTCGCCATCCGGGCGGCGGCGCGCGCGGCGGCGAGCTCCTGGTCGAACGCCGCCACCCCCCGCGCGCACTCGCCGTGCGCGTGCAGCGCCTCGTCGCGGGCCGCCCGCGCCGCCCCGGCGGCATCCTCCGCCCGGCGCCGGGCGGCCTCGGCGGCTCGCAGCTCGTCGCGGCGGCGCGCGATCTCGCCCTCGGCCGGGGGATCCGGCCCGACGGCCGCCGTCAGCTCCGCCAGGGCCGACTCGAGGCGCGCCCGGGCGCCGCGCCGGTTCTCGGCGATCCCCTCCACCACCCTCGCGGCCGCGCTCGCGGACGTCTCGGCGCTGGAGGCCAGCGCGACCGCCTCGTCGAGCGCGGCCCGGGCGAGGCGCTCGCCCGACAGCGCCGTCGCGAGGTCCTCCTCCGCGCGCCCGAGGGCGGCGACCGCCCGCGCCGGCGCCGGAACCTCGTCCGCCGGCACGGCCTCGCGCGCCGCCGCCGCCTCGTCCGCCGCGGCCCGCCGCCTCGCCCGCAGCTCGACGACCGCGTCGCGGGCCGCCCGGTCGTCCTGCTCCGCGGCCCGCGCCGCCAGCCGCGCCGCATCGAGGAGGGCGCCTGCGTCGCCGTCGCGGTCCGGCAGCGTCTCGATGACCGCGGCGCAGACCGGGCAGCGATCACCCGGCGCGAGGCCCGCGCCGAGGCCGATCGCGGCGTGCTCCTGCTCCAGGTGCCGCAGCCGCCCTCGCGCGTCCTCGACGCCCGCGCCCGCCGCGTCGGCCGCCTCCCGCGCGGGCCCGAGGGCGCGCTCCAGCTCGGCGAGGGCGGCCGCGGCCTCGGCCGCCCGCACGACCGCCGCGGCTCGGCGCCGCTCCTCCTGCGCGCGCTCGCGGAGCTGGAGCCGCCGTTCCAGGGCCGCCCTGGCCTCGGCCTCGCGGGCGCGAGCGTCGCGCAGCGCTCCGGCCAGCTCGCCGGCGCTCGCGCGCGCCTCGACGAGCGCGCCGTCGAGGCGCTCCACCTCGGCCCGCTCGCGCGCGTGGGTCGCCGCGGCCGCGTCCAGCCGCGCCAGCGCGGCGGCGTCGCCCGTCCGCCCGATCGTCTGGTCGAGCGCGCGGCGGGCCCGGTCGGCCCCCTCCTGGGCCTCGGCCAGCCGCTCCTCGCTCGCGTCGAGGCCGTCGCGCGACCGCTGCGCCGCGGCCTCGAGCGCGGGCAGCGCATCGGCGAGGCGCCGGAGAGCGGCCAGGGCGCCGCCGACGTCCCCGGCGCGGCTCGACAGCGCCGCGCACGACCGCTCGGCCTCGGCCGTCTCGGCCGCGATCGCCTTGGCCGTGACCGCCGCCGCCCTCAGCCGGTCGTCCCGCACCCGCGCCCGCCGGGCGGAGGCCTCCAGCGCGGCGAGCCGCGCTCCCGTGGCGTCCGCATAGTGCGACTCGATCTGCCCGAGGCGGTCGTCGATCCTGTCGCCCAGGCGCGACGCCTCCCGCCGCGCCGCCTGGCCGGCCGCCTCGTAGCGGCCGAGGTCGAGGAGCCGCATCAGGATCCGGCGGCGCTCGCCGGCGTCCCCGGTGAGGAACTCGTGGAAGGCGCCCTGGGGCAGGAGCACCGCCTTCGTGAACGCCTTGAAGTCGAGGCCGACGATCTCCTCGAGCCGGCGGCCGACCGCCCTGATCCCGCCCCGGTCGATCTCCGTGACGGCCGATCCGTTCTGGATGCGCTCCAGCGTCGCCTCGTGCGAGGTCCGCCCCACGCGGCGGGCGACGCGGTACTGCCGGCCGTCGACCCGGAAGTCGAGGCGGACGCGCATGTGGGTGGACCCGTGCGAGATCAGGTCGCGCAGCTCGTGGGCGTTCACGCGCGGGACGCTGCCGTAGAGCGCGAAGGTGATCGCATCGAGGATGCTGCTCTTGCCGGCGCCGGTGGGGCCCGTGATGACGAAGAGGTCGAGGTCCGACAGGTCCACCTGCTGAGTCCCCTTGAACGAGGTGAGGCCCTCGATCGTCAGCGAGAGCGGCCTCATGCCGCCATGGCCTCGTCGAGCAGGCGATCGAACAGGTCGAGCAGCCGGGGCTCGGCCTCGGCGCCGTAGCGGTCGCGGTGGTATCGCTGGAAGAGCTCGCGGGGGGTGAGCGCCTTCACGTCCACCCGCCCGCCGTCGTCCTCCTCGCGCTCGTACTCGAGCCTGACCTCGAGCGCGTTCGGGAGGAGCTCCCGCACCTGGTCGGCGAGGCCCGGCACGGGCCGCTCGCACACCAGGAAGACCCGGACGAACGCCTCGTCGGCGGAGTCGCGGTACTGCTCCAGCTCGTCGAGCGTCCCGCGGACGTCCATGAGCCTGCGGCCGGCGGTGATCGGCAGCTCCCGCACCTGCGCCGGGCGCCCCGGCTCCAGGTCGGCGAGCACGACGCTCTTCTCCTGGCTCGCCTCGCTGAAGTCGAGCTGGAGGAGCGAGCCGGCGTAGCGCGCAGGCGCGGCGACGCCGGGCACGCGTTGGGGCCGGTGGACGTGCCCGAGCGCCACGTACTGCGCGGTGGCCGGGATCGCCTGCGGGGCGACGGCGAAGAGGTCCCCGATCGTGAGCTGTCGCTCGCTGCCGGCCGGCGTCGCGCCGGAGACGCACAGGTGCGCGGCGAGCACGCTGCACTTGTCGGGATCGAACGCGGCGCAGAGCGCCTCGAGCAGGCGGGCCACCTCGGTCGCGTAGGTCTGGTGCGGCTGCTCGGCGAGCCCCATCAGCTCGGCGGCGCCGACCAGCCGGCGCTCGGGCACCCAGGGCAGCACGGCGATCTGCACACCGGCCGAGCCGTCGCGGGCGGCGATCTCCAGCAGCCCGCCCCGCTCCGGCCGGCGCACCTCGGGGACGACGTGGACCGCGAAGCGCGCGAGGAGCGATTCGACGGCCCGCCAGCGCTTCGGGTGGTCGTGGTTGCCCGCGAGGAGGACCACCGGGATCCGGTGCGCGTCGAAGCGGACGAGCGCCTCGTAGACGACCTGCTCGGCCTCGGGCGCCGGCGCGAGGTGCTCGAAGACGTCGCCGCAGACGAGCACCGCGTCCACCTCGTGCTCGACCGCGGCGGAGACGACTGCGTCGACCGCCTCGCGGGCCTCGTCGATGCGGGAACGGCGCGCGAGCGTCTTCCCGATGTGCCAGTCGGCCGTGTGGAGCAGCCTCACCACTCGACCCTAGTCCGACCGTCGGACGCGCCCGGGCGCGGGGATGCACGCTATCGTCGTGCGCGGCGGGCCCGGAACGCGCGGTGCCGGCCGACGTCCGGGTGCAGCGAGCGGAGGCCGGATCACGTGAAGAGGGAATACTGGATCGGCATCCTCGTGGCCGCGCTGGTCGTGGTCGGGGTGGTTGTGGGGATCAGCCTCGCGGGCGGCGGCGACGACGACGACGCGCCATCGTCCATCGCCGGCGCTGCGGAGGTCCAGGCGCAGCTCGAGGGCGTGCCCCAGGCCGGCAGCGTCCTCGGTGACCACGACGCGCCGGTCGAGATCATCGAGTACGGCGACCTCGCCTGCCCGGCGTGCAAGCTCGCGTCCGAGACGACGGTCCCCGAGACCCTCGACTCGGCCGTCAAGAGCGGCGACGCGAAGATGGTCTTCCGCCCGATCGCCTTCATCAGCAGGAGCTCCGAGCGCGGGGCCTTCGGCGCGGAGGCCGCCGGGATGCAGGACGCGATGTGGTCGTTCGCGAACCTGATCTACCGCAACCAGGGCCCCGAGTCGGATCAGGACTGGCTCACCGACGAGCTCATGGAGGAGGCCGTCACCGCGCTGGGCCTCGACGTCGAGAAGTGGCGCGCGGACTACACGGGGTCCGCGGCCGAGCAGAACCTGCTGGAGAACACCTCGCTGGCCGAGCAGGACGAGGTGACCGCGACGCCCACCTTCGTGATCCGGGGCCCGGGCGGCGAGCGGTCGCTCTCCGGCGCCGTCGAGTCGTCCGAGCTGGAGGCCGCCGTGGCCGAGGTGGGTCCCCAGACGTGAGCGGTCGCCGGCCGTGACTCGCGGGTGGCCGTCCGAGACCGCGCTCCGGATCGCACTCGGGGTCGTCGCGGTCGCGGGGCTCGGGGTCTCGGGCTACCTCACCGCCGTGCGCGCCTCGGGCGACGACCCGGCCTGCGTGGTCGGCGGAGGGTGCCAGACGGTCCAGGAGAGCGAGTACTCCGAGCTCGCGGGGATCCCGGTCGCCGTGCTGGGGCTGCTGGCCTACGGGGCCCTGCTGGTCGCCGCGCTGCTCCCGGGGCCGACGGGGCGCGCGCTGGGTCTCTTCACCGCGGTCGTCGGGGTCGGGTTCTCCGCGTGGCTGACCTACGCGGAGCTCGTCCTGATCGAGGCGGTCTGCGCGTGGTGCGTGACCAGCGCCGTGCTGATCACGCTCGCGCTGGTCCTGACGGCGGTGCGGGCGGTGCGGGCGGGCGGCGGCCGGGCAGGGGAAGGAAGCGCTCGTCGGTCAGCACCAGACCCGTCACCGCAAGGGCCGTCCCCGCCAGCGACACCACGATGATCGCCGGGTCGGGCGCGGCCACCTCGAAGAAATCGCGCCAGCTCGGGAGCGACAGCACGACGAGGTAGACGGCGAAGAGGGCCGCGCACAGCGCCCCGACCGTGTAGCCGCGGATGCGGCTGGAGGCCTCCAGCACGATGACCAGGTAGAGGCCCACCAGCACCAGCACCGTCGTGGCGACCGTCCGCGCGCGCATCTCGCTCATGTCGATGAGGTTGATGGACAGCAGGAAGCTCGCGACGACCCCGAGCCCGGCGGCGGTGCCCGCCGGTATCGCGAAGCTCGCGAGCTCGCGGAGGAAGCGCACCGGCCTCCAGGGGCCCTCGCTGGGCGCCAGCGCGAGGAAGAACGCCGGGATGCCGATCGTGATGGCCGAGGCCAGCGTCAGGTGGCGCGGCAGGAAGGGGTAGCTCTCGGACGAGATCCCGATGGTCAGGATCAGGAACGCCGCCAGCGCCGACTTGGCGACGAACAGCTTCGCGACGCGCTGCAGGTTGCGCAGCACCTTGCGCCCCTCCTTGATCATCGGGGGGATCGCGGCGAAGCCGCCCTTGACCAGGACGAGGTCGGCGATCGCGCGCGCCATCTGTGCGCCGCTGCCCTGGGCGATCGCCAGGCGGGCCGCCTTCAGCGCCGGCACGTCGTTGACGCCGTCGCCGACCATGGCGACGTAGCGGCCCTCGGCCTCGAGCGCCTCGACGAAGCGCCGCTTGCCCTCGGGCGAGATGCGCCCCACCACCGTGGACTCGCGCGCCAGCTCCCGCATGCGGGTCGCGTTCAACCGGCAGCTCGCGCCCGTCAACCGGCTCGCCGCGCAGCGGGATGCCCGCGTCGGCGGCGATGGCCGCGACGGTCGCCGGCGCGTCGCCCGAGATCACCTTGATCTCGACCCCCTGCTCCAGCAGGAAGGCCACGGTCTCGCGCGCGTCCGGGCGCAGCTCCTCGGCCAGGACGACGAGGCCCAGCGGCCGCAGCCCGGCAGGGGGCGGCGAGTCGGGGCGGGCCGCGGCGAGCGGCGCGCCGCCCACGGTGAAGGCCAGCACGCGCCGCCCCCGCCGCGCCTCCTCGCCGGCGCGCACCGCGAGGCGGCCCTCGAGGTCGAAGTGCTCGGGCGCGCCCAGCACGTACGAGCGCCCGCCCATCGACAGGCCGCTCCAGCGCCGCCGCGAGGAGAACGGCACGCCCTCGCGCACGGGCTCCGCCGTTCCCGGGTAGGCCGCGGCGATGGCCTCGAGCGTGGAGTTGCGGCTCGGCGAGCTCGCCGCGTAGCGGCCGAGGAGGACCGACAGCTCGCCCTCGTCGACGTCGGCGGGGATCAGGTCGACCACCCGCAGGCGGTCCTCGGTGAGCGTGCCGGTCTTGTCGATGCAGACGGTGTCGGCCGACGCCAGCGACTCGACCGCGTTCAGCTGCTGGCTGAGCGCGCCCCGCCGCGTCATCCGCAGCGTCGCGACCGCATAGGTGATCCCGGTGAGCAGGACGAGCCCCTCCGGGACGATCGTGATCACGGCGGCGACGGCCGTCTCGACCGACTCGCGGAAGGGATTGTCCTGCTCGATCAGCGACCACAGCAGCAGCGCCCCGAGCGGCACCATGACGGCGGTGAGGACGAGGATCAGCCGGTCCAGCCCCCGCTCGAACGGCGAGCGCGGGTGGCGGAACTCGCGCGCCTCGCCGGTGAGCCGCTCCGCGTAGGTGTCGCGCCCGACCGCCTCGGCCACGTAGGACCCCGAGCCCTCGACCGCGAAGGAGCCGGCCCGCAGCGCCTCTCCGGGCCCGCGCATCACCGGCTCGCTCTCCCCGGTGAGGATGGACTCGTCCACCCCGAGGCCCTCGCTGCCCGCCACCGGGCCGTCGGCCACCACCTGGTCGCCCGCGCCCACCAGGACGAGGTCGCCCGGCACGACGTCCGGGACGCCGACCTCGCGAGGCCTGCCGTCGCGCACGACCGTGGCCTTCGGCGCGACCAGCGCCGCCAGGCGGTCGAGGCTCCGCTTGGCGCGTGCCTCCTGGACGATGCCGATGCCCGCGTTGACGATCAGGATCCCGAGGAAGAGGGCGTCGCGCCAGTCGGCGAAGATCAGCGTGATCAGCCCGAAGACGACCAGCACGACGTTGAAGACGGTCAGCAGGTTGGCGCGCAGGATGCTGCGCCACGACCGGCTGGTCGTCGGCGGCTCGACCTCGCCGCGCGCGGCCAGGCGCCGCTCGGCCTCCGCCTGGGTGAGCCCCTGCGCCTTCGGGGCCAGGCGCTCGGTCAGCGCGTGAGCAGTGCCGGACACGGCGCCTCCCGCGCCAGGTCGGCCGCGAAGCTGCCCAGCAGGGCGCGCTCCACGGGGCCGCGGTGGGCCGCGGCCACGATCAGGTCCGGCCGGGCCTCCCGGGCCCAGCCCACGGCGGCGTCCGCCGCGAGGCCCGTCAGGGGGACCGGGTCCGCTCCCGGCACGCGCGCGGCCGTCGCGAGGAGCCAGTCCCGCTCGTCGTCCGCGATGTCCCGCGGGGCCCCGGCGGGGGCCCCGGGCACGGGCGCCTCGATGAGCGCCCGCGGGGCCACGTGGACGAGGCTCAGCCGGCCCGGACCGAGCGCGCGCAGGCGCCGGGCCTCGGCCAGCGCCCGCATCGACGCGGGCGAGTCGTCGATGCAGCAGGCGATGTGGGCGTACGGCGCCCCGCCCTCGTCCGGCTCGGCCGGGGGCTCCACCCCCGGGGGCAGGATCAGCGCCGGGCAGGGCGCCGACGTGGCGACGCGCCGGGCCGTGCTGCCCAGGACGCCGGCGACGCGCCCGGAGTGGGACGCGGCCACGACGACGTCCGGCCGCCGCTCACGGGCCCATTCGATGATGCTCTCGGCGGCCCGGCCCGACAGCAGGACCGGCTCGGCCCGCGGCACCTCCGCGAGGAGCTCGTCGAGCAGGCCGTCCCGGGGCGCGCGCCGGCCGCCGGCGACGTGGACGACGGAGATGCGCTCCGGGCGCAGCCGCCGGGCCTCGGCGAGCCCGCGCCGGGCCGCCTCCGAGCGGTCGACGCAGACGGCGACGTGGGCGAAGGCTCCGAGGATGCCGACAGGCTAGCGCCCGCCCGCCGCCCCCAACGGGGCGCCGGGCGTGCCGCCGCGCCGGCGCGCGAATGGCCTCAGCCGCTCAGCGCCTCCGCGACGGCCGCGTTCACGATCGCGCCATGCCGGACGTTGATCCCGGGCTCCAGGCCCGGGGCGGCCCGCACCGCATCGTCCAGCCCCTCGTCGGCGATCTTCAGGACGTAGGGGAGGGTGGCGTTGGAGAGCGCCCGCGTCGCCGTCACCGGCACGGCGCCCGGCATGTTGGCGACGCCGTAGTGCACCACGCCGTTGACCTCGTAGACCGGGTCGGAGTGGGTGGTCGGGCGCGAGGTCTCGACGCAGCCGCCCTGATCGACGGCGACGTCGACGATGACCGCCCCCGGGCGCATCAGCCCCAGGGCCTCGCGCGACACCAGCATCGGCGCGCGGGCGCCGGGCACCAGCACCGCGCCCACGACGAGGTCCGCCGTCGGCAGCAGCTCCTCGATCGCGAGCCGGGTCGAGTACAGGAAGGTCATCCGTCCGGCGAGGGCGAGCTCGAGGTCGCGCAGGCGCCCGAGATCGGTGTCGAGCACGGCGACGTGGGCCTGCATGCCGGCGGCGACCATCGCCGCGTTCGTGCCCACGATCCCGCCCCCGATCACCACCACCGACCCCGGCGCCACGCCCGCGACGCCCCCGAGCAGGACGCCGCGCCCGCCGAGCGGCTTCTCGAGGTGGCGCGCGCCGGCCTGGACGGCCAGGCGCCCGGCGATCTCGCTCATCGGCGCCAGCAGCGGCAGCCGGCCCTCGGCGTCCTCGACCGTCTCGTAGGCGACGGCGGTGGTGCCCGCCCGCCGCAGGGCGTCCGCCACCCCGGGGTTCGCGGCGAGGTGCAGGTAGGTGAACAGCACCTGGTCGTCCTGGAGGTAGCCGAACTCGGAGGGCTGCGGCTCCTTGACCTTCAGCACGAGGTCGCATCCCCAGGCGGCCGCGGCGTCGCCGATCCGCGCCCCCACGCGCTCGTACGCGAGGTCGGGGAAGTCCGACCCCTCCCCCGCGCCGCGCTCCACCACGACGCCGTGGCCGTGGCGCACGAGCTCGTTCGCGCCGGCCGGCGTCAGCGCCACCCGGTACTCGTCCTCCTTGACCTCGGCGGGCACGCCCACCTGCATCGCGAGCCCTACCCCCTCTCGGTCGGCGTCCCCAACGATCCTCTCCCACGGGGCCCCTGTCGCGCCAGGCCGAAGCCGCAGGCCGCTGCCGCGATCACCGCGAGCGCGCCGAGCGCCAGCAGGAAGCCCTGGCGCCGCCGCTCGCCGACGAGCGTGAAGTCGGCGCCCGCGAGCTCGCGGGCGCGGCGCGCCTCGAGCCCGGCCAGGGCGTGGTCGGGGAAGGCGCGCTCGGCGGCCGCGAGCCCCCGCTGGGCGGCGGCCAGGTCGAGGTCCCAGAACGCGGCCATGCCGCCGCGGAAGAGCTGGGCCGAGCGGCCGGGCGCCGGCTCGACGCCCTCGGTCGCGAGCAGCTGGCGCACCTCGGTCGCCCGCTCGGCGATGCCCCCGTCCGCGGTGCGGATGACGGCGACGCCGCGCGCGTCGCCATTGGCGTCGACGATGGGCGCGCCGGAGTCGCCGGACTCGAGCGGGATCGTCACCAGCATGCCGGGGCGCGCGGTCGGCTCGTCCTCGTCGATGATCCCCGTCCGCGCCAGCGCGCCGCGGCGCACGGCGGGCTCCAGATCGCCGCGGGCGGGCTCGGCGAACGCGGAGCCGGCGCCGAAGCCGAGGCTGGCGACGGGCGTCCCGATGCTGGCCGACTCGGCCAGCGCCAGGGCCGGCGCGCCCGGCGCGCGGATGCGCAGGAGGGCGAGGTCGGCGCGGTCGCTCCGGACGACGCGGGTCGGCACGTAGGTGCGGGCGGCGGCGGCGCCCTGGCCGGCGTCCGCCTGGCGCACCACCAGGCGCGCCACGCGGACGCCGACGGGCGTCACGCCGGCCTCGTCCACGTACTCGGCGGCGAGGTCGTCGGTGTGCGGCTTCCCCTCGAGCGCCAGCTTCGTCTGGTACGCGAGCCGGGCGGCGGTCGCGTCGTCGGGGTCCGCGACGTGGGCCGCCGTGACCAGCCATCCGCCGGGGGCGACCGCGAAGGCGCTGCCGCGCTCCTGCAGCTCGCGCGCCTGTGCCGGGAGGGGGATCCGGCGGCCGTCCCTCGTCCGCAGGGCGTCCACCCGCAGGGTCATGTCCACCCGGTACACGCTCGGCAGGGCGAGCAGGGCCCCGCGGTCCAGGGGGTCGTCCGACAGGTCGTCGGGCGGCGCGCCCGCGGCTCCCGCGACGGCCGAGAGGAGCGCCAGCGCGGCGGCGGTGATGGCGGTCAGCGTCCGCATCGTTCCGAGGGTAGGGCCTCCGGCGGCCGTGCGACCCGGAGCCGGTCAGCCGCGCTCCAGGCTCTCCTTCGTGCGCATCAGTGGCGGAAGTGGCGGCGGCCGGTCACGACCATCGACACGCCGGCCGCGTCGGCGGCGTCGAAGACCTCGTCGTCGCGGATCGAGCCCCCCGGCTGGACGATGGCGGTCACCCCCTCCTTGATGGCGGCCTCGGGGCCGTCGGCGAAGGGGAAGAACGCGTCGCTGGCCAGGGCGCCGCCGGCCACGGGGCTCTGGGCCTTGTCGATCGCGAGCCGCACCGAGTTCGACGCGGCTCATCTGGCCGGCTCCGACCCCGACCGTCGCGAGGTCGCGCGCGATCACGATGGCGTTGCTCTTGACGTGCTTCGCGACCCGCCACGCGAACAGCAGGTCGCCCCACTCGGCCTCCGTGGGCGCCCGCTCGGTGACGACCTTCATCAGGGAGCGGCCCTCGCTCTCGGCATCGCGGTCCTGTACCAGCAGGCCGCCGGCGACGCGGCGCAGGTCGCGCTCGCCCGGGTTGCGCCGCCGCCGCTCGCTCTTGCGCAGGATCCGCGTGTTCGGCTTCACGGTCAGGGCCCGCAGCGCCTCCTCGGCGTAGCCGGGCGCGCAGAGCACCTCCACGAACGTCCCGGCGAGCATCTCGCCCAGCGCCCCGTCCACGGGCCGGTTGACGACCACCACCCCCCCGTAGGCGGAGACCGGATCGCAGTCGCGCGCCCGCTGGTAGGCCGTCCGCACGTCCCCGGCGACGGCGACGCCGCAGGGGTTGTTGTGCTTGATGATCACGCACGCCGGGAGCTCGAACTCGGACAGCAGGGCGAGCCCGGCGTCGAGGTCGTAGAGGTTGTTGAAGGAGAGCTCCTTGCCGTGGAGCTGCTCCGTGCGCGAGAGCAGGTGGCTGCGCGCGCCGCGCTCCGCGTAGTACGCCGCTCGCTGGTGGGGGTTCTCGCCGTAGCTCAGCTCGCGCTGCACCTCGAAGCTGAGCACCAGCCCGGCGGGGAACTCGTCGTGCGTCTCGGCGAAGTAGGCGGCGATCGCCGCGTCGTAGGCCGCGGTGCGCCGGAAGGCCGCCTCGGCCAGCCGGCGGCGCAGGCCGTCCGACAGCTCGCCCCCGTCCGCCCGCAGCTCCCCGAGCACCTCGGCGTACTGGTCGGGCGATGTCACCACCCCCACGCGGGCGAAGTTCTTCGCGGCCGCGCGGATCATGGCCGGCCCGCCCACGTCGATCTGCTCGACGATCTCGTCCTCGGTCGCCCCGCGCCGCCCCGCGGTCTCCTCGAAGGGGTAGAGGTTCACCACCACCAGGTCGATGGCCTCGATGCCGGCGTCGTGCATGTCCCCGGCGTCGCCCTCGTGGTCGGGTCGCGCGAGGATGCCGCCGTGCACGCGCGGGTGCAGCGTCTTCACCCGCCCGCCCATGATCTCCGGGTGCCCGGTCACCTCGTTGACGGGGACGACGTCGATCCCCATGTCGCGCAGCGCCGCCGCGGTCCCTCCGGTGGACACGATCGTCGCGCCGAGATCCGCGAGCCCGCGCGCCAGCTCCTCCAGGCCGGTCTTGTCCGACACCGAGATGAGCGCGCGACCGACCCTCACTCGACCTCCCCGGGCACCACCTCGACGCGGCGACGCTCGACGGGGTCGCGCCGCACCCTGCCGGCGGCGAACAGGCGCACCACCTCGGGCACGAGCCGGTGCTCCACCTCGCGGATCCGCTCGGTGAGCGAGTCCACCGAGTCACCGTACATCACGGCAACCGGCTCCTGCAGGATGGGGGGACCGGCGTCCACGCGCTCCTCGGCGAAGTGCACGGTCACGCCCGTGACGCGCACGCCCCAGTCGAGCGCCTCCTCGATCGCGTGCATCCCCGGGAAGGCGGGGAGCAGCGACGGGTGCAGGTTGACGACCCGGTCGGGGAAGCGGTCGAGGAACTCCCCGGTGAGGATGCTCATCCAGCCGGCCAGGACGACGAGGTCGGGGGAGGCCGCGGCCACGACGTCGGCCAGCTCGCGGTCGCGCTCGGCGCGCTCGCGGCCGGCCATCTCCACGACCCGCGTCGCGATCCCGGCCTCCGCGGCCCGCTGGAGCGCCAGGGCGTCCGGGCGGGAGCTCACGACCTGCGCGATCTCGATGGGCCCGTCGGCCTCGTGGACCGTGTCGATCAGCGACTGCAGGTTGGTGCCGCTGCCCGACACCAGCACGCTCACGCGGAACGGGCCCTCAGGCAACGGTCACGCCCTCGCCGGCGACGACGCGCCCCACCACCCGCGCCCCGTCGACCGCTCCCGCCGCCGCGTCGCCGTCCCGCACCACCGCGCACATCCCGAGGCCCATGTTGAAGGTGCGCCAGGCCTCCTCCTCGTCCACCCGCCCCGTGGCCAGGATCGCCCGGATCGCGGGGCCGTGCTCCCAGGAGCCGGCGTCGAGCCGCGCGCCCAGGCCCTCGGGCAGGGCGCGGGGGAGGTTCTCGGGCAGGCCGCCGCCGGTGATGTGGGCGGCGGCGCGCAGGTCGGCCGCGCCGGCGACCGCCTGGAGCTCCCGGACGTAGAGGCGCGTCGGTGCCAGCAGCAGGTCGGGGTCGGGCTCGAGCGCCCCGGCCTCGACGAGCGCCCGCACCAGGGAGTAGCCGTTGGCGTGCAGGCCCGACGACGGGAGGCCCACGATCGCGTCGCCCTCGCGCACCCGGTGCGGGCCGAGCAGCTCGGAGCGCTCAACGACCCCCGCGGCGAACCCCGCGAGGTCGAAGTGACCGGGCGCGTAGAGCCCCGGCATCTCGGCCGTCTCGCCCCCCGCCAGGCGGCAGCCGACGGCCTCACACGCCGCGGCGATCGCGGCCACGAGCCGCCCGGCCTCGTCCGGGTCGAGCCGCCCCACGGCGAGATAGTCCAGGAACACCAGCGGCCGGGCGCCGGTGCAGGCGAGGTCGTTGACGCACATCGCCACCAGGTCCTGCCCCAGCCCGTCCAGCCGGCCGAGCTCGCGCGCCAGCAGGAGCTTGGTGCCGACGCCGTCGGTGCAGGTGACGAGCACCGGCTCGCGCATCCCCGCCGGCAGCGGGTGGGCGGCGGCGAAGCCGGTTTGTCCCGCCACGAGGCCCGCCAGCGCGTCGGTGTGGCGGCGCGCCGCCTCGAGGTCGACCCCCGCGTCGCGGTACGAGAGCGGCTCCCCCACCGCCCCAGCTTTTCAGACGCGGGCCGGCTCGCGCGCGCCCGGCTCGAACCGTAGCTTCAGGGACGAGTCGGGGACGGGGATCGGGTAGTCGCCGGTAAAGCAGGCGCGGCAGTAGCCCTCGGCTGGGCGCCCGAGCGCGCGCTGCAGGCCGGCGAGGCTCAGGTAGGCGAGCGAGGCCGAGCCGGTGAGCGCGGCGATCTCCTCGACCGTGCGGCCGGCGGCCACCAGCTCGGCGCGGTCGGCCATGTCGATGCCGTAGAAGCAGGGCCAGAGGATCGGCGGGCTCGAGATGCGCATGTGCACCTCGGCGGCCCCGGCCTCGAGCAGCATCGCCACGATCTGGCGGGTGGTGTTGCCGCGCACGATCGAGTCGTTGACCACCACCAGCCGCCGTCCCCCGATCACGGCCGGCAGCGGGTTGAACTTCAGCCGGATGCCCTGCTGGCGCATGGCCTGCTCGGGCTGGATGAAGCTGCGGCCGACGTAGCGGTTCCGCACCACGGCCTCGGCGTAGGGGATGCCCGACTCGCCGGCGTAGCCGATCGCCGCGGGCGTGCCGCTGTCGGGCAGGCCGACCACGAGGTCGGCGTCGGCCGGGCTCTCGCGCGCCAGCTCGGCGCCCATGGCCCGGCGCGCATCCCACACCGTCTCGCCGTCCATCTGGCTGTCCGGGCGGGAGAAGTAGATGTGCTCGAAGACGCACAGCTTGCCGTCCCCCTGCGTGGGGATCGCCTGGCGGCTCTCCACCCGCTCGGCCGACAGGCGCACGGCCTCGCCGGGCCGGACGTCGCGCTCGAAGGTCGCCCCGATCTGGTCGAGGGCGCAGGTCTCGGACGCGACGCACCAGCCGTCGTCGTCGAGGCGGCCGATCACGAGCGGGCGCACGCCGTAGGGGTCGCGGAAGGCCACGAGCTCGCGGCCGGTCAACACGACGACCGAGTAGGCGCCCACCAGCCGCGGCATCACCGAGCAGACGGCCGCCAGCAGGCTGCCCGACTCCGAGGCCAGCATCGCCGCGATGATCTCGGAGTCGGTGCTCGCGCGCAGGTCCACCCCCGCGAGCTCCATCTCCTCCCGCAGCGCCCCCGTGTTGGTGAGGTTGCCGTTGTGGCCGAGCGCGACCAGCCCGCCGTTGCGCGTGTGGGTGACCGGCTGGGCGTTGTCCCACTTGTTGGAGCCGGTGGTCGAGTAGCGCACGTGGCCGATCGCCGCCCCGCCCGTCAGGCTCCGCAGCGAGGGCTCGTCGAAGACGGCGCTCACCAGGCCCAGGTCGCGCTGCACCATGACCTGGCCCTCGTCGCTGACGGCGATCCCGGCGCTCTCCTGGCCCCGGTGCTGCAGGGCGTGGAGCGCGTAGAAGGCCAGCCGCGAGACGTCGCGGCCCGGCGCCACGACCGCGAAGACGCCGCACTCCTCCTTGGGCCTGTCTGTCACGCCAGGGCCTCCGGGAGGCCCCGCTCGTGGGCGTCGCGGGCCTCGGCGAGCGACAGGCGCGCCTCGCGGCCGCCCACGCGGGCGACGACGTCCTCGCCGCCGACCGCCCCGATCGTCGCGACCGGCACGCCCCCGTCGCCGGCCAGCTCGCGGAGCCGCCCCTCGTGCTCTGGGAGGACCGTCAGGAGGACCCGTCCGCCGCCCTCGCCGAAGAGGACCTCGTCGTCGCGGCGCCCGGCCTCGACCGTCACCCCGGCCCCCAGCCCGCAGGCGACCGCCGACTCGGCGAGGGCGACGGCGAGCCCGCCGCCGGACACGTCGTGCGCGCTGCGCAGGATCCCCTCCTCGGCCGCCGCCAGCACCAATTCGATCGTCGCCACCTCGCTTGCGACATCAACCCTGGGAGGTCTGCCGCGAGCTCCGGCGTACTCGCTCGCGTCCAGGATCCCGCCCTCGCCGGCGAGGACCACCCTGTCGCCCACGGCGACGAATCCGTGCCCCACGCTGGCCTCAGCCCGCTCGACCAGGCCCATCATGCCCACCACCGGGGTCGGGTAGATCGCGCGGCTCGCGCTCTCATTGTAGAGGGACACGTTGCCGGAGACGACGGGGACCGACAGCGCGGTCAGGGCCTCGCTCATCCCGGCGATCGTCTCGGCCAGCCGCCAGCCCGTGGAGCCCTTCTCCGGGTTGGCGAAGTTGAGGCAGTCGGTTGCGGCGATCGGCCGCGCGCCCGTGCAGGCGAGGTTGCGCGCCGCCTCCAGCACGGACGCCCGGCCGCCGCCGCGCGGGTCGAGCTCGCAGTGCCGCTCGGCGCAGTCGGTGGTCAGCGCGATGGCCCGCTCCGAGCCGGGCAGCCGCACCACGGCGGCGTCGCCCCCCGGCCGCCGGATCGTGTTGGCGCCCACGAGGTGGTCGTAGCGTTCGTAGACCCAGCGCTTGGAGGCCAGGTTGGGCCGCGCCAGCAGGTCGCGCCAGGCCGCCGAGAGGTCGGCCGGCTCGGGGAGCGTCGCGAGGTCGAGCGGCTCCGGCGCCGGGGCGGGCGTCCGGGGCACCTCGTAGACCGGCGCCTCGTCGGCCAGCAGCCGCGCCGGCAGGTCGGCGACGGCCTCGCCCCCGGCGCGGGCGACCAGGTTCTCGCCCTGCGTCACGACGCCGATCCGGGTGGCGTCGAGGTCCCAGCGCCTGCACACGGCCACGACCTCGTCCAGCCGCGCCGGCTCCACCACGGCGAGCATCCGCTCCTGGCTCTCGGACACGAGGATCTCCGCCGGCGCGAGCGACTCGCGCAGCGGCACCAGGTCGAGGTCGATGTCGAGCCCCACCCGGCCCTTGGCCGCCATCTCGCTCGCCGCGCTCGTCAGCCCTGCCGCCCCGAGGTCCTGCAGCGCCACCAGGGCGCCCCGCTCGGCGAGCTCGAGGCAGCAGTCCATCAGCTTGCGCTCCGTGAACGGGTCGCTCACCTGGACGGACGGGCGCTTGTCCTCGTCCTCGTCCAGCTCCGCCGACGCGAGCACGCTCGCGCCGCCGATGCCGTCGCGCCCGGTGCGGTTGCCGATCAGCACCAGCGCGTTGCCCGGTCCCGACGCGGCCGAGCGCAGCATCGCGCCCGGCGCCACCACGCCGACGCACATCGCGTTCACCAGGCACGAGTCCTCGTAGCGGTCGTCGAAGGCGACCTCGCCGCCAACCGTGGGGACCCCGATGCAGTTGCCGTAGTGGCCGATCCCGGCGACCGAGCGGGTGAAGAGGTGGCGGCTGCGCGGGCTCGACAGCTCGCCGAAGCGCAGCGAGTCGAGCAGCGCGATCGGGCGCGCCCCCATGGCGAGGATGTCGCGGACGATGCCGCCCACGCCCGTGGCCGCGCCCTCGAAGGGCTCGACCGCCGAGGGGTGGTTGTGGCTCTCGATCTTCAGCGCGACCGCTATGCCGTCGCCGGCGTCCACCACCCCCGCGTTCTCGCCCGGGCCCTGCAGCACGCGCGGCCCGGCCGTGGGGAACCCGGCCAGCAGCGGCCTGCTGTGCTTGTACGCGCAGTGCTCGCTCCACATCAGGCTGAACATCACGAGCTCGGGGTCGGTGGGCTCGCGGCCCAGCAGCTCCGGGATGCGGGCGGCCTCGTCGTCGGTGAGGCCAAGCCGGCGGTGGCGGGGGAGGGCGGTGGTCACGCCGTCACGCCGCGATCAGCCCGTTCAGGACGAGGCCGCCGTCGGTGGAGCCGAGCAGGGGGTCGCAGGCCTCCTCGGGGTGGGGCATGAGGCCCATCACGTTCCCCTCGCGGCTGGCGATCCCGGCCACGCGGTCGGTTGACCCGAGCGGGTTGTCCGGCCCGTAGCGCAGCACGACGCGCGCCTCGGACGGGTCCCCGAACCAGGCGCCCTCGTTGTTCTTGATCGGGATGGACAGGCGCTCGCCCTGGGGCAGCCCGCCGGTCCAGGGGGTGTCAGGGTCGGCGACCTCCAGCTCCATCTGGCGGCAGACGAACGAGAGCGTCGCGTTCCGGCGCAGCGCGCCCGGCAGCAGCGCCGCCTCGCAGAGCACCTGGAACCCGTTGCAGATGCCGATCACGCGCCCGCCGGCCTCGGCGTGGCGGCGGACCGCGCCCATGATCGGCGCGCGGCTGGCGATGGCGCCGCAGCGCAGGTGGTCGCCGTAGGAGAAGCCGCCCGGCAGCAGCACGGCCCGCGTTCCGGGCGGGAGCTCGGCGTCGGCGTGCCAGGCGGGCTCGGCCCGCGCGCCCAGGCGCTCGACGGCGCGGCGGGCGCTGTCGTGGTCGAGCGAGCCCGGGAAGCGGACGATCGCGACGCTCACGAGGAGCCGGCCTCGACCCGGTAGTCCTCGATGAGGGCGTTCGCCAGCAGGCCCTCGCACATGGCGCGGGCCTGGCCCTCGGGATCGTCGCCGTCGACCTCGAGCTCGATCCGCTTGCCGATGCGCACGTCCGACACGCCCGCGAACCCCAGCTGCTCGAGCGCTCCGCGCACGGCCTGGCCCTGGGGGTCGAGGACCCCCTCCTTGGGCATCACGGTCACGACGATCTGGGTCATTGGCCGATCACCTCGGCGATGCGGTCGTGGGCCTCGACGTACCGCGCCCTCGTGCCCTCCACGACCTCGGCCGGCAGCTCCGGGGGCGGCGAGGCGTGGTCCCAGCCGATCGCGTCGAGCCAGTCGCGGAGGTACTGCTTGTCGAACGAGGGCGGGCTCTGGCCCGGGCGCCAGCGGTCGGCGGGCCACAGGCGCGAGGAGTCCGGCGTGACCGCCTCGTCGCCCAGCACGAGGGTACCGCCGCCGTCCAGGCCGAGCTCGAACTTGGTGTCGGCCAGGATCAGGCCGGCCCGCGCGCAGTCCGCCGCTGCGCGCGAGTAGAGGTCGAGCGTGACGCGCTCCAGCCGCGCGAGCGTCTCCGCGCCCACGATCCCGGCCGCCTGCGCGCGGGTGATGTTCTCGTCGTGGCCCTCGGACGCCTTGGTGGCCGGGGTGAAGATCGGCTCGGGCAGCCGGTCGGCCTCGCGGAGCCCCTCGGGCAGGCGGTGGCCGCAGACCTCGCCGGTGCGGACGTAGTCGCGCCACCCGGACCCGGCGAGGTACCCGCGGGCCACGCACTCCACCGGCAGCATCCGCAGGCGCCGCACCAGCATGCCGCGCTCGCCGAGCCGCTCGATCAGGTGGTTGGGGACGATGTCCGCCGTCCGCCGGAACCAGAGCGCCGAGAGCGCCGTGAGGACCGCGCCCTTGCCCGGGATGGGCGTCGGCATGATCCAGTCGTAGGCCGAGATCCGGTCGCTGGCGACGATCAGCAGCCGCTCCTCGTCGACCTCCCGCACCTCCCGCACCTTGCCCTCGAAGAGCAGCGGGTAGCTGTCGGCCGGGGCGCTCACAGGGCGGCCACGCGCTCCATCAGCAGGGGCACGTGCCGGGTGTACCACTCCGGGTCGAACAGCGCCCGCAGCTCCTCCGGGCCGATGGCGGCCGCGACCTCGGGGTCGGCGGCGAGGAGGTCGCCGAGCGGGCGGCCCTCGTCCCAGGCGCGCATGGCGTTGCGCTGCACCAAGGCGTAGGCGTCCTCGCGCGCCAGGCCGCGGTCCACGAGCCCGAGCAGCACACGCTGCGAGTAGACCAGCCCGTGCGAGGAGTCGAGCACCGCCCGCATCCGATCGGGGCGCACGACCAGCCCCTCCAGCAGCGCGCGGGACCGCGCCAGCATGTAGTCGAGCGCGAGGAACGCGTCGGGGAGGATCACGCGCTCGACCGAGGAGTGGGAGATGTCACGCTCGTGCCAGAGGGCGACGTCCTCGAGCGCCGCCACCGCGTGGCCGCGGACCACCCGGGCGAGCCCGGAGATGCGCTCGGCCGTGATCGGGTTGCGCTTGTGCGGCATCGCCGAGCTGCCCTTCTGCCCGGCCGCGAAGGCCTCCTCGGCCTCGCGCAGCTCGGTGCGCTGCAGGTGGCGCAGCTCGGTGGCGAGGCGGTCGAGCGAGCTCGCCGCCACGGCCATGGTCGCCACGAGGTGGGCGTGGCGATCGCGCGCCACCACCTGGGTCGCCACGGGCTCCCCGCCGATGCCGAGCTCGCGGAGCACCTCGGCCTCGAGGTCCGGGTCGAGCATCGCGTAGGTGCCGACGGCGCCCGAGAGCTTGCCCACGGCCGCGCCGCGGATCGCCTCGGCGAGGCGCTCCTCGTTGCGGCGGCTCTCCATCGCGTGGCCGGCCAGCTTGAGGCCGAAGGTGGTGGGCTCGGCGTGCACGCCGTGGGTCCGGCCGGCGCAGAGGGTGCCGGCGTGGCGCAGGGCGAGCTCGCGCAGCGCCGCGGTGAGCGCGCCCTGCTCGGCCAGCAGCAGGTCCCCCGCGCGCCGGATCGCCAGCGCCAGCCCGGTGTCGAGCACGTCCGACGAGGTCAGGCCGTAGTGGATCCAGCGCGAGGCGGGGCCGATGCGCTCGGCCACGTCGGTGAGGAAGGCGACGACGTCGTGGCCGGTCGCCTGCTCGAGCTCCTGGGTGCGCTCGACGGTGAACCCCGCGCGCCCCTCGATGTCGGCCAGGTCCTCGGGCGGGATGACCCCGCGCGCCGCCCACGCCCGGCAGGCCGCAAGCTCCACCTCGAGCCAGCGGGCGAGCTTGGACTCCTCGGTCCAGATGGCGGCCATCGCCGGGCGGGTGTAGCGCGGGATCATCCCGCCCTCACCTGCGAGTCGAGGCCGGCGGCGATGTCGCGGCGCATCTGGCGCCCCTCGAAGGTCACCAGCTCGGCCGCCGCGTAGGCCCGCTCCCGCGCGTCGGGAACGCCGTCGCCGCGCGCGCTGACGGCGAGCACCCGCCCGCCTGCGGTCACGATCGTCCCGTCCGGCCCGGGGGCGGTGCCGGCGTGATAGACGTCGGCGCCCCGGGACCCGGCCTCGTCGAGGCCGGCGATGGGATCGCCCGTCCGCGGGGTGCCGGGGTAGCCGGCCGCCGCCAGCACGACCGCGACCGCGGCCCCGTCGTTCACCTGCACCGGCCCCTCCTCCAGGCGGCCCTCCGCGGCCGCCGTGAGCACCTCCAGCGCGTCGTCCTCCCAGCGCGGCAGCAGCGCCTGGGTCTCGGGGTCGCCGAAGCGGACGTTGAACTCCAGCACGCGCGGGCCGTCGGCGGTCATCATCAGCCCGGCGTAGAGGACGCCCGAGAAGGCCGCGCCGCGCCGCGCCATCTCGGCGACGACCGGGCGGTGGACGCTGTCGAGGAGCTCGTCGGCCAGGGCGTCGGGCACGTCGGGGACGGGCGAGACCGACCCCATGCCTCCCGTGTTCGGCCCGGTGTTGCCCTCGCCGATGGGCTTGTAGTCGCGCGCTGCGGGGAAGCCGGCGAGCGCCCTGCCGTCGGAGATCGCCAGCAGCGACACCTCGGGGCCCGTCATGCCCTCCTCGACGACCACGACCCGCCCGGCGTCGCCGAAGGCCCCCTCCACGAGGCAGGCCTCGAGCGCCTCGCGGGCCGCCGCCCGCGTCTCGGCGACCACCACGCCCTTCCCCGCCGCCAGGCCGTCCGCCTTCACCGCGACCGGCAGCCCGAGCTCGTCCACGGCGGCCAGCCCCGCGTCGACGTCCGTGACGGTCACGGAGCGGGCGGTGGGGACGCCCGCCGCCGCCATCACGTCCTTCGCGAACGCCTTGCTGCCCTCGAGGCGGGCCGCCGCGGCCGATGGGCCGAAGGCGCGCAGCCCGGCGGCGCGCACCGCGTCGCACACGCCGGCGACGAGCGGCGCCTCCGGGCCGACCACCACCAGGTCGGCGCCGTAGCCGCTCGCGAGGGCCCCGATCCCGCCCACGTCGTCGACCCGGAGGGGGATCAGCTCGGCCTCGGCGGCGATGCCGGCGTTGCCCGGCGCGCAGAGGATCCGCGGGCGTTGGGGCGACCGGGCCAGCGCCCTCACGAGGGCGTGCTCACGCCCTCCGCCCCCGACGACCAGCACCGTGCGGCTCACCCCGGCACTCTCGCACACGCCGCGGTCGGCGAAGGGTCGCTGCGCCGGGCGTTGACTACCATCAGGGGGGCGATGACCGACCGGCGACAGCCCCTCCCGCGCGCCGAGCGCGAGGCCCACCGCGCCCTCCTCCAGGAGGCGCTCGCGGAACTGGCGGAGTCGTCGGACCCGAACCGCTCGGCGGCCGATGTCATGCGCGCGCTCGACTCCTACATGGAGGCCAGCGGCGGCGGGACGGCGCTCTCGCCGCGCGAGTCCCCGGTGACCGACTACGGCCGGCGCGAGAAGACCGAGATCCGGTGGGCGATGTGGATCGTCCTCGGCGGGGCCGTGGCGGCCACGGCCGTGGTGGCGGTCCTCCTGTCGGGCGGCTGGCCGGCCGGCCTCGCGATCGTCGCCATCTGGGTCATCGCCCTCTTCGCGCTCCTGTCAACCTGAGCGCGGCGGAGGACACCCTCCCGCCCGCGCAGCCGCGGCTGCGCCTCGCGGTCCTCACCTGCATGGACGCGCGCATCGACCCGCTGGGCGCGCTCGGCCTGGCGCCGGGCGACGCGCACGTGCTGCGCAACGCCGGCGGCATCGTCAACGAGGGCGCCCTGCGCTCCCTCGTGATCTCCCAGCGGATGCTCGGCACCCGCGAGGTGCTGGTGGTGCAGCACACGCGGTGCGGGATGATCGGGCTCGACGACGAGGGGTTCGCCCGCGACGTGGAGCGCGACAGCGGCCGGCGCCCCCCATGGGCGGCGGGGGGGTTCGCCGACCTCGACGAGAGCGTCCGCCGGTCCGTGGCCGCGCTCCGGGCCGAGCCGCTGCTCCCCCACCGCGACCAGGTGCGCGGCGCGGTGCTGGATCTCGCCTCGGGGACCCTCCGCGAGGTGGTCCCCGCCCGTTAACCGGGAATTGGCCGGTGTTGATCCGACGTTCCGCCCGCTGCGAAGGACATTCAGGGCGAGATGATCGATTGGTTCCCCACAGGCCGTGCCGACGGCGCATCCGAGCCGGAGCGCGACCTCCTCCGCTGGCAGGGCATGGTGCGGCTCCGCGCCGTCGCCCGTCACATCGACGGGCTCGACCCGACGACGGCCGGTCACTCGGAGCGCGTCGCCGAGCTCGCGGCCCGTCTCGCCGTGGAGCTCGGCTGGTCCGGCCCCCGCGTCCGCGAGCTGGGCCAGGCCGCGGTGGTGCACGACGTCGGCAAGATCGTGGTGCCGGACGAGGTGCTCCTCACGCCGGGCGGCCTCAGCTTCGAGCAGTACGAGGTCGTCAAGGAGCACGCGGACGTCGGCGCCCGGCTCGTCGCCATGGTCCTGGCGCCGCGGCAGGCCGCGTGGGTGCGCCACCACCACGAGCGCTGGGACGGCCGCGGCTACCCCGACGGCCTCGCGGGCGAGGACATCCCCGACGGCGCCGCCATCCTCTGCCTGGCGGACTCGTGGGACGCGATGCGCCGCCGCGCGTGGATCGGCCAGCCGCTGTCGGTTGACGAGGCCCTCGAGGAGTGCTGGCGCGAGGCGGGACACCAGTTCGCGCCCTGGGCCGTCCAGGCGCTCGAGGCCGTCGTGACCGCCCTGTCGCCGGCCTCCCAGGCGCGGCTCGGGCCAGCCCAGGAGCCCCTGCAGCCCGCCGCCTGAACCATCGGGCGGCCGATCGGGGGGTTCTGCCCGCAGGGCCGCCGCGCGTGTAAGGTTCCTGCACATTTCGGCGGCTCCGGTCGCCGGGAGTGCGGTATACAGGTCGTCTCCCGCGCAGGAGGCACGCCGGTGGCCACGACGGTCGCACCCGGTCCGCGGCCGACGGTACTCGGCCCAGTCCCAGGCTCTCTCGCCGTCCTCGGCGACTCTGCCCTGGGCAACCTCGTCGCCGCGGGAGACGAGCGCGCCTTCGAGGCGCTGTTCGAGCGCCACCAGGGCGAGATCTACCGCTACGCGAGCGCGATCCTCCGGCACCCCCAGGACGCCGAGGAGGTCCTGCAGCTGACGATGCTGGCCGCGTACCGGGCGCTCTCCTCCGGCGCGCAGCCCCGCGAGCTCCGGCCCTGGCTCTTCCGCATCGCGCACAACGAGTCGATGGACCTCATCCGGGCCCGGCCCAAGGCGGAGGAGCTCGGGGATCGCGACGACCCCGTGGCCAGCGTCCACGAGACCGTCGAGGCGCGCGAGCGCCTGCGCCAGCTGCGCGCGGACCTGGGCGCGCTGCCGCCCCGCCAGCGCTCTGCGCTCGTCCTGCGCGAGCTCAGCGGCCTGTCGCACGCGGAGATCGCGACCGCCCTCGGGATCACCGTGGCCGAGGCCCGCCACCAGCTCTTCGAGGCCCGGGCGTCCCTGGCCGAGTTCGGCGCCGGCCGGGAGGCGGCCTGCGCCGACATGCGCCAGCGGATCTCCGACGGCGACCGCCGCACGCTGCGGGCGCGGAACGTCCGCGCCCACCTGCGCGAGTGCGACGGCTGCCGCGCCTTCGCCGCCGAGCAGGACGAGCGCCGCCGCCGCCTCGGCGCCTTCTTCCCCCTGCTGCCGGCCGCCGCCGCGGCCGAGATCCTGCGCCAGGCCACCGGGGCCGCGGCGGCGGCTCCGGCAGCGGCCGCCGGCTCTGCCGGGAGCACGGGCGCCGGCGGGGGATCGGGGTCCGGAGCGGGCGGCGGGGCCGGGGCCGGCGCGGGGGCCGCGGCCGGGTCGGCCGCGACGGGGCTCGGCGTCGCGGGGGTCGCCGGGCTCGCGACCGCCGGCGTCGTGGCCGCCGGGGTCATCGCGACCGTCGCGGTCAGCGGAAGCGGCATCGGCCCCTTCGCGGGCGAGGAGGCCGGGAAGGCCGTCGGTTCGGCCGGCTCCGCCGCCGCGGCGGCCGGCGCCGCCGGGGTCGCGGCGTCGGGGACCGCCGGGGGCGCGGGGGCGCCCGGCGTCGGCGCGCAGCCCATTCCGATCGCCGCGCCGGCGACCGCCGCGCCGGCGACCGCCACGGCTCTGGGAGGCGGCGGCTCCGGCGGCCCCGGCGCGGCGTCAACCCCGCCCGATGACCCCGGCGGCGTCTCGCCGGCCGGGGGCGGGGGCGCCGATCCGCCACAGCGCTCCGGGGACGACCCGGAGCCGGACCCCGACCCGGACCCCGACCCATCCGCCGGCGCCGCGCCGCCCCCGGCCGCCCCCGCACCACCGCCAGCGTCCGACCCGCCCGCGCTCGCGCCCCCGGCCCCGGTGACCCCGACCACGCCGGTGCCGGACCCACCGCCCCCCGACCCCGACCCCGACCCGGACCCGGACCCCGACCCCGATCCCGACCCGGACCCCGACCCCGATCCCGACCCGGACCCCGACCCCGATCCCGACCCGGACCCGGACCCCGATCCGGACCCGGACCCCGATCCGGACCCGGACCCCGACCCCGATCCGGACCCGGACCCGGACCCCGACCCGGACCCGGACCCCGATCCGGACCCCGATCCCGACCCGGACCCGGACCCCGATCCGGACCCGGACCCCGATCCGGATCCCGACCCGGACCCCGAGCCGCCGGACGAGGTCAACCCGCTCCCGCCTGACCCGACGAACCCGCAGGCCTCCCGGTGCCCGGCGAACTACCGGCTGTACCTGCTCGTGCGCCCCGGTGAGGGCGGCCTGCCCGGGGCGATCATCATCCGGTGCCGCCTGGCGACGCTCCCGCTGCCCGAGGGCGGCGTCCCGGTCCCGGACATCCCCCCGGTGACGCGCGCGACGGCCTCGCTGCTCGGCGCCGTGGCGCCGGCCCTGTCCGGGCCGGCGCTCGGGGTCGGCCCGGCGCCGGCCGTGATCGCGCCGTCGCCCGTGGTCGCGCCGCCTCAGCCGGTCGCGACCGCCGAGCCGGCGCCGGCGGCGGAGGCCGCGCCCGAGCGGCCCGCCGTCGATGCATCGGAGCCCGTCGGGGCGGAGCCGACGCCGGAGTCCGCCCCGCCACCGCGGCTGAAGCCGCCTGTAAAGATCCCTCAGGCGCCCTCACCGGGCCCCGGTCCCAAGCCGGCCCCGATCCCGGATCCGGGCAGGCTGCCGGAGCCGGCCCCCGAGCCGCAGGCGCCCGTCGAGGCGCCCGTGCCCGCGCCGGCGCCCGGTCCCGAGGCGGCGCCGCTGGAACCGGCCCCCGTGCAGGAGCCGGCGCCCACGCCGCTCGAGCCGGTCCTCCCGGAGCCGGTGGGCCCACCGGCGGCGGACGCGCCGCAGCCGGTCGCCGCGCCGGCGGAGGCGCCGAGCCCCTAGATCTCCACCTGGTCGATGACCTGGTGGCGGCCCTGCCCGGTCCCGATGAGCGTGATCGGGACCTCGACGGCCGCGGCGATCAGCTCGACGTAGTCGCGGGCCCGCGGGGGGAGCTGGTCGAGCGACCGGCACTCGGACAGGTCCTCGTCCCATCCGGGCACCTCGCGGTAGACCGGCCGGCACCCGTGGAAGACGGTCTGGTGGTAGGGGAACTCGGCGATGCGCTCGCCCTGTCGGGTGCGATACGCGTCGCAGATGCGCACGCGCTCGAAGCCGGAGAGCACGTCGAGCTTGGTCAGGGCGAGCTGGGTGATGCCGGAGAGGCGCACCGAGTAGCGCAGCGCCACGAGGTCGATCCAGCCGCAGCGGCGCTGGCGCCCGGTGGTCGTGCCGAACTCGTTGCCCCGCTCCAGCATGCGGCGGCCATCGGCGTCGTCCAGCTCGGTGGGGAAGGGGCCCTCGCCCACGCGGGTCACGTACGCCTTGCTCACGCCCAGCACCTGGTCGATCCGCGTCGGCCCCACGCCCGCGCCCGTGCACGCCGCGCCGGCGATCGGGTTGGACGAGGTGACGAACGGATAGGTGCCGTGGTCGATGTCGAGCATCGCGCCCTGGGCGCCCTCGAAGAGGACGCGCCGCCCGGCGCGGAGGGCCTCGTCGATCAGCAGCGAGGTGTCGGCGATGAAGGGACGCAGGCGCTCGGCGTGGCGGAGCGTGTCCGTCGCCAGCGCGGCCGGGTCGAGGCGCGGCATCCCGTAGAGCTTCTCGAGGATCTCGTTCTTCGCCTCGAGGGCGACCTCCAGCTTGGCCACGAGGATCTTCGGGTCGAGCAGGTCCTGCACCCGGATCCCGACGCGCGCGGCCTTGTCCTCGTAGCAGGGGCCGATGCCGCGTCGCGTCGTGCCGATGGAGAAGCGGCCCAGGCGCATCTCCGACGCGCCGTCCAGCATCACGTGGTACGGCATGATCAGGTGCGCGTTGCCGCTGATCCTGAGCGTCTCCAGCGACACGCCGCGCTCCGCGAGCGCGTCGATCTCCTCGCAGAGCGCCCCCGGGTCAACCACCGTCCCGTTGCCGATGATGCAGAGCGTGCCCGGGTAGAGGATCCCGGACGGCACGAGGTGCAGCTTGTAGACCTCGTCGCCGGCGACGATCGTGTGGCCGGCGTTGTTGCCGCCCTGGTAGCGCGCGACGACGTCGCTCCGCTCGGCGAGGAGGTCGACGACCTTGCCCTTGCCCTCGTCGCCCCACTGAGCCCCGACCACGACGGTCGCGGGCACTACGTCCCGTCTCGCGTCGTGAGGTTGTCGAACTTGGCGTAGCTGCCGCGGAAGGTGAGCCTCACCTTCTCGGTGGGGCCGTGACGGTTCTTGGCGACGTTCACCTCGGCGATGCCGCGGTCCTCCGAGTTCTCGTCGTAGTAGTCGTCGCGGTAGATCATCAGCACGAGGTCGGCGTCCTGCTCGATGGCCCCCGACTCGCGGAGGTCCGACAGCATCGGGCGCTTGTCGGTGCGCGCGTCCGGCGCACGGTTGAGCTGGGAGACGCAGATGATCGGCACCTCGAGGTCGCGCGCCAGCATCTTGAGGCCGCGCGAGATGGTCGAACAGCTCCTGCACCCGGTTCTCGTCGCGGCGGCGGTCCGTCCCCTCCATGAGCTGGATGTAGTCGACGATCACCATGTCGAGGCCGTCGCGGCTCTTCAGCCGCCTGGTCTTGCTGCGCATCTCGCCGACGCTGACGCCCTCGGAGTCGTCGATGAACAGGCGCGCGGCCGAGAGGCGGTCGGCCGCTCTCCCGATGCGTGACCAGTCTTCAGGTGCAAGCCGGCCGGCGCGGATGCGGCCGGCGTCGACGACCGCGGTCGAGGCCAGCAGGCGCTGGATCAGCTCGTCGCCGCTCATCTCGAGGCTGAAGATCGCGACCGACCGCTCCTGGCTGAGCGCCACGTGCTCGGCGATGCCGAGCGCCAGCGCGGTCTTGCCCATGCTCGGGCGCGCGGCGACCACGATGACGTTGCCCGGCTGCAGGCCGCCCACGATGCGGTCGAGGTCGACGAAGCCGGTCGCCACCCCGGTGAGACCGGTCCCGCTCTCCTCGGCCGCGGTCAGGCGCTCGATGCCGCGGATGACGAGCTCGTGGGCGCGCGCGAAGTCCCCGCGCACGTCCTTCTGGGACAGCCCGTAGACGAGCGTCTCGGCCTCCTGGAGCATCGTCAACGTCTCGCCCTCGCGCTGGGCGACGAGCTTCTCGATCTGCTGGCCCACCTGGAGCAGCCGCCGCTGGACGGCCGCGTCGCGCACCATGTGGGCGTAGGTCCGGAAGCTCGCGGCGATGAAGGGCGTCTCCATCAGGTCGAGCACGGCCACCCGCCCGCCGGCCGCGTCCAGCTCGCCGTCCTTCGTGAGGCGCTCGATGACCGTGATCGGCTCCACCGGCTCGCCGGCGCCGAAGAGGGCCTCGATCGCCCGGAAGACCGCGCGGTGGCCCTCGCGGTAGAAGTCGTCGCCCGAGACCACCGACAGGGCCTCGGCGACGTAGGTGTCGGCGGCCATGAGGCTGGCGAGGAGCATGGCCTCGGCCTCCGCGTTCTGGGGCGGTGGGACGCTCTCGGGCACGCTCGGGCTCCCCGGCCCCGCGGGTCGCGCGCCGCTCAGTCGACGAGCGGGCTGACGATGGTCTTCACCTCCGCCGCCAGGCCCGGGCCGAGCTCGACCGGCACCGAGTACGTGCCCACCGCGCGGATCGGAGGCTCGACCGTGATGTGCCGCCGGTCGATCGCCACGCCACGCGCCTCCTCGATGGCCGTCGCGACGTCGGCGGAGGTGATGGAGCCGAACAGGCGCCCGTCGTCCCCGGCCTTGGCCTTCAGCGTGAGGATCGTCCGCCCGAGCAGGTCGACGAGCTCGCGGGCCTGCTCCTCGGCGCGCGCCTCGGCGACCTTGCGCTGCTCCTCGCGCCGCTGCACCTCGGCGATCCGGCCCGGGGTCGCGGCCTCGGCCAGCCCGCGCGGCTGCAGGTAGTTGCGCATGTAGCCGCGGGCCACGTTGACCACGGTCCCGGCCTCGCCGAGCCCTTCGATCTCTTTCAGGAGGATCGCCTGCATCGCCGTCCCGTCCTAGAAGGGGATGTCGTCGTCGTCGGCCGGCTGGGCCGGCTGCATGTCGGTGCGGTCAACCGGCAGGTCGCCGCCGCCGGCTCCCTGGCTCCAGCCCGCCCCCTCCTGGGACCCGCCGCCCTCGCCGCCGCCCTCGCCGCGGCTGTCGAGGAAGAAGACGTCGTTGGCGATCACCTCGACGTTCTGGCGCTTTGAGCCGTCCTGGGCCTGCCACTCGCGCCAGGACAGGCGCCCGTCGACGCCGATGCGCCGGCCCTTTGCCAGGTAGGTGGAGGCGGTCTCGGCCTGGCGGCCGAAGACCGTGACGTCGAAGTAGTTGGAGCGGTCGCCCCAGTTGCCGCTCTCGTCGCGCGAGCGGCTGGAGACCGCCAGCCGGATCGAGCAGACCGGGTCGCCCCCCTGGGTGTGGCGCAGCTCGGGGTCGCGGGTGAGGCGCCCCACCAGGGTGACGCGGTTCAGGTCGGCGGGCACGGCGCCTCCCCGGTCAGCGCGGGCGCCGGGGGCGCGGGCCGCCGCGGCCGCCCCGGGACGGGCGGCTGTCCCCGTCGGGGTGCGCGTCGGAGGGCGCGGGCGCCCCGACGGCGCTCGCGCGCTCGGCCTCGGCGCGGTTGAGCCGGACGAAGAAGGCTCGCAGGACGACGTCGCTGATCGACAGCACGCGCCCGATCTCGTCCAGCGACCCCGGCGCGCCCGCGGACGTGATCACGACGTAGCGCCCGTCGGCGCGCTTGTTGATCGGGTACGCGATCTTGCGGCGCCCCCAGTCGTCAACGTGCTCCACGGCGCCGCCGCCGTCGCGGATGAGCTGCTGGACCCGCTCGAGGATCTCCTGCTGCTGCTCCTCGTCCGCGTCGGGGTCGAGGATGATCATGATCTCGTACGGGGTGATCCCGGCCTCCCGGGGGGTCGCGGCACGCAGATGCACCGGGACCACCGCGCGCCCCGGGCAGGCGCCGGACTATAGCAGCGACCCTCCGCCTGGACGGGCCAGCCCCGGCGCCAGCCGGTGCCCGGCCAGGCCCGTCGCGTCACGGCCGGCGCGCGCCTTTGTCAACATCGGCGCGTGACCTCGACCGCCCCGAGCCGGCCTCGCCGCCTGGCACCGACGCGTCGCGAGGGCGCGCGCGTGATGCCGCTCGAGCTCTTCTTCGACCTGGTGTTCGTGCTCGCGCTCACGCAGTGCACGGCCCTGATGGCCGACGAGCCGACCTGGACCGGCGTCGCCAAGGCGATGGCGATCTTGGGGGTCCTGTGGTGGGCCTGGGGCGGCTACGCCTGGCTCACCAGCGTCGTCGCGCCCGAGGAGACGCTCGCGCGGCTGGTCATCTTCGGCGCGATGGCGGCGTTCCTCGTCGCAGGCCTGGCCGTGCCCCAGGCCTTCGGGGACTGGGCCCTGCTCTTCGCGTCTGCGTACGCCGCGGTGCGTGTCGCCCACATCCTCCTCTTCATGCTCGCGAGTGGGGACGACCCGGAGCTGCGCCACTCGGTGACCGCCCTCGCGGTGAGCACGGCGATCGGCGTCGGCCTGCTCGTCGGGGCGGCGTTCGCCGACGGCGTCCTCCAGGGCCTGCTCTGGCTGGTCGCGCTGCTCATCGACTTCGGCGGCCCCTTTCTGTTCGGGGTGGAGGGGTGGCGGCTGGTGCCCGGCCACTTCGCCGAGCGGTACGGGCTCATCGTGATCATCGCCCTCGGCGAGTCGATCGTCGCCATCGGGGTCGGTGCGGAGTTCGGCCTCGACGCAGGCGTGGTGACGGCCGCCGTGGTCGGGATCGCCATCGCCGCGGCGCTCTGGTGGCTCTACTTCGACATCGTCGCGCTGGTGGCCGAGCGGCGCGTCTCGCGCGCGACGCCGGGGCGCGAGCAGAACGCGATCGCCCGTGACTCCTACTCCTACCTGCACCTGCCGATGGTCGCCGGCATCGTCCTCCTAGCGCTCGGCCTGAAGAAGTCGCTGGAGCACGTCGGCGACCAGCTGGACACGGTGCCGGCGGCCGCGCTGCTGGGGGGCGTCGCCGTCTACCTGCTCGGGCACGTGGCGTTCCGGTGGCGCATCGTCCACCGGTTCAGCGTGCAGCGGCTGGTCTGCGCCGTAGTGCTCCTTGCGCTGATCCCCCTCGCCGTCGAGGTCCCGGCGTTGGTCACGATGGCGATCGCGGCGGCGCTGCTCGCGGCCCTGATCGTCTACGAGAGCGTCCGGTTCGCCGAGCTGCGCGAGCGGCTGCGCCACGGGCTGGGCGACGAGGCCGCCGCCCCGCACTAGGATCCCCGCGCATGTGGCCGGGACGAGAGGTCGGGCGATGACGAGGTGGGGGCTCTGGGCGGCGTCCTCGATCGGGGCCGCGGGCGCCGGGGCCGCGCTCGCGCTGGTGCGGCGCTACCGGCCCGCGGCGGGCGCCGCCCCGGCGCCGCCCCCGGAGATCCCGCTCGGGGCGCCCCCCGCCGACGCCGCGCCCCCGGAGGACCCGGGCGAAGCCCTCGACGCCGCCCGCGAGCGCCTGCGGGCCCGCGCCGACGCCCTGCGCGAGCAGATCGAGCGCGACGGGGAGGGGTCCCCGCCCGGGGGATGATCGTCCTCGGCGTCGTGGGGGCGGCGCTCGCCATGGCCGCGCCGGCGACCGCCGGCCCGCCGGCCGCGCACGCCGCCCAGGCGCCGCCCGTGCGGTTCGCCGTCAAGGGCGACTGGGGATACGGCGGCTCGGCGCAGGCCGCCGTCACCCGCCGGATGTGCGCCGAGGCGCGCCGCGCGCCGTTCGCGTTCGTGCTGACGACGGGCGACAACTTCTATCGCCCCGACGGCGTGGCGACGACGGACAACTACTGGCGGCCGGAGCGCTGCCTGCGCGCGCTCGGGGTCCGCTGGCGCGCCGCCTGGGGGAACCACGACATCGTGGGCGGCGACACCGCCACGGTCCTCGGCTCACCGCGGCGCCGCTACGCCTTCAGCGCCGGTCCCGCCCGGGTCGTGGTGCTGGACAGCACCGACCCCGGCGACCCCGCCCAGACCGCCTTCCTTCGCCGGGAGCTGAGCCGGGCCGTGGAGCCGGTGCGCATCGTCGCCTTCCACCACCCGCTCTACACGGCCGGCCTCCACCCGCCCGCCGAGGACGCCCGGCGGGAGTGGGGCCCCGTCCTGCGGGCCGGCCGCGTCACCCTGGTCCTGCAGGGGCACAACCACGCCTACGAGCGGCTCGAGGCCGGCGGCGTCACCTACATCACCACCGGCGGCGGCGGGGCCCCCCTCTATCCCTGCGTGCGGCCCTCGCGCGAGCTGCGCCGGTGCGTCGCCGCGCACCACTTCCTCGCGGTCACCGCGACCGCGCGGGCGGTCTCCGTGCGGGCGGTCTCGCCCTCGGGCCGGACCCTCGAGCGGATCCGGATCGTCGTCTAGAGCGCCTGCGAGAGCGGCACGCGGGCGCTGCGGCCGGCCACGGCCGCGGCCCAGGCCGTCGCGACCCGCACCGTGAGCCGGCTCATCGCGGCCACCACGTCGCGCCGCTGGGCCTCGCTCAGCGCGGGCGGGGGCGTCTGGAGGGCGCGGTCGATCGCCCGCTCGAGCGCCAGGCTCCCGCCGAGGGTCACCTCCGCGGACGACCCGGCCAGCCCGTGCCCGCGGCCGTAGGTCTCCGCGCGGTCGAGGGCCTCCGCGAGGCTGCCGACCTCGAACGCGTCCGCCAGGGCGTCAACCCAAGCGCGCACGACCCCGCGCCGCTCGCCGGAGGGCAGGCGCCGGTACGCGGTCTCGGCGGGGCCCTCGACCAGCGTCTCGACGACATCCGACACCCGGTCGGCGCGGGCGCGGAGGGCCCGGGCGAGGTCGGGAGCCACGGCGAGGTCGACGGCGCCGGCCCTGAGTGGGCGCGTCGGCCGGGCCGGCCGCCGCGCGAGCCACTGGCGCAGGACCTCCGGGTCGAACCGGCGGTGACCGCCCGCGGTGCGCACGTGGGGCACGCGGCCTTCGCTGGCCCAGAGCCGCAGGGTGCTCGGGCTCACCCCGAGGGCCTTCGCGGCAGCCGAGACGGACAGCCATTGCCCCTCCGAGCGCCGTGCGCGCGCGCTCACCGCGGCCTCACTCGACCGCCGAGCGCAGCCGGCAGCGGACGCCGTCGGCGTACCCCGAGGCCACCCGAACGGCCATGCGGTCGAGGGCGCGCTCGAGCGCGCGCCGGTCGAGGGGCCGGCTCTCGCAGGCCGGCGCGAGCACGCGGTCGACCGCGCGGCGCACCGAGAGGGCCTCCGTGACCACCGCGTCGCCCGGCTGGCCCGACGCCCCGTCACGGAAGCCCTCCCACTCGGCCTCGTCGTAGCACTCGCCGAGGTCGCCGGCCTCGAGCCCGTCCGCGAGCGACTCGAGCGTGCCGAGGACGCGCGATCGCCGGCCGGCCGCGGCGCGGGGCGCCGGCGCCCGCGCCTGGGCGAGCTCCTCCTCGAACGCCGTCACGACCGACCCGGATCGCGCCCGCAGGGCATCCGCCAGGGCGGGCATGGGCTCGATCCGCGTGGGCACCAGCTCGCCCGTCCGCGACGTGGGCGACGGCGGGGCGCCGCCGCGCTCGGCGAGCCAGCGGATCAGCTCATCGAGCTCGAAGCGCCGGTGGCCGCCGGGGGTGCGGACGTGGGGCACCCGGCCGGCGGCCGCCCAGGCGCGCAGCGACGAGGAGCTGACCCCGAGCAGCCGCGCGGCGGCGGACACCGACAGGAGCTGGGGCCCCCGTGCGTCGCGCACCTCCGCGGGCGGCGGCGCCGTCCGAACGCCCGCATCGGCCCACCCGGACATCGCCATCTCAGGCGCCATCACTATCGAGAACGGCAAGAATGTCCCGATTCTGGGCACGTGTCTCGCACAACGCAACCGGACGGGCCGAGCGCAAGGCGCCGAAACTACCAAAACCTTCCGGAGCCGGGGCCCCGCTCAATGAAATCTCACACCCTCGGCTGCGGGATCACCCGCCCGGGGTCGTGGTGGGCGTCGCGCTTCCCGCCCGGGCCCGCTCGGCCTCGGCGGCCGCGCGCTCGCGCCGCACGCGCTGACGCTCCTTGAGCGCCACGAACGCGCCCACGAGGGCGGTCACCCCGAACGCCACCACGAACGCGACCCAGAGCTGGCCGGCGAAGGCCTTGCCCGCGAAGTAGCCGAGCAGCCCCGCCTGCGTCGCCCAGACGATGCCGCCCAGCATGTCGAAGAACAGGAAGCGCGGGTAGGGCATCTGCCCGGCCCCGCACGAGAGGTTGATCGCGATGCGGATGCCGGGGAGGAAGCGGCCGACGAAGACGAGGGCCGCCCCCTGGCGGCGGACCATCCGCTCGGCGGCCTCGAGGCGCTGCGGGCCCGCGAACCGCATGACGAACCGCTTGATGGGCCCTCCGCCCGCGCGGCCGATCCAGAACGCGGTCGAGTCGCCGATGACCGCGCCGACCGCGCCCGCGAGGATCACCAGCGGCAGGCTCAGGGAGCCGTCCGCCGCGAGTACCGCCGCGGCCACGATCGCGGTCTCGCCCGGCAGGAGCGGGAACACGCCGTCGCCCGCGACGACCAGCAGCACGGCCCAGTAGCCGTACGCGGCCGCGTCCTCGGCGAAGTCGGCGAACTGCTCGAGGATCGCCGCGCTCTGAGCCCACGCGATCGCCAGGGTGCCCACGCGCCGATGATGCCAGCGGCACCGCCCGCCCGCGACTCAGGAGGCCCAGCCGCGAGAGGGGCGTATGGCCTCAGCCCCTCGGACGGCGCGCCCCGCCGTCAGGCGGAGCCGGGAGAGGGGCGTATGTCCGCCCCTAGGCCGCCCGGCGCTCCCCTGGCGGCGCGTCGGCGTCGCGGCGCGCGACGGCGCGCAGGGCGTGCCGGCGCTCGCCGGCGGGCTCCCGGAGGCGCCCGAGCAGGGGGCTCAGCAGCGCGAGGGCGGCGACGGCAGCGACGAGGGCGGCCTGCGGCGCGTCCGCCTCGAGCGCGAGGGCCGCGAGGGCCATCAGCCCGAGCCCGCCGACGGCGCGCATCGTCATGAGGGCGGCCGACGAGGCGCGCCCGGGACGGCCCGCGTCCCACGCGGCCCACGCCAGCAGCGCCGAGAGCGCCAGACCCGCCGTCCACCAGCCCATGGAACCCTCCCCTCGGGTGGTCTGACTTGGCCGCCCGGCGGCGTTCCCCTGCCGTCGCGAGATCCCTCTGAAACGGCACGGTGTCCGCGGTCTGTGCGATAATGCAGCCCATGTCCGAGATCCCCGCCCAGCTCCTCGAGTCCTTCAAGCTGCTCGATCCGGAGGTCGCCCAGCGGCTGACCGACGCCCTGACCCCGGTCGCCGGGGAGCTCGGTCCCCGCGAGGAGGCCGTCCTGGAGCGACTCGTGCGCGGCCTCGCCGACGGCGCGCCGGCGGCGGAGCTCAACGCGTTCGTCCGCCTCCTCCCGGTGACGGTCAGCCGGGCGGTGCAGCCGGCGATCGAGCCGGTCACCGCCTGAACCACCCGGCGCGCGTCGCGGTACCCCGGTCTCCGCTCCTGAAGCGGGGTCTGCGCTAGCGTTCGCGCTCGTGACCGCCCGCCGCACGATCGCCGCGATCGCCCTGGTCTGCGCGTCGGCCGCGCTCGCGGGGTGCGGCTCCGGCGGGGACGCGGAGGACGCCGTCGCCTCCGCCGAGCGGTCCCAGCGCCCGGCCCGGCAGGAGGCGCAGGCCGGCGGCTTCCGGCTGGCGAAGGTGGCGGGCAACCTCGGCGACGCCCTCTACGTGACCGCCGCGCCGGGCCGGCCGGGGCGCCTGTACGTCGTCCAGCAGGGCGGCCGCATCAGGATCCTCGAGCGGGGCCGGATGCGGGGGACGTTCCTCGACATCTCCGGCCTCGTCACCGCGGGCGGCGAGCAGGGGCTGCTGGGACTGGCGTTCCACCCGGGCTACGCCCGCAACGGCCGTTTCTTCGTGTACTACACGACCGGCGCCGGCGACCAGCGGGTGGTCGAGTACCGGCGCGCGAGCGCGGGGCGGGCCAACCGCGGCAGCGCCCGCGGGCTCCTGACGATGCAGGACCCGTACTCGAACCACAACGGCGGGCACCTGGCGTTCGGCCCAGACGGGTTCCTCTACATCGGCACCGGCGACGGCGGCAGCGGCGGGGACCCCGAGGACAACGGCCAGTCCCCGGACACCCTCCTCGGCAAGCTGCTGCGGATCGACGTCAACTCGCGCAGCGGCGGCCGCCCCTACGGGATCCCGCCGGGCAACCCCTACCGCTCGGGCGGCGGCCGGCCCGAGATCTACGCCTACGGCCTGCGCAACCCGTGGCGCTTCTCGTTCGACCGCCGGCGCGGCGACCTCTGGATCGGCGACGTCGGCCAGAACGCCGTCGAGGAGATCGACTTCCGCCGCCGCGGGACCGGCGCCGGCGTGAACTTCGGCTGGAACGCCTTCGAGGGCCGTTCCGCCTTCTCCGGGGGCGGCCCGGTCCGCGGCAGGTCGCCGGTGGGGCCGGTGTCCCAGTACTCGCACGGCTCCCAGGGCGACTGCTCGGTCACGGGCGGCTACGTCTACAGGGGCACCAAGGTCCCGGCGCTGCGCGGCCGCTACGCATACGCCGACTACTGCTCGGGGCGCCTGTGGACCATGCGCGCCGGGCCCGACCCGGGCGGCGTGCGCGAGGAGACCGGCCGGCTCGGCGTCAGCCTGTCCAATGTCACCTCCTTCGGCGAGGGGCTCGCCGGCGAGGTCTATGTCATCGCCAACGGCTCGCTCTACCGCTTCGCCCGCCGCTAGCCCGGCGGCCGCCGGCGGCCCGGTCCGGCCCTCGGCCGGCTGGGGGGTCGTGCACCTGATGCTGCGCGCCGCGCCCGGCGACCGGGATGCGCGCACGGCCGGCGACGCCCTCGACGCCATCGCGGAGTTCGCGCGGGCCGATCCGCAGCAGGTGATCGCCTTCTCGGTGCTCGGGGGGCGAGCCGACCTGGGCCTGATGGCCGTCGGCCCCGACCTCGACGCCCTCGACGCCCTGGTGAAGCGCATCCTGCGCGGGCCCTTCGAGCCGGTCTACTCGTTCGTCTCCCTCACCGAGCTCAGCGAGTACACGAGCACCGAGGACGACGAGCGCGCCCGCCTGCTGGCCGAGGGGGCGGAGGACGTCGAGGCGAGCCTGGCCGAGTGGCGCGCCCGGATGGAGGCGTACCGGGAGGCCCGCCTGCACCCCCGCCTGCCCCCCCGCTCGACGATCGCCTTCTACCCGATGTCCAAGCGCCGCGAGCCGGGCGCGAACTGGTACGAGCTGAGCTTCGAGGAGCGCAAGCGCCTCATGGGGGGCCACGCGCAGGTGGGCCGGCGCTACGCCGGGCGCATCCTGCAGCTCATCACCGGCGCCACCGGGCTCGACGACTGGGAGTGGGGCGTGACCCTGCTCGCCGACGACCTCGCGGCGATCAAGGAGATCGTCTACGAGATGCGCTTCGACGAGGTCAGCGCGCGCTACGCCGAGTTCGGCCCCTTCTTCGTGGGCCTCGTGATGGAGCCCGAGGAGGCGTTCGGCCGAGCCGGCCTCGGGGGCTGATCCGCTCGCCGGGCTGGGGAAGGCCCCGGGCGCGCCGGCGAAATCGGCTCCGGCCTTCGGCCGGGGCGCGCCGATTTCGCAGATGCGGACTAATCCGGCCTTACCGCCTTCGGCGGGGCGAGAGGCCGGAATTCACCGTTCTGCGGCGGCCGTCTCGGTGATGAGCTCCCGTTCCACGGTGAGCGGCCGGGCGAGGGCGTCGAGCACGGGGCAGTGGCGGTTGAACGTGGTCGGCCAGCTCCTCGTAGCGCTCCCGGCTCTCCGGCCCCGTCAGGGAGACGCGCAGCGTGACCTTCTCGTAGCCGGCGGGCTGCACCGCGTCGACCCCGAGGAGGCCGCGCAGGTCGATGTCGCCGACCACCTCCACCTCCACCCGGTCGAGGGCGACGCCGAGCTCCGCGGCCCAGAGCCGGTAGGTGATCGCCTGGCAGGTGGCGAGGCTCGTCAGGAACAGCTCGATGGGGCTCTGGGCGGTGTCCGACCCGCCCAGCGAGCGCGGCTCGTCGCACGCGACGGTGTGGCCGCGGGCGGTGGCCTCGCAGAGCATGCCCTCCTCCAGCGCCGTCGTCAGGCGGATGGCCACGCGGGCGCGCCCGGGGTCGGCGCGGAAGCGGTCGGCGAGCGCGGCGTGGGGTGCCTCGGCCATGGCGCCCAATGCTACCGGCCCGGCCGCGCCAGGCCGGGCGCGGGTATCCTGGCGCCCCGGTCCGGCGGAGGGAGGACGATGAAGGCGCTCACGTTCCAGAGCACGCACGACGTCCGCATCGAGGAGGTGGCCGACCCGGCGATCGAGCAGCCGGCGGACGCGATCGTGCGGGTCACGATGGCCGGCATCTGCGGCTCGGACCTCCACATCTTCAACGCCGGCGAGGCGTTCGGCTTCCCCGCGGGCTCGCGCCTGGGCCACGAGTTCATCGGCACGGTCGAGGAGGTGGGGCCCGAGGTCCGGGCGGTGCGGCCCGGCGACCGCGTGATGGCGGCCGTCATGGTCGGGTGCGGCGCCTGCACGTGGTGCCGCGAGGGGCTCGCGTCGTCCTGCGTGCGCGTGTCGCTGTTCGGCTGGGCGCCGCGCGTCTGGCAGGCCGGCGGCGCGGTGCAGGGCGGCCAGTCCGAGCTCGTGCGCGTCCCGCTCGCCGACAGCACCCTGCACCCGATGCCCGAGTCGCTCGCCGACCCGACCCGCGAGCCCACCCTCCTGCCGCTGGTCAACGTCATGTCCACGGGCTGGCACGGCCTGACCTCGGCCGGGACGGGTCCCGGCCAGTCGGTGGCCGTCATCGGCGACGGCGCCGTCGGGCTCGCCGGTGTCCACGGCGCCCGGGCGAAGGGCGCCGAGCGGATCGTCTGCCTCGGCCACCACGCCGACCGCCTCGACACTGCGACGGTGCTCGGCGCGACGCTGGTGGTCGACTCCCGCGACGACGAGGAGATCAAGGAGGCCGTCATGGAGCACACCGGGGGCGAGGGCGCCCACGTGGTGATCGACTCCATCTCGGGACCGGAGTCGATGGCCACGGCCCACGCCTGCGTGCGCCCCGGCGGCACGATCGCGTGCCTGGGCATGGATCACTTCATGGGCAAGATGCCCAGCGTCAACTGGTACGACCAGTTCGTGCGCAACATCTCGGTCACCGGCGGCCTGGTGCCGGGCAAGCGCTACTTCCCCGAGCTCCTGGCGCTCGCGGAGCTCGGCGAGATCGACCCCGCGCCCATGCTCTCCCACCGGCTGCCGCTGGACGAGGCGGCGGCGGGGTACCAGATGATGGCGGACCGCGTCGAGGGGGTCGTCAAGGTGGCCCTGCAGCCCGGGACGTGAGGCTCGAGGACCGGCTCGCGGCGGCCCGCCAGGGCCACCTCGCGGCGGCCCTCGACCGCCTGGACGCGCAGGACCGCGAGCGACTCCGGGCGCAGGTCGAGGCCCTCGACCTCGACCTGGTCGGGCAACTCGTGGACGAGCTGGTGGGGGACGAGTCCCCGCCCGAGCTGGGCAGGGTCGAGCCGCTGGCCCCCGCGGACGTCATCCCGCTGCCGCGCACCGACGCCGACCGCGCCCGGCAGCGGGAGGCGCGGGAGGCCGGCGAGGAGGCGCTGGCGGCGGGGCGCGTCGCGGCCGTGCTGCTCGCGGGGGGCCAGGGGACGCGCCTGGGCTTCGACGGCCCCAAGGGGGCGTTTCGGTTCAGCCCGATCACGGGGACGACGCTCTTCGCGCACCACGCCGCCAAGATCGCCGCGCTGCGCCGCCGCCACGCGACCGC
This sequence comes from Miltoncostaeaceae bacterium, assembly GCA_963835685.1. Lineage (GTDB taxonomy): Bacteria > Actinomycetota > Thermoleophilia > Miltoncostaeales > Miltoncostaeaceae > DATAGF01. The sequence goes on from CAWIGI010000013.1 coordinate 300,354, forward strand.
GCTCCCGTGGTACGTGCTGACCTCGCCCCAGAACGACGCCGTCACCAAGGCCACCTTCGCCGATCACGACCACTTCGGGCTGGATCCCGGGTCGGTGCGCTTCGTCGTCCAGGGCACCCTGCCGGCGGTCGACCGAGCCGACGGCGCCATCCTGCTCGAGGCGCCGGACCGCCTGGCGCTCTCGCCCGACGGCCACGGCGGCCTGCTCTCGGCGCTCCGGGCCTCGGGGGCACTCGACGAGATGGCCGGGGAGGGCGCCGACACCATCTTCACGTTCCAGGTCGACAACCCGATGCTGTCGATCTGCCGCCCCGACTTCGTGGGCCACCACGTGGCGGCGGGGGCCGACATGTCGTCCATGGTCGTCCGCAAGCGCAGCCCCGAGGAGAGGATGGGCGTGATCGCCCGCATCGACGGGCGCACCGGCGTGGTCGAGTACAGCGACCTGCCGGACGAGCTCGCGCGGATGCGCGACGGCGACGGCGAGCTCGCCTTCTGGGCCGGCTCGGTCGCCGTCCACTGCATCGAGGTCGCGTTCGTCCGCGAGCTCACCGAGGGCGGGCTGCGGCTTCCGTACCACCGGGCGGTGAAGGCCGTGCGGCACGTGGACGAGGACGGCCGTCCGGTCGAGCCGCGCGAGCCCAACGCCGTCAAGTTCGAGACCTTCATCTTCGACGCCCTGCTGAGCGCCCGCCGGTCGGTGACCGTGGAGGCGCGGCGGGAGGAGGAGTACTCGCCGATCAAGAACGCCGAGGGCGCCGACTCGCCGGAGACCGCGCGGCGCGACCTGAACCGGAAGTACGCCCGCTGGCTGGAGTCCGCGGGGGTGAGCGTGCCGCGCGGTGACGACGGCCTGCCGGTGGACCTCGAGATCGACCCCCGGTTCGCCCTCGACGCCGAGGAGCTGGCTCAGCGCCTCCCGCCGGGCCTCGCGCTCGAGGGCCCGGCGGTCATCCCGCCCGCGGCCACGCCGTCCGGGCAGCCCGGGCCCATGTGACATAGGACATGCGGCTTGCCCTCGCCAGTTGGGCGGCCTCAGATCGCCCCGCTGTGCCAGCGAGCCACGGGCATCCAGTGGTGTCGTCCCTCGAGGCGCACGAGTTGTCCGAAGGGCTCCGGGAAGTGACAGGCCCCCATGACCATCCCCTCGTCGGCGATGCGCTTCGCGAGCGCTGTGCGCGTGGTCACGGCCGTCTCGGGCTCCATGTCGAACGAGCACGCGAGCGACGGGTCGTTCACCTGCGAGGGGTGGAGCCACAGGTCGCCGACCAGAAGCGCGCGCTCCTCGCCGGAGTCGATGAGCAGGCTTGTGCTCCCAGGCGTGTGCCCTGGGGTCGGCAGGAGGGTCAGCTGGCGGGAGAGGCTGTGCTCCCCGTCCACGAGCTCGACCGCGCCCGATTCCATCAGCGGGCCGATCGTGTCGCCGACGTACGGAAACGGGAACGCCTCCTGGACCTCGGGCCTGCTCCACGCCTCCCAGTCCGAGCGGGGCACGAGGTACCGGGCCCGCGGGAACGCCGGCGTCGGCGCGGAACCGCCGGTGGCCAGGACGCCGCCGACGTGATCCGGGTGGATGTGGGTGATCACGACGGTGTCGACCTCCTCCGCCGACACGTCGAGCGCGGCGAGGCGCGCGCCCAGCTGCCCCCCGACGCCGAGGAAGGAGGGGAAGGCCAGCGCCGCGGCCCCGCACCCGGTGTCCACGAGGACACATCGATCGGCGCCGCGCAGGAGGTAGCAGGTCACGAGGTAGCGCCACCCACCGTCGGCGCTGAACGCCTCCGGGTAGCGCGAGCGGTGGACGTCCCATTCCTCGGACGTGAGACCGGTGAAGACCTGATCGATGGCGAGGGGAAAGGAGAGATCGACGTCGAGCAGGGCAGTGACGCTGACGTCGCCGACGGCGATGGTCGGGGACGTGTGCGCGTCCGTGGTGGTGCTCATGTTCGGCTCCAGAGACGTAGGTGACCGTCCGCCGCACGCTAGGACGGCTCATGCGCGACCCGCATCCCAAGTTCTTTACATCCGTGCCGGCTGGTCGCCAGCCGGGTCCCCCTGAAGCAGACCGTTCTCCAGCGCGGCGCGGGTCGCGGCGGACCGGTTGTTCACGCCGAGCTTCCCGAAGATGTTCGAGACATGGCGGATCGCCGTGCCCTCGCTGATCACGAGCCGCTCCGCGATCTGGCGATTGGTGAGGCCCTCGGCGACGAGCGCGAGCACCTCGCGCTCTCGGTTCGTGAGGCGCAGAATCCCCGCCGGGTCGTGCTCGCTCAGCCCGAGCTCGCCGGCCAGCCGAAGGACCCGGTCGCGCTGGATCGGGGCGGGGATCGTCTCGAGCAGGCCCAGAGCGGTCTTGATCGCGGGCCCGGCATCCCGCCCCTGCGCCGCCGCCAGCCGCGCGAGGTCCGCGTGGCAGAGCGCGAGATCGAAGTCGCAGCCGATCGCCTCCAGGGCGGCGCGGGCTTCTCCGAGGAGACGGCGCGCCGCTGGCAGGTCACCCTCGTCGAACGCGATCCGGCCCCGGGTACGGACGGAGAGCGCCACCACCCAGCGACAGCCGATCCGTCGGCCGATGTCGCCTGACCGCCGCGCGGCCTCGGCCGCGCCGGAGAGATCACCATCCCGGCGGCGGGCCTCCCCCAGCCACCCGAGGAAGCGGGACAGGATGCCCGGGTGCTTGGTGCTCTCGGCGATGTCGATCGCGCGCTGGAGGTCGGCGATCGCGCCCTCGAGATCGCCGTGCTCGCGACGGGCGAACCCGAGCGCCCCGAGCGCCCAGGCCGTGTTCGGCTCGTCCGGGGAGAGCTCGATCCCGCGCTCGCACGCGTCGATCCCGCGCTCCGTGTCGCCACGGGCCGCCTCGTACAGGCCCTGGGCCCAGGCCGCCCAGCTCCGCAGCCGGGGATCCGCCACGGCGTCCCCGATCGTGCCGCCCCGGGCGGCCGCCTCGAGCGCGCCGTCGAACCGGCCCATCGAGTAGAGCGAGTGGGCGATGAAGAAGTGGCAGTGCCCCAGCCACCAGGTCTCTCCGGCGTGCTCGAGGAGCGGGATCGCCCGCGCACCCTCGCGCACTCCCTCTTCGAACCTCCCGGTCCACCACCCCTGTCGGGCCCGGATGTAGAGCGCGCGTCCGAGCGCCGCTTCGTCGCCCAGGTGCTCCGCCAGGTCGATGGACGTCCGCGCCGCCCGCTCGGCGTCATCGGGCTTGCCGAGATGGCTGGCGGTGTGGGCCGCCCAGAAGTGGTACGAGCAGGCGAGGTCGGTGTCCGACATGGCGACGACGCGCGGCGCCAGGGCCGTCAGGACCTCCTCGCTCTCGTCCATCCGGCCCAGGAAGTAGATGGAGGCGACCAGACGCAGACTCAGCTCGACGACCCGCCGCTCGCGCTCGTCGGCGGGCAGGCGCTCGGCGTGGCGCAGAGCCTCGCGCAGCATCGCGCTGGCCTCGGAATGGGCGTACCCGCGGAAGCTCCGGGCGGCCGCGCGCTGGAGGTAGGCGACGGCGCGCGCCGCGTCGTCGGTGCGCGACCAGTGGTGCGCGAGCAGGCCGTCGACCTCCTCGGTCCGCCCCGCATAGAACTCCTCGAGGCAGAGCCCGGCGGCCTCGTGCAGGGCGCGACGGGTCGGCGCCCCGACGCTCTGATACGCCACGTCCTGCGTGAGCGCGTGCTTGAACTCGAAGCCCGCCTCTCCCTCGACGACCGCCTCGACGAGGAACTCCTCGCGCACCAGGTCCTCGAGGCTCGTCTGCACGGCCCCCGCGCCCGGCCAGACGGCCGCGAGCAGGCGCAGCGGGAATCGGCGGCCCAAGACCGCCGCGGTCTGGAGCACCGAGCGCGGATGGTCGTCGAGGCGGTCGATGCGCGCCATGAGCACGTCCTCGACCCGACCCGGCACCTCTCCGTCCTCCACGCCGCCTGGGCTGGCGAGCGAGAGCTCCTCGATGAAGAACGGGTTGCCCTCACCGCGCGCGAGGATCGCCCGCCCGAGGGTTTCGGGCACGTCATCGTCACCGAGGACCGAGCGCACGACCTCCAGCGAGTCGACGGGCCCAAGGCGAGGAAGGGCGATCTGAGTCGCGTGCGACAGCTCGAGCCAGCTGGGCCGGCTCCCGGGCCGGTAGGTCGTGAGCAGCAGCACCGGCGCGGCGGCGAGTCCTGACGCGAGCGAGGCGAGGAAGCGCTCGGAGGTGTCGTCGGCCCAGTGGACGTCCTCCACCGCGATCACCAGAGGCTCGCTCAGCGAGGCCGCCAGGAACAGATGGCGGAGCGCCTCGAAGGTGCGTACCCGCACGGCCTCTGGGCTGAGCGGGGCGATCCGGTCCCGCTCGGCGGCGGGATCGAGCGCCCCGAGCAGGTTCAGGACGTACGGTGCCTCGCCGGCGGGCGCCTGCAGGCGCTGGAACGCGTGGCCCACCGCACTCTGGATCTCGGCCCGCCCGCGCTGCGGCACGGCGCAGAGCTGGCGCACCAGGTCGAGCACGGGAAGGTACGGCTGACTGCTGCCGTAGGGGGAGCAGCGGCCCTCGATCCAGCGCACGTGGCCGGCCGAGGCACGGCGCGCCTCCTCGACGAGCCGAGACTTGCCCATCCCCGGCTCGCCGACGACGCCGATGATCTGGCCGGCGCCCGACCGGGCGAGGACGAGCGCCTCGTCGAAGAGCCGGATCTGGCGCTCGCGGCCCACGAAACGGCTCAGCGGACGCCCTGAGCGGCGGCCGCGTCGGTGAGATCGACCGAAGGCCGACGATCCGGTGCGGCCGCGGGTCATCGTGGTCGGGGCCGTCCACGCCGCCACCGGGGTCGACCGGCTCGACGATGACCTCGCCGGGCATCAAGGAAACAAGAGACGGATCGACGCGTATCTCGCCTCCGGTGGCCGCGGCGGCGAGCGAGAGCGCCACCGCGATCGGGCCGAGAGCCGCTTCGTCGTCCACCCAGGTCTCCTGGTCGGCCTGCAACCGGCCCGAGGCGACCCCGACGCCGGCTGACGGCGGATTCGCGTGCTCGCTGTCCCTCACGCGGAGCGCGGCCAGGACCGCGCGTTGGAGGTGGTCTTCGAGCGACCGGGGCGACCCGAAGACGCACGCCATCCCACCGGGCACCCTCACCACGACCCCCTCGAGCTCCTGGGCGATGGCCCGGACCGCCTGCTGGAGAATCGCGTCGTCGGCGACCTCGCCGCCGCTGACGACCATCACGGTCGCCTGGCGGGGCCCGGGCGCGTCGTCCGGCGGGTCCGCGGCGCGCAACGGCGCGCCGCACGCGCCGCAATAGCGGCTGTCCGCGTGGACCGCACCCCCACAGCTCGGACACCGCGACGGGATCGTCGCGTTGCGCAGCGCGCGCCGCGCCCCGCCAGGCTCGGCTGGGCCGCTCCTTTTCGCGTCGGGTTCCTTGGCGCTCGGCACTGAGGGGTCTCCCCGGGTCTTCCGACACTCCCATGACGCGCGCGAAACGGTCAACCAGGGCCACTCGGGGCCCTGTCTACAAGTCTTCGCGCCCCCGACGGCGCGCCCGGGCCAAGATCGAAAGCACTTGGGATGCCGCGTCCAGAGCCGCCGTCGGAGCATGCGCTTGCACCTTCGCGCCAGAGAGGGAGAACCCGATGTCCCTTGCATCCGCCCATCGACCCGGCTCGACCAGCGTTCGCCATGCCGAGTACCTCGTGACGCGGTACGTCGCGCTGACGGAGGGGTGAGCGATGTCGTCATCCCCGCGGCGCACGACGTCCGAGCCGAGCCCGCTCGCCCCGGGAGCAACGTTCTCGGACTTCTGCGAGGCGCGCAGGAGCTTCTTCGAGACGCTGCGGAGAGACTCAGACTTGCGTCGGCTCGAAGCGGCCTGGGACCTTCCAGCCGCGTTTCCACACCGGGCGGCCGATACGCAACGCGCCAGCCCAGAGCGGCCTTCGTAGGACGCGGTGGGCCGGCGGTCATCCCGCCCGCGGCCACCCCGTGACGATGGGATAGGGCGGAACCGGTCCGCCCCCGCCGGGGTGGATCTCGAAGTGCAGGTGCGGCGTCGCCGCCTGCGCGTCGCCCGAGTTGCCCACGTAGCCGATCACGGTCCCCCGCGAGACGCTCGCGCCCTCGCTGGCCGCCGGCGCGAAGGCCGAAGATGGGCGAAGTAGAACGTCGTGCCCCCGCCGTCGCGCAGCCAGAGGCGCCAGCCGCCGAGGCCGTTGTAGCCGACGTTATAGAGCGAGCCGCCGGCGACGGCGACGATCGGCGTCCCGGCGGCGGCGAAGATGTCGATGCCCTCGTGGGCGCGGCCCCCGGAGCGCGGGGCGAGCCAGTCGTCGCTGAAGCGCGCCGGCCCGGCGACCGGGAAGAGGTAGTCGCCCCGCGGCAGCGCCCCGGCGACCGCGCCCGAGCTCGCGTAGGGGAGGGAGTTCAGCGACGCCCGCCGGGCCGCCTCCAGCGCGGCGAGCCGCGCCCGCCGCTCGCGCTCCTCCTTGACCAGCCGCCGGAGATCGGCCTTCGCGTCGGCGAGCAGCCGCTCGCGCTGCGCCGCCAGCGCCGCCAGCTCGTCCTTCCGCTCCTGCGCCGCCGCCTCCTCGCGCTCGCGGGCCGCCTCCGCGGCCGTCTGGCGCGCCTCGAGGATCGTCAGCCGCCGGCCGCGCGCGCGGACCGCCTCGAGCACGCGCGCGTCTCCGCGCGCGGCCTGGTCGAGCACGGCGCCGCCTCGTAGGCCTCGCCGATGCTGCCGCTGGTCAGGAGCACCTGGATGAAGGTCGGCTGCCCCTCCACGTACAGGTCGACCAGCCGCTCGGCGAGCACCCTGCGCGAGGTGGCGAGGTCCCGCCTGGCCGTGCGCAGCTCCCCGCGCGTGAGGCGGAGCGTGGCGCGCGCCGCGTCGAGGCGGTCGATGGCGAGGTTGTGGGCCGCGGCTGCCGCCCCCGCCTTCACGTCGAGCTCGGCGACCTGGCGGCCGAGGGCCGCGATCTCGGACCGCACCCCCGCGATCGACGGCGCCGCCCCGGCCGCGGGCGCGAGGAGCAGGCAGACGAGGACGAGCGCGCCCGCGATGGGGACGGCCCGCGAGGGGCGTGGGAATGGCATCGGGGCGGGCGACCCACTCTCGTGGGGCCCGGGGCGCGGCTCAAGATCCCGGCCGCGGCCTGCAACGGCCGTTGCAGGGCCGGGGATCTACCGGCTGGGGCGTACCTCGCGGGGCAGGGCGAAGACGACGCCCTCGGCCGACGGCTCCTCCTCGCCGGTGCGGGCGTAGCCCGCGGTCACGAGGGTCGTCGCGACCTCCTGGACGAGCACCTCGGGGGCCGACGCGCCGGCGGTGAGGGCCACCCGCCGCCGCCCGTCGAGCCAGCTCGGATCGAGCTCGGAGGCGTTGTCGATCAGGTAGGCGTCGGACCCGGCGGCGCGCGCGACCTCGACCATCCGCATCGAGTTCGAGGAGTTGCGCGAGCCGACGACGAGCACGAGGTCGGCGCCGTCGCCGACCACCGACCGCACGGCGTCCTGGCGGTTCTGCGTCGCGTAGCAGATGTCGCTCGACTTCGGGCCCACGAGCGCCGGGAACCGGCGCTTGAGGACGGCGACGATCGCCGCCGCATCGTCGATCGACAGGGTCGTCTGGGTCGTCAGGGCGACGTTCGAGGGGTCGGGCACCTCGACGGTCTCGGCGTCGGCGATGTCCTGGACCAGGATCACGGCGTCGGGGGCCTCGCCCCGGGTGCCGATGACCTCGTCGTGGTCGGCGTGGCCCACCAGCAGCACGGTCGCCCCGCGGCCGGCGAAGCGGCGCACCTCGGCGTGCACCTTGGCGACCAGCGGGCAGGTGGCGTCGATGACGCGGAGGTCGCGCTCGGCGGCGATGCGGCGCACCTCCGGCGAGACCCCGTGGGCCGACAGGATGATCGTCTGGCCGACCGGCACCTCGCGCGGGTCGTCCACGAAGACGGCGCCCTTCTCGGCCAGGGAGGAGACCACGTGCGTGTTGTGCACGATCTCGCCGCGCACGTAGACGGGCGGGCCGAGCTCGTCGAGCACCCGCTCGACCGTCTCGATGGCGCGGTCAACGCCGGCGCAGTAGCCCCGCGGGGCGACGAGCTCGAGCTTGACGGGCACGGCATCAGGGTAACGGACGCCGGTCCGTATCGTGCCGTCGGTGCGGAGCGCCGCGACGATCGAGACCGGCTCGGGCCCGGCCGTCCTGCTCGTGCACGGGCTCAACGGCTTCAAGGAGGGGTGGGGGCGCCTGCCCGAGGCGCTGGCCGCCGCCGGCCGCCGGGTGGTCGCGGTCGACCTTCCCGGGTTCGGCGCGACGGCGCGCCTGCGGCGAACGACGCCCCAGGGCCTGGCGGACGCGATCGCCCCCCTCGTCGCCGACCTCGCGCCGGTCTCCCTGGTCGCCCACTCGCTGGGAACCCAGGTCGCGATGCTCACCGCCGCGGCCCGCCCCGGCCGCATCGGCCGGGTGGCGCTGCTCGCGCCGTGGGTGCTCGCGCGGCCGCGACGGTTCCCGCCGCGGCAGATCTCCGACCTGCTCCAGCTGCCGCTGGTCGGGCGCCCGCTCGGCCGCCTCGCCATCGCCGCCGCCCGCCGGAGCCCGGCGCGGCGGCGCACCGCGTACCTCGAGGCGCTGGGCGACCCGGAGTCGCCGATCCGCGACCCGGCCCTGGCGGCGCTGCTGCAGGAGGCCGGCGACCGCCTCGCGCGCGCGGACCTGCGGGCGATGGCGGACTGGGCCGCCAGCGGGCTGGCGTTCGACGTGAGGCCGCTGGCGCCCCGCATCACCAGGCCCACGCTGGTCGTGGCGGGTACCCTCGACCGCGTGACCGAGCCCTCCGGCGCCCGCTGGCTGGCCGACGCCCTCCCCGCCGGGCGGCTCCTGTCGCTGCCGGGGGTCGGGCACCTCCCCCATCTCGAGGCGGCCGAGGAGGTCGCCGCGGCGATCGCCGGCCACCTGCGATGACCGATCTCCTCGACCTCGCCGCCCGCGCGGCGCGGGCCGCCGGCGACCTGCTGCTGGAGCGGTCGGGCGGGCCGGTCAGCGGCGTCGCGTCCAAGACCAGCCGCACCGACCTCGTCAGCGACACCGACCGCGAGGCCGAGGCCCTGATCGTGGGGATGATCCAGGCCGAGCGGCCGGGAGACGCGATCGTGGGCGAGGAGGGCGCCGACGCGCCGGGGTCGGGCGAGGTGCGCTGGCTGGTGGACCCGCTCGACGGCACGATCAACTACCTCTGGGGCATCCCCCAGTGGAGCGTCAGCCTCGCGGCGCTCGACCGCGAGGGGCCGCTCGCCGGCGTGGTGCACGACCCGTCGCGGGACGAGACCTTCACCGCCGTCCGCGGCGGCGGCGCGCGCCTCGGCGAGCGGACGCTGAGGGTCGGGCCGGGCGCCCCGCTCGACGAGGCCCTCGTCGGCACCGGCTTCTCGTACCGCGCCGCCGAGCGCGCCCGCCAGGCGGCGCTCCTGCAGGAGATCCTCCCCGCCGTGCGGGACGTGCGCCGCTTCGGCTCGGCGGCGATCGACCTCGCCTGGGTCGCGTGCGGCCGGCTGGACGGCTACTACGAGCGCGGCCTCAATCCCTGGGACTGGGCCGCCGGACGGCTTATCGTCTCTGAGGCCGGTGGCGTCGTGCAGGAAATGCCGGCCACGGCGGAGGACCCGATCGGATGCATCGCAGCACCGCCCGCCTTGATCGGCCCGCTCCGAGCGCTGATCGACCGCGCGCTCGCGTGACGAGCGCGGCGGCGCCGCCAGCGGGCCGGCTCTGGGAGGTGGACGCCGCCCGCACCGCGGCGATCGCGATGATGGTCGTCTACCACGTCGGGTACGACGTGAACCTGTTCGGGCCGGGCGTGGACATCGACCCGTTCTCGGGAGGGTGGCGGGCGCTCCAGATCGCCTGCGGCTCGAGCTTCCTGTTCGTGGTGGGCGTCAGCCTCGCGATCTCCAACGCCCGCGGCCGCGCGCGCGGCCTGACCGGGTGGCCGCTCTACCGCCATCACCTGCGCCGCGCGGCGGAGGTGGGCGCCGCCGCCCTGCTGGTGACCCTGGTGACCTGGATCGCGCTGGGCGACGACTACGTCCGCTTCGGGATCCTCCACTGCATCGCGCTCGCCATGGTCATCGGGCCGCTGCTGCTGCCGCTCGGGCCGATCAACCTTGTCCTGGCGTTCGCGGCGCTGGTGGGCGGCATGGCGCTGCTGCGCGGGCCGGAGTCCGACATCCCGGGCCTGCTGGTGTTCGGCGTCCCCCTCGAGGGCGGCGCCGGCGTCAACTGGTACCCGCTGCTGCCGTGGCTGGCGCCGGTGCTCGTGGGCCTCGTCGTCGGCCAGGCGCTCTACCCCGGCGGCGTCCGCGGGCCGTGGGGACGGCGCCTGCCGACCCCGCCGTGGGCCCGCACCGTCGGCGCGCCCGGCCGCCACGCGCTGCCCATCTACCTGGTGCACCAGCCGGTCCTGATGCCGCTGGTGCTCGCCGCCCTCGCGATCGCGGGCGTCGAGATCAGCCTCGACGAGTTCCGCTGACCGTCTCCCGCGAGGGGCGGCCAGCCCCGCCTCCGGCGGTGCCGCCCCTTCGGCCGCCCAGCCCCGGCTCCGCCGGTGCCGCCCCTATGTCGCGCTGCGGATCGCCTGGTCCAGGTCCCAGATGATGTCGTCGACGTCCTCGACGCCGACGGCCACGCGCGACCATGTCGTCGGTGACCCCGGCCCGCTGCAGGCCCTCCTCGTCGAGGCGGCGGTGGGTGGTGGAGGCCGGGTGGATGATGAGCGTCTTGGCGTCGCCGACGTTGGCCAGGTGCGAGCAGAGCTGGCAGGCCTCGATCAGCCGCCGGCCCGCCTCGCGGCCGCCGCGCACGCCGAAGGTCAGGACCGCCCCGGGGCCGCGCGGGAGGTAGCGCTCGGCGAGGTCGTGGTACGGGCTGTCGGGCAGGCCGGGGTAGCCGACCCATTCGACGTCGGGGTGCCCGGCGAGGAAGTCCGCGACCGCCCGCGCGTTGTCGACGTGGCGGTCCATGCGCAGGGACAGGGTCTCGAGGCCCTGCAGCAGCAGGAAGGCGTTGAAGGGCGACATCACCGGCCCGAGGTCGCGCATGGTCTCCACGCGGGCCTTCATGCAGAACGCGAAGTTCCCGAACGTCTCGGCGTAGCGCATCCCGCGGTACCCCGGGCTCGGCTCCACCAGCCCGGGGAAGCGGCCGTCGGCCCACGGGAAGGTGCCGGCGTCGACCAGGACCCCGCCGATGGTGGTGCCGTGGCCGCAGATCCACTTGGTGGCCGAGTGCGACACGAGGTGCGCGCCGTGCTCGAACGGGCGGCAGAGGTAGGGCGTCGCGAAGGTGCTGTCGATGAGGAGCGGCACGCCGGCCTCGTTCGCCACCTCCGCGACCGCGGCGATGTCGAGCACGTCGAGCCGGGGGTTGCCGATCGTCTCGCCGAACAGCATGCGGGTGCGGGGGGTCACGGCCTCGCGCCAGGCGGCGTGGTCGGCCGGGTCGACGAAGGTCGTCTCGATGCCGAAGCGGGCGAGCGTCATGGCGAGCTGGTTGTGGCTCCCGCCGTAGAGGTGGGCCGACGAGACGACGTGGTCGCCGGCGTCGAGCAGCGTCATGAAGGCCATCGACTGGGCGGCCAGCCCGCTGGCGGTGGCGAGCGCGCCGACGCCGCCCTCGAGGCTGGCCATGCGCTCCTCGAACACCGCCGTGGTCGGGTTCATGATCCGCGTGTAGATGTTCCCGAAGCGGTTGAGGTCGAAGAGGTCCGCCGCGTGGTCGGCGTCCTCGAAGACGTAGGCCGAGGTCTGGTGGATCGGCACGGCGCGCGAGCCGGTGATCGGGTCGACCCGCTGGCCGGCGTGCAGCGCCCGGGTGTCGAAGCCGAACTCGTGCGGCTCGGCGCTCACGGGCGGAAGCGGTCCATGCGCCGCGAGCCGATGACGCCGGTGGACAGGCCGACCACGTCGAGGCCGCCGAAGTACCGGCAGTGCTCCATCTTGATGCAGCGGTCCTCCACGACCTCGAGCCCCGCGTCCCGGGCGCGCGCGGCGGCCTCGGGCGACGACAGCCCGAGCTGCATCCAGATCACCTCGGCGCCGAGCTCGATGGCCTCGTCCACGATCGGGGGGATGTCCTCGGCCCGGCGGAAGATGTTGACGATCTCGAGCGGCCCCTGCGCGGCGGCCTCCTCGAGCGAGGCGACGCAGGGGTTGCCCATCACCTCGTCGCAGGCCGGGTTCACCGGGGTGATCTCGTAGCCGTTGGCGGCCATGTGCACCATGGCGCGGTGGCTCGGCCGGTCGGGGCGCGGCGACAGCCCCACCACCGCCAGGCGGCGGTAGCGCTCGAGGATGAGGCGCACCTCGTCGGTGGGCGGGGCGCCGTCGCTCATTCCGGCGTACTGGGGCACGCCCTGATCATGCCCGAATAGCATCGGTCGCCGATGAGGGTCGTGATCGTCGGCGGGGGATGGCACGCGGAGCGCTGGCCCCCGGTCGACTGACGGAATCGGCTCCTTCGGAGCCTCGTTCACAGGTCGTTCACCACAGGGTCACAGCAACGTCACCTCGGCGAGGGGCACCCTTCGACTAGCTTCGCCGCGATTCCCGGCCTGATGTCCGCTCGAAAGGAATCAGCACATGGCACGAGGACGCCGATTCGCCCTCATCCTGGCCGCGGGGGTCATGGCGCTCGGATCGCTCGCCGCCGCCGGGTGCGGCGACGACGACGACGATTCCGGCGGCGACACCTCCGGCGGCGACTCCGGCAGCCTGTCCGGCGACATCCTGATCGACGGCTCGTCCACCGTCGCCCCGCTCTCCTCGGCCGCCGCCGAGGCCTTCGCGGGCGAGAACTCGGGCGTGAACATCACCGTCGGCACCTCGGGCACGGGCGGCGGCTTCGAGCGCTTCTGCGCAGGCGAGACCGACATCTCGGACGCCTCGCGGGCGATCGACGAGGAGGAGATCGCCGCGTGCCAGTCCGGCGGCGTCACCTACCAGGAGCTGCGCGTCGCCTCCGACGGCATCACGATCGTGACGAGCGCGAACGCCGACGTGGGCCCGACGGACATCACCATGAAGCAGCTCGCGGCGGTGTGGGGCCCCAAGTCCAAGATCAGCAACTGGGACGCAGATCCCGCCGCCCGGAACCTTCAACGACCTTCCCCTCACCCTGGCCGGCCCGGGCTCGCAGTCGGGGACCTACGACTTCTTCAACGAGGAGGTCCTCGGTGAGGACGCCGCCGGCGAGGTGATCGAGCCGCGCCAGGACTACACCGCCTCGGAGGACGACAACGTCATCGTGCGCGCGGTCCAGAGCGGCGAGGGCACGATGGGCTACTTCGGCTTCACCTACTACGAGGAGAACGCCGACACCCTCAAGCTCTTCTCGGTGAACGGCGTCGAGCCGAACGTCGAGACGATCACGGACGGGAGCTACCCGCTCTCGCGCCCGCTCTTCATCTACGTGAAGGACGCGTCGCTCCAGCGCCCCGAGGTGGCCGGCTTCGTCCGCTACTACATCGAGAACGCGATCTCGCTGGCCGAGGGGGCGCAGTTCGTTCCGGCTCCGCAGTCGTCGCTTGACGAGGACCTCACGAAGCTCCCCGCCGAGTAGGTAGGTTCTCCGCCGTGGCCGTCGACACCCCAGCAGGACCGGGTCCGGCGGCCATCGGCCCGCGCCGCCGACGTCCGCTGGAGCAGGTGGTCATCCTGCTCCTGGCGGCGGCGGCGATCGTCTCGATCCTGGTCACGATCGGGATCGTCTTCACGCTGGTGGAGGAGGGCCTGCCCTTCTTCACCGACGGCGACGTGTCGCTCTGGGACTTCCTCAGCGGCACGACCTGGCAGCCGGTCAACGACCTCTGGGGGGTCCTGCCCCTCCTGGCCGCCTCGCTCTACATCGCCGCGATCGCCGGGTGCGTCGCCATCCCGCTGGGCCTGGGGTCGGCGATCTACCTGTCCGAGTACGCGCACGAGCGGGTCCGCCGCTCGGTCAAGCCGATCCTCGAGCTGCTCGCCGGCATGCCGACGATCGTGCTCGGGTTCTTCGCGCTCGATTCGGTGATCCCCGTGCTCCAGGACCTGGGGATCGTCAAGGAGACGCAGCTGTTCAGCGCCCTCGGGGCGGGGATCGTGGTGGGCATCCTCATCACACCGCTGATCAGCTCGCTCTCCGAGGACGCCATGAGGGCGGTGCCCAACGCGATGCGCGAGGGCGCCTACGGGGTCGGGGCCACCAAGCGCCACGTCGCGACGCGGATCGTGTTCCCCGCGGCACTGTCGGGCATCACCGCCGGGATCGTCCTCGGCCTCTCGCGGGCCGTCGGCGAGACCATGGCCGTCACGCTCGCGGCGGGGACCCAGCCGAACCTGACCTGGGACCCGACGGCCCCGATGCAGACGATCACCGCCTACATCGTCCAGGTGTCGCAGGGCGAGGCGCCGCGGGGCAGCGTCGAGTACGAGTCGATCTTCGCCGTCGGGCTCCTCCTGTTCGTGGTCACGCTGATCATCAACCTGGTCGCGGTTCGCTTCGTGCGCCGCTTCCGCACCGTCTACCAGTAGGGGCGGAACGATGGCCACCGAGACACCGCCCCTCCCCGGCCCGGCCGACGCGGTCGTCCCGCGCCCGCTGGCCAAGAAGCGCATCCGGCCGGCCGACGCCCTCTTCTTCGGGGCCGCGCTCGCGGCGGTGCTGATCTCGCTCGGCGTGCTGGCGTGGCTCCTCGGCTCGATCCTGGCCAGCGGGCTCCCGGCCCTGGACTGGGACTTCCTGACCGACAAGACGTCGACCAACCCGGAGACCGCCGGGTTCAACTCGTCCATCCGGGTGACGTTCACGCTCATGGTGATCACGTTCGCCTTCGCGATCCCGGTCGGGTTCGCCGCCGCGCTCTACCTCGAGAAGTTCGCCTCGATCAGCCGGGCGCAGCTCCAGTCGTCGGCCCGGCTGCGCGAGCGGCGGCTGCGCGACCTGAAGGCGAGCGGGGCGCCGGCGCCGAGGATCCTCCTGAGTCGCGTCTCGGTCGCCGTGTCCCACGTCTGGGCGCGCGTCGGCCCGACGACGACCCGCATCATCGACGTCAACCTCTCCAACCTCGCGGCGGTGCCCTCGATCATCTACGGCCTGCTCGGCCTCGCCGTCTTCGTGGCGATCATGGGCCTGCAGAAGAACCTGCTGGCCGGCGGCCTCACCCTCGCCCTGCTCGTGCTGCCGATCATCATCATCGCCAGCCGGGAGGCGATCAAAGCCGTGCCCGTGTCGATCGAGCAGGGGGCGATGGCGCTCGGCGCCACGCGCTGGCAGGCCGTCTCGCGGCAGGTCTTCCCGGCGGCGCTGCCCGGGATGCTCACCGGGACGATCCTCGCCGTCTCGCGCGCGATCGGCGAGGCGGCCCCGCTGATCGTCGTCGGCGGCGTCGTCTTCGCCACCCAGACCCCGTCGCTCAACCCGCTCGAGGCCAACGACACGCCGCTGCTGGCGATGCCCCTCCAGATCTTCTTCTGGGCCGGTGAGCCCCAAGAGGCCTTCCAAGAGCTTGCAGCAGCAGGCATTATCGTCCTCCTCGCGACCTTGGTCGTCATCAACCTGGTCGCGATCTTCCTGCGCAACAAGTTCAGCCGGCGATGGTAAGGAGCCTCGTGTCCGACGACGCCACCGTGCCCCGCGACGCCCCCGCCCCGGGGATCGAGACCCGGCGCGACGGAGCGCCCACGCAGGCGCCGGAGGTCACGGCGCGCACCGAGCCCGCCGGCCTCCACGACGTCGTCTTCCGGGCCGAGGGCCTCGACTTCCACTACGGCAAGTTCAAGGCGCTCGAGGGCGTGACGATGGACATCCGCCGCAACGAGATCACGGCCCTCATCGGCCCCTCGGGCTGCGGCAAGTCGACCTTCATCCGCTGCCTCAACCGGATGAACGACCTCATCCCGGGAACGAGGGTCAACGGCACGCTCCTCTTCCAGGGCCAGGACCTCTACTCGTCCGACGTCGACCCCGTGGACGTGCGCCGGCGCATCGGCATGGTCTTCCAGAAGCCCAACCCCTTCCCGAAGTCCGTCAGGGACAACATCGCCTTCGGCCTCAGGGTCAACGGCCTCAAGGCGAACGACGACAAGATCGAGGAGGTCCTGCGCCGCGCCGCGCTGTGGGACGAGGTCAAGGACAAGCTCAAGCAGGACGCCTTCGAGCTCTCGGGCGGCCAGCAGCAGCGGCTGTGCATCGCGCGGGCGATCGCCGTCGAGCCCGAGGTCATCCTCATGGACGAGCCCTGCTCGGCGCTCGACCCGATCTCGACGCTGGCGATCGAGGACCTGATGCAGGACCTCGTCAAGCGCTACACGATCGTGATCGTCACCCACAACATGCAGCAGGCCGCGCGCGTGTCGCACAAGACCGGCTTCTTCACGGTGGCGGGCCTCGACAAGGGCCAGCGCTACGGGGTGCTGGTGGAGACCGGCGAGACCGAGCACCTCTTCACCGCCCCGTCCGACCAGCGCACCCAGGACTACATCACCGGCCGCTTCGGCTAGACACCTCGGCGGTCCACGAGGCGATGCGGTCGAGCAGCGCGGCGTCGACGGGCCCGCGGAGCAGGGCCCGGTAGGCCGACAGGCTCGGCGGCCCGGCCTGGCGCCGCAGCACGTGCGTGAGGTCCGCGGGGATCTCGCCGTCGAAGGGCCCGGCCACCAGCGCCCCGAGACGCGAGACGTCCTCGGGGTTGACCTGGAGGTCCTTGGCCCCGGTGATCGCGAGCACGGGGCAGCGCACCCCGGGAAGGTCGGCGGCCGGGTCGTACGCCATGTACTCGCGCAGCCAGCGGGCCGGGAGCTTCTTCCCGTCGATCCGGACGACGTCCTCGCTGGAGTCGAGCAGCAGGCGGCGCGCCCGCTCCTGGCGCCGCTCGAGCGGCCCGGCGACGAGCCGGCCGAGGCCGCGCAGCGAGCCCGCGATGCGCTCGGACTGGTCCCGCATGACCTCCGTCCCGTTCCGGGCGGCGCCGCTGAGCAGCACGATCCCGGCGAGCGCGCCGTCGGCCGCGGCGAGCCGGATCGCGATGATCGCGCCGGCCGAGTGCCCGATCACGGTGATGCGCGTCGGGTCGATCCGGCCGCCGGCCCGCAGGGCGGCCAGCGCCGCCGTGGCGTCGGCGGTCTCCCGGTCGAAGCCGGCCCGCAGGTGGTCGCCGCCCGACTCGCCGATCCCCCGCTTGTCGAAGCGCAGCGACGCCACTCCGCGGGCGGCCAGGGCCGCGGCGATCGCCGAGGCGATCTCGAGCTTCTGGCGCCGCATGTTCGAGTCGCGGTCGAGGGGCCCGGAGCCGCTGATCAGGAGCGCGGCGGGCACGAGCCCGTCCGCCGGCTCCGCTCGCGTCAGCGTGCCGACGAGGCGGACGCCGTCGTCCGCGACGAGCTCGAGCCGCTCGTCCACC
The DNA here is from genome assembly GCA_963835685.1 of Miltoncostaeaceae bacterium. Classification (GTDB taxonomy): domain Bacteria; phylum Actinomycetota; class Thermoleophilia; order Miltoncostaeales; family Miltoncostaeaceae; genus DATAGF01. The sequence goes on from CAWIGI010000013.1 coordinate 317,757, forward strand.
GGCTACGCCGCCGCGCTCTCCCTGTAGAGCCGCCGCAGGACGGCCGGCAGGATGCCGCCCTCGCGCAGGTAGCTCAGCTCCGTTGGGCCGTCGATGCGCGCGAGCACCCGGAACGACCCCTTCGTGCCGTCCTCGCGGACGTAGGCGACCTCGAGCTCCTGGCGCGGCTGCAGCTCGGCCATCCCCGCGATCGTGAAGGTCTCGCGCCCGGTCAGGCCGAGCTCGTCGACGCCCTCGCCGTCGAGGAACTGCAGCGGCAGCACCCCCATGCCCACCAGGTTGCCGCGGTGGATGCGCTCGAACGACTTGGCGATGACCGTCCGCACCCCGAGCAGCAGCGTCCCCTTGGCCGCCCAGTCGCGGCTCGAGCCGTTGCCGTAGAGGCCGCCGGCCAGGACCACCAGCGGGATGCCGGCCTCCTGGTAGCGCATCGCGGCCTCGTAGATGCTCGTGGTCTCGCCGCTCGGCAGGTGCTCGGTCCAGTTGCCCTCCTCGCCGCCGGCGAGGAGGTTGCGCAGGCGGATGTTGCCGAAGGTGCCGCGCATCATCACCTCGTGGTTGCCGCGCCGCGACCCGAAGCTGTTGAAGTCGCGCGGCTCCACCCCGTGCTCGATGAGGTAGCGCCCGGCCGGGGAGCTCACCGGGATGCTGCCGGCCGGCGAGATGTGGTCGGTCGTGATCGAGTCGCCCAGCACCGCGAGCGCGCGCGCCTCCACGATGTCGGTGACGGGGGCGGGCTCGGCGGAGATGCCGGTGAAGAAGGGCGGCCGCTGGACGTAGGTCGACTCCGGGTCCCAGTCGTAGGTGCCGCCCTCGGGCACCGGGAGCGCCCGCCAGCGGTCGTCGCCGTCGAAGACGGTGGAGTAGCTCGACTCGAACAGCTCCCGGCTGACCGACCCGCCGACCGCCTCGGCGACCTCGTCGGGGCTGGGCCAGATCTCGGAGAGGTAGACCGGGTTGCCCTCGCCGTCCTCGCCGAGGGGCTCCGACGTCAGGTCGATGTTGACCCGGCCGGCGAGCGCGTACGCCACCACCAGGGGCGGCGAGGCCAGGTAGCTGGCGCGGATCTGCGGGTGGATCCGGCCCTCGAAGTTCCGGTTGCCGGACAGGACCGCCGCCGCCACGAGGCCGTTCTCCTCGATGGCCGCCGCGATCGGCTCGGCCAGCGGGCCCGAGTTGCCGATGCACGTCGTGCAGCCGTAGCCGACCAGGTCGAAGCGCAGCTCCTCGAGGTAGGGGGTGAGCCCGGCCTGCTCGAGGTAGCCGGTCACCGCGCGGCTGCCCGGGGCGAGGCTGGTCTTCACCCACGGCGGCGTCCGGAGGCCGCGCTCGACGGCCTTCTTGGCCAGCAGGCCCGCCCCGACCATCACGGACGGGTTCGAGGTGTTCGTGCAGCTCGTGATCGCCGCGATCGCCACCGAGCCGGTCGACAGCGGGAACGTGTCCCCGTTCGAGGTCACCTCGACCGGCCGGTAGTGGGGCCCCGCGCCGTTCTGCTCGAGGCCCTCGGCGTAGGCCTCGCGGAACTCGCCCGCCACGCTGCCGAGGGCGACGCGGTCCTGGGGCCGGCGCGGGCCGGCGAGGCTCGGCTCGACCGAGGCGAGGTCGAGCTGCCAGGGTCTCGTCGAACTCGGGGTCCGGCGAGTCGTCGGTGCGGAACAGGCCCTGGGCGGTCGCGTACGCCTCCGCCAGCGCGATCGTCTCCGCCGCCCGGCCCGTCATCTCCATGTAGCGCAGCGTCTCGGCGTCGATCGGGAACATCGTGGCGGTCGCGCCGAACTCCGGCGACATGTTCGAGATCGTGGCCCGGTCCGCGAGGCTCAGCGACGACAGGCCCGCGCCGTAGAGCTCGACGAACTTGCCGACCACCCCGTGCGCGCGGAGCATCTCGGTGACCGTGAGCACGAGGTCGGTGGCCGTCGCCCCCGCGCCGAGGCGGCCCGACAGCTTGAGGCCGATGACCTGCGGGGTGGGCTGCGACAGCGGCTGGCCCAGCAGCACGGCCTCGGCCTCGATGCCGCCGACGCCGAACCCCAGCACCCCGAGGCCGTTGATCATGGTCGTGTGCGAGTCGGTCCCGACCAGCGTGTCGGGGAACGCGACCAGCTCGCCGTCCACCTCGCGCGCCTGCACGACCGGGGACAGGTACTCCAGGTTCACCTGGTGCACGATCCCGGTGCCGGGCGGGACGGTGCGGAAGTCGGCGAAGGCCTGCTGGGCCCAGCGCAGCAGCATGTAGCGCTCGCGGTTGCGCTCGTACTCGCGCTCGACGTTGGCGGCGAACGCGCCGCTGTCGCCGAAGCGGTCGACCTGCACCGAGTGGTCGATCACGAGGTCGGCCGGCACCAGGGGGTTGATCAGGTCCGGGTCGCCGCCGAGCTCGGCCATCGCGTCGCGCATCGCGGCGAGGTCCACGACGCAGGGGACGCCGGTGAAGTCCTGCATCACCACGCGCGCGGGCAGGAACGGCACCTCGGCCGTCGAGCCGGAGTTCGGGCGCCAGCCGGCCAGGGCCCGCACGTCCTCCTCGGTCACGAAGCCGCGTCCGCAGTTGCGCAGGACGCTCTCCAGCAGCACCTTGATCGTGAACGGCGTGCGGCCGAGGTCGTCCCGGACGGCGTCGAGGCGGTAGACGGCGTGATCGCGCCCTCCCGCCTGGAGCGCGTCGCGGGCGGAGAAGGGGTCCGGGGTGGGCGTCACTGCGGCCTCCTGGATCGAGCTGCCGTCGCCCCTGAAGGGTACCCGCCCTCCGGCGACGCCGCCGTCGATCGCCGGGTTACGTGGGTGCGGTGAGCCTCCGGTAGGTGATCCGCCTCGGCCGCGCCGCCTCGTCGCCCAGCTCGCGGCGCCGGTGCTCCTCGTACTCGGCGTAGTTGCCCTCGAACCAGCGGACCGTGCTGTCGCCCTCGAAGGCCAGGATGTGGGTGGCCATGCGGTCGAGGAACCAACGGTCGTGCGAGGTGATGAGCGCCGAGCCGGACCAGCCGATGAGCGCCTCCTCCAGCGCCCGCAGGGTGTCCACGTCGAGGTCGTTGGTGGGCTCGTCCAGCAGGATCAGGTTGCCGCCGCCCGCCAGCAGCTTGGCGAGGTGCACGCGGTTGCGCTCGCCGCCCGAGAGCTGGCCCACCGGCTTCTGCTGGTCCGAGCCGCGGAAGTTGAACGACGCGACGTAGGCCCGCGAGTTGATCTCCTCGCGGCCGCCGAGCCGGATCACGTCCTGGCCCCCGGACACCTCCTCCCAGACCGTCTTGCCGGGGTCCAGGGCGTCGCGCGACTGGTCAACGTAGGCCAGCTCGACCGTGTCGCCCAGGCGCAGGCGCCCGCCGTCGGGGGTCTCCTGGCCCACGATCATGCGGAACAGCGTCGTCTTCCCGGCGCCGTTGGCGCCGATGACGCCCACGATCCCACCAGGGGGCACCGAGAAGGAGAGGTCCTCCATCAGCAGCCGGTCGCCGTAGCCCTTGGTCACGCCCTCGGCCTCCAGCACCAGGTCGCCGAGCCGCGGGGCGGGGGGGATGCGGATCTCGACGTTGCCGGCGCGCCGCGCGCCCTCCTCGGCGACCAGGCGCTCGTAGCTCGCCAGCCGGGCCCTGCTCTTGGCCTGGCGCGCCCGCGGCGAGCTGCGCACCCACTCGAGCTCGCGGGCGAGGGCCTTCTGGCGGGCCGACTCCGCCTTCTCCTCCTGCTCCAGCCGCACCCGCTTCTGCTCGAGCCAGGAGGAGTAGTTGCCCCTCCACGGGATGCCCTTGCCGCGGTCGAGCTCCAGGATCCAGCCGGCCACGTTGTCGAGGAAGTAGCGGTCGTGGGTCACGGCCACGACGGTCCCCGGGTACTCCTCCAGGAAGCGCTCGAGCCACGCCACCGACTCGGCGTCGAGGTGGTTGGTGGGCTCGTCCAGCAGCAGCAGGTCGGGCGCCGAGAGCAGCAGCCGGCAGAGCGCGACCCGCCGGCGCTCGCCCCCGGAGAGGGTGGTCACGTCCTGGTCGCCGGGCGGGACGCGGAGGGCGTCCATGGCGACGTCGAGGGTGCGCTCGATGTCCCACGCGCCGCGCCGCTCGATCTCGTCCTGCACCTCCTGGTACTCGGCCAGCAATGCCTCCATCTCGTCGGGCCCGGCCTCGCCCAGGCGGGCGCCGATCTCCTCGAACCGGCGCAGGAGGGCCATCGGGCCGGCGACGCCCTCCTCCACGTTGCCGCGGACGTCCTTGGAGGGGTCGAGATCGGGCTCCTGGGGCAGCAGCCCGACGGTCGCGCCCGGGGCCAGCATCGCGTCGCCCGAGAACCCGCGGTCCAGGCCGGCCATGATGCGGAGCAGGGACGACTTGCCCGCCCCGTTGGCCCCGAGCACGCCGATCTTGGCGCCGGGGAGGAACGACAGCGAGATGTTGTCCAGCACCACCTTGTCGGGAGGATGCGTCCTCCGGAGGCGGTACATGGTGAAGATGTACTCGTCGGCCACGGCTCCCCAGCGTAACGAACGCCTGCCGGGGGCGGTCCCGCGGCCTCAGGCGCGCTACCCTGGATGCCGACAGACGATGTGAGGAGCGCGGCGGGCGCCGCGCAGCCCCCAGGAGGGGACGATATGACGACGATGAACGGGCGGCCGCACGTGGCCGCCGAGGAGACGGGCGCCGTCGCCCACCTGAGCGCGGGCGGCTGGGGCCACTACCACCGGCGGGACTGCCCCGACGCCCCGCGCCGCGGCGAGCCGGGGGTGCGCGACGTGGTGCACGGCCCGTGGCGGTACCTCGCGGCCCACTGGCGGCCGTGCCCGCGCTGCCGGCCCCCGATGCCGGAGGCGCGCGACGCGGCCTGACCGCGTCTTCCTGATCCTCCACGGGCTGGCGAACCACCGGCCGCCCGGCCACTGGCAGCGATGGCTCGCCGAGCGGCTGCGGTCGCACGGCGAGGCCGTCGTCTACCCGGCCCTGCCCGACCCCGACCGGCCGACGCGCGCGGGGTGGGAGGGCGCCCTGCGCGAGCACCTCACGGCCGCCGCGGGCCGTGAGCGGATCGTGATCTGCCACTCCCTCGCCTGCCTGCTGTGGCTGCGCGCCGGGCCCGCGGCGGCGGGCGCGGAGGGCGTGGCGCGGCTGCTGCTCGTCTCGCCGCCGGCGTCCGAGCGGGTCCCCGAGGCGGGCGCCGAGCTTCGCCTGGAGGAGCTCGACGGCGCCGCCGTGCGGGCGGGCGTGGCCGCCCCGGTCCGGATCGCGGCCTCCGACGCCGACCCCTACGGCCCGCCGGGCACCGCGGTGGGCTACGCCGAAGCGCTCGGCGCGGAGCTCGACGTCCTTCCCGGGGGAGGTCACATCACGCCCGAGGACGGCTACGGCCCCTGGCCGTCCGTCCTCGAGTGGTGCCTGGAGCCCGCGGCGCGGCTGCGCCCGGCCGGGGCCGCGGGCTCGACGGCTTCGCTACCGTGATCCCCGAGATCGCAGGACGAGACCGGGAGGCGGGACCGACGTGGACGTGACCGAGACGACCTTCGACGCCGAGGTGATCGAGCGCTCGCGCGAGGTGCCGGTGATCGTGGACTTCTGGGCCGCGTGGTGCGGGCCGTGCCGCCAGCTCACGCCCATCCTCGAGCAGGCCGTCGAGCGCCGCGACGGGGCCGTCGTGCTGGCGAAGGTGGACATCGACGCCAACCCCAACCTGGCACAGCAGCACCGCGTGATGAGCATCCCGCTGGTCAAGGGGTTCCGCGACGGCAGCGCCGTCGCCGAGTTCGTCGGGCTGCAGCCGCCGCCCGCGATCGAGGCCTTCATCGACCGGCTGGTGCCGTCCGAGGTCAACCGCCTGGTGAGCGAGGGCGACGAGGCGTCTCTGCGCGAGGCGATCGCGCTCGACCCGGGCCACGTCGGCGCGCGCGTCGCGCTCGCCCGCCTGCTGCTCGGCGAGGGCCGGCACGACGAGGTGCCCGAGGTCCTCGAGCCGGTCGCCTTCGACCAGGGCGCGGCCGCCCTGCTGTCGCGGGTGCGGCTGGCCGCGGTCGACCAGCCCGACGTCCAGGCCGGCCTCGCCGCGCTCGACCGCGGCCAGACCGAGCAGGGGCTCGGCCACCTGGTCGACGCCGTGCGGCTCGCCGACCCCGAGCTGCGGGAGGACCTGCGCCAGGCGCTCCTCGGCGTCTTCGCCGAGCTCGGGGAGCACCACCCGCTGTCGGTCCGCTTCCGCCGCCGGCTGGCGCAGGCGCTGTACTCCGAGCTAGAGCTTCTCCCCGCCGGCCAAGCCGGAGACGCAGGAGCTCTTCGCGGGCCTGGCCGGTCCCGCATACTCGCGCCGGGCGGCGATCCTCAGCCTGGGCCAGGAGCCGCGCTGGCACCGCTTCCTCGCCGCGCGCGTCCGCCCGCGGCCGGGCGACCGCGTGCTCGACGTCGCCACGGGCACCGGCGCCGTCGCGGCCGAGCTGGCCGGGCGGTACGGCTGCCGCGTCACCGGCGGTCGACCAGAGCGAGGCCATGCTCGCCGCGGCGGGCCGTCTCCTCTCCGAGCGGGGCCTCGCGGACCGGGTGGAGCTCGTGCGCGGCGAGGCCGAGGCGCTGCCCTTCGCCGACGCCGGCTTCGACGGCCTCACGGTGACCTACCTGCTGCGCTACGTCGCCGACCCGGCGGCGACGCTGGCCGAGCTGGCGCGCGTCGTGCGCCCCGGCGGGCTGCTGGCGAGCCTCGAGTTCGGGGTGCCGCCCCGGGCCCCGGCGCGCGCGGCGTGGCGGCTCTACACCGGCGCCCTGCTGCCGGCCGGCGGCCTCGTGATCGGCGGCCGCCCCTGGTGGCGCGCCGGGCGCTTCCTGCACCGCAGCATCCCCGACCTCTACCGGCGCCACCCGCTCCCCGCGCTGCTCGACCTCTACCGGGCGGCCGGCCTGCGCGACCTGCGGGTCCGCCGCCTGAGCCTGGGCGGGGCCGTGGTCGTCTGGGGGATGCGCGAGTCTTAGGCCGGGCGTGATCGCCCACCTCGACATCGACGCCTTCTTCGCCGCGGTGGAGATCCACCGCCGGCCCGAGCTGCGCGGCCGGCCGGTCGTCGTGGGGGGCGACCCGCACGGGCGCGGGGTGGTGGCCACCGCCAGCTACGCGGCGCGCCGGTTCGGCATCCGCTCGGCGATGAGCGCGGCCGAGGCGCTGCGCCGCTGCCCCGAGGCGGTCTTCGTGCGCCCCGACATGGCGCTCTACCGCGAGTGGTCGGCGCGGGTCTGGGACCTGGTGGGCGACGCCGCGGCGGCCGTCGAGGTGGTCGGGCTCGACGAGGGCTACCTGGAGCTGCCCGACGACGGGGCCGCGGAGGCGGCCGACGCGGTGCGGCGGGCGGTCGCCGAGCGGATCCGGCTGTCCTGCTCCCTCGGCGTCGCGACCTGCAAGGTGGTCGCCAAGGTCGCCTCCGACCGCGACAAGCCCGGCGGCGTCACCGTGGTGGCGCCCGGCGAGGAGGCGGCCTTCCTCGCGCCGCTGCCGCTGCGCGCGCTGCCGGGGATCGGCCCGCGCACCGAGGAGCGCCTCGCCCGGGCCGGCCTGGCCCGGATCGGCGACCTGGCCGCGCTCGGCGACGACGCCCTCCGCGGGCTCGTGCCCGGCCGCTTCGGCGAGGACCTGCGCCGCCGCGCCCGGGGCGTCGACCCGCGCCCGGTCGCCGCGACTCCGGCGGAGCGGATCTCCGTCTCGGCGGAGACCACCTTCGAGCGCGACGTCTCCGACCCCGCCCATCTCGACTCGGCCGGGCGCGACCTGGCCGGGCGCGTGGCCGAGGCGCTGCGCCGGCGGGGGCGGGCCGGGCGGACGATCACCGTGAAGCTCCGCTACTCCGACTTCCAGACGATCACGCGCGGCCTCACCGTCGCCGCCGCGGTCGACGACACGGACGCCATCTGGGAGACGGCCTCGGCCCTCCTCGCGCGGGCGCTGCGGGAGCGGCCCGGCGCGCTGCGCCTGCTCGGCGTGGGGGTCTCGGGCCTTCGCCCCGACCGCCAGCTCTCCCTCTTCTGAATGCAGCGGGTAGGGTCACGCCGATGAGCGGCTCCGCCACCGCCTCGGGCGAGCGTCTGGTGCGCGTGGTGGCCGCGGCGCGCGCCGCGCTGGAGGCCCGCGCGGGGGAGATCGACGACCTCAACGTCTTCCCGGTGGCCGACGGCGACACCGGCACGAACATGCTCATCACGGCCGTGGCCGTCGAGGAGGCGGCCGCCGCGACCACCGGCCTGCCGTGGCCGGAGCGCTGCGCCGCGCTGGCGCGGGCGGCGCTGCTGGGCGCCCGCGGCAACAGCGGGATGATCCTGTCCCAGCTCGTGCGCGGGGCGGCCGAGTCGCTGGCCCAGGAGGGCGGCCTCGACGGCGGCGCGCTGGCGCGGGCCCTGCGGCGCGCGAGCGACACCGCCTACGCGGCCGTGCGCCACCCCGTGGAGGGGACGATGCTGACCGTGGCCCGCCGCACGGCCGAGGCCGCGGAGGTCGCCGCGGCCGGCGGGGACGGGGACCTGGCGGCGGTGCTGGACGCGGCGCTGGAGGGCGGCCGCGAGGGCGTCGCCGAGACGCCGGAGCTGCTGGAGGTGCTGCGCGAGGCCGGGGTCGTCGACTCGGGCGCGCTGGGGCTGGTGATCCTGCTGGAGGGCCTGGGCGCCGGGCTCCTGGGCCGCGAGGTGGCCCCCCCGATCGACGTCGGCCGCCCGCGCGTCGTCGAGGCCGACCACGTCCCGTCGCGCTACCGCTACTGCACCAGCTTCCTGGTGGAGGGCTCGGCGATCGACCTCGACGCGCTCGAGGCGTCGCTGCTCTCCCTGGGCGACAGCCTCCTCGTGATGGGCGACGCCGCCCAGGCCAAGGTGCACGTCCACACCGACACCCCCGAGCGGGCCGCCGAGGCCGCCGGGCCCTGGGGGGAGGTCACGGCGCTGCGCTTCGACGACATGCGCCGCCAGGAGGCCGAGCGGGCCGCCCGCCTGCGCCGCGCGGCGGAGCCGACGGCGGCGTGCGCGGCCATCGCGCTCGTCGAGGGCGACGGCATACGAGAGCTCGTCGAGGGCCTCGGGGCGCGGGCGCTCCCGGTGGACGCCGGCCACGGCCAGATCGCCGCCGCGCTCGACGCCTCCGGCGCCGCGGAGGCCGTCGTCGTCGCCGCGAGCCCGGAGGCGCTGGCGGCGGCGCGGGCGGCCGTCGGCGGCCGTCCCGGCGCGCGCGTCGTGGAGGCCGGGTCGCTGCCGGCCGTCCTGGCCTGTCTCGTCGGCCTCGACCCCGAGGGCACGGCCGCGGCGAACGCCGCCGAGCTCGGCGAGCTCGCGCAGGGGGTGCGCGCCGCCGACGTGGACGGGGTCGGCGCGGCCGCCCTGCGGCCACGGCTCGAGGCCGCCCTCGCGTCCCTGCTCGACGGCGAGCCCGCCCTCGTCACGCTGCTGATCGGGGCCGATGCGAGGGTGAGCCCGCCGGAGGTCGAGGGGTGGGTGCGCGGGGTCGCCGGCCCCGAGGTCGAGGTCGAGGCCCACGAGGGCGGCCAGCCGCGGCCGGCGCTCGCCGTGGGCGTCGAGTAGATGGAGCCCGCCCACCATCTCGACGCGAGCAGCACGGCGGTCGTCACCGACTCGTCGGCGGACGTCCCGCCCGATCGCCGGCCGCCGAACTGGCGCGTGGTGCCGATATCGGTGTCGTTCGGCGCCGAGTCGTTCGCCGACGGCGTCGACATCGACGCCGCCGCCTTCTACGAGCGGCTGGCGCGCAGCGACCGCCTGCCGACGACCTCGCAGCCGCCCACGGGCCTCCTGGCCGACGTGCTGCGGGAGGCGCTCGAGACCCACGAGACGGCGGTCGTCCTGCCGCTGTCGCGGCGGATGTCGGGGACGGCCGAGGGGTTTCGCGCCGCGGCCCGCGAGGTGGGCGAGGAGCGCGTGATGGTCCTCGAGAGCAAGTCGGTGAGCCTCGGGCTCGGGCTGCTGGCGCTGCGGCTGCAGGCGCTGCTCGAGCGCGGCTGCACGGCGGCCGAGGCCGAGGCCGCCCTGGCGGACCTGAGCGACGCGCACCGCGTGGTCTTCTCGCTCGAGACGCTGGAGTTCGTGCAGCGCGGCGGTCGCATCGGCCGTGCCCAGGCCGTGGCCGGGTCGCTGCTGCGGGTGCGGCCGATCCTCCAGTTCGACGACGGCGAGGTGGCGCCCTACTCGCGGGTGCGGGGATCGCACCGCGTGATGCCGGCCATGCGCGAGTACCTGGAGGAGCGCTCCGACCCCGACCGCCCGCTGCGCGTGACCCTGGGCCACACCCGCCGCCCGGAGGTCGTCCCCGACCTGGAGGAGATGGTGCTGACGGCGCGCCCGCGGGCGTCGATCGACCTCGTGAGCGAGATCGGCCCCACGGTCGGCACCCACGCGGGGCCCGGGGCGTACGCGATCGCCTTCGTCCACGACCCCGGCGACGACGCGTGACCCGCGGGGCGCCGTGAACGTGGAGCTCGCGCTCCGCATCGTGCTGGCGGTCGTGCTGCTGTGGGCGGCGGCCGCCAAGCTGCGCGACATGCCGCGGTTCGTCGCGGCCGTGGCCGGGCACGGCGTCCCCGAGCGGCTCCGCCGGCCGGTCGCGTGGGGCGTCGCCGGCATCGAGGCGGCGCTCGGGGTCCTCGTGCTGGTCGGCCCGACGGCGCGCGCGGCGGCGCTCGCGGCGTGGGCGCTGGGGCTCGTCTTCGCCGCCTCGCTGGTGCGGCTGCGCCTGCGCGGGGCCCGGCGGGCGCCCTGCGGCTGCTTCGGCTCCGCGCGCGAGCGGCCGATCGGGCTGCTGGCCGCGCGGGCGCTCGGGCTGGCGGCGCTGGGCGGCGTCGTCGCCTCGGGGGTCGCCGCCGACGTCCCCGCCCCGTCGGGGGACGCCCTCGTCGTCGCGGCGCTGGCCGTCCTCGCGGTCGCCGTCGCGGCCCTCGTCGTGCTCGTGCTGGCGCTCTACCGCCAGGTGGGCGTGCTCGAGGCCCGGCTCGGGCCCGCCGCCGCGCTCGAGCTCGCCGACGAGGGGCCGCCCCTCGGCGCCACCGCCCCGGCCCTCGCGGGCCTCGCGCGCAGCGGGCCCGAGCTCGTGGCCTTCCGCTCGCCCGGCTGCCGGCTGTGCGCCGAGATCGAGCCGGCCGTGCGGGCGCTCGAGCGCGACGGGCTCCGCGTCCACGCCGCCGCCGAGGACCAGCAGCCGGACGTCTTCCGCCGCTACCGCGTGCCCGGCACGCCCTACGTCGTCTACCTCGAGGACGGCGTCGTCGCGGCGAAGGGGCTCGTCAACACGCTGGAGCAGATCGAGGAGCTCATCGCGACCGGCCGCGAGCGCGCCCGTGCCGCGGCCTGACCCGCCGCTCGAGCGCGGGGCGCGGTCCCTGTCGCGGCGGCTCGCGACCGGCACCACGCGGCGCTCGTTCCTGGCCGGCGTCGCGTCCGGCGTGCTCGCGGCGCTGGGCCTGCGGGCGGCCGAGGTCGCAGGCCGCGCGCACCCCGGGCACCGAGCGCATCCGCGGCGGCTGGTACGGGTTCTGCGGCCACTACTTCACCACCGGGTCGTGCCCCGGCCCGTACGAGCTGCCCCGGGTGGACGCCCGCGGGTACCCCGTGCGGCCCGCCGACGGGCGGCCGATCGACAACCTCGGCCGCCTGGTCAACGCCCTCGGCCGGCCGGTGGACCGCGCCGGGGCCCTCCTGCTCGCGCCCGACGGGAGCCCGCTGGCGCGCGCCCCGCGGACCCGCCTCTGCGAGGACCAGGTGCGGCAGCGCTTCGAGATCGACGTCGTGACCCAGGGCGCCTGGTACCGCTGCTGCGACGACCAGATCCGCAAGCTCACCGACTGCTGCACCACCACCCGCACGCGGATCAACGGCGACGCGGCGCTGCGCGGCTACTGCCGGCCGGGCCGGCGCGTCTTCTGCGTCATGTACTACGACACCGGCGTCCCGTGCTAGCCGAGATCGGCATCGCCGCCGCCGCGCTGATCGCCGGCGTCTCGGGCGCCTGGTCGCCCTGAGGCTTCTCGATGGTGGAGACCATCACTCCCGCCGGGTGCGGGAGCCGCCGCCGCTATCGCATCGCCCTCGCCCTCTTCGCGCTCGGGGCCCTGCTCGCCTCGGCCGCGCTCGGCGCGCTCCTGGGCCTGCTCGGCTCCGCGCTCGACCGCACCGTCGCGCTCGCCGTCGTGGCCGCCCTCGCCCTCGTCGCCGCCGCGCGCGAGATCGGCCTCCTGCCCGGGCCGGTGCCGGGCGGGCGGGGCCAGGTGCCCGAGCGGTGGCGGCGCGAGTGGCCGCTGCCCGTCTGGGCGCTGGCCTACGGCGCCGGCCTCGGGCTCGGCCTGCTGACGCGCCTGCCCGTGACGACCTTCCTCGTCGCCTGCGCGGGCGCCCTCGCGCTCGGCGACCCGCTGGTCTCGGCCGCGTGCCTGGTCCCGTTCGGCCTGGGGCGCGCCCTGATGGTCGCCCTGCCCACCATGCGCGGCGCCGACCCCGCCGGGGCGGTGGGGCGGCTGGCCGCGCGCTCGCGGCTGGTGCGGCCGGTGAACGCCGCCGCGCTCGTGGCGGTCGCCGTCCTGGTCGGCGCCTCGCCCGCGCTCGGCCAGGCGCCGCCCGCCGGCCCGCGCGGCGGGTACGACCCGGCCGCCTGGGGCGAGGTCGTCGCCGAGGGGCGGCTCGACCCCCTCGCCGGCCCCAGCGTGCAGGTCCGCCCCCCGGGAGGCGCGCCCGTGGGCTTCGCCGGCGGCCGCTCCCCCTCGCTGGACGCCGACCTGCTGGCCTACGCCGACGCCCTGGGGATCCGCGTCGTGCGCTGGACGACGGGCGAGGAGATCGGCCGCATCGACGGCCCCCACGACGCCCCGGCGCTCGACTGGCCGCTGCTGGCCTACCGCGTCCAGAGCCCGAACGGCGCCGAGCACATCGAGCTCGCCGACCTCTCCACCGGCGAGCGGCGCCCGATCACCGGGGCGCGCCCCAACGCCGACCTGGGCCGCCCGGCGCTGCGCGACGGCCTGATCGCCTGGCACCTCTCCACGGCCCGCCGGTCGCAGGTGCGGCTGCGCCCCGTCGCGGCCGGGCCGCGGCGCTCGAAGGTCATCGCCTCCAGCCGGCGGGGCCTCGTCGTGAACCCCTCCCTCGCCCTGGGACGGGTGCTCTGGGTGGAGCAGCGCGGCGACATCTCGTACCTGCGCGTGCGCGGGATCAGTCGCGGCCCGGCCCGGACGCTGGCGACCCTGCGCGGCCCGAGCGAGATCCTCTGGACGACGGCCCTCGGCGACACGAGCGCCTACGCCACCCGCTGGAACCCCCTCGCCCAGCGGGCCCGGATCGTCCGCCGCACCTGGAGGACGCCGCCCGCCCCCGGCGGTTGAGTGGTGCTACGGTCGCGCCGGTGACGGCGATCGCTGGAGACGACGAGGAGGACTCGGTGCGCGAGGGGGCCGGGGAGATCGAGCGTCACGAGGGGCCGATGGCACTCGTCGTCCGCGACGGCTTTCTCGCGGCCGAGGTCGAGGCGGACGACTCGCGGCCGGTCACCGCAGAGGACGTGCGGGCGGTCCTCGAGCAGCTTCGACGCTGATCCGAGCCCGAGGCCGCCGCGGTCTACGCCGCTGAGACCTCGAGGATCTCGGCGCTCGCCAGCGTGTCCGGCAACGACTCGCCGTCCTCCCGCAAGCCTCGAAAGTGCATGTGCAGCGCCTCGCGCATCCTCTCGAGCGTCTCCTCGCGCGTCGCGCCTGTCGCGACGCAACCGGGCACGTCGGGCGCGTAGGCCGAGTAATTGCTCTCTGCGCTGCTCGATGACGACAAGGACTCTCATCGCCGATCCCTGAGACCCGCCTGCCGCAGGATGCTTGCCAATGTCTTGGGAGGAAGCTCGTCGTTCCGGGGGCCGGCGACGGTCACCCGCCCGCGCTTGCGGGGATGCTTGAACTGGCGGTGGCTGCCGACCTGAGCGACCTGCTCCCACCCATCCTCGGACAATAGCCGAAGGACGTCTCGGACCTTCATGGGTGTTCCGAGTGCGGACCAGGCGCAGCGAGGCGCTCATGTCGACGAGCCTGTGGTGCCTAGAACGGCACCTCCGGGTCGTCGCCGGACGCGTCGCCCCCGCCGTTGCCGGCCGCCGCGCCGACCGGCGCCGGGGCCGGCGGCCGGGGCCGGGGCGGCCTCGGAGCCCTCGCGGCTCCATCCGCCGCCCTCGCCGCCGCCCTCGCCGCGGCTGTCGAGGAAGAAGACGTCGTTGGCGATCACCTCGACGTTCTGGCGCTTTGAGCCGTCCTGGGCCTGCCACTCGCGCCAGGACAGGCGCCCGTTGACGCCGATGCGCCGGCCCTTTGCCAGGTAGGTGGAGGCGGTCTCGGCCTGGCGGCCGAAGACCGTGACGTCGAAGTAGTTGGAGCGGTCGCCCCAGTTGCCGCTCTCGTCGCGCGAGCCGGCTGGAGACCGCCAGCCGGATCGAGCAGACCGGGTCGCCCCCCTGGGTGTGGCGCAGCTCGGGGTCGCGGGTGAGGCGCCCCACCAGGGTGACGCGGTTCAGGTCGGCGGGCATGTGGGCACCTCCGCAGGCACTGGTCGGATTCCGTCCACGCCCCATCCTGACCCCGGCGCCGGACGCCATTCACAGCCGACCTGTGCCGAGAGCGCGCGTTAGGTGCCCCAGCGCTTGACCCTCACCTCGTCGGGGTCGTCGCCGCGGGCGAGCGCGGCCTCCACCTCGGCGTCGGCGATCCGCGTCGTCGGCGCGGGCTCGGTCTGGCGTGCGGCGAGCTCGGTGCGACGGGCCTCGTGCACCGCCACGTCGGGCGCGCCCGCCTCGGCGTCCGCGGCGTCCGCGGCGGCGATCTCGGGCGTCGGCGCCGGCGTTGCCTGGCGGGCCCGCACCACGTCCCAGTAGGGGGTCCGCTCGAAGTGGCTGTGGATCTCGCCCTCGAGGGCCACGGTCGGCTCGGTGCCGGGCGCCAGCGGCGGCGCCTCCATCAGGTGGAGCCGCGTGTAGGGCACGCGCACCGCCCGGCCGAGATCGTCCTCGGCGACGGTCACCTCATCGAGGGGGACGAGCACGTGGACGCCGAGGGCGTCCGCGGCCACCCCCAGGTAGCGGATCTGCCCGGTGGGCCGGTTGACGTAGAGGTCCTCGACGGTGCCCACGGGCGCGCCGTCGCGGTCGCGCACGTAGGCGCCGCGCAGGTCCTGCGGTTGCAGGGGCATGGCGATCCCTCCATCCGGGTACGGGGAGAACCCTTCCCGCAACCGCCGTGGGTCACGCACGGCACGGCGGCTGCCATGCTGGGACCCGGCAACGGAGGCGATGAGACCCCCCCTCGCACCCTCGGACGACCCCACCGGCGGACGCGCCCTCACCCGGCGCCTGAAGGTCGTCCTGCCCGTGGCGCTGGTCGCCGGGCTCGCGGTCGGGATCCCGGTGGCGGTCCTGCTGTCCGACTGGCGCCCGGCCGTGGTGATCCCGCTCGTCGTGGCGGCCTTGGCGGGGACGGTGGTGGCCGCGATCGAGGACGGCCGCGTCCAGCGGCGCGTTGACGCCGCGACGGGCCCCGGCACCGAGGCCGGGCTGCGCGCGGCCTGGCACGCGGCCCACGAGGACGACGACCCGCGCGCGGAGGCCGAGGTGCGCCGGGCCCTCCTGAGGGGCGCCACGCCGGCCCGCGTCGTCCGGGCGATCGACCACCCCCGCTGGACCGAGGAGCGCGTGCGCGCCATCGCCCGCGCCGTCGAGGTGCCGGTCAGCCCTCCTCCGGGGCCTCCCGCATCTCCCTGACCCGCTCGAGGGCCGTGCGGAAGACCTCGTGCGGCTGGGCCCCGCTCACCAGCAGGCGGCCGTCGAGCACGAAGGCCGGTACGGCGGCGATCCCGAGCCCCTGGGCGGTCTGGGTGGAGCCGTCCACCGGCGCCCGGAAGGCCCCGGCGTCGACCTCGGCGCGGGCCTCGTCGGCGTCCAGCCCGGCCTCGGCGACCAGCGGCGCCAGCACGTCCCAGCCCGTGATGTCGCGCCCCTCGGCCCAGTAGGCGTCCATGATGCGCTCGTGCACCCGGTCGTAGGCGCCGCGGGCCCGCGCCCACTCGCCCAGCTCCAGCGCCCGGCGCGTGTTGGGCACGCGCTCCGGGTGCGGGTTGTAGGCGAGCCCGGCCTCCTCGTTCATCCGCCTCACGGCGTCGGTGAAGTGATCGCCGTAGCGGCGCAGCAGCTCGGCCCGCGGGATGCCCTCGGGCGGGTACTCCGGGTGCAGGTCGTAGGGCAGCCACTCGATCCGCGCGCCGGCCTCGCGCCGCAGGAACTCCGCCCGCTCGCGCGCGACGTTGCAGAACGGGCAGACGAAGTCGCTCCAGATCATCACGCCGAGCGGCTCCCGATCCGCCATGCGAGCCAGGATAGGCGCCGCCTGGGCCGGCCGCCCCTCACGTGACCCTCGTCGACGTCATCCTGGTCGCCTGGGTCGTGCTCTGGGCGCTGCTCGGGGCCGCGCGCGGGATGACCGAGCAGCTGCTGTCGCTGGCGGGGCTGGCCGTCGGCGCGGTCGCCGGCTCGCGCCTGGCCCCGCTGCTGCTCCCCGACGGGCGCGCGTCGGAGTGGCTCCCGCTCGTGGCGCTCGCGGCGGCGATCGCGGGCGCCTTGCTGGCCCAGGCGCTGCTCCTGCGGCTCGCCGCGCCCCTGCGCCGCCGGATGGGCCGCGAGCCGCTGCGGCGGGTTGACCGGGGCGGCGGGCTGCTGGTGGGCGCGGCGATCGGCATCGCGCTGGCCTGGCTCGCGGGGGCGGTGGCCCTCTACCAGCCGGGCGACCGCGCGACCGCCATCCGCGAGGAGGTCCAGCGCTCGAGCATCCTCTCCGCCGCCCTGCGCACCGTCCCGCCCGACGAGCTGCTGGGCGCCCTGGCGCGGATCGACCCCTTCCCGCTGCTCCCGCTGCCCGCGGCCGTCCTGCCGCCGCCGGACGAGTCGGTGCTGCGCGACCCCCAGGCGCTGCGGGCGCGCGGGTCGGTGGTGCAGGTGCGCGGCCGCGCGTGCGGGCTGGCGAAGCAGGGGTCGGGATGGGTTGTCCGCGACGGCCTCGTCGCGACCAACGCCCACGTCATCGCGGGCCAGGACGACACCCGCCTGATCCCGCCCGGCGGGCCGTCGCTCCCCGCCCAGCCCGTCTACGTCGACGCCGACGACGACGTCGCCCTGCTGCGCGCGCCCGGCCTCGGCCTGCGCCCGCTGCCCCTGGGCGACGCGCCCGGCGCCCCCGAGTCGGTCGTGCTGATGGGCTACCCCGAGGGCGGGGCGCTGGCGGCCCTGGCGGCGACCGCCGCGCCGCCGCGGACCGTGTTCGCCCCGGACGCCTTCGGCGAGGGCGCCGCGGCGCGCAGCGTCGTGGTCACCCGCGGGAGCCTGGGCCCGGGCTCGAGCGGCGGGCCCGTCGTGGACCGCGACGGCGAGGTCGTCGCGATGATCTTCGGCGGATCCCGGGACGGAGACGCCGGCGCCGCCGTCCCGCCGGCCTCGATCCGCCGCGGCCTGGACTCGCCGCTGCGCCCGGTCGACGCCGGGCCGTGCGCCTAGGGCGATAGGCTTCCCGGCATGGTGGAGCTGCTGATCGCCTGGACCGTCGCCTGGGCCGCCCTCGCGCTGGCGGGCGCCGCAGCTGTGGCCCTGGCGGTGCGGGGCGCCCGGCGCCGCTCGCGGGCCCGGGCCGAGCGGGTGCTCGACGCCCTCGCCGACGAGGCCTGCGCCGCCCTCGCCCAGGACGACACCTCGCGCCGCACCGCCCGCGCCATCGCGCGCTACGACCGGGCCCAGGGGCTGGTGGCGGCGGCGCGGACGTGCCGCGAGCTGGAGGCCGCGGTGGCGCGCGAGCATCTCCGCCTGGCCGCCTGGGAGCTGGCGGGCCGGGGACTCGAGCGGGTGCGGGCCCTGCTGCCCGCGGGCGCCGCCGTCCGCCGCTAGCCGGGGCGTGACGGGCGAGAGCGACGCGGCGCTCGCCGCGGCCCTCGCCGAGGCCGCCGACGACCTGGCCCAGCGCGGCGACCCGCTGGCGCTCGCGCGGGTCGACCTGCGGGACGCCCTCGTCCGCGGGCTGCGCGGCCACGTCGGCCTCATGACGGTGGTGATCCCGGAGGACGCGGCCCGCCTGCGCGGCTGGCCCGACGGCCTGGCGGTGGTCGACATCGGCGTGCGCGGGCGGATGGCCGGGCGCCAGCGCGCCGTCGCCTGCTGCGCGTGGTGGTCGGGCGAGGAGGAGCGCCGCCGCTCGGTGGCCGGCGCCTGCAGGATGGCGAGCGCCTCCCGCGACCGCGTCGGCGACGGCTACCTCGTGGCGGGCGGCCCGCCGGGCGCCTGGGAGGGCGACGGGCCCGAGCGGCTGCTCTTCCGCGACGGCGAGCGCGCGACCCTGCCGCTGCTGCGCGACGCGGGCGTCGAGCGGGTCGCCGAGGGCGCGGCGCTCGTCCCCGGCCGCCTGCGCACCGTCGCGGTGGCGCGCGAGCCGCTCGGGCCGACGGCGGCCCGCTGGGAGCTGCGGGCCGCCCGCATCGAGCCGGCCGGGGGCGACCTGCAGGTCGGCTGACCCGCCGGGTCCGCTGGCACACTGGGGCCTCGTGCCCTTCCCGCGTCCGCGACGGCCCGACGCCCTGATCGCCGCGAGCGCCGCCGCGCTGGTGGTCGTCGTCGTGCTCGCGGTGCTGGCGAGCGCGGGTGCTGGCCCCGGACGACGACCGCGTGCCCGCCGGCGTGTCGATCGCGGGCATCCCCGTCGGCGGGCTCACCGCCGCCCAGGCCGAGCGGGCCGTCGCCGCGCGCGCCGATCCGCCGGCGCGCGAGGTCGAGGTCACCCTGGCCGGCGAGCCCGGCTTCCCGGTGCGGGTCCCCGTCGCCGAGCTCGCGCCCACCCCCCGCGCGAAGCTGGCCGTGCAGGCCGCGATGCGGCAGCCCTCCGTGGCCGACCGCTTCCTCAGCGAGATCGGCGTGCGCGAGCGCACCCGCGACCTCCCCCTGCGCTACCGGCCCGATCCGGCGGCCCTCGACGCCCGGGTCGCCGCCCTCGCCGCCCAGCTCGACCGCCCCGCCGTCCCCGCCAGGGTCGTTGTTCGTTCAAGCAACCTCGAGATCGCCGCGTCGGCGAACGGGCGCGCGGTCGACCGGGCCGAGCTGCGGCGGCGCCTGGCGCGGCTGCCCCGCCGGGTCGAGGTCCCGGTGACGGTCTGCCCCCGGCGGTGAGCGACGCGGCGGCCCGGCTCGCCTACGCGCGGGCGTCGGCGCTGGCGGACGCCCCGGTGGCGGTGCGCGGCGCCGGGCGCGAGGCGTCGATCACGCGCGGGCAGCTCCTGGACGCCCTGCGCTTTGCCCCCGCGAACGGCGCCATCGGCGTGAGCCTCGACCGCAACGCGATCGCGGCGGCCGTCGGGCCGGCGTTCGCGGGGATCGTGCGGCCGGCCTCGTCGGCGACGTTCGCGATCTCCGGGACGCGGGTGGCCGTCGTGCCGTCGCGCGAGGGCCGCCGCCTGGACGCCGAGGCGATCGCGCGGCGCATCGAGCGCCGCCCGGCCGCGAGCGCCGTGAGGGTCGCGCTGGCGCCGATCGCCCCCGAGCGCAGCACCGCCGACGCCCAGCGGATGCGCATCCGCGAGCTGGTCGGCCAGTTCACGACCCCGCACGCCTGCTGCGAGCCGCGCGTCACGAACATCAGCCGGGCGGCGGCGATCCTCGACGGGCAGATCATCCCCGCCGGAGCGACCTTCTCCCTCAACAGCGCCCTGGGGGAGCGCACGCGCGACCGGGGCTTCGTCTCGGCGCCCCAGATCGGCGAGGGCGGGGTGCTGGAGGACGCGGTGGGCGGCGGGGTCAGCCAGGTGGCGACGACGGTCTTCAACGCGGCCTTCTTCGCCGGGCTGAAGATCGTGACCCACACGCCGCACGGGTTCTGGAT